>DATAPL010000016.1:0-74368 GCA_036265205.1 Terriglobales bacterium
TTGGCGTCGTTAAACCACTTTACTGTTCCTTGTTCTGCCATTTTGTTACTGTTTCCTTTTCAATCGATTTACGCTGTGAGATCGGAGGTACTAAAGGGCGGTTCAAGCTGGTATGCAAGAAGCTGCTCAACAACCGATTCTAATCAAACGCATACCTAGTTTATCAGAAACAAGCCTTTTTAGGTTGGCAAATTGCGTACCAGCGCGGCTCGCCGGGATGCCTTCGGTAACCAGTTACGGATGCAGCAAACGGGCGCTCGGGTTATAGACGGACAATGGAAGATGCGCGCAAGGTCTTTCGGGAGTAACGTCCCTCAGGATGGCGTCGAAATCTTAAGCAATTTGCCCAACCAGGCGATATCCAGCTTCAGTATTTTCTCTTTCTCCCGCCTCAGGCAGGTATAATCAATAAAAGACTTAACCACGAAGACACATCGCAAATCTACCCTGCGCCTTCGCGATTGAGAGCAGTGGCGGTTCCGGTTCGGCGCTTCGTTACCCCGCAATTCAAGCATCATCCTCACAGGGTGCGGAAGCGCTTCGCAGGCGTACCACTCTCGACTTGCACCCGGAGTTTCCGGAGAGCGCAGTCGGAGAAGAGCAACCGAAGCAACCGAGGAGATGAGCGATGTCCCAATTCAATGGCGACAAGTCCCGCTTCAACCGGGAGCGGAAGCAGAACATCCAGCGTCGCAAGCGCAACCGGGCACTATTCCAGGCAGCCGGAGCCAGTTCCGGCGGCTCCGACGCCAGCAAGAAACCACGCAGCGTTCCTGACATCAGCAAGGACCGGGCGTGAGCCAAACCCCTGGGTCGATGTCCGCAATCCGCGCCCTGGCCAGAAAGCGCGTGCTGCTGGTGGATTCTTACGCCACCAAACGCGATCTGCGCTCCAAGATCATGCGCAAACTGGGAGTCGATGTAGATTGCGCCGCGAACATCGCCGAGGCGCGTTCCTTGTGGCAGGCCGACGCTTATAGCCTGATCCTGGTCGACGTGCATAACGATTCGGTCAACGTGCAGGAATTCTGTGATGAAGTAAGAAGCGCCAAGCCGCCGCAGAGTCTGGCTTTTCTTGTGGGCAAGCCGGAGTATCTGGCAGGTTCGCCGGGCGCGGACGGCGGCGCACTCCCGCCAGAGGTTCACGGGGAGTGGGGCGAGATGGTGATTGCCATGTACGCCAACGCCTGCGTAGCTCTGCCCCGCCGCTACGGCTTTCAGGAGGCCTCCTGGCGCATCGCCGCGACCCGATCGTTGAAAGATCCGCGTCCCAGTCATGATCCAGCCAGCAAGAAGCACCCGCAGTTTTCATGGGTAGAGGCAGTCCAGCGTAATTCGGAAAAACCGGCGTCCTGAAGTTTTGAGTTACACTCTAGCGTGCAGCACGAGGAACTTTATGAAGAAGCTGTTTGTTGGCAACATCCCCCACAGCACCACGGAAGCAGAGTTGCGGGCGCTTTTTGAACCGCACGGAGCTATCGAACAGGTCAGCATCGTGACCGACCGCGATACCGGCCGTTCGCGCGGCTTTGCCTTCGTCGAAATGACGGATTCCGCTGAAGCCGAAAAGGCAATCGCCGCCCTGAACGGTAAAGAGCTGGGCGGCCGCGCCTTGAACATTAACGAAGCTCGTCCCAAGACCGATCGCGGTGGTCCGCCGCGTGGTGGTCGTCCAGGCGGAGGGCGTCCCGGCGGTGGTGGTGGACGTTCCAGCGGCGGTGGCGGCGGCCGCGATGATTATCAGGGCCACGCGCGGCAGCCTCGCGAGCCGCGCTGGTAGTCAGCAGCACGGGCAGAACAGCGCGGTTTCACCTTAGGTTCAAGTCGGGTGGGTGATCAGCACTGACCTGCCAGAAATACGATCTGCCAAAAAAATGTCCCTTTGGAGGTGTCTATGTCTGGTCGAGGCCGTTCCAGCTTTACCAAACGTCAGAAAGAGCGCTCGCGGCAGGAAAAGCAGCGGGAAAAAGCCGAGCGCAAGGTCCAGCGAAAGTTGGAGAAACCGGCGACCGGCTCCGACGGTTCCTTTGAAATCTCCGCCGAAGATTTCGCCGCCGCCGCCGAACAGTTGGCTCTCCCTAATTCGCACGCGGAAGAGTAACCGGAAAATCCTCGAATCAATGGCATGAGAAGCGCGGCCCGCAAGCCGCGCTTTTTCTATTGCCGGGCTTCGAATCGCCAAGGCCGCCGCCCGCAAAAATGAACCCTCCAGCCGCTTCGCAAAGTCTAAAGAAGACAGTGAATTCGCCCCCCACCCCCAAGCCCAAGCCGAAGCTAACCAAGCAACAGCTACGCACCGTTTTGCCCGCGGTGTGGGATCTTATGCGGCCCCGCCGGGGCCTGCTGGCGCTGGGCTTCCTGCTGATGATCGTGAACCGCGTGTCGGGATTGGTGCTGCCTTACTCGACCAAGTATCTGATCGATAGCGTCATCGCCAAACATCACATCGAACTATTGCGCCGCCTGGTGTCGGTGGTTCTGGTGGCCACGGTGATTCAGGGAATCACGTCGTTTGCGCTGACCCAGTTGCTGTCGAAGGCGGCCCAGCGGCTGATCGCCGAGCTTCGGCAAAAGGTGCAGACCCACATCTCGCATCTGCCGGTTGCGTTCTACGACTCCAACAAAACCGGCACGCTGGTCTCGCGCATCATGACCGACGTGGAAGGCGTCCGCAACCTGCTGGGGACCGGACTGGTCGACCTGGTCGGCGGGCTGCTTACTTCCGGAATCGCGCTGGTGGTTCTGTTTCGCATCAGCCCGCTCATGACTGGGCTGGCTTTCAGCTTCCTGCTTTGTTTCGCCCTTGCCCTGAACAAGGCCTTCAGTACGATCCGGCCGATCTTCCGGCAGCGCGGCAAAATTAACGCCGAGGTTACCGGCAGGCTGGCGGAATCGTTGGGCGGGGTTCGAGTGATCAAGGGATATCACGCCGAGGAGCGCGAAGAAGCAGTCTTCGCCGGCGGCGTGCGGCGCCTGCTGGACAACGTAATGCGTACCCTCACCGCCACATCGGTGATGAGCCTTTCTGCCAGCCTGCTGATGGGCGTGGTCGGAGCCGTCATCATGTACATCGGCGCGCACCAGATCATGGCGGGCACGCTCACCATCGGCAGTTTTTTTACCTACACACTCTTTTTGGGATTTCTGGTAGCTCCCATCGTGCAGATCGTCTCCATCGGAACCCAGCTCACCGAGGCTCTGGCCGGGCTGGAGCGAACCCAGGAAATTCTGCACGAGCGCCCGGAGGATCAGGACCCTCACCGCACGGTGACTTTGAAAGATATTGTTGGCAAAGTGGAATTCGACCACGTGACCTTCAGCTACGACGGCAGTCGCACCGTCCTGCATGATGTTTCGTTCCAGTCCGATCCCGGAACGGTCACCGCGCTGGTCGGATCCTCAGGCTCGGGCAAGTCCACCATCATCGGCCTGATCTCCGCATTTTATGTGCCCGCAGAAGGCAGGGTCTTGGTTGACGGGGTGGACCTCAGCACGGTTCGACTCGATTCTTACCGCACTCGCCTGGGAGTGGTGTTGCAGGAATCGTTTTTATTTGACGGCACGATTCGGGAAAACGTAGCTTTCTCCCGGCCCTGCGCCAGCGAAGAAGAAATCATGCGCGCCTGCCGCATCGCCCGGGTGGACGAGTTTGCGGAAAGCTTTCCGGAAAAATACGACACCATTGTGGGCGAACGCGGGGTAAAGCTTTCCGGAGGCCAGCGCCAGAGGATTTCGATCGCACGGGCGATCCTCGCCGAGCCGCGCATCTTAATTCTTGACGAGGCGACCTCCAGCCTTGATTCCGAATCGGAGGAGATGATTCAGCACGGGCTCTCCTATCTCATGCATGGGCGGACAACATTTGTGATCGCCCACCGGCTCTCTACCATCCGCCGCGCCGACCAGATTCTGGTAGTCGAGCAGGGACAGATTGTGGAGCGCGGCACGCACGAGGAGCTTTATGTTCGGCATGGCCGCTACTTCGATCTCTATACCAAGCAGCAGGGTTTGCAAAACAACCTGTTCCTGGCTCCGGGCGAAGGCGACGCCGCGATCGCAGCCTCCGAAGACGGCAGTCCTGGAAAAAATAACGACAGCGACGTAAGTCCAGCCGACGCCTTGCGTCTAATAAGAGGAGAGGTCCGCTAGTGATACTGAACTCCCTGTCATCCCGATCGAAGCGGAGCGCGGCGAGCGCAGTGGAGGGACCTCGTGTTTAGGAAAATCCCTCTGTCAGACGTGAGCTTCATGAACGAGAACAGGGCCGTGGAGGGAATTTTGGCAACAGG
Source organism: Terriglobales bacterium (assembly GCA_036265205.1). Classification (GTDB taxonomy): domain Bacteria; phylum Acidobacteriota; class Terriglobia; order Terriglobales; family Acidobacteriaceae; genus JAIQFF01. The sequence continues at coordinate 4,290 of DATAPL010000016.1, forward strand.
ACACGGCAGTTTCAGCAAACAGGGTTTTTGCAACTAGAAGTTTTAATGACGAACAAGCATAGCCCAACTGGCAGCAACGGCGCACCTGCAGTCCGCATCGTCGACCTCTGCCGGCACTACCAGATGGGAGAGACGCTCATACGCGCCGTGGATGGTATCTCGCTTCAGGTGCGTGCCGGAGAATTTGTCGCGCTGCTCGGCAGTTCAGGATCGGGCAAATCTTCCCTGCTGAATTTGATCGCCGGCCTCGACCGTCCCACCTCGGGAGCGGTGATCGTCGAGGATAAAGACCTGGCGCGGCTCTCACGCGAGGAACTGGCAAAATATCGCCTGCACGCGGTGGGCATGGTGTTTCAATCCTTCAACCTGGTTTCGCGAATGACGCTGGCTGAAAATGTGGAACTGCCGTTGCGCTTCGCAGAAGTGGACCGCGGCCAGCGGGATGCGCTTACCCAGGCGGCGCTGGAGCGCGTCGGCCTCTCCTCCCGCAGCACGCATCGCCCCAGTGAACTTTCCGGCGGCGAGCAACAGCGGGCCGCGCTGGCCCGAGCGCTGATCAATCGCCCCAAACTGCTGTTGGCCGACGAGCCCACCGGAAATCTCGACAGTCACACCGGCACCGAGATCATGAATTTTATTCGCGAGTTCAACCAATCGCTGGGGATGACGATTGTGATGGTGACGCACGAGCGTGCCCTGGCCGAGCGCTACGCCCAGCGCCTGATTTTTCTGGCCGATGGAAAGCTGATCGACGATCAGTCCAATCTGGCCACGCCGGCGGAGAGTTCGCAGATTACGGCTTCCGGGACTTCGAGTTCCGGGATTACGAGTTCCGAAAAAGACAGATGAAAACTTACGATCTCACCGAGCTGGCGCTGCGCAATCTGCGGGAATCGTCGCTGCGAAATTCCCTGACGACCGTGGGCATTTCGGTGGGCGTGGCGTCGCTGGTCGCGATGCTTTCGCTCGGCATCGGCTTGCAAAAGCTGGCAACTCGCCATCTGGCCAAGTCGGGGCTCTTCGACACTGTGGTGGTCATGTCGCGGCGAGACTTGCGCGGCTTCAGCCGTGACGACGAGCGCAATACCGCTTCGGCCGCCGAAAGCCGCACCCTGGACGAGCCCGCGCGGCAGGAGATTGAACGCCTGCCTGACGTGCTCGAGGCTTATCCTGATATCCGATTTATTACCGAACTGCGCTATCAGGACAAGCCTCACCTGACTATGGTGTCAGGAATTCCGGAGTCGGCGCGATCCAACGATGCTTTTTCCGGAATCCAGGGCGCATTCTTCTCTTCCGAAAACGCGCCCGAGGTCATCCTGCAAAAATCCTTTGCGGCGGAATTGCTCGGCAAAGATAGCAAGCCGGGTCAGGAGGACGATATTCCCGTCGCCGATCTGGCCAAGCCGCTTTTAGGCCAGGAACTGACCATGCGCTACGCGGAGCGTGTGGCGGCGCCTTCGGCTACGGGAAGCATCGAGTCTGCAAAAGACCGGACTCCGAACGAATATGAAGCCTCCTCGGACTCCGCTTATTCCGTGATCTCGCGCGAACAGAAGCTCAAGATTGTCGGCATCTCGGATCTTGACCCGGACAGCATGCGCGGCGCGGCGCGCGCCCGCGTGTTCCTGCCGCTGAAGCTGGCGCAGACTTTGCATGTGATGCAGCCCTCAGACTTGCGCGATAGCATGCGCGGCTTCAACAAGCAGCCCAGTTATTCCACCATCAGCGTGCGGGTAAAGAATCCCAAGCAGGTGGAGGCGGTGGAGCAGGCGATCAAAAAGTTGGGCTTCAACACCTTTTCCATTCTCGATGCCACTCGCAGCCTGCGGCAATTCTTTGCCGTGCTCGACCTGTTCCTGGGGATCTTTGGCAGCCTGGCGCTGGCCGTGGCATCAATTGGGATCGTGAATACGCTGGTCATGGCCATCCTTGAGCGTCGCCGCGAAATCGGCATCATGAAAGCCATTGGCGCCAGCGACGGCGACGTCAAAAAGCTCTTCTTCGCCGAAGCTGGCGCGATGGGAGTTTTGGGCGGAGTTGTAGGCGTAATGCTGGGATGGGCCATCGGCCACGTCATCAACCTTGGCACAAACATCTACCTGAAGCGCCAGGCGCTTCCTCCGGAAAGTTTCTGGGCGGTGCCGTGGTGGCTGGTGGGCGCCGCCATCGTGTTTGCGTTCATCGTAAGCCTGCTTTCCGGGCTGTATCCTGCGGCGCGCGCAGCGCGTCTGGATCCGGTTCAGGCGTTGCGCTACGAGTAGAATCATGTTTCGCCTGGTTCGAAACAAATCCTGAATGGAGTTATGCTGAGGCACTTCAGTCCCGACAACTCTTGCATGCATCGCCACCATTGCAGCCCAAATTCCCATCTGCTTCACGCCAGATGCTTCGCAGCCTCAGCATGACGGCTGGCCGGAAGAGCAGATGCTTCAAATTGAAGTGCCGTCGTGGATTTGTTTCTCTTATTCTCTTTCTGACTGTCCTCCCTCCTCTGGCGGCGCGCGCGCAAAGCCGGACCGACTGCAACGTCATCCACAGCCGCATACTCAAGCAGACGGTTCACTACTGTGCGCAATTGCCGCCAGACTACGACGCAAACGACGCCAAACAGCGCCGCTATCCCGTGCTCTACTTCCTGCACGGCCTGGGACAAAACGAGCAGACCATGTTTGGCACCGGCGGATGGAGTCTTATCGAAGACCTGCGCCGCCAGCATAAAATCGGCGACTTCCTGATCGTGGCGCCGGAAGCCAAACGCACGTTCTACATCAACTCCGAGGACAACTCGGTGCGCTACAGTGATTTCTTTTTGCAGGAATTCATGCCCTTCATCGAGGCCCGTTATCGCGTGCGCCCGGGGCGGCAGGGGCGCGCCATTACCGGAATTTCGATGGGTGGCTACGGGGCGCTGCGTTTCGCCTTCGCGCATCCCGAATTATTCAGTGCAGTGAGCGCCCAGAGCGCCGCCCTGATTACGCAGACGCCGCAAGAGCTCAGTGCGGCGGACCGGCCAGGCACATCTTTGGGCCGGTTGCTGGGACCGGCTTTCGGCGAGCCCATCAACACCCTGCACTGGAACCGGAACAGTGTTTTCGTCCTGGCCCGAAATAATCGGGCCGCACTGCGCAGCCTGGCCATTTATTTCAATTGCGGCGAGCAGGATGATTTTGGATTCGAAGATGGCGCCTCAGCCCTGGACCGGCAACTGCGCGCCGAAGGCATAAAACACGAATACCACTTGTATCCCGGTGACCACAGCTTGACCTATTTTCTCGCCCACATGGACGAGGTCATGGAATTCCACTCTCGCGCCTTCGCAGAACACAGGTAGTTCATCCCCACCAGTTGTTGCGGTTGCCTGTTTATGCCATCCTTCTGGACGGATCAGCCTAAGACGGACCGGCGTGATCCACTTCCCACCACGAGGTGAACGATGGCGTGCAGCCCCGAGATATTGAAACGCGTTCCTCTGTTTGCCCTGCTCGACGATGATGAGACCGCGGTTCTGGCCGGACAAGTCGAGATGAAGACCTTCGCCCCGCGGCAGCGTATCTGGAAGATTGGCGATCGCGGCGGACAGGCTTATGTCCTGGTCTCGGGCGCGGTGCGGGTGACCACCGTGGATGAGGATCATCAGGAAGTCGTGGTCGACCAGCCGGCTCAAGGCGAGTTTTTCGGCTTCGCCTCCATGCTCGAACAGACCCCACATCAAACCGACGCTGTCGCTCTCGAAGAAACTGTCTGCCTGGAAGTGGACCGCGACGACATTGCGACGCTCCTGCAACGCAAACCCCATGCCGGCATGGATATGCTGACGGTGCTGGGCCGCCAGTTTCACGCCTCGCAGCGACTGGTGCAGGTTCGCGCCAGCCGCAATCCCAACGACATTATCGAACAGGACATGACTTTCGGAGAGCGCATTGCGGATGCCGTCGCCAGCTTTGGCGGTTCGTGGACCTTCATCATCACGTTCGCGCTTGCCATTTGCATTTACACCGCCGTCAATGTTCTGGGCCGGCAGATCGCCTGGGATCCTTATCCGTTTATTCTGTTGAATCTGTTTCTGTCCATGCTTGCCGCCATCCAGGCGCCGGTGATTATGATGAGCCAGAACCGGCAAGATACAAAGGATCGCCTGCGTGGCGAACTCGACTACGACGTCAACCGCCGCGCCGAGTCCGAGATCCAGGGCCTGGCCCGTAAGTTGAATTTGTTGGGAGAAAAGATCGGCGACGTCGAGGATTTGCTCCGGCAAAAAATATAGCCGGCGGCCACGCGGGGACAGCCGCCCTCGGCTGTCCGGCGGATCTTGAAACCCCGCTAAACACTCTCCGGGGCCGCTGGCGCAACTTCAAACGCTACCTGCTGTTTGCCCAGCAGCGGATGCGTTGCCGTGAGCCGCACCGTCCCAGCCTGTTCCCTGGCTCGAATCCAAACTGCCCCGGTGCCGCCCACCAAAGAGAAGGGATTATCTCCAATCAGCTCCGCCGGACCTTCCAGTTCGAATTGGATCGCGTCGTTGGCAAAAGGCCTTATGGCGTCGAATTCATCGGTCACGCGCAGAACCACGCGAGTCGTGTCGGCTCCATCCGCCGTCAGGCTGGTGTCGTCCGGAAGAAGGGTAAATTTCTGATCGATACCCTTGCCCGAGAACTTCTTCACGATCATTTGTTTCCCCTGAATGTAACCTTCCAGACGCAAATCTCCCCATTTGTGGAAGAGCTCACCCAGTTCCACAACGAAAGGCGCATAACGCAGGTGGGAGAATTGCTTGCGGTCAGGTTCGACCTCCGCGACCAACTCATCCGCGATGTAGAGCTTCAGATGATCGCAGTTCGAACACACCACCGCGTTGGAGAATCCCACCGAGGCATCGCCGCGCGCCCAGTGGAAAGCCGGTTCCAGCACCGCCTCTTCGACCGGGTCGCATTGCGATTTATAAAAGCCGGCGGCCGGCTTGGGCTCGCGGAAAATGTCAGTGACGCCGTGATAGCAGATGCGATCGCCGGACCCAAAGTCGCCGTGAGTGTTGTAGTCGAAGGCGCACCAGCCGATGCCGCCGGCGTATTGCGGGTTCGAAGCCAGCTGGTCGTGAATGCGGGCATGGCGCAGAGTGTGTTCGGTGAGCCGTTCCACCTGATCGATGGTTTTTGTGGGATAGGTGTGGCCGACGAACTCAGTGTTCAGATAACGCGGATGATTAGGCGGCTTCAGGGGAAAGCCGAAGTCGTTCATGGTGAAAACATCTTCCAGAAACTCTGACTCCTGAAAATACCGGATGCCTCCGGTCTGGCGTGTCGGATCCAGCTTGTGGGCCAGTGCGTTGGTGCGGACATAAAAATCGTGATCGTCCTTGGATTCGTTGATCCGGACGCCCCAGAGAATGATCGACGGGTGATTCCAGTCGCGGCGAATCATGCGGCTGACGTTATCGATCGAGATCAGTTTCCAGGGCTCGTCCCCAATGTGTTGCCAGCCAGGAATTTCCTCCAGCACCAGAAGCCCGATTTCGTCGCAGGCATCGAGAAAGTGGCGGGACTGCGGGTAGTGCGAGGTGCGGACGATGTTGCACTTGAGCTGGTTGCGCAGAATCTGCGCATCGCGGCGCTGCACCCGGCCCGGCATGGCTTGCCCCACCCAGGGAAATGTCTGGTGACGATCCAGGCCGCGCAGCTTGATGACTTTGCCGTTGAGCTCGAAACCATGGTCGGTGAACTGGGCTTCGCGAAACCCGATAGTCCGCGAAACCTCGTCCACAAGCTGCCCGCCGCTCAGCAGGCGAACATGAACCGTGTACAGGCTCGGCGTCGCCAGGTCCCACAGCTTGATGGAACCAAGATTGTCGAGATGAACGGTGTGCGTGACCGGATCGGTGCCGGCCGCCGACGGCGGGATCCGCTGTGTGCCTTTAGCGAGCACGCGGTCGCCATCGCGCAGCTCAACTTCAAGGGCCAGGAAGTTTTTCTTTGCGTCCGAGCGCCTGGCGTCGGAATGCTGGGCGTCGGAATGCTGGGCGTCGGAATGTTCGATAAAGCAATCCACATCCAGGCTGGGGTGCGCCGTAAGCACGTCCTTGGGCTTGGCGAAGACATTCTCGATAAAAGTCGGGGGCACGATGCGCAGCGAGACTTCGCGATAGATGCCGCCAAACGTCAGGTAATCAATCTGGTAGCCGAAAGGAGGAATGTCAGGCCGCTCGCTGGAATCGACGTCCACCACCAGAACGTTCTCGCCGTCGAAGTCGACATGTGGCGTCAGGTCAAAAGAAAACGGTGTATATCCGCCCTTGTATTCTCCCAGCCGGGTGCCGTTGATCCACACCGTTGAGGCGGTCATTACACCTTCAAAATCCGCGAACACGCGGTGGCCACGGGCTTCGGCAGGAAGCTTGAAGCGGCGCCGGTAGCAGGAGATGAACTCGTAGCTCTTTTCATCAAAGCTGTGCCAGGGCAAGCGGACGTTAGTGTGAGGAATCACGACGCGCTCGAACCCGGAATCGTCAAAGTCGCGGTTGTGGGCGCCTTCGGCTACGCTCCGGCTATAGCGCCAATTCCGGTTGATGGGAAGAACCAGCCGGCCCTGCGCCATGTTCGGCTCAGCGGCCGCAGCGGCAAATGGTGAGCGGGCAACGCTCGCGCCCGCGATAAGAGTGCCGGTAGTCTTAAGAAACTTGCGTCGGTCCATAAGTTTGCCGGCGGCATTATCTAACATTGGGATCGTCCTGTAAACGCTTACATGTGTGGGCGGACCAGCGTGCCCGCCCCATACCACGTCCTCTTCAATTCCTTTGCCCGGCGATCGTTGCTAAAATGGCATTTCTCCCCTCGAGACCTTCCTCGCGGATTTGCATGAACATTAAAGAAGTCGCAAAAAGGGCGAAAGTCTCCACCGCAACCGTCTCCCGCACCATCAACGATTCGGAGAAGGTGAAGCCGGGGACTGCGGCCCGCGTCCGTCAGGCAATCGAAGAGCTGAACTTCTATCCCAACACCCACGCCCGCACCCTGGTGTCGGGGCGGAGCCGCATGCTGGGCCTCATCATCTCTGATATCACCAACCCGTTTTTCCCCGAACTGGTGAAAAGCTTCGAAGACCAGGCAGTGCAGCGCGGCCAGGAAGTCATCATCGGAAACACCGATTACAACCCCAAGCGCATGGCGGGCTGCATCCGGCGCATGGTGGAGCGCAAGGTTGACGGCGTGGCCATCATGACCTCAGAGGCCGATCCGGCTTTGATCACCGAGTTGACGCGAAGAAACATTCCCACCGTTTTTATGGATACCGGCAAACCCGGGCCGCACAGCGCGAACATCCGCATCGACTACGCTCAGGGCATTCACGAGGCCCTGCAGCATCTGTTCTCCCTGAATCACCGGCGGATTGCGTTCATCACCGGCCCCATGAACCTGGAGTCGGTCCGCATACGCCGCGCCGCCTTCCTATCCGGGCTTAAGGCACGTGGACTCTCCGAGCGGGCATTGATTGAGAAAGGAGACCACCGCATTGAGGGTGGCGCCATGGCCATGAGGAGCTTGCTGAAGCTGGCGCAGCCACCGACAGCGGTCATCGCTTCCAACGACCTCACCGCAATCGGCGCCCTGGGCGCGATTCACGATGCCGGATTAAAAGTTCCTGACGACATCTCCCTGATCGGCTTCGACGATATCTCGTTCGCGCACCTCACCCAGCCTCCGCTCACCACCGTGATCCTGTCCCGCACTCAGCTTGCAGTGACCGCTTTTGCCGCGCTCGAAGCTCTCATCCGGAAAGAAGACGGATCCCACGCCGATTACACCATCCCAACCCATCTGGTCATGCGACGCTCGACCCGAGCCATTTGAGATTTGAGAAAACCTGGCATTAAGAAAAGAAGAGAAGACGCGTTAAACCACGAAGGGCACGAAGGTACACGAAGGAGTTCAAGGATATGGCCTTCCTTCGTGTTACTTCGTGTGCTTTCTGGTTTAAGTTTTGAGTGTGCAGACCAGCTAACTTGCGCTCGCGCCATTGGCTGCCGAGCAGACGTAGACGTCCGGCTTGATTCCCAGGGCGGCGTTATATCGTTCTGAAATCTGTTCGGCGAACTTTTGCGCATCCCCGGTCTTCACCAGGTTCACGGTGCAACCGCCGAATCCGCCGCCGGTCATGCGCCCGCCGCAATAGCCGGGCAGGGACTCGGCGATTTCCGCCATCACATCGAGTTCCCGGCAACTGACTTCGAAAAGATCGCGCAGGCTACGATGCGATTCCCGCATCAGGCCTCCAAAGCGGCTCACATCGCCGTCGGTCATGTATTGTGCGCCCGCCAGAACTCTGTCATTCTCCGACACCACGTGCAGGCAGCGCTTGTAGATGACCTCGGGAATCTGCGCGGCATGCCTCTGCAGTTGCTCAACCGAGACGTCCCGCAAAGCGCGAATTTCCGGATACCACTGGGCCAGAATCTTCACGCCCTCGTCGCATTCCTCGCGCCGGCGATTGTAGGCGCCGCTGGCATGTTCATGTTTCACCATGGTGTTGCAGATCACTAACCGCAAACTGTCGGGGATGGGGATCAACTTGTACTCGAGCGAGCGGCAGTCGAGCAGTAGAGCATGTCCGGCCTTGCCCAGGCAGGAGACAAATTGGTCCATGATGCCGACGCGGGCGCCGATAAACAGATTTTCCGTCCTCTGGCACAACTTTGCGACCTCGGGCAATGGAAGCGGAGCGCCGTCGAGACTCATCAGGGCCAGGGCGCTGGCGACCTCGATCGCCGCCGAAGAACTGAGCCCCGCGCCGATCGGCACCTCGCCGCGCACCAGCAGGCTCGCGCCCGGAGTGCAATGCCCCATCTGCCGCAGCATGACGGCTATGCCCAGAACGTAATCGCTCCACACGCCTTTGGCGCGGCTGGGCAGATTGTCCAGGTCGAATTCATACTGCTCGGAAAACTCCTCCGATCGAATTACCAGCTTTCGGTCCGGGCGGGGAAAAATGGCCACCCGGGTGGAAAAACCGATGGCGCAGGGCAGGACAAAGCCCTCGTTGTAGTCGGTGTGTTCGCCCAGCAGATTGACCCGGCCCGGGGCGCGAAAAATCCGCGGAGGCGAGCCAAACAGGTCTTCAAAATGTCGAGCCAATTCTGCGGACGTCATCCCATAATCCCAAGAACAATATGGCTGCCAGAGCAGGCCGATGAAACCGGCTCAGGGATGTGAAATAATGCACATGTAAGCGATTACACCCGATGCCACGATAGGCCCGGAAACGCTGCCTGTCAAATTACCATTTTTTATCCTTGGGTTCGCGCCGTTCAGGCTTTCGCGTACATTGTAAGCCAAGGGGCTGGAGCTACTGCTTGAAGTTTGCCGAAGATCCGCATCGCCGGCTGAACCCGCTCACCCGCGAGTGGGTGCTGGTCTCCCCCCATCGCACCGGACGGCCCTGGCAGGGGCAACTCGAGAAGGTCGCAGTGCACCGCGAACCTGAATACGATCCCACGTGTTATCTGTGCCCCGGCAACTCCAGAGCAGGTGGGGCGGTCAACCCGCATTATGCCAGCACCTTCGTCTTCGACAATGATTTTGCCGCTCTTAAACCCTCCGGTCCCCACGATCGTCTGGACGTGGAAAGCCGGGGACTGATCGTGGCCGAAGGTGAACCGGGACTCTGCCGCGTGCTTTGCTTCTCGCCCCGCCATGACCTCACCCTCGCAACCATGCCAACCAAAGACATCGAAAACGTGATCCGCACCTGGAGCGCTCAATTCCAGGAACTGGGTGCGATGCCGCAAATCAATCACGTGCAGATCTTCGAGAACCGTGGCGCCATGATGGGCGCGAGCAACCCTCATCCGCACTGCCAGATCTGGGCCACCAGGTCGGTTCCGGACATTCCCGCCAAAGAGTCCCTCGGCCAGGCAGACTACCAGCAGGATCGGAAAGCCTGCCTGCTTTGCGATTACCTCGACCTGGAAGCGAAGCAGCAAATGCGCGTGATTTGCCAGAACCAGGGCTTTGTTGCTCTGGTGCCCTTCTGGGCGGTATGGCCGTTTGAAGTGCTCATTTGCAGCCGCCGCCACCTGGGAGCCTTTCCCGAGTTCACCGCGGACGAAGTGGTTCGGTTGGCAGAGATATTGCAGAAGGTGACATCGGCCTATGACAAGGTCTTTGACGTTCCCTTCCCCTATTCGATGGGCTTTCACCAATCTCCTACGGACGGAGAGCCGCACCCTGAGTGGCACTTCCATGCGCACTTCTATCCGCCGCTCTTGCGCTCCGCGACTGTCCGGAAATTCATGGTCGGGTTCGAAATGCTGGGCATGCCTCAGCGCGACATTACCGCAGAAAGCGCAGCAGCGCTCTTGCAATCCCTCTGCACCCAGCAATAAATGTAGGCGCGAGTGTCCTGCTCGCGCAGGGAGCGTCTTTGCCTTTAAACACTGGTGGGACGCCAGCGCCAAAACCCGGCCAAAATGCGTTGACAAATCCCAGGCTAGCCTGTAATCGTTTTCACCGCTGCTCGCGCCCTCTGGATTTCAGCCCCGGAACGGCCACGAAGGAGAACTGAATCGTGTTGCGGACCATCGATTGGACCATCATGATCGTGTATTTCGTCTTCGTGCTCGGCATCGGCGCGGTGCTGAAGCGCTATGTAAAAACCAGCACGGATTTCTTCCTGGCCGGCCGTTCCATACCCGCCTGGGTTGCTGGTCTGGCCTTTCTTTCCGCAAATCTCGGGGCGCAGGAAGTGATTGGCATGGGGGCCTCGGGAGCCAAATACGGCATCGCCACCAGCCACTTTTATTGGATTGGCGCCATTCCGGCCATGGTTTTTGTCGGCGTCTTCATGATGCCGTTTTATTACGGCTCGCGGGCCCGCTCCGTGCCCGAATATCTCCGGCTGCGCTTTGACGAAAAGACCCGCGGGCTCAACGCCGTCTCCTTCGCGGTCATGACTTTATTCTCATCCGGCATTTCCATGTACGCGATGGCCAAGCTGATCCAAATCCTGCACATCTTCGACTCGCCATTTGCGCGAATGGGGCTGCCGCCATCCTGGATATTTCACTTCTCCCTGGTGATTTCAGCCGTGGTGGTCTTGGGATATATCCTGCTCGGCGGGCTGACTAGCGCGATCTACAACGAGGTGGTGCAGTTTTTTCTGATCGTCGCCGGATTCCTGCCCCTGGTTTGGCTTGGCCTGAAGAACGTGGGCGGCTGGACCGGCCTCAAAGCCACGCTCGACCCTTCCTATACCCATTCCTGGCTGGGAATGCAAAGCGCTCACACCAACCGGCTGGGCGTGGAATGGTTCGGCCTGACGATGGGGCTTGGCTTCGTGCTGTCATTTGGATACTGGTGTACGGATTTTCTGGTGATTCAGCGCGCCATGGCTGCCAACTCTATGAATTCCGCGCGCTGTACTCCGCTCATCGCCGCCTTTCCCAAAATGCTTTTTCCGTTTCTGGTGATTCTGCCGGGATTGATCGCCATCGCACTCCCCTCTCAAAATCTAACGGGATTGGCGGGCATTCACGGCTCCGCCCCCACCCAGGGTATGGGGTTAATTCCGGCAAAACTTGACGCGGCGGGGCAGCCCATCCGAGACCGGGACGGTGCGGTTCTGCTCGACTACGACCTGGCCACTCCCAACATGCTGCTGCACTACTTCCCCACCGGAATTCTGGGCCTGGGTCTGACCGCGCTGCTGGCCAGTTTCATGTCCGGCATGGCGGGCAACGTGACCGCCTTTAACACGGTTTGGACGTATGACATCTACCAGTCTTACATCAACAAGACCGCAAGCGACGAGCACTATCTCTGGATGGGCCGAATGGCGACAATCTTCGGCATCGCGTTGTCGGTCGCGGCCGCATATATGGCGACGCGTTTTAACAACATCATGGATATGTTGCAGCTGGTATTCGCGTTCGTGAACGCACCCCTGTTTGCGACCTTTCTTCTGGGCATGTTCTGGAAACGGACCACCGGCCACGGCGCCTTCACGGGATTGCTCAGCGGCACAGTGGCGGCTGCGCTCCACCACGGGCTAACCCTTCCCCAGGGAGGCATCCCCGGCGTGAAGGGCGGTTGGCTCGCCGTCATGCATGTTTACCCCAGCGAGATGGCGCAGAATTTCTGGACCGCGATTTATGCGTGGACCACGTGCTTCCTGGTCACGATCATAGTGAGCTTGCTGACTCGCGCTCACGAGGAGAAGGAACTGGTGGGCCTGGTGTACTCGCTCACCGAACGCCCCACGCAGCACGGCCTGCGATGGTATCAAAGGCCGGTGGTGCTGGCGGTTGTAATGCTGGCGGCCACCGCGTTGCTCAACATTGTTTTCCGGTAAATTTCGTCAGGAGAAGCGATGGGACTCGACATACGGCTGCCAATTGGCTTTCTGTTTGCCATCTTTGGGGGGTTGCTGATCGCTTACGGCGCGCTGAGCGATCCCGCGATCTATCAGCGCTCTCTGGGCATAAATATCAACCTCGAGTGGGGGATCGTCATGCTTGTTTTCGGCGCAATCATGCTCCTGCTGGGCAGACGCGGAACGAAAATCTAAGCCGCAAATGATCGGGAGCGCACTCATGGATCAGTTTCGCTCATCACAACGCTCAAAGTTTGCAGCCTGCCTGGCGGTTGCTGCCGCCTTGCTGTTCGCAATCGCTTTACCGGCTCAAACCGCGCCGCCGGCGCCGCCCATCATGATGGGAACGGCCTGGTATCCGGAACAGTGGCCTGAGTCGCGCTGGGACGATGACCTCGCCCTGATGCAACAGGCCGGTATACGCATGGTGCGCCTAGGCGAGTTTGCCTGGAGCCGCATGGAACCGAGCGAAGGCCAGTACGATCTGGACTGGCTGGATCATGCCATCGCAGCTGCTGCAAAACATGGAATCTATAGCGTAGTTGGAACTCCAACCGCTGCCCCGCCGGCATGGCTCACACAAAAATATCCTGAGACCTTGCGGGTGGACGAGGAAGGCCACCGCGCCGAACACGGAAATCGCCAGCAATTCAACTTCGCCAATCCCAAGTATCGCGAACTGGCGCGGAAGATTGCGGAACAGATGGCCAAACGTTTCGGCCACAATCCCTGGGTGCTGGGCTGGCAGATCGACAACGAATATTCGGACATTTCGTTCGACCCCGATACCAAGGCGCAATTCCAGCAGTGGCTCAAGGCTCGCTATGTCACGCTCGACAATCTGAATGCGCGCTGGACGACCTCTTACTGGAGCGAAACCATATTCGACTGGAGCCAGATTCCCATTCAGACGCAATATGGAAATCCCGGCCTGCTGCTGGCCTGGAAACGATTTGTCAGCGACACCTGGCGCAGCTACCAGAAGAACCAACTCGAGGTCATCCGCGCCAACTCCGACCCCAAACAGTTCATCACCACAAACACAATGGGATGGTTCGATGGCTTCGATCACTACGTGGTGGAACAGGATCTCGATCTGGCCGCCTGGGACGACTACGTCGGCGAGGGCCACCTGGATGCAGCCAAGAACGGCTTCGCCCACGATTTAACCCGCGGCTTCAAGGGCAAGAATTTCTGGGTCATGGAAACCCAGCCCGGCTCGGTGAACTGGGCGCCCATCAACAACTCGCTGGATAAAGGAGAGGTCCGGGCAATGGCGTGGCACGCCATCGGGCACGGTGCGGATGTGGTCAGCTACTGGCAATGGCGCAGCGCCCTGAACGGTCAGGAACAATATCACGGCACGCTGGTGGGCGCGGACGGTACACCGGTGCCTCTATACAAAGAAGCGCAGCAGATTGGCCGGGAGTTTGCCAAGGCCGGTCCAGCGCTTGCGGGGACGTCGGTGAAATCGCAAGTCGCGATCCTCCACTCTTATGACAGCCGCTGGGCAATCGACTGGCAACGCCACAACAAGAACTACGATCCCAAAGATGAATTGGTGAGCTACTACCGTCCGCTGCGCGCCATCAGCCAGTCGATTGATGTGATTCCTCCCACCGCCGCGCTGCGCCAGTACAAACTGGTGGTGGCTCCGGGGCTCAACGTGCTTTCGGACGCAGCGGCGAAAAATCTGGATGCATATGTGCGGCAAGGAGGGCATCTGGTGCTGGGCCAGCGGTCGGCCATGAAGGATGACGACAATGGTCTGCAGCCGCAACGCCAGCCGGGCCCGCTCGCCGATCTGCTGGGTGGACGCGTCGAACAATACTATGCGCTCGTCGATCCCGTTCCCGTTGAGGGATCGTTCGGTGCAGGCCAGAGCGAACTATGGGCCGAGCTGCTTAGCGCCAAGGACGCCGGCACCGAAGTTCTGGAGCGGTACGGGAAAAGCAACGGCTGGCTCGACGGCAAACCGGCCGCGATCACTCGCAAGATTGGCAAGGGCAGAATCACCTACATCGGCGCCTGGATGGATGACTCCGCCATGACCGCGGCGGCAAAATGGATGGCGGACGTAAGTGGCGTAAAACCCGCTCTGGGCGGGGTTCCCGACGGAGTCGAAGTATATCCCCGCTACGGCGAGCACGGCGCAGTTTATATCCTGGTTAATCTTTCGAAAGCTGGGCAGACAGTAGCTTTGCCCTCCACGATGACCGATGTACTGGAGGGCGGATCGACGCGCTCAGTAACTCTTCCGATCTACGGTGTGGCAGTGTTGTCGGCCGGACGCTGATTCCAACGTGGTGTGTCAGCTGATCCAGGTCAGCAATTGAGCAAGGTCGGTTGCGCTTGAGGATTGTGTGCCGCGCGGCATTCCTGGGCCAATCGCCATGGCTTCGTTGTGGCCTTCGAACCATACCAAAAAAGACGACTTCTCAGCCCCAGTGAGCCTTTGCTGATTCAGATAAGTGTAGTAAGCGCCCATGTCCGCATCCACCAGAGAACCCAGCGGATCAAGTTCAGCGTTGGCGCGAGTGCCGGAGAGCAGTTCATTCATCGGCTTCTGGCGCTGTCGTGGGGCGAAGCGTACTAGTAACGTGAGCGGCTGGGCTCGCCGCAATGTCTCGCGGGCCGCCCATTGGGCGAAGGTCGTACTGAAAATCTGGGTTCCCGAGCCCTCCGTCAACAACTTGACCTGGAAGCGATCCAGTACGACATCGCCGGTCCCCAGGCCGAGGTCCTCGGGACGCATCTGCGCCAGTAACGTGCGCAGCGTCTCCGGACCCATACCGGGCTTTTCAATCTCTCCCCGCATCTTCTTCAACAAGGCTGCCCGCGCCGGTTCCAGGGCATTGTAGGAAACCGTAGCAAGCGATCGATCATGTTCTGCCTCTTGCCCGCCATCGATATACCAGTGGGCGTAAGGCGCGGGATTTGTCTTGGCCCTGGCCGAGGCGACGTTCAGCAGCTGCTGCAATCCATTTTCCGGCGCCACTCGGGTGAAATATCCTCCATACCCGCGCAGCTTGCGGAACAGGGGCTGTTCGTATGCGGCAACGCCTTGTCCCACCACTGCGATTCCCAGCCGTGGTACAGCGGGGGCTTCAGGGGGTTCCACCTCGCGTAAGCGGTCGGCATATACGACTGCAGCTTTGCGAAACGCATCGAGCTGGTGAGTAGTCCAGAGGTGGGACGAGAGTTGCTCTACGAACTGTGCGGGCGCGTTTACCCAATCCAGGCGTTCGAGCTGGGGTGATAGGCGAATTTTCGAGAATTCACGAAACCAGTCATCTTCCTGTTCCGCGGAAAGCGAATTCAGATTCGCCAGTTCTTTCTCCTGCGCCCGGCGCTCCACCGGAAAACGGAAATCGTAATCGATGACCTCACGCAGCAAACTGGGCAGGAAACTGAGCGGCAGGCGCTGCAGCGCAGAAACATATTCGGTGACCAGTTTTCTGGCCTCCGGCGGATAGCCGCTGAAATGCTCCGGCTTGAGATCACGAGGAAGCATAAGCGCTACGACAATTCGGCGATCGGCTTACCTTGCGCGAGCGAAGGAGAAAACTCCAGCATCGAACCCAGCGTCGGCACCAGGTCGGTCGACTCCAGCGCGCGGTCAATCACCACTCCCTGCCGAACTCCGGCGCCCAGAGCCATCATCCAGGTGGTGCGGGAAAGTGCGTCGCCGGTGCGGTGGTGCTGAAATCCGTTTCCGCCGGAATCATCGTCCGAGTCGCGGCCAAAGTCGGGCAGGATAAACAGCGTGGTTTTCCCGGCGTATTCGGGCTCGCTCTGAATGGTTTTCCAAAGCTCGGCGCACAGGCGATCGGTGCGGCGGATACCATCAATGTAGAGCGAGTAGGCGCCTGCGTGCGCGATATCGATATCGTGCATGGTAATCCACAGCAGGCTGGGCGCCACCTGCCGCATCAACTGGCGCACGATGTAGACCGAGAGCTCGTCGGGGCTGGACAGGGTCCGCGCATGGGACTTGAAATCATCCACCGAAAGCTTCAGCATCATCTCCAGTTGCTGCAGCTCAAACTCGCGGCCTCCCAACTCCGGCGCGTAAAACGGAGTCTCATAGTTGTCTCGCAGCAAATGGTCGTAATCCGCGCTTCCGCCCGCCATGGCCGCGGTCAACAGATGTTTGGGCAGAATCACCCGGGCTCCCAACCCTCCGCCATAAGAAGGATGATTGCTCTCGCCAATCCGGTTAAATCCGTTGCTGGGGGCCACAACCCACGCATCCGAAGGCGGGCGCCTCAGATCTTTGCGGAAGTATTCGAACACCGTCGGATGTTCGGGTGGAAGCGAAGCAAAGTTATTAATGGTCTCGTAGACCCCGGTCGCCAGGCTCGCGGTGGCCACGTAGTGGCCGAGGATTCCCCGGTTCACCACCTGAGTGAAGAAAGTTGATTGCGGGATAAGCTCGCCCAGCAGGTGCGGAATATTCTCCTGCCCTTCGGGCGCGAAAGTCTCCTGATCGCGCGCTCCGCCGCCGAAAGTGATCACCACCACTTTCCTTTTTTTGACAGCTGTGGCCGCTCGCAGCGTGGCGCTCGATCCCAGCAAGGTGCCGCCCAGCGCCAGTCCTGCGGCAGTCCGCAAAAACTCTCGCCGGTTCCAGGCAAGCTGGTGCGCCAACTCCCGAGGAGTGGATGCCAAGTGGGCGCGGCCCTTCCCGGTTAGCGACGGAAAACAGGATGTCATTGCAACCCCAACCCACGGCCGCGTAAAAAGTACGACGCGGCCCTGGCGAAGTCAAGAATGAGTAGCGGTCCCCTCAAGGCTTTGCCGCCGGCCCGTCCTTGGCCGAATATACGAACTGACGGATATCCGCCCTCTGCTTATCCAGTTCTGCAAGATGTTGCGAACGGAGCCGTTGATAAACATCGAACTGCTGCTGGGCGCTGTCTTTTTCGCCGGTGCGTACGTAGGCCTGGCCCAGGCGGTAATAGACGTCCGCCAGGTCGGGATTAAGTTCGCGCGCCCGTACATATTCCGGGATGGCTTCAGGATACTTCGTTTGATCCGAGTACAGGTTGCCCAATTGGAGGTGAGCCTCGGCCAGGGCCGGATCCAGGCTGATCGCTCTCTTCAACAGTGATTCGATTTGCTGCAGATCGAGACCAGGATCCTGCGCCCGCTTCCCTTTCCATAAACTCATCGCATAGTAGTAAGAGGCCAGGGCGTTCCGCGGCTGCAATTCAGCAAAACGCCGGAAGCGCTCGATCACCTCGTCCGCCTGACTGGGCGAACTGTCGTAAGCCTTGGACAGGAAGCGATAGCATCGCGGGTCGGATGGGTTCAAATCAGCGGCGTGCAGCAGGGATTTAACCGCCTCATCGTAGTTGCCGCGCGAGTACAACGCCATCCCCAGACCGATCGCCAGCCGCGGAGAGGCGGGATAGCGCTCGGAAGCGTGCTGGAAGACGTCGACAGCGGGATCAAGAGTGCGATGAAGAAGAAGTTCGCTGCCCCAGTCGAACAGATTGCTCTCGCTCGGGTCCATATGGGCAGCGGCCTCAAGTTGGTTGGCGGCAGCCACGAACTTCCCGTCTTTTTCCTCGATCTCGCCCAGCAGGTTGTGCAGCTCAGCGGTGTTCTTTTGCTTGAGCAGGTTCTGGGCCAGCTGCCGGGCCTGGGTGAGCTGCCCGGTCATAGTGTAAGCCAGAGTCAGGTCGTAGCCATTGTCGTAGGAGGAGGGATTGATTCGCTGGGCCTGCTCGAGAAAGGGCGCGGCCTCGGCAACTTTTCCCGCGCGGGCGTAAAGCTCACCCAGATTGTGATTGGCGTCGAAATTCCTGGGCTCAAGCTTTACCGCTTTATGGAACTGCTCTTCCGCCAGGTCAAACTTCCCCAGCCGGGCCAGATTGGCGGCGAAGTTGGTGCGGGCGGGCGCAGAATCGGGCTTCAAACGCACGGCCTTCTCCAGATGCGGATTGGCCTTGGCGTCCTGCGATTGCGCCGAGTAGACCAATCCCAGAAGCTCGTGAACCTCAAAACTTTCGGGGAGGTCGACAACCAGGCTTTCCAGTTGGGACGCCGCTTCCGCAAAGCGTCCCGAATCGTATTGCGCAACCGCTGATTGAAATTTCCGCTCCAGGCGCTGGCTCTGGCCGTTCTCGGCTGCCGCCGCCGGTTCACACACGTAGAACGCAAGGAAACCCAGGAGGGCCAACAAAACGGACCACATCGACCGGTGCCTCATCATTGCGGTCTTCGTATGTTAGCACCGCACTGTGGCAGGTGGGAGGGCTGACATTCCCGCTGAAGGCGCCCGGTGGAGCGCCTTCGCGGGTAGTGTATTCAACCTAGAACAACAGTTTCAGCGCGAACTGGATCTGTCTCGGATCGTACGGTGCATCGCGAGTGGACCCAATCTCGCCGAAGTTGGCGCTGGTGTAGTTGGTCGAGCCGCCGACCGCGACCACGCCGTTGCCGCCAAAACCCGGCGCGTTGAAGTTCGGGTGGTTGAAAATGTTGAACAGTTCGGAACGGAACTGCAAGCGGAAGCGTTCCGAGAGCTGGAAGTCTTTAAAGATGGAGAAATCCAGCCGCCGGAAGTCGGGGCCTTCCACTTGAGCTGGACCTCCGCCAAGGGCAGCCAAACCGGTCAAGGGAATGCAGCCCACCGGCGTATTCGGAACGGGAACAACCGCTCCTACGGTCCCCCCAAGCACACAAGGCTGGGTAAAGGCTCCCGGATCGCCGAAGAAGCTCAACTTCCCGTTGGAATCGATGTGCAAACCAGTGTCCGCGGTGCGCCCAGCCTTGACGATGGCATTGCACGCCGTGCCCGCGGCTGTGGGGTTGGTCGCACAAGGAATGGTGATTGGTTGACCGCCTTGTAAAGTGGCCGCCCAGTTGACGCTCCAGCCTCCGAGTACCACGTTGGCAAATCCACCGGCGCCGGACATGAAACGCTTGCCTTTGCCGAGTGGAAGTTCGTATCCACCGCTGAAATGGAAGACGTTGCGGATATCGAACGGCGCCAGAGCGTAGTCACCCTCGATTCCGAAGCCGGGTATGGCCGGAGCACGATAGCCGTTCACGTTGGCTCCGCCGCTGTTTCCCACGCTGCCTCCATTGAGCAAGTCGTGAGCGTCCGAGAGCACTTTGGACCAGGTATAGGTGGCCAGGAAGTTCAAGCCGCTGGAAAAGTGCTTTTCCAGCTTGCTCTGCAAGCCATGGTAGTAGCTGTTACCCGAGGTGACGGCATAACTCCCGTTGGCTCCAAAATCCGGGAACGGAAGGCCGCCTTGCGCTGCGGGGACGGCCGCGCGATTGGCGTTGGCCGGCAATAGCGCGGTGACGTTGTTGGAGTTCGGAAATACCTCCAGGTGCCGCCCCAGTGAAGTCACATAACCAATCTGGAACGACATTGAATTGGTCACCTGATACTGGATGGTGAAGTTGCCGCTCATCGAATAAGGAGTGACGTAGTCAAACTGGATGCCGCGCAACTGCAGGCCGGCGGCGTTGACCAGAGTCGGACTGAGCGGTGTACAGGAGAAGCCGGTCTCAAAGGTGCCCGTACCTCCCGGGCCTGCTGTGGCGCAGCCGGGGAATGTAATGGGCGTGTTTGGATTGGGCTCGCTGAACGAGAAATTGAATTGGAAGGGATAGTTTTCTCCCAGGTTTGGTGAAAAACCGCGGTTCTCAAAGCCGTTGTAGAAAATACCAAACCCACCGCGGGCAACCAGCTTGGAGTTAGCTTGATACGCAAAACCGACACGGGGAGCAAAATTGTCTTTCTGTGAATTCCCCAGCCCCTTGCCGTATTTGTTGCCAATCACCGGCGTAATGCCGTCCGTGGCGAGCAGTGATATGAAGCTTGGCGAGAACTGGGAAGGATCGGTTCCCGACGGTATCAGATATGCTGCTCCGCCCAGCGGAGGCCCGCTCGGCGCGAAATTGGCCTGGGCGCCATGGTGCTCGTAAACCAGCCCGAAGAAGTCGTAGCGCAGGCCCAGGTTGACCGTCAGCTTGGGAGTGACCTTCCAGTCGTCCTGTGCATAGCCGCCGTAGTAATTCTTTCCGTTGTCGGTCAGCGAGATATTGGAAACGTAAATCTGAGTGGAGCCTCCGAGATCGTTCACTCCGCCCACTGAACTAGGCTGTGGCATCA
This sequence comes from Terriglobales bacterium, assembly GCA_036265205.1. Taxonomy (GTDB): domain Bacteria; phylum Acidobacteriota; class Terriglobia; order Terriglobales; family Acidobacteriaceae; genus JAIQFF01. The sequence continues at coordinate 24,787 of DATAPL010000016.1, forward strand.
GCAAAAATTGCGCCCGGCCGGTATTGCCGATGCTCGAGTTCGGTACGTCAGTGTAATCGCCGTTGTAATCGAATTCACCACGCGACCATGGCGGCTGCAGGGTCGAGAACTTCACGTGCTGATACTCGAAACCCATTTTGAAAGTGTGCTTGCCGTAAATCTTGGTGAAGTCGTCGGTCACCTGGATGGTGGAACTCACCTCATCAGAAGGCAGGAAAGCATTGCTGCCGAGAGTCTGCAGTCCATTGATTCCGAAGGCGGGCAGGCCACCGTTTTCGTGGTCCTGGGGTATGCCCTGGATGCCAAAGGTTGAAGGAATATCGGTCAGGTCGTTTGCCGAAGGCGAAACCCGCGTGGTGTGCAGGTAATTCAGTCCGGCGCGGGCTACGTTCACCACACTGGGTGAGAACACGTGCGTCCAGGCCAGTGCGCTCTGTTGCGCCAGCGCTGTCTGGTTGCCCTGCTGGAAGCCGCCACCATCCGCCACGCCACCGAAAATTCCGGGGATGAACTGCGGGTCGTCAACGTAGCTGAAGCGGTAGAAGACCTGATTCTTGTCGCTCAGGTTAAGGTCCAACCGGCTGTCAAAGGCATTACGGCTCTCATTCAGCTTCGGAGAGTTGGCATAGTTGGAGAAAACCGAACCCGTCGTCGGATTGGGGTAAAGACTCAGCAACTTGATCGCATTGGGATCCAGTCTGCCGGGCGGCAACTGGTTTAAGCCGCAACCCGCCAGGGTGTAGTTCGTGGTGGCTGGTCCGCAGGTGCCGAAGGGATCGCGCACGAAACCGGTCGAAGCTGCGGTCAGCCCGGAGATCGGATCAACCGCCCCCGCAGTCACGGCTCGCGTGGTTGCCGGGTCGAGGATTGTTCCAACCGGAATCTGCCGGCCCAGGGCATCCGGGCGGGCGCCGGTCTGTCCTGTGATCAAATCCGAGAAATCAGTAAAAGGTCCGTTAACCGCATTTCTTTCCGCCAGGGTTGGGACCGATCCACTGAGAATGGTGCCTTGCAGCCGGCGCAGCCCTTCGTAGTCACCGAAGAAAAAGATCTTGTTCTTGATCACCGGGCCGCCGATGGAAACGCCGAACTGGTTCAGGCGAAGTTCACCCTTCTTGATGCCGCCCGCGTTTTCAAAATAATCTGCTGCGTCGAATTTGTCGTTGCGCAGGAACTCCCAGGCGGTGCCGTGAAAACTATTGGTGCCGGATTTGATGGTGGCATTGAGCACCGCGGCGCCGGAGCGTCCATACTCCGCGCTGAAGTCCGAGGTCTGCACTTTGAATTCCTGAATGGCATCGACCGGAGGCAGCACCACGAAATTGGTTCCGTTGAGGAAGTCGACGGTGTCAGAGTTGTTATCGATGCCGTCGAGCATGTAGTTGTTCTGCGCCGGGCGCAGGCCGTTGGCCGAGAATGCGCCGCTGGCCGCGTTGCCGCGAGTGTCCGCCTGCGGCGAGTTCACGCCGGCAGCAAGCTGCGCGAGGAAGGTGAAGTTTCTGCCGTTGAGGGGAAGATTGTTCACGTTACGCGTGTTAACGACCTGGCCGACCGAGGCGTCTTGGGTTTCAAGCACGGGAGCGGCTGAAGTCACTTCAACGGTCTCAGCCACCTGTCCAGGCTTGAGGGTGAAATTGGCCACCACGGAGGCGCCGACGTTAACCGTCACGTGGCGCACTTCGGTCGTCTGAAAACCGGGATAGGATGCGCTGACGGTATAGGACCCGATTCTGACGGGGGTAAACTTGTACCCTCCGTCCTGCCCGGCGGTAGTGGTGAGTTTGGAGTTCGTGCCTTCGTTCGTCAGGGTAACGCTGGCATCGTGGATTACAGCGCCGGAAGGGTCAGCAACGGTGCCCAGTATGCTGCCAGTGTCCACTTGAGCCTGGAGAGGACCGGAACTCAACAGCACGACGCCGATGGCGAAGGCCAACGATGTTCGCAGGACCCAGGATAGAACGTTTACTCGCGTCATAACCCTTCCTCCTAAAAACCTCTCCGGTGCGCACCCGCCGGACGCTTCTGTGTGATTTGTACGGGCAATGTAAACGTGTACATTGCAAACCGCGACCAACCTTAGTCCAGGTTCTGAGAGGTTGTCAAGAATAAAACTAATGTTTTTCTATTACTAAACCGAACCCTCCGACCGGCCGGACTCGTTTCGGGAGCCTCCTCGACTTCTGCCGCTGCATTCTGAAAAACCCGGTAACGCCGCCCCTGGCCTGCTTCCGGACCAGCCTCGGTTTGGATCGGCCTGGCCTCGGTGCTAGCATGCGAATTCTGAGCCAAGGCTGTCCGGAATCCTGAGAATGGCGCATCACCAAGAAGAACCGCACAGCGTTTCGCGTCGAATTTTTCTCAGAACCGTGCGTTGGGCGCCGGTGCTTTTTCTACCTTCCCCCTTTTGTGCCGGCGCTTTGCAGTCATTATTTGCGGATGCCTCTCCGCCCTCTTCCTTCCCTTTCGCCGACCTTCGCTTCGTGCCGCGCTATCCAACGAAGTCGCCCTTTGACGAGGTGCTTCGCCACCTCGTTCCCGGCGCAGACGCCTACGTCACCGAAAAGTACGCCTTCGAGATCGCTCAACTTCTCAAGGAATGGAGCCGTAGCCTGCAGGCATCTCTGCCAGCTTTGACGACCTTGGCCAAATTTCTTCATCCCTCGATCGAAGGCTCATCCCTGACCGCAAGCCGTGAAGAGATCGTGCGGTCGGAAAATGGACTCGAGATACGGCGACGGCGGTTCGCAGTCGATGGCGTATCCGGCCGCGAGCGATTTCTCGGTGAAGTCAAAAATTACTTCGCCGGATTCCCGCGACTCGAGACGGCTGAATTTGAAATCATTGGCATCGAAGAAGCTGCAGGCTCATCTTCCGCACTTGCGGTTAACGTCGAGATTCGCTACGACCTTGTCGGCACGCCTGCCGGAGAGGGACGGGAAGAACGCGTCGGACGCTGGCAAACCCAGTGGTCGCGGGACGAATCGAGCGGGTGGCAAATTCTGCGCTGGGTGGCCGCCGAGGAAACCGTCAGCCGGACACGCAACCCCATCTTCATTGACATTTCTTCGCAAGCCCTCGGGCAAACTGGGTCCTACAGAAATCAGATGCTCCTCGGCGCCGACCACTGGCGCACGGTTCTGGACGGAGCCTGCGGAATCGATGTTTACGGAAACAACGGAGTAGCAGCGGGCGACTTTGACAATGACGGCTTCGACGATCTTTACGTCTGCCAGCCCTCGGGGCTGCCCAACCGGCTTTATCGCAATCGCGGCGATGGAAGCTTCGAAGACGTAACCGAGCGTTCCGGAGTGGGCGTGCTGGATGCCACGGCCTGCGTCCTGTTTGCCGACTTCGAGAATAAGGGGCTCCAGGATCTTCTGGTGGTTTGCGCCAGCGGCCCACTGCTTTTTCTGAATCAGGGGGACGGAACATTTTGTTTAAAGCGCGAGGCTTTCAAATTCGCTCGCCCACCGCAGGGAACCTTCACCCACGCCGCGATCGCCGACTACGATCGCGACGGACGTCTCGACATTTATTTCTGCCTCTACAGCTACTACCTGGGACTGGACCAATATCACTACCCGGCGCCTTATTTTGACGCCCGCAACGGGCCTGCAAACTTTTTATTCCACAACCAGGGCAATGCCACTTTTCAGGACCGGACCGAGGCCGCCGGATTGAGCGTAGAAAACGATCGCTACAGCTTCGCCTGCGCCTGGGGCAACCATCAGCCCGGTGGCGCTCCGGACTTGTATGTGGCAAACGACTTCGGCAGGAGCAATCTGTACCGCAACAACGGCGACGGAACATTTACCGCCGTTTCCGCCGAAGCCGGCGTCGACGACGTCGGCGCCGGAATGAGCGCATCATGGTTCGACTTCGACAATGACGGAAATCAGGACATTTATGTCGCCAACATGTGGTCCGCCGCCGGATTGCGTGTGTCGGAGCAGAAGGTTTTCCACGAAAAGGAACCTGAGAGTCTCCGCGCCCAGTACCGCCGGCATGCGCGCGGCAATTCGCTGTATCGAAATCTGGGAAACGGGAAGTTTCAAAACGTAAGCCAGCAGGCGGGAGTCGAGATGGGCCGCTGGGCCTGGGGCTCCGACGCCTGGGATTTCGATCATGATGGCTACCCTGACCTTTACATCGCCAATGGCTATATCTCCGGGCCCGACGCTCGCGAGGTCTCGAGTTTTTTCTGGCGACAGGTAGTGGCGGCATCGCCACGAGATGCAACTCCATCACTGAATTATGAGCATGGATGGAATGCCATCAACGAACTGATCCGTTCGGATGCTTCGTGGAGTGGTCCCGAAAGAAACGTATTTTATTTGAACAACCGGAACGGAACGTTCTCGGAAGTTTCCGGAGCTGTTGGCCTTGACTTGCCTGACGACAGCCGCTGCTTTGCGCTCGCCGACCTCGATCACGACGGCCGTCTGGAAGTCGTGCTAAAGAACCGGAACTCGCCCCAGGTTCGCATCTTGCATAACGTGATGAAGGATATTGGCCCGTCGATCTCTTTTCGTCTGCGCGGGACAAGAAGCAACCGCGATGCCATCGGCGCAGCCGTCACACTCGAAGCCGGAGGACATCGCCAGACTCGGTACCTTCAAGCCGGTTCGGGATTTTTATCCCAACACAGCAAGGAACTTTTCTTCGGGCTGGGACGCGCCGAAGGAAGCGCTCGGGCCACCATTCGCTGGCCTGGCGGACTGACCCAGGTATTCGAGCATCTGTCGGCGAACCATCGAATCGAAATCGAAGAAGGCTCAGGCCAATTTTCGGCCAAGCCTTTCGCAACTTCACCACAGCCCTGGGCGCGAGCAGGCGCCGCTGCGCGGCTGGAGCCCCTACCCTCATCGGTCGAGACCTGGCTGATCGATCCGCTCGACGCCCCGGATTTTTCACTGCCTGACCTCGCGGGCAAAATGTGGAGTCTTCCATCATTTCGAGCGAGCTACCTACTTCTCACTTTTTGGACGATAGAATCGCCAGCCTCTACCGAACAGCTACGCCTTCTTCATCAGCGCCAGTCCCTCCTTGATGCGAGCGGTATTCGCTCGGTTGGTGTGGAGATGGGCATCGAAAGCGGCGTTAACGGGGATGCCACACGCGATCCTGGAAGCGTACGAGCTTATTTGGCCAAGCAGGGACTTTCGTTCTTCACTCTGCTCGGCACCCAGGATGTGGCTGGGGTCTACAACATCGTCTACCGCTACCTGTTCGACCGGCGCCGCGACCTGGCGCTTCCGACATCATTCCTCATCGATCCGAGCGGCATGATCATTCGGATTTACCAGGGCGCGGCCAGCCCCGAGCGGCTGGTGGAAGATGTGAAGGCCGCCCCGCGCACCGCGGCCGACCGAATTCTTAAAGCGCTTCCTCTGGGCGGAACCCTTTACCTGGGTGAGTTTCAGCGAAACGACTTTACCTACGGCGTGGCATTTTTCCAGCACGGCTATCTGGAGCAAGCCGAGGCGTCGTTCAAGCAAGTCATCGCGGCCAAGCCGGACGATCCTGAGGCTTACTACAATCTGGGAACGCTCTACCTGCGAAAAAATGCGTCCGGCGATGCCCGCAAATATCTCGAGCAAACGGTGAAGCTGCGGCCAAATTATCCCGAAGCCTGGAATAATCTGGGAATGCTCGCCGCCCAGGAAGGCCGCGTGGACGAGGCAGTCCGCAACTTTCAACAGTCTTTGCAGCTGCGTCCCGACTATGCCATCGCGCTCCTCAACCTGGGGAATCTTTACCGGCGGCAAGGGGACCTGCAGACTGCAGAAAAACTGCTGAACCGCGCCCTCGAGCTCCAACCGGACGAACCCGAGGTTAACTATAACCTTGGCATGCTCTATGCGCGGCAGGAGCAGCTTGATCGCGCCTCCGATTATTTGGAGCGCGCGGTGAAGTTGCGTCCGGACTATGCCGATGCGCTGAACAATCTGGGCGTCATATTAGTTCGGGAAAAAAATTATCCCGCTGCGGAAGAGAGATTCAGGACTTGCATTCGTGTTGTTCCGGCGTTCGATCAGGCCTACCTCAATCTGGCTCGCTTGTATGCGATCCTTGACGAAAAAGAAAAAGCCCGGCAGGTGTTGCGCTCTTTGCTGCTCCTGCAGCCTCAGCACAAGGTGGCCCAGCAAACACTGGAGATGCTAAATTGACCGTCGGCGGCTTCAGTTGGAGCGCGCGGCAAGGCATACTATAGAGATGGCGTCGGGCGCCCCATTTCCGCATCCACTCCCCAGCGCACTCGGCGGGTTGAGCGTGCGCGGAATCCTTGCCCTGACCCTGCTTTCGATTCTAGCCGTACAGGTTGTAGCCCAACAACCACCTTCCAGCCGGGACAAACCAGCAGCAGCCGGCAAGGCTCCATCCGCTTTCGCGGAAGCGGAGACGCTGCTGAATCAGGGCTCTATCGAAGAAGCCAAAAAAGAAGTACAGGAACAACTCGCGCTGAATCCCTCCAGCGTTGAAGGTTATAACCTGCTGGGAATTATCTACAGCGGAGAGAAAAATTACCCGGCCGCCCTGGATGCATACCAGCACGCGCTCAAAGTAGATCCTAATTCCACCAGCACCCATAACAACCTGGGAAACCTGCGCGTTAATGAAGGAAGACTCGACCTGGCCGAGCAAGAGTTCAGAAAAGTTTTACAGCTAGACCCGGGAAATCGCGACGGAAACTACAACCTGGGCCTGGTACTGATGGCCAAAGGATCGCCCGCCGAGGCCATTACCCGGCTTCAGCGCGTGCATCCTCCCAGCCTGGAGACCCGGTTCAACCTGATTCGCGCCTATCTGCAAGCCGGAAGGACCACGGAAGGCTTGAAGATGGCAAGAGAGCTTTCCGCCCAGAAGAAGGACGATGTCAAGTTACATTTCACGCTCGGCGTGTTGCTGGCTTCAGAAAAGCAATACAAGCCGGCTCAGCTTGAACTGGAAAAGGCAAACGCGCTGCAACCCGAAACATTCGAGATCCTCTACAACCTCGGGCAGGTTGACTTGCGCGCGGGCGAATATCCCAAAGCCGAGTTGATTTTGAATCGGGCGTTGAAGTTGAAACCGGATTCGCCCGAAACGCTTTACCTGCTGGCCAAGGTCTATTCCGATCAGAATCGCATGGTCGATGCCCTGGACCTGCTGGTGCGCGCCCACAAGCTCGCTCCTGACAACACAGATATTATTTTTCTGCTGGCTCGGGCCAGCATGACCCAGAATTATTTCGAAGATGCGATCCCGCTGCTGGAGTCAGGAATTAAGATCGCACCCAAGCGGGCCGATCTGCATGCTGCCCTGGGCGAAAGCTATTTCATGTCCGGCAAGGTGGAGAAAGCGATCGAGGAGTTCAAGGCCCTGATCGATCTGGATCCTTCAGCGCGATCCTACGCGTTTATGGGCCTTTCTTACCGTCATCTGGGGCGCTTCGACGAGGCCCGAAAATACTTCCAGGAAGGCCTCAAACTGGACCCCCGCAACGCTTCCTGCCTGTTCAACATGGGCTACATCGAAGGACGGCAGGGGAATCAGGCAGCGGCTGAACTGTTGTTTGAAAAAGCGCTGCAGTCCAATCCTAATTACTCGGAAGCGCTTCTCGAACTGGCGAATCTGCGGATCGCCGACAAGAAATTCGCCGACGCCGCAGTTTTGCTGCGAAAGTATGTGAAGGTCAGCCGCAACCCGGCTTCCGGGTACTACAAGCTGGCCATGGTCGAGCGCAGCCTGCATCAGACCGAAGCAGCGCAGCGCGATCTGAATGTGTTTCAGACGTTATCCAAAGACGCTGCGGCGGGGCCGTATCCCTATCAGAACCTCTTCGACTATCTCGACAACCGTTCCAACCTCGCCCCGCAGGCCCGAGCTCAACTCGACCAGACCGAATTGATGGAAGAGATCCAGAAACATCCGGACCGCCCTCAGGACCTTTACTTGCTGGCAGAAACTTATTTGAAATTGGGAAAACCGGAGGAGGCCAGAAGTACCATCGCACAGCTCGACCAGATGAGCGCCGGCGACTATCGCACGCAGACCGGAGTCGGAGTGCTGCTGGCCCGCTATCATCTGTACGACGACGCGATCAGGCATTTTCAGACCGCGCTGCGGGCGAATCCCGATTCTGACGACGTAAAATTTGACCTGGCAGACGCCTACTTCCGCAAGGGTATGTATAGCGAAGCCCTTGACGCCGCCTTGAAAGTTTCGACGCCCGGCCAGCAGGATGCGGCCTTCCTGTCGTTGCTGGGAGACATCTACGCGCATCTGGGCGACACCAGTCGGGCGGAAGAAATTTTTCGCGATGCCATCAGCCGCAATCCAGACAATGACCAGTACTACCTCTCACTCACGCTGGTTCAACTTCGCGATAAAGATGTCAGCGGCGCCGGGCAGACATTGCAGAAAGGCCTGGCCCGAATCCCCAGCTCGGGAAAGATCCTGTGGGGGTTGGGCATTGTTTCAGCTCTGGAAGGAAAAACCGGACAAGCGGCCGAACGCCTGGAACGGGCCGTGGAATTGTTGCCGGAGTGGCCCGGCAGCTATTCGACACTGGGCGTCTTCTATTACCAGACGGGACAAATCGCGAAAGCGAGGGAGGTTCTGAATCGCTTCAAGGGCAGCAGCGCCGGTGGCCTCGATGTAAATCGGATTGAAGAAGTCCTGTCCAAGGCTCCGGCAACCTCCTCTTCGGCCAATGAACCCATGTCAATGGTGGCGCGGCAGCAACTGCTTATGCTGGCCCTATCGCTCGCCGATCGAACTCTATGAAAGCCCAGACGAGCGCGAGATGCGGGCGCGAGCGTCCCGCTCGTGCTGCCGGCAGTTTCCGAGACTCGTCATGCACCAGTGCAGCGATAGGCCAGGCAATCCGCACATGGTAAACAAGCAAGGAAAAATCAGAAGATTTGCAACCAGGTGCGGCGTAATCCTGTCCCTGATTATTGGCATCGGCCCGGGAAATGCGCAAGGCCCGCCGGCCGCTAAATCCCCCGACGCCCCGATCCCGGTCCATTACACCGACATCCGCAAATCGGCTGGAATCACTTTCGTTCAAGACGCCACCGCGACCGACGAAAAATATTATCTTGAAACTATGGGCACCGGAGTCGGCTGGATCGACTATGACCAGGACGGCTTGATGGATCTTTTCTTCGTGCAATCGGCCGCGACCGACATCTATAAGCCGCCTCAGCCCTTGCGCAGCGCGCTTTACCACAACAACGGAGACGGGACGTTCACCGACGTTACCGAGAAAGCCGGCGTCGGCGGTGCCGGTCATTACGGCCAGGGGGTTGCCGTCGGCGACTTCGACAATGACGGTTATCCCGACCTGTACGTAACCGGCTACGGCAGCGCCATCCTTTATCACAACAATGGCAATGGAACTTTTACCGATGTGACCTCGAAGGCAGGCGTCGCCGACCAGGGCGGGTGGTCAACCAGCGCGGGCTGGTTCGACTACGACAAAGACGGCTGGCTTGATCTGGTGGTCACAAACTATATCGAGTGGTCGCCAAAAAATAATATCTGGTGCGGCGAGCGCCGCCCGGGTTACCGCTCCTACTGCCATCCCGGCAACTACAAAGGACAAAAGACCAAGCTCTACCACAACAATCATGATGGAACCTTCACCGATGTCAGCGATGCGTCAGGAGTAGGCAAGCCTGAATCAAAGGGCATGGGTGTGGTGCTTGCAGACTTCAACAATGACGGCTGGACCGATATCGCTATCGCGAACGATTCTTGGCCGAATTTTCTGTTCATCAACAAGCACGACGGAACCTTCCAGGATGTGTCGTTCATGTCGGGCGTAGCCGCCGGCGAAGAGGGCCGCTACGAGGCGGGGATGGGAATCGACTCCGAAGATGTTGACGGCGATGGCTGGCAGGATCTTTACGTCACGCACCTCGACTTCGAACTGAATCGCCTCTACCGCAATAATCATGACGGGACGTTCAACGACGACACCTTCCGCTCCGGCATCGGCAACAAAGCGATTCTGCTGAGCGGCGTGTCCATGAAATTTCTGGACTATGACAACGACGGCTGGACCGACATCCTGCAGTTGAACGGCGCTATGCTGGACAATGTGCAGCTCTACCACAGCGAAGTTTCCTACAAAGAACCGTTGCTGATGTTCCGCAACCTGGGCAAAGGCCAGTTCGAGAAAACATCGGACTCGCTGGGGCCGGACTTCATCCGTCCAATCGTCGGACGCGGGCTTGCCACCGCCGACTTCGACAACGATGGCGACATCGACATAGTTACTAATAATCGCGGCGACTATCCTTCCCTTCTTCGCAACGACGGCGGCAACGCCAATCACTGGCTGGAAGTGCTGTTGATCGGCACTCGCTCCAACCGCGACGGCATTGGCGCATCGCTGAAGCTAACCTCCGAAGGCTTTGTGCACGTCGAGCAGTCAAAAGGCGGCATGAGTTACATGTCGGCCAGCGACCCGCGAATTCATTTTGGATTGGGCAAGCGCACCAAAATCGATTCACTCGAAGTCACCTGGCCGAGCGGACAGGTAGATAAATTGACCGCCGTCCCGCTCGATCAAATCATCGCCGTCAAAGAAGGAACAGGAATCGTGCCACGCTCGTTCCCCAAGGTAACGAGCAAATGACGAAGCCTGCACTGGCAACTGACAACCGAAAACTGGTAAATGGTATTTCATGAATCCCCGGCGACGCCATTTTCTAGGCTCTTCCCTAATCGTCTTAGGAAGCTCTCTTCTCGATGCCATGACCACTCCGCTCTGGAGATGGAAGAGCAGCCAGCTTCCGCAGGCGACGGTTGCGAACCCAACGCCAAATTCCCCCGTCACCTTCGTGGACGTAGCTCGAGAGGCGGGCCTGAACGCGCCCAACGTCTGGGGCGCAATCGATCACAAGAGTTACATCATCGAAGCCAAAGGCAGCGGTCTGGCGTTCTTCGATTATGACAACGACGGCTGGCTGGACATTTATCTGACCAACGGAAATCGCTTCAACACTGTCTGGCCACCCGGAAAAACTCCCACGTCACATCTGTACAAAAATAATCGCGATGGAACCTTCACCGATGTCACCGAAAAATCCGGGCTGGGACGCACCGGCTGGCAAACCGGCGTCTGCGTCGGCGACTACGACAACGACGGCTGGGACGATCTGTTCTGTTGCTTCTGGGGGCACAATGTCCTGTTTCGTAACAACGGCGACGGAACTTTTACCGACGTAACTCGCAAGGCCGGCGTTTGCGACGAGCAGTTCCGCTGGGGCGCCGGCTGCACCTTCCTCGACTATGACCGCGACGGGCATCTGGATCTTTTCGTGTGCAATTACATCAAGCTTGATCCTGCGAAAATTCCTGCCGCCAATGCGGGCGATGCCGCCCAGTGCCAATGGAAAGGCATCCCGGTCATGTGCGGGCCTCGCGGCCTTACGGGCGATACTAACGTTCTCTATCACAACAACGGCGACGGGACTTTTACCGACGTTACCGAAAAAGCCGGTATTCTCAAGCCCGGCCCGCGCTACTCGATCACCGCGGTCTCCTACGATTTCGACAATGACGGCTGGCCGGATATTTACGTAGCCGTGGACTCGCAACCCAGCATCCTGTTCCACAACAATCACGACGGCACCTTCACCGATATCGCGGTCCTGGCCGGCTGCGCCTACAGCGACAACGGCCACGAACAGGCGGGGATGGGCGTGGCGGTGGGCGACTACGATTGCGACGGATGGTTCGACATTTTCAAAACTAATTTTGCCGACGACACCTGCAACCTCTACCACAACAACGGAGACGGAACCTTCACCGACGTTACGTTTTCATCGGGGATTGGACTCAACAACCGTTACGTGGCCTGGGGCTGCGGCTTTATTGACTATGACAACGACGGCTGGCCGGACATCATGCAGATCAACGGTCATGTCTACCCCGAGATTGAGGGGCGCGAGATCGGACAGACCTTCAAGAATCCGCGGCTTGTTTATAAGAACCAGGGCGACGGCCGCTTCAAAGACGTTTCAGCAGAGATGGGACCCGGCATCAGCGAGCGCTTTTCCAGCCGCGGTGCCGCATTCGGCGACTACGACAACGATGGTGACATGGACGCCTTGATTCTGAACATGAACGACTTGCCCTCGCTGCTGCGCAACGAAGGCGGCAACCGGCAGAATTGGATCAAGATCAAATTAATCGGCACGAAATGCAATCGCACCGCGATTGGAGCTCGGGTGCGCGTGATCACCGGCAAACATGCTCAGATGGATGAGGTTCACAGCGGTGCAAGCGTCATGTCGCAGTGCGACCTGCGACTCCACTTCGGCCTGGGCCAGGCGCAGTTCGCAGATCTCATCGAAGTCAAATGGCCGACCACGCAAAAAATCGAACGCTACACCCAGGTAAAGGTCAACCAGATAATCACTATCCGTGAAGGCAGCGGAATCGTGGAGCCGACCCAAACCAAAAACAAAGCAGCAAAGTAGCGCCGGCATCCGGCTGTCGGGAGGGCATCCTGGCCTCTCACGGCGGGCGGGACGCCCACCGGAGAACCGCCGGTACGGCCGCGCCACTCACTAAACGCGAAGAGGCCGAAAGACTGGATGGCTAAACCAGCACCCTCACTCCATAACCACTCAGTTCGATCGTCCCGGAATGCGCTTCTTTGGTGAGAAGGTCGGTCATCGGCTTGGGGATGCTCACCGTCTGCGCGACCGCCGCATGATTCAACAAAAATATCCACTCCTTGTCGCCCGATTTGCGCACCGTCATCTCGACACCTGGCGGAACATCAAACGGCTGCTTCACGCCCGCCGATTGGGAAAGCGAGCGCAGCACCCTGGCGAGACTTCCAGCATCCAGATCCCCGCCAATGTATACCGCTTTACCCTTGCCGAAACTGTTCATCGTGACGGCTGCCTTGCCGGCGTGAGACCCCGAGGTGTAAGAACCAAGCACTTCCGCGCCTGCAGGCTGAAGAATGTCCGCCCATATGCCGCAAGTCGCATCTGCTCCAGCGAGCATGGACGAAAATTTCACTCCTTGCCCGGGCGAATAAAGTGGGACGTAGTCTTCCACGGTCACTCCCATCACATCGCGAAGCAGCCCGGGTAGCGGAGTACGCACAATCTGGCTGCTCTCGTCCTTGACACCGAGGCGGAAGTTGGTGACAAACACGCCGCCACCCTGCACAAAACTTCTGATCCTGGCGGCCTGCGCCTCCGAGAGCACGTAAAGCACCGGGGCAAACACAATCTTGTAAGTCGACAGATCGACTTCGGGAGCGATCACGTCGATTCCCGAATGGCTCGCGTTGATGGCGCCATACCATGCGTTCACCTGCGCCATGTAAGTGAGCGCGAAATGGCCCGGCTGAATCTTCAGTGCCCAGCCGCAATCGTAGTCAAACACGAGCGCCGTCTCTGCCGCGTATTGCGAGTACAACACATCGGAACCCAGGGCTTTCAGTTCCTTGGTCGCCTGTTTGATCTCGGGATAAGCTGGGCTCTTGGAGCGATCATGGTTCAGGATGCCGTGCCAGTATTCTTCCGCGCCGAAGGTTGCCGTATCCCAGCGGAAGTAATTGAGTCCCATGGCGCCGTGAGCCACGGCCTGATAGGTCCACAGCCTGACCTGCCCCTTTTCAGGTTGCGGAGAGAATGTTTTCTGCCCCGCTTTCCCCGACTGTTCTTCCATGATCATGAAAGGCTTGCCGCCCTTGGCGCCGCGCGCGAAATCGTGCCCGAGAGCGATGCCTGTGGGAATGGTCTCGGGAGTAACGTTCTGCTTCTCCTGACGCAGCATCATTTCGAAAAAGATCGGATAGTTATCGAAGGCAACAAAGTCGAGTTTTTCGTAAAGGCTGCGCAGATCGATGGTGTCGAGCGGCGGGCCAACATTATTGGTAGTGACGAAGTGCCGCGGGCACATCTTGCGAAGCATGTCCAGTTGCTCTTGCTGGAAAGAAACGTTGGCGAAAGACTGGTATCGATCGTAGTCGAGAGCCAGTCCAGGATTGGGATCTCCGCCCGAAGGCAGCGGCACTGGAATCTGCGCAAAATCGCTGTAGGTCTGGCTCCAGAAAACTGTTCCCCATTTTCGATTCAGATTATCCAGGCTGCCGTACTTCGCGCGCACCCAGGTTTGAAACCCCGCCTGGCAGAAATTGCAGTAGCACCGCTGCGTCGGACCGAGTGTCAACTCATTGTCGATTTGCCACCCGATCACTCCGGGCGTTTCGGCAAACGCCCGCGCCATTTCGGTAGCGATCGTCAGCGAGAGGCGTCGATACACCTGGTTCGTTGGACAGGTAAATCGTCGTCCGCCAGGATGCAAGCGCTCGCCCTGGGCGTTCACTTCGACGATGTCGGGATAGCGGACCGTTAGCCACGGAGGAGGCGCTGCGGACGGCGTTCCCAGAATCACTGCAATTTTGTACTTCTGGAGAGTTTCGACGGCGCGACGCAGCCAGGCGAAATCGAATTTACCTTCCGCCGGTTCCATCAGGCCCCAGGCAAATTCGGCGATGCGCACGTTGGTGAAGCCTACTTCGGCCATCATGCGCGCATCTTCGTCCCACAAATTTTCAGGCGTCTGATCCGGATAGTAGTCGACGCCCAGCAGGAGCGGGCCCGAACTGCTGCTCATACCTGCAGCCTGCGCCCACATGGGAAGACGAATGCCTGCCGCGCCCAGCAGAGCGAATGCGCCGCCTATAAATTCACGCCGGTTTGGTGATGGCACGGTGGACCTTCCTGTTCCGGGTTTTTATCCCTGGCAAACAACTCGCCCCGCAGACCGCTTCCGCAATTCTTAACGATGAATTCTCGCCGCCCAACCGCCGCCCGGCGCCAGCGTGATCTTCAGCTTCTGAGTATTGCTCACTTGAGTCTTGGTCTTCTTGTAATCGCTGGCATTGCGATCGGCGTTCACGCCGTCCTGGTACGCATCCATGGAAAACGTTCCTGGAGGCAGGAAGGAGAGATCGACATCCAGGTCGCGGCCGGTCCAATTCGTCATCGCGCCCACATACCAGTCGCGGCCGCTTCGCCTTGCCACCAGAACATACTTGCCCAGCTTGGCGTCGAGCACCCGGGTTTCGTCCCACACCGAAGGCACGGGAGTGAGAAATTCCATCGCTTCCGGCTCGCGCATGTAATTTGAAGGACTGTCGGACAGCATCTGCAGCGGGCTTTCGAAAACCACATACATCGCCAGCTGGTGACAGCGCGTACCCATCGCCATGGGATGTTCGTGGATCGGGGCAAAAGTCGTCTTGGTGGCGTTCAACATCGCGCCCGGAGTGTAATCCATCGGGCCAAGAAACATGCGGGTAAAGGGCAGCGTTACATTGTGTTGCGGCTCTGATTCAGCGCTCCACTTGCTCCACTCCATGCCGCGAACCCCTTCGCCGCTGATCATGTTCGGCCAGGTCCGGGTCATGGTGACCTGGCTCTGTCCTCCGTGGAAGTCGACGAGCATGTGCCGCTTGGCCGTCTCCCGGCAGGTCTTGTAGTAGAAGTTAATCAGCTTCTGATCGTCGCGCTGCATGAAGTCAATCTTGATGCCAGCGATTCCCCACTTCTGAAATTGATCGAGCGCTGCATCGAATTTGTCGTCGAATGACTTCCAGACCACCCACAAGATGACCCCGACATTTTTTTGCTTGGCGTAAGCGGTCAACTCTTCCATGTTGATTTCGGGCACAACCTCCAGCACGTCGCCCAGCTTGTACCAACCTTCATCCAGGATGATGTATTGCAGTCCGTACTTCGCCGCGAAATCTATGTAGTACTTATAAGTCTGGGTATTGACCCCGGACTTGAAATCCACGCCTTCAATGTTGAGCGCGTTCCACCAGTCCCACGCCACCTTGCCCGGCTTGATCCAGGAGGTGTCCTGCACCTGCGAGGGCTTTTCGAGGAGCCATACCAGTTGGTTGGTGATCAGGTCGCCATCTTTTTCCGCGATACCCAGAAGCCGCCAGGGATATGTGCGCGTGCCTTTAGTCACCGCGATGTAGTCAGCTGTTTCTGTGACTCGGTAGTCACGGTCGCGCTCCAGTACTTCCTGCAGCGGGTAGTGGGGAAAAGTAGCCGCCAGTCCATTACTGGCCGTGCCCTTCAGCCAGAGTCCGGGATAATCTTCAATATCGGATTCCGCCACCGCCACTTTCACTCCGTTGGCTGTATCCACTACGGCGGGAAGGCTGGCGATCGATGACGTCGGAATCTCGCTCATCTTGAACGGGAGATACTTTCTTTCATTGTGCGAAAAGAAACTTTCTTCCAGGGGATAGTAGGCGGTATAGTCGCCGGCAAAATTAAAACTCGCCTCTTCGTCATAGACCTTCACTTCATTCTGCGGGAGTGAAGTTTCAAAGCGGTAAGCCACACCCTCGTTGTAAGCCCGGAAGACCACGGCGTAATTGCCCTCCATTTCCAGCCGCAGCTCGTTGTAGTTCTCCCGGATTTTGGCGAATTTCTGCCGCACGGCGGGTTCGAGCATGCCATCGTAGGTCCGCTGCTTCGTATCCTTAACCCGGAGCGAGACCCCCAGGGTGTTGTGATCGATGTCGATCGAGAATGTCGATTTCTGCAACAGAGGCGTGCCCTTGAACAGGACGTCGTACAAGATACGGTCGCCGGTGTGAATTTTTACTTCAATCTGTTTATTAGGCGAGAACACACTATAACTGGCTTGCGCGGCTGCGAATTCAGCCAGCATCAGCACGACGAACACCAAGGCGGCCTTCTTGCAGAGAATGTTCATGTGCGACATTCTCCACCAAGAAAAAGATTTTGACCAGCGCTCGGCAAAAATCAGAATGGAAGCTTCTGATGTTTTATGGCTCGCAGGCCGATTGGGCGACCCCGGCTTACTTAGTTAACGGGGGATGTAGTCCTTCAGGAGCGGGTTCACCAGTCGCGCAAAGGAAAGCAGGCGATACTCAGCGTGGGCCTGGTTTTCTCCCGGCTGCAATTGCGTGTTCATTCGGATCAGCGCGTTATCAGAGCGGTTCATGCGAAGCGAGTCCAACACCAGATACCAGTCCATCCAATCTTCGCGCGCAACCCGGCGGCCGTGGGAGGTGTACCAGAAAAGCACCAATTGGCGATCCGCCCCTTTTTCAATCAGGTATCGATTCACCGGGAACGGCTCATCTTCGGGAAAGGCCAGCGTAGTGATGTCCGACTGCACCGGCGACCAACCCGAGCCCACCAGGCAATCTTCGGGCAGATGGCGATATAACGCAGTCCGGTTGGGCAAGTAGGCTACGTATAGATCAACATCAGGTTGGCCGGTCTCCTGATTCTCGTAGGTCCGCTGTAAAAACTCCCCCGGGCCAAGGCCCTTCATTGTCTCCTCGGGAATCGGGATGTCGGCGCCCAGCCAGCTTTTTACTGCAACCGGGAATGACGAGAGCGCGATTCGGGGCGGAATAAACTGGCCGTCGGTGCGGGCGTGCAGAAAAAGCGCCGTTCCGGCCAGCAACAGCGCAACAACGGTGAAACGAGCGTTCCTCGAGATCAAGCGAATTCCTCGCGTTCCCGGGGTGTTTGGCCGTTCAGTAATATTTGCGTGAGGCGGTGGAATAGGAAAATAAGGAGAAGTGAACCGGCAAAAATCAACCATCCGGAAAGCAGATGCAGAGTTCCCTGCGCACGTTCCACCCCCCATGCGTCCACCACCACGCCGGTAACGGCTATTCGTAAAGCGTTAGCCAGGATCGCGGTGGGCACCGCGATAAATGCCAGAAGAACCCGCACTCCGATTTTTGTCTCCGCCAGATATCCGTAAATCACGGTCAGGGTGATAAGCGAAAACAGCGACCGCACTCCGCTGCAGGCCTCAGCCACTTCCAGGCGCGCGGTAGGCAACTGAATGATGTTGCCCTCCCGGATCGCCGAAACCCCGACTGTCGCCAGCAGAAAGCTGGCAGTCTTGGAAGCCAGGATCTGAAGCGGGAAGGTGATCTGGTCTAAAAGCGTCGACGAGGGAAGCATCAAAACCAAAAACGCCAGGGGAAACGAAACCTCGGCCAAATGAGCCCATCCGGCGAGAAACACCACCAGCCCGCAGATCAAAAGCAGGATCGAGAGGCGGGAAAGAAAAAATTCGGAGCTGATGGTCCCGAGCGTCAGCGCGATCACGGCCAACACGAGAAGAACAAGACCGGCCCAGGATGGTTTTAGACGAAGCGCGGCCAGCTTTGCCCGTCTCTCCCAGACCAGAAACAGAGAAAATAACGGGACGAAGAAGCCATGAGTGTAATTCGGATCCTGCCAACATTGCCGTGCCAGGCGCAGTGCCAGCGGCCCATACAGCCAGCCTACCAGCAGAAAAAGAATTCCGGCTTGCCAATACAGAAGGGCCCGGTGATTGAGGCGGCGCGGCATGAAACGAGTGAACCGTCGCACCTATCGCTTCCGCCTGGATTTGCGAGACTTCCAATACACGCCAACCAGTCCGCTCGAAAGCAGCAGCAGCGTGCCCGGCTCAGGAGCAACCGCCAGCGGGGTATGTGAAGAAGATCCGCCCGGAAACATGCCAAAGGGCAAAAAGAACAAGGGAATAATCCGCTTGCCGTGGGTTGTGGGCCGCAACGAATTTCCCGCATCGGGCGGCGGGCTCGGAAGCGACGCCTGGTAAATCGCCGGCTCAGGCTCCACTTCGTGGGTGACCATGGCGTTGGAGAAAAGAGGCTGGTCAAAGTCGGAGATTAAAGGATCCATGATTGCCGGAGGGCCAAGCGGCACCGCCGAAATGCGATTGCCGCAACGGGTGCGCGCTACGATTTTCCCGTCGCTGATCAAGGTCTCTCCCGGATGCAGCGCAATTTTCTTGCGCGTCCAGTACACCTTGTCTCCCATACGGTAAGCCACATACATTGACTGCTTTTCCGAAACCGTCACCAGGCGAGCGTGGTCATAATCAAATCCCCGGAATTCCTGCGCCACCACTGGATCGCGCTCGGCAATCTCGCGTAGATCTTCCACACTTCCAATTCCGCCGGTGATCACCGAATACAAATAAGCCGGACGGCCTGAACCTTCTCCGTAGTTGGCCGGCGCAGATCCCTCCGCCGGAATTTCTGCGGCATCGACTTGAGCGGGTTCCGACGGAACAGAAGATAGAGTGGAGACCGGTTGTTGACCGGCAAACTGCCAGGTTACGACTACCGCCGCGGCGAACAGAAGCAGCGCCAGTATCGTTGTCTTTCTGAACAACCTGGTTTTGCTGAACAGCCTGCGCTTACGATGACGGTGATGGCGAAACACACGTACGCTGAGTGCCTTCAATTGCTCCTCATGGGACTGATGAGTTACTTCAGGGGAGGGCTAAACACACTAGAAGTAATCCTTAGAGCACATCGGCTTCCAAACCAACCTCGCCTGAAATCACGGCCTCAGGGTGCTCCACAGCACCAAGTGTGAAGAACTTTGCACAAAAGCAGTGCCTTGTTGCACTAAAGGCTGCCTGCGAAGGGATCAACCGGGATTTCCCAGGCCACAAATTGCATCTATCTGCACAAAAGAGCAGCTTGGGTGCCGCAATCACCGTACTTCACCGCTGGGAAGTCAGCTCGCGAGTGGTTTATGATGTTCCATCCTGACTGGAAATGAGAATCTGAATGAGGCCTTTCCACCTGAGGTTCCTATGAGCACCACGTTTGTTCCCGCTGAGAAGCTGCGACTGAGCCGCGAAGAAATCAATCGCAAACAGAAGGAGTACATTTTCCCGTCGGTTACGACTTATTACTCGGAACCCGTTCCCATGGACCACGCGCTTATGCAACACGTGTGGGATGTCGAGGGCAAACAGTACCTCGACTTCTTCGGCGGAATTGTGACCATCAGCGTGGGCCACTGCAATCCGCGGGTGATCTCGCAAACCAAGGCCCAGATTGACCGCATGCAGCACGTCTCGACCTGCTTTCCCAACGAGCCGATGGTCAATCTGGCGGAGAAGCTGGCGCAGATCACGCCGGGCGCGCTGAAGAAGTCGTACTTCACCAATAGCGGAACCGAAGCCAACGAAACCGCGATTCAGGTGGCGCGCATGCACACCGGAAATTTTGAAGTGGTGGCGCTGCGGCATGGCTATAGCGGACGCTCCTCGCTAACTCGCGGACTGACCGGCATGAACACCTGGCGGAAGGGCACGATTGAAGTCGGTCTGGTGCATGCCATGAATCCGTACTGCTACCGCTGTCCGCTGGGGTTGAAATATCCGGAGTGCGAAGTGGCGTGCGTGAAGGACATCGAGAACGTGATTCAATTTTCGACTTCCGGACGCATTGCTGCTTTCCTGGCGGAGCCGATTCAGGGTGTGGGTGGCTTTATTACGCCGCCAAAAGAATATTTCAAGCTGGCATTCAACATCGTGAAGCAGTACGGCGGAGATTTTATCTCCGACGAAGTGCAGACTGCCTGGGGACGCACCGGCCGCAAGTGGTTCGGCATCGAGCACTGGGAGGTCGAGCCGGACATGATTACCTCCGCCAAGGGCCTGGGCAATGGCGTTCCGGTGGGAATTACCGTTGCCAAGCCGGAGATCGCCGACTCTTTCCAGGGGCTCACGATTTCGACCTTTGGCGGTAATCCCGTGACCAGTGTTACCGGGAAAGCAGTAATCGACATTATCGAGGAAGACGATTTGCGGACGAATGCAGCGGTGGTGGGCGATTATTTCCGCAAGAAGCTGGAAGAATTGCAGGCCAGGCATATGCTCATCGGCGACGTGCGCGGTATGGGATTGATGCAGGCACTGGAGCTGGTGGAAGATCGCGCCAGCAAGAAACCGGCATCAGCCAGCACAAATGCATTGATGGAAGAAGCGCGGAAGCGCGGCTTGCTGGTGGGGAAGGGCGGGTTTTACGGTAACGTAGTTCGCATGTCGCCGCCTTTGAACATTTCGAAAGCGGATGTAGACGAAGCCGCTAGGATTCTCGATGAGAGTTTTGCGGCGTTAGAGAAAAAGTAAGACTGCCGAGCTTTGCTCGGCTGGGCAGGTGGGACACCTGCCCCTACGTGGACGGTAAGCCTAATGGGTTTCTTCTTCCGGGGGCGCGGTGTCTGGCGTGTCTAGTTTTTGCGGGGGCGTATTCAGGGTCGGGGCTGGCGGCGGCTGGAACTCGCCCGGATCTTTTCCTGCCAGCGCCGTCTTCATAAAATCTATCCAGACAGGCAGGGCGGCGTGGGCTCCAGTTTCTCTCGCGCCCAGGAACTTCTTCTCATCGTAGCCGATCCAAACTCCGCAAGTCAGTGAAGGCGAGAAGCCGACGAACCAGGCGTCGGTGAAGTTGTTGGTGGTTCCGGTCTTTCCGGCCAGGGGATATTTCAAGCTGGCGGCAGCGATTGCGGTGCCGTGCTGTACTACCTCCCGCAGCATTGAGGTCATGATGCGCGCGGTGCGCGCACCGACCACGTCCTTCACGTCGGGGAAATTTTCTTCCAGGGTGCGGCCTTCATAGTCCGTCACCTTGGTGATGTAGCGCGGCGCGATGTGCACCCCATCATTGGGAAACACGCTGAAAGCGGAAGTCTGCTCGATGGGAGTAATTTCGACTGCGCCCAACGCCACTGGCAAGTAAGGCGGGATGTTGGATGTAATCCCGAAGCGATGAGCATAGTCGATGACCGTCTTGATCCCCAGGCTGTCAGCCAGCTTGAGCGCCGGAATGTTACGCGACTGGGCCAGGGCGCGACGCAGCGTAATGGTGCCTTCGAACTTCTCGTCGTAGTTGTGAGGCTCATACGGCGGGCCGGAAGGCATGGGGAAAGAAACTGGCGCGTCGAGGATAGTGTCGTCGGGCGCGTCGCCGCGATCGATGGCGGCGGTATACACGTATGGCTTGAAAGACGACCCTACCTGGCGCAAGGCTTGCGTGGCGCGGTTGAACTTGGAAAGATTGAAATCACGCCCGCCGACCATGGCCTTGATCTCCCCAGTGGCATTGTCGATAGCCACCAAAGCTCCCTGCGCGCCGGAGTCTTCTTCGAGCGTGACTCGCGCCTTGTCGCCGGCATTCAGCGAGACCACCTTCACATAAACGATGTCGCCACGCTTCAAAATTTCCGCCAGCTTGCGCCGGGTCCAGGCCGCGTCCGCTGGAAGCAGGGTTGCGATGTAGCGGCCGAATCGGAGAGTTGCTGAGGCAGGAGAGACCGCCATAACTAGAGCATGAACGTAGCTGTTGACCTCCGGCTCGCTGTCCCAATCCGGATGCTGGTAGCTGGCCAGCGGGATATCCCCGGTCAGGATGTTCTCCAGGTGGCCTCTCCATCCATGACGCCGTTCATACGCTGCCAGGCCGTCGAACAAAGCGCGATTCGCGGCACGCTGCAGGTCGGTATCGAGCGAGGTATAGACCCGCAATCCGCCCTCGTGCACCTGGTCACTGCCGTATTTGGCCTCCAGGTAGCGGCGGATTTCCTCCACAAAGTAAGGCGCCAGAGAATCGGGATCGTGGGCCAGTTCCAGGCCGAGAGGCTGATCGCGGGCTGCCGTAGCCTGCTGCGTAGTAATCACACCGTCCTCGAGCATGGAGTTGATCACAAGATTGCGGCGTTTGATCGCACGTTCAGGATGGGTAATGGGCGAATAGTAAGACGGTGATTTGGGCAGACCGGCCAGCAGCGCGGCTTCATCAAGGGTCAGCCGCTTTGCCGGTTTGCTGAAGTAGAACTCGGAGGCGGCCTCGAACCCGTAGACGCCGTGGCCAAGATAAATCTGGTTGGCATACAGGGTAAAGATTTGCGGCTTGGTGAAACGCCGTTCGATCTGCACTGCCAGCAAGGCTTCCTGGATCTTGCGATGAAAGGAGCGGTCGGGGGAGAGAAAGAGATTGCGCGCCAGTTGCATAGTCAGAGTGGAAGCGCCCTGCACTCTTCCGCCGGAGCGGATGTCGCGGTAGGCAGCTCCGGCGATGCGCCAGACGTTGATACCCCAGTGCCGGTAAAAATCTTTATCTTCGATGGAAATCAAAGCTTGGCGCAGCACCTCGGGATAGTCGTCGTATGAGGCCACCACCCGGCGCTGCAGGGCGAACGAGCCAACGATGCGTCCCTGATCGTCATAGAGCTCAGTGATCGAGCTGGGACGGTAGTGCTCGAGCTGATCCACCTGCGGAAGATCTGTGGAATAAACCAGCAACAATCCGGCCGTGGCGCCGATCAGAGCAGAGACCAACACCAGCAGGCCGATTATGAGGCGGCCCACCATTTTGTTCTCGACGGTGGTGGACTCCCCAGAGGTTTGCAAATCAAATTTCACGCGTGATTGAATTCAGGATAACAGGAGAGCGCCGGGCGTCGTCGATCAACAGTTGGTGGCCGAAGAGGCCAGATGGCTGCGTTATTTGCCCGTCCCGCTTTCCAGTTGTGAGAGGAATTTTTTTACCATGGCCGCGTCTTCCGGATCGCTGGCGAACTTGAGGTACTCTCGCAACTGAGCAGTCTCCTTTTCGCGGTCACCCTTGGCTTCATAGATTTGGGCAAGTACGAAATGTACGCGCGGTTCGGTGTGGTTTTGGTCGATCTCCAGACCTCGCAGGGCGCTTTTCTCGGCATCCGCCAACTTGTTCACTCTCAAGTTAGCAGCTGCGTTGTACTCATAGGCTACGGGATTGGTGGCAGGGTCAACCTCAAGCGCGCGGCTGCTCAGCTTCAGGACGTCGTCCCAGTTCTTCTCCCGCGCGGCAATGTCGGCCAGGCAAAGGTAGGCGGGCACGTAGTTGGAATCCGCCATCGCCCCATGAGAGCACGCTTTGCGGGCTTCGTCGTTCTGCTGCCGCGCCGCCAGCACCTGACCGAGCGTGACCCAGGCGGCGGAATACTGGTCATATCCCTGGACAGCCTTGCGCAAGTGCTTTTCCAGGTCCTCAGTTTTATTGTTCTTCAGAGCTGAGCAGGCCGCGCCGTATTCTTTCCTGGCTTTATTGGGAATCTGCAAGGACTTTGTCGCAACCGTGGGACTGTGAACCAGGCTCAGCGGCGGAAGCAAACAGGCATCGCCGCCCTGGAATTTCTGTGGAGCGAGAGGAGCAGGATTTGCCCCGTTGCGCATCCTTACCTGGTCAAATGTGTCGGTTAAAGGTTTGGGGATGTTGCTAATGTCGGTTACGGGAGCGCCAGGCGCAGGCCCCTGAGGAAGCGCGTAGGCGGCAGATACGCTGACAAAATAGATGCAGGCTAGGAACCGCAAGATCGCCGCGGCGGAACGCCTCCGGTCATTTCGGGATCGCATCGATTCGGCCTCCTTGATACGAACTAACGGGGAGTCTGTCCGAGTGCGCGAATTCCTGTCTTGAACCGGCGCCATTGTACGACTGTTTTCTCCTTTTCCGAAAAAAGGCTTGCACTTCAACGAGTTTTGCTCACCGGGCGGCCGGTTCTTTGATGTTTTGATCCGACTCAACCCAGAAAAGCTGGAACTGGCTGAAGTTGTGCACTCGCTTATAACGGTGCCCACGATAGCCGATGTAAAGAGAGGCGCTCTCCGGCAGCCGGAGCCGAAGCTGCCGCGTGCGAAACTCCACCGAGGCATAGACGATGCTGAGGTGTTCCACTTGCAGATCGATCTCCGAGATGGGTGATACCAGATCTGTATCAATGCGCAAAACCTCGTTGTTGTCGGTGGCAATCCATGCACGGCCCTTTAACCGGGGCAGATAAAGCGACCGGCCGATGCGCACCACGCTGAACGACTTTGCCGGATCCGGACTCTCCTGGAAGCGAAGCTGCCATGCTGGAGAG
This sequence comes from Terriglobales bacterium, assembly GCA_036265205.1. Taxonomy (GTDB): domain Bacteria; phylum Acidobacteriota; class Terriglobia; order Terriglobales; family Acidobacteriaceae; genus JAIQFF01. The sequence goes on from DATAPL010000016.1 coordinate 49,539, forward strand.
CTCTGCATATCGCTCAATCCCTCGCAGCGAATTTCTAGATTTCCAATGTGCAGAGGATGAAAGATCAAGGCAAAGGCGGCGGTGCCGGTATCGGCGAGCGGCGGCTGCTGGATGCCGGTATCTCCCGAGCGATATTCCACTACGTTCGGGTAGCCGGACGAGTTCTGCTTGACCTGCGCGACGTAGTTCACCTGGCTTATGAAAGTCCGCGGCCTTCCGTGGTTGCCGATCTCAATGTGCTCGATGCGCTCGCTGGCGCTGAAGCTCTGCAAGTTGTCCACGAATCCCTGGGCGCTTTTGCTGGCCTCCTCCAGGATTTGGGTCAAGGGACACGGGACGTCGGTCCGAACCGGCGGGATAGCTTCGTCAATATCCGGCGGTCCCCAGGCCCGCGCTGACGGCGAGACCGCCGGTAATGGCGGTACGACTCCGGGCGGAGCGAGTCCCGGCGCGCAGTCTATGCCCTTTCCCTCGCGCACAACGCCGGCTTCATCTGTTACCCATCCGCTGGCGCAGGCCTGCGATTTCGGAGTCAGTGACAAGCGGTAGCCCGCGCGGTCGGGAGCTACAAGCACGGTTAGAGTGAAACCTGGGACGGGCTCGGCATCAGATCGCAGATTCAAGCTCTGGAATGCGGAGAGATACTGGCTGGTGAGAACCGCGGTTTGCTCGAGAAAACCCGATTTCATCAGCTCGGGGAAGGTTGCGTAGCGCCGGTTGACGTGGAAATAACTCTCTTCTGCTGCCCCGAACAGACGGACAATTTCTGTTTCGTGATTGGTAATGTCTCCAGGCCCACTAGCTCGCGCGGCACCGGCAGCAAGAAATCCGGCCAGGACCTGCCCTGCCACGAATCCAATTAGACTAAAGTTCTGGCGCACAACCTGTCCTTGCGCGAACAGTCGGCGGGCCGGGCCCAAGGAACGGGGCAAACTGCTTTCTGGAAAGAACTAAAGGGAGAATAGAGGCCCCAAAACGGAATCCCCTTAGCTTCCGCCAGGGTGAAGGCCCGAGACGTGTGCGGAATTGTATGCCTGAAATTATAAGGACGCAACGCGGCAGGTTCGAAGGTAGTGCGTCAGTTTGAGTCGGTCTCCGATCATCCGCCGGGCACTTCAAGCGCTGAGCGTTAAGGCCGAGCCACCGCCGATTCGATGAACGGGCAGTACGCAGCGGCGCATTTGGCCGCCAAATAAAATCGCGCGCCCTAAGGCGCGCGATAAGAGACCAAAGACCAGCGACCTCTCTTAGCTGGTTTTACTTTTCAGAACTTGAATGGCTTTATGCAGTTGTTCGTCCTGCTGCGGAGGCTGCTTTTTATCCTCGTCGGCGGGCGCTGCGCTGTCGTCGTCGTCCGGAAGAGCGGCGTCATCGTCGCTATCGGCAACCACGATGTTGGGAGTCACCGCACTATCCTGGATTGCTTTGCCTTGCGGCGAATAATATTTCGCCACTGACAGAATCAGGGCGGAACCGTCGTTGAGCTGGATCACTTTCTGAACCGAGCCATCGCCGAAGGTCTTGTCGCCCACCACATCACCGCGGGCATTTTCCATAATTGCCGCGGCCACCACCTCAGCCGGCCCGGCTGTGCCCTTGTTCACCAGCACCGCCAGAGGCAGATTAGTGATGGCTTTGGAAGCGTCCGCATTGAATGCCTCGCGCGGATACTTCTGGCCCTGCAGGTAAGTAATGGTTCCGTGATTGAGGAACAGGTTGGCCACCGCGATGCCTTCCGTTTCGTCGCCCTCGGCGCAATTGCGCAGGTCAAGTATCAGCTTCTTGGCGCCCGCCTTTTGCAGAGCGCGAACCTTGGCTGCCACTTCCTGGGCTTTGCCTTTGTTGAAGGCGTCGACCTGGATGTAGCCGATGCCATCCTCGACCATCTTGTCGGTCACCGGCGGAACGTTGACGATATCGCGGGTAATGACGGTCTTTTGCGGCTCGGCGCGACGGGCGCGAACCACGGCGACGTTCACGTTTGAGCCGGGCTGGCCCATGAGCAGATTATGGATTTCGGCAAGCGACATTTCCCGCGTGCTCTTGCCTTCGATGGCTTCGAAAATATCTCCGGCCTGAATGCCGGCTTTGTCGGCCGGGCCGCCTGGAATCACCGAGATCACTGCAGCGTAGCCAAAGCGTTTGGAAACCGCTGCGCCGATCTCGCCCTTGGCCTCGGTCTGATTCGACTTGTACTCTTTGTATTCGGCAGGCGTCAGGTAACTGGAATTCGAGTCCAGCGACTCCAGCAAGCCATGCAGGGCGCCGTCGGTCACGGCCGGGATGTTGGGCTCTTCCACATACTCGCTGCGCACTCGCGACAGCACTTCGCTGTACACCTGAAGTTGCCGGTAGGAGCCATCGTTGTTGGAAGCGCGCACGCCATCCAATCCACCTACCGCCATGAACAACAAAATCGCAGCGGAGGAAACTACAATTGCGGCCTTCGTTTTCATCGACATCGGATTTAATCTTCTTTGGAAGAGAAATTACTCACTGAGCGGTTACCGGGATATTATATCTTCTTTGATGCTGGTTTCCTTCTGTTTGCTGCAGCAAATTGACCTTCGGTAACCGGGATGTCATACGGGGCTTTGCCAGCCGCTCGTAGCGGCCGCTCAGATAAAAGGACTTACCTCCAATACTCAGCACAACAGTTTGGTGTATATTTCTTGCGCTTTGAGAGGTAGCGATCATGCGATTGCTTCACGTGTTATGGGCAATGGTGGCGGCCGTAGCGATGGTCGTCATGCTCCCGGCTGCGCAGGCTCAGCCGGGAGAATGGAAGCAGTTGTTCGATGGAAAAGATCTGGTGGGCTGGAAGCACGTTGGTCCCGGAGAAATGACCGTCGAAGACGGATTGATCCATACTCATGGAGGAATGGGACTGCTCTACTGGACGGGGGGAAAGCTGGGCGATTGCGTGATTCGCGTGGTGTTCAAGATGCGCGACCACAACGACAATTCCGGCGTCTACATTCGTATTCCCATCGAACCGCGCGAAGCCTGGATGCCGGTACACTATGGCTACGAAGTGCAGATCGACAATGAGCCGGAGAAGTCGAATGAAGACGACTATCACATCACCGGCACTCTGTACTCGCTGACCAAGCCGCTGGCCAAGCCGGCCAAACCCGGGCCGGAGTGGAACACCATGGAAATTACTTTGGATGGGCCGCACACCACAGTGGTGGTCAACGGGGTGAAGGTTACCGAGTTCACCGAGGGCGATCCCGTACCGCCCAAGAAATTTCAATTCGAACCGGAGCGCGGGCCGCGTCCCCAGGAAGGCTACATCGGGCTACAGAACCACAGTGACAATGACGTGGTTTTCTTCAAGGAAGTTGCGGTCAAGATGCTGAACAAGTAGCAGTAACAACTCGGTGGAAAATTATTGCTGGAGGCTTTAGTGATTAAGAACGGTTTCTCCCGTCGTAAATTCATTGGCATGAGCGCGGTTGCGGCCGGAGCATCGCTCGGCCTCAAGACCGTTCTTCTGGATCCCGATCCCCTGTGGGCCTTACCGCAGAATATGGCGCCCAGCGATCGGGTGCGCTTCGGAATGATCGGCATCGGCATGCAGGGGTCGGGGCTGCTGACGAACTCCATCGAACTGCCGGGAGTGCAATGCGTTGCCGCCTGCGATCTTTATGACGGCCGGCACACCCTGGCTCGGGAAATTGTCGCGCGCCCGGATCTTCCGACTACTCGCCGCTATCACGAACTGCTGGAGAACAAGGACATCGATTGCATCGTGGCCGCGGTTCCCGACCACTGGCACAAGCAGGTTGTGGTGGACGCGGTCAGCGCGGGCAAGGATATTTACATCGAAAAGCCGATGTCGCACACTCCGGCCGAGGGCCTGGAAATGGTGGCGGCGGTTAAAAAAAATGGGCGCATCGTGCAGGTGGGTTCGCAGCGCGTGAGTTCGGTGATCTGCGCCAAGGCTAAAGAACTGGTCGCGCAGGGCGTGCTCGGCGACCTTATGCTGGTGGAGGGTTCACTCGGGCGCAATAGTCCTACGGGAGCGTGGGAGTATCCGCCACCCACCGATCTCTCGCCACAGACCCTGGACTGGGATACCTGGCAAGGAACTGTGCCCAAGCGGGACTTCGATCCCCTGATTTTTGCCCGCTGGCGTTGCTGGAAGGAGTACGGAACCGGGGTCGCGGGAGATTTATTGGTGCACCTGGTGAGCGGAATGATGTTCGTGCTGGGGATCAACGAACCTCCCAAGAAAGCCATGGCCATGGGCGGGATTCTGCGCTGGAAAGATGGCCGCAACATGCCCGACGTGCACTGCACCTTATTCCAATACGGCGACGTTCCGGTTTACATGCGCTTGAGCCTGGGTACTGAAACCCCGGAAACCTATCGCTTTCAGGGATCGAAAGGGCTGCTCGAGTTAACCGAATACAGCCTCACCTTCACGCCGCAGGACGGCCTGGACACAGCCCCCAGTTATTACGCCTCCGGGTTTGCCAAAGCCATGCGGGAAGCCTACTTCAAGCAGTGGCACCAGGAGCATGACCCCACGCCCGGCAAGGAGCCTGCGATGGAAGGAACGACTTATCACAGCGTCTCCTGGGATGAGGAAAAACCACATCTGTGGAACTATTTCCAGGCAGTGCGGACGCGCAAGCCGGTGGTGGAAGATGTGGTCTTTGGCCACCACGCAGCGCTGGCATGCCACATGTCGAACCAATCGTACTTCCGCAAAAGCGGCGTCACCTGGGACGAGGAGTCGAAGACGATCAAAAGCTAAGCTAGTCGATAGTAGGCGGTCATTCGTCGCCGGCCGTTGTTTTCACGGAATGCTGGCAACTGACGACTAACAACTGACAACTGGCTTTCGAGATCCGGACAACTACAGTGAGGCCGAGCCGCGTAGTGTCGCCACTACGCGGCTCATTTCATTTTCCTGGAACAACCGTATTCCGGCGATCCCTGCCGCGCCGGCTTGCACACAATCGGCGGCGTTCTCCAGCGTAAGCCCCCCCAGCGCGATGACGGGAATTTTCTCGCGACATGCCCGGCGCAGACCGTCGAGACCGACAGGAGAGCCGGGCATAGCCGTTTTCTTTTCAAAAACAGGACCGAAGACGGCAAAATCGGCGCCTTCCGCTGCGGAATTGGCAACCTCAACCGGCGAATGGCAGGACACGCCGACGATCACGCGGGCGTGGGCGCTCGCGCCACACTGAGTCCAGATATCCCGCAGTTTGCCTGGAGAAATATCTTCCGAGCGTAGATGCACTCCGTCAGCGCCGCCAGCCAGGGCTATGTCGGTGCGCGAGTTTATTAGAAGACCAGTTTTCAGTTTTTGGTTTCCCGTTCCCAGTTGGTGAACGATCGCGGCGGCTTCGCGGGCCAGGGTTTCGAGTTCACGGGCTGGGAGGTCCTTCTCGCGCAGTTGAATGTAGTCCACGCCGCAGCGGGCGGCCTGGGCGATAGTTCCGAGCAAGCGGCGACGGCGAGAACTTTCATCGCCGGAGAACTGGGAGCGATCGGTGATGTAGTAGAGAAGCAAAACAGTCAGCCGTTGCGGCGACCGAAGACCGGCTACGGGTTGGTCTTGGCAATTTCCGGCATCGCCTCGCCCGGCCGCTTGCTCTGTTGCGGGCTGAGATGATACTTCACAAGCCCGTCACGAAGAAACTCGAAGCCTTCTTCGGGGGAATCCACCATGCGGAAAAGTTCCACGTCCGCGGCGGAGATGGTGCCAGCATCGATCATAACCTGGAAGTTGATCAGGCTCTTCCAGTACTCACTGCCATAGATGATGACCAGGATTTTCTTGGCCAGCTTCTGGGTTTGGGCCAGAGTCAGGATTTCAAAAAGCTCGTCCAAGGTGCCAAAACCGCCGGGGAAGATCACCAGGGCTTTAGCCAGATAGGCGAACCAAAACTTCCGCATGAAGAAATAGTGGAACTCAAAATTAAGCGAGGGCGTGATGTAAGGGTTGGGATTCTGTTCGAAAGGCAGGTTGATGTTAAGGCCAATGGTCTTCCCGCCCGCTTCCTGGGCTCCCAGATTGGCCGCCTCCATGATGCCGGGTCCGCCGCCGGTGGTGACCACGAAGCGGTGGCGGCGAGCCGGAATCTGCACCGACCATTGCGTCAGCAGGAAGGCGAGGCGGCGTGAATCCTCGTAGTAGCGCGCCATATCTATGGAAGCCAGAACCTTTTTCCGGTAAGCCGGATCCTGCACTCCCGCGGCTTTCTCCAGTTCGGACAGGTTCTCGTGGGCGTCGGCGTTGCTGCGAAACCGGGCCGAACCAAAAAAGACGACCGTGTCCTGAATCTGCTCCCGCCGAAAGCGCGATAAGGGTTCCGTGTATTCGGAGAGAATGCGCAGGACGCGCCCGTCCGGGCTATTCAGAAACGATTCGTTTTCGTAGGCCAGGGGCGCAGGGGTGAGTTTGCCGTCACTCATGGTGAAATTGTCTTTCTGTCAGTTCCGCGTGTGATCGTGGAAGTGAACCGCCTCCCAAAATCCGATCCAGATATCGAGCAACCCCAGGCCGCTGCACAGGCCGCGAACAAAACCGCTGGAGACAAAGGCTCTAAGCCCGGGAGAGCCGAGGAGAAAGTGGTTGTCCGTCCATTCCGGCCTCCAGGGCAGGATCAGCAGCAAGACACCCATTGCGGCACAGAGAAATACAAACAAAAGGATGAAAAGGCGGTGCAGCCAAAGCTGCACGCCGGTGGGCGCGGAGAACTCCTCACTGCGCGGCGGATTTTCCAGCGCAGTTCCCCGAAGCGCCTGCTTGGGCAGCTTCGCGCTACCAGGGTCAGAGGAAAGTTTGTCAACGGGAGAATCGGGACTCGCCGTCACACTACGCTCCCATTGGTGGTGGATGCGAGGCGATAGTCCGGTTCCGCGCACGCCGCCAGGATCAGAAGGAAACCCATTCTGCCATTCTACGACTTCAGGGCTTTGATGCGCTCAGCCACATCACGATAATCGATGTTGCTGCCGTAGACTTCCATAAAGTGGGTCAGAGCCACGGGTTTGTTGCCGGCGGCTTCATACGAGGAGGCCAGTTCATAGTTGAGGGCGGTGCGGGTTTCTTCGTCAATGCCGGGAAGCTTGAGAGCCTTTTCGTACCAACGGATTGCCGCCTCGGGTACTCCCTTGTCGAGGAAGCACTGCGCCAGCCAGGTATAAGTCTGCATGAGCTGCGGGAAGTCGTGCCCGCGATCGACGGCCTGGCACACCTTCTGCAATTCGCCGATCGCTTCATCCAGCAGGCCCATCTCACGGAAGGCGACGCCGAGGTTGTAATGAGTTTCAGGATCTTCCTGGGTGCTGCCCGCGCCTTCTTCCAGTTCATGCTTCAACTCGCCGAACATGTCAGCCAGGTCGACACTGGCAGCGTCCACCTTTTGAGCAGCGGGGGCGGCGATCTCGGGAGCCAGAGTCCGCTTCTTGGTCGGCTGGTAGGTGAAGGTCGGAGCCGGGCCTTCCAGAGCGGGAGCGGGCGCAGCAGCCGCCGAGGCATGCACGACAGGCGGTGGCGCTGATTCACGCGCTGGTCGCGATGGCGCTTCAGCAGCCGCTGCGGGCGGTGTGGGCGGCAAAAAGCCATCACCCAGAGAAGCTTCCAGATCGGAGACAAATTCACCCAGCACTCCAGCCTGGGCGGCTTCCGGGCTGGCCTGGGCGTATTCTGCACGGGCCGGTGCGGGAGTCGGGATGACGGTGCGAAGCGGCATTTCGGGCAACGGCTCTTTCGCCGGAGCGTCGTCGAAATCGGATACAAATTCCCGGTCAACAGCCGGCTTGGCCTTCGCCGGGTGCGATGCCACTTCTTCTTCGGCCTGAACTGCATCCGCCTCTTCGACGGAAAATTCTTCCACCGCTTCGGTTTTGGCTACGGACTTGGAGGCAGCTTCGATTTCCTGCCACATTGCCGACAGCTGGGCCGCGCCCGGCTTGAGCTTCTCTAGTTTGGCGAAGACCACGCGGGCCTGTTCCGTCATGGAGTGCTGCAGGTAGAAACGCAGCTCTTCGACGGTCTCGGCGATAGCTTCGGTCTGATCGGCGCCGACATCCCCGGCAGCGGGTTCTTTGGCCAGAGATTGCGGCACTGGCTGTTCGGAGGTCTCTCCCTCCCACTCAGCAGAAATGTCAATCTCGCTTTCAGCTGCGGGCGGCTGGCTCTGAACTTCAAATTCTGACGCCGGCGCCGCCGGCTTGTGAAAGAAGAGTCCGGAGGCTGAGAGGCCAGCGGCGGGAGCAGAATCCGCGAGGTGATCCTCTTCAGCGACCTGATCGAAGCTCGGCTGGTTTACGGTCGCGGGCGCAAACGGCGCTGCAACGGGCGGCTCGAAAGTTTCGGCCTCGACCGTCTTGGCCGACGAGCGTTCTTCGTACTTGCCCGCCAGTTCACTGTAGCGGGTGGCTTCGTCGGGATGCCCGGCGTCATGATAAAGCTGCTCCAGGTTGCGGCAACAAACCGCGGCTTCGCTGAACCGTCCCGCCCGGGTATGCAATGCCGCCAGGCGCTGGTTGAGACGCAGGTCGCGAGGCGCCTTCGGCAGAGCCGACATCAACGGTCCAAGAGCTTTGGCCGGCATGTTGTAGGAAACGAATAGCTCAGCGTCGGTGAGCGCGGCGCGCACCGTCAGCGCGACGTCATCGGCATAGCGTTGATCGATGAAAGGCGCCGTGGCCTCGAGTTCCTCGACCAGCACTGCGCCTTCCTCGGCGGTAATGAGACGGGCGCTGCTGGCGCCGCCGCCAAGTTTAGTCAGAACCTGCTGATAGTTGCGAGTGTGAAGCTGGTTCTGTGGCTCCAGCTGCGTGAGCTTCAGATAATAGTCGCGGGCTTTTTCGAGGTTTCCGGAGTGAACGCACGCATGCCCCAACAATTCGTAGAGCTCGGCGATATGGCTCGTGTCCCCGGCTTTTTGCGACAACTCCAGAATGGTTTCCAGGGCGGGCGCGTTTTCCCGCACGTGTCCGATCAGCGAATGCAGAGTCTCCAGTACCTTGGCCGAATCGGTAGCCACCAGACGATCGCAATGCATCTGGTAAATCTTCAAAACTTCGGCGAAGTGTCCCGCCGCCATGAGCGCTTCGGTGTAACTGGCGATCGCGTCGGTATCATTGTGGACGTTGCATAGCTTGGTCGCCAGGGTTCCCGCTTCCGGCAAGCGTCCACTCTGCAGGTAGGCCTGCATCAGGGCACGCATTCCGTCGGCGTGGCTGTCGAGGTCGGCGACTTTCTCCAGATTCTTGATGGCGCCGGCGATATCGCCGGAGTCGAACGCGTTGCGGCCGCGCAGCAGCAGGGCCTGGCTGTTGCTGGGATCCAGGCTGAGCATGCGGTTCAGGATTTCCTCCGCGGGTCCAAGTTGCCCGCGAGAGCGCAGGCTGTCGGCGGCGGCGGCGAATAGCTGCCAGGCTTCGGTTTTCTTGTTCAGCCGGATGTAGACTTCGGCCAGCCGGGTGCGCATGGCGACATTTTCCGGATCCATTTCCAGAGTCTTTTGGAAGATGCGGACCGCCTGCTCCAGTTCTCCGGAGCGCAAGAATTCTTCCGCGACTTGCAGGTATTGCGCTCGTGCATCATTGAAAAGTCCCTGCTGGGTATAGAGCTCCGCCAGGCGAAGCACAATTTCCAACGTCGGCTTCAGCTTGGTGAGCTTCTTGTACATGGCGATGGCTTTGACGGTGAAGCCTTGCGCCGCATAGGCGTCGCCAACGCTCTTGAAGGATTCGATCGCTTTATCGCTCTGGCCGAGACGGGCGTAGAGGTCTCCAATGGTGTTGGAGACGGTCAATTCCTTGGGGTCAGCCTTCAGGACCTTTTCGTACTCAGCAATGGCATTTTGCAGCTTGCCCTGCTGGACGAACTTCTCCGCAGCGCTGAGAGCTTTCTGTTTGTTGAAGCCGAAACCGAACGCCATATGATTGCTGACTCCAGGTCCGGTCTACCTCCCGTCAGAAAACATCTCCTTGGAGAAGGTCTACGGACGGGTTGGCCATCCGATCGGCCATGTCTGCCGATCATACCCGGGATGGTCTTTCGGACAAGGGTCATTGTAAGACGGGTTACCAAGAATCGTATGGTTACCAAGGGTTACCCAAAGGGAGTGTACGAACGGGTGAGGAGCGGAACTAGCGAGCGAAATGGTAGCGGTAGCCTATGCCAGCCCGGACTTCTCGCCACATTGCGGTCGCGAACCGGCATTCAGCGGCAGCTTCGCGGAGTTTGAATGATGTCTGAGCATTACTGTGGTCATCCCGAGGTCTGCGTTGATTGCGGGTTGGTGTACTTGCTGAATGCGGTGGTGGCGCCGGCTAAGTGCATCATCCTCCGCTTTCGCGGAGAACCTGCTGCTTCAGCATGACAGGGTCCTTCGCCGCCACTACTTCCTGCTTGCAGGTTTTTGTAGAATCACTGCAAGCATGATGGATGTGCCGGGGAAGGCACCTCCGTGCAATCATTTCACTTCGCAATATGTGCCGCACATCGGTGGGGAAGTAAGGAAGGTAGTTCGGCCCAGGCATCCTTAGTAACCTCCTGCGGCGCCGGGGGAGAATTATGGGCAGATGGCTTACCTGGGTATCGCACCAGCGACTGACGGGCTGGGCATGTTCCCAGTGCGGCTGGACGTTTCCCGTTCCGCCGCTGTTAAGCGACAAGGAAGCCAAGAGCGCATATGATCGCTTGGCTTCCGCCCAATTTCAGAATCACGACTGCGCCGCTTATGGGCAGCCGCTGTTGCTTACTGACTCCGAGAGTTTCTCCGAGCGCGCCCGAAAATTGGTAACTCGAGGCTTTAAGCCGAAAGACGCGGCGCAGATTACGCTCCAGGAAATCGTCTTCGAGAACCGCAACGATCCCGCCGCAGCCAAAAAAGCCCAAGCTGATGCCGAAGACTTTCTTCGTCGGGTGAAGGACGGCTTGATCTAGTCGAAAGCTTTCTGCGCTGGGCGGGAGCGGCGTTTCGTGCCGCTCCCGGTCCCTGGTCTATGCCTGGCTGGCAGTTTGCGGCGGAAGGGTAGGTTTATGGCCGCCCAGCAGCAGATCGGCCCGATTTTCGCGATCGGCGATCCATTCCCAGACTCTGCGTCCGTTGGCATCGAGCGAGCAGCGCGCCTCGGTGTAATCCGCCAGCCGGTTGAGAACGGTGGTGACCGAGGCGATGGGGTCTTTATGACGTTCCAGCAGTTCCGGAAATTTCTGCTGCAAAGCCTGGCACACAAACCGCGCTCCCAGGGGTTTGGAAGACTCCATCAGCACCACCCGGCATGCCCGGGTGAAGCCGGGTTGACGGCTGGCCGATTTGCGGTCCAGAAAAGTAAGCAACTCGTCGCTCAGGACGGAATCGCCGAAGATATTCGCCAATCCCGCCAAAGTCTGTTTGATGGTGCCGATCCGCTTCATGAGCTCGGCTCGCTGTTGCATCAACTCGTTAAGCTCGCGTTCCGCAGAGCGGATAACCTCCTGGACATGGAGATCAGGCGCATGCGATTGCCCGTTTTTTTCGTTCGTGACCGTTCCGTGCATATTCGTATTCATGAATCCTCCCCTATAGTCGCAAAGGCGTGTACTACTGCGGGTCGCGCGCGGCGACGGTTTGGGTGCGTCCTGGCCGCTGCCTGGCCACTTTTGACGACGTTTTTTCCCGCCCCAGTTGCTGCCCGGTAGCGTGGTTTCCCTGCCAGACCTGGACAAGCGTGTAAGCCCCACCCTCGGGTTTGAACTCCAGTCTCGGCGAGTTCGGCGGCTGCGAGGATTGCACCTGGTTGGTCAGTACGGTGGCCAGGGTTTTGCCGGTCGCGTCACACAACTGCAGGAACGCGGGACGAGTGCTTACCAGCCGGTAGTTCCCCGGAGGAAAGGTTCGCCCGCCAAGGCTGAATTCAAATGGGATGGTGGCTTTGATCACTTCCTCGCGCTGGGCATAAGCGGTGAGCCCCAGCCAGAACACGGCTAGAAAAAGTGGAACGATGGTACGCGCAAACTGATTCTTCATATTCTCCCCTTGAGCCTGGTTAACGGTTCGTGACTGTTATGTGCATGCGCCCAAGCCGCCGGCGCCTTTCGCCGGTCCAGCGAACGCCTTAACGGAGTCTGCGGTTCAAACCGGGCGCTTGCTATCCGGTTCTTGCCGTCAATCCGTTTTCCTGCGTGCTGAAGGCTTGGACGTCGCGATTCATGTATGAGATTTATTGTTTGTTTTCATTAAATCCATGAACTACACTCATGGGGTGAATCCGAAACTGGAAGTCCGGCACCTGAAATTGCTCGTCACCGTGGCCGAGGAGGGCAGTGTCACCGAGGCCGGGAAGCGCTTGCATCTTACGCAGTCCGCGCTGAGCCACCAGCTGCGCGATGCGGAAGAGAAGCTGGGGACGGCGCTGTTCCTGCGGATGGGCAGAAAGATGGTTTTGACCTCCGCCGGCGAGCGGTTGATCGCCTGTGCCCGCCGGGTGCTCGAGGAACTGAGTGGCACCGAAGTGCAGATCGAAAAACTCAATGGTGGAGCGCGCGGTGAGATCCGCCTGAGCACGGAGTGCTACACCTGCTATCACTGGCTGCCGCCAGTGCTGAAGAAGTTTTACGGGAAGTTTTCCAAGGTCGAGGTCAACATCGTAGCCAGCGCCACTTCGAATCCCGCCGCGGCTCTGCTGGAGGGCAAGCTGGATGTGGCCATCATCAGTTGCCCGCCGCGTAATCAGAGCCTGCGGGTGACCCCGATGTTCGAAGACGAACTGTTTCTGGTGATGTCTCCCAAACACCGTCTGGCCGCGGTCAGTCAGGTTCGCCCTAAAGATATGGAGACTGAAACGATCCTTATTTATCCTCCGCGGGAAGAGAGCACTCTGATCAACAAGCTGCTGAAGCCGGCCGGGGTGGAGGCGCAGCGGGTCATCGAAGTGCCGCTCACTGAAGCTATCGTCGAGCTAGCGGCCGCGGGAACTGGCATCGGTTTCCTGGCGCGCTGGGCAGTGTCACCCGCGGTGGAAGCGGGCAAGGTCGCTATTCGCCCCCTCGGTGGTCGCGGGTTTCGGCGCCAGTGGTACGCGGTCACATTGCGCAATCAGCCCAGCCCGCCGTTTCTCACCGAGTTCCTCGGCTTGTTGTCGAATTACTGCCCCAAGAACGCGCGGCGAATGTCAGCCTGAAAATTCGTCTGTCATACTGAGCCCAGAAGGCCCGTTAGCTCGCCAACGGGCTGCGGAGTCGAAGCTTGCGATGCGGTTGTTTCCGCAGCGCTAATTTCCTCGAGCTGCGAATCAGTTAAGCCCCGGGGCTGCCGGCTGCGGGTGAGCCTATAGGTGTCCTTCGACTACGCTCAGGATGACATCTGAATGCTGCCTCCAAAGCGATACCATCTTAGGCATGAAGCAACGCCGCTCGGTGGTCGAGTTCCTCGAGGACTTTCTGCGGCGCGATGGGGAATGCGCTTACAGCCAGCGTCGCGGATACCGCTGGGTGTGCTGGAGCTATCGCCAGGTAGCCGAAGCCGCGTTTCAATGTGCGCGTGAGTTGGAAAGCCGGGGAATCGAAAAGGGCCAGTGTGTCCTTCTTTGGGGTCCGAATTCGGCTGATTGGGTGGCGGCATTTTTCGGCTGTGCGTTGCGTGGCGTAGTGGTTGTTCCAATTGACGACGGTGGAACCCTTGACTTCGCCGGACGGGTGTATGAGCAGGTGAATGGCAAGCTCTTGTTTTGTTCCCGCGAGCACGTCCACGGCGGGATGCCGGTTTTAGTTCTGGAAGAGCTGCAAGAAAGATTGTCAAGACACCCTGCCCAGCCATTTCCTCCCGCAGAGCTGTCCCCGAGCGACACGCTGGAAGTCGTCTTCACTTCCGGGACAACCGCAGAGCCGAAGGGAGTGGTGATCACCCACGGAAACGTTCTCGCCAACATCGCGCCACTGGAACTCGAGATCCGCCGCTACCTCAAGTACGAACGCCTGGTGCATCCGCTGCGATTTCTCAATCTTTTGCCCCTGAGCCATGTCTTCGGCCAGTTCCTGGGTGTGTTTGTTCCGCAATTGCTCGGCGGCACGGTGATTTTTCAGGAGGCGCTGAGCCCCGCGGAAGTCATTCGAACCATACGGCGCGAACGAGTATCGGTACTGGTGGCCGTGCCGCGCATGCTGCAATCGTTGAAGGAAAAAATTGAACGGGATCTGGCGGACAACAATGGACTGGAAGAGTTCCGCAGGCGGCTTCAGACCTCGGAAGGCAAACACTTCCTCCGCCGCTGGTGGATCTTCCGGGGAGTGCATCGCTGGATGGGATGGAAGTTCTGGGCTTTCATCTGTGGCGGGGCGGCGCTTGACCGCGTCACCGAAGAATTCTGGGGACGTCTGGGCTACGCCGTCATCCAGGGCTACGGGCTTACCGAAACTACATCGATCGTCAGCGTCAATCATCCTTTCAGGTTGGGCCGCGGGTCGATTGGGAAGGTGCTGGCCGGGCGCGAGGTGAAGCTGGCCCCGGATGGAGAAATCCTGGTTCGCGGAAGCGGAGTGGCCGCGGGTTATTGGGGCGGACACGAACTCCTCCCCATGGCTGGCGAACAAGGCTGGTACGGGACGGGAGACATTGGAGAGCTCGACGCCCAAGGCAATTTGTATTTCAAGGGGCGAAAGAAGGATGTGATCGTGACTCCCGCCGGGATGAAGGTTTATCCAGATGATCTCGAAGCTGCATTGCGGCGGCAGCCGGAAGTGAGGGATTGCGTAGTGTTTGGATTGCCGCGAGAAGGCAATGCCGAACCTTGCGCGGTTTTGCTTCTGCGCAATGACGGTGACCCCGCCCTGGCAATAAAGCGGGCGAATGAAGATTTGGCCGAATACCAGCACATGCGGACCTGGTTTGTGTGGCCTGACGAGGATTTTCCACGCACCTCAACCCAAAAGCCACGCAGCAAACTGATTCAGCAGTCCGTACAGTCAAGACTTGAACCAGGGCCTGGTCAGGGGTTGTCTGCGAATTCCCTGACAGAATTGATCAGAAGTATCAGAGCAGGGTCGGCGCGTGATTTGCCTGCGGACGCGGATCTGGAGGCCGATCTGAATTTAAGTTCTCTCGACCGGGTGGAGTTGCTGGACGCGCTCGAAGACCGCTATCAGGTGGACTTGAGTGAGACCGGTTTTGCCGCCGTGAAGACGCTAGGCGATGTGGAGCGCATGCTGCATGGCCGGCCTGCCGGGCGCGCCAGGCACCACTATCCGGCATGGGTGCAGCGCTGGCCTGCGACCTGGGTTCGCTTTTTCATTCACTACCTGCTGTTGCGCCCGGCAATTTTTGTGCTGGGCTGGCCGCGAATCGAGGGGCGCGAAAACCTGCGCGGCATTCAAGGTCCGGTGCTGGTGATCTGCAACCACATTGACGACGTGGATGTGGGATTCGTTCTCACTGCGCTTCCTGCGCGCTTTCGTCACCGGTTGGCAACGGCCGCGGGCGGCGAGGCTTTGGAGGCATTGCGTACTCCGCCCGCTGGGCGAAGTTGGATGGGCCGGATATTGGATCGGACTAAGTGGTTTCTGGGAGTGTCCCTGCTGAACCTGTTTCCTCTGCCGCGGGAAGGCGGCTTCCGGGAGAGCTTTGCCTTCGCTGGGGAATCCGCCGATCGCGGCTACAGTATTCTGGTTTTCCCCGAGGGCCGCCACACCACCGACGGCAAGATGCTTCCATTCCGCGCAGGAGTCGGCCTGCTGGCAAACAACCTTGCCATACCGGTCGTGCCGGTGCGCATCGAAGGGTTATTCGAAGTGAAGCAGGCCGGAAGACGAGTCGCCAGGCGGGGGCAGATTCGAGTAAAAATCGGAGCTCCGGCTCGTTTTCCACACGACAGCGATCCACAATGGATAGCACGTGAACTGCAGAAAAAGGTTGAACAGCTCTAGTTGCTGCCTTGTTGATTGATGTTGTACCTGCAAGGCAAACCTCGAGAACTGTGGCTGCATCGAAGCCTTGCGCGTGTAATATTTTTCCAGGCAGATTCGGCGAACCCCAGCGGTCGCCGCAACAAATTTTAGCGGAGGTCGCAAGACATGCGTTTCGATTTAAGGCAATCATCGCGATGGGCGGCGGCTCTGGTTCTGGCCGCTGTTTTCGCTCTCCCCCAAAATCTCATGGCGCAAGCGGCTGGTCATGTGGTCAGCCCCTCGGACCTGCAGCAGGCGGTGGCGAAAGCCTCCACTGCAAGACAGCAGAACCTCGAACAGGTTCAGCAATTCTTCTCCTCGGAAAAAGCCCAAAAGGCGCTTAAGTCCGCCCACATGAATCCGGAGCAGGTGAAGAGCGCGGTCGCTACCCTGGACGATGCAGAGCTGGCACAACTGGCTACGCGGGTGCAGAAGACGCAGGCAGATTTTGCCGCCGGCACACTCAGCGACCGCGATCTGATCATCATTCTTGTAGCAGTTGCGGTGCTCATCCTGATCATCGTCGCGGTGCGATAAGGCCCTTCCATGCTGGGCCGCGTCCTCAGGACGGCGTTCATATTGCTGGGGGTCTGCGGGGTGCTGCTGGCCGCGGACCTTGCCGGCGTCTGGCTCGATGTTCCCTTCGTGAAGCAGGAAAAGGACGGTTGCGGAGCTGCCAGCATTGCTATGGTGATGCAGTACTGGCAGCGCCAGCAGGGCAACCCCGTCAGCGCGGATTCGGACGCCGCGCAAATCCAGCGACAGTTGTATTCCGCCAAAGCTCATGGCATTTATGCCGCCGACATGGAGCGATACTTCAAGGAGAAGGGATACCGCACGTTTACAATTCGCGGAGAGTGGGCAGACCTCGAGCAACACCTGGACAAGGGACGGCCGCTGGTGGTGGCCTTGAAGCCTTCGGGCGGCGATTCGCCTCTTCATTATGTGGTAGTGGCCGGAGTGGATCAGGACGTGGTGCTGGTAAACGATCCGGCGCAGCGCAAGTTACTCAAGCAGGACCGGTCAAGCTTCGAACGGGAATGGAGCGCGGCCGGCAACTGGACTCTGCTGGCCCTGCCGCAAGCCCAACATCGCTGATTTTCCGGTTATTTCTTTCCTTATTTCTATTCGCTTCCGCGATAGCTGGCCCTGCCCAGACGGCGTCTTCGCAAGATCCATCGACTGAGCGGGCACGCGAGCTTGCCGCGCAACAGCGCTGGCCGGAGATTGTGAGCCTCGGCGAATCGGCGCATCATCCATCCCCCGATTTTGAGTTCTACTACGGCACGGCACTGGCGCAGTTGGGACGCTGGACGGAGGCGCACCAGGCGTTCGCAGCAGGCGCCCGGCTTCAGCCTCACGACAAGCGCTTTCCGCTGGAGTTGGCCGGAGTAGCGTTCAAGCAGAAACAGCTCCCGCAATCGGCGCGCTATCTGCGACAGGCTCTCCGTCTGGATCCCAACGATTCCTACGGCAACGATTTTCTCGGAACCGTCTACTTTCTGCAGGGAAATTTCGAGGCAGCGCTGAAGTATTGGAACCGGGTCGACAAGCCGCAAATTGTGGTAGTAAAAACCCAGCCTCCACCTCAGATAGATCCGGCCCTGCTGGACCGGGCATTGGCGTTCGCGCCAGCCAGTGCATTACGTTTGCCCGATTTCCTGACCTCCGAGGTCCGCGTTCGCGGGTTGGACGTTTTTCCCAGCTACCAGTTCGATTTGCGGGCGCGCCCAGACGGCAAGTTCGACGTGGTCTTCCGCAATCGCGAGCGCGACGGCTGGGGCCGCAGCAAATGGGAAAAGCTGTTTCTCTTGTTTCGCGGCCTGCCCTTCCTGACCGTTTATCCCGAGGTCTACAACCTGCGCCATCAGGCCATCAATTTCGTTTCCATGTATCGCTGGGATGCGGAGAAGCGGCGTCTGTCAGCTGAACTATCGGGACCGTTCAAGGGGAATCCGAAATTCCGTTACGGTTTGGTCGCCGACCTGCGCAGTGAAAACTGGGATATCCGAAAATCGTTTCAAGGCCCAGCGCCTCTGCTGGGCAGCCTGAACCTGCGGCGGGAAGCGGTGGGCGCTAACTTTGCTTCCTTCGAGAGCGGGCGCTGGCAGTGGTCCGCGGGCGGAGAAGTATCGCATCGTGATTTCCGCAGCATAATTCCAGGAGTGGCTTTGATGCCGAGCCTGTTGGCGAAAGGTTACCAGCTGAAGCAATCAGCTGAACTCAAGGTAGCGCTATGGCGTTTGCTGGAAAACCGGCTCACGCTGGACGGCGGAGTGTCATCGCAGGCCGGGCGCCTTTGGTCGCAGCCGACGCAGTCATTCGAGAAGTTGCAGGGCTTCGTGAAATTTCACTGGTTCCCGCAGGCTCAGGGCGACGACTTTGAACTTCAGCACTCGATCGGAGCTGGCAAAACCTTCGGCGATGTTCCGTTCGACGAACTGTTCATGCTGGGAGTGGAGCGCGACAACGATCTGTGGATGCGGGGGCACATTGGGACCCGCGACGGCAGGAAGGGCAGCGCGCCCCTGGGAGGGAACTATTTCCTCTCCAATTGGGAAGCGGACAAGAACATCTATCGCAATGGAATCTTCACCGTTAAGGTTGGCCCTTTTCTTGACACAGGCAAGATCACGGACGCGTCGCCGGGGCTCGGTTCGCATCAATGGCTGTGGGATGTCGGCGCTCAAGCCAAGGTTCGGGTGTTCGGAACAGGAGTTGTCCTTTCCTACGGGAAAGACTTGCGCTCGGGAAATAATGCATTCTATGTCACCATGCGGTAGGGTCTGCGCCGGGCGGTGGCGGAGTTATAATGTTCGGCATGAAACGCTCAACCCTGTTTTCGACCATGCTCCTGCTGCCGATTTTGGCGTTTTCCATCATGGCTGCGGCCAAGTCAACCGCTAAAACCACCGTCGAATTGAAGGATGCTCAAGGCAAGAGCGTCGGAACCGCTGTGCTATCGAGCAAAGGCGCAGGTGCGGGCGTAGCCCTGAAGGTGAATTTACGCGACCTGCCGCCGGGCGAGCATGCGCTGCATTTTCATGCCAAGCCGCAGTGCGATCCCCCGGATTTCAAATCAGCCGGTCCCCATTTCAATCCCGATGGAAAAAAGCATGGCCTGGAAAATCCTGAAGGCCACCATGCCGGCGATATGAACAATTTCACCGTGAACGCCAAGGGGCGGGCCAAATTCACGGTAGTGAACAAGGATGTAACTTTGGGGGACGACAGCCATTCACTATTTAGTAATGGTGGGACGGCCCTGGTCATCCATTCTAAGGCAGACGATCTGAAGACCGATCCGGCGGGAAATGCCGGAGACCGGATTGCCTGCGGGGTGATTAAAAAATAAGGGCTTAGCGCACAGTTTGAACAGCTTATTCACACCTATAGCGGCGGAAAATACAGTGAACACCCTATAGACCATGTAGCTGGTGCGTCAGGCCACGGAATCCCTCTGAGTGTGGCAAGGCCTCAATCATAACTTCCCTCCAGTCGCCACTGTCCGCTGAGTAAATCCCGCACCAGGCGGTAGAGGGTAATGCCGGCAACTTCCTGCAAGGCGATATCCCACTCGTCATGTGCCCATCCTTCCTGCTCCCACCAGTCTCCGGAGGTGCGCCAGGGGCCGGCCGCCCAGAGCACCTCCCCACATATCTCTTTGCGTCTTTGGCAAACGATGCGCGCGGGCCTGCCTTCGCGCAGGGTAACCGCGGCGCGCAGAGGCGGCCGGAAGATACGCAAAGCCGTGACGGGATTTTCACGCCCCTGATTCGGCGCCGACTGATTCAGCCCTGGAAGATGTGCCGGTTTCGAATCGCCATTTCTGTCTTTATCTCTATCTTTGCGGCTGGGCGCGAAGTGCCGCATGAGGAACCCCTCTGGACGGTGCGTGTCCAGCATTTGCAGCGATCCAACTTTATCCTGACCGACAATTCCCGCAATTCTGGCTAACGTGAGTTCGAGTTTTTCTGGCTCCGGAGAAGGGGGAAGAAACAAGCCGCTTTGCGCGGCGCGGGGTCGCACCGGTTCGGCCGACAAATGAATTTTTACGATGGGCGCGCCGGGCGGATGCGCATTCAGATCGAGCTGCAACAGTTTTAGAAATATTTTGACATCGAGCAGGGGGACGGGAAGATGGAGAGTGCGCTGGAAGTGCCGTCGAGCCGGCGCTCGGCGGGGAGCGTCCGTCCCCACCTGGTTGGTGCCACTACATTCGGCGTCCGGCGTTTGATCCAACGTCAAACTCAAACGAAGTTCCTGAGTTGCCAGGGCGCGCGCGCTCAGCCGGGCGCATAACTGCTCCAACAACCGGCTCAGAAGAAACGCCAGCGGCTCGAGCAGCAGCAGGGGATATTCCAATTCGATGGCCTCTTCAAAAGCAAGTGGTGGTTCGACCGGAACCAGGTTTCGGGAAATGCCGCCCCGCGCTAACTGCTGCAGGCGGATGCCATCCTGCCCCAGGCGCTCGCTCAACGCGATCTCGGGCAAAGCGGCCAGGGCGCGAAGATTTCGAATGCCCCAGCGCTCGAGTATTTCCAGAGTTTGAGGATTGCAATCTCCTGTGAACAGCACTTCCAGCGGAAGATTGCCCAACTGCTCGGCTTCTTTCCCTTCAGGAATTACGATCACGCCGGAAAAACCGTGGGCGGCGAGCGCGGCAGTATCCGGATTGGAGGCTACAGCCACGTTCACTTCGAGCCCGAGATCGGAGGCGCGGCGCGCCAGATCGCGCGCGATTTTGGGCAGTGGTCCAAAAAGCGGCTCCAGGCCGGCGAGATCCAAAAGAACGTTATCGCAGCCCGCATCTTCCACTCGCGGCGAGAATGACTGGGCGCAGTCCAGCAGCGCGGCATGCGCCGCGGCTTCCTGCAGGAAAGAGCGCGGCCGCAGTACCAGATCAGGGCAGGCTTCCACCTGAAGTTTCGTCATGCCGGGAGATATTGCAGCGCGCCGGGCCTTTTCGTTCACAGCAAAAATCTTTTGCAGCGGTGCTTTGCCTTCGAGAACGGCCACGGCCTGAGAGCGCAACTCCGGTTCGGCGCGCAACAGCGCTTCCACGGGGAAATCGGGTACGAAGATGCAGGCAAAGGGCATTTAGTCTTCAGTCATTAGTCATTAGTCATTAGGAAAACCTCAGCTTCCGTGTAGCGCCGGCGTCCCGCCGGCTGTCGCGAGGGCGTCTCGCCCCCGCAAGTACAGGGTAAAGATGCAACTCAATAATCGGTAAAAACGCCTGAGAGCAGCCGAAGAAATTCGCCCCTACGCGCTTCGCGCCGTTTTGGTTGCAAACGCGGCGGTCACCGATTGCGCCGGCTTGCGCTGCAGGCGCGAACGCAGCAGCTCTCCTTCAATTTGCAATCCATCCAGAAGTTGCGCATGCGCCGGCCAAAGTTCGCTTTTAAGCGATGGCTGATAGCTGAATGCCGACAACTTTTTCCCCGACTGCAGCCGGATCAGCAAAGAAGCGCAAGTCTGAGCGCAGGGTTGCTGAGCCACCACCAAAAGCACTGTGGGAGTCGGCTCAACGGCACGCTGAAAACGGAACCAGGAGGCCAGCGGCATGCGCCGTGCCGCCGCGTGAGGCACATCGCCGAGATCGATCGCCACCAGGCCAAAGCCGCCACTTTGCAAAAGCAGATCGGTAACGCGCAGCGCCTGTTCGAGAGAGCGGAAGTCGGACGCCGGACGCCGGGCGTCAGACCTCGGACCTTGGAAGGCGGAGCTTGAATCTGAGGCTGAGGTCTGAGGTACGACGCCTGATGTCCGCGGTCCGACACCCGCTCTCCCGCACCGCACCCACAACAATCTTTCCAGATCGATTCCAGCCGCCGCTGCCGATATCGCGTCGAGCGCGTCCGTGGTATCCACCAGGGCGCAGACTTCCTGGCGCTGGGTGGCCGCCGCCAGGGCGGCCAGCAGCACACTGGTGCGTCCTGAAGAAGCGGATCCGCAAATCTCGCTGAGACATCCTCGCGGCAGTCCGCCGGTGAGCCCATCAATCTCGCGGACGCCGCTGGAAACCATTTCCGGCGAGGGCCGCACCGTGAGGCGCGACGCCGGCGTCACCCCGGTCAGCTTGGGCGACGCCGCCAGACGTTGCAGAACCAGCGCCGGTTCCTTCCGCGAAACAAAAGCCAGGGCGCGATCCGCCTGAGGGGTTTGGGAAAACATTAGAAGGACCTCAAATTTTCAGGGAACGTCGGGGCGGTAAGGGGCCTCGAAGCGAGTCCAGAAATACTTTCGCTTTTTATTCGCTACATCAAATTAGTCCTGCAGGAGAAAGATTGTCAAGAGCCTTTGTTATAATGAGCACTCTCCAGATGGCGCTATCGTCTAGGGGTTAGGACGGAAGATTCTCAATCTTCAAACACGGGTTCGATTCCCGTTAGCGCTACCATTCAGTCTTGCCGGAGAGAAATTTCAACTGAATCGCCAACGAAACACAAGAAATTGCCCGTATTTGCGATATTTCCTCTGAAAGATAGAGCGGAGAAAACAGCTGCTGAGTAATGACAAGGCATCCTATCCCGCGTTTCTCTAGGACCCGCGGAGAGGTCCGACTTTTACAAACCTCGTTGGCGAATTGTTGGCGATCACAAACCGAAGACTTTGCGAACCCGACTTGACTTCCTTAGAATCTACCCGGGTTGCCGCATTCTTTCGGTAGAGCGCAGCCCTGAAAAGCCTAATGTTGGTTTTGGCAGCAGTTACCTGAACGCCTTCAGTCCACAAGACTTAGGAAGATGTCCCTGAATAGAAGCGGATGGAATCACCCACGGCGGTCACACACGACGATATGACCGACCTGCCGATCAACTTTAAGTATTGGTTTTCCAGACACAAGGGCGTTTCTCGGTACCAATCCCACAGATGAACAGATAACTTTCGGATTGCCCGCCAACCGTCCGCGCGCCTATTTTTGCGCTTCTTTGTTCAGGTTCTCGAACCAGTGCGGCACTACATTGATCTGGTTTTCGGTGCCGGGGACGTCGGCCTGGCGCACCGCTACCAGACGTCCATCCGGACGTTGGCGGGCTTCAGATCGCGATGCGTAATTCCCAGCTTGTGAGCCTTTGACAGCGCATCGGCAATCTGGGAGGCGTAGCGCAGAGCCTGCTCGGGCGGCAACGGCCCCTGGAGGAGTCGATGTTCAAGCGTCTCGCCTTCCAGGTACTCCATCACCAGAAAGTCGATACCGTCCTGGTGGCCGATGTCATAGAGAGTGCAAATGTGGGGATGCGAGAGCTTGGAGATTGCTTTAGCTTCGCGTTCCAACCGTTGTTTGAGCGAAGCGTCGGACGAAAGGTCTGCAGCCAGAACCTTAATCGCAACTTCGCGATCAAGGCGTGAGTCGCGGGAGCGATACACTTCGCCATCCCACCCGCGCCGAGCGGCGATTCGATTTCGTAGGGGCCAAGTTTGGTGCCAGAGGTTAGAGCCATCCGCGGGCGTAATTATAGCCTGAGCATCGTGTTACGCGCGGAGGCGACAATTTTGGGAGGATTGTCGGCTACCCGGAAGTAATCCAGATTGAGACGCTGCGGATCGGTACCGACAACTCGGCTTCTCGACCTAACTTCCGAGTAGCCCGTCATCCACCCGCAATCGGGCCGGCAAGGCTCCGGCACGGTGAGGGCGTCGGGAGGAAACAGTTGGTGGATGCCGCGGCATTGCGTCGTCCGCGACCTGTGTATGCTATTCGGGTTGGCTATCGGAAGTTCTCCACAAGCATGATGTCTCTACTTAACGCATCCAGTTGTGTGTAAAGGATGGTCCGGTTGGTCGAGGAGACGGCCAGCCCCGGCGCTTGCGTGGCTGGACGGTTCTCCAGATCGAACACCCGCGTAGTATGTCTCGTATTGACGTCGAGAAAGACGATCCCAGGTTTCGCCGTCGTATCAAGGTAATAGATACCGTTCTCGACCACTGCCCAATAGCCCCAGTGGCCTGCTTCCAGAGAGCGAATAATCTCGACCTCTTCGCCACCGTTAGTCGGAATGCGCCACAGTCCAGGAACGCTCATGCCTTTTGCATGGTAGAGGAATCTTCCATCGGTCGATTCGAACGCTGCGAATCCACCATGGTGTGTGACTTGCACTGACGATCCACCTGTCGAAGGCATTTTCCATAACTCATGCCTGCCAGTGCGATCTGACGCAAAATATATCCAGCGTCCGTCTCGCGACCAACTTGGGACGACCTCGCTCGATGGATCGCTGGTCAGCCTGCGAGGCGAGCCCCCCTGAGAATCGACGACGAAAATATCTGCATTGCCGGGAGCGCGAGAGTCGAAAGCAATCTGTTGTCCGTCGGGGGACCAACGCGGAGATCCAGTCGAAGAGTTGAAGCGAGTGAGTTGAACGACGCCAGTTCCGTCGCTCCGACACATCCAGACTTCATAAGCGCCGCTACGGGTGGATTCGAAAGCAATCTTACTTCCATCAGGCGAGAATTGAGGACCGCTTTCCATTCTCGTGGAATATATGAACCTATCGGAAGGACCGGCCGAAGCCAACGAATTGAGCCTCCTTCGCCAGATGTTGATATTCGCCGTCGGGTGCGCATACACCAATCGGTTCCCTTGAATCGAAGGTTCGACAGCTTCTTGACCGAACTGCAGTCGTTCTGGTTCTCCCCCTCCACGGGGTATCTTCCAAAGCCAACCAGCATCCGCGAGCCAACTAGCCTTTGCGAAAACAATGTCGCGTCCGTCGGGTGTCCACGCTAGGCCCCATCCGAATTGAACCCCTGAGACAAGACGCTGTTCCTCTCCGCCCGAAACCGGCACCGTGTAGATTGACGTCACTCCCTGCGAGCCTCTGTTGAAGGCCAATGTTCGACCATCGGGCGAGAATGCAGGATTGTAGTCACCGACCGAACCTCGCGGAGAAGTTAGCCTGCGAACTTCTGATGAATCGAG
>DATAPL010000017.1:0-3280 GCA_036265205.1 Terriglobales bacterium
GGGGAATAAGGTTGGAACGGTGAGCGAAGACGCGAAGCACCCGATCCTGCAGCAAGTGACCGAGATCATTGTGCTGGAAATCCAGAAGACGTTCGATTTCTTCCGGGCCAGCGCGGCTGGAGAGCACATCGAGAAAATCTACCTGGCGGGCGGTTCATCGAAGGTGCCCGGCCTGGTGGAAGCGCTGCGGCAGGAGTTCTCCATGCCGGTAGAGTTGCTGAATCCGTTCCAGCGCGTCATGCCGCCAATTGAAGGGCACGGAGCGGAACTGGTGGAGCAGAATCCCGGCCAGATGGCGGTCGCGGTGGGCTTGGCCCTGAGGAGCTTTGAATCCCTATGATCAAAATCAACCTGCTCGAAACCTCCAAAGGCAAAGGCAAGCGCGCGAGCGCGGCCCCCTCCATGCCTTCGATCGAAATGGGCGATATGGGGTCGCCCAAGCTGAAGATCCTGGCTATGGTGGTGATCGTAGGCTTGGGCAATCTGGGCTACTGGTATCGCCTGGATCATGAGACTCAAGCTATAGCCGCGAAGATGAAAGTCGCGGAACAAAAGAATCGCGAACTTGCCGACGTGAAGGTCCGCTTCCTGGAGCGCCAGACCCAGGCCAACGCGTATCAGCGGCGAGTCGATGTCATTAAGCAGTTGCATGAGGGCCAGACTGGCCCCGTCAACCTGATGGCCATGCTCGGCGAGACGGTCAACAACACCGAAGCTGTGTGGCTGAACAAGATGGATGACACTGGTCCTTCGGTAAATCTTGAGGGGACGGCCCTGAGCACCGATGCTGTTGCCAATCTGATTGCGAACCTGCAGAAGACTGGCTATTTCAGGACGGTTGAGATTAAGGAAACCTACCAGGACGAGTCGATCAAAGACATGCAGGCCTTCCAGTTCACCCTGACCTGCGAGAAGGGGAAGTCGTAAAGGCAGACCTATGGCGAACTTTAGCGAACTGTCCGGAATCAAGCAGTGGGGAATGGTGATTCTCGGGGGAGCAGTGGTGACCACGGCGTTGTATTTCACCGTCTTCAAAGGGCAGGTGGAGAAGAATGCCACGGCGCAGCATGCCCTTGAGGACAAGGTTCGGGAGAACAACGAGCTGGAATCGTACCGGCCGAAGCTGAAGCAGATTGAGCAGCAACTGGCTGAATTGAAGCAGCAGCTCGAGATCGAACAGCGCATCGTGCCCGACGAAAAGCAGATCGATGCATTCATGACCATGATGGGCTCGGAAGCGACCCATGCGGGAATAGAACTGCGGCGCTACACGGCGAAAGACGTGAAGTCGCAACAGTACTACACCGAAGTTCCTTTCGATATGGAGCTGGATGGCCCGTACTACTCGACGCTGAACTTCTTCGACCGCGTAAGCAAGCTGGAGAGGATCATCAACATCAGCAACCTGATGATCGCGACGACTAAGAACCCAGGCGGGGCGAAAGCGAAGCATACGTATCAGTACGCGCCCAATGAGAGCGTGGTCGCTACGTTTACGGCGACGACTTATTTCAGTCACGATTTGACACCTTCCGCGGCAGGCGCCGGAAAACCCGGAACGCCCGCGGCGAAGAAGTAGGGACCCGCATATGAAGCTGACGACAGGCATTGTGGCAATGGCAATGATGGTGGGCGGGGCGGCGATAGCCCAGAACCCGGACGCCATCGATAACGCGCGCAAGACTGTGAAGTCGCTGCAGCAACAGCAGGCGGCCAAGCCGACACCCGCCGCTCCCGCTGGCACGGTAAAGCCGGCGGCGCTTCCGGCAGCGAAGACGGCCGCGAAATCGGCTTCTACAGCCTCGGACACCAACAAACTGCAACACGTGAACGTGGTCCCGGGCGCGAACGATATTCAGATCGAAATCAGCTCCAGCCAGGCGGTCACGCCGCGGGTGAGTAAGCTGAGTTCGCCGGCGCGCGTGTTGGTGGAACTGCCGGAGACGGTCGTTGCCAGCGCGCAGTCGAAAATTCCGGTGGGGACTGGGGGAGTGAAGGGCGTCCGCATCGGCATGGACGGAAAGACTCCGCCCACGACAAGCGTCGTGGTGGATCTCGACAAGGCCTTGGCCTATGAGGTCGCTCCGGGTCCTGCGGGAAAAACGATTTTGATTCTGCACACGCAGGATACCGCCATCGCGGTTGCGAAGAATACTCCGGCTCCAGCGAAAACCGCTGTGGTCGCGGGCAAGCCGCAGCCGTCGCCAAAAGTTGCCGACGCCAAGGCGCCTGCAACCAAAGCTCCGTCTACAATCCCTTTAAAAACGGCGCAGGCAACAGCTCCCGCCCCGGTTGCGATCGCGAAAGCTGATGCGAAAACTCCGGCAACGAAAGCTCCCGCTCCTAAGCTAGCGGCAATTCCTGTGAAAGCAGATGTCAAACAACAGCCGGCCAAGACGGTGGTCGCGGCCAAGGCTAGTCCCGCTGTTGCTGCCGTTCCGGTGAAAGTAGCGGAAGCCCCGAAGCATGCTAAGCCGGAAGAAAAGAAATGGGCGATGAGCGGCAATCGGGATCCGTTTTTCAGCCCGGTTGTGCAGCAGCACGGCTCCGGTTGCGCCACGGGCAAGAAGTGCCTGGAAATCGGAGCGATCAACGTGCGCGGCGTGGTCAAGTCTGATAACGGCTTCATCGCGGTGGTCACGAACAACCTGAACAAGGCTTATTTTCTGCGCGAGAACGATCCGGTGTTTAACGGCTATGTCGTGAAGATTACGGGCGACTCAGTCGTGTTCCAGGAGACGATTCAGGACAAGCTGGGCAAGTCGTTCACCCGGGAAGTCGTGAAACGGATTCTAGCTCCGGCAGTTTAAGTAAGGCGGCGGACCCCGCAAGGGGCGCCGAAACAAGTTGCAAGAAGGACACGCGGGCCAGGCCCGCGGGTGGGGAGAAGCGAAATGCGAAAGCAACAATTGGCAATCTTCGTATCGTTGCTGCTGGTTCTGGTAGTAGCTGCGGCTGCCCAGACCACCAGCCAGCTCGATCGAGTCAACGTAGTCCGGGATGCGGACACAATCCGAGTCGAGATGAGCTCGCAGGGCACGCTGACGCCCAAGGTGAGCACTCTGGACTCACCCGCCCGCGTGGTGGTCGATCTGCCTGAGACGATCATGGCGACCAGGCAGAAGGCCATTTCGGTTGGCGCGCAGGGAGTCAAGGGCGTGCGCATCGGCATGGATGGGCAATCGCATCCAACAACTCGCATCGTCGTTGATCTCGAAAACGCTTGCGCCTACGAACTCACGCCCGGACCGGCAGGCAAGCTTGTGCTCAGTCTGCATGC
>DATAPL010000018.1:0-100338 GCA_036265205.1 Terriglobales bacterium
ATACGTTCAGCCGGTAGTACAGATCGTTGCGAAACTCTTTTTCCGCCACCTGCCTCGCCAGGTCGCGATTAGTAGCGGCAATCAGCCGGATATTAACCTTGATGGTGCGAGTGCTGCCCAGCCTTTCAAACTCCTGGTCCTGCAGCACGCGCAGCAGCTTGGGCTGCAGCTCCAGCGGAATATCGCCCACCTCGTCCAAAAACAGACTTCCCTTGTCCGCCAGCTCCAGCCGCCCGATCTTCTGGCTGATGGCGCCGGTGAACGCGCCTTTCTCGTGACCAAAGAGTTCG
This sequence comes from Terriglobales bacterium, assembly GCA_036265205.1. Classification (GTDB taxonomy): domain Bacteria; phylum Acidobacteriota; class Terriglobia; order Terriglobales; family Acidobacteriaceae; genus JAIQFF01. The sequence goes on from DATAPL010000018.1 coordinate 291, forward strand.
CTCTCCAGCAGCCCGGTGGGAATCGCCGCGCAATTCAACTTGACGAAGACTCGTTCTTTCCTGAAACTCATGCGATGAATCGCGCGCGCAATCAGTTCCTTGCCGGTGCCGGTATCGCCCAGGATCAGCACCGTAGCATCGCTGCTGGCTACCGTTCGTGCTTGCGACAGGATGCGCTTTAGCGCCGCACTTTCTCCCACGATTTCTTCGAAGTTGAGTTCGGTGCGGATTTCTTCTTCCAGGTAAAGTTTCTCGCTGGCCAGCTTTTGGGTGAGATCGGCAATCTCGCGATAAGCGCGGGCGTTGTCCAGAGCAACCGCCACCTGGCCGGCAACCTGTTGTAGAAAACCGAGATCCTGAGGCGCGAAGGCGTTGATTTCCCGGCTGGCCAGATTCAAGGTTCCCAGTTCCCCCTTGCGGGTAGTCAGGGGAATGCAGCACAGCGACTGGATGCCTTTTTCCATCATCTCGCTCACGAAGCTGGATTGAATTCCCTGGAGATCTTCGCGCATGAAAATCTTGGTTTCCCGTTCGATCAAGGCATGGCCGGCGGGAGTGTCTTTCACTGGAAATGAGGTGTCGACCCCCGCCAGCCCGATGGTGAGAGGAGAATCCAGCGGATAGAAGGACAAAGAATGCGCCGACTCGTCGTACACCGCAACGCTGGCATAATCGTGCGGAATCATGCGGCGGATAAAGCCTGAGATCGCCGGAAAAAGTTTCTGCAAGTCGCGGTTCGTAACCAGTGTGTGATTGACTTCGAGCAGCATGTGCAGGCGCTCTTTTTCCTGCTGCAGGGCCTCTCGCGCCAATGTGTTCTCGACCGCAACCGCTACCAGTTCCGCCACACGCGCCAACAGCCGGACATCGCGATCGCTGTAGGCATCGGCACGGGCGCTGCCCAGGCCCATCGCTCCCAAGCGCTTTTGCGCCGTGGTCAAAGGCAGCCAGCAATACGATTTCAACCCATTTTCGCGCAGAATATTTAGCACCAATGGGAAGCGGACCTCCGACGCCAGGTCGGGCATGACCAGCGGCCGCTGGTTTTGCCAGGCCCAGCCTGCCGGAGATTCTTCAACCGCAACGTCCATTTGCGAGGGAATGCGCTCATGCCCGTGCCACAAATGCCGCATCGAATTTTTGCTGGGCTCGTAGAGAGAAAAACTGGCAACTTCTGTTGCCGCCACTCGCCGCAGGCGCTCGGCCATGGCAACAAATAGTTCGGGCAGAGTGTGGTGGTGGACCACGAGGTCCGCCATCTCTAGAAGAGCTTCGTAGCGTCGAAGATCGGCGTCAGACTCGAAATGGCTGTTTGAACTCAATTTGCGCGAGCCCGCATGCCCCCTCGGCAAACCGGAGGATTATAGTGCGGTGGATCGCGCGAACCCGTCGACTTCGGTTCTTGTCCTGTTTCCCGAACAAGCGCAGAGCTTGGCTTCACCCGTTCCCGATATGGGAAAAACAGGTTTTCCGAACAAGAATCGCATCGGGCGATCACTTCACAGCAGGCTGGACAAGCGGGAAGCGTGGGCGGGGTACTGCATCAAGGCAAGTTGACTGGCCAAGCCGCTCAGATCCTGGTAGTTGTCGGCTAAGCGCCCGTCGTGGAGCCGCACTCCCGGCAGGGCCAGCCTGAAACTCAGCTTCGCCACAGAAAGAAGTGCGTACGCACGTAATCGCGTTGCGCTTTCGACCAGCTGGCGCCCGGCCACGGCGACGCTGGGTTCGGGGCTCAGGCTGGCGGCCTCGCCCAGGCGCGCCAACACTGCCGCGTTATGGGCGGTGCTGAGAATGTAGTCAATGGCCGAGCGCACCCGCTCCCTTTGAATGGCGCGGAAGTCCCGCCCCGGAAGATTGGCGCGTAGGAACTCGTCTTCTCCCGGATCCATCAGGTTTCTGAAGGCCTCAATGTCAACCGGACGGGTGCGTCCATCCAGGTCTTCCAGCTTGTTAATGGAGCCACCGTGGCCACCCTCGATGTAGAGCAGCAGCAACAACACTAGCAGCGCGATGAGCACCAGGCCGATGGAAATAATCATTGCAGCAGCAGCCGTTGCAACTCAGCGTTCCACTCTTCGACATTGTGCTTCGGCAACTTCTTGACCGTAAGCGGCGATGATTCCGGCGCCGATAAATACACCAGCCAGAGAATCACACAACAATGGTAGGTTGCCATGCTGACAAAATCGAAGACATAGCCGGCCACAAAGCCGGTCCATATCCGCATCGCCTCCGTGGCAATGTCGACCGTGAGGAAAATTCCCATTCCAAAAGCGATGCCATAGGGAAAACTTTTCCAGGAGAGCCCAAAGTACGCCGACAAGCCAAGCAGAACCAGCCACAGGCCGCCCTGTATCACCTCGACAAAGAGATCGAGGATGTGGACGCGTGAGAAGAGCAGGAGCCTGCCGATTTCCGGCGCACGGGCCGCGACCACAATGGCTGCAAACACAAGAATTATCGAGGCCCAGCGAAAAATCACACGCGTCAGTTGCTTGAGTCCAGGGTAATTGCGGAAAACGGCGACAAATATCTCGCGGATAACGCCGAAGCGCAGGGCGATGCCGACCAGCGACCCCGCCAGGTGTATGTACCAGTACTGATAATCGGAGACTGCCGGAATGTGATCCAAAACGAACAGGCTGCTCTGCTCCACCGCCTCAAACGCGCTGTAAGCAAAGAACAGCGGAAACTCGCGGACCAGCTTTCGCCGGATCATGACGATGACAATGATGAACTGGAGGGCGTGGGGTGCAATCCACAGGTAATGCCAGAGGAATGAGTGCGGGTACATAAACTGATCGCCGGGAACTATACCCGGTTTGTCAGCCAGCCGCAAACATTATTCCCCCCGGCGTCATCTCCACGCCCCCAGGCGAATTGCAGATCAGCACCCCGATCTGACAACTGCTTTAAGCGTCACGGTTTGCAACTCTGGTTGGGAGGACACTGCGGCCGGGGACCGCCATCCGCGTTAAGGTGAATTGGACTGGTAAGAGTGCCTGCGAGCAGCAGAACGGCGCTGAGAAACAACAGGAATTTTTTCACGGTAGAACTCCTTTTTTGGTGTGGAATGGGAGGTTCAACCGTGGTAACTTCTGCTTTAATTTTGGGTTTACTGCGCTCGACCGCAAACGGTCCGGTTTTCTGAAATCAGAAAAATGACGATGCAATCACCTCTCGAAGATCTTTTAGGAACGACGCTTGCAGGAGTCGCAGGAATTGTCGGAAAGATCGAATATGTAGCGAGCTTGCGCGGCCCTTCGGGCGCTTACTCGCATTGGGGATTGAGCCGGACTTACGGAGAGTTGGCCGCGCAACAGGCGCTGGCGGATGCGCATCGCATGTTGTTTCTTAAAGTGCTGCGCACACCACTGCGCCAGCTGCGCGACGACGTTATGCTTTCAAGCGGGACGTTGCAGAAGACTGCGGGCGAATATCTGGAGGGATTTCAGAAGCGTATGCCGGGATTACTGCCGCAGGATTTGAATGGCGGGTCGGCGCGACACTTTAATTCAGTGCTGCACGCTCTTTCGGTGCTGGTTTCGAATCGGGCAATGACTCCACCGGAAGCCATTCCCCCAGTTTGAGCGCGATGCCCACCACCCGTCCGATCACTTCTGCTTCCTGGGGATGGCGTAATATGCGGACCGCTACCGGCGAAAGCGGATGCGGTTGCAAAGTGATCTGGTCGCCTTTCAGGCTGCACCAGGAACAGGTGTAGCCCTCTCGCGTCTCGACGAAGTAGATAGGGCGTTCGAGTTCAGAGCGCCACATCCCGCTCAAAATCTTGGTTCTGCTTTCATCCACCTGAAGAAAAGTCCCCGGCGGCAGCAGCGGATACATGGTGAAATCCTCGCTGCCGATATAGCCGTAGGTATATTTCCTGCCGCTGAACTTGGCCAGATACGCCAGCGGGACCAGGCCCCACTGCTCCACCATGCGGCTCAAGTTGGCGCTGCGGCGAGGATCGAAGGCGGGGTCGAGCCGGATCGGAATCTCCACCGCAAACGCCCCCTGCAAAGTTTCAGTGACATGCGATCGCGGCGGCAGGTTCAGGTCGAGGTCGGCTGCCGACAAACTGAGATCGATCCCATACCAGGACAACACCTCGCGCACATCGCAGCGGTAAATTACCGCCAGCGAGTAAAGCCGGAAGATGCTGGGAATCAAACCCTTGGTTTCAATGTCGGAGAGGCGGCTGGGACTGACGGAAAATTCATCGTTGCGGTGGCGCTCAGCAATGCGTTCACTGGCGCTTTCTACCTCCCGCATGGTGAGGCCCAGGCGTTCCCGCAAGGAACGCAAGTTGGATCCAGCGGCGATGTTGTCCAGCCTGCCGTCAGGCGATTGCATGAAAATTACTCCAAATGATCAATGGTGCGATCCGGTTCGACTGAATGAGAAACGGGGAGCCAACTGGACTGGAAGTTCGTTTTTGCGACCTAACCTTAATGTTATGTACCTCATGCAGCCCAGAATTTACGGAGCAGCGAACATAAACCAAATCGTGTCCACATGCAAAGGGACTTTTGATGTCAACTCAAATAATGGGACGCCTCTATCGATCAATCAGATTGACAACTGATCTCGCAATTGTCTTGCCCAGAAGGGTTCCTCACCGGGAAAAGGCGGAATCAAGCCAAATGCCGGCGCTATAATCGATTCATGGCGCGAGGTTGGGAAAGCAAGTCAGTAGAGGAGCAACAGACCGCGGCCATCGCGCAGACTGAATCAAAACAACGACTTACGCCAGAGCAGGCCGCCCGAAAACAGCAGCGGGAGGCGCTGGATCTCTCCCGCCGCAGAATTCTCCAGCAATTGCAGTCGGTACAGAATCCCCGCCATCGAGAAATGCTGCAGAGCGCCTTATCTGAACTGGATGCCCGGCTGGCACGCATGGGCTAAGTCTATGGTTTGGCTCAGCTTCAGAATTTCTGACGTATAATGATTTGCAATCCCCCATGAAAGCTTACGTCTACGTGTCGCTCAAAAAGAGCGTTCTGGATCCCCAGGGAAAGACCATCCAGGGAGCGCTCAAGAAAATGGGATGTAAGGGATTGGAAGAAGTTCGCCAGGGCAAGTATTTCGAGCTGACGCTCGATGGCGGGCTGAGCCGGAGCGAAGTCGAGGCCGAGGTTACGCGGATTGCGCGCGACGTCCTCACCAACCCGGTGATTGAAGAGTTTCGTTTCTCCCTCGAGGAATGAAGACCAGATAGCCGACTTCCCCGGTTCGGCGTGGTGGAAAGTTATCCTGCTTCGGCAGGTTGGTTTGTCTGCGGAACGTGCAGCCTGCGTTCTGACGTAGTGGCCGGATTTTAACTCACAGACCATAGCTTCGGTTTCCCCGCCGAAAAACCTTAGGAGCATTCGCATGTGCGGCATTGTGGGATATGTTGGCAAGAAACGCGTCGTACCGGTAATCATCGAGGGACTCAGACGGCTGGAGTATCGCGGCTACGACTCCGCCGGAATCGCGGTTTGCGGTAACGGTGATGGCCTGCAGATTCGCCGGGCTGAAGGCAAGCTGCGCAACCTGGAAGAGGTAATCCGCCTCAAGCCGCTCGACGGCACCTACGGAATTGGCCATACTCGCTGGGCTACCCATGGCCGCCCCACGGAAGAAAACGCCCACCCGCATCGCGATTGCACCGGAAAAATCGTGGTGGTGCACAACGGCATCATCGAGAACTACGTTTCGCTGAAACGCAAGCTGATCGAAGAAGGCCACCGCTTCACCACCGAAACCGATACCGAAGTGATCGCCCACCTGGTGGAAAAATATTTTCTGAAGACGGCGAATGGTCATCGTCCGTCGCTGGAAGAGTGCGTTCGCAAGACGGTTGGCCAACTGAGCGGCGTGTTCGCGCTGGCTGTGATCGCAGTCGACGAACCCAACAAGATCGTCGCCGCCCGCAACGGCCCTCCCGCCGTCATCGGGCTGGGGAAAGACGAATACTTCGTTGCGTCCGACGTGCCCGCGATCCTTTATCACACCCGCGACCTGTTCTTTCTGGCCGACGGCGATCTGGCTGTGATTACTCCGGAAGGCGTTCAGCTCACCGATTTCAATGGACAGCCCATCGTTCGCCAGGTGCAGCACGTCACCTGGGACCCGATCATGGCGGAAAAGGGCGGCTTCAAGCACTTCATGCTCAAGGAGATCTACGAGCAGCCGCGCTCGGTGCGTGACACCACGCTGGGAAGGGTTTCGCAGGAAACCGGCCATGTTTTCCTGGACGAGATGGAGATCAGCGAAGCCGAATTCAAGGCGGCAAAGAAAATCAACATCGCAGCCTGCGGCACCAGCTGGCACGCTGCCCAGGCCGGCAAATTCATGATCGAACGCCTGGCACGCATTCCGGTTGAAGTGGACTATGCCAGCGAGTGGCGCTACCGTGACCCCATCATCGCTCCCGACACCCTCACCATGCTGATCACCCAGTCCGGTGAAACCGCCGATACCATTGCAGCTCAGCGCGAAGCCAAGGCCAAAGGTTCTAAAACGCTAGCTATCTGCAACGTGGTAGGCGCCATGATCACCCGCGAAGCCGCCGGCACGATCTATACCCACGCCGGCCCGGAAATCGGCGTGGCGTCGACCAAAGCCTTTACCGCGCAGTTGACCGCGCTTTACCTGTTCGCGCTGTACCTGGCGCAGCAGCGCGGCGCCATGAGCGCCGATCAGGCCAAAGACGCTATCCAGGAGCTCACCCGCATTCCCGGCAAGCTCGAACATCTGCTTACCCGCGAGGAAGAATGCGAAGACCTGGCCAAGGAATACTCGCGTTCGCAGGATTTTCTGTTCCTGGGACGCGGCATTCACTACCCCATCGCGCTCGAAGGCGCCCTCAAGCTGAAAGAGGTTTCCTACATCCACGCGGAAGGCTACCCCGCCGGAGAAATGAAGCATGGGCCCAACGCGCTGATTGACGAAAATCTTCCGGTGGTGATCATCGCGACCCGCGATCCCAAGGACGCGCTCTCGATGACCCGCTACGAGAAAACCTGCTCCAACCTGAAAGAAGTGAAAGCCCGCTCCGGCATGATCATCGCGCTCGCCACAGAAGGCGATGAGGACATCAAGGAAGCCGCCGATCATGTGCTGTATGTCCCACCGGCGCCGGAAGAGTTGTTGCCGATTCTGGAGATTGTGCCGTTGCAGTTGCTGGCCTATCACATCGCAGTACGCCGCGGCTGTGACGTGGATCAGCCGAGAAATCTGGCCAAGTCGGTGACAGTGGAGTAAGCGCTTCTGGCTACTAGCTTCTGGCGGGGCCACTAGTCAAACCTGTTCTATCATCCTGATGGGAGCAACTGCTTCGCCCCGCGAAGCAGTTGCGAAGTCGAAGGACCCCTACAATCGCCACACCCGTCGAAGGCCTAGGGATGATAGCGGACGCGCGTCGAATCACGCCTCGCCATCATCTAATTTGCTTGATGTCTCCCTTTCAAACTTTCACCGTGCGCCTGGTTCGCTCGCTTTCCCTGTCCCACCAAAGCAAGCACCTTGAGTTTGAAATCCCGGGCCTTCCCCGCTTCGGTTTTGTTGCCGGCCAGTGGCTCTCATTCAAAACCAACAAGCCCGATGGCGAGGAGATCACTCGCGCCTACTCCATCGCCTCCCCGCCGGGAGACGACAACCGCTTTGCACTCTGCCTGAACCGGGTGCAGGACGGGTTCATGTCGAACTTCCTTTGCGATATGAAAGAAGGGCAGGAGATCAGCTGCCAGGGGCCTTTTGGCGACTTCATCCTGCGGCCGCCTTTGCGCGATACCGTTTTTATCGCCACCGGCACCGGCATCGCCCCGTTCCGCGCCATGCTCCACTGGTTGCTGGGCGATCCGGCCCGGCATCAGAGCAGGCATCTCTGGCTGGTGTTTGGCAACCGCACCGAACCGGACATCTATTATCACGAAGAATTTATAAGCCTGGCGGGGCGGCATCCCAACTTTCACTACCTGCCGTCGGTCAGCCGCGGCGATCCCGAGTGGCCGGGCCTCCGCGGCTATGTTCAGGAGCACGTCCCAGGAATCGTGCAGGGGCGCACCGACATGCATGCCTATATCTGCGGCCTGGATAAAATGATCAAGGCGAATCGCGAATTGCTGAAAGGCCTGGGCTGGGACCGGAAGTCAATTCTCTACGAGAAGTACGATTGAGAACGAATCGGAAGCAGCCAGCATTCGGGACACTCAAACCACCCTTAAATAGCTGTATCCCTAAGCGATCCAGCCGCATCTAAACATTGACAATGATTCGCTCAAGTCTTATCATTGCTGGAATTCAATGCATAATGGCATGATTATAAAGCACTTATAACCTTAGGAGGAGTAGTATATGGCCAAAACAATCGGAATTGACCTGGGAACCACCAACTCCTGCGTAGCAGTCATGGAGGGTGGCGAGCCCAAGGTGATCCCTAATGAAGAAGGAGGGCGGACTACGCCCTCGGTCGTCGGTTTCACCAAGACCGGCGAGCGGCTGGTGGGGCAGGTAGCGAAACGCCAGGCCATCACCAATCCGGAGAACACTGTCTATTCGATCAAGCGGTTTATGGGACGCCGTTTCGACGAAGTGACGGAAGAAATCAAGATGGTCCCATACAAAGTCGTGCAGTCGGGCGACCACGTTGCTGTGCTGGCGCAAGGCAAGGAATACACGCCTCCGCAAGTTTCGGCCATGATCCTGCAGAAACTGAAGAAGGCGGCGGAAGACTATCTCGGCGAGAAAGTCACCGAGGCGGTCATCACCGTTCCGGCGTACTTCAACGACGCCCAGCGGCAGGCCACGAAAGATGCCGGCCAGATTGCCGGCCTGGAAGTGAAGCGCATCATCAACGAGCCTACGGCGGCGGCGTTAGCCTACGGTCTCGATAAGAAGAAGGATGAAACCATTGCCGTCTATGACTTCGGCGGCGGGACGTTTGACATCTCGGTGCTGGAGGTCGGCGAAGGCGTAATCGAGGTCAAGGCCACCAACGGTGACACCCACCTGGGCGGCGACAACCTTGACCAGCGCATCGTGGACTGGCTCATCGACGAGTTCAAGAAAGACGAAGGCCTCGATCTGCGGGGCAAGGGCAACGAGATGGCGCTGCAGCGTCTGCGTGACGCGGCGGAACGGGCCAAGATCGAACTTTCCACGACCATGGAAACCGAGATCAATCTGCCCTTCATCACCGCCGATGCCAGCGGCCCCAAGCACCTGGTCAAGAAGATGACCCGGGCCAAGCTGGAGTCGATGGTTGAGGACATCATTCAGCGCTCGGTGGGTCCGTGCAAGCAGTGCATGAAAGATGCCGGCGTGGATGCCAGCAAGATTCAGGAAGTCGTGCTGGTCGGCGGACAAACCCGCATGCCCCGCATTCAGCAACTGGTGAAAGACCTATTCGGCAAAGAAGGCCACAAGGGCGTTAACCCGGATGAAGTCGTCGCAATCGGCGCGGCCATCCAGGGCGGCGTGCTCCGCGGCGAGGTCAAAGACCTGCTGCTGCTGGACGTAACTCCGCTGTCGTTGGCGATTGAGACTCTGGGCGGCGTAGCAACCCCGATGATCCCGCGCAACACCACGATTCCGACCAAGAAGACGGAAACGTTCTCGACCGCGGCCGACAGCCAGACCTCGGTCGAAGTCCACGTGCTGCAGGGCGAGCGCCCGATGGCAGCGCAGAACCGGACGCTGGGCAAGTTCCACCTCACCGGAATTCCACCGGCTCCGCGTGGCGTGCCCCAGATCGAAGTGACGTTTGATATCGACGCCAACGGCATCCTCAACGTGACCGCGAAAGATACGGCCACAGGCAAGGACCAGAAGATCACGATTACGTCGTCTTCCGGTCTGAGCAAAGAGGAAGTCGAGCGCATGGCGAAAGAAGCCGACGCGCACTCGGCCGAAGACAAGGCTCAGCGCGAAGCGGTTGATTCCAAGAACCAGCTCGACTCGATGGTTTACAACGTCGAGAAGATGCTGCGCGAGCAGGGTGACAAGATCTCCGGATCCGAGCGCGGCGATGTGGAAAACGCGATTGCCGACGGCAAAAAAGCGCTGGAATCGAACGACAAGGCGACCATGGACAAGGCGCGCGAAACCTTGACCCAGGCGTCGCACAAGCTGGCCGAACAGATGTATAAAGCGGCGCAGTCGCAGACGCCCCCGAGCCCGGGAGCGGATGCAGGCCCGACACCGGGAGCAGACGGCGCTGGTCAGAAGAAAGACGAAGGCGTAATCGACGCCGAGTATGTGGACGTAGAAGACAAGAAGTAAAGCGGTCAGCTTTCAGTGATGTGGCGCGGGCGCCCTCGCCCGCGACCTTTTGGTAGCGCCGCCGTCCCGGCGGGACGCCGGCGCTACAAGATTTCCAAGGAGAAGACAGATTGCAATTTGAAGTCAATGGCCAGGAATATTTCCTGAATTTCATGCAGGACGAGGGGCGGTGGTTCGTGCTGGTTCCCAGCGAGACCGGCGTAAATCGCATTCCCGTGTACGAGGATAGGTCGAAGTACGAGCGAATCGGCTCCGCGGAAAAGAAGCAGAACAAGCCGAACTAAACCGGTCCGAGCCGGTCCCGGTCGACTCATCCTCGTTCAGATCATAGAACTCCCGGTTAAAATGAACTCACAAGATGGCCACCACCACCAAAAAGGACTACTACGAAATCCTGGGCGTGAAGAAGTCCGCCTCGGCGGACGATATCCGCAAAGCTTTTCGCAAGCTGGCTCGCAAATACCATCCTGACGTCAACCCCGGGGACAAGGCTGCGGAAGAAAAGTTCAAGGCGCTCTCCGAGGCCAACGACGTTCTGAGCGATCCCAAGAAGCGAAAAATCTACGACCAGGTTGGCTTCTACTCCGACAATATCGATGCTGCCACCGCCGAGGCGTACGCCCGCGCCGGAAGCGGGGCGGGAGGTGGACCCAGCCAGGGCTTTCCGGGAGCCGGTGGTGGCGGGCAGGCTCCCAACTTCGATTTCGGCGGCTTCGATTTCACCGACATGTTCGAAGGCGGCCGAGGCCGGAAGGCCAGCAGCTCGGGCAGCGGCAGCTTCAAGGATATTTTTTCTGGCATCTTCGGAGGGCGAGGCGGGGCGGCGCAGGAAGGGCCGGAGCCAGGATCAGACCTGGAATACCAGGTTAACGTGCCCTTCTGGACCGCCATTCGGGGCGGCGTGATGCGACTGAATATCACCCGGCGGGACGCCTGTCCGCACTGCCACGGCCAGGGCTTTATCGACTCTGCTGGAACCTGCCCGGAGTGCGGAGGCAAAGGCCAGGTCACTCAGACGGGCGGACGCATGAAGTTCAACGTGCCCTGTCCGCGATGCCACGGGACAGGAAAGAACATTTCTACCTGCCCGCAGTGTCATGGCGAAGGCACAGTGGAACGGACTGAACCGCTCGAGGTCCGGATCAAGGCAGGTACGCGCGACGGACAGCGCATCCGCCTCGCCGGCAAGGGCAACGCCGGGGTGCGGGGAGGCCCACCCGGCGATCTGTACGCCATCATCCGCACTGCGGACCACCCGGTCTTCCACCGCGAAGGCGACGATATTCGCATCACCGTTCCGGTCAGCGCCACGGAAGCCGCGCTGGGGGCCAAGATTGAGGTTCCCACCATCGACGGCCGTACTCTTCTCAAAATTCCGCCCGGCACGCAGTGTGGGCAAAAGCTCCGCCTCCGCGAAAAGGGCGTGCCCTCGGCCACCAAAGAGGGGGCGCGCGGCGATGAGATTGTCGAAGTCAAGCTCACCGTTCCCATGCCCAAGGACGAGCGCTCCAAGGAAATCCTGCGCGAACTGGCCAAGCTGAATCCGGAAGATCCTCGCGCCGAGCTCTGGAAGAACGTCTAGCAAGGCCTGAAACGCCTTCTCCTTCCTAACGGCACAAGCTATTACCTACGTGCCGCGTTACAAAAAAATATCCGAAAATTCTTTTTACACTGCATCTAATTTGCCGTATGCTCACGGCTGCGAACTTGCATCCAGCCGAATTCTGAACGCGCAGGGATCGCCGCAGGAGGAAGCCGTCGAAATTGGCAACAGCTAGCGCCCCGCGTCAAAACCTCCAGTCGCCCACCGTCATCCCCAGCCGGAAAAAATCGGTCCGCCTCACGCTCTGGCCCCTGGTCGCCGCCACCTTCTTTATGGTGTCCGGAGGTACATATGGCACGGAAGACATCGTGCACGGCGCCGGCTACGGCAAAGCCATCCTCATCCTGCTGCTGACCCCGATTTTGTGGAGCCTGCCAACCGCGTTCATGATCGGCGAGCTTTCCAGCGCGCTGCCCTTCGAAGGCGGCTACTACGCATGGGTGCGCCGTGCTATGGGGAATTTCTGGGGATTCCAGGAAGCCTGGCTGTCACTGGTAGCCTCGATTTTCGACATGGCGATTTATCCCACGCTGTTCGTGCTCTATCTCGACCGCTTGTTTCCCTGGTTTGCGGAGGGGCATCGCGGCGTAATGGTGGCGCTGGCGGTGGTAGTAGTTTGCGCATTGCTGAACATCGCCGGAGTTCGGGTGGTCTCGACCACGTCGCTGTGGCTGTTCTTCTTGCTGTCCGCGCCCTTCATTCTGATTGTGGCCATCGCCCCCTTCAAGTTTGGCGCGCTCGCCAATGCGGTGACCCGGCCAACCAGTTCGACAGTTGACATCCTGGGCGGCCTGCTCATCTGCATGTGGAATTACATGGGCTGGGACAACGCCTCGACCATCGCCACTGAAGTGGAGCGTCCGCAGCGTACTTATCCTCGCGCCATGCTGGCCGCGGTGGTGATCGTGGCCTTGAGCTATATCGTTCCCGTAGTCGCCATGTGGATGACCGGGCTGTCGTCGAGCGCATGGGAGACCGGCTTCTGGGCGGACATCGCGGGCCTGCTCGGCGGTCCGCTGCTTCGAGTCGGCCTGGCCCTGGGCGGGATGATCAGCGGCTTTGGCATGTTCAACGCCCTGGTGATGAGCTATTCGCGCCTTCCCCTGGCCATGGCCCAGGACGGCATGCTGCCGCAGGTTTTTGGCAAGCTGCATCCACGCTCGCGCGCACCGTGGGTGGCGATCGTGGTCTGTGCCATCGGCTGGGCCATGTGCCTTGGCCTGGGCTTCGAACGCCTGGTGACCATCGACATCCTGCTCTACGGAGCCAGCTTGAGCCTGGAGTTCATCGCTCTGGTGGTTTTGCGGATTCGTGAGCCCGAACTGCCCCGTCCTTTCCGTGTTCCGGGAGGAATGATCGGAGCCGTGGCGGTCGGTATCGCGCCCATGTTGCTTCTCGGCTTCTCCATCGTCCGCAGCCAGCATGAGCAGGTGCTGGGCATGAGTTCCTTCGCCTTCGGAATGCTGCTCATCGCCGCCGGAGTGCTGGCTTACATCCTCAATCTGACCTTGAAGCCCGCCGGCTGGGCTCCCGCACACGAGAAGCCCTGAAAAAAAAGATCGATATCAGCCACGAATTAACGCGGATTTCACGGATCATTCGTGAGGGTCGGCGTTAAGCCGTGGCTTCCGTGTTTGCGGTAAAGTAGTGAAAGCACGAGCAAGCGGAATCCAAGGGTGCCTACATGTTGAGCCGTTCAGCGGGCGTCTGAGCCCGCTGGCAAGATCCTGAACGCAGCGAAGGAACTATGACCAAGCGGAAATCCAAAGGTGCGTACATGATCTCCTCGGTGGCGGAGATGTACGGCATCCATCCTCAGACGCTTCGTCTGTACGAGCGCGAGGGCTTGCTCAAGCCGTCCCGCACTGAGGGCAATACTCGCCTTTATACCGACGAAGATTTGCAGCGGCTGGAATTTATTCTGTCGCTGGCTCGCGATCTCGGAGTGAACATCAGCGGAATTGCGATCATTTTGCAAATGCGAGAACGCATGGAGGAGATGCAGGTACAGATTCACGATTTCGTGAAGTACATTCAGGAGGAAGTGTTGTCCCGAGCCAGCGCGGTCTCGGATCCTTCCAAGGGAGCGATTGTGCCGGTGCGGCGGCATCTGGTTGCGCCGCTGCCGCCAAACCGGAAACGATAACCGCTCCGAACCGGGAACCAGCAACTGACAACCGGCAACTGCGTTTTATGCTTCCCTTCAAGCTCATTTACAGCGACCAGTATTTCCTCCCTATCGGCGCGCACGTTTTCCCGGCGGAAAAATACCAGCGCGTACATGATCGCCTCATCGCTTCGCATGTTGCCGAGCCGTCTGATTTCCTGACTCCGCAGCCGGCATCGGATCAAGACATTCTGCTCGTGCACACGCCGCAGTACATGCAGAAGTTGAAAACCGGAACGCTTTCGCCCAGTGAAGAAATGCAGATGGAGATTCCCTACTCGCCCGAGCTGGTGCGTGCCTTCTGGCTGGCCGCCGGCGGTTCGATTCTCGCGGCCCAACACGCCCTTAAGGATGGCATAGCGTTCAACATCGGAGGCGGATTCCATCACGCCTTTCCCGACCACGGCGAAGGTTTCTGCATGATCAACGACGTGGCGGTTGCAATCCGCCGCATGCAGCGGGATGAAAAGATACGCACCGCCATGACCGTGGATTGCGACGTTCACCACGGCAACGGCACCGCTGCCATCTTCGCTGGCACGCGTACGCCCAGCGATCCGCTGCCTTCAAGTTCTCCTTCTACCCTGAAGCCGGCTCCCACGGGAAAGATGCGCCACGCTCATTCGGGCGACGTGTTTACCATTTCCCTGCACCAGCACAACAACTACCCGGCGTGGAAGCCGCACTCGTCAATTGATGTGGACCTGCCCGATGGCATGGGCGACGACGATTATCTGGCATGGCTGGACAATGCGCTCAGCTCCGGCCTGCGCCAGTTCGAGCCGGATCTGATGTGCTACATCGCCGGCGCCGACCCCTACCGCGAGGACCAACTGGGCGGGCTCGCACTTACTCTGGAAGGGCTCAAGCGGAGAGACGATCTGGTATTTCGAGTGGCCCGCGCGCGAAATATTCCGGTGATGGTTTCCTACGCGGGCGGCTACGCTCGAAACGTAGAAGACACCGTAACCATCCACTGCAATACTGTGATCGCCGCGCGCGAGGTTTTTGCCGTGCCGAAGACAGCGGGATGACGGCCGCGGCACGGTCGGCTTCTACTTCTGCTTTTCGGTCTCGTTCTTAGCCGGATCCCCACGTTCAATATAATTTTTCAGTCGGATGAACTGGGCGGCGAGCACCGAGTCCACCGGCGTGGCCAGGGTATTCATCCCGGCCGGGAGATAACCGCCAACCGCATAGGTTGCTTCAAGCTTTGTGCCATTCGGCGATGGAGAAAGTTGGATCGTCATACTTCCGCTCGTGGCAATGCCTTGCAAAGGTCCTAAACCGCCGCCCAATCGCAAAATCTTCCCCGGAGCCACAAAAAGCACCTCCAGGTGACGCACGCTGCCCCGGTTCGGCAGCTTTTCACAGAAACATCCTCCGGCCCTTTCCTCAATACTCAGATTGTGTGCGTCGTGAGAGAAAGTATGCTCGGAGTCCCACCAGTCGCCGATATGGATCAACTGGCGATATACCGCATCGGGTGAGGCTTGAATCGCAACTACCGCTTTCGTCGTAAAACCGCCGGGCGATGAATCCACAACTTCGGCTCCGGACATCTGGGTCCGGGTTACTGAGAGCATGAGCGCCGAGGACAGCAGGAATAAGAAAAATCTCCGAGACATACCTTGCTCCTTTGGCACGGCATTATAGCCTTGAACGAAAGTTGACAGCTCATGAACCCGGAATAGACCATTTGTCGATGCGCTTACGTTTGATCCGCCACGCTACCTTACTGGTCGAGTACCGCGGCCACCGTCTCCTGGTTGACCCCATGCTCGATGAGGTCGGCGCGCGTCCGCCGATTCAAGATTCTCCCAACCCGCGCAACAACCCGCTGGTCGCCTTGCCGGTTTCCGTGCCGGAAGTCGTGCAGAATATCGAAGCTGTGCTTGTGACCCACACTCACAGCGATCACTGGGACGCGACCGCGGCCCAACTTCTGCCCAAGAATCTTCCACTTTTTGGGCAACCCGAAGATGAAAGCAAGTTCCGCTCGCAGAGATTCGCCGCTGTACATCCGATAGCGAAGTCAACCGCCTGGAATGATATCGACATCACGCGCACCGGCGGTCAGCATGGCGCTGGAGAAATCGGCAAGGCGATGGCTCCGGTTTCCGGCTTCGTGTTGCGCGCAAAGGGAGAACCTGCGCTCTACATCGCAGGCGACACGATCTGGTGCCCTGAAGTGGAAGAAGTCCTGCATGAGTTCCGCCCTGAAGTTGTAATTCTCAACGCGGGCGCAGCGCAGTTTCTGGAGGGTGGTCCGATCACCATGACCTCCGACGATGTCATCACTGTTTGCCAGAGCGCGCCTGATGCGAAGGTCGTAGCTGTCCACATGGAAGCCATCAATCATTGCCTGCTTACTCGCAGCGATCTGGCCTTTCAACTGGAAGCCGCCCGCGTGAGCGAGCGCGTGGCGATACCGGAAGATGGTGAGTGGGTAGAGGCCGGTTCTTAGCTTGGTCGGACCAGTTTGGGACACGCGCTCCCAAGATTGTGCGCCATAACGTTGCTATGGCACTCTGTCCAAGTCGCAGATGCGGGTTCGAGTCCCGCCGGGTCCATTCTCCCTCTTGTGGAGGAAGAAGTAGTGAAGTTCTTTTGGGGAGAAAACACAGAGATAATCTCCTCGAGTAACTTGACATCGCTATGCATCCCGCCAATACTGCCATTGGACAGAGTGCTTCGCACCACGGGATTTTTGTATGGCCCCGGATACCCGGGGCCATTACCGTTTTTGCGTGACGAAACGTTCGGGGCCTCGGACCGAATCTCCTCGCCCTGTTAAAATAGCTACATTCATGTTTGAAAATCTTTCAGAGAAACTGCAGCGCGCGTTCAAGACCCTGCGGGGCGAAGCTACCCTCAATGAAGAAAACATGCAGGAGGCCTTGCGCGCGATTCGTCTGGCGCTGCTTGAGGCTGACGTAAACTTCAAAGTCGTAAAGCAGCTGATCGACCACATCCAGGAAAAGGCTATCGGCCAGCAGGTTGCCACCGCGCTCTCCCCCGCCGAGCAGGTCATCAAGATTCTGCGCGATGAATTGATCGAAATCCTGGGCCGTGACACGGCCAAGGTGAAGTTCGCCTCGCAGCCTCCGACTGTCGTGCTCATGGCCGGGTTACAGGGATCGGGCAAAACCACCACCTCGGGCAAACTGGCGAACTGGCTGAAGAACGGCGGGCATCGCCCGCTGCTGGTCTCGGTCGACGTCTATCGTCCGGCCGCCCGCGAGCAGCTCAAAGTCGTCGCCCAGGCGATCAAAGCTAATATCTACGAAGGAGAAGTTGGCGAAGCCAATACATCGACGGTTGAGCGGTTGGCTAAGGAGGCGCGGCGCGAAGCCATCAACACCGGGTCGGATGTACTCATCGTGGACACCGCCGGCCGCCTGCACATCGACGAGCAATTAATGGATGAGATGCAGTCGCTCAAACGGCTGCTCAACCCGCAGGAAATCCTGTTCGTGGCCGATGCCATGACCGGACAGGACGCGGTCAACTCTGCCGACGAGTTTCACAAGAAGCTGGCGCTCACCGGAGTTGTGCTCACCAAAATGGACGGCGACGCGCGCGGCGGCGCAGCGCTATCCATACGTCAGGTCACAGGCCAGCCCATCAAGTTCATCGGCGTGGGTGAAAAATACGATGCGCTGGAGCCCTTCCATCCCGACCGCATCGTGTCGCGCATCCTCGGCATGGGCGACATTCTCTCGCTGATCGAAAAAGCCGAACAGAACGTTGACAAGAAAAAAGCCCAGGAGATGGCCAGCCGCGCCCTTACCGGCGACGGCTTTTCTCTGGAAGATTTTCGCGACCAGTTGCGCCAGATCAAAAAGATGGGATCGATTCAGAACTTGATGGGCATGCTGCCCAGCGTCGGCCCCTTTGCGGGGATTCAGAAGCACGCCGACAAGGTGGACGAAAAGCAGCTCAATCGGGTGGAAGCCATTATCAATTCGATGACCCAGCATGAGCGGATGCATCATGAAGTCATGAACGGCAGCCGGCGCAAACGCATCGCCCGCGGTTCCGGCACCAGCGTACAGGAAGTCAACAACCTGCTGCGCCAGTATGCGCAAATGCGAAAGATGTTCAAGCAGATCGGAAAGCCCAGCTTCGCCCGCAAAATGGCAGGCATGAAAATGCCGGGAATGTAAGACCCCGTTGCTGGTTTCCCGTTCTCAGTTTCCAGTCTGTCACCTGAGCGGAGCTAAGTCATTCGATTGTGACTCTGGCGGAGTCGAAGGATTCTCGATCAGCACGGACCACCGGCAGCACATATGAAATGGCGTTCCCTCGAAGAATCGACCTCCGGCGCGGACACCCGCTCACTCCACGAAATTTTCGCCGAGCGCAAGCAACTGATCGCGAGGTACGTTCCGCCGGAGACCCAGGCGGTTCACCGGCGCGTTATTGAGGACTTGAAGAAAGCCCATCTCGGACAAAATGCCCTTGCCGTGGGCGCCAAGGCTCCGGCCTTCGAGCTGAGCGACCAGGCCGGGAAAGCGATTTCATCGGCCGATCTGCTTAGCAAAGGTCCGCTGGTGATCACCTTCTTCCGCGGACGCTGGTGCCCTTTCTGCGTCGGGCAACTGGAAGCCATGAACCTGATCCTGCCGCAGATTGAGCACGCGGGCGCAGCCTTGCTCGCCATATCACCGCAAACCGTTCAACAGTCCTTCTTCATGGTGGACCAGCACAAGCTGGGTTTTCCCCTGCTGAGCGACGCCGGCAATCAAGTCGCCCGCCGGTTCGGGCTCGTTTACCGCGTGCCGGACGAGCAGCAGGCGATCTACCGCCGGGCGTTTATCAATCTTCCTTTCGCCAACGGCGACGACAGTTGGGAACTGCCCATCCCCGCAACCTTCATCCTCGATGGCGATGGTACTGTGCTCTACGCCGCGGCCAACGAGGACTACACCGAGCGCCCCGAGCCTGGGGAAATCATTTATCAGTTCTCCGAGCGGAAGTAGTTAACTGGTGTTTTCTGATGAAATTTGGGGAATTATTGGGTCCCAAGGATCGCAACGGTTAGGCGTTAACTGGTGAAGGTCGGAGACAAAGTCAGACTCATCGGTATTCCTCCGGGCGTTCATGATCGCAATGAATTGCAGACACGGACGCTGTTCGAAAAATGCCTGGGAGAGGCTTTCACAATTGCTGAAATGAATACCGTGGAAGGACTGTCATTCCAACTTGCGCGGCTTGACGTTGGGCACATTCTCGGAAAAGCTCCTCACCTGGAAACAATCTGGGTAGAGCCGCAATATTTGCAGCTCGAAACATCACGATAGACGCCCCTGACTCATTCCTGGCTTTTCAATTATGATTGGACATGGGTGACGCGCCTCTTTGGAGCGCCGGTGGAGGTTCTGGCGGAAGCATTGACGACCAGGGCCGCCACCTGGCCGAGCTCGCGGCAAGCACCGCCGACCCTGCTAAGGATCTCCCGCTCCGTCGCGATGTCCGTTCTCTCGGAATCTTGCTGGGCCGCGTTCTGGTCGAGCAGTGCGGCAAGTCGCTGCTCGGTGTCGTTGAGGAGTTGCGGCGCATTTTCATCCAGCATCGCGAACAACCGCGCCCGGAAACTGCGGCGCCGGATTTCAAAGACCCCCTGCTGCATCAGGCACGGAATATCATCTCAGGCTTGAGCGTCGAAGAGGCGCACCGCGTCACCAAAGCTTTCGCCATTTACTTCGAGCTCACGAATCTGGCGGAGACTACGCACCGCAAGCGGCGCCGCCGCGCGGCCAAACTCCATCCCGAGCAACCAGCCCTGGAAGGTTCTTTCCGCGGCACCTTAAAGCGTATGCGGGAAGCGGGAATCGACGCGCTTCAGGCGCTCGCTGTCCTAAGCCAGATAAAGGTCATGCCGGTCTTCACTGCTCATCCCACGGAAGTGGCTCGCCGGACGGTGCTGCTTAAGCGCCGCCGCATTGCCAAACAATTAGAGCGGCTGGACCGCCTTCCCCTGACCGACGCCGATGCCGGCCGCTTCGAAGCCTTGATCTTTGCCGAAGTAACCGCCCTTTGGCAAACCGACGAAGTGCGGCTGGAAAAGCCCCTGGTCACGGACGAGATCCGCATGGGTCTCGATCACTATCCCTTTTCTCTTTTTTCCGCACTACCCCGAATCTACGACGAACTTGCCGACTCATTTCGCCAGGTCTATGACTTGCCGCTCGGCGTCCGCGACCTGTCGCTACTTCTCTCTTTCGGCTCGTGGATCGGCGGCGATCGCGACGGCAATCCTTTTGTTACTGCGGACTCCACCCGGGAAGCCTTGCAGCGCGCACGAAACGTGATCATCGGACACTATATTGCGGAACTGGAGCGCGATACCGATCAATTGAGCGCTTCCTCCCTGCAGGTACCGGTCTCGGATGCAGTCCGCCAACGGCTGGCGGATTACAGCGCGCGAGTTGACGGCGAATTCTCTCGCCAGTCACGAATTTCCAGCTCGGAACTTTACCGCCGGCTGCTGCGCTTGATGGTCATCCGGCTGCGCCACACCCGCGAGACCTTTGCCGGAGCTGAGTCTTATGCCTCGAGCCAGGAATTCGAAAGCGATCTCTCGCTGATTCGTGAGAGCCTGGCTGCCAACCGCGGGCTGCCCCTTGCCGAACTGATCCTCGACCCGCTTCTGCGAAAAGTGCGTACCTTCGGTTTTCATCTCTCCACTCTCGATATTCGCCAGCACGCGCGTGTGCATGCACAAGCTCTAGCCGAAATCGAAGCCAATGTAGGCGCGAGCGTCACGCTCGTGCAGCAGCGGCAAGGGTCAGGCCAGCACGAGCGTGAAGCTCGCGCCCACACTGTTTCAACGGACGGAATATCGGCCGCAACCCAGGACGTTCTCGACACCTTTCGTGAGATTGCGAAACTGAAAAAAGAATACCCGTGCCGCGCAATTCAGAGTTACATCATCAGCGGGGCACAATCGGAAGATGACGTCCGCGCGGTCACGCGCCTGGCAGCCATGAACGGAGTGCAGGTTGCCGCTTCCGCCGGTGACCCCGGTCTCATGCCCGTGCCTTTGTTCGAATCGATCGAAGCTCTGCGTTCTGCTGCCGGAGTTATGGAGCGCATCTGGCGCGCCCCCGACTACCAGCCCCTGCTCGACTCCTGGGGACGGTGGCAGGAAGTCATGCTGGGCTACTCCGATTCCAACAAGGATGGCGGCATGCT
Source organism: Terriglobales bacterium (assembly GCA_036265205.1). Lineage (GTDB taxonomy): Bacteria > Acidobacteriota > Terriglobia > Terriglobales > Acidobacteriaceae > JAIQFF01. The sequence goes on from DATAPL010000018.1 coordinate 21,530, forward strand.
CACCAGTATTTGGGAGCTGTACAAGGCGCATCGCGAGCTGCACCGCGTGGCGCGGGCGTGCCAGGTGAAGCTGCGCCTCTTCCATGGCCGTGGCGGCACCGTGGGACGGGGCGGCGGTCCTACCCACACCGCGATTCTGGCCCAGCCCGTGGGCGATTTTTCGGGCCAGATCCGCATCACCGAGCAGGGCGAAGTTCTCAACTGGAAATATGCCGATCCGGTTCTGGCGGAGTGGAATCTGGAGATCATGATCGCTTCCTGCATGGAAGCCATCACCCGTACACGGGGGCCGGCGCCTGGCGCCGATCAGCGCTGGACGCCGGCGATGGAGCAAATGTCCGCCAAAGCGTTCAGCTTCTACCGGCGCCACATCGCGGAAAATTCCGAGGTGATTGAGTATTTCGAGCAAGCTACGCCGGTAAACGAACTGGAGCATGCCCGCATCGGCTCCCGACCGCCGCGCCGCCAGCAAGGCCGGCGATTAGAAGATCTGCGCGCCATTCCCTGGGTATTCGGCTGGATGCAGAGCCGTCACGCTGTCCCGGCATGGTTTGGAGTGGGCCACGCGCTCGAGCATTTCGTGGCGCAGGATTCCACTCATCAATCTCTGCTGGGCGAGATGATGCGCAGCTTCCCGCTGTTCTCTGACCTCATTCGTAACGTCGAACTGGCCATGTCCAAAGCCGACCTGACCATCGCGCGCCTCTACGCGGAACTGGTCACCGATCCGGACCTGCGCGAACGTGTCTGGCAAATGCTGGTTGAGGAGTTCGAACGGGCCCGCCGCATGATTCTCTCCATCACCTCACAGAGCGGGCTGCTCGACGGCAATCCAGTTCTGAACCGCTCCATCCGGCTGCGCAACCCCTATGTCGATCCCATGAGCCTGGTGCAGGTTGAGCTGCTCCGCCGCAAGCGCGCGGGGAGCGGTGCCGACGGCGTGGACTACGCCCTGGGCGCGACCATCAACGGCATCGCGGCCGGCCTGCACAATACAGGATAGGTTTTGTAGCGCCGCCATCCCGCCCCCACTGGCGCGGGCAAGATGCCCTCGCGACAGCCGGCGAGACGCTGGCGCTACCCTTCAACTCCAGATCCCTCGCTTTCGCTCGGGATTTCGGCAGCGGGCTCCCGCTTCGCTCACGCCCGCTAGGCGCCTCAACTTGCTAATCCTCGTAAATTCTGCAAAAATGATGGTTTGTCCGAGCCTGCCTGAAGCAATTAGGAAAGGAACTTAAGCCTTGTGTTAATGATACGTCTGTCGCGCACGGGTGCGCGCAAACAACCGCAGTACCGGGTGGTGGTGATTGAGAAGGAGCGCGCGCGCAATGGCCGTCCGGTGGAAGTCGTGGGAACTTATAATCCCCGCACCACCCCTGCCAGCATTGAATTGAAGCGCGAGCGCATCGACTACTGGGTATCCAAGGGCGCCAAAATGTCGGACCGGGTGAACAAGATCGTGTCCCGGCCGGCGCCGGCCAGTACCGCCTCAGTAGCCTGATCTCACCCTGTGGTCCCGGAATTCTCATCCCACTTAGTCTGGAGCGTGCTTGACTGAGGAACAAAAAATCGCGCCTGTCGCGGACATGCGGGTCCTGATCGAGCAGATCGCAAAAGCTCTGGTCGACGACCCGGCGCAAGTCTCGGTTAGTCCGGTCGAGGAAGATGGAGAAACCGTGCTTGAACTCACCGTGGCGCCTAATGACCTGGGCCGGGTGATCGGCAAGCAGGGGCGCACCGCGCGCGCCATGCGCAATCTGCTGGGCGCAGCCGGCTTGAAGTTTCACAAGCGTTACACCCTGGAGATTCTGGAATAGCAGGCCAGTTCATCACGCTGGCGCGCGTCCTGAAAACTCAGGGACGGCGCGGGGAAGTTGCAACCGAGCTGCACAGCGATGTTCCAGACCGGCTTCACCCGGGGATGCGGCTTTGGGCCCTGGCTGCGGATGGATCGCGACGGGAACTTGAACTCGAGGAACTTTGGCCGCACAAGAGTTATCTGGTCCTGAAGTTTGTGGCGGTCGATTCGATCTCTGACGCTGAATCCCTGATCGGCAGCGAATTGCAGGTTCCAGAAGCTGAACGAGCCGGGCTTGCGCCCGGCTGGGCATACGTCAGCGACCTTGTCGGATGTAGCGTCTTCGACGGCGAGCGCGAAGTCGGGCAGGTTCACGACGTCCAGTTTGGAGCCGGTGAAGCTCCGCTGCTGGTAGTCAAGTCAGGATCGCGGGAGTACGAGATACCCTACGCGGAAGCGTATTTGATCCGGGCGGATCTCGAGCACAAAAAGATTTGCATGCAGCTGCCGGAAGGCATGCTGGAAGTAAATGCTCCGCTGACCGCGGAAGAGAAAGAGCAGCAGCGGAACAGCAGAAAGTCGTAAACAGCAAGTGGCTGTCATTCTGAGGGCACTGTCATCCTGAGTGGAGCCATCGCTTCGCTTGGCGAAGCAATGGCGGAGTCGAAGGATGCCTACCGGCAAGGGTATGTTGGGCACAGGGTATCTCGAACTCTCGCGGCTCACGGCTGGGCTCTTCAGCATGACAGAAGATGAGATCCGCGATGAAGATCGACATCCTGACGATCTTTCCTGATTTTTTTCGCGGACCGCTCGATTACGGCATTACCAGGAAGGCCCGCGAAGCCGGTCTGGCGGCCATCGAAGTCCACGACTTGCGGGCTTTTGCGCACGACCGGCATCGCACCGTGGATGACCGCCCGTTCGGCGGCGGCGAAGGCATGGTGCTGAAGCCGGAACCGATCTTTGAATGTATTGAAGGGCTCAAACTCGAGCCGCGCGCAGAACGGCTTGCGTCCGGCGCCAGGCAGAGCGTCGTGCTGCTGTCGGCCCAGGGCCAGCGGTTCAACCAGGCTGTGGCGGGAGAATTGGCGGCTCTGGAGCGGATTGTCCTGATATGCGGACGCTACGAAGGGGTGGACGAGCGGGTTGGAAAACATCTTGCCGACCGCGAGCTTGCCATCGGCGACTACGTGCTGAGCGGCGGCGAACTCGGCGCGGCTGTGATCGTGGACGTGGTCACGCGATTGATTCCCGGCGCGTTGGGGAACGAAGCTTCAACGCGGCAGGAGTCGTTCACCGCGTCGGCTCCGCCTGAAGCCGGGGATGGTCCCGATTCGACTTGTTCATCGGGCGGATTGCTGGACTATCCGCACTACACTCGGCCGGCGGATTTTCGCGGCTGGCAGGTTCCCGAGGTATTGATATCGGGCAACCACGAAGAGATACGCCGCTGGCGCCGCCGGGCGGCGCTGGAAAAGACGATGCGAAACCGGCCTGATCTGTTAGACGGTGGAGCGCTGGATCGCGAAGACAAAGAATTGCTGGCCCGAATCAAGGGCGAAGAGATTTAAGCGCAAATTTGAGATTCCTGAAAATCAAGGGGCAAGATCATGACCAACCTCATTATCGAAAAACTTCTAGCCAAGACCAAGCGTACTGACCTTCCCGCGTTCGTCCCCGGCGACAGCGTGCGGGTGCACGTCAAGATCAAGGAGGGTGACAAGGAACGCCTGCAGGCATTTGAAGGCGTGGTCATCTCCCGCAGCCGCGGTCCGCAAGCCAGTTTCACGGTGCGCAAGATCAGCTTTGGCCATGGCGTGGAACGTATTTTCCCGCTGCATTCCAAGGTGATCGACAAGGTCGAACTGCTGCGTTCGTCCAAAGTGCGCCGCGCAAAGTTGTATTACCTGCGTGGTCTCAAGGGCAAGGCTGCCCGGCTGAAAGATGTCGATCGGGAACACGTCCTTGCGGGAGCCGCGGGCACTCAATAGGCCAAAGGACCAGGCCTGGGTGGCCCGGTTAGCGGTCGACTTCAAACTGCAAACTATCTTCGAGGTGTTTCTCCGCCAGTTTGCGCATCAGGAATTGCAGGATCTGGCGCTCTCCCTTGCGAATCTCGCGAAACTCAATGCCCAGGCCGTGCTCATCTCCATGGCGGACCTGGCCCTTGAGGGCCATTTCATAGTCGCCCACATTCAGCACCAGCTTCAGTTCGGTTCCCGGAGGCAGAGCATTCTTTGCTGATACCAGGCAACCGATCTCTGACATATTCATGAGGTCGGCTTTGACTTTCAGGGCCTTTGAACCCTGGGTGGTGAGCTCGGCAAAGCCCTCCAGAGTGTAACGCTCGCGGCGGCGGCGGCGCTCGTGAGAAGCGAATGTCCCAGCCTTTTTAAGGCCACCGTCAACCAGGATCGGATCGTAGGCTTCTTCCATGTCCTGCAGCTCCAGCTCCCACAAAATGCGATCGGTTTCCACGCACTCGATGCCGATCTGGCCCTGCAGCTCCGAATTGGGTTCGCCGATCCACACCACCCGGCAGAAGGCTTTGTTGCGGCCGCGCTCGATAGCGACGATTTCTCCAGTCTGCTTTACACTGCGCAGGCCCGTAAGGCGCGCACCGCGCTCGGAAATATCGTAGGTGCAAGCCATCTCAAGCACCGGTTTGGTTTCGCTATCCCAATAGGTAATGCGAATCGGAAGCGCGGCGTGGATACGCTTTTTGTGCCGTTCAGGCTCTGGATTGGAAGCTTTTTCCGTCAAATGGATCTGATGCAGAGACAACTCGCAGAGTCGAACGTAACAAGCCAGCAGGGTACGGTCAATTTACGGGAGTAATAGGGGGTAGTTACCATAGAAGCCGCCTTTGAACGGCTGAATACACGATGGTTGCGGGCTTGCTGTTGCTGGCCTTTTGGACGCTGGGCTCGGTCATTGGCGTGGGCTATTGACCAACCACCAGCGGCCAACCACGGATTTCCACATTGCGCCACAGGTCCAGCCTGGGTGAAGATAGTTTCTAATCTGGCTTTCAAAACCGTTCCAGTGCCGTTAAAACTCAAGTCGGAATCCGCCAAACCGCTCTCTCCTGCCGCCGCCAAGCTGCGCCTGCTCAAAAGACTGCGTTGCACGCTGCGTTTCGAAAAGAAATTCTGGCAGCGGGGGGCGCGCTTTGTCGCCGGCGTCGATGAAGTAGGACGCGGCTCCCTGTTTGGGCCGGTGGTCGCCGCCGCCGTCATTCTCGACCCGGCGTATCGCATCCGCGGATTGCGCGATTCCAAGCTGTTGCTTGCGGATCGCCGCGAGATTCTGGCGGAGCGGATTCGCCGGCACGCCGTGGCCTGGGCAGTGGCGGCAGTTGACGCTGCCCGCATCGACCAGATCAATATTTATCAGGCCTCGCGCCTGGCCATGCGCGAAGCAGTCTCACGCCTCGACCCCGGCGCCGATCACCTTCTGGTTGATGCCCTGCGCCTGGACTGTGAATTGCCGCAGCAGGCCATCATTCACGGCGACGCTCTTTCCGCTTCCATCGCGGCGGCGTCGATCATTGCCAAGGTGGCGCGTGATCGCATGATCGTGGAATGGGATCCGGTTTTCCCGGTCTATGGCCTGGCATCCAACAAGGGCTACAGCACGCCGCGGCATCTGGCGGCATTGCGCGAGCACGGACCATCCCCCCTCCATCGCCAGTCCTTTGCCCCGGTTTGGAATGCACCTGTGCCTCAGGACGTCCTGGAGTTCATGCTGGGCGAAGAACTCGCAGTGTAGGGCGGACACTCCTGTCCGCCGATGTCGATTGCGATTTTCGGTTTTGACTTGTTGCTTTCGATTTTTGCTTTTGATCGTGGTCTTGCGTTCCGGTTACAACGACCAAAGTCAACTCGGCGGACAGGAGTGTCCGCCCCACACCCGCGTCCACAGGATACAATCCACACATGTTGCGCATGATGGTCGTAACTGCCCATCCGGATGACGAAGCCAGCAGCTTCGGCGGATCCCTGCGTCTATATCGCGATCGTGGGGTAGAAACCTGCGTTATTTGCCTGACTCCAGGGCAAGCCGCCACCCACCGCGGCAGCGCTCGCAATGATCAGGAGTTGGCCGCAATTCGTCGCGATGAATTTGCCGCGGCTTGCAAGCTATTGGACGTGTCCCGCGCAATTGTCCTCGACTACCCCGACGGCCAGTTGCACCGTCTGGAGATGCAGCGGGTGGTTTCGAACCTGGTGCTGCAATTACGCGAGTTTCGTCCCCAGGTTCTTCTGACCTTCGACCCCGCGGGCAGCGTCACCGGACATACTGACCATTCCATGGCCTCGATCTTCGCTACGCTCGCGTTTCACTGGGCGGGCCGGAACAATCGTTTTCCCGATCAGCTCAACGGCTCCCTCGCTCCGCATCGGGCGCAAAAGCTTTATTACTCCGCCGCCGACTTCGTTCTTCCCGGACGGCAACCGGTCACACTGCCCCCCATCACCGCTACCATTGAGATCGGCGATTATTTGCAGACCAAGATTACCGCCTTCCGGGCACACACCAGCCAGCAACCGCTCTGGTCATTGTTCGAGGAGTACGCCCGCAAACGTGGCCAGCGTGAACTGTTCCATCTGGTGGCGTCGGTGAAAGTTGAAGAAGCTAGACCAGAAACCGACCTCTTCGCCGGCATCAGCGAAACCATGTAGGGCGGACACTCCTGTCCGCCGCCCTTGACGTTGAAGTTGACTTTGACTCTGTCTTTGCCTTTGACCGTCCAAACGCAGCCAAGTTTTGTTCAAATTCAACCTCAACTTCAAAAGCGGCGGACAAGAGTGTCTACCCTACATCACCCGACTTTTACCGGGCTTTGATGATGACGCTCAGAAGGTCGGGCTTGCTCTCATCCCTCACCAGGTGGGGATATTTTTCTCCCCCGTGATAGTCGAGCTTGAAAGTCTTGTAATACTCGGTATTTTCGACCAGCAACTCCAGCGCCTCCGACCCGTCCTTGCCTTTTCGCAAGGCATCGCGCAGAACCATCGGCGTGAACTTTCGTCCGTTGACCGCGATCACCTTCATCCCTGGACCGATTCCCGCCAGCGCTGCCGGCATGCCCTCCACGGTATCGGTGATCGATCCATCTTCTTTCAGCCAAAGGCCGATCGAGTAAGCTGCATTTACCGTGTTCCTGTCGGCTTCGCGATCTCGCACCAGTTCCGAGCGGGCGTCGTCGTACACCAGTTTCCAGCCGCTATTCTCGATTCCGGTTAATGGGGCGCCCGGTCCATGGTTCCCCAGCCGCTCCGTCCAGAAATTGCGCCAGTCGTACGGCGTGACCTGGTTGAGCGCGCTGAGAACATCTTCGAAGGTATAGGTCTTCACTTGTGGCGGCCCACTTGGAGGTCCATTGAAAATGTGGCAGAAATCGTCCAGCGATTTCTGGCCGTGAGTCTGCTGGCGGATGATGGTGTCCACCCACAACCAGTTCAGTTCGTCTTCTTCGTAATAGTCGAGTGGGCGGCGCCACGAACTCCACTGGCGAGGGGCGCCTTGCATGGCGGGAACTCCATCGGCGGTGTCCTGCAGGTTACGCCAGGTGCGTCCGGGACGGTGGTCCAGGTCGGCGGCCGTGTAGGCCAGCGCATCGCGAAACTGGTCGGGGGTCCGCTCACCGTCGCGGCCGGTGAGAATCTCTCCCAGGTACGTGGTCAGGCCCTCGTACACCCACAGCAAGTCATTCTGCATGGGCTTTTCGTAATCGGGAGTTGCCAGGTCGGCAGGACGGCGGTACTTTCCATTCCATGAGTGCACGTATTCGTGCGATAGCAGCCCTGAGCTGAGAAGACGCTGGCTCGGATCGACCAGCGCACCTTCGGTAGTGCGGCTGTCGTTCGATTCATGATGCTCCAGTCCGAAGTGCGCCACGTGATCGCTCAGGCTGTAAAGAAAGTGATAATCGCGGTAGTGCTCCGCTCCGAAAAGCGCCACGGCCTGCGTAACCAGATTCTTATTGTGCTCCCAGACATCAGCCGGAGCGTCGAGTGCGGCCGCGCTATCGGCGGCGATATCCATCTCTACCGGAGGGGTCTGTCCCGGGTTCAGCGAAACCACTTTGAGGAATTGCCCGGTGATCACCGGGGCATCAACCAGCATGGTCAACGATACCGGCTTAAAACTGATTTGCCTCGGTTCGTTCATCTGACCACCCATCTGATCGCCGGTCCCGGCGGATACCGGAAGCGAGGTGCCGAATTTCCATCCGGCAGGCAGCTTCAGGCTGGCCTCATAGGTCAATTCATCTGAGGTCCAGCCTTGGGGATAAAGCACCAGCGTATTCCAGTTGATCACCGCCATCCGGTCGGTGGCGGTTGCTCCGCCGGTGTAAATACCCTCCGCACCGGCGGGAGAGATGAAGTCCAGCGACGCTTCGATATGCGTCACGCTTTCCGGAACATCTACGTGGAAGGTCCACCCGTCGAGCAGATCGCGGCGCCAGGGCAAGGTTTGCCCGTTGGCGGTGAACTTCAGTCCAGCCAGGTCCTGCACCGGCCCGGTGGGGCCATGCTCGCCCGGAATCCACTTAGGATAGTAAAGCGTAAGCATGCCCGGTTTGGCGGGAATGGTCAGGCGAGCATGGAAAATCTTGCGCGGCGCCTCGGTGGCGTCCACGAATACGCTGATTTGAGGAGCCGGGTTGGCAGCAGAAAATAACGGGGAAAGAAAAATCAATATCAAACAGAAAACCAGAGACACGGACCGACAAACTCTACGGGCGCAAGTAGTCACGAACACACTCCTCGACAGCTCTTGTTAGGTTGTTTAAAACAGATGAATATACCAGCCACGACGAACGAGGTCATCCAGGGACCTGAAAGCCCACCAATGAAGACGCATAAGATCTGAGCCTTGGTGTAACTTCGTGCCTTTGTGGGTCATGATTTAGCCCTAGGGCTTCACCCGCCAACTCTCGCTTGCCCAACAACCGGTTGCGGGTTTGTTTCAGCGCTCGCGTCCTGTCATCCTGGAGGTGTCGCGGATAATAGGACAACCGAAGGACCACTGCCAACAAACCCTGCCCAAGTGCCAAATTTCAAATGCTCATTTATGATTTCCCGGTGTCTCCTCATTCTCATCGCGGCAGGTTCATTACCTTCGAAGGACTCGACGGCTGTGGCAAAAGTACGCAGATGGAGAAGCTGGCGAGGGTTCTGCGCGCGCAAGGACTGTCCGTTGTAGTGACGCGGGAACCGGGCGGCACCGCGACCGGGGAAAAAATCCGCCGCCTGTTGCTGGACACTGCGACGGCCGGGCTTTCTCCCCTTGCGGAACTGGCCCTGATGTTCGCATCCCGCGCTCAGCATATCGCGGAGGTCATTCAACCCGGCTTGGCCGAAGGTAAAATTGTCCTCTGCGACCGGTTCACCGATTCCACCGAAGCCTACCAGGGCGGAGGCCGCAAGCTGGGCAGCCAGCCGGTGCTGGCGCTGCATCGCATTTTGTGCGGCGATTTGCAGCCCGACCTCACCATTCTCATGGATTCGGACGTGACCGCCAGCGTGGAGCGTGCCCGCCGCCGCAACAAAGCGGACAGTGCGAGGAATGGGCGCGGCAAAAATGACGAGAACCGATTCGAACAGGAAAGCCGCGCTTTTTTCGGAAGAGTCCACCACGCCTATCTGGCCATCGCCGCTCGTGAAACCCATCGAGTCGTGCTGGTTGACGCTCGTGGAACCGCCCACCAGACTCACGCCAGGATCGTGGAGATTGTTCGTCGCAGATTAAAGCTGGCTGCCAAAACGGCGTGAATCACCAACGAGACACAGAGGAAGAGAGGAACATAAAGGGCAAAAACATCGCGCTTCGAACAGCGCCATCCGTGGCTATCCAAAAGTGTTATCGTCAATAGGTTATCGTCAATAAAAATGAAGCAGGCAGAATTCGGTTTTCTCCGTACCCCCGTGTCCCCGTGTGAACATGAGCTTCAGTGATTTTCACGGCAATTCCGACGTCCTCCATCGCCTGCGCGACATGCTGGCGCGCAACCACTTCCCGCAGGCAGTGATTCTGGCCGGCCCCGCCGGTTCCGGCAAGTACACGCTTGCCCTCATGCTTGCAAAGGCGATGAATTGCCTCTCGCCGGTCACCACGGATGGACTCCCGGATTTCTGCGGCAAATGCTCCAACTGCGTGCGCATCGCTTTGTCCGAGGATCTGGATGCCCGTTTCGCGGAAGCGGTGGAAGCCCGCGAGAACCTGCGCGACACCGACAAAAAAGAGACCCGCTTGTTCGTGCAAACTCACCCGGACGTGCTCATTATCCCGCCTGATCCGCCGCAGATGATGATCAAGGTGGACCAAGTCCGCCGCGTGATCGAAACCATTTATTACCGGCCGGGCGAAGCCAGGGAGCGGGTCTACATTTTCACCGAGTCAGCTTTTATGAAAGAAGCGGCCAACTCGCTTCTGAAGGTGCTGGAAGAGCCGCCCGAGTTTGCCACGATTTTTCTGCTTACCGAAAATCCTGGTGAACTGCTTCCGACCATCCGGTCGCGCTCCATGACCGTGACCCTCGCGGCCTTGCCTGCGGAGGAAATCGAACGCGATTTGGCCGGTCGCCGTCCAGACTGGACCGCCAAACAGCGGGCTCTGGCAGCTCGACTTGCGAATGGCGCTATCGGGGCCGCCCGCAGCTTCGACCTCGCCGGCTACACCGCGGCACGCACCCAGGCGCTTACCCTGCTCCACACCGCGCTGCGCGGAACCGATCACAGCGAACTGTTCAAGGTGACGGAGACCTTCCGCGCCGGAGTCGAAGGACGCGATAAAATCGAAGAACTGCTGCGCACCCTTTACAGCCTGCTGCAGGACTTGACCTTCCTCAACTCCGGCGCTCCCGAACTGGTTCGCAATACCGATATCCAGGCTGAACTGAAGAAGTTGGCAGAATTGGCAGACTTCGAATGGATTGCCTCCGCCGCTGATCGCCTTAACGATGTCGAGCGCGGAATGCGCCGCAACCTGTTGCGCTCACTCTCGCTGGATGCCTTCGCGACCGCGATGGAAAGAAGTGCATAGCAGTCAGCCATCAGCAGTCAGAATTAAGTCCTCACTGCACGAGCTCCAGGGCCCGGCTAAAACTCCTAGTGCTTGCGGCGCTCAGTACGAACCTTTCCCGGACTGAATGCTGAGTGCTAAGTGCCGATTGCCGATCTTCCAGACTCAAGTCCTTGCGCCAGCACCACTTGGCCATTGTCAGACCCGGCGTCGCTGTGCTAGGTTAAGAACAATTCACGCCTTCAGTATCCACAAGCACACAGCAGCGCGTGTTGTGGCCCGCAAAAGCGTGTCAAACGGGTGGCGCCATGAAAGATACAGTCGATTCACTCCCAGCTGATCGGCCAGTGGAATCGGAGGGGTTTGCGAATCGCAAGCTGATTCGCCCTTCGCTCAACCGCAACAACGACCACAATCACGCCCCGGCAGCCCCTATGCCAGAACACCGAGATCGTCCCGATCGTCCCGAGCGCGGTGAGCGCAACGATCGCCACAGCGGCGGAGGCAGAAAAGCCGCTCCACCCGAGCAGACCAACGCGGAGAACTTCTACTACCAGAAGCAGATGCAGTCCAAAACCCCGATGGTGGTGGTCCTCGGCGATGGGGAAGAAATTCGCGGCGTGATCGAGTGGTACGACAAAAGCTGTATCAAGCTGACCCGCAACGGCCAATCCAATCTGCTCATCTACAAGCCCGCCATTAAGTACATGTACAAGGAAGGGGAAAATAGCAGGAAGTGAGTGGTCGGGCGTCCGGCGTCGGACCTCGGGCGTCAGACCACGGCCAATCCGACTAGTCCAAGGTCCGACGACCGACGTCGGCCTCTACAGTTTCGGCAACACAATTCCCTTCTGCGACTGATACTTGCCCTTGCGATCGGCGTAGCTGACTTCGCACACCTCATCGCCCTGAAAGAAAAGTATCTGACAAAGCCCCTCGTTGGCATAAATCCTTGCAGGCAAGGGCGTGGTGTTGGAGATTTCCAGCGTGACAAAACCTTCCCACTCCGGCTCGAACGGAGTGACGTTTACGATGATTCCGCAGCGGGCGTAAGTGGACTTGCCCACACAGATGGTCAACACGTCGCGGGGAATTTTGAAGTATTCGACGGATCGCGCCAGAGCGAACGAATTTGGCGGCACGATGGCGCACTCCGAACTGACCGTCACAAATGAACGCTCGTCGAAATTCTTGGGATCAACCACCGTGCAATTCACGTTGGTAAAGATCTTGAACTCGTCGGCCACACGCAAGTCATAGCCATAAGAAGACAGCCCGTAGGAGATCACGCCCTCCCTCACCTGCTTCTCGGAAAAAGGGTTAATCATGTCGTGCTCTTTGGCCATCTTGCGGATCCAGCGGTCACTCTTCAGCATGCGGCTCCTTGGGGAAATTGAATAGTTGGGAAATTTTGTGGTTTAGCAATTGGAAACACTCGCCTTCAGGCGATGGCTGAAAATTGCCAATCCCCCGATTACCAAATCACAAAATGTTGCTCGGCTGGGTGCAGTCATCTTACGGGACATCCGCCGCCGTTGACAATCTCTCATATGTCCCTTAGCATCAACCACTTGGTGGGCTATTCTCAGCCCGCCGCCGGGAGCAACCAGTGATCAAGCTCGACATCATCAACGAAGTGGTGAACAAGACCGGCATTACCAAGACCAAAGCCGAGCTGGCCGTCGAAACCGTTTTCGAGAGCATGCGGAAATCGCTCTCGAAGGGCGATCGCATTGAATTGCGGGGCTTTGGCGTGTTCAACGTTCGGCCGCGCAAGACCGGCATCGGACGCAACCCGCGCACCGGCGCAGAAGTGTCGATTCCGCCCGGCAAAGCGGTGCGCTTCAAGCCGGGCAAGGAGTTGCAGTCGATCGACTAGACCGGAGCGGTTCCAGCGGGCACCGCCTCGGCGCGCAAATCCTGACGCCGCCTCGGCACCTGTGGCGGCTCTGGCCCGCACCAACGCGGCAGCATCAAAGTTTTCATGTCTGACTCTGATCCCTTAGTTTTTTCCGCGCCGGCTGCCGAATATTTGCCCGCGGAAACCTACGTCGTCCAGCCTCCTAACCCGCGTTACTGGCTCCATATTCTGCTGTTCCTGGCCACCATTTTCACCACCCTGGTGGTGGGGGCGAAGATGGAGTTTGACTTCCTTCACAATGCTCCGCCGTTCGTTCATGGCGACGAAACCCTGCCGCTGTTTCCAGTGGGATGGGCGCTGCATGAACCTTCTCGCCTGCTGCTGGGTATTCCCTTCTCCGCTACGCTGCTGCTGATTCTTCTGGCGCACGAAATGGGGCACTACCTGTATTGCCGCTACTATGGCGTGTATGCAACCCTGCCATTCTTCATTCCCGCGCCAACCTTGATCGGCACCCTGGGCGCGGTAATCCGCATCCGCTCCCCCATCCGCTCGCGCTGCGCGCTCTTCGACATTGGAATCGCCGGACCGATCGCCGGATTCGTGGCAGCGCTCACTGTGCTGGTGATCGCCATGCCGCACTCGCGTGTAATGCCCGCAGTAATGGCCAACTCCGACATCGAGATGGGCTATCCCATCATTTTCAAGCTGGTCTGGGCAGTGTTGCCGCTGGCCGACGTGCATGGCGGATCCTCTCCGCTGCAGGATATTTATTTTCATCCCACGGCCATCGCAGCGTGGGTGGGAATGTTCGCCACCGCGCTGAATCTCCTGCCCGGCGGCCAACTCGATGGCGGCCACATCGTTTTCTCGCTCAATCCGCGAGCCCATCGCATCGTGTCGCGTTTGACTATTCTGGCGCTCATTCCGATGGCGTTTTATTTCTGGGCGGGCTGGCTGTTGTGGGCCATCCTGCTGCGCATCAGCGGCATGCGCCATCCCATGGTTGCGGAGTGGCCGGGCGTGACCAGCGGACGCCGCTGGCTTGCGGCACTCGGTCTGCTGCTGATGCTTCTGACTCTTACTCCCGCCCCATTCGCCCACAGCTCGCTATTGCTGGTCATCCGCGAGCTGCGCGGGCACTAGTTCTCGTGTGCGGGACGGACACTCTTGTCCGCCGCTTTTGACGTTGGTTTTGACTTAGTCTGCGGTCCTGATCTTGACTCCCACAAAGACCAACTTCCAAGGCGGCGGACAAAAGTGTCCGCCCCACACATCGCGGCTAGTCTTCCACCACCCTCGCCGTCATCTGGACTGACGGCTCGCCTCCCGCAATCTCCTGCGCTACGATCAGTCGCCGCGCCTCTACCCGAATCTTCGGCAGGTGGAAGAAGAACGAAACTGCCGCGCCAATACAAGCGACTGCCCCGATCGAAACCGTCAAGGGAGCTCCCAGGCGGTGGGCAAGCGCGCCCGCAAAGAGAGATCCAAAGGGCGCCATGCCCATAAACATCATCGTATACAGCGCCATGACGCGGCCGCGCAGATCATCCGGCACCATGGCCTGAATCAGAGTGTTCGATGACGACATTTGCAGCATCATGCAATATCCCACCGGCACCAGCAGAATGGCGGAGAGCCAGAAGCTCCGCGAAAAGGCGAACAGCACCAGCCCGATTCCAAAACCGCCACAGGAGAATGCAACCCAGCGTCCCAATCCCCGCACTCCGGCCCGCGTAGCCAGAGTCAGGGCTCCGAGCAGCGCACCGACGCCGGTTGCTCCCATCAGGATTCCTAGGCCACGCGCTCCACCATGCAGTATCCTGTCGGCAAACACCGGCATAAGCACGGTGTAAGGCATGGCTACCAGACTGACCAGCCCGAGCAGCAGCAAGATCGCCCGAACGGGAGTCGTGTGGCGGGCAAAACGGAGACCTTCTTTCAGATGGGCCAGGGCCGGCCCCGACGACGCCAATCGCGTGGGGTTTTCCACTTGCATCAGCAGAAGGCCGGTGATGACGGCAATGTAGCTGACGGCATTGGAGAAGAAACACCACCCCTCGCCGATTTTCGCCACCAGAATTCCAGCAATCGCGGGACCGACGATGCGCGCGCCATTGAACATCGACGAGTTCAGCGCGATCGCATTCATCAGATCCTCCTTCCCCACCATGTCCACCAGGAAGGACTGCCGCGCCGGAATGTCAAAGGCGTTCACCACACCCAGGAGCGCCGCCAAAACAAAAATGTGCCATACCCGGACCACTCCGGTCAGCGTGAGCGCGGCAAAGGTAAATGCCAGGATCATCGATGAAACCTGCGTAGCCACGACTACACGCTGGCGGCTAAACCGGTCGGCGACAATTCCTCCTACCGGAGCAACCAGGAATACCGGAAACTGGCTGGCAAAACCGGCAGCGCCCAGCAGTAGCGACGAGCCGGTAAGACGATAGACCAACCATGACTCTGCAACTATTTGCATCCATGTCCCGATCAGGGAAATCATTTGGCCACCGAAGAACAGCTGGAAGTTACGGTGCCGTAAGGCGCGCAGGGTTGCGGGCAGCCGCCCCGGCCGGGGCTTCGGCCGCCCCGTTAAGGGCCGGTTCTCGCCGGGAGAGGTCAGGGCGGAGGACCCTTCGTGGGAAAGCGCAGAGCCGGAGCTGCCTGGGTTCGTCATTTTGGAACCTGGGTTGGCGCTTTAGCCCTCGCGGCCCAAAACTGGAATTCTGATTCTGTGCTTGGCAAACTTCCGGCTTTCGCGCCGTCACAAGCTGGAGTAAAGTATTCGAAGTTCGGCGCCGGCTGTGGGTGAAATCCTGGCATGTGCCACTAGTATAGAACCAGGCACCGTCAACCTAATTCGTTGAGCATGGAATTCTGGAACCGATGGAATTCCTGCCGCGGGCAAAAGCCATTTTCGCCGGATCGTTCTTTTCAAGCATGCTGCCTTTGAATCGGCTACAGGAGAAATCATGAGCACCGATCAGGTTCACCTTGAGCGCCGTGCCTCGCAACGTTTCGATTTCCAACTGCCGGTGGCGATCCGCCTGGCCGGGCGTGACCGTGAAGGCTACGGCTTCACTCAGGATTTGAGCGGCCGCGGAGTTTTTTTCTACACCGATTTCGAGGTTGCCGAAGGCGATGCTGTCGAGCTGACGCTGGTGATGCCCTCCGAGATCACGCTGAGCGAGAACATGCGGGTTCGGTGCCGCGGGCAAGTCAAACGCGTGCAGCGAATTCAAAGCAAATTCGGCGTGGCGGTTCATCTGCAAGGTTATGAGTTCCTTCCCAAGGCGGAGACTGCCGCTCAGATTTCGGCAAACTTCCCTCCCATCTCTGGCCTGCATGGCGAGCAGAATGGAAAGAATCCACCCCTTGCGGCCTCCCGCAGCGCCGCCGTTGGGGGATCGCAAAGTGGCCCCCTGGAAAACCGCTGAGGCCGTGCCTCAGCCGAGTCACCGCAATGCTCCCACCTAGCTGTGCAAATTTGGCTGTCTCAGGCACTTGCCCCGTTTGGCGCGGTTTTTCCACGTTTTTACTCCTTCCCAATAGGCTCGATTTTGCTTAAAATGCTAGTTACAGATGGAAGGCTTAGCTGCGAATTCCTCCTGTCGTGTTCGTCCCCCATCGGTTTCTCGGTTAGCGGCGAAGTGTCGATTCGTTTTGGGATTGGGGAATTTCCTCCGGCAAAACGCGGCTGAAGTTACGGAAGTCATTTGGCATAGCCCTTATTTCTCAATAACATGCTGAAGCAAGCGATAGAGTGAGGTCCCGGTGATGCAGGGCGTAGCGGTAACTCTCCTGAGCGAAGACAGAGAACGGCTTCCGGTACTCCAGCACCGCCTGGAGGGAACCGGGATGGGCCGGAATGTCTTCAGCCATGCCGGATTCCCCACCAGTCCTACCGATGCGGTGCTGCGTCAGATACAGGATGTGCGCACTGAAGTCGTGCTGGTAGACATCGACGAGCACAACCCGCAGCGCGCCATCA
This sequence comes from Terriglobales bacterium, assembly GCA_036265205.1. GTDB lineage: Bacteria > Acidobacteriota > Terriglobia > Terriglobales > Acidobacteriaceae > JAIQFF01. The sequence continues at coordinate 38,219 of DATAPL010000018.1, forward strand.
GCGCAATCGAAATCATCCAGGCAAACACCAGCGACATCGCAGTTTTTGCCATCGGTGAAATGAATCATCCGCCAACCATCGTGGCCGCGATGCGTGCCGGCGCCGGCGAATTTCTGGAGCGCGATGCGACATCCGAAGCGCTGATCGAAGCCTTTACCCGCTTTGCGGCATCCCGCGGCAAAGGCCGCACTTCCTCCGGACGCGCCCGAATTTTCACCGTGATGAATTCCAAGGGCGGAGCCGGCGGCACTACCGTAGCCGTCAACACCGCCATCGCGCTGCAGGAGTCGCAGGGCGGAGTTTTGTTGGTGGATTTTGCTCCTTTGGGCCACTGCTCACTCCATCTCAACGTGCGGCCCACCTTCGGCGTGGTCGACGCTCTGCAGAATCTGCACCGCCTGGACGCTTCCCTGCTCGAAGGCTTGATGACCCAGTGCAAGGGCGGGCTGCAATTGCTGGCCGGCCCGCAACAGCCGCAGAGTCTGACTCCGACCGCGGCGGAACTGGCGCGCCTGTTCGATCTGCTGGTGGCGCACTTCCGCTATGTAGTAGTCGATTGTTCCGGCCGCGTGGATCAGACGGCGCGCTTGTTGTGCGATCTCTCCAACGCGGTTCTGCTGGTGGCGAATGCTGACGTGGTTTCACTGTGGAGCGCCAGCCGCATTCGCGGATTCCTGGAAGAAGGGGCGACCCGCGACCGGGTGCGCATCGTCCTCAACCGCTACAAAAAAATTCCCGGATTCACCGACGAGGATGTGGAGAAAGCCACCAGCAGCAAGCTGCTGTGGAAGATTCCCAACAATTACCAGTCCATCGCTCCAGCCATCGACAAAGGCGCTCCCGTGGCGCTGGAGAACAATGAAATCGGGCGCTCGTTCCAATCACTGGCGGCGACGCTGGCACAAGCTGCCTCGAACGGCGATGGTTCTCTCGATCTGTCTTACAAGAGCGACAAGGCCGACTCCACCCGCAAAGCCACTGGCCGCCTATTGATCTCCCCGCTACGCGCCAACCAGTAGCCCGTCACATCCGGAATCTATCAGCAGCCACGTAGGACCTGCCCGGCGGAGCCAGGCTCCGCAATCCCCAGAAGGACGGTCGGAACTCGGATTGGCGACTTCGCTTTCACTGCGAAGCGCCCTTCTTCCTCGCTTCGATCTCTGACAACAGGCCGGGAATCACAGCGCGGCCTTCGGGCGTCTCCGCCAGATCGTGCAATTCGCCCGGATCGGCTACCCAATCGTAAAGTTGCGCCCCGAATTTCTGGTGAACAATCAATTGCCAGCGCGGTGTGATCAGACTTTCCATCGAACCGGTCGTCGCGATCGGCACCCTGGCTTCAACCGCCCGGTCTTCGCGGACGACGATGTTGGTTTGCGGAAGTTGGGATAGCGGGTCGGGCCAGTGCATATCCGTTCCCGTGGACCGCCACATCTCGCTCAGCGGCGGCCCGGGAAATATTTTCCGGTCGTGGCCGTCAACCGGATTGGGGCCCAGCAAATCCAGAACGGTTGCGGCAATCGCCGCATTGCTGACCGGAGCGGCGATTCGAAGCCCGTTAGGAATATGTCCGGGCCCCGGATGCGACCCGAGATCAGAAATAATGAGCGGGACCCGGATCAGTTCCCGGTAAAGGGCCGCGCCGTGATAGGTCAGGCCATGATCTCCCAGAGATTCTCCGTGATCGGAAGTGATAACCACAATCGTGTTCTGCGCCATCCCCAGTTGCTGCATCCGCTCAAGCAGGCGCCCGATATAGTCGTCCACGTAAGCTATGCCGGCGTCGTACTCGTCGATCGCTTTACCTTTATCCCAGGCTGGCTTCGGGTAATCCCAGGGTCCGCCGTACTTATAGTGAACGTCGAGATAATTCAGGAAGGCGAAGAACGGGCGCTTGCGATCACCTGCGACCCAGCGCAGGACCTCCTGGTTCACGTCGCTGGCCCGCTTGCGCACGCCGAACGCGCCTCCATACTCGCCCGATCCTTCGGAGTCCTGGTCAAGCCAGGAGCCGAGTCCGAGGTGGCGCAGGGCGCGCGTCACTTTGCTTTTGTTGCTGCGGTAGAAATAGAAGCGGGCGATCTTTCTGCCGTACAAAGTACGAGTAAGAGCATCGCCGGCGGATGAGAAGTAATCCTCAAAATGAATGAAGCCTCGTCCCAGTCCGACGTCTCGGCTGAAATACACCCGGTTGGCGGAAAATGCTCCCGTGCGATATCCCCGCCGCTGCAGCGCCTCGCCCAGAGTTGGATAACCGTTCAGCGCAGTCGCGCCCCATCCCATCCAAGGCATCGGCTGCACGTTGACCAAGCCATGCTCCAGCGGATAACGGCCGGTGACCAGCGACGCGTGCGACGGAAGGCTCCAGGAGCAGGGAGCAAACGCATTTTCAAACAGCACTCCCTGCCGGGCAACGCGATCCATCACCGGACTGGTGGGACGTTTATATCCATACGTTGAAAGATGGTCCGCGCGCAGAGTGTCCACCACCACCACCAGCACGTTTGGTGATCCCGGCGCCGCTTCAGGAAGGCTGGACTCGGCAATACGCTCCCGCAGCCGCTTTCCTCCTTGAATTGCGAAAAAAAGCAGCAGCAGGACTGCGATCGCATAACCCCACGACTTTCTCCAAAACCTCAAAGCTGCGGGCTCGCGGGCTGCCATCCAGCGAACAAACACAGCGGCCAGTCCCAAGGCCAGCAACCAGCAGGCTCGCGGATAAAGCCGGCCAGTCAGCGTGAGCCAGTCGTAAGCGGCCATAAAGCTTAGGATGAAAAGCAAAACTGGAATCGCCGGCATGCGCTTGAAGATTCGTGAAACCAACCAGACCGCCAGGGCAACAAGGAGAAAGAGAATTAGATCTACAAGCGGCGAGACCCACAAAATCTCTTTGGAGACATGCATCATCCGGCCCCACTGTCGCCAGTTAATCCTCTGAAACAGCAACAGGCCCAGGCCTTCCACCAGCCCGGTAACGATTCCGAACCATGCGCCGACCAACAACAAAATAGCCGCCGGAACGCCCTTCGCTGATGGTTTCTGAATCTGGGATGGCGAGACGGGTTGTGCGGCGTTTGGGGTCATTAATAGCAACATGCTCTCACAGGTGAGGCGTAGCCGGTGACTCGGTTTGAGCCAACCGCCAAGAACTCGGAGTCACCCTGAGGGACGCTTAGCCCCGCAGGATCCCTGCGCGGATCACCACGGCAGCGGGCTCGGTGCGCACTCGCTCCGCGCCAGATGCTTCGCCGGCTCAGCATGACGCCGCGGAAGGTGGAGGAAGTTCAAACTGAGCGACCGCCGGTCGCCACACCGGTTAGGAGTTAAAGGGTTTTCGACAATATACTCACAGCGGAATGCCGCCGGCCCAAACCCGATCCCGTTCAGCCTTGCCTCTGCTTTGCCTGATGGGCGGTTTTCTGGTTCGCCTGGTACCGGCGCGGATGACATTCCTTAACCCTGACGAAGCCCTGCACTACTTTCTGTCGCGCGAGCCGTCCCTTCACGCCACCTATCAGGCCAGCCTTACCACGGCGCACCCGCCTCTGCTGATCCTGCTATTGCATTACTGGCAATTATTCGGACACTCCGAGCTGTTCCTGCGCCTGCCTTCGCTGCTTGCCGGACTTGCCCTCGCCTGGATGATGTTTCTCTGGCTAAGAAGAATAGCGGACCGATCGACTGCCATAACCGGTCTGGTCCTGCTTCTTTTTTCGCCCGCTCTTATCTCGGTTTCATCCGAGGTCCGGCAGTATGCCTTGCTGCTCTGCTTCGCAGCCATCAGCCTGTATCTGCTGGATCGCTCAATTGAAGAGAATTCGGCCGCGATGATGTTGCTGTCGAGCGGCGCGCTATATCTGGCGCTGCTGGTTCACTATTCGTCTTTGATTCTTGCCTTCACTCTGGGTGTCTATACGCTGTGGCGATTGCGCGCCACCAGATCAAATACGAAAGTTGTTGCCGTCTGGGTGGCCGGTCAGGTAGTGGCTCTCGCGCTTAGCGCTTTTCTTTATAAGACGCATCTTGCCACGCTGCAGCACAGCGTCTTGCGCCAGGAGATCGCCGACACCTGGCTGCGTAATTCCATCTTTCATCCTGGCCAGGGGCAGGTTGCGCTCTTTGTTGTGAGCCGGACTGTCAGGCTGTTCCGGTATCTGTTCAGCAACGGCACCATCGGAGTGTTGGCTCTGATGGTTTTCATTTACGGCATTGGATTTTTGCTGCTGAATCCGGAACCGCACCCTCCTGATCGAAAACCCGCGCCGCGACAGCTCGCGCTCTTATTCGCTCTGCCGTTTTTGCTGACCGCGGCGGCCGCAGTCACCGGACTCTACCCGTATGGCGGCACGCGGCATGATATTTTTCTGGCTGCGTTTGCCATGCCCGGCTTGAGCTTCGGGCTGGCTCGTCTTAAGATTCCTCAGGAATGGCTCCTGCTCGCGGTTGTCAGCATCGCACTGGCAATCGGCAACCTGATTCCTTTTCCAACCCCGCCATACATCAAGCCGGAGAATCAGGACCGCCGGCTGATGAACGCCGCCATGGCCTGGCTGCATCGCGAAGCGCTTCCCGGCTCGGTTCTGCTCACTGACTACGAAGGCGGCCTGATGCTGAGCTATTACCTCTGCCACGACCGGGTGATTGAAATCAAGACTACTCATGCCTTTCTTCATTCCTCTTGCGGAGACTATCGGGTAGTCGCTTCTTCTCCTGATCTTTGGTCTTACGACCCGCGGACCTTGCCCGCAGGGCTTCAAGAACTGCAACTCGAATCCAAAGCTGGCGGAGACACAACAGTATTGCTCTTTCAGGCGGGATGGATTGACGACCGGCAAGCCGAGTGGATTACCCAGCTCTCGCAGCTGGGCTGCCGGAGTCCGCAGCTGTTCGGACAAAATATCTTTTTCTGCCGCATCAAATAAATCAAGAGGTAGGCTGCCTTGCCTACCTCTTCGTGGGGTGAATCCTCAAGACTACGGCCAGGAGTGCCGGGTCGCGAGGTCATAAGAGTTGAGACAAGCTAACCCGCCGGGCATAGAAGGCACAATACTGAAAAAATACTAGAAGAATTGGAGCGTTTGTTCCAAGGTCAGCGCATACATGCGAGCCAGCGATTGTCATCCTGATGCAGTCGAAGGACCGCTAACATCTTCGCGATCGTTGCCGGAGCAGCACGCTTTCGGGGGTCGCATCAACTGTTGCGGTGGAAGTAGGGATTCTTCGACTTCGCTCGGGATGACAGCGGATGTGATGACAACTGGCGTGATGGCAGCGGGCGCGGCTAGAAGCCTGCGAGTGGCGTAATACCCTTCGATTCCACGCACTCGTAGGAGCGCCCGGCTGCGAGATTTTTGTATTCTTCGGTGCTGCCGTTGGGCCAGTCGATCACCAGGCGGTCGATATGATCGCGTTTTTCCAGGCCGAAGGTCAGAGGCAGCTCCGATTGCGACAGATAGCTCGACCCGCCTTTCACCAGCCGCGACTGGCTTGATTCTCCGTGAAAAATACGCACTCGCGCCCCGATGGCGTCGCGGTTTGATTTCGTCCCAACCAGTCGAACGCGCACGCTCTTGTTGCCGGCAGCCTGGTCGTTCCGATAAAGATAAGCTGGACCGTTGTTGGTGGTCATCAACAAGTCGAGATCGCCATCTCGATCAAAGTCGCCGTAGGCCAGCCCGCGCCCCACTTTGGCCTGACTGAAGCCACCCCCTACTTCGACCGCCACGTCGTGGAACTTTCCCTGCCCGTTGTTCAGAAACAATTGCGGCGGCTGCGCATAGCCGACGCCACGAACATTGCGCACAGTGTCATCAATGTGTCCGTTCACCACTGCGAGGTCGAGCGCGCCGTCGAGATCGGCATCGAGAAATACGCATCCGAATCCCAATCTGTCTTTCGAGGCCAGGCCCACTCCGCTCTGCGTCGCCACGTCGGCGTAACTGCCATTGCTGGCGAGGTACAGCCCGATCATTTCGTTATCGAAATTGGTGATGGCCACGCCCGAGTTCCCGGAGTTATTAAAATCGGCGACATCGACCCCCATGCCGGCGCGCGCCTTGCCCTCGGCGCTGAAGGCAATGCCTGCTTCCAGCCCGACGTCCTTAAACGTTCCGTTGCGCTGGTTGCGATACAGCTTGTTGGGCTGGGTATCGTTGGCCACCAGCAGGTCGGGCCAGCCGTCCCGATCGTAGTCGAGCATGGCCACTCCCAGCGACTTCGAACTGCTGTCGAAAATGCCGCTGCTCGGGGTTACATCCTCAAACTTGCCATTGCCCAGGTTGTGAAACAGCCAGCAGGTCTCGCCACGATAAGCTTCCGGCGTGCAATACGATTTATGCTTTCCGTCGAGACTGCAAAACACATCGTGTTCCGGCGACCACTTCACATAGTTGCAGACAAACAAATCCAGCAGCCCGTCCCGGTCGAAATCAAACCACAGCGCCGAAGTGCTGAAGGCTTGCCGTTCGCCCAGCCCGCTGGCTTTGGTGACATCAAGAAATGTGCCCTTGCCGGTATTCTTGAACAGCCGGTTCTGTCCGACGCAGGTCACCAGGATGTCGGGATGGCCGTCGTTGTCGTAGTCTCCCACCGCCACGCCCATGCCGTACATCTCCATATCAAGACCGGCGCTGCGGGTGACATCGGAGAAAGTGCCATTCCGATTGTTGCGATACAGCTTCAGCGTGCTGCGCTCGCGCTTGTGGCCCGGCCAGTCCATGCCGTTGATCAGGAGAATGTCCTGCCATCCGTCGCTGTCATAGTCCAGGAAAGCGCAACCCGCGCCCAGGGTTTCGGGAAGCAGCTTGCCACCGTAGGCGCCGCTGTTGTGGCGAAAATTTATGCCGGCCGCGGCGGTAACGTCGGCCAGCCGGAAATTCGGAGAAGAAGCAGCCTGCGGCGCTGCCTTCGCGGACGCCAGCAGCCCTGAAGTGGAAGCCAGCCCCGCCATGCCGAACAAAAATCGGCGCCGGTTCACGGCAGATTTACCAGCCCGTTGCGGATGGCGTAGACCACAAGCTCTGCGGTTTTATGGATTCCCAGCGCGTCCATGATGTTGGCGCGATGAACTGCCACGGTGTTGGCGCTGAGGTCGAGTGCGCTGGCAATTTCCTTGTTTGATTTTCCATCCACGATCATTTGCAGGATTTCGAGTTCGCGCGGCGTCAGGTGCTCGTCGCGCTCACCCTTAAGCGAAGAGGGCTGCGGCAGCTGCGAGTCGAGCACGGTCTCGCCGGCCACCACTCGTCGGATGGCTGCTCCCAGTTCTAGGTCTACCGCATTTTTCAGAATGTAGCCCCGGGCGCCCGCGTCCAGCGCCTGACGGACCAGGGTCTCTTCGGGATGCATGCTGAGCATGAGCACCAGCGTTTCCGGCTGGCTTTCCAGAATCTTGCGAGTAGCTTCGAGACCGTTCATTTTCGGCATGGCACAATCCATCACCACCACCTGCGGCCGAAGCTTCTGCACTAACTGCACCGCTTCTACCCCGTCACCCGCCTCGCCGGTGACCGCGATATCGACTTCGTCTTCGAGGATGCGCCGGAAGCCGCGCCGCACCAGGCTATGATCGTCAACCAGCAAGACAGAAATTTTATCCGCCATGAGAATCCAGTCTCTCACCCAGTCTTTCCCGCGGCACCGTGAGCCGCATTAGAGTGCCGCCTTCCGTGGGCCTGGCAAATTCGAGAGCGCCGCCCAGCAACTCGGCTCGTTCCCGCATTGCCACCAGGCCAATTCCCTGCTTACCCGCCGGCGCCGTGAACCCGCTGCCGTGGTCTTCCACCTCCAGCTTCAGAGTTTGAGGCAAAAACTGCAACCGCACCCAGGCCTGGCTGGCCCCGGAATGCCGGGTTACGTTGTTCAGCGCTTCCTGCAGCACGCGATAAACGTGAATCGCGGCATTGCCATCCACCGGAAAAGCGGTTCCGCTCTTCTCATAGGATATGTGAATACCCGCCTGACGTTCCACCACCGGCAAATACCAGTCGAGGGTACTCTCCAGCCCCGATTCGTCAAGCATCACGGGATGCAGAGCTTGCGAGAGGCTGCGGACTTTATCCAGCGTGCTTTGCGCGATCTCGGCCACCTCGCGCAGTTCCGCGCGCAAAGGCGAACCTTCCGGCACCTGGTTCCCGGCCCGCGAAAGCATGGCGCCCACGGCGGTCAGGATCTGCCCGAACTCGTCGTGCAGTTCGCGGGAAATGTGCCGCAGGGTCGATTCCTGCGTCGAAATCAGCTTCTGCGCCAGTTCGCTGCGCTGTGCCGAGAGCGCGGCCAACTGCGCAAACAACTGCCGGTTGGAGCGGATGGAATAGAGTCCAGTCAGCAGAATTGCCACCAAAGTGAGCGTAAGAAATAAATAGACCTGGCGCTGCACCCGGTCATAAATTTCGCCGATGCGCAAAGCCGCCTGCTCCTCGCTCTCGTTGTTCTGCACCAGCAACCGCGCCACCGCTGTGCTCAGCGCCGCCTGGCGTGCCTGTAGGGAAAGCTGTATCTGGCTGCGCGCTTCGTCCTGTTTCCCATTGGCAGCCAGTGCGAAGGTGCGATCGACCGCGTCCCAGAACTGGGCCATCGAGTTGCCCAGATACTGGCGCTGTTCCGGAGTGCGGTCCGCCACCGCCACTTGCTCTTCCTTGCGCAAGGCGTCATCGAGATCCGCGCGGATGCGCTGGAATTGCGCCGTCCACGCCGTCAGTGGATAGGGCTCATTGTTGTCCAGCATGTCACGCATGGCCAGCGCCAGGGTGTTGAGATCGTTTTGAATGCGCAGGAGTTGAAGCGAGTCCTTGCGATTGCGGTCCACCAGATTGTTTTGCAATTCCCGCAGGCCCGAGACCTGCCAAGTGATGTATCCCGAATACGCCACCACCGCGGCTAACGTAATAATCAGCCCCAGGACAAGTCCCGGAGTAGGCGAGCGATGAGGCGCAGGCGAGCGCGGCACGCACCGAGGATACAACGCGATGATATGAAGTGCCACCACAAGCGCCCGCTCGGCCCTGTCATCCTGCGCGCTGGACAAATCCGGGGGAAGTTGGTCGCCGGACGGAACAATCGCATCGTCCCGCATTTATACTTCCATGCGTAGTTGGGAGAAGAGATGACAAAGCCGCTCCAGATGAGCGTGTTGTTCCTGCTGGCGTGTGTGATCGCATCCAACGCTCTCGCTCAGGTGCCCAAATCCGATCCCATAGCTGCGACTGAAAACATCTACGCCGATTTGCTGGACGCCTATGGCGCGTTCAGCACTATTGATTCCGGTCTCATGAAGAGTTATGAGGGCAAAGATCTTCAGGCCTGGAAGAAAGCATACGAAGAAAAACGAGCCGCCCTGGTCGCGCAGCTGGCAAAACTGCCGGCCGCAGGACTTTCCAGGAGCGATGCGCGGGCGGTCAAGCTCATGCGCGCCAGTCTTGACGATTTTCCGAGCGACGCTTCAACCTTGGCTCCCCGCGGCAAATGCGGAAATGCAAAACAACCGGGCCTCGATTACGACGCATTGCGCGCGGCGTTATATTCCTGTTTCGATGAACTCGCCAACAACCTGCAGTTCGAGGGCGCCACGGTCAACCGTGTGTCCGCGTTCAGTCTGCTGGAGCAAATCGACCAGCCGGAACGCCGCAAAAAGCTGTTTCTGGCGTTCACTCCGCTATGGGAAGCCGTAAACGCGCAGGACCAGCCCGACAGCCCGTATCGCCGCATGATCCGAATGGCGTCGGCCGATGCCGCAAAAAACAAGCCGGCGGTCGCCGCCGCCGCCGAGAGCCTCGGAGTCCAACCGGCCGACGTTGAAGCCTGGCTCGAGCGCATCCTCGACACCTGGCGCCAGGTCAGCGGCGACACTCCCATCGAGCCCTGGGATTATCGATATGTTGCAGGCGAACCCGGCCGTCTGGTGGATCGAGCGATTCCCCTCGCATCCCTTCTGAAGATCAGCGAAACCTACTATCACGATCTCGGCGCCGACCTCAACGGTCTCGGCGTCCTGTTTGATCTCGATCCCCGCCCGGGAAAAGCGCCGCTGGCGTACACCGACTTGTTACGCTGCGGCCGGATGGTGAATGGCGCATGGCGTCCGGCCATCGCGCGCGTTTCAGCCAATTACGCGCGCGGCGGTCTTTCCAACATGAACGAACTGGTGCACGAAGAAGGCCACGCCATCCACTTTGTCGCGGTTCGAGCTCGTCCCGCTTTCACCTACAACGACAGCCTGCTGTTTATTGAAGCTTTCGCCGATGTGCCGTCGTGGAGCGTCTACGATCCAGCCTGGCAGCAGAAATATCTGGGCGTTGCCGCGTCTCAGCCGGCATCGCTGCGAAATCTTTATTCGGGGGTGATGCTGGACGTCGCCTGGGCCTTATTCGAAATCAGAATGCTGCACAATCCCGCCGCCGACCCCAACGCCGTCTGGACCGAGATCACCAGCCGCTACCTGCACGTGGTTCCGCATCCGGAATATTCATGGTGGGCGGTGCGAGTGCAACTGGTGGATTCTCCCGGCTACATGGTGAACTATGGATTGGGTGCGGTGATCACCGCCGACATCCGGCAACGCATCCGCCAATCCCTCGGTCCTTTTGAGACCGGCGACCCCCGCTGGTATTCCTGGATTTCCGAACATTTGCTGCGGGTGGGTGGAGAGTTTGAAACTGCGGACCTGCTGCGCCAGTTTCTCGGACGCCCGGTGTCGCCGCAAGCCCTGATCGACGACATGCGAAGGTTGGCGCTGCCGCACTCTGCGCCTTGAGAACTCAGTTCGGCTTTTCCGGAGAGGCTTCCAGATCCTGCGGAAACGACTTGAAGGACACATCGCGCGATTTCGACAACGTCTTCTTGTTGGAGTCGGTAGTGTTCTGAACCAGTGTTCCCTTCATCAGGTAGTAGGCTTCGTCACCGGGATTTTTGCCCGGTCCCCGTTCGATTGTCCCTTTGAATTCGTACCACACGCCGTGCACCGTCTCGGTAGTGAAGTTCAACTTTGTGCCCTCGAGTTTGCCCGGCTTGAAGAAGTGATCGAGGAACTGGCCGCGATCGCTTTCCAGATCGCCGTAGCGGGAGATAAATCCGGTGACCCGGCCGGCATCCTCGACCGTGAGTTGCACGAACTCGCCGTCCTGCAAGAACGAATACATTCCCGAGTAGTCGTCGGCAGGCTTGGCGGCGGGGATGGTTGGGGTTGGATTTTGCGCGCTCAGCAAAGCGCACGTCAGCAACATCACCAGGGAAAGGTAGCTGTACCGTCTGCCCATGTGCGTATTAAAGCACACCGCCGAATCTTTCCTGGCGGACGACAGATTCCTCGCTCATCGCTTCCGGGCCTGAATGACAATTCTTTACATTGAATAGCGAAACATTGGGATAACCGCCGTTGGATGGCCGGCATTGGGGATCCCGAAATGGCCCATTTCCAGTGAACTCGCGAGTATGTACGGGACCATAAGCGGACTATAATTTACTATTCGAAATTCGGTCTGCTTGATGAAACCTGCTTCGGCGCTTTTGGAACCAACAGTCGAGTCCGACCCAGAAGCCGCCCTGCCGGCCCTGTTGGTCGATCTCCCCCCATGGCATAAGGTCTTCTTCCGGAATTTGCGGGATTTGTTTCGGGCTCAACAGCCAACATCTTCTTCTGGATACTCCCCGCCTGGCTTGTTTTGGCCAGACGTCTTTGTCGCCTCGAGCCTGCCCTGGAAACGGTTTGCGCAATCAGGGCTTTGCCACCTCGCAGGAATTTTGCTGCTTTGGGGATCGGTTCAGCTTTGGCCGCAAAAGCCGGATGTGGTGGTCAAGCCGGCCTTCGACCGCGCTGCCGTCATCTACTACAGCCCCTCTGAATATCTTCCGCCACTCGATACCGGCGGCAACCGAAAGCCGCTGCCGGAAAAAGGCGAACCGGAATACGCTCCGCAGCCCATCATCTCGGTGCCGCCTGAGGCGGACAATCGCTCCCAGACTATCGTGACCCCTTCCGGCGTCAAACTGAATCATGACGTGCCGCTGCCCAACGTCGTGGCCTGGTCGCCCACGCAAGCCCAGCCGGTGGTGCCTCTTGCGTCCACCAGCGCGGCAGCCAATCTGAGGCTTCCGGCGCTGTCGGTGACGGCGGTCGCGCCTGCCCCTGAAACGATGCCCGCCAACCGGCAAAAAGCTCCCGAGTTTTCCCAATCGGTGGTAGCGCCGGCCCCGGACGTTGATGTGCAGCCTTCAGCGCGAGCCTTGCTGGCTCCGCAGGCTGCGATCGTGGCCCCGGCACCCCGCGTAGACGCTGCATCAGCGCGCAAACTGGGAGACCTGAACATCGGCCACTCCGAAGTAGTCGCGCCTGCGCCGGAGTTGCCGGTGGCCGAACAATACACAGTTGCGGGCGGAGCCCGGAGCGCACTGGGCAGTGGTCCGGCAGCCGTCCCCCCGCCACCATCGATCCAAGGCAACGCAGGTTCAGACTCCGGAGGCGGCAGGCTGATCGCACTCGGCATTCACCCGGCGGCAGGAGCGCCGGCGGAACCGCCCGCCGGAAATCGCCGCGGTACCTTCGCCGCCACCCCTGCTGGAAAGAGGGGCGCTGCCGGAACTCCAGACGTTACAGCCAGCGCCGATCATGGCAGCGGCAGCGGTTCCGCCGCAGGCAAGAACAGCGGCGTCCCAACCGGCTTGACCGTCGGCCGAGCCCCCAACGCTCAGACTTCCACCGTAGCGGGCCAGGGACAAGGCAGTCCATCCAATTCCCGGCTGGTGGCAGATGCAACCCCGCCGCGAGTGAGCGCCGCGCCGCCTTCGCCGCCTGCCCGGATTTCCGAAGACACCGGCACCGACGTCGACCATTGGATCTTCGGCGACCGGAAGTTTTACAAGATGACCCTGAACATGCCTAACCTGAATTCCGCGGGTGGAAGTTGGGTAATTCGTTTTGCCGAGCTGAATGCCGGCAACGGCGCAAGCGACGACAAGGCCGAACTGACCGCTCCCGTGGCCACTCAGAAGGTCGATCCCGCGTACCCGCTGGAATTGATGCGCCGCAACGTTCAGGGCACGGTGACGCTTTACGCCGTCATCCGCAACGACGGCTCGGTAACCGATGTGCGCGTCCTGCGCGGGGTGGACGACCAGCTCGACCAATACGCCCGAGCTGCGCTGGCGCGCTGGCGCTTTCGTCCCGCTACCAAAAATGGCGCGGCAGTCGATCTCGAAGCCGTGGTCCTGATCCCGTTCAAGCCCGTGCGCGGAAAATCAAGCTTCTAGTAACTGAGAACCGGCAACCAGGAACCGCAAACTGGGTTCGTTATTTCCCCGATCCCGTCTTACTCTCCAACATCGCGTAAGTGGCAGGATCAGCGCAAATTTCGTAATACCACCGGTCGGTCCAGCGCAGCAAAGAAAATTTCTGCGGATCGATTTGCGGGATCTTGCTGGAACGCACCAAAATTTTCTTGAAAATATCGTTCCCGATGGGAACCAGTCCGCGGTATATGCGGAAGTCCTCGCTGCCCCACAGCGCGGGCAAATCGAGGCGGCAAGGCTCGAGAGAGATTTCCTGCTGCAGGCGGGAGAAAGCCGCTTCGCTGATGCGAATTCCATTGAGGTTATATTTGAAAGTGAAGTCCTCCGGGCTCTCAGCCGCGGCGGAGTCATCGACAGTTTGGAATGCATACACGTTGAACGGGCTGTTCGCCCCCTGCACCGTCTTGCGAACCTGCTTGCTGCACGAGGACAGCCGGTCACTCTCGTTCAGGGCTTCGGAGATCATGATCTGTTGTTCGCCATCCATCAGGTACATCGGCGCCGAATCCTGAAAAGAAATTCCAGTCCCCAACTCCAGCGCCGGCAGTCCCGCCCGCTCCAGAAGATGGTTGTAGCCGCGTACGATCTCGATAATTTCACGCGCCAGCACGCAGGCCCGGCTTACTGCCATGGGCGCCTCGCCTTCGTGCTCCAGCAGGGCGACGATGAGGGCGTCGCCTTCAACAAACACTTTGCGCGCGCCGTATTTTGCCAGCAACTTATTGACCGGATCGTAAAAGTTGAGACTGAAATAGGAAGCCGGATTCATCCCCTTGGCCAGCAGCGAGCGGGTAAGCCGGGATGAATCACGGACATCCGCCTTCAGGATCACATGGCGGAGTACTTTGTCTTCCGATGGTTTTTGCTCCTCCGGCAACAGGAATTCGTAAAGCGTGCCATTCATGGCGGAAAGGTCCCGCAACTTCGAATTGCCGATCAGGTTGCCGCTGTCCAGGGCGGAATTTAGCGCCTCCAGGCGGCGCAGGTCGCGGTGGTAGCGCAGGAAGTCGCGTAGGAAGCGAGCCGCCATCTTGGCCCGTTCCCCGCCCCGGCAGGCGGCAAACCGCACCATCGCGGAGTACAGGCTTTCGGCGGAGAGCTTGCCGTGTTCTTCAATCAGCTTCTCCACCCGCTCGCGTTCCTCGCGCAAGATCAGCCCATTTTTTAATTGCTGCGCGTTGATGCGCGGAGAGTACTCGGCAAGCAGCGGCACCACTTCGTAGGAGGCGATCACGTAATCCATCAGCTTTTCGCGCTCCAGCAATTCCACCCAGGACTGGAGGCGCGCTTTTTGGGCGCGGCCTTCGCTGCTACTGTCGTCGGGCTGGCCGGAACCCACCAGTTCGTGGGCGTTTTCCGGAACATTCAGCCAGCCATCGACCACCGCATCGTCCTCCGCTTTTGAGCCTAGATTTAAACCTCGCAGAAATTCACGCACCACCCGCCGCACGTTGGAAAACCGGTCCGGATCGCGATCGAAATTGCCCAGCATCACGTAGTGCTCTGCGTTCAGATAGGTATCGCAACCGTCTTCGGTGAAGATCAGCGGGTTGAGAAAGAGCTTATATTCCGCCTCGCCGCGGTTACCGAACAGGGAACGGCGCATACGCGCCAGGGTTTCCTTCTCGATCTCGCGCAGAATGCGGAACAGCTCCTGGCCCGTCTTGCGCAGGATGATTTTTTTTGCAACCTGAAAAGCCGCAACCCGCTCGCGATACTCCAGCGCCTTTTGCTGGCGCACGCCCTCATAGCTTTTGAGCATCATGCGGCCGCGCTCCAGCAGTTGGGCAAACTGTGCGTTCAACTCGATGCGCAGAAATTTGACGATCGCCACCCGCGCCAGCACATCCACGGAAAGATTTTCCGCCGCCTTGGCGCGATTCAGCGCCACCACATGCAGGTCGGCCAGCAGGCTCTTCAGTTCTGAGGGTCCTGCTTTCTGCAGCTGCGGGTTCACAAACCGCGTGGATCCGATAAAGTGATTGCCTCCGCTTCGCTCCGGTGGCTCGGCAGCCAATAATCCATCCATGTCTCCCTGGCGCACGATGATGCGCGCGATCCGGAGCCGCGCCTGCTCCACAAATCGCGGGCTGAGATGTACGTCGTGCCGCAGGTTGTCCACGCCTAGTTGGAGATCTTCAAGAGTAAGCTTGGGCGTGTAACTGCTCAGGTTTGGAGGCTGGATTTCCTCAGGCGACCGGCCGAGTTTGAAGATAGGAATGCGTGGCATCGTTGGCGATCTCGCCGGCCTTCTGCTGCCGCGCTGCAGTGCTCAAGCGAGCGCGAGGTTGCGGGACTGCGTATCTCGTCTTCGTCGCCGCCGCAAAAGGACAAGACAGGTGCATCTGCCTCCCTCAAACCCTTCGCAAACGGCTGATTTTACTGCCTATACGGGAGGTTAGCATGGTCGCAGAAGTGGGCCAACGTTACCCAAGTCACCGCTTGGATTGGAGGCGCATTTGTTTCAGCACTCAGCAATCAGTGCGACGCGACACAGCAAATATGAAAGGCGGTCTGAGTGCCGGATGCTGATTGCTGAAGTCCCGAGGCCCGAAATCCGAGGTCCGAGGTCCGAAGTCCAAACCTGCTCCTAAAACTTCGTCACCTCAGTGAAATTGAAATCACGTACTTTCATGGGCGGGGCCACCATGTCGAAAGATTCCTCGCCGCTTGCTCGCACCGGAGTTCCCATGGCTTCAACGTTGGAAAGCATGTGAATCAGGCTTTCATTAAAGCGGAAGTTAAGAATGCCCTGGCGAACTTTTCCATCTTCCACATAGAACGTGCCGTCGCGAGTCATGCCGGTAAGAATCTTTTCGTAGGGATCCACCTCGCGGATGTACCAGAGACGCGTAACCAGCACTCCGCGCTCGGTGGAGCCGATCATCTGGTCGACTGTTTTCGGATCCGCGGGAGCGCCGAATACGATATTCATGGGAGCTTCGCCCATTTCGTTGGGAAGCGGAAAGCCGTGACCCGTCGCCTGCACCGGGCCGACCTTGTCCTTGTATTCCGACTGTTTCATTTTTGCCGCAGTTGATCGCGCATACACCAGACGTCTGACCGCGCCGTTTTCGATCAGCTGCACTCGCTGCCGCGGAACGCCCTCGCCATCGAACCCTGCGCCCGACTGCAGTGGATGCGCCACATCATCCCAGACATTGATGTTTGCCCCGAAAATTTGCGTGCCGACGCGGTTGTTGAGAAACGATCGCTGGTCGAGAATGGCCAGACCGCCGAAGTCGAAGAACATGAAACCTACCATGTCGAGCACCGCGGCAGGTTCCAGAATAACGGTATATTTTCCCGGCGGAATCTCCCGCGGACGGGCAGATTCCAGGGCCTTGCGCGCCGCAATCTCCGCCAGGCCAGCAGGATCCTGCCGGCTCACGTCGGGATAGTTCGCTTTCTGCCATCCCGAAGAATCGCCCGCCAGCATGGTAATCGAGATTTCCGACGAGGTCTGCGTGTGCCAGGCGGCCAGGCCGCGTGAATTGAAAATACCTTCCACAGCTTCCGCCGAGGAGAAGATGCCGGCAGTGGTGAGCTTGTGCCGGCCAGCCACTCCGACAATTTTCTTGACTGCTTCGGCACGCAGTTCCGCGGTAAGCGCCGCAGTCTGGGCAAAATACCGGCTCGGAGCGGCCTGGGCATTCTGTTGGGCGCCCTCGCCCGCGTCCGCCATCGGCAGCAAATCGGAATCGGGATGCTGAACCTTCGCCAGACTTTCAGACGCTTCCACCACCCGCTTCAGACTCTCGTCGTCCAGCTTGTTGGTGGTGGCCCGAGCGGTTCTTCCGGCGAAAACGGTCCGCACCGACGCCGCGTAATTCTCTTCCGCGACGTTCTGATGAATAACATTGTTGGCAAAACGCGTCAGAGCACTCTTGCCGCCATAGAAGATCACTTCCACTTCGTCCGCGGTCGAGTGCTTCCGGATTCGCTGGAAAATTTCGCCGGCCTGGTCTTGATTTAGCATTCAGCAATCAGCCCTCAGCCCACTCAGATCTCTAAAGTTTTTCATTCCGGCAACTCCTCCACTGGCTGACCGCCGAGTGCTGAGTGCTGAACGTCCAGTGCTGATCCCGCTGTGACGAAGGTCACGTACCTCTATACGCAGTTCCCACTTTGACACGAGCAAACCGCGCCGGCGCCGCTCCGTGCCCCGTGCCCATCACCTGTTGCGGCTGGCCCTTGCCGCAGTGTGGCGTGCCCCACAGCGTCCACTCATCACGGGAACAAATCGCATCCATCGAGTTCCAGAACTCCGTAGTAATTCCGCTGTAGGATGGATTTTTCAGCATGCGGGTGCGCTTGCCATTTTTGATCTCCCAGCCTGCTTCGCAGCCAAACTGGAAGTTGTACCGTTTGTCATCGATCGACCAGGAGCGATTGGTCTCCATGTAAATGCCCTCGTCGGTTGACGCGATAAGCTGCTCGCGGGTCAGCGGCTTTTCGCCCGGCAGTATGCTGATGTTGGTCATGCGGATAATCGGCAGCCGGCTCCAGCCTTCGGCACGCAACGTTCCACCCGAGCGGTTGACGCCGATGGTGTGAGCGGTTTCCCGCGAACTCAGATATCCGGTAAACAGGCCGTTCGAGATAATCGGAGTGCATTGCGCCGGGACTCCCTCGTCATCGAAGGCGAAGGTGCCGAGCCCCGGGCCGTGTTCCTGGCGCGCGTCGGCAACGATGTTCACCAGGTCGCTGCCATAGCGCAGAGTGCGGAGCTTATCCAAGGTCAGAAAGGAAGTTCCGGCAAAATTCGCTTCCATGCCGAGCACCCGGTCGAGTTCGATCGGGTGTCCGACCGACTCGTGGATCTGCAAGCCCAGCTGCGAGCTGTCCAAAATGATATTGAATACGCCCTCAGGACACTGATCGGCGCTGAGCAGCGCTACCGCCTCCTCGCCCACCCGGCGGGCGTTTTCCACCAGCTTCAACTCGTCAACCAGTTCGAATCCCTTGTTCTGCCACTGCCCTCCGTAGGAATTGGGATACGAACGCTTCTGAATCTCGTTTCCGGCGAAGGCGTGGGCCGCGTAACCTGCGCCGGTCGTGTATTTCGTCTGATGAATGCTGGAGCCTTCGGAAGAAAAAAACCACTGCTCTTCCCGGCGGAAGTTCAGGTTGGTCTCCGCCATGGTGACGCCCTTCACCGAACGCAACTCTGAATCGATCTTCAGCAGCAACTCAATATTCTGCTCGACCGAGGTGGTGAAAGGATCGACCTGGAACGGCGAAGTCCACTCGGCGGCAGCAGGTTTCTCCGGCGCCAGCCGAATATCGTGCTGCTTCACCCGCGACGATGCCTTGGCGATCTCGACTGCGCGCGCGGCGGTAGCTTCGACTCCAGCCCGGCTCATATCGTCCGAGGCCGCAAACCCCCAGGCGCCATCGGCGATGACCCGGACTCCAAACCCCAACGACTCCGAAACCGAGGCTCCACCCACTTTCCCGTTTTTCGTGGAGAGGGCGCGGTGGCGATCGTCGGCAATGCGGGCATCGGCATAAGATGCGCCGCGTTTCGCAGCCACGTCGAGAGCCCAGTCAGCGATATATTTCATGGAAAATTTAAATTTACCACAGAGGGCGGAGGAGAGCGGGTGCCCCACTCTTTCGGTAGTGTATCAGTTTGAATTTTGAGGACTCGTAAGATGTTCCGCGCGTCCTTTGATGAAGAGTGCAAAGAACACGATGCTAGCGCAGAATATGCTTGCAATGAGTGGAACCCAAGGTGATCTCCCTTGGGTTTTTGCAAGCCTCCAAACCCCGTACATGAGGGCTGCTTTGCCGCCGACCAAGATGAGCCAAAACGCTAGGTAGGCCATCCGTTCCTATTCTACGCCGCCGATGTCTTGTATGGGCCGCGCTTCGCTGGACGGGTGGCCCATTCAAGCCCGATTTTGGCTTGAGTGGGGCAGTTCGCAGCTCATGTATCTCTGCTATCGACGATAGAAAAAAGGGCGGCTTGCGCCGCCCCTTGAGTTTGCCGGGCATTTCGCGGGCGAGGGCGCCCGCGCCACACAAGCTACGTCCCCTCGCTCTACCCCGCCAGATACTCTTCCCGCTCCGGCGTCAGTTTGTCGATTTTGATGCCTACTGACTCGAGCTTCAGTTTGGCAACGCGCTTGTCGAGGTCGTCGGGGACCTTATAGACCCGCTTCTCCAGCGTTTTGTAGTTTTTCACCATGAATTCGGCGGAGAGAGCCTGGTCAGCGAAGCTCATGTCCATTACTGATGGCGGATGGCCTTCGGCGGAGGCCAGGTTGATGAGACGGCCTTCGCCCAGCAGGTTGATTTTGCGGCCGTCGCGCAGCGAGTACTCTTCGACCGAGGTGCGCGTAGTGCGTTTTGAGGATGACATCTTTTCCAGCGCCACGATGTCGATCTCCACGTTGAAGTGGCCGGAGTTGGAGATGATGGCGCCGTCCTTCATGACATCGAAGTGCTCTTTGGTCAGCACACTCTTGTTGCCGGTGACGGTGCAGAACACGTCGCCCAGCCGGGCCGCTTCGGTCATGGACATGACGCGGAAGCCGTCCATGTGCGCTTCGAGCGCCTTCGTGGGATCGACCTCGGTGACGATGACTTCGGCGCCGGCGCCGCGGGCGCGACTGGCCAAGCCACGTCCGCACCAGCCGTAGCCGGCGACCACGAACTTCGAGCCGGCTAAAAGATAGTTGGTGGCGCGGATGATGCCATCAATGGTGGACTGGCCGGTGCCGTAGCGGTTGTCGAACAGGTGCTTGGTATCGGCGTCATTTACCGCGATAATGGGAAACTTCAGCACGCCTTCTTTGGCCATGGCGCGCAGGCGGATTACGCCCGTGGTGGTTTCCTCGGTGCCGCCGATCACGCCTTCGAGCGCGTCCCGACGCTTGGTGTGCAGCAGCGTGACCAGGTCGGCGCCGTCATCCATGGTGATCTGCGGTTTGTGATCGATGGCTGCCAGAATGTGGCCGTAATAAGTGTCGTTGTCCTCGCCCTTGATGGCAAAAACTGGAATGTTGTGATCGTGCACCAGGCTGGCGGCCACGTCGTCCTGCGTGGACAAAGGATTGGAAGCGCACAGTACAACGTCAGCGCCGCCATCCCTGAGGCAGATCATCAGGTTCGCGGTTTCGGCGGTCACGTGCAGGCAGGCCGAAACCCGAATGCCCTTGAGGGGCTGGTTCTTGATGAATTCCTTGCGGATGATCTGCAGAACTTTCATGGACTGGTTGGCCCAGTCAATCCGCTTCTTGCCCAGGTCAGCGAATTCGAGATTCTTAACGTCACAATTCACTTGCGTCGGTGTGGTTGACATATTCTCCTGTAGCGTGTGCCGTATTGATTTTTAAACGAAACTTGTTGAACCACCACTTGTTGAACCACCAAGGACACAAAGTAACACGAAGGAAATCGCGAAGTCAGGTTCCCTTGGTGTACCTTCGTGTCCTTTGTGGTTACAGAATTATTTGCGAACTCCAACCGTCTCGCGCAGGCCGGCGTCGCTGGCCAGCTTGGCTGCCTTGTCGGTGGCTTCCCAGGTAAAGTCGGGATCGTTGCGGCCGAAGTGTCCGTAGGCCGCAGTCTTACAGTAGATCGGGCGGCGCAATTTCAGCGACTCGATAATTCCCTTTGGGGTGAGATGGAAATTGGCCCGCACCAGATCGGGAATCGTGTCCGGGTCCACTTTGCAGGTGCCGAAAGTGTCGACCAGCACGCTGACCGGATCGGCTACGCCGATGGCGTAGGCGAGTTGCACTTCGACGCGGTCGGCCAGGCCGGCGGCCACGATGTTTTTCGCGATGTGCCGCGCCATGTAGGCCGCCGAACGGTCAACCTTGGTCGGATCCTTGCCGCTGAAGGCGCCGCCGCCGTGGCGGCCCATGCCGCCGTAGGTGTCCACGATAATCTTGCGGCCGGTGAGACCGGTGTCACCCATCGGACCGCCAATTACGAACCGGCCCGTGGGATTGATGTGGTACTTGGTGTCTTCGTCGAGCAGGTTGGCGGGAATGGTGGCCTGGATCACGTGCTTCAGAATGTCGCTGCGCAGCTCTTCGTTGGTTACGTTCTCGGCGTGCTGTGTGGAAACAACCACGGCGTCGACCCGCTGCGGCTTGTGGTTTTTATCGTACTCGACGGTGACTTGCGACTTGCCGTCAGGCCGCAGGTAAGGCAGGCGGCCATGCTTGCGCACTTCCGACAGGCGCATGGTCAACTTATGCGCCAAGGAAATCGGCGTCGGCATCAGTTCAGCGTTCTCATTACAAGCGTAACCAAACATCATTCCCTGGTCGCCGGCGCCACCGGTGTCGACGCCCATGGCGATATCGCCGGACTGCTTGTTGATGCTGGAAATCACCGCGCAAGTGTTGGAATCGAAGCCGTAGAGCGCGTTGTTATAGCCGATGGAGGAAATCGTTCCCCGAACCAGCGACTGGAAGTCGACGTAGGCTTTGGTGGTAATTTCACCCGCGATCACCACCAGGCCAGTGGCGGTCAGGGTTTCACAGGCGACGCGGCTGAGCGGGTCCTCGGCCAGACAGGCGTCGAGGATAGCGTCTGAAATCTGGTCGGCAATCTTATCGGGATGGCCTTCGGTCACGGATTCAGAGGTAAAAAGATAGCGGTTCTTGGAAGACAATCGGCTTCTCCTTCAGGCAATGTGGACGTCAAAACGTGGAGGGAGGATCAGAACATAACAGGGTATAAGTCAACATTTTGCAGCCTCTTAGAAAATACCAGAGAAGGGGGCTGGATGCAATGCTTTTGAGGCTCCGGCGCGAGACCGCCGGAGCAGCGGGAGAACTCCGGGATGAGCCGGTAAGTCACCGGAACCAAAGGACAAAAACTGATACCGTCGCCGCCCACGCAGCTTCGGATTCAAAGTATGTCGGAAAAGAATTCGGAGGCTAAAACCGGACTGTTTTTTGCCTGGTTTCGCTCTCGTCGTTCAGCGTTCGTCGGAGGGCGCGCCCTCCGACCCCCGGCTGCCAAGCGGTCGCAGGCCATTGGGATCGAAGGTCAGGGTCCTTACCTGGTTGTAGCTTCCCTGGGGCGGCAGTTCCTTGCCATTGAACGAGATGTCGAGAGCGCCGGCGTTTCCGGTTCTGATGACAACCTGATCGCGAGCTCCGATGGATTTTTCAGCCGAGGCACGCAGTGTGTCCTGCATGATCTCCTTGCCGTCGGCGCTGATTACTACCCACGAATCCTGGCGAGCTTTGACCTGGACGAGGAACGCGCCTGGATCTGGCGCAGCGGCGCGTGGAGGGCTGGGCGCGGCAGAAGGTTGCGGAGCGGAAGTCTGTGGCGATGTGCTGATCGCCGGCGCGGCGGGAGCTGCTGGAGACATTTCCCTGGCACTCGCGGCTGGCGCCGCGGAACTCTCGCTGGGTACAGGTTTCGGAACAAAGCTCGGGCGCGCCGATTTTTCCCGCGAGTGGAAGCCCCAGAGCGCGAAACCAAAGGCCACGACGAGCAGAACGATGGCCAGTACTTCCCAGGGAATACGCGATGCCGGGTCAGCCGCTTCCGGCTCAGGGACCTCAGCGACTGAAGGCTCGAGCACCTCGATCGGCTGATTTTCCGGTAAAACGGCGCCGCTGGCGGCAACGTAATCGGCAATGGCCTGGGCCTCGTCCAGTCCCAAATGACGGGCATAAGCTCGCACAAAACCCTTGTTGAAGATTCCTCCGGGAAGCTGGTCGAAGTGCTCTTCCTCGATGGCAATCAGGAAGCGGGGAGCGATCTTGGTCGACACCGATATGTCGTCCAGGCTGATCTTGCGCTGTTCCCGTTCCCTCTTCAACCGCGGCCCTAATGATTCCACGACTTCTCCTGCGCCGAGTTTGCTGTCCGCCCCCTTGGCGGGGCGAAAACCCTAAATAATCATATGTTAATCAGGGGGTACTGGGACCAGGTATTTGGGTGGTGGAAGCCGGAAGGTTAAACGGCCCTTGAGGGCCGGGATCCTTCTACCGCCTGTACGGCCCCAAGTCTCTTTGGGGCGTGGCTTTGAGGGTTCTGGTTACTAAGGTTGATTGCTCCCGCTTTCTGGGGCCGCATATAATTTCAGCAACTCCTGCCGCATTTAAGGACTGCTGTTGATGACCAAGGCCACAACCGGTGCCGACCGCAAAGCTCAGGAGCTGAACATCTTCCATGATGTGGCCAAGGCCCTCACCTCGTCCCTCGATCTTGATTCCATCCTGCAGACCATCATGGAAAAGATGGCCGAGTATTTTAAGCCGGACAACTGGTCTTTGCTGATGGTGGATGAGGAGCGCGACGAACTATATTTCGCTATCGTCGTGGGCAAAGCTGCGGAAACCCTGAAGAATGTTCGGCTCAAGGTGGGAGAAGGAATTGCCGGCTGGGTGGCCAAACATGGCGAGCGGGTGGTTGTGCCCGACGTGTACACGGATCCGAGATTCGCCAAGCGCATTGACGAGATGACGAAATGGGAGACGCGCTCCATCATCTGCGTGCCTCTACGCTCCAAGCTGCGGGTGCTTGGCGTTATCCAACTGGTCAACGTCAAGATGGAACACTTTACCGACCAGGAGTCGTTCTTTCTTCAGTCGATTTGCGATTACGCCGCCATCGCCATCGAAAATGCCCGGGCGGTGGAGAAGATTCAGGAACTCACCATCACCGACGATTGCACCGGTCTGTACAATGCCCGCCACCTGTACAAGACGCTGGAGACCGAGGTCTACCGTTCGGCGCGCTATGGCTACGAGTTCACGGTGCTGTTCATCGATCTGGATCACTTCAAACAGGTGAATGACACTCACGGGCATCTGGTAGGAAGCAAGCTGCTGATGGAAATCGGATACCTGATAAAAGCGCAGCTGCGTTTGATCGATTACGCGTTCCGCTATGGCGGCGACGAATTTGTGATCCTGTTGCCACAAACCGGCAAAGATGCAGCCCTGGTGGTAGCGAAACGTTTGCGCGACAGCTTGCGGACCAGCATGTTCTGCCAGGAAGAAGGACTCAATCTGAATGTCCGTGCCTCGATCGGCGTGGCCACCTACCCGCACGACGCCAAATCGCCCCGCGAAATCATCCGCCAAGCCGATGAAATGATGTACCTGGTGAAGAATACCTCGCGAGACAATATTGGGATTGCTTCGCGCGGGGTAATGAAATAGGCCTCAGGTTAACCCCCTCCTCGTTTTCATCCCCGGTCTGATTTCTGGTTTTAGTTTTCGGTTTCGGTGTTGGATTTTGTTTGTTTGGATTTCAGTTTTTAGTTTTCGGTTCTCAGTTTTTGTCGGTGGGAGCTACTTTGCGGATGCTGGAGCCGGTTGAGGGAGTCGAACTGGTTGGGCTTTCAGGCGGGCGGGTTCGGCTGGTTGCAGCCACTTTCGGATTTCCGGCAAGGCCGCCATTGCCGCAGTTTCGCCGGAGCGAATCAGCTCGGTGGAGCGGGCAAAATCATCGTACTTGTATCCGTTGACGTCGGGATCAATGACCAGATCTGCGGCCGCCTTCCACACCCCGCAGTTCATTTCCTGGGCAATGGCAAAGCACTGGCCGATCACATCGAATAGATGCCGCGGACCGGCGTCGCCGTTAGCCCAATTTCCCTTGAGGTGTACTGCCACCACCCGAAGGGCTCCCATTTCACGCAATGGAATAGTAGGCACCGCGTGCGCGAGCATGCCATCGACCAGCAAACGGCCACGGATCTTTACCGGCAAAAACATGCCGGGATAGGCGCAACTAGCGCGCACCGGATCCACCAGCGGGCCGGAATGAAAGACGGCACCGGCACCAGTGGAAAAATCTGTAGCGGTGACTGCCAGGGGAATCAACAATTCTTCGAACGTCTTAACCTTAAGAATGCTGCTCAGGAACTTGATCATGCGCTGGTTGCTGGCAAATCCGTAACGTGAGAGAGTCCAGGAGGCGAAGTCTTTGAAGCGGACTCGCGCGGCCATTTCTTCCAGTTCGGCCACGGTCACGCCGCTGCAGTATGCAGCCCCAACCAGCGCTCCTACGCTGGTGCCTGCGACCATGCTGATGGGGATATTTTCCCGCTCGAAAACCTTGAGAACGCCGATGTGAGCAATGCCGCGAGCGAAGCCGCCGCCCAGGGCCAAGCCGATGCCAGAAGAAGGTTGGCCGTTTTCGGCTCCGGAAATCCCCGACAGGCCGCGTCCGAAGGCCTGTACCGAGCGAATGATTTTGCCTAGCCTCTTCACGGGGAACCTCACTCCTCCGGCTGCCCCTGCACTTTGCCGACCGGATCGGATTACTCCGATCTAATGATTAAGATGCCAGCTGCGCGCCGGGAGTTCCAGTCACGTCCGTTAGCGGCTCACGGTTACCTCCGTTCGCAGGCAGTCCCCGGTGACTAACTCCAATAATCCTGTTAACTTGTGGGCCATGGTCCGGGAAATCTCAGCTGGCGGGGTGGTGGTGCGGAGGGCCGGCGAGAGCTGGAACCTGGCGGTGATTGAGCCCCAGAGCGAGACTTCCCCGGCACGCCCAGTTGGGAAAACCTCCCACAAAAAGATAGTGCTGGCGTTGCCAAAGGGCCTGGTGGACCCAGGCGAGAAGCCGGAGGGAACGGCGGTGCGGGAGGTACGCGAGGAGACCGGCCTTACCGCAACGACAATTACCAAGCTGGGGGATATTAAATACGTTTATGTGCGTTCCTGGGGCGATGGGCAGCGCGTCTTTAAAATCGTTTCGTTTTTCCTGCTGCGTTATGAATCCGGGGAAATCGACGACGTCACGCCCGAAATGCGGATCGAAGTCAGGCGAGCCAGCTGGATACCGCTGGACGACGCCCCGCGCAGGCTAGCGTACCGGGGCGAGCGAGATATGGTGAAGCGGGCGCAGCAATACTTGAAATCCCATTCCGAGGTCTGAGCATGGCACACGCTGAACATGTCGAAACTCATTTCATGGCAACCAATTTCGTGCGCGACGTGGTCATTGGAATGGCCGACGGGCTGACGGTACCGTTCGCGCTGGCGGCCGGGCTCTCGGGCGCGGTGCAGAATACGCGGCTGATCGTGGTGGGCGGGTTAGCTGAAATCGCCGCAGGTTCGATTGCAATGGGGCTGGGTGGCTACCTGGCAGCCCGAGGCGACGCTGAGCATTATGAGCAGGAACGCGCTCGCGAGTATCGCGAGATTAAGGAAATTCCCGAAGAGGAGATGGCGGAAGTGGGCCGCGTGTTTCAGTCTTACGGCATGACGGAGCAGGAGAGCACGCCGGTTGTGGAAGCGTTAAGCCGGCGACCGGACGCGTGGGTGGACTTCATGATGCGTTTCGAACTCGGCCTCGAAGAGCCCGACCCGCAACGCGCCGTCACCAGCGCAGCGACAATCGCGGGTTCATACATCGCGGGTGGCATGATTCCTCTTTCGCCTTACATCGTGCTTTCGAACGCGGTGCACGGCCTGGCGTATTCCGCCGCGGTGACGCTGGCGGCGCTTGGCGTCTTTGGCTATCTCAAGGGGCGCTATACCGGCACTGGTCCGGGACGCAGCGCTCTGCAAACTATTGTGATCGGGGGCCTGGCGGCGGCCGCGGCATTCATGCTGGCCAAGCTGATTTCGTAGTAACGGCAGCTGCGATGAAATGAAGAGTTCGAAAAGAGTGCAGGGGTCCCTCGACTTGCCGTCGCCCGCCAGCGCGGATCCAGGCTGCGCTGGGGATGACAGAAACATGATGGCGTATTGGGAGAACCTTGATGGTGTCTTG
This sequence comes from Terriglobales bacterium, assembly GCA_036265205.1. GTDB lineage: Bacteria > Acidobacteriota > Terriglobia > Terriglobales > Acidobacteriaceae > JAIQFF01. The sequence goes on from DATAPL010000018.1 coordinate 65,219, forward strand.
GAGGCCGGCGGGTTCTGCCGCATAATTTATCAGTGAATTTTAGACTTCAAGGGAGGCACCTTGCCTTCCCACTTCTGATTCTGGCGTGTGCCGGAGTCTTTTCTGTTCCTGCCGGGAGCAATGCCAAGCCGTCCCCTGCCTTGGCCAGCGGCGCGGAAGCCACCCGTTCAGACCAAGTTCGTTCGAATCGCGCCGGCCCGGACCGGGGATATGTTCCCGCCCTGGCGGCCGCCAATCGTTTTCTGCAGGCCTGGCAGAATCAGGATCATGAAACCGGCCTGCTGATGTTGACCGACGCAGCCAAGCAGCACAGCAGCGTGGAGCTTCTGGAATCGTTTTTCTCGTCCGGCATGGATGCCGCCTACGAGATCGCCCGCGGCAAGAGAGTGAGCGCCGGGCAATACACCTTTCCCGTTACCCTGTTTCCAGCTCATTCCGACACTGCGAAGTCCAGCCGTCCACAAAAATCGGAGATTGTGGTGGTTCGCACTGGCAAAGACGAGTGGGCAATCGATAGACTTCCCTGACAGGATCGCCGCCTTCGAAGTTTAACGATCGAAGTTAACGATCGAAGAGCCTGGCTTTAACCACAGAGCGCAGGCTGCGGCGGATTCTCCGAGATCAAACATGAAACGCATTCATAAAGTTGCCATCCTCGGCGCCGGCACCATGGGCGCACGTATCGCGGCGCATTTTGCCAATGCCGGCGTGCCCAGCTTCCTGCTCGATATGGTTTCTTCCGAAGGACCGGCGCGCAACCAGATTGCCGCGGCCGGGCTGGACGCAGCCAAGAAATCCAAGCCCGCGGCTTTTTTCGAGCCGGGGCTTGCACGGCTGGTCACGATCGGCAACTTCGAGGACGATCTCAAGCGCCTGACCGAGGTGGATTGGATCATTGAAGCGGTCATCGAAAAACTGGAGATCAAGCAGTCTCTGCTAAAGAAAGTTGAGGCCATACGCAAGCCGGGGACGATCGTCAGCACAAACACCAGCGGGTTGCCCGTGGGAAAGATTGCCGAGGGCTTTAGCGACGATTTCCGCCGGTCGTGGCTGGGCACGCATTTCTTTAACCCGCCACGTTATATGCGTTTGCTGGAAATCATTCCTACGCCGGAAACTGACCGCGGCATTATTGACGCGGTGGCCCAGTTTGCGGACGTGCATCTGGGCAAAGGCATTGTTCTGGCCAAAGACACACCTAACTTTATCGCCAATCGCATCGGCACTTTTTCTGTGCTTAATGTCATGCGCCTGATGCAAGAGATGGATTTGACTATCGAAGAAGTTGACGCGCTCACTGGCGACGCGGTGGGATGGCCGAAATCAGCTACGTTTCGCACGGTGGATCTCGTGGGACTCGACATTCTGGGGCACGTGGTGAGCAACATGGCGCAAACCGCCGGGCAGGGGAGTCCGCCCCACGCCAGCCCCCTGCCTGACTTCTATAAACAGATGCTGGAGCGCAAGTGGCTCGGCGACAAGACCAAGGGAGGCTTTTACAAGCGGACAAAGACCGCTGGCAAGGAAGACGAGCGGCTGGCTCTCGATTGGAAGACGCTCGAGTACCATCCGACTAAAAGACCGAAGTTTCCAGCGCTGGACATGGCGAAGAACCTCGAGGATCAGGGCAGCCGTTTGCGCATGCTGCTAGGGATCGAAGGCAGTCCGCAGAAAGGCGATAAAGCGGGCGCATTTTTATGGAAGGTTCTATCCGATCTCTGGAACTACTCGGCTAACCGCATTGCGGAGATTTCCGATTCGATCGTGGAAATCGACCGCGCCATGCGAATGGGCTTCAACTGGAAGCTGGGCCCGTTTGAGCTGTGGGATGCGGCCGGCGTGGAGGCTACAGTTGCTCGCATGAAGAAAGAGGACCTCCCGGTCGCGCCCCAGGTAGAGCAACTGCTGGCAGCGGGCAAGAAGTCCTGGTACCTGGACGATCCCAAAGCTGCGTCAGGCAGGGTGTACTTCGATCTCAGGACCGCCAGGTATGAAGAGTTAAAAGTGGCCGCCGGGGTCTGGTCGGTCGAGGTGGCAAAAAAGGCCAACGGCGTGGTCAAGAAAAATTCCGGCGCGTCTCTGGTAGATCTTGGGGACGGGGTCGCCTGTATCGAGTTTCATTCCAAGATGAACTCCCTGGGCGGCGACATTGTGAGTCTCATCAGTCAGACTCTGAAGCCGAACGGCCCGGGCGAAGCGTTCGACGCTTTCGTGATCAGCAATGATGCCGATAATTTCTCGGTCGGTGCCAACGTGATGTTGCTGCTCATGTCGGTTCAGGAAGAAGAGTGGGATGACGTCGATCTGGCTATTCGCCAATTTCAGGGCATGACCCAAGCCATCAAGTTTTCTCCTAAGCCGGTGGTGGTAGCGCCTTTTGGACTTACTTTGGGTGGAGGAACCGAGATCTCGATCCACGCGGCCGCCCGCCAGCCGCACGCTGAACTTTATATGGGACTGGTGGAAGTCGGAGTCGGCTTGCTGCCCGGCGGCGGCGGGTGCAAGGAGATGCTACTGCGGGCGGTGGACAGCGCGGCGATGATTCGTCCGGGGGGACGCGGAGAATCCGTCGAATTGCTGGAAGCGATGAAGAAGGCCTTCGAGACGATTGCCACCGCCAGAGTTGCAACCTCGGCACTGGAAGCCCGCGGCCTGGGCTTCCTGCATGATTCCGACGGCATCACCATGAACCGGGAGCGTGTTCTGGCCGACGCCAAGGCTCGTGCCCTGGAGCTGGTCCGCGCCGGATACGAACCTCCGCAGCCTCGCAACGACATCCCCGCGCCGGGCGAGAATATCCTCGCCGCCCTGAAGCTGGGAGTGCATATCATGCGCCAGGGCGAGTACATCACGGACCACGAAGTGAAGATTGCCACCAAGGTCGCGGAGGTGTTGTGCGGCGGGAGCGTGACCTCAGGGACACCGGTAAGTGAGCAATACGTGCTTGATCTGGAGCGCGAGGCGTTCAAATCGTTGTGTGGCGAGAGGAAGACGCAGGAACGGATTCAATACACGTTGAAGACAGGAAAGACGCTGAGAAATTGAGGGTCTCGGGTTCCCTTTAGCTGGATCGCTCGGCGAATCCCACGCTTCGCAACGTGTGTGAAGCGTGGGCACGCCGCTGACGGCTGGCGGCTAATCTTAGTTTGGTTTTCGGTGTTTGCCGTCGGAGAGATAGCGAACCAGGGCGGCGTCGGACGCGGTCTTGAATTTTTCCAGGAATGAAGCTTCCGGACCGAGCACGGAATCGGCAGAGACTTTCTGGCGAATGCTTTGCCGCAGTCTTTCGCCGGAGTCGGATTCGTTGGTCATGACCTGCATGTAGAACCAGAGAAAATGGCGCATCTGGTCGACCGCCGACTTGAGCACCTGGAGCGCCTCCATTTCAGGCAACTGGCTGAGGGCCTCCATGAGTTCCGGGTCGCTGGGCGCTTCCATGGCGGCGCAGTTTAGCTGGCGTTGAATGGCGCGCAGATCTTCGGTCACGCGCAGGATGCGGATGTGGATCTCTTCCAGGTAGTTTTCTCTTTCCATGGGCCCCGACTTGTTCGAGATCAACGACAGCCAACCATCTCACTGGCGAAGGCCAGCGAACAGGTACCCCATGTCCATGCGCTTTGGTAATTCAAGGAGTTACCTTGGGTAGGAGAGCAGCGGTGGCCCTGAGTCAAACCGCGGCCATCTCTGGAAACCCGCCAGGGGCACGGATTTGCGGGACCTCGACGATGCGCACTCCCTGGGCGGGAGTTTCTACCGCGCCTGCCAGGGCCTGACACATCTGTTCTAACGTAACCAGTCCCAGCCGCGTTGCTCCGGCGCGGGTGGAGGGCAGCAGCTCCATTAGTTTGTACATGGGCAGCAACAGGTACGGCCATCGGTGTGCCGGCCCGAGAACGTACCAGGGGCGGAGAATGGTGGCATTCATTCCACTTTGGCGAATCATGGCTTCACATTCAGCGCGCACTTGAATATAAGCCTTCATCACTGGGGCCGGCTGGGCAACGCTTACGTAGATGAAGTGCGATATTCCAGCGGCGGACGCTGCCTGGATGGCGCCTCGCCCGGCTGCCAGGTCTACCTTGCGGAATTCAGCTGCCTTCGACGGATTGGGATGCGAAACTCCCACCAGTTGAATGAAGGTGTCGGCGGGCGCGATACGCGCCGCGTAGGAGCCAGCGTCAAGGGCATTGCCGATAATGGCCTGACAACCGGGCGGGAGTTTTTTCTCCGAGCCTGAGCGGACCAGAGCACGCACTTCATGCCCGCGCTCCAGCAAAAGAGCGCTCAGGGGATGGCCGACGTAGCCGGTGCCTCCGGTCACAAAAACACGATGGGGATGCATATTCAGCGGCTCACCTCTTTGCAGCATTTGGACGCAGCAAGGTCGTGCAGAAATTCGAACGGCAAAACCTCAGGAGCTGGAGCGCGACACATTTTAGACGGTTCGGCGGCACGACTAAAGTCGTGCCCTTCCCGGGTAGTGGGTCAGGTTGATTCAGTTCTTCTATCATCCGCCGCACCTGAAGGCAGTCGTGCTGAGCCGGTCTTTCGTCCCCGATGGGGGACGAGCGAACAGCTGATGGCTGAGGGCTGCGTCCTGTGATACAAACACGTCTTGCCCGCGACTGAACAAGTCAGCCTGGTGCGCGCCATTGGGCGGTGGAGCCTGGTGGCGCTGGTGGTCAACTCCATCATCGGCAGCGGCATTTTTGGATTGCCTGCCGACGTTGCCAGGCTCATTGGCCGAGCCAGCCCGTGGGCGGTACTGGTGGCAGGAGCCGCCGCGAGCGTCGTGATGGCGTGCTTCGCTGAGGTAGCCTCGCAGTTCGATCGTGCAGGAGGCCCGTATCTTTACGCTCGAGCCGCGTTTGGGCGCCTGGTTGGAATCGAAGTGGGCTGGATGCTTTGGCTGGTCCGACTGGCGGCCCCGGCAGCAACGGCGGATCTCTTCGTCGTCTACTGTGGCGAATTCTGGCCCCACGCTAAAGATCCCCTGCCGCGATTTCTGACTTTGACGTTTCTTTATGGCCTCTTGACCGTGATCAATTATCGCGGCGTGCGCGCCAGCACACGGGTCAGCAACATTTTCACCGTGGCAAAACTGGTGCCGCTGTTTCTGGTTGCGGCCGCGGGAATGGTCTATTTATTCGCGGGCCACGGAGCGCCGCCTTTGCCGGTGAGCCATCCCTCGACGTCTTCATGGTTGAAAGCGGCATTGCTTCTGGTCTTCGCCTACGGCGGTTTCGAAACCGCCATCACTCCTTTGAGCGAGGCCAAAGACCCACGCCGCGACGCTGCCTTCGCCCTCTTCATGGCTCTGGTTACCTGTACATTGCTGTACTCGGCAATCCAGTGGGTGGTGGTAGGAATACTGCCGGATCCCGCGCACAGCGAGCGCCCCCTGGCAGATGTTGCCCGGTTTGCGCTCGGTCATGGCGGTGCCGCATTCGTGTCGGCGGGCGCGCTTATTTCGGTGTATGGATACCTCAGCGCCAATATGCTGGGCGTTCCGCGTATCACTTTCGCGCTGGCCGAGAATGGAGACTTCCCAGCTATCTTCGCGGCGATTCATCCCCGATTTCGCACGCCATACGTTTCGATTCTGGCTTTCGCAGGGCTAAGCTGGCTGCTCGCGCTATTTGGCAATTTCACCTGGAATGCCACGCTCTCCGCTGTGGCGCGGCTGTTTTATTACGGACTGGTTTGCGCCGCGCTGCCTGTATTCCGCAGCAGACAGCCTGAGGCGGCGAGATTTCGTCTTGCAGGAGGGACTTACTTCGCGGTCCTGGGAGCCATGATTTGTCTGGCGCTGATGGCGGGAGTGAATTTGAGCGGGTCGTTGATCTTGTTTTCGACTGCGCTGGTGGCCGGGCTGAATTGGTGGCTGGTGCGGGAACGGGCAGCGGCCTAGTTCCAGCGTTATAATTTGCCGCCCTATAAGCTCGAATTTTCATATCGCGAAAGCTCGGGCCGTCACCCCGGAGGGATCCTTGTTCGTGAGAAATCGCCGCATCGAAATTCAGATCCTGATTCTTTTTGCGTTAATTTGCTCATGCCTTCCGCTATTGGCTCAACGGGAGCCGGTTCTCAAACAGATCGACCTGCCGCATCCGTATTACTACCGCGAGATGTATCTGCCGCAACTGACGAGCGGACCGAGTTCCGTGGCCTGGATGCCAGACTCGCGCGACCTGGTGTACTCCATGGCGGGATCGTTGTGGGAGCAAAAGCTCGCCTCTGGCTCTGCGGAGCAATTGACCGACGGCCCCGGCTACGATTACCAACCTGACTGCTCGCCCGACGGGCGCTGGGTGATTTACTCGTCATATGCCAAAGATGCAGTTGAACTCTGGGCGCTGAACCTGCAGACCAAGCGTTCGCTGGAGCTCACCTCAGGAGGCGCGGTAAACGTCGAACCGCGATTCTCGCCTGACGGCAAGCGGATCGCCTTTGTTTCCACTTCTTTTAACGGCCATCTGCACATCTTTGTGGCGGATTTTGCCGAAGGCCAGCTTAATAATGTGCAGCGTCTGACGGGAGAAAACCGCAGTCCTCTGACCCGCTACTACTACAGCCAGATCGATCATGAGATCAGTCCGGCGTGGTCCCGCGACGGAAGCGAGATTCTCTTCGTTTCCAATCGTGGCCACATTTACGGCACCGGCGGCTTCTGGCGCATGAAGGTTGAACCGGGCGCGGAAGCGCGGGAGATCCACTACGAAGAAACTGCATGGAAGGCGCGGCCCGATTTTTCGCCGGATGGCAAGCGCATTGTTTACGCGTCATATCTGGGACAGCAGTGGCACCAGCTCTGGGTAGTACCGGCACAAGGCGGCGACGCCTTTCCGCTTTCCTACGGCGATTTCGACAATGTGGGACCGCGCTGGTCGCCGGATGGCACCCGTATCGCATTTATTTCCAATCGCGGCGGCAATACTTCTTTATGGACACAGACTATTCCCGGCGGAACGCAAGCCCAGCTGGTCGTCAAAGACCGGCATTATCTCAAACCGGCCGGCCAACTCAGCATTACGGTACTGGACGGGGAGGGTCATCCTGCAGCGGTGCGTATTTTTGTGACCGGTGCCGATGGCCGCGCCTATGCCCCCGACGATGCCTGGATGCACGCGGATGACAACTTTGTCCGCTGCGAACGCCTGTTTGAAGCTCACTACTTCCACACTGCAGGCGATTCAGTTCTGACCGTACCCGAGGGACGCGTGCAGGTCGAAGTGATGAAAGGCTTCGAGTACGGCTTTGAGCGGAGAAATCTCACGATCACTGCAGGGAAGCAAGCCAGCCTGACGATTCGCCTGCAGCCTTTACCTCTCCCCAAGGAAGAGGGTTTCCGGTGGGTTAGCGGCGATGTGCACGTGCACATGAATTACGGAGGCACTTATCGCAACACTCCGAAGAATCTGGTGGCGCAGGCGGCGGCAGAGAATTTGCAGATCGTCGAAGATCTGGTGGTCAACAAAGAGCAGCGTATTCCTGATATTGCATACTTCAGCACCAGGCCCGATCCCGCTTCAAACGCTACTAATTTGCTACTGCACGGGCAGGAATTTCACACCAGTTATTGGGGACATCTGGGCCTACTGAATTTGACCCACAATTTTCTTCTACCCGGTTACGCCGCGTATCCGAATACCGCGGCGGCGAGCCTGTTTCCCGCCAATGCGACGGTGGCCGATTTGGCGCACGCTCAGGGAGCTCTGGTGGGATACGTTCACCCGTACGACTCGGTCCCCGATCCCGCCAGGGACGAATCACTCAGCCACGAGTTGCCGGTGGACCTGGCGCTGGGCAAAGTCGATTACATCGAGGTGATGGGCTTCGCCGACCACAAGTCAACCGCAAGCGTGTGGTATCGCCTGCTCAACTGCGGGTTCCATCTGCCTACCGGCGCCGGCACGGACGCCATGGCCAACTATGCTTCCCTGCGCGGTCCGGTCGGTTTGAATCGGGTTTATGCCAATGTCCCCGCCGGTCCGCTCAACATCGGCGTCTGGCTGGATGCTCTGAAGCGCGGCCGCACCTTCGCCAGCAACGGCCCGTTGCTGGGATTCTCTCTGGGCGGCCATCAGCTCGGAGATGAACTGCATTTGCCGGCAGGCGAGAGCAAAGTGAAATTCAGGGCGTGGCTGCGCTCGTTCGTTCCTGTCGATCACCTGCAGCTGATCTGCAATGGACAAGTAGCGCGCGACCTGAAAATCAAGGACGGCACGACCGCTGACGTCGAAGACGCGATTCCGATTTCGGCCAGCGGCTGGTGCCTTCTGCGGGCCTGGAGCGAGCAGGCGGAGCACCCAATATTGGATCTGTATCCGTATGCAACCACCAGCCCGATTTATGTCTCGGTCGAAGGCTCGAACCTCGATCACAGCCGGGATGCGGCCTATTTTGCGGCGTGGATCGACCGCCTGGTTCAAAACGCCAAGGCCAACCAGGACTGGAATACTGCCGCGGAAAAAAACGCGGTGCTGGAGCTGCTGGAGTCGGCCCGCAAGGTTTATGTGCGGATGGAGAAATAGCAGCCCAATTCTTAGGCCTCGGCTTACTTTTACGATCTTAGCCACGGAGGACACAGAGAACACGGAGACAAATCTCTATGTCCCCAGTGGCGCTTCGGAGCGCTCAAGTTGCAGCAAGGCTTTTTTGCGCCCCGCTCCCCAACGATAGCCGCCCATGTCTCCGCCGGTGCGCACCACGCGGTGACAGGGAATAGCGACCGCAACCGGGTTGGTGGCGCAGGCGCGGGCCACGGCTCGAGTAGCAGTGGGCTGCCCGATGGCTTTCGCGACCTGGCCATAGGATTGGGTTGAGCCAAACGGAATGGATTGCAGATGAGTCCAGACGCGGCGTTGAAACGCGGTCGCCTGAATATCAAGCGGCAAGGAGGCTTGCAGTCGGTGGCCACGCATCTGGCCCAACAGATCATGCTTCCAGGCCTGCATGGAAGCGTCATCGCGGCGGCGTACGGCGAAAGGAAACTCGTGCTTGAGGCCGTGCTCCAGCTCATCATCGGAGTTGGCGAACTGGATGGCGCAGATTCCCTTGTCGGTAGCGGCGATCAGCATTCGCCCCAGCGGAGAATCGGTAAAGGTGTAACGGATGGGAGCGGCGATGGCTCCGCGGCGATATTTGTCGGGCGTCATGCCCAGCTGCGAAGCGGTGCGCTCATAGAGGCGACTGCTGGAACTGTAGCCGGCGTCATACATGGCGCGGGTTACTGAGTGGCCGGACTGCAGGTTGCGCTTAAGCTGGTTCATGCGGCAGGAATCGGCATAAGCGCGCGGCGAAATGCCGAGCACGGCTTTGAATGAGCGCTGCAAGTGGAACGGGCTTTGCTGGAATTCCGATCCGAGGCGGCTCAAGGTTACTGGTTCATCCAGATGCTGCTCGATATAGCGGCAGACTGCCTTGACCATTTCGGCCTGACGGTTGCCGCCGATTGCCCTGGGGCGGCAGCGCAGACAGGCACGGTATCCGGCTTTCTCGGCCTGGTCCGGCTCGCGGAAGAAGGTGACATTCTGCCGGCGCGGACGCCGCGACGGGCAGGAAGGACGGCAATAAACTCCGGTAGAGGAGACGGCGAAAACAAATTTGCCGTCCTGGCCGGCATCGCGAGCCAGCACCGCTTGCCACCGGTTTTCGTTGCTGGTCGGCATGTCGTTGGCTTCAGTCAGATTGAGTATCGCATTGCTTGTCATAATGACCCAAGCCTAAGCCGGCGCGGATGCGTGGACTATCCGAAACTTGCGGTCAAAATGATTTTCCTGGATTATGCTTAGCGCCGGGATGAAACATATACTGGGCGTTGCAGCCGTCGTTGTGCTCTGTTCCCTAGATATGATGAGCCAAGCCATGCCGCCGGCGCATTGCCCCAATCCGTCATCCGAGATTGTGGCCACTTACAGCGGGCGTGAGATCGAGCTCAATGCGGCCCATCCGGCGCACGAGTGGAAGAATGCAACTCCTGCCACTATATGTGCCGACTGGCGCGGAAAGAATCCCGACGAGCAGCGCGAGACCAAGGTCCGGGTGTTGTGGTCTTCGCAAACGTTGTATCTGAGATTCGAATGCCGTTACCGCGAATTGTTTCTGTTTGACGACTCCGATTCGAATGGCCGCCGCGATCACTTATGGGACCGCGATGTGGCGGAAGCGTTTCTTCAGCCGGATCCTTCGCGCGAGCACTACTACAAAGAGTTTGAAGTGAGTCCCAACGGAATGTGGATCGATCTTGATATCTTCCCCGGGGGGTCATCGGACCTGAAAAGCAGCCTGCGGAAGTCGGTGGTGTTGGACGAGAAGGAGCATCGCTGGACCGCCGAGCTGGCGATCCCAATGAAGTCGCTCACGCAGAATTTCGATCCCAGGGCGATTTGGCGGGCGAATTTTTACCGGGTAGAAGGAACCAAAGAACCGCGAACCTACATGGCGTGGCAGCCAACCAATTCGCCAGAACCCAATTTTCACGTGCCCAGCGCCTTTGGGAGATTGCGGTTTGCCGGGCCAGGTGAAGCGCGATAGTTGTTTAAGAACAGCTTAGGGAACGACGGTTGAGGAACGGCTCGGGATAAACACTCGGTTTCCGGTTCTCGGTTGCTGAGTTGAAGGGGAGGCGCTTTGAATATGCGATGGCTGGCTGCGGGTGGGTTGATTTTATCGGCTTTTGCCGGTCTGGCACAGGCACCGAAGGCGGGCGTGCTTAACGGCGATGAGCTCAAGAAGGTAGTTCCTGGGACTTATTTTTTTCGCGGACAATCGGCTCCGGTGCAATTAAGAAATTCAGCCGGATTCAGCGCGTCCGACGGAAGGCTGGTGCTGGCTGGACTGGTGGATACCGCGGGCTACGCTACCGACGTGCAGTCCAAGTATCAGGGCTTTCTGATAACTGAGGTGAAGCTGGATATTGAGGGAACACAGCTGACGCCGGGAGAGTATGGCTTTGGATTTTCGAAAGAGGGAAAGTTCCTGGTGATGGACGTGGGCGCTAATGACCTGTTTAGCGTTAGCGATAAAACGGACGACAAGCTGCCGCATCCGGTGCCGCTGAAGATCGTCGAAGATGGGGAAAGGTACAGGCTGTACTCGGGCAGAAAGTGGGTCAGCCTGAAGCCAGAGTGATGGTTCAGCCGCTAGTGAGCCAGCGGCTGAAGCGGTCCCAACACCGCCGAGATTCCGGCGCGCCTGCGCAATTCGCTCATGATCGCCTGAGCAGCGTTATGGTATGTCTTGCTGGGATCAGACGGATCGGACCATACCGCGTCGTAAATTAACTGCGTAGCTTCCTTCAAGTCCATGTGCAGTGCGGCTTCGAGCAGGTCTACCCGCGACTGCAAACGCACATAGCAACCTTGGCATACCGCCGCCGGCTCCAGTTCGCCGGGATGATTCTCCTCCAGGCTACAGCGAAAACTCTCAGCGACATTGATTTGAGTGTGCGACGCGTAGACCTGGGCCTTGAAGTCGCGCAGGAAACGTTCGCGCTCCTCGTCCAGCGTGGCGTCGTCAGGCGCCGGAGGAAAAGGCGGTTCGGTCACTTCCCTCATCGCAGTGCTGCCGGCGACCAGAGTTGGCAACACTCGTTCCGAAGTTTTGCACACTGGGCAAGCCGACAGGTCAGCTGCATAGTAAGTCTTGCACTTGATGCAGGGCAATCCATAACCGATGCGCCGTGGACCGAGTTCGACTGAGTTCCCAAGGCCTTCCGCCGCGGGAGCAGAACGGCGAATCTGGGTATCTGCCTGCAGTGCGGGTGAAGCGATGGAGCTATGATTGCCAGACTGTGAGGAAGGCATGGAATTCATATATGACTCTCCGAAGTGGTTCACAATCGCTTTTCTTGCATTTCAAAACATTTTAGGTCCGCGCCGCCGGTTCGCCGTTACACGGCAGTACATGTGACCTATTGCCCTATCGTGCATGGCGGACCGGCCATCCGAACCAGCCATGTAAATCAAGCAATTACGCCAAAGTCCGAATCTGCTTCCTGTTCTGGGACCGGGTGAAAGATTTCCAGAAAGCGCCCGAGTTTCCCGCCTTAGCGTACGTTTGACGCCTTCATCAGCTTCAAGAGCTCTTGTTTCCGAGTGCGATACAGGTTTTGTGCCGGTTCCAGGCGCGCGGCCGTATCCAGTTCGATCAACGCGGCGTCATAGCGTCCCATGCTCATCAGGCAAGCTGAGAGATAGTAGTGATTGTCGGCCGTGGGTTGCAGGCGCACGGCCTGGCGAAATTCTGTTTCAGCAGCTTCATATTGCTCTGCACTGAACAGAGCGGTGGCCAGGTAGTGATGGGCCAAGGGCGAGTCGGGGTCCAGTTGAACTGCCAGGCGCAACTCGCGCACCGCCTCTTCTTGCCGGTGCACTAGCAAGAGGGTTTGACCCAGATAACGGTGCTCATCCGGGCTGGCAGGATTCTGCAAAATCGCCAGCTTCAATTCGGTGATGGCACCCTGATAGTCGCGCTTGGACATGAGCGCCCGCGACAGGCAATCGTGACCTCGCTGCCAACCGGCATCGTTGCGAAACAGCTCTCGGAACTCGGCGATGGCGGCATCGTAATCGCCTTTATCACAATAGGTATTGCCCAGATTATTGCGGACTATGGATTCTGCCGGCGCTAGACGCTTGGCCTCGAGGTATTCCGCGATGGCGCCGTCATAGCTTCTGAGGTCATGCAACAGCATGCCCAGGTTGTTGTGGGCCTCCCAGAATCCAGGGTTCAATGCGATGGATTTGCGGTAGGCGGCAGCAGCTGCGTCGATATCGCCCGTATCCCGGAGAGTGATTCCCATGTCGTAGTAAACGTCGGCGCTCTTGGGGTCGCGAGCCAACGACTCGCGGAAGGCATGTATCGCGGCGGAGTACTTCCCGTTGGAATACAAACCCAGTCCGAGAAAGCGATAGGCCTCGGCGTTTTTGGGATCGATGCTGAGAGCGGTACGGGCTTCGGCGATAGCGCTATAACCGTCGTCGGTACGATAGAGCAAATAGGCGAGACGGCCATGCACGTCAGAGAGGCCGGGCATCAGCTCTTCTGAATTTTCGTAGGAGTCGGCCGCGGCATCCCAATCGCCCTGTAACTGGTAGAGGTAGCCCATGGCAAAGTGCAGGGCTGCATTGTCGGGATCGGCGGAGATCAGTTCGCGAAAAGCGCGTCGAGCCTCCTGATAGTTCTTTTGCCGAACCAACTCAGCGGCGCGGACGAGCAGACTTGGGCAGGCGCCCGCATCAGACGTGGCGGTCGCGGCCCTCGCGGACTCAGGGGCCAGGGCGCGCAGGCTCGGAAGCAATTCTGGATTCACCCCTGACGCCAACAAGGACTTCGATGTGGCTGGATCCAGGGTGAAAGCGATGCCACGTTCATGCGCAAGCCGGTTCAGCCGCTGGCTCGAAATTCCCCCTGCGGTCCAGGCTATGAACTGAGTACAAGTTACCGGTTCGCTCTGCTGCGCCGACGCCGGCACGGCGCAGAGGCTAAATAGCAGAAAAAGCGGAAGCTGAAGGCGCACGGACGACTCCTTGCTTGCGGAGAAAAATTCTATTTACCGGTAACTGGCAACATAGAATCGAAGCCCGTGGCGGGGTAGGTCACTAAGGTAATTGTCCTTCGGCCGGTCGCCGCTTGACCGGCAATCAAGTTGACGTAAGTAGGCAGTTTCGATAGTGTTGGGCTAGCTGCCAGCCGCAGGCAGCGGAGGTTTTTTATGTTGGAAGGCCTGTTTCAACCGATGCACCTGCTGGTGATCTTCTTTATTGCCTTGCTGGTCTTCGGCCCCAAGAAGTTACCCGAATTGGGTAAAGGCATCGGCGAGGGCATTCGCGCTCTGAAGGATGGGATGAAGGAGAATTCCGTCGAGCAGGCGAAGAGCACGCCGGTGGAGACCAAGGCAGCAGATTCGTCGAACCAGCCCAGCTGACCTCGGGTGTGCACTCTCTCTGACCCACTTCTCGTCTATTGCCATAGACTTTCTGTAATGTTTCATGGACATACGGCGGGAATTTCCGGTCTACGCTCCGCAAGTTTTGCTCTCACCAGTCGCGTCCCATATAATTCCCCTGGTCTTCGCAACCCAAGGCGGAGGACTGTAAGAATGAGTGACTCAGTCTGTAACCTCAGCTGTTGATCCTCTTCTTCATCTTCAGCGCTTGTCGGCGCCAGCTCGATCCATGAATTGATCCTGCAACTTCTTTAAATCATTCCGGAGGAAACACGTGTCGAAGCTTAAGCTCCTGGCAGTTTTTGTCATCTTTCTGTTGCCTGCGTCGCTGTTCGCCGACCAGATCGTTTTGAAAAACGGAGATCGTCTAACGGGAAGCATCGAGAAATCCGACGCTAAAACGCTGGTGATCAAGACCGAATTTGCCGGCGAGGTCACAGTTGAGTGGCCGGCGGTCGAGGTAATCAATTCCACGGCGCCTCTGCACGTGAGCCTGAGCAATGGGCAGACGGTGGTGGGAACCGTCACCACCTCGGATGACACAGTGGCGGTGGTTACTTCGACGGGGACGGTCAACCAGCCGAAAGCGTCGGTTACCAAACTGCTGAGCGAGGCCGAGCAGGCCGCCTACGATAAGTCGCTGCACCCGGGGCTGCTGGAAGGATGGCAGGGCGGGGCCAACGTCGGCTTTGCGCTCACTCGCGGCAACAGCCAAACCAAGAACCTGGCACTGGCCTTCAATGCCGACCGCAAGGGTTGGCACGACAAGTTGAGCCTTTATACCAACAGCGTATACGCGACTAATGACGCGGCCGGGGCGATCCCCGGCACCACAGCCGACGCGGTGCAGGGCGGAATTCGCTATGATCACGATTTCACTCCCCGCCTGTTCGCCTATGTAGGCGCGGATTTCCAGACCGACGCTTTGCAGACTCTAGACCTTCGCTCCGTGTTTGGCGGGGGTTTGGGCGTGCACGCCATCAAGAACGATCACACCACCCTGGACCTGCTCGGCGGTCTCAACTACACCCGTGAAAAATACGATCTGCTGCCCAGCCGCAGCTTTGCCGCCATTTCCGTAGGCGAGGAACTTACTCACAAAATTGGCATGAGCACGGTGCTCGCGGAAAAGCTGTATTTCTTTCCCGACTTGAACGATACCGGCGAATATCGTGGAACATTCAATCTCGGAACCGTAACCAAGATCAGCAAGTGGCTGGGATGGCAGAACGCGTTCGGAGACATATACGTAACCAATCCGCCGGCGGGAAGCAAACAGAACGATATTCAGCTAACCACCGGGTTGAATGTGGCGTTTACCCACTGAGGGTTTGGCAACTTCGGCGGGAGCTTACTTCGCGCGATGGGCGCCGGCACCCTGCTTTACGAAACTTTACGGTCGTTGACTCACTTTTTACCCATCAGGCATGACCAGCAGTGTTGAATGTATTCAT
Organism: Terriglobales bacterium; assembly: GCA_036265205.1. Lineage (GTDB taxonomy): Bacteria > Acidobacteriota > Terriglobia > Terriglobales > Acidobacteriaceae > JAIQFF01. The sequence goes on from DATAPL010000018.1 coordinate 80,624, forward strand.
GGGTTTCTCAACTCAGCGGGACATTTGCGCATGAGGCAGGACGCTGGATTTGAATTGGGGCGCCACGCTTCCTGCAGTCCACTACTGTGGGCGGGCGCAATCGGGTTACTACTGCTGGCGGTGGCAGGTTCGATGGCGCAGGACGCGCCGCCGCCGCAAACCTATTCGATTTCCGGAGTTGTTAAATCCGGCAATGCGCCCATCCCGGGAGCGACGGTCACTGCGACCAACTCTTCCAGCGGAGAGAAGACTTCCACTTCCAGCGATCTCGACGGCACTTATACGCTGCCCGTTGCCGGGTCGGGAAAGTACGAGCTACGGGCCGACATGCCCGCATTCGCGCCCGGCACGCGGGAAATTATTATCGACCATACTGCCGGACGCGCCGATCTTGAGCTGACGCTGCAATCGCGCACCCAGCAGGCGGCACGCGCTGCGCGATCACCGAGTGCTGCAGCCAGGGCCAACCGCGGATTTCAAAGCCTTTCAGTGATGCAGGGGATGGCTGACGCCGCCAACGGCGGGAGTGGAGATCAAATCGTGCCCTCCGGTATGCCGGTGCCGGGCATGGCCGGTGACGCGGCGACGGAGTCGGTCTCGATTTCAGGCAGCGGTTCCGGGGTCGGCATGTTCGGCATGAGCACTGACGAACTGGACCAACGGATGCGCGAAGGCCGGGAACAGGGAGGCTTCGGCGGCCCGGGTGGCCTGGGCAGCCCCAACGTAGCCTATGGCGGCGGCCCCGGCGGTGGCGGCCCGCCGGGCGGAGGATTTGGCGGCTTCGGAGGCGGAGGCGGGCGCGGCGGCCCCATGGTTTTGGGCGGCGGCAGGGGAAGATTTGACATCAACCGCCCGCACGGTTCGGTCTATTACTCAGTCGGCAACTCCGCTCTGGACGCCGCTCCTTACGCGCTCACCCAGACTCCAGTCGAAAAAGCAGCTTACATGCGGCAACGCTTCGGGGCTTCGATGGGAGGACCGCTCAACATCCCGAAAATTTACAACGGCGGAAGCAAGACTTTTTTCTTCGTCAACTATAACGGCTCGCGCGGGGATTCTCCCTATGACGCGTTTTCGACTGTGCCCACGCTGGCAGAACGCACTGGAGATTTTTCCGGTGTGAACGTGCAGCTTGTGAATCCGAATACCGGGCAGCCGATTCCGGGAAACAATTTTCAGAATGCTGGGCTGGCTATCAATCCGATCGCGCAAGGCCTTTTGAATTACATCCCACTGCCGAATGTGCCGGGAGCAAACGCGAACGCGCAGAATTTTCACTTCGTTACCTCGACACTCAATGACAGCGATGACCTGAATGTCCGAATCATCCAGTCGCTGGGCGGCACGATCACCCCACGCCAACGCGGCCGGCGAGGCCCGCGCAATAACCTGAATGTGGGATTTCATTACCACTCCGCCAGCGCCAACGTGACCAATCCGTTTCCGAGCGTGGGCGGAACTACCAGCACCCGCAGCTTTGACGTTCCGGTGGGATACACCCGAACGTTTGGCAAGCTCATCAATAATGCGCGGCTTGATTTCAATCGCTCCCGCATCCGCTCGCAAAACCTTTACGCGTTCAACCAGGACATTACCGGAGACCTTGGCATCAGCGGGGTTTCCAGCAACCCGTTTGACTGGGGATTGCCCAACCTGGGGTTCACTCATTTCGGCAGCCTCAATGATGTAAATCCGCAACTGCTGCGCAACCAGACCTGGACCTTCTCCGACAACATGATCTACAACCACGGCAAGCACACGGTGCGCTGGGGCGGTGATTTTCGAAGAATACAAATCAATACCGAAACGGACAGCAACGCCCGCGGGACATTTACATTTACCGGCGTGAATACGGGATACGATTTTTCCGACTTCCTGCTCGGCATGCCTCAGTTGACTTCGGTGCAGTTCGGCAACAACAGCTACCACTTTCGCGGCAATTCCTGGGACCTGTTCGGCCAGGATGAATGGCGGGTTCGCGGCAATCTGACGCTGAATCTCGGAGTGCGTTACGAGTACCTATCGCCTTTTTCGGAATTGAACGATCGCATCGTGAATCTGGATTTGCCGGTGGGCTTTACCTCCCCGCCGGTCCCGGTGCAGGTGGGCCAGTCAGGGCCTTACAACGGGCAGTTCCCAATGACGCTGGTTCGTCCCGACCGCAACAACTTCGCTCCACGACTCGGCCTGGCATGGAAGCCGTTGCACGACACCGTGGTTCGCGCCGGCTACGGCATCAATTACAACACCAGCGCCTACCAGAGCATTGTGCAGAATATGGCGTTTCAGCCGCCGTTTTCGACCACGGCCACCAACACCCAATCGCCCACGACGCAGCTTAGCCTGGCAAATGGATTTCCTCCGGTGCCGCCGGGGTCGATCACGAACAATTTTGGCGTGGATCCTAACTATCGCCTGGGCTATGTGCAGATCTGGAATGTCGACATTCAGCAGCAGATTCGCCCCACCCTGATCATGAATCTGGATTACACCGGCACCAAAGGGACGCGGCTTGACATTCTGGAAGCGCCCAACCGCACGGCCACCGGAGTTCTATTTCCCGGCGTGCAGCCCTTTTACTGGGAGGATTCGGTTGGAGATTCCACCGCCAACGCGGGTTCGGTGCGGGTCCGCAAGCGGCTGCAGGGCGGACTTTCAATCGGCGGGCGCTACACATTCTCCAAATCGCTGGACAATGCTTCGAGCATCGGAAGCGGCGAACCGCTGGTGGCGCAAGGGGGCGGGCGCACGGCTTTGTCAGGCGTCACTAATGTGGCCCAGAATGCTTTTGACCTGGCGGCAGAGCGGGGCCTTTCCAGCTTTGACCAGCGCCACCAGTTCACTGCCGACTATCTTTGGGAACTTCCTTTTGGCCATGACCGGCGATGGCTCACCGGCAACGGCCCGCTGCGGGCGATTTTTGGCGACTGGAACTGGAGCGGCGACTGGACCATCGCTTCCGGATTGCCCTTCACGCCCAGGGTTCTCGGAGATCCCACGGATGTAAGCCGCGGCACCAACGGCACCATTCGTGCCGACGTTGTGCCCGGGCAAGCGATCACGGTACCTGATCCGTCCATTGCGGAGTGGTTTAATACGGCAGCTTTTGTGGCTCCGCCGGGGGCCTTTGGCGATGCGCGTCGCAATAGTATCGAGGGACCCGGCCAGCTAGATTTCGACATGGCATTTACCAAGATATTCCCTATCAGCGAGTCGCGCTTTTTGGAATTCCGGGGGCAGTTCTCCAACATCTTCAACACTCCGCAATACCTGACGATTGACAGTGTGGTGAACTCGCCCACCTTCGGCAGGGTAATTTCCGTGGGAGCCATGCGCTCTCTGCAACTGACGGCGCGTTTTCGCTTCTAGTCAGGAGTACAGAAATGGACTCGACGACAAAACCCGTGCACTGGACGAAGCGGACGCTGTATACCGCGCTGGCTTCGATACTGACCGCAGTCAGCGTGGTTTCGCAGGATACGTCGACGGACTATACATTCCGCGCCAAGACCGAATTGGTATTGGTGAATGTAACCGTACGCGACAGGAACGGAAATCCAGTTCGCGACCTGAAGCGCGAAGATTTCACCGTACTGGAAGACAACAAGCCGCAGCAGGTGGTCTCTTTCGATCTTGAAAATACCGACGCGGTGTTGTCCACGGCAGCGACTGAAGCGCCCATTCTTGGCAAAACTCTGGCAAAGACCCCTGACGCCGCGCAAGCTGCACCGGAGCGGCCGCTGAAAGACCGTCGCCTGATCATTCTGTTTTTTGACCTAAGCGCCATGCAACCGGATGAGATTGACCGCTCCACCACGGCGGCGCAGAACTATGTAGATAAGCAGATGGTGCCGGCTGACCTGGTCGCCGTGGTCTCGCTGGGCAGCACGCTGGCGGTGAATCAGGACTTCACCTCCGACCGGGCGTTGTTGAAGAAGACGCTGCAGGGCTTCAACCTGGGCGAGGGCGGCGGATTCGAAGAAGGAAGCGCGGGAACGACGGAAGGCACGGCCGAAACCGGAGGATCTTTCACCGTCGACGATACCGAGTACAACATTTTCAACACCGACCGGCGGCTGCAGGCATTGCGCTCGATTGCGGACAAGCTTGCGCACATCCAGGAAAAGAAGTCGCTGATTTATTTTTCCAGCGGAATGGATCGCACCGGCATCGAGAACCAGTCGCAACTGCGCTCAGCCACCAACGCCGCGGTGAAGGCGAACATGGCCATTTACACGATGGACATTCGGGGCTTGCAGGCGCTGGTGCCGGGAGGCGAAGCACAAAATGCGAGCCTGCGCGGGACTTCGCCGTACTCCGGCAAGTCCGTCTCCAGCGCCTTCGACTCGAACGCCACCACCCAGGAAACCCTGGTCACTCTGGCCGGAGACACTGGTGGGCGGGCGTTTCTCGATTCCAACGACTTCGGGCGTGTATTCACCGGGGTGCAGCAGGATACTTCCCTTTATTACCTGCTCGGTTATCACAGCTCGAACCCGGCGCGGGACGGTCGCTTCCGCCGTATCACGGTACGAGTGAATCGTCCGGGAGTGAAGATCGACTTCCGCCGAGGCTATTACGCTCCGGCAGATTTCCAGCACTCGAATCGCGATGATCGCGAACGGCAGCTCGACGAAGAGCTGGCGTCCGACCTGCCGACAACCGATCTGCCGGTATATTTGTCGGCGGCATATTTCCGCCTTGCTGAGCGCAAGTTTTACGTGCCGGTGTCTCTGATCGTGCCAGGATCCCAGATTCCTTTCACTCACAACAATGACGAGGACCGGGCCACGCTGGATGTTATCGGCATTGTGACCGATCCCGAGAAGCGCCCGGTCGGGCAGATTCGCGACACAGTGAAACTGGCGCTGAACACCAACCAACTGGTGCAACGCAAGAACGTTCAATACAACAGCGGTTTCGTTCTGCCTCCGGGCCAGTATCACCTGAAATTTGTAGTACGAGAGAATCAGAGCGGGCGCCTGGGATCTTTTGAGACCGATTTGACCGTCCCCGATCTCAAAAATGTTCCGGTCAAGATGAGTTCGATCGTGCTCGCCAGCCAGTTGCAGCCGAGCAACAAACGCAGGAGCGATAATCCCCTGGTGCGCGATGGTTCAGAAGTGATTCCCTCGGTCACGCATGTGTTCTCGGCCGGCCAGCATCTCTACTTCTACTATGAAGTTTACGAGCCCGCGCGCGCCGCAGCCAACGCCAATGCGCAGGCCGATAACCGAAACAGCCTAGCCATTCGCCTGTTGACCAACGTAGCCTTCTTTCGCGGGAAGACGAAGGCTTACGAGACGCCGCTGGTAGAGAGCGAGCAACTGAATGCGCCGGAGCGCAAGGCAGCGATCTTCCAGCTTGACGTCCCGCTCACCCAGTTGAAGCCAGGTTTCTACAGCTGCCAGGTGAATGTGATTGACGATGCCGCGGGGCAGTTCCGATTTCCGCGGCTGGCATTGCTGGTCCGGCAATAGCACGGCGGGAGGCGGACACTCTTTCGACTCCGCTCAGGGCAGGCGTCCGCCGCTTTTGGGAATTGCTTTCTTCCAACTAACTGCAAGCACAACCAAAGTCAGGGGCGGCGGACAGGAGTGTCTGCGCTATATCTTTGTGGTGTCCGCGAGGTTGCGGTATAATTTGAACCTCAGTTGCAATAAGGACTCCCCATGCCGCTGCCACAAAGCGAGATTCCTGGACGTCTGCAGGCCGAACTTATGTCGCGCGGACTACGCATGACACGTCAGCGCCGCACGATCCTGAGTGTGGTTGAAACCGCAAAACAACACCTGGATGCCAGCCAGTTGTTGCGCCGGGCCCGGCGTCTTGATCCTCAGATTGACCGCGTCACCGTCTATCGCACCCTTGGCCTGCTCAAGCGTCACGGCTTGATCGATGAACTCGATCTAATGCATATGCAGGGCGAGAAACACTACTACGAGCGGCGTCCGCAGCGCGATCACATTCATATGGCGTGTCTTCGCTGCGGCAAGATTACGGAATTCGAAAGCGATCTGTTCGACCGGCTGAAGGGACAAATTCAGCGGGATTGCCGCTTCCACATCGTAGTCACGCGGCTGGAAGTCGGCGGCTACTGCGCGCAGTGCCGCACCGCCGAACAACCTGCCGAGTAATTTCCCCTAATTTTCCTCGTGCGGTTCCTGATTATTTCGGGTGCGGCTGTGTTCGTTGCCAGTTGCAACCGAGATGCAATATTTTACGAGGGCCGGACTTGGAAAGCGAACCTCAGCGGCTAAGACTGAGATTCAACTATTCAAGTTCTTGAATCAGGATCGCGATTAGCTTTTTGGACGATTCAGACTGCCGTCGGCCGCATTTCGGCCAGACGCCCCGCCAGGAAAGCAATATATTCTTCCATCCCCGCGCCGGTCTTGGCCGATACTCTGAAGACGCGCATGCCCGGACGCACGGCCTGGATGTTGCTGTAGGCGGCTTCCCAATTGAACTCGACCGCGTCCGCAAGATCGATCTTGGTGACGATGGCGACGTCGGCGCTGTTGAAGATGGTGGGATATTTCAAAGGCTTGTCTTCCCCTTCGGTGACAGAAATCAGCACCAGGCGAAGGTCTTCGCCCAGATCATAGGACGAAGGACAGACGAGGTTGCCGACGTTTTCGATGAACAGAAAATCCAGTTGATTGAGGTCCTGCCAGCCGTCCAGGGCTTTCTCGACCATCGCAGCTTCGAGATGGCAGAGCGTTCCGGTAGTAATTTGTTTGACCGGAGCCTGGCTTCTGGCCAGACGCAGGGCGTCATTCTCGGTCGCAAGATCGCCAACCAGGGCGGCCACGCGGTAGTTGGGCCGCAGCATGGTGAGGGTTTTTTCGAGAAACGCAGTTTTGCCTGAGCCTGGACTCGAAACCAGACTGATGACCGATGCTCCCGCAGCGCGGAAGCGATCGCGGAGGGCGCGAGCCACAACATCGTTCTGCTTAAGAACATTTTTTCTGACTTCCACCAGCCGAGGTTCCGGGTTCATCACTGTATCTCCAATGCAGTCACTTCGAGTTCTTTGCCCTGCACGATCTCAGATGTCGGAGTGCCACACTCCGAACAACAAAACCATTGCACGGAACCGAGCGTGCGCTGGGCCTGGCAGGTGGGACAAAACACCACGACTGGAACTTCTTCGAAAACCAGGCGCGAACCTTGCAGGGGCGTGTCGGCGCAGGCCATTTCGTAAGATGACAGCAGCGCCTCCTTCACCACGCCTGATAGGGCTCCAAGCTTGAGATGTACGGCGTTGATCTGCACGCCGCGACGATCAGCCTCTTCCTGGGCCATCTCCACGATGCTCATGGCGATGGAAAGTTCATGCATAGCTTTTCCTTCGCGGAACGGAGTTCTCCGGCGGAACGACGCCGCATTCGGGCGAGGGATGCCGAGGCGCAGCTGTTACTGTAAGGGTCGTACGCGGAATTTTGTCGAACTGCCCGAAGGCGGCAAGGGCGGCCTGCCCCAGGCTGATGCCTCCATCGTTGGGTGGAACCGCATGATTGGTCCAGAGTTGCAGCGGGCCAAGTTTAACCAGGGACTTCAAGTCGGCAAGAAGCAACTCATTCTGAAAAACCCCGCCGGAAAGAACCACCGTATCCAGGCGATGAGTTTCCGAGATCGCGTTGAGGGCTTGATGCAAGCCTTGGGCGATGCCCAGCTGGAAGGAGCGCGCGATTTCCTTCACATCGCGGCCACGAATCCGGTCATCGATCATGGCTCCGAACAGCGGCCGAAAATCCAGCTCGTCGCCGATGAGAGGAAAAGGATATGGGGCAGTCGAGGAACCTGATCGGGCGAGCTGCTCCAGCCACATTGCGGCCTGGCCTTCAAATGTGACTTCCCGGGTAAACCCCAAGAGAGCGGCGGCGGTGTCGAAGAGACGTCCCATAGAGGTGGTGACAAATGTGCGGACGCTCCTGCGCACCAGCTCGCGAGCATCCCGGTAGCGAGCCGGAAAATTGAATGGGGCGGCACTGAAGTCGGGAGGATTCTCGAGTTGCGAGAGAAATCCGGCGGCAGCCTGGACCGGGGACTCGGCGGCGGCGTCTCCGCCAGCAAGAACCGCCTGACGCAAGTGCGCCACCCGCTCGAAACCTTGGTTGACGCTGCCCACAAAAATCTCGCCTCCCCAGATGGCGCCGTCGTCGCCATATCCGGTTCCATCGAAACTTACGCCCACGACTTGTTTTGACCACTCGCCGCGCTCGGCAAGCACTGAGGCGATGTGGGCGCGGTGGTGCTGCACCGAGACTGTTTCCTGCGATGCAAGCGTCTCCGCATAAGCCGTAGATGCGTACTGAGGATGGCAATCGTGCACAATCAGCAACTCGTCCCATTCAACCTCGTACATCGAAACGAGATCGCGGACAGTCTCCTCGAAGGCGCGGAATGACTGGTAGTGATCGAGGTCCCCGATATGCTGGCTGACGAAGGCCTGGCCATCCACCACCAGGGTGATGGTATTTTTCAGATCGGCGCCCAGAGCCAACACCGGCCGTGTAGTGGGAATGGTAGCGACAGCACCGGGAGCGTAACCACGCGCCCGACGAAGCACGACCGGGCCGAATGTACCGACGCGCGCCACCGAATCATCAAGGCGGCGAGCGATGGGGCGCTGTCCGATCAGGAATATGTCGACAATTCCGGCAAGGCGATCGAGCGCGTCTTTATCTTCGTATGCGATGGGTTCGCTGGAACGGTTGGCGCTGGTCATCACCAGAATTTCGGGAGCTTCGGCCGCAAACAAAAGATGGTGCAGCGGCGTGTAGGGAAGCATAACACCCAGTTCGTGGTTCTCCGGAGCGACTCCCGGAAGATCGATTTTGGCAGGCGCGAGAACGATGGGCCTGGCAATGGAGGTAAGAAGGGTTTCGCCTTCGGAAGAAAGTTCTACCAGCCCGCGAGCAATCTGAAGATTCTTTGCCATCAGAGCGAAGGGCTTTTCTTTCCTGTACTTCCGGTCTCGCAGAGCCGCGACAGCAGCTGGATTTCGGGCATCGCATGCCAGGTGATAACCACCCAGTCCTTTTACCGCAACTATGTTCCCGGCGTTGAGAGAACGGGCTGCGGCGCGGATGCTGGCTTCGCTGCCCTCAGCCATCCGGTCTTGCGGCTGCAGGTAGTAGTTGGGGCCGCAAGCGGGACAAGCCACAGGCTGAGCGTGAAAACGGCGGTCGTCGGGATCGCGATACTCGGCCGCACAGGGCTCGTCGAGCAACCAATCTTTCATGGTGGTGTTGGGCCGGTCATAGGGCAGCGCGAGCACGACCGTGAAGCGCGGGCCGCAGTTAGTGCAGTTGATGTAGGGATACCAATAACGCGGGTTGGCGGGATCGAAGAGTTCCCTGAGGCAATCGTCGCAAACCGGTAAATCGGGTGAGATGCGCACGGTGGGACGATCTCGCCGCTCGCTGCTGCGGATGGTGAACTCATTCAGCCCGACCAATTCCGCAGGTTGAACCTCAATTTCGGCGATGCTGGCGGCGGGCGGCGGCTGCGATTTTAAATCGCGCACAAAGGCGTCCAGCCCGGTTTCAGCGCCTTCCAGGTGAATCTCGACTCCTTCTTCCGCATTGAGAACCCATCCATTCAGGGTGTTGGCGCGGGCCAGGCGATAGACGAACGGGCGGAAGCCTACCCCCTGCACTACCCCGCGGACTCGGATGGAACAGGCGCTGGCCATGGCTATGAGTGGAATTGCAGACTGCCGGTACGATTTTTGGGTGATGATCTCAGTTGTCAGTTTTCAGATACAGTTCCCAGTTTTAACGCTACTCGTCGACGATACAGCCGTGGCCCTGCCAGCCCACCTGCACTACCTTGCCGTCGTCTACCAGCATGGGCACGGTGCGCTGTCCAGTTGATAATTCGCGCATGCGGGCCCGGGCAGCGGGATCAGCTTCGACGTCATATTCGACAAACTCGCTGCGTTTCCACTCCAGCCAGTCGCGCATCTCGGCGGTGTGTGGACAACGCGCGCTTCCGAAAAGTTCAAGCTTGGCCACGGCTGAGCGCCTCCAGGGATTCGCGCAAAGCGTGATAAATCGAAGCCTGAGCTTCCTGGATGCGCGGAATGTAATCGCAGCGCACAACCACGGGAAAATCCGCCAGAGCCTTGCGCTTGATCTCGCCGCCGTCATAGCCGAGCAGCGCAACGGTCAACATATTTCGTTTGCGGGCTTCTTGGAGCGCCATGATGATGTTGCGCGAACCACCGCTGGTGGAAATTCCAACGGCAACATCTTCGGGACGAGCCTGCGCGATCAGCTGTCGCAAAAATACAGCTTCGGTTCCGATGTCATTGGCGACTGCTGTGATGTTGGCCGGCTCGAGCGCCAGCGATACTGCCGGAATCGGATTGAAGCCCAGCGGGGGAAGCACGCAGTCGATGGCCAGATCGTTGGCATCGGTCGCCGAGCCGCCGTTGCCGAAAATTATCAGCTTGCCGCCACGCCGCAGGCGCTCGTGAATGGCCAGGGCGGTGTTGCCGATCTGCTCGGACTCTTCTTGCGCGACCTGAGTGCGCAGCCGGGAGTCGTCCTGCACCTTCATCAGGATGGAAGTTGCGACCTCCCGCACCAGGTCGGTGGTTCCCTGCTTCTCGCGGCCGAGGAACGGATAAAGGAATTCTGACGCTCCGACTTCGTGACCCAACTCTCGGTGCTCGAAAAAAACGTGCACCGTTTCCCACAGCGTATGGTAAAGAATTTCGACCATCTCCTGGTGCATGAAAGGATCCTGGATTCCCGAATCCAAGCCGTACGATCCCTCCACGCCGGGCAAAGCGAAGGTCATCGCATCCTGCAGATGGGCCTGTTGCAGCGTAGCCCACACTTCGGGATCGCCCTCCGGTGGACCAAAACCCATCACAATGTCTTCAGGCCGTAGTATGGCTTCCATCCACGGGCGAAAAAGGATGGAAAGGTCGAGAGCTGGCAGCGCGCGCTTCCCGACTATTACGGGATGAACAAACTCCACCGAGACGTGTTGCGCATCGGTAGCGTAGGGTCCACGCCCGAAGGCCAGCAGTCGACCGCCACGAAGGAATCGCTCGGAGAGTTCGCGGCACGCTTCGGCCAGGCGGAGGGCCTCGCGAGTGAAGATTTCTTCGAATAACTGATTTCTTTCCAGCAGCCGTTCTTCAACCTGGCTGACGAGTTTATAGGTAGTTAACATAGCCCTAAGCCTATCTGCCCTTTGTTTATTGCAAACCGCAATTCAGCAAATTCGGGGCAACGGATCACCTACCAGCATATCTACGATCCGGCTGCCGCCGTAAAGGGTTGTCACCAGTACGGTGCCAGCGGGTTGTTCGCGAACCTCGCCGATCACCTGCGCTTCTTCTCCTCCAGAAGCCAAACTCAGAGCATTAATAGCCGCGTCCGAGTACTCGGGGGAGACAACTGCGAGGAACTGGCCTTCATTGGCAATGTGCAGTGGATCGAGACCCAGCAACTCGCAGGCGCCACGAACGGTATCGCGCACCGGAATCTGATCTTCAAAAAGAACCATCCCCAATCCGCAATCGCGCGCCAGCTCGTTCAAGGAGGTCGCAGCGCCGCCCCGGGTCGGATCGCGCATCCAGCGGATGCCCGGCCCAGCCGCATGAATCAGGGTTTCGACCAGCGGAAGCACGGAGCGGGTATCGGAGCGCAGATCGGCTTCAAGATCAAGTTCTCCGCGCGCCAGCAGGATGGTGATCCCATGATCGCCGATGGGGCCGGAGAGCAAAATTCTGTCACCAACCCGCACCGAACGCGGATCGACAGTCACTCCATGCAGCAACCGCCCAATCCCGGTGGTGGTGACGTACATCTGGTCGGCCTTGCCATGCTCGACCACTTTAGTGTCACCTGCGGCGATGCGTACGCCGGCCTCGCGCGCGGCTTTCGCCATGGCGCGAACTTCGGCTTCCAGGACAGCAGTCGGGAGCCCAGCTTCCAAAACATAAGTAACGACCAGGGCTTCAGCCCTGGCTCCGGAAACTGCGAGATCATTGACCGTGCCGTTCACCGCCAGTTCACCGATTGAGCCGCCGGGAAAACTCAGCGGCTTGACGACAAAACTGTCAGTAGTGATCGCGACTTTTGTACCGCCGATGTCTACATGCGCGGCATCGCCGAGGGGGCCGGGGGCGGCGCCGAAAAGCAAAGGGGAGAACAGGCCTTCAACGAGCTTGCGGCTGGCTTTACCTCCGGCTCCGTGCGCCATCTCGATCTGGGGGTCGCGGAAGCGGATGGGAACACTTGTAGCGTCAACGGCGGCCGGACTACTCAGGCGATCGAGGTCAGGCTGGTCACCATTGCTGCCTTGCGGTGTTCGTAGCTGTGATAAGCGGCGCATGATCCTTCCGATGACACCATGAGCGCGCCGATTGGATGCTCCGGCGTACACTCACGGCCAAAGAGTTTACACTGATGCGGCTTCAGCACGCCCTTCAACACTTCTCCGCACTGCGCGGCCTTGGGATCGGTGACGCGAATGCCGGGAACCTGGAAGCGCTGTTCGGCGTCCCACTCGGCGTACTTGTCGTTGACACGGAGCGCAGATTGCGAGATGAACCCCAGACCGCGCCACTCAAAATAAGGACGTAGCTGAAAAACCTCAGCCATGGCGCGAAGCGCGGCGTGGTTGCCTTCCCAAGGCACGACGCGCTTGTATTGATTTTCGACCTTGCACTCTCCCGCTTGCAGTTGGCGGAGAAGCATGACGATCGATTGCAGCATGTCCAGCGGCTCGAAGCCCGAGACCACAATGGGTTTGCGTTCGTTGTGCGCGATCCATTCGTAAGGACGGCAGCCGATGACGGTCGAAACGTGGCCGGGCCCGATGAAGGCGTCTAACCGCATGTCGGGAGAGTCTAGAATCGCCCGGATCGCGGGAATGATAGTTACATGATTGCAGAACACGGAGAAATTCCGGATGCCTTCGGCTTTGGCGCGCATCATGGTGAGCGCAGTGGAAGGCGCCGTGGTCTCGAATCCGATCGCGAAAAACATTACGTGCTTGTCGGGATTAAGGCGCGCCAGCTTCAACGCGTCGGAGGGCGAATACACGATGCGAACGTCCATGCCGCGAGCTTTGTGCTCAAGCGGGCTGCCCTGGGTCCCGGGAACGCGCATCATGTCACCGAAGGCGGCAAAAATTACGTCGGGTTGCTGCGCGATCGACAAGCCATCATCGATTCGCCCCATGGGCAAAACACATACCGGACAGCCGGGGCCGTGGATCAATTCAATATTCTGCGGAAGAATGTCCTTCAGGCCGAAGCGATAGATGGCGTGGGTATGGCCACCGCAGACTTCCATCATGCGGTAGTGGCGCTCGGTGCCGGCGAGGCGGCGAATCTCGTCGGCCGCGCGGGAAATCAGTTCGGGTTGGCGGAACTCATCAACATATTTCATCTTGGATCGCTCCTCGCTGGCTGGACGCGGGCGAGCGTCAATTCACCTTGCCGTCCTTCATCCTGACCTCGCTCAAACCAGCGTCACCTGTTTCGGCGTCAGCGTCATCCGTATCCGGATCGTCACCTTGATCGTCCAGGCCATAGCCTTTAACTTCCTGCATCGCGCCATCGATCTCTCCCAGCATTCGGAGGGTGTTCATCTGGTCGAGGGCATCGTGCTCGCTGATCTTGCTCATGGCAAAACCTACGTGGATGAGCACCCAGTCGCCGGGCGACGGTTTGTCATCATGCAGCAGGCCGAGATCGATTTTGCGACGGACGCCGACTACGTCGACCATCGCCGATTCCGGGTTATCGGAGGCAATTTCGACGATTTTCCCTGGTATGGCTAGACACATTCGACATCCTCCAGACATCAGTAGTCCATTCTGTGTTCACTTCGGTCGTTGGTCGTTGGTCGTTGCTCCTTGGTCGTTGGTCAAACCTCTCAATTTTTGTTTTCACGCCTCCAGGGAATCGTGTTCGGCCAAGCGGCAAAGACAGCTCTCAAGACTTACGCGCGATAATGTCGAAGGAAAGCTTGAGTTCATCCTTCAGTTTTACCGCGCCACCGGCCGCGGAGACCGGCTTGATTTCGTAGTCGCTCTGGCGCACAGAAAAATCTCCGGCGGCACGAAGCGTGTCGGCCTTCAGCGTGACTCGAGCCGTCACGGGTTGATTCCGCGTCACCCCGTGCAACGTCAGCTCGCCGTTCAAAGCGACCGAGAATAGTCCTTCGCCCATCTTCTGTATGGATGAAACCTGAGGGCACTCGTAAACAATCTCAGAGAAGCCATCGGTTTCGAGAACTTCTTGGTGCATCTTGCGCTCGATTTCAGTGCGATCCTTGGCACTGATGTCGTCGGTGACTGACAGGGAAGCCGCCTCAATCACAATCCGCAGAGATGCATCCTGCAGGTCGCCGGAGCTCCATTGCACCTCGCCCTGAAAATCTGGAATCGCGATCGTCGGACTATGCCCGAATGCCGAAAGCATGCCCGTGGCAAATGCCCGCACGATGAATGTACTCCCCCGGGCATCAATTACATATCGAACCTTCGTGGCTGGCGGCGTTCCTACTGTAGACAAACTGATATCCCCCTGAATTAGTTACAAGCCTGTCGCCGCCAGTTGTCACATGGCACGTAATTTCAAATAGCGATCCAGGTCCGGCAAGGCCAGACTGGCCAGGTCGCCGATGCCCAGTTGTCCCATGTAACGTCGCGCGATCGGGTTGCTCAAAATCAAACCCGCCCCGAAGACGATCAACGCCACCCCGCCCAGCATGTACAGCGTGTCTTTATCGTTGAAGCTCCCATTACCGTTTTCCATTGCCGTCTCCTTGTTATGCAGGATGTCTAAGCATTCGACCCAAGTTTGGAACTGGGACCGTCCCCGTTCAGAATCCGGTTCACCACGGATTCAACCAACTTCACTGCCTCATCGACCGCGGCCTCGACCGGCGCACTCAGCCCCATCTGACCTTCTTCGCCGCCCAGGGTTTCGGGTTCGCAGCCGACGAGTAAGACATTCTTCAATTCGATATTCATCGCTCGCGCCATGCGCAGGACACTCATCGGATTCATGGCGTGTGCTTCCACGGTGGCCTGGGGAGCATTCGGGTCGTCCAGCGCTTTCAGGTCAGGCTCGATGACATAGAGCGTTCCCGGGGCCTGGCCATGCGGACAAGCGTCCACCAGGATGGTGGTTTCGTAGCCGTCCTGCAGCGCGTAGGCCAGATCGAAGCCGCGGATGCCGAAGTCGGATACGCGGACACTGGCGGGCAGGTTGAGCCCGGCCATGCGACGGACAACTTCCACGCCGAAGGCATCGTCGCCAAGGAAAATATTTCCGATGCCCGCGACCAGAATGCGCGGCTTCTCGACGGCCGGCATCTGGCGGGCTTCCTCTTCCGAAAGTGGTTCGACTTCCTCCGCATCGAAAAAGAAGCGGTGCCCGGGCTGGCGAAGAAGGCCCATATCACGTCCCGGATCCTGGTCGAGAACCACGCAGACGTGACATTTACCCTCATAATCCTGCTCGAGGCATTCGATAGTCGCGAGTTGCCCCGCGAGAGCAATGTCCATGACGTCCCCGCCTTTTCGGGGACGGAGCCGCACGCGACTTCCAGGGCGCACTTCAATTCCGCAAATTTCCAGGTGATCGACGGGAGTTTTTTCTTCGAGGAGCTGCCATTCCCACTCGTTCATTGGCTCTCCTCCCGCAGCGGGCGCAGCCCGCGCAAAACTCCGTGCAGCTTCATCAGCTGTTCCACGGGCATAGTCTCGGTTCGTTCCAGCATGGCGCGGGCGCGCTCATCGGACTGGCTCATCTCGCGCTTTTCGTCGTCGGTCAGGGTCATGATTCGCAGGGAGAGAATTTCGTCGATCTCGGTACCGTCAAACAGGTCCCCGGCGCTTTCCGGTGCGATCTGAGGATAGTCGTAAAGAATGATGGGCGAAGAGAGCAAAGTGTCATATTGACCTTCTTCGCCGACCAGGACTGGGAACGTTCCTACATTTTGGCAGTTGGCAGCGACCGCGCGCAGCGCTTCCGGGGGCGCAAGCAGCGAAACGAAGCGGCCGTCCTGCACCCCGAGCACAGTGTGGGTGGAGGCCAGCGAACAGAGCAAAGCGTCGTCGCGACTCGAGTTGTCTTTGGCCTCAAAGGGCGTGGCGTTACGGATTCGTACCCGCACCTTGAAGACTCCGTCAGCAACCGGCTCGCTGCCGATTTCTACCCCGCCGGAGAGCGCTTTCCGCTCGCGCACAATTACCCCGACGATCTGTCCGCCGGTATCGCGTAAATGTTCGAACTGCTTCTCCGCGGGGAAACTGAAATTATCAACCGCCAACTTATGACTCAGCGTTTGCACGTTGTAGAGGGGCAGAATAAAGTCGCGCTCCACCGCTTCCTGCCAGGGCTGATAAACCCGCTCGTTGACAACCAACCTCTCCACCAGCCGGAATTCGGGTATCTCGCCGGGCAACAATTCGTTCACCGGCATGGTGAGTTGGCCAACCGAACGCGCCAGCAGCTGCAAAAAGCGCACTCGAACTTCCAGGCTCGTCATTGCACTGCCATCGATGAGGCACTCGGTCTGCATGGTCCAGGCGTCGCTTCCCTTTTGCGCCTCGCTGTAAGACTGCGGGCAGAGCACGCCGAAATTCCAGCGCTGCTGATTCTTCACCGACGACGGGCGATAGGGATAGAGCATGTATCCCTCGTATAGCACCGCTTTCGCGATCTGCTCCACTGCGGCGAGATTCATCAGATCACCGTCTCTTCCACTGGGATAAGGCTTTCCAAAGCCTGCTCCCAGGTGGGAATGCCGTGCTTCACCTTGTATTGATAGAGCCGGTCAAAAGCGTCTTTGTGCAGGCACAGCCAGGCGCTGTTGGGATAGTAGGATTCCATCATGTCGCGCCAGATTTTTACCGGCAGCTTAAAGCGCGCTTCCTTATCCCAGGAAATCGGGGCCACCTGCAAACCGCCTTCCGCTCCGGCATAAAAAACTGTGCCGCTGAACTGCAGGCAGACGGGAACCTCTCCATCCGCCAGGCCGTCGAAGTATTTCGTGGCGGCCACGTTGAAATCGAAGCTGCACGGCACCGGAAGATCGACCACAGTCGTTCCCTGGAAAGATGGCACGACCAGGTTGGCGTGCGTCCACAAAAGGTTTCGCAAGGTTTGTCCCCAACGGCTGGGCTCGCCGAAGAGGTCGAGCAGGCGTTCCTGATCTTCGGGCGTGTACTTGCGGCGCGTCACTTCCAACTGAATCTGACAGCGGAGGGCGACGGTGTGAATTGTCTGCTCGGGATTGGCGTCGGTCAGGCGAAGTTTGAAGGCCAGCAGGGGCGTGGCCGCGTTGGCAACGACGTGGGCGGTCTCGACTTGAAAGCTCAGATCAGGCACGAGTTTCCTCTTCCTGCTCCGCTTTGCTCTCGAGGCGGGCTTCTACTGACCGCCCTTTCAGACTGGTGAAGAATTCACCTAGCTCCCGCCAAACATCTGTGCCGCCAGAAAGGCCCTTCCAATGCATACGAATCAGGCCGACCAGTTTGTAGCACTCGTCGATGGGGAGCAGATAATACTCCGCCGCGGAGTACCCGCGCGAATATCCCAGACGGTTAACCAGCAATCCTTCCACATCGGATTGCATTTCGTTCAGAATCGGATTGCGTGCCACAATATCGTTCCACGACTCCAGCGCGAGCAGCGATTCCGTCGCCCCTGCCGGGCTGGGATAAAGCGCAATGACCCGGTTCTCCAGGCTGCTTTTGAAAAAGAAGGCCATGTTGATGGGAACCATCAGGCCGTTCCATTCCGCGTCGCTGAGATTGAATCCGGGGAGAGAGCGCACTCGGCGCGGCACTCGTTTGAACTTTACGCCTTGGCCGCTGAACAGGATGGCACAGGCCTCGCAGCTGCAGAGCAGCTTGCGCTGAGCTACTTCGATCAAGTGGGAGTGCATCGGAGACAAGCCGACGCTGCAGAGTTCACAACGCTCGACCGGACGCTCGCGGCGCGCGAACTGACGCAGCGCTCCAAAACCATCGGCAGAGTCTGTGAATTGTCCCGCACTCATGATTTCAATTTCCAAATCTTCACCGGCGCTACATCAATCTGCGCCTTGCGGCTCCAACGCAACCGGCGCCGGAATCGGCAATCCGTTCGATCCGCCCAGCTTATCCAGTGCCACAAACCCAGAAGCCGGCTTCTCTTCCAAACCTTCAATTGCGAGCGACAGCATATCTGGGGCGGCGTCGTAGATGGCGCCTTCGAGCGTAGCCTGAACTGTCTTCGCAGTGGAGCCACAAGTATGCGAACCAGCTTCGACACGCAGCCGGATGGCTCCTTCGTTCACACTGAGCAGCTGAACTTCGCAGCCCTGCTTGCGCAGCGAAGGGCGAATCCTTTCCACAGCTTTCACTACCCGTGTTTCCAGATCCTCGGGATGAAGACCATACAGTATGAGCACGCTGCTCACCAGCGAGTCGCGGCCCAGGCGGTCGATGATATTCATTCCTGGATCTCCGGCTCCGGCAATAATGTCGAGCGCTTTCTCCAGGGCTGCCCCGTGCAAGTCCATCAACGACTGCACCAGACCCTTAGTGGCGGCGCGCACTGCGGGATCGGCGATCGACTCTATTTCCTGCACCAGCCCGCCGATGCGCTGCACGTCTTCGCGAAAATCTCGATTGTCGGCCACAAGACTCCTTAAAAGAACATTTCGTCATCCTGAGCGGACTAAGCTGCGAGGGATCCTTCGACTTCATCTACCCCATTCGCGAGCGAATGGAGCGGTTTCCGCTCAGGATGACAACGCTCAAAAAAGTAGGAGTGAGAGCGCAGTTTTGAGATGCCAGATCCCTCCTCAGTGAGCGTATCTGGCAATTCCTAGCTACCACTCTCACTCCCTCGTCCACCGTGGTGCGAGTTCAGGGCTGAAGACCAAACATCGGGGAATGGTGCGTCTCCAGCACCTTGCCGTTCCCCAGATACATATGCACGCCGCAAGGCAAACACGGGTCGAAACTCCTCACCGCGCGCATTATATCGATTCCTTTGAACTTGTCCGGACCATTTTCTTCGAAAATCGGCGTATTCTGCACCGCGTCCTCATACGGACCCGGAGTGCCGTAAATATCACGTGGATTGGCATTCCAGGGAGTCGGAGGATAGGGATGGTAGTTGGCGATCTTGCCCTCTTTTATCACCACGTGGTGCGAAAGCACGCCCCGGACTGCCTCGTGGAAGCCACAACCGATGGCCTCTTCAGGCACTTTGAATTCAGTCCAGGTTTTGGTATTTCCGGCATGCAGTTCCGCCAGCGCCTTTTCCATGAAATGGAGAGCGGCGCAAGCTGCATACACCTGGAAATAAGTCCGGGCGCGGTCGCGTTCAATGGCATTGCTCCACTTCGGAATCTTCCATTCGAACTCGACCTCGGGCAACGAGGTGGTCTTGGGCAGATACATTTTTACGCTGCTGCCAGTCGACTTGATGTATCCGATGTCCACCAATCCGGCCAGCGCGGTCGCCCACAGGCGAGCGATCGGCCCGCCTCCGGTGTCCATTGCTAGGTGGTCGCCGGTACGCTTGTCGAACCAGCGCGGCGACATGACCCAGGTGTACTTGCCGCCGAAGTCGCGCTTCTGCGGCCGTGGAATCGTGGTCTGATTCCAGGGATGATTTTTGTCCACCGGATTACCGAGCGGATCAGTTTTGACAAAGGTTTGCTGGTTCT
>DATAPL010000019.1:0-25542 GCA_036265205.1 Terriglobales bacterium
CTCTGGTTCGGCATGCGCACAACTTTGTGCACCACGGCGAGGCTTCCGACGCCGTACAGGTCGGTCGGCTGCGGATTGTCCACGCGCGCCTCACGTTGCGCCACCACGACGATCGTCTTGTCCTCGCCCAGAGAGTTAATGAGTTGAACCGAACTTTCCCGACCAACGGTCAGGGGCAGCACGGCATGAGGGAAAAGTACCGTATCCCGCACCGGCAGGATGGGCAGAATCCCAGTTTCTTCTTGTTCTTTTGGCTTGGTTGAGCGCTCAGTGCCCTTTTTTTCTGCCATTTTTCACCTTGAGTGTCTTGTGCTCAAGTTTTGATGACATTACGGGCCGAAAAGATGCAGCCTTGAAAGCTTTTTCAAGTTCTTGGATTCTAAACCTGTTCGAGCGGTTTGTACCTACTCAAAGGTGCTGAGGCGGAAGGTAACCTGAGGGGTGGTGTGGGGCGGACATTCTCGTCCGCGGCTTTTGAAGTTGGGGCAGGGTTTTGGCGGAAAATCGTTCAAAATCCCTGGTTGGCTCGCTGGCCGAAGGCTGTGCTGGTCAAGAGCAATAGCAGGTCAAGAACGACAGCAGGTCAAAAGCAACGGCAGGTCAAGAGCAAAACCAAAACCAACATCAACGGGGGCGGACGGGAGTGTCCTCCCTACACACGCGTTATGCTGCGGGGTAGATTCCCAGCACTTTTACCAGATCAGCCACTTCGCCGAGGTGGCGGAGGGCGTTGCGGGCGGACTCGTCGTCGCCGCGAAGAAAGTCGACATAAAAGACGTACTCCCAGGGGCGGCCGCGGCGGGGACGTGACTCGATCTTGGTCAAGCTGATGTCGCGCAGTGCGAATACGGCGAGAGCCTTGAACAGAGCTCCAGCTACGTTTTTGACGCTGAATGCAATTGAAGTTTTGTTGGCGCCGGGCAGAATGCGGCGCGTCTTGCGGAGCAGAAAGAAGCGGGTGAAGTTGCGCTTGTCGTCTTCGATCCCTGCAGCCAGGATGTGGCCGTGGTAGACCTTGGCCGCCTGCCTGCCGGCGATGCCGGCTGCGTCCCGCAAACTGCTTTCGATGACATGCTTCACGCTGCCCGCAGTGTCGTAGAAAGGCAGAGGCTGAATCTTTGAATTTTTCGCAAAAAAGTCGCGGCACTGTTCCAGAGCCACGGGATGGGAAAAGGCCCGGCGCAAATCCGTGCGTTTCACGCCCCGCGCCGCGATCAGGTTATGAACGATGCGCAGGCGATACTCGCGCTCGATAAACACCTTGCGCGCCAGCAATAAATCAAAGTGCTCGGTCACCGAACCGGCCAGGGAATTCTCAATCGGGATGACCGCAGCGGCGACCGAGCCACGTTCCAGCCGGTCGAAAACTTCCGCCGAACGGGCGCAGGGGACGATGCTGCAGCCCGGTTGCAAACGCCGGGCGGCTTCTTCGCTGAAGGAACCGGCTTCGCCTTGAATTGCAATCCGAATCGCGGTCCTGCCGGCAGGTGGAGTGGCAATCTTCATTGCGGCAAATTAGCTGGCGCGGAGCGCGAAAGCAAATCTTTCTTCATCACCAAAGCATCCACACCGTCCGAATAGTACCCGGGGATGGCCTTAGTCACGCTGTAGGCATGCTTTTTGTAGAAGGAAAGGGCGACCCGATTGTCCACTGCAGTTTCGAGAATCACGCTGTGGCAGCGGGCGGCACGGAGGCGTTCCTCGGCGGCCCGAAGCAGGCCTGACCCGATTCCCGAGCCACGCTGGGCGGGAAGCACGTCAATCGTGATGATGTGGCCGACGCCGCGGCTACCCGGCTCAGCCACAATGAATCCCACAATTGCAGGGACAGAATCATTGCGAGAAATTCCCTTGCCCGGCATAGGGGTTTCCCCGCTATCGCAGAACTCCGCCACCAGCGCAAATGCGAGCGGGCGTCTCAGGTAGGCGGCGAGATCGACGCGGCTGTAGGAAATCCCGGGCGCGAAGCATTGCTGATCGATGCGCCACACCGTCTCGAAATCGTCTTGCCGGAAGTCCCGCAGGCGAAATTCCACTGAATGATTGTAGCTGCCGGACTCGCCAGTACCCGGATTTGAACAGCGCAGCTGGGACTGAGGGAAAGTTTTGTGGAAAAAAGCGAGGAACCTGTTGCGGTACTTGCATGACAAGTCGTAATATCTGCAGTTAGAGGTTCCTGTGGAACGCCTGGTGCTCATCGACGCCGTTGCTGCGGCGGTTCTGCTGGGGGCGTGGTTTTTCTACTTCACAAGATACAATCATCGGCGGGGCGCATTGGCGCTGCGCTGGGTGGAATCGGCCTGTTCGAACAAGGGACGGCTGCTGGATTCCCGCTGGCTGGGCGTGGCTCTTCTACAAGCCCGCTTTGGCTTTAACTCACACTGGTTTGATAATGCCCGGGTGACCATCCGCCTGCAGCCCAGGCCTATTCCCTTCAAGTGGTTCGTCAGCGCCTGGCACAAGCAGAAAGAAACCGTCACTTTTGAAGCTGACCTGGGCTATGCGCCGAGCTTTGAGCTTGACGTTTTCCGCCACCGCTGGCTGTCGCAACGCCACGGCAACCTGACTGGCGACGCCCGGGATTGGTCCATCTCCCGGCCGGGGCCGGTGGTGCTTACTACCCGGACACGCTGGACACAGGAACTTTCTCCGGTCGTGAATACTTTGATGACCTCGCGCGGACATAATTTAATCAGCGTGCGTTTCCGTTCTGAATCGCCCCACCTTGCCGCTACTGTCCCGCTGGAAGCGCTCTCCGACGAGCAGGCAGCAGCCGGATTTCTGACCGTGCTGCGGGAACTTGCCGGCGCATCGGCCTCGCGCCAGTAGAGTTCATAACCAGTCGAGCAACACTCGCCCGCTTGCGTTGACTTGCCGGAATGCGCGGCCTAACATGGCCCATCGGCCGCGGAATTTCTATGCTGGGACAAGTCATCTCCCACTACCGAATCGAGGAAAAGCTGGGCGGCGGCGGCATGGGAGTGGTCTACCGCGCTCTGGACCTCCGCCTGGGCAGGAGCATTGCCTTGAAATTCCTGCCGCCTGAGCTGGTTCGCGACCCCCAGGCCCTGGAGCGGTTCCAGCGCGAGGCCCGCGCTGCCTCCGGGCTGAATCATCCCAACATCTGCACCATTCACGAAATTGACCAATTCGATGGTCAGCCCTTCATCGTGATGGAGTTGCTGGAGGGACAGACCCTCAAGCACATGATTACCGGCAGACCACTGGGTGGCGCCCAGATTCTGGAAATCACAATCCAGATAGCCGATGCGCTGGAGGCTGCGCACGAGTCGGGTATTGTCCATCGCGACCTCAAGCCGGCAAATATTTTTCTGACCAAGCGCGCACAGGCCAAGGTGCTGGACTTTGGATTGGCCAAACTGGTGCCGACTCCGCGCCAGCATGTGGAAGCGGGCGGCGCTTCCGACCAGCCGACGCTGAGCGGGATCGAACACCTGACCAGCACCGGAGTTGCGCTGGGCACGGTCGCATATATGTCGCCGGAACAGGCCCGCGGCGAGGAGCTCGACCGCAGAAGCGATCTGTTCTCGCTGGGCGCGGTAATCTATGAGATGGCCACCGGCAGGCTCGCCTTCGGCGGCGGTACCACCGCGGTGGTATTTGAGGCCATTCTGAACCGCTCGCCCTTGCCTGCAACCCGCCTGAACCCCGAACTGCTTCCCGACATTGGCTGGATCACCTCCAAGCTACTGGAAAAAGACCGCAAGCTGCGTTACCAGTCCGCGGCGGAGTTGCAGGCTGACCTGAAGCGGGTGAAGCGGGACACAGAGTCCTCCGGAGTACCCACGTTCAGCGCGACCAAGGGTTTCACTATCCCTTGGCGCAAGCCGGGAGTGATCGCGGGCGCGATCGCTTTAATTTTGCTCCTGATCGCGGTCTTGATTCCCCATCGCTGGCGGGACCGGCTGCTGGGAGGTGGATCAGGCCACATTCACGCCATCGCCGTGCTGCCTTTCGTCAACGTGGGCGCAGATCCCAACATCGAGTACCTGGCGGATGGGGTTACGGAAGGAATTATCAGCAGCCTTTCCCGCGTTCCGGAGCTGCGAGTGATGGCGCGCAGCACGGTTTTCAGCTACAAGGGACGCGACATTAACGCTCAGAAAGTCGGCAAGGAACTCAACGTCGATGCGGTGCTGATGGGCCGGGTGGCACAGCGCGGCGACACGCTCACCATTCAAACCGATCTGGTCAACGTCGCGGATGGGACCGAGCTGTGGGGCGACCAGTTCAACCGCAAGGTTGCCGATCTGATCGTGATGCAGGGGGACATCGCAAAAGAAATTTACGAAAACCTGCGGCCCAGAATCGTGGGAGCCGAGCAGTCCGCACAGGTCGCCAAACACGACACTGAAAATCCCGAGGCCTACCAGCTTTATCTGCAAGGGTTGTTTTACTGGAACAAGTGGACGGAAGAGGGCTTCAGAAAAGCGACTGACTATTTCAACCAGGCAGTCGAGAAGGATCCGAACTATGCGCAGGCTTATGCCGGGCTGGCCGATACTTATAATTTCCTGGGCGAATCCGGGTACATGGCCCCGCGGCAAGTGTGGCAGAACGCGAAATCGGCGGCCATGCACGCGGTGAAGCTCGATGACACGCTGCCCGAGGCGCACATTTCCCTGGCGCTGGTTCGGGAAAGCTACGACTGGGACTGGGCGGGCGCGGAATCCGAATTCAAGCGCGCGATCGAGTTGAATCCAAACAATGCCCCGGCCCACCAGTGGTATGGGGATTTTCTGACCCGCATGGGCCGCTTCGATGAGGCCCGGACGGAATTGAAAAAGGCCCAGGAACTGGATCCGCTTTCGCTGCTTAACAACACCGCCCTGGGACGGCAACTTTATTTCACGCGGCAGTATGACGCGGCGGTGCAGCAGCTTAGCAAGACGCTGGATATGGATCCGAAATTTGTTCCCGCCCAGCATGCGATCGAAGCCGCCTACGCGCAGAATGGCATGTTCAAGGAGGCGATCGGGGAGCGGCAGAAGGTGCTGACGCTTTCCGGCAATCCCGACCTCGCGGCCTCTATCGGCGAAGATTTCAACACCTCCGGCTACCCCGGGGTGATGAAAAGCTGGCTGGAAGGTTTGAAAGAAGTGTCCAAGCGAGGCTACGTTTCCTCGTACAACATGGCACAGATTTATGCCCGCCTGGGGGACAAAGAGCAGGCGCTGGCATCCCTGGAAACGGCCCTGGACCAACGCGACAGCAATCTTACGTACGTGAAAGTCGAGCCTGCTTTTGATGACTTGCGCTCCGACCTTCGCTTCCAGCGGGTGGTGCAGCAGCTGGCCATGCCGCAATAGCTGAGATCGAGAGCCGGCCGATCACGCGCAACCTGCCAAGGTATACTTACCTACTCAATTTATGCGCCTATCTCGTTTGCTGGTTTTAGCGGTCCTGTGCGCGGCTGCGAGCGTCTCGTCTGCCCAGTCGGTTCCCGCGGCCATCTTTACCGATCCTCCTGCTGACACCGCTCATCCCGCCGCGATGAAGGTTTTGCACATTCCCAGTCATGGTGTGTTGATCAACGGCCTCATCTACCAACCGGCGGGCGCGGGGCCACATCCGACGCTGGTCATCTGTCACGGCTTGCCGGGCAACGAAAAAAATCTTGACCTCGCGCAGGCGGTGCGGCGCGCGGGCTGGAACGCGGTTACCTTCAACTATCGCGGATCGTGGGGCAGCCCAGGCAATTTCCGCTTCACCCAGAACCTGCAGGATGCGGATGCCGTGCTGGCTTACCTGCGCGAACCGGCGACCGCGGCGCGGCTTGGCATTGATACGCAGCGGATTGCGATTGCCGGGCACAGCATGGGAGGCTGGGTGGTGGTGCACACCGCGGCGCATGATCATGGGTTGGCCGGCGCCATCCTGATTTCGGCGGCCGATATGGGCCTTCTGGGCGAGGCGCCCCGCGATAAAGTCATTGCTGAAATGGCGGATGACATGGAAAGCCTCGCCGGCGTGACTGCCCAGAGCATGGCGGACGAGGACCGGGCCAATGCCACGGCGTTTCGCTTCGAAAATGCGGTGGCCGGGCTTACTCAGATACCGCTTCTGGTTTTGAGCGCCGACGATGGGCTGGCGCCCCAGACGGATGCTCTGGTCCATGCCATCGAGGCGAAGGGCGGGCATCAGGTTACGGCGATCCATGCGGCGACTGACCACTCCTGGTCAGATCATCGCATCATGCTGGAGAGCACGATCATCACCTGGCTCGGCGGATTGCAATCTCCATCCAAGAACTAGCCGGGGGAGCGAGTTGTCGTGACACCCGACGAGTTGCGATTGCTTCGGTATGGAATGCTGACAGCCTTCTTGATGGCAGTCATTCTGGTACCAATTCTTCTGCGTTATAGAAACTTCCCGAGGTCAGCCGCCGAAGGTATTCTTGGTGCTATCGCTTTAGTTGTTTTTCTGCTTTCCAAGTAAATGGAGCGGCGCCAGAAATCAAGTTAACTCCTTGCGTAAAGTGCATACTTCCGCCGCCTGTTTACATCAGCTCTTGGCAAAAAACCATGGCGGCGTCCCCGCAGCGACTTCTGTCCCTGAGTCCCCTAGGGAATAGTGGGTATGGACAGAGGCGCTCCCCTTGCTTAGCCTCTCTCTCTAAGGAGTCCGACATGCCATTCCCCGACTCCAAGACACGTGTTCGTGCTGAACCGGTTGACCTGATCGAATCACGATTGAATACCCTGGGAAACGAAGCTTTCGGCTGCGTCGCAAAGACGGAAGTCCGCGAATACGAAGACGGTTGCGACCGCATCTGTCAGCTCTATTGCTGAACTCATCTGAACTCATCGGCCGGGAAGATGCCGTCCAGCTTGCTCCGGCCGGAGGAGGAATCAAGAAATGACCACGTTTCTGATCCTCGCGTTATGTGTTGTGGCGTTGTGGGCGGGCGGCAAAGTGCTGAACCGCCTCCACAAAGTCTGATCGCGGCACTCTAGTCAATTCATTGAAGGGACTAAGGAGGAGTCGACATGACCCACACAAGATTGCTGAAGAGCGCAGCGGTTATCACGGCATTGAGCGCCATTATTTTCGCGGGATTGATGAGCATCTCGAAACGCGTCAAGGCAGGTGACGATGAAAACGGTGGCCAGACGGAGGAATCCAGGATTCGACGCGGCTTCGCTATCGCCCCTGTCCCTCTGAACCTGCACGAAAAAAACCGGGCGTTGGTAGGATTGGGCAGCTATATCGTTAACGCCGTGGGCGACTGCAACGGCTGCCACTCGGCAGGTCCGCCCAGCGAATTTGCCGCTGGCGGCAGTCCCTACTTACTTTCTCCGCCGTTTACCGGCAAGAAACAACTCAATCTGGCGACTTATTTAGGCGGCGGTCGGGATTTTGGCCCGAACGGGTCAGTTCAGCATCTTTATTCCCGCAATTTGACGCCAGACAAGACGGGTCTGCCTGCAGGGGGACACACTTACAAGGAATTCGTCGAGATCATGAGGCAAGGCACTGATTTTGATCACGTACACCCAAATTGCAGTGACGGCATCGCCACTGGCACTTGTTACCTGCCGCCCTTCAACGGCGATCTTCTTCAGGTCATGCGATGGCCATTCTTCCGGAACATGTCCGACCGCGACCTCAGAGCAATCTACGAATATTTGAGTGCCATACCCTGTAACCCGGGCCAGGTGATCGAAGGCGCGCCGTATTTGCAGAACGCCTGTGAATAATGCAGCGCATTGACGACTAGTTCTTGCTGCCGGGAACATCTCGGGTTCATTCACGTGACCTCGCGGTTACGCTCATGAACCCGAGTGGATTACTTCCCATACTTAACCGTCGCAGGCATTCATCAATTCTTGATGGTCCAGTAGGCTCCGCCTGCGCCGTCCTCTTTGAAATCGATATTGACCGGATATTGTTTGCCACAGCCCTTGACCAGCCACTTCTCCTGCCACTGTCTGGCGCGGGGCGCGCCCGAGAAGGGCGTTACGATGTAAGGGTCAACTCCTTCAACTTTATTGCATCCCAGCGTCGCCACCTTGCCGGTGATCCCTTGCATGGTGTCGCGCATCAGCTGCGGACTCGTCAGCGTGCCTTTTTTAATCGTGCCAGCAGGCAGATCTGCATTGCTGGCAGCAGGGGATGGGCTTGTGGATATCTTCAGGGACGAGACCATGGGTGAGGCGTCGAATTGCAGAAGCAACTGTTCGACGTCTGCAGCGTTCTTGGTGACCCATGCACTCGTGGTGGCGGCAGCGGTGTCGCCGGAGGACCGGTGGGTATAAAACACGCCGACGCCTTTATTGTCGACGAGGACGAAGCGTGCCGCAGAGAAATCCACACCATGCGGGGTTGGCAGTACTATGGCAATGAAATGCTCGCCCGGTTTTTGCCCTGAAGCGGAAACCGAAATCGTTCGCAGGATTGTGGCCTTCGCGCCCTGGGCAACCGCGAGCACCCGACTGGTGATCGTGGCCAGGGCTTCCTGATCGTGGGCCGCGGGATATAGATCGAGTGATAGCCTGTCGGTAAAGGGGTGAGGGTCCTCCTGGCCCGGGGGGGTGAAATCGTACTGGTTGCCGTGCGAGGAGCTAAGGAAGTATTCGGTGCCCCGAAACCTGACCTTGGCCGTAGCGGGTGACTGGGCTGTGCCTTGTCCCAATGCGATTGAAACTCCAAAAAGAAGGCTCGCCGCGAGCAAGAGTACGGTTTTCATAGGCTCTCTTCAGTCCCAAATGACGATTTTTGGCAGTGGACCTGCGACTGGCGAGAGAGGATGTGGTATCCCGGGAGCGGAGTCAACAAAACAGTTCTTTAAATCTGGATTAACCGCGAAGTACTTGTCAGGCAGACGCTTAGAGAGATGTCTTAACTCCTGACTCCAGTTCGATGAACTTGCTATGAGCAAGGCGACAAGGCAGCGTGCGCCCGATAAATCGCGGTTACACTGATTTCAGGCGGTGTCACGAAAATTCTGATCGGCTAAATCCGCGATGCCCTTTTGGTGGCATGGTGGAGGTCGTGCCCTTCCCGTAGCTCATAAGAACACGCCCTTACCACCATCCTAGCCTTTGTCAGCTGCGCCACTCCCCGAGTCCAACCACAACCTTCAGCGCAAGGGGTAGCCGGGCTCGCCTGGGAGATGGCCGTCAACGCGCAGTACTTTTGATCCGGGTTTCACGTCCTTGCTGTCGATAAAGGCGATGGCTCCGGGAATGGCCGTCACCAGTTGATTCGCCATGTCGTTGGAGTAGACGACCTTCGGCGCGGTGGCCGCCTCGGCGCGGAAGATTTTGGCGATCCAGTATTGTTTGAATTGCGATTCCGACATCTGGTAGATGATTTTCAGAACCACGTCGCGCTCGCGGGCCACGGGAGCTCGAATGAGCAGCACAACCGGAACGTTGGTGCTCCAGTACTGGCGGTCGCCGAGGAACACTTTGCGCACATCGGCGAGGCTTAAATTGCTGACTGGGGTATCGGGATGAACCACAACGGCGACGTCAACGTCGTGACGTTGAGCGGCCAGGGGGAGGACGAGCGCCAGGCAGAGCCAGCCTAGTGCAAGGACTCGAAGCGAATTTTTCCAAGAGGCTGTCATGTGCGTGTCAGAAGGTAAAGGCAGTCTGGAAAAATGCCCCGTTCACCCGGGGTTCGTCCACGCCATGGCGGCTGTTGCGATACTCGCCCTTGAACGCGGCGTAGTTCGTGATGTCGTATCGCACCCCAAGCGTCGAACCGGAAAGATCGAGCACGTTCACGAACGTGGGGTCGCTCTCCGGCTTATGAATATACTCGAATCGATAGTAGGGCTTCCATTTGCTTTGCTGCCAGGGCAGACGGTAGGCAACTTGAACGTAGAATGCCTGGCTGTCCCAGGTGTTGGAAGTCAGCACGTCGCGGTGGTGGACGTTGGCGTATTCCGCCAGAAACTCCGGCTTTTCCTTGGTCCAGACCACGTCCGCTGCAGTGATCCACTCCTCGAAATTTGAACCCGGTTGCGGCGTCAGCTTGTCGCGGTAGAGGGATGCTCCAACTTGCAGACCATACAGCGAGGAGGGCCGGGCATACACGTTGGCCACCCAGGCGCGGTTGTCGTTGGCATCGCCGCTGTCTCCCGCCTTACTAAGAATGGTGTTGCGGCCATTGCCGACTCCCACGTTGTAGCCCAGACCAAGCCAACCGGAGGGAATGTTTCCTTCCGCCAGCAAACCCACGAAATGGACCGGGATAAACGTCCCGCCGAACTGAACCATCTCCGGACGGGCGATGGTGGTCTGCAGCCAGGCGCCGTGGTGGAAGGCGGCATTCCAGTAACCGATGGGGGTGTGATATTTGCCGAAGGAGAGCTTGAAATAATCGTTGTAGTCGTAACGAATGATGCTGCGCTCCACGCTTAACTCATAGCTGGTCGGCTGCGCGGTGAAGCTGACTTCACCGAAGAAGCTGACCTTTTCTGACAAGGGTGAAGCGAAATGCAGAACGAACTGGCCGAGGTTGAAGCCGCTGATCGAACCCTTCTGATCGGTTGCCGAGAAATCAACATCTCCAAACCCTCTGATCTGAAGCGAGGGGAAGCGTCGCTCAATGTCGCGGATTTCGCCCATGCTGGCATGGTCTTCGCCCTGCATCGACGCCGCGCCGGGCCCGGGGGCCGGAGTCACCACCGCCGCGGTGGCAGGTGCCGCCGGCGCAGGAGTTTCTGCGCTGGGCGTGGCCGGAGCAGAAGCAGCGGCCTCTTTCTGGCGGTCACGTTCCTCCAGCTGGGTAATGCGATTTTCCAGTTGCTGAATGCGGTCGAGCAGGCTCTGCACCGTGGGTTGGCTGTCCGGGGCCGGTGGAGGCGGGGATTGCGCCAGCAACGCGGTGGTAGTCAACAAGAATAAAAGCAATAAAAGAAAGCGAGAACCCATAACCTCTCCTCCTGAAAAACAAGCCCGCCCTGGGACGACCCTTCCTGCAGCTGGTTCGGAATGGCCCCAGAAATTTTGCCGCCTAGTCTAGTACGATGAAGGTCTTTATCAAAGCGCGGATTGCGCCTGCGCGCCATTTTCGTCTCAGACTTATGGTTACCCAGACGATATCTACCGAGAACCTGACCCGGCGCTTCGGAGACCTGGTTGCGGTCGAAGAGGTGAACCTGCGGGTGGCGCCGGGGCAATTCTTCGGCTTTCTAGGGCCCAATGGCGCCGGGAAGTCTACGACCATCAAGATGCTGACCGGCTTGCTTGCGCCCACCGCCGGACGAATCGAGATTCTTGGGCTGGACCTGGTCAAGGACCTGGTGGAAGTAAAGCGGCAAATCGGAGTGGTGCCAGAAGGCATGGCGTTGTTTGGCAGATTGACCGGATCGGAATACCTGAACTTTGTCGGACGCATGTATGGGTTGGAACGTGAGACTGCGGCCAAGCGAACGGCGGAGCTGCTGGAGTTTATGCAGCTCGTCGACCAGCCCAAAACCCTGGTCACCGACTATTCGCACGGCATGCAGAAAAAACTGGCGCTGGCGGCGGCGGTGATCCACGGCCCCAAGGTCCTCTTTCTGGATGAGCCTTTCGAAGGAGTGGACGCCATCGCTGCCGGCACGCTGAAGGCCATGCTGCAGCGCATGATCGCGCGCGGCGCAACCATCTTCCTGACTTCGCACGTGCTGGAGATTGTAGAACGCCTGTGCAGCCATGTCGGCATCATTGATCGCGGCCGGCTGGTGGCGCAGGGCTCGCTGGAGGAGTTGCGGGCGGGCGTGGAAGCACGAACCCCAGCCGCGCCGGTGACAGCAGGAGACGGCGCATCTTCCGGCGAAAAGTTGACCCTCGAACAGATTTTTCTTCGCACCGTAGGGGGATCGCAGCCCAGCGCGCAGGAGTTGTCATGGCTAAGCTGAGCCGGGCTGAATGGAGTGGGAGTGAATTAAATCCGGATGTTCCAAACTCGGCCGAGCCGGGAGAGTCTGAGTTGGTCAGGCGAAGGCCGGAACTGGTGCCTTCGGCGCGCCAGCAGATCGCGGCGGTTGCCTGGTTGCAGTGGCGGATTTTCTTCAACTCCCTGAAGACCTTTCGCGGGCGACTGGAACTGGCTTCGCGGATTTTTGTCGCGCTGGCTTTCGTGGCCGGCGGCCTGGGCGGCGCCGTGGGCATGGGCGGCGCGGCCTGGTTCCTGCTGACGCACGGCAACCCGGAGTGGCTGGGCACCCTGCTGTGGCCGGTGTTTCTGTTCTGGCAACTCTTCCCTCTGCTGGCTACGGTGTTCACCGAGAATGTGGAGTCGGCAAGTTTGCTCCGCTTCCCGCTCGGTTATCGATCCTACTTTTTGATTCGTCTGGCATACGGCTCGCTGGATCCGGCTACCTCCGTGGCCAGCCTGTGGCTGCTAGGAATTGGCATCGGGATCGGGATTGCCAGGCCGAGGTTATTTCCCTGGACCCTGGTTGCCTTATTAACTTTCGCGGTCGTTAACGTCCTGCTGGCGAGGACGGTCTTCGCCTGGCTGGAACGCTGGCTGGCGCAACGCCGGACGCGGGAAATCCTGGGCGTGTTGTTCTTTCTCGCCATTCTCAGCGCACAACTTGCCGGCCCGCTGCTTGCTTTCTACGGACACCGTTCCAAACCGGGAGCGCGGCTGCTGGGCGAGGAACTGGCGCGTGCGCAGAAGCCGCTTCCGCCGGGCCTGGCGGCCAGTGCGATTTCGAACATGGCAGCGGACCGTCCCGGGGCCAGCCTGGGATGGTTTGGGTTGCTGAGTTTGTATGCCGCGATTTTTCTTGGACTGCTGCACCTTCGCTTGCGGGCGGAATTCAAGGGCGAGAACTTCAGCGAGTCGGCGAAACGAAAAGCGCTGCCCCTCCCTGCTCCGGGGCTGCATCCGGGTTGGAATCTGCCCGTGCTATCCGGGCCTGTGGCTGCTGTGTTTGAAAAGGAGCTGCGCTATTTGAGCCGCAGCGGCCCTATGCTGTTCACCTTGATTGTGCCCCTGTTCATGCTGCTGGTATTTCGCGGTTCGGGACAAAGCGAAGGACTGCTGGCACACGTCCCAAGACTGACCTTTCCCCTCGGCGCCGCTTATTCGCTGCTTCTGCTGACCAATCTTTCGTACAAC
This sequence comes from Terriglobales bacterium, assembly GCA_036265205.1. Taxonomy (GTDB): domain Bacteria; phylum Acidobacteriota; class Terriglobia; order Terriglobales; family Acidobacteriaceae; genus JAIQFF01. Next base: position 13,090 of record DATAPL010000019.1, read on the forward strand.
AATTTTGGGGCGGATGGCGGCGGCATCCAGTTTTTTTTCGCTTCGCCGGTGCGCTTCCGGGAAATTCTACTGGGCAAGAATCTGGCGCATGCGGCCATTTTCGCCCTGGAAGTGGTGCTGGTGTGGGTGGGCACCAGTCTGCTTTACCGCCGGCCCTCGATAGCCGTAACTGTGGCGACGCTGGCCGCCATCCTATTCGCAGTTCCAATCGATCTGGCCGCGGGAAACTTGTTCTCGCTCTTTTCTCCAACTCGGGTAGAGGCAGGAGTGCTGGGACGACAACGCGCGTCACTGACCACGGTGCTGGCGAGTCTGGGCATTCGGGTGACCCTGTTCGGCGCAAGTGCCCTCCTGATGTGGCTTGCGCGGCAGCATGAACATTCGTGGATTTTAGCGCTGATTTTTCTGGCGCCCGCTGGGTTTGGCTTTTCCGCTTACGAGTTAGCGCTGGGGCGCGTCGATCGCATTGCTTTGAATAATCGGGACAACCTGATCTCCCAGCTCAGCCGGTAGGCTCGTGGCGGCAGAAGCTGGTCCCTCCGCTTCGCCGGCTGCGCTTCGCTCCGGTCGGGATACAGGATTATGGAGGCTTGGCTGGATGCAGCGTATTGAGGCGGGCGTAGGTCAGGCTTTTTCCGGCTCGGCCACGAAGCGGTAGCCGACGCCACGAACGGTCAGCAGGTGTCGCGGAGTGGATGGATTGTCCTCGATGTAGCGGCGCAGGCGCACCACGAAATTGTCGATGGCGCGGGTGTCAGTGTCCTCGTGCAGACCCCAGACTTCCTCGAGAATTGACTTGCGGGATACGACCCGGCCCTGGTTGCGGATGAGATGGCGCAGCAGCTCCGCTTCCATCAGGGTGAGTTGGATGACATTTCCATTGACTCGCAGTTCCAGTTTGCCGAAGTCGATAGTGCGTCCATGAAACGAGAAGGCTTCGTATTCGGTGGCGGGGGCATTGGCGGTCGGGCTCTGACGCATCCAATCGCGACGGCGCAATAGTCCCTGCAGGCGCGCCAGCAGGATAGGGAGTTCAAAGGGCTTGGGAAGATAGTCGTCCGCGCCCGAGGCAAAGCCCTGGAGGACGTCCTCCGGGCGCCCGCGCGCGGTCAGCATTAGCACGGGAACAAACTGCTTGGCAGCGCGCAGCTCGGAGGCTACTGCGAAGCCATTCTTGCCGGGAAGCATGACATCGAGCACTACCGCGTCGAAGCCGGCAGGTTTGCCGTCCTCCGATTTTTTCAGAAGCAATTTGAGAGCGCTTTCGCCGTCGCCCACCACGGTCACGGCATGGCCCTCGGCCTCGAGGTTGAATTGCAATCCCTTCGCCAGGTGAGCTTCGTCTTCGACAATCAGAACATGACTCATTGCGAGTTCGCTCGCGGTAATTCCAGAACCACCGTGGTGCCGCGCCCCTCGCCTTCGCTCTCGGCAAAGACCCGGCCGCCATGTTTGCGGACAATGGTGCGCACGATGAACAGCCCGAGTCCGGTTCCCTTTACATGGCTCAGGGAGCGGTTGGAGACACGATAGAAGCGTTTGAACACGCGCTTCAACTCTGCCGCCGGAATGCCTACTCCCTGATCTTGAACGCTCATGGCCACGTGCTTTTCGTCCGGGGTTTCGACCCGTACGGAAATTTCCACGCGGTCGCCGGAGTATTTCACCGCATTATCCAGCAGGTTAGAGACGGCGGTGCGCAGCTCCTCGGAGTCTCCCAGCACATTCGCACCTGCGCCGTTGAAAGACTGCTCGTAGCGGAGCGATTCGGGCTGCAGATGGTGGCTGGTGCGGGCGACGTCGACGCACTCGCGAACCAGGCCACCGAAGTCCACCGGCTTACGCCGGTCCTGCTTGCTGTGGCTGGCCTCTCCGGCTTTGAGCACCTGCTCGACCGTCCCCAGCAGGCGGTCGGTGTCGTCCAGCATCAGGCGATAGAACTCGTGGCGCTGGGCCTGATCCACGTCGCGGTGCTGCAGGGTTTGCAGGTAGAGGCGGATGGAGGCGATGGGCGTCTTCAGTTCGTGAGTGACGGCATTAATGAAGCTGTCGTGCTGTTCGTTGCGGCGAATTTCGCGCACCAGAAAGCTGGTGTTGACGATGAGGCCGGCAATCAGCAGAGCGAAGAAAATTACACCCAGAAACAGCAGAACGCCTTCGCGCCAGTTGAGAATGATCCAACCAACATTCAGTCCAACCGCCAGAAGGACGAGACAGACGCCCAGCACCACGAAAAAAGCGATCGCCCGGCGGCGGCTGGTAATGCGCATGGCAGGATTCTACCGCGAAGACGAGAACGACAGGTGTCCGGGGAACACGCGTGGGGCGGAGATTCTTGTCCGCCGCCTTTGAAGTTGGGGTTAGGTTTGGGTTTTTTGCTTGCGGGGGAAACGTGTCCCGGCCGATCACCGAAGTCAACGGCGGCGGACAAGAGTGTCCGCCCCACACCACAACCGTGCAATCTTCTAGGCCGAGACCAGTTCGGTGCGGGCTGCGGCGGGCATACCGTCTTCTTCTTCGCGCTGGCGCAGCTCGGAGAGTTTCACGCGATAGACCTGCCGGGCCAGGCCCAGCTTGGTCAGCGCCCAGATGCCGTACCAGTTGATGTCGATCTCATACCACCGCAAACCATGGCGGGCGGAAACCGGATGAGCGTGGTGATTGTTATGCCAGCCCTCTCCGAAAGTGAGCAGCGCCACCCACCAGCTGTTGGTGGAAAGGTCTTTGGTCACAAAGCGCCGCGAGCCCCAGCTGTGCGTGGCCGAGTTGACCAGCCAGGTGGTGTGCAGTCCGAGAACGGTGCGGAAGAAAACTCCCCACAGCAGGAACGGCAAGCCGCCAATTGCCAACAGCGCCAGGCCCAAGACAATCATGGGAACGTAGTGGTATTTGGTGATCCAAACGTGAAATTTGTCTTTCGCCAGATCGGGGACGTAACGGGCCAGCGTCGTGGTGTCGTGGTGCATCGACTTGCCGGTCAGAATCCAGCCCATGTGAGCCCACCACTTGCCGTCGCGGGGCGAATGCGGATCGCCTTCCTGATCGGAATGCTGGTGGTGAATGCGATGGGTAGCAACCCAGAAAATCGGTCCGCCTTCAAGCGCCAGGGTAGCGCAGGTGGTCAGGACATACTCGACCCATTTGGGGGTCTTATATCCGCGATGGGTGAGCAAGCGGTGGTAGCCCATACCGATGCCGAGACTGCCTGAAACCCACCACAGAAACATCGTGACCAGCAAAGCTTTCCAGGAAAAGAAAAACAACGCCGCGATCGCCCCCACGTGGAACAAAGCCATGAAGGTCGCGGTTACCCAGTTGATTTCGTCGTCTGCCGCTGCTTTACGGTCCAACGCTTCCAGGTTTATCGCCATGTTTCAGCCCCGTGTCCCATATTGAAATCCTATGTTTAAGGTATCAGCGCAGTGACGACACCCGTGTAAAAGTTCTGTAATACACGCCGGAAAGGGTATTACGGAGGTACTAGCACAAGCACTTGTTCGGCAAGGTCAGGTTGGCAATAGACAGGGTGGCTTACGCCGTTGCCCCTTTCACTTCCACCCCGGCCCACTTTTCCAGCAGGGTTAAGGTAGCGGCATAGTCCAGATTTTCGTGGCCGTCCTCGGTGGCCATTTCGTAGATTTCTTCCACGGTTTCAAGCGCCGGCAGCTTTACGCGAACCTCTTTGGCTGCCTCCAGCGCCAGGCGAATATCTTTGTGCATCAGGCGCAGGGGAAAATTGGGGGTGAAATCGCGCTTCAAGACAAATGGAGCTTTGTACTCGACCACACCCGACCGAACCATGGAGGCTTGCACCACGTGCAGTAGATTGTCCACATTCACGCCCAGCTTCGCGGCCAGCGTCAGGCCTTCGGCGAAGCCTTCATAAATAAGGGCGATTTGCAGATTCATGGCGAGCTTGGCAGCCTGGCCTTTGCCGGTCTCTCCCATACGGAAAAAAACCTTGCCCATGGCCGCGAACAGCGGCTTAAGGGCTTCAACGTCGGACTCCTCGCCACCCACGATGAAGATCAGAGTCCCGGCTTCAGCGGCTACTTTGGATCCAGTCATGGGAGCATCGACGTAATGCACCCCCTTGGCCGCGACGCGCTCGGCGAACTTGCGGGTTGCGGAGGGTGAAATGGTGCTGGAGTCGGCGATGATCATGCCTTCCACCAGCGCTCCTTCAACACCTTCGGGCCCGAACAGAACGCTTTCCACGGCGGCGGTGTCGGAGACGCACATCCAGACTACCTCCGCGCCTCGCGCCGCATCGGCAGGAGAAGTTGCCCTGCGCGCGCCTTCCACTTGCTTATCCGCACTGCGGCTCCAAACCGAAACTTCGTGACCGGCTTTAACCAGGCTGGACGCCATCGGTCGTCCCATGATTCCTAAACCTAAGAAAGCAACGCGCATCCTGAGTCTCTCCTGTGAAAATAATGCCACAAGCGATTAGAACCGAGGAGAGCAACCGGGTCAAGCAATCCCGCCGGATTTTGTTCTAAAATCAGCACAGGTGCTGCGCCGCTCGAAGCGGGTGCGCTGGAGCCGGCGACGGTTCGTCACCGATGTTAAAAAATACCCTGAAGAATCCCGCGCTGCGCAAGCGCGCCCAGCAGTTCGGCCGCCTGGTGCGGCATTCCGCAGTCACTCCTCGAACCGGGCGTACTCACAAGCCGAAGCTGGTCAGCAACGGTCAGATGGGGGTGACGTTCATTGGGCATTCCAGTTTTTTCCTGCAGGTAAGCGGGCAGAATATCCTGATCGATCCGAACTTTGCCCGCTGGCTGTTCGTGCTGAAACGCCTGCGCCAGCCCGGGCTGCAGTTGCGCGACCTTCCGCCTATTGATCTGGTGCTGGTGACTCATGCGCACTTCGACCACCTGCACCGGCCATCGCTGCGCGCCATTGTGCAGCAGACCAAACGCCGGCACGGCGTGGCCCCCACCATCGTTGTTCCCCACCACGTTTTCGATCTGGTTTCGGATCTTGGTTTTGACAATGTTGTGGAGGTGGATTGGTGGAACAGTTTTCGGCATCGCGAACTCACCGTCACCCACGTACCTTCGCGGCATTGGGGAGCACGCGTGATCGAGGACTCGCACCGCGGATATGGCGGTTACGTGCTGCGCGGCAACAAGCATTCGCTTTATCATGCCGGCGACACAGCCTATTTTTCGGGCTTCCGCGAGATCGGGCAGCGCCTGGCGCCGGAGCTGGCGCTATTACCCATCGGCGCCTACAACCCGCCGTCGTTCCGCAACGTTCACACCAGTCCCGCTGATGCCACGCGCGCTTTTCTCGACCTGAACTCGCGCTGGATGGTCCCCATGCATTACGGTACTTTTCGCCTATCCCACGAGCCCATGGACGAACCGTTGCGGCTGCTGGAAAAAGAGGCCAAGGCGGCGGGCATTGAAGATCGCGTGGTCGTACTGGAAGAGGGCGTGACCCGTTTTTTCTGAAGCGTCCTTGTGCTATGGACCGTCAAGCGTCCCAGAGCCCGGAACGTCAGGCGAAATCGGCAGGGAGGCGGTCACCTGTGTTCCCTTCTGGTCCGAGCTGATCTTGAGCGTTCCTCCCAGTTGGCGAACCCGCTCCTCCATGCCTCGCACTCCCACGCCCGCCCGGGCGGCGGTCATTTCCAACTTTCTTTCCGGAGAGATTCCCTTGCCGCGGTCGCTTACCTGGAGCTCTACGCCAGTTTTTGAACAAGTCAACTGAATCCTGGCCGAGGAACTGCCGGAGTGGCGGTGGATGTTGGTCAGACTCTCCTGCACCACGCGAAACACAACCATCTCCAGATCCCTGGGAAGTCTGCCCATGTCTTCCGGCAGGTCCAACTCGACTTCAATCTTGCTTCTTTCGGAGAAACCCGCGACATACCATCGCAGGGCAGATGCAATCCCATTCTCATCGAGGAGAGGTGGGTGCAGCAGGTAGGAAAGGGTGCGCAATTCCTTCGACAGGTCACCGGAAAGTTGCAGACTCTCCGCCGTTAACCCGACGATTTCCGGATCTTGGCCGGCAGACCGTTGCTGCACGGCGGAAAGATTCATTCCCAGCGCGGTAAGAGTCTGCCCGGCGTGGTCGTGCAACTCCCGCGCCATGCGCCGGCGTTCTTCATCTTGCAGTAACAACAGACGCCCGGTTAATTCCCGGAGATTTATCTCGGCGCGCTTCCGATCCAGAACCTCGGCTTCGAGCGCAGCCGTGCGCTCGGCGACCTTTTTTTCCAACTCTTCGTTGGCCTGTCGCAGAGCTTCTTCGGCAGTCTTCAGAGGCGTGAGATCGGTCACGAAAGCGGCGATTTCAGGATCGCTGCCGGCGGCGTCGATCGCCGATGCGCCCAGCAGGATAGCAATGCGCCGGCCGTCCTTTGCAATATAAGATTTCTCGTAAACATCGCAGCGGCCTGAGGTGCGAAGCTGCTGCACAGCGCGGGCATCGGCTTCGGCATATTCCGGCGGAGTCAGATCATCCCAGCGCAGCTTGCCGGAGTTCACATCAGCCTGGGTATAGCCCAGCGTTTTCAGAAAAGGGGGGTTTACATATTTCAACTCCCCGTTCAGCCGGCCGATGACCATTCCGAAGGGGTTGGCTTCGATCAGGCGCCGGAATCTTTCCGCGGCCTGGGCTCGTTCCTGGCGATGAACTTCGTCCTGCAAAAGGGCGGCAATGCGGGTTCCGATGAGATTGAAAAACGTTCGATAGCTGCTGTCAAAGGGCAGGCGAGGGCTGATGCCCAGAAGGAGGGCCGCCTGCACCGACGATCCCGGCATGGGCAGGGGCAACAAATAGGCGCAGGTTACCGGCTCCGGCCAGGGTTGACAGACGAAATCGCCAAACTGCTGTTGCAGGTCTTCAAACAGTTGCGGCGTCTGTGCATTCACCGCGTCCAATAACGGCGATTGCGACGCTGCCATGACTCTCGTGGAAGGTGTGCCGGCGCTATGCAATATCCTGCCCTCAGCAATCAGGTACAAAGCTGCGAACGGCAAGTCGGCAGGATCTTCATGGAGATTTTTTATGATGGCATGCGCGAAGTTCGGTAAGCGCTGAGACTCCGGAAGCTGGTCTTGCCCTTCGGGGTCCACATTGATGGCCAGCAGGGTGCGCAGGCGGCGTTCGCTAAGAACCTGTTCCGTGGTCTCGCTGCACACCACCAGTGTGCCTTGTACGGCTCCGTCTTTGTCGCGCACCGGGCTGTAGCTGTAGGTCCAGAAGACCTCCTCCAGTTTTCCATTGCGATTGATGGGGACAAGCTGGTTGGTATTCCAGGTGGAGTCGCCTCGCTCCATTACGGCTTCTATTTGCGGACCGATAATGGGCCATATTTCCGGCCAGCATTCGAGGCCCCGCTGCCCGACGGCAGCCGGATGTTTGTCGCCGCGCAGACTGGGCCGGTAACCGTCGTTGTAGAACTGGATGAGATCTGGTCCCCACCACAGGAACATGGGGTGCCGGGATGCCAGCAGAAGGTTAACCGTGGTGATCAGCGTATCCGGCCAGTTCTCAACCGGACCGAGGGGCGTCCGCTCCCAGTCGAACTCGCGAATCAGATCGGCCATTTCGCCGGCGCCGATGATCCGGGAAGGCGAAGAAATCCCGACGACTGAAAGGATCGCGCCTTTGGGATTGAAACTGCGAGACGACGATGACATGACTGGCCCCACCCCCCTGGTGTTCTGGTGGGAAATGGCCCCGCAGCAACCATCAAATAGTACCAGACTCCTGGCCTGCTGTCGGGCATTCTCGGGCCGTCCGTGGCCGGCTTTGGCTCCGCCAGCGCCCGGTCCTAATAAGCCAGCAACACTCGCAGGTCGCGAAGATTATTTCCCGTGGGGCCGGTCATGATCGCATCCCCCAGCGCCTGGAAAAAGGGATAGGCATTGAAGGCTGCTAGGTGGGCATTCGCGTCCAGTCCACGTGTCTTGGCGCGCTCCAGGGTGCTGCCGTCCACAATTGCGCCGGCCGCCGGGCTATTGCCGTCAATGCCGTCGGTTCCGGCGCTGAGCACGGTGATCGCGCGGCCGGAAATCCGGGAAGCGCAAGCCAAAGCAAATTGCTGGTTGCGTCCCCCCGCGCCGCCATTTTCGACTTTTACCGTGACCTCGCCTCCCGAGATCAGGCAGGCGCGTTCGGACTTGTGGCGCAACCCTTGCAGGCGCTCGAGCAAATAATCGGCCGCGCGCTGATAGTCCCAGTCATCGCAACGATTGTCGATGGTTACGCTGAAGCCGTGGCGTTGCGCCTCCACCTCCGCCGCTTCCAGCAGGGACGCGTTCGACAGCAAGGGCCACCAGCGCGCGCGATGGAAGGCCAAGTCATCCGGCTTGGGAGTTTCTTCGAGCGCACGGCGCTGAAACAGTTCGCGCACGGAGTTCGGAAACTGCGCCAGCATGCCATATTTTTCCGCCACCGCGTAGCAGTCAGCCACGCTGGTGGAATCGGGCATGGTTGGACCGGAAGCCAGGGCGTCTGGAGTTTTGTCGGGAACATCGGACACCAGCAGCGAAACCTGCTGCGCCGAATCTGCCGCCAGGGCCAGCCTTCCCCCCTTGATTGCCGAAAGATGCTTGCGGATGGTGTTGATCTCCGCGATGGGCGCACCGGAATGCACCAGCACCCGGTAGGTAGAGATCAAATCCGGCAGCGAGATTTCATCGTCGATGGGCTTCTCGGCGATCGACGATCCTCCTCCACTGAGGAGATAAATCACCAGCGACGAGGCATTCTGGGCGCCCAGCGATTTCAGCATCGCCTCGGCGGCGCGGATTGACTCCTGGTTGGGCATGGGGTGGCCGCCGCGAAAATAGCGGAAGCCGTGAACCTGCGAAACCGGGTCAACAGAGCTGGCAACGATCCCCTGGAAGCGGCTGCCCGCCTGCATTTCCAGGGAATTGACCATGGCGTGGGCAGCTTTGCCGATGGCGATCACCAGCACCCGGTTGTAGGAATCCAGGTCGTGCAGGTCCTCGCAAATGCGCAGTACGCCTTTATCGCAATCCACGTGGCGCTGGAATGCCCGGTCAATGCTGGCTTCCGCCAAGGCGTATTCGAAAAGATGGCGCGCGGTGACGCGCATATCCAGGGCCAGCTTGTTGCGGTCGGCGGCGGATGGAGGCATTGTCAAGATTATAAAAGGCGGCAGGCGCTACGCGTTTACCGCGTCCCCAACCCATTTCTCGATGGCGTCGCGCAATTCACGCAGCCGCCCTTCGAAGAAGTGGTCGGCGCCGGAGATGAGCACCAGCTCTTTGGGCTTGGCCGCCGATTCGACCACCTTCTTCAATTCCGCAGGGCTGGCAAACTGGTCGCGGTCGCCGCTGACAAATAACTTGGGCTTGGCGCAGGTGGTGAGAAAACCGAAATCGTAGCTGCGATCGTCGATGGGCGAGACCGGCAGCCCCAGGCCGATCACGGCTTTCACCCGGGAATCGGGACATGCGGACCGCAAGCCAACCGCCGCGCCAAAAGAAAATCCGGCAAAGATCAATGGCAGGTGAAATTCGTGTTCCAGCCAGTCCAGGGCGGCTTGAACGTCGTCCGCCTCCCCGTTTCCGTGATCGTGTTCCCCCTGGCTTAGTCCGGTGCCGCGAAAGTTGAAGCGCAAAACCGGAAAACCGAAATGGTTCAATGCCTTCATGGCATGAAAGACCACTTTGTTGTGAAGCGTTCCACCGAAGAGGGGATGAGGATGGCAGACCAGGGCGGCGTATGCGGCCTCGGAAGCGCCGGCGTTGAGCAATGCCTCCAGGCGGCCGGCCGGGCCGTCCAGAAAGATTGAGCGAATGGCACTGGGGGGCGCATCCATGCCAGGCAAGCATAGCAGCGGACAAGGATCCTATGCCTCTGTGAGAGAAAACCGGCAACCGCGGGGAACCTTGAGGAACACGGTGGAAGCTTCGAGAACCGCGGGCCTGAGGTATCCTTTCCGGATGGACGCCGCCGCCCTTACCCGTCAGCTAGTGGACATTGAGTCCATAACCGGCAACGAAGGTGCAGTCGGCGATTTCCTCCAGGGCGAATTGCTGCGGCGGGGTTTCCAATCGCAAAAAATGCCGGTCGAGGGCTTGCGCTGCAATGTGCTCGCAACCTCGCAGCAAGCATCGCATCCAGCCGTAGTTTTCTCCACTCACATGGACACGGTCCCCCCTTTCATCGCCTCCTCCGAGGACGGCGCGAATGTCTATGGACGAGGCTCCTGCGACGCCAAAGGAATTATCGCAGTGCAAATTACCGCGGCAGAACGGCTGCGACAGGAGGGCATTTACGTAGGCTTGCTGTTTCTGGTCGGTGAAGAGCGTGACAGCCTGGGCGCCAAAGTGGCCAACCAGCGCCCGCTGGGTTCGAAGTTCCTGGTGAATGGTGAACCCACGAACAATCAGGTGGCGATCGCCTCCAAGGGTGCTTTGCGGGTAGAGATCATTGCCCACGGACGCATGGCGCACTCCGCCTACCCTGAGCTGGGCGAGTCGGCAATCGACAAACTGCTGGACGCGCTGCAGCGCCTGCGAGACATGAAGCTGCCCAGCGAAGACGGCGTCGGCCCCTGCACCCTTAACATTGGCGTGATCGAAGGAGGGCGCGCCCCCAATGTGATCCCCGATAAGGCGCGCGCGCAATTGCTCTATCGCCTGGTCGGACCGTCAGAGCTGCTGAAGCAGCAAATTGTTGAGACCGTTGGAGGTCTCGCGACCGTGGAATTTGTGCTTGAGATTCCCTTCGTTCGCTTGCGCGCTCCAGCTGGACTCCCCACCATGGTCGCCGCCTTCACCACCGACATTCCCGCGCTCGGCAACTGGGGGCAGCCCCTGCTGGTGGGCCCGGGATCGATTCACGTGGCCCACACCGATCGTGAGTATGTGGAGAAAAAGCAGTTGCAGGATGCAGTGGACTTGTACTGTGCGATCGCCAGGCGTCTTGAGCAGTGACCCGAATTTCGACGCCTTTGCGCTGCCGGGACGAGCTCCAGGAACTGTAGAGTCCACGCGGTGAATCACGTCCGAAGAGTTCTTCGTCGATACCAGATCTTCCTCCTTCGCCGACGGGTCAGAGTACGGAGTGGTTCAAGTGTTGAACCCGTTTCGCTGACTTCAGATTGGAGATCCAAGAATAGCCGCTGCCGGTGTTTGAAATCTGCATCCTTAAATCTGCTTGTGCCCTCCTCCTTCGCCCTGGAAAACCTATAAACTGACAACATGACCACGCAGACCCTCAACTCGCTTTCCAAGGCATCTTCCGCCTACCTGCGATCTGCCATGCACCAGCCTGTTCAGTGGAACGAGTGGAGCGAGGAGGCCTTTGCCGCCGCCAAGCGCGAGAACAAGCCGGTACTGCTCGACATTGGCGCGGTCTGGTGTCACTGGTGCCACGTCATGGATCGGGAGTCATACGACGATCCGGAAGTGGCAAGGATCGTGAATGAACGTTTCGTGGCGGTGAAGGTGGACCGCGACGAGCGTCCCGACATTGACAGCCGTTACCAGGTCGCAGTCAGCGCCATCAGCGGACAGGGGGGATGGCCGTTAACCGCGTTTCTTACGCCCGACGGCAAACCGTTCTATGGCGGAACTTATTTTCCACCCGACGAAAACTACGGGCGTCCCAGTTTCAAACGGGTGCTGAATTCCATCGCTGACGCTTATCACCAGAAAAATGGCGACGTCATGGAGCAGGCCGAGATGGTGGAAGTCGCTCTTGCCCGGGCGGAATCTTTTGCCGGAGCGAAGGGCGAGTTCTCACCCAGGGTGATCGATGACATCGCGGAGTCCGCCTTAAAGATGTTCGACCCCCAGAATGGCGGTTTCGGAAGCGCTCCCAAATTCCCTCATCCCGCTATGCTCGATCTCCTGATTGAACGGTACGCCCGCACCCGGGACGAAAAGCTGCGCGAAGTGTTCGTGCCCACGCTGGAAAAAATGGCGTGCGGCGGGGTGTATGACCAACTGGCTGGCGGCTTTCACCGCTACTCGGTGGACGAGCGCTGGATCGTCCCGCACTTCGAGAAGATGTCGTACGACAACTCGGAGCTGCTGAAGAACTACGTGCACGGGTACCAGGTCTTCGGCCACGAGTTCTACGCGCATGTCGCGCGCGACATCATCCGCTGGATGGATGAGTGGCTCAGCGACCGCGAGCACGGCGGCTTCTACGCCTCGCAGGACGCCGACATCAACCTGGACGACGACGGCGACTACTTCACCTGGACGCGCGACGAGGCCAAAGCAGCGCTGAGCGATGACGAGTTCGAGGCGGTGGCGCTGCACTACGATATTGAAGCCATGGGCGAGATGCACCACAATCCTGCAAAGAATGTGTTGTGGGTGCGCGCCCTGCCGGAAGAAGTCGCCTCGCGCATGGGCATCGATGCCGGGAAGGCGCTCGACCTGCTCGCGTCAGCCAAGACGAAGCTGTACGCTGCGCGCCTGGAGCGCCCGACACCGTTCATCG
>DATAPL010000020.1:0-1636 GCA_036265205.1 Terriglobales bacterium
GATCTTCAGGATCTGGCGCGCATCCTCTATTTCTCGGCGGGGATTACCAAACAGCGCAAATATCCAGGCGGAGAAATCTACTTTCGCGCCGCAGCCTGCACAGGAGCTCTGTATGAGATCGAGCTGTACGTCGTGACTGGCGATCTCCCGGGCTTGGATGCTGGCGTGTATCACTTTAATCCGGCGGATGTATCACTACGGCTTCTGCGAAAAGGCAATTTTCGTGGAAACCTGGCTCAGGAGACAGCGATGGCACCCGCGGTGGCTCACGCCCCCACGACGATCATCTGCACCGGAACCTATTGGCGGAACGCCTGGAAGTACCAGGCGCGCACCTATCGCCATTTCGGTTGGGATAACGGCACCATGCTTGCAAATATGCTGGCGGTGTCAGCGGCTTCGGGGCTACCGGCCGAGATCGTGCTCGGGTTCGTGGACGCCGAGGTAAACCGCCTGCTTGATTTGGATACGAGGCGTGAGGTTTCCTTGTGCCTCGTACCGATCGGGCACACGCCTGAGAGTTCGCTGCCGGCACCAAGAGAGGCACCGTCCCTTTGCTTGGAGACAATCCCGCTTTCACAACGCGAGGTCGAATATCCCGCCATGTTTGAGATGCACAACGCGTCTTTGCTTGAGTCAATGGAGGAAGTAAATCAGTGGCGCTCCAAGCCCCTCGTCCTTCCATCTTCCGCTCTGGCGGGCGAGGCAATTCGACTCCCGCGCCCACCGGAAGAAGGACAACCGAAGGACACGATCGAGCAGGTGATCCTGCGCCGCGGCTCGACCCGAACATTCGACAAAGCGGCATCCATTACACTGCCACAACTTTCTACCATTCTCGACTGTGCCATGCGAGGTCTTCCGGCTGACTTCCTGGAGCCGCGCTGCGTGCAACTAAACGATCTCTACCTGATCGTGCACTCAGTGCAGGGGCTCAATCCAGGCGCCTACTTCTTCGGGCGCGAGCAGAACGCCCTGGAGATTTTGAAGGCGGGGGAATTCCGCGCCGAGGCCCGTCATCTTGGTCTGGAGCAGGAGCTGCCGGCGGACGCGTGCGTGGACATCTTCTTTCTCGCCAACTTGGAACGCATTCTGGAGCGATACGGGAACCGCGGCTACCGGGCCGTCCAGCTCGAAGCGGGTGCCATCGGGGGCAGGATCTACCTGGCTGCGTATGCTCAGCACCTGGGTGCGACCGGCTTAACCTTCTTCGACGATGATGTAGTTAACTTCTTTTCACCGCACGCAAAATCCAAGAGTGCCATTTTCCTTCTCGCTATCGGCAAGCCGCTGAAGCACAAACCACAGTAGGGCCAACTCCCGAGTCGGCAAACCAGCGGCGGACCATCTCATTGTCGCCATTACACTCATCATCCGGGTCAATACCGTCTAGTGGCTTGATTTGCAACACAAACAAGATCCGACCTGAACCGTCCTTTATTCGGTCGAGCTGCTGCCGTGGCGGGAAGCGAATAAGACTCTAAGGCAGCTGCTAGAAAACATTATCTTCACTAAAGAAGTCTGGACCGCCGCGCTGTCGGGGACCGATATGGATATGAACGGCCCTCCGAAGTCGCAGCGCTCCCCGCAAGCGATGCTGCAAAGGCTGGAAAAGACCGATGCTGAACTGCATCGT
>DATAPL010000021.1:0-67594 GCA_036265205.1 Terriglobales bacterium
GCCGCACCATTTTGACTTGGGCACATCTGGGAAAACTCAGAGGTTATCAGCTCTCTGGGACACGACGGCACGTCTGGCGTTTTCTCCAGTCCGATCTTGATGCTATGCTTGCACCGCCGTCCGCTGCCTTCGAAAGGATTCAATGAAACACCAAAGACAGCGGCACAAGACAGGAAGCGTGGTGTTAGACCGTCGGAGCAAAACTTGGAACTACTTTTTCTGGGAAGATCACAGACGCCGGTCCAAACGGATCGGGACGCTAAAGGAGCTTCCCACCAAGAGTGCAGCGAGGGCAGCCGCAGAACAAACGAGGGCTGAACTTGCTAAACCTAAACTGGTCCAGCCTGTAGTAGTCACGGTCCCCACTGTGGCCGTGCTCGTGGACAAATACCGTGCTGAAAAGATGAAACAGCGACTCAGCACGCGACGCGCATACGATGCGTGGCTGAATAATCATATTATTCCGAAGTGGGGTGAACATGTGATTACTGACCTGCAGCCACGCGACGTTGAGTTGTGGGTTGAATCTCTTCTATTGTCGCCCAAGAGCCGAGTACATATTCGAGGACTCATCGGCATTTTGTGGGACTACGCGATGTGGGCCAAATTGATTCCAATTCAGCGCAATCCGATGGAGCTGGTGACAATTAAAGATGCCACCAGTCACAAAAAGCCACGCAGTCTCACAGAACAGGAATTCCAGGAGCTTGTTAAACACCTGGCAGGCCCGTTCCGTGTTATTGCTTTGCTTGGAGTTTGCCTCGGGCTGCGTATCTCTGAAATCCTCGCCTTGAAGTGGGGGGATGTGGATTGGCTGGAAGGCAAATTAACAGTTGAGCGTGGGATCGTTCGCCAACACACGGACGAAACCAAAACCAAAACATCCAATCGAAAAGTTCCTTTGGACAACTTTCTGCTAGACGTACTGAAGATTTGGAAGCAGACAACGCAATTTTCAGAAATCGGGGATTGGATTTTTGCTAGCCCGATACAGCACGGAAAATTGCCTTGGTCCTATCCAAATGTTTGGTTGAAATTTCAGGTAGCCGCAGAAGCAGCTGGCCTGGGAAAGCTCGGCACTCACAGTATGCGGCACACGTACCGCTCATGGCTTGATGCTGTGGGCACTACCGTTGCCGTTCAACAGAAACTGATGCGGCATTCCGACGTTCGGACCACGATGAACGACTACGGCGATGTCGTAACCGATGAAATGGCCCAAGCCAACTCAAAAATCGCGGCGAAGGCCCTTAACGGCAGGTAGCAACGGCAGGTAAAAATCCTAACCTGCTGAAAATGTGGCGGAGAGAGTGGGATTCGAACCCACGTTAGAGTTTCCCCTAAACACGCTTTCCAAGCGTGCGCCTTCAGCCACTCGGCCATCTCTCCTGAGGTGGTTATTGCGGTGAGGATTCCTGCCTTGTGATTCTATGGCCCGTCATGGGGTCTTCGCAACCGTCTCCGTCAGCGTGTGCGGTCGTAATTTTCACCGCTACGGATGCCAAGTCCCGATAACGGCTGCGCTCTGGGCCTTCGTGTAACTTTGTGGCCTTGGTGGTTCATGAATTCAGGACACTAACCCGGGGCGATGAGGCTTCAGCAATAGAACTTCAACCATGGAGCTTCAGCCTTAGAGCTTCAACCACGACCTCCACTCAGAATGAAGAATGCAATTGAAAATGGTCGTCGAGGGTTACAGCTCAGGAAGGCTTGACGGAGGTTTCGGTTGTTGCGGGAGACAGATCAGGGCTGCTGCCGTTTCCGGAACTCGGCAGCGGAGCCGGAGGGGTTTTCACGCTGGCGTCCAGAACCCGGTTGTGCAGACAAAACAGCGCCAACTCCAAGCGGTCAGCAACACCCAGTTTGTCATAGACCTTGCGCAGATAATTCTTGACTACTTGTTCGGTGGTGCCGACCCGCAGGGCGATTTCCTTGTTCTTCATGCCCTGGGTCACGCAGGAGACGATAAGCGATTCTTTCGGCGTCAGTTGCACTTTGGGCCGGGTCGACGCCGGCCGCGCGCCCTGCGTGCGGTAAGCTTCGAGAACCCATTGCACTCCGCGGCTGTCGAGCCAGGGATGGCCTTCGGAAACTTTTCGCAGGCATTCCACCAGCAGCTCCGGTTCCACTTCGCGGGAGACGATTCCGTGCGCTCCGCGGCGCAACAACTCCAGCGTGAGTTCCTGATCGGGCTCCGCAGTCACCACCACCAGGCGAAGGCCAGGGCTTTGCCGTACCAGGTCGGCCACGGCCTCTACCGGATTTGGCGACAGCGCAGCTTCCAGAATCAGAATGTCAGCGGTAAATTTCTTGGCGGCGGAAAAAGTTTGTGAGAGCGTTTCGGACTGGCCGACCACTCGAATATCGTCTTCCAGGGCGAAGATTTTTCGCAACCCGGCGCGAAAGATGGCCTGCGTGTCGGCCACGATCACACGAATGAACTGGCCGTCCACGTCATGCGGCTGCTCGATATTGGTCTCTATGCTAGCCGAAGCGCTTGCCATCAGAGTCCTTGCCTACCGGCGTTCAAAGCGGTATTCGTCGATGACCACGCCAACGCCGCGGCGGCCATCCTCTTCAAAGTTGCGAACCACCCGGCCCCGGCAATCCAGTTGCACATCGGCCTCGGCGCCTACCACGTCGGCGGGCAGCGAAATGGTGAAATCGATCAGTGCGCCAATCGGCATTTCCGAATTCACCTGGAAGAGCACGCCGTTGGCGGAAATGTTCTGAGTCTCGGCCAGGTTGTCGCCCGATTTCGACTTCACCGAAACCGGCAGCTTGATGGGAAATCTCACCGCGCTTTGCATGTCGGGATAACGCGCGCGGCTGGCTTTTGTGGTCTTGGCGTCTGCCTTCACTTCAGAAGACTCCAGCGGCGAATTCGCCTTGCGCAGCTCTGCGCCTGCACCAAAGTTACCGTCATCTGCAAATCGCCCATGATCCGCCATTACGTGAGGCAGATTACACCCGGGAACCAGCCTGCAAAAGTTACGGAAGTCATGGCACTAGTAGGCGTAAAGCCTTGTGCATCATGGAATTGCAGGAAAACTGGGCGGTGGCATGGAAGACGCTCGACGGACATGCCTCGGAGATCGCAAGGAGGCGAATACCGGAGGCCGCGCTCGCCTCATCATCAGGGGCGCGTATCCAGCGGGTGAGTAGTCTTTTCGAAAAACTCGTTTTGGAGTTTCAGGCTTTCGTCGTCGGCTTTGGCGGCGCGGATGGCTTGAACGATGCCGTCAATCCACGCGTTCATTTTGTATTGTCCCAGTTCAACCGTCGCAGCAGAACCGTCTCCAGAATAATGATTTGGAAAACGTGCGTACCACCAGATTCCGGTATAGAGATTTTCCGGCAGCTTCTGCCGCGCCAGGTCTGCTCCCGATTCGCTCTTGGCCCGATCCATGTGCACCAGGTCAGGATGTGAAACCAAGGTCGCGGAAGTTTCCGCCTCTCCGGCGTGATAGTCGACGCCAGAACTTTTTCGCGGCGGCCCGCCGGCTGGCGGCTGCACCAGCCCTAGCACGTAGACCACGTAATCGTGCGGCTTTTCCAGCTGGCTCTGGGCGAAGTAAGGCAGCAGGCTTTCGTTTCCTCCGTGGCCGTTCACGATGATGACTTTCTTGCAGCCATTGCGCGCCATCTCGTCGGTGGTTTCCTGCAACAGCTGGAGCTGCAGCCCGCGGCTGTAGGCGATGGTTCCTGGCTCGTGCCGGGCTTCAAAAATCTGGCCGAAGTAATACTCGGGAAAGACCACCGCGTATTCCTGATCGGCGGCGTGCAACGCGGCATAGCGGACATTAAGAAGATCAGTCCCTAACGGAAGGTGAGGGCCATGCTTTTCCAGGATGCCGAAGGGCAAGAGACAGGCGCCTTTAGACTGCTGGATGGCGGAACGGAAATCGCCGGCGGTAAGTTCTTCCCAATGGGTTGAGAGCTTGGTTTGCGACCAGCCGGGAAGAGTACAGAAGAACAGTAATCCAACCGCAATCGAAGCATTCGCGAGTAAGGCATTGCGCATGACATTTTTCTCCCGAGGGTGGGCATTTTAGCATTGCCACGCGCAGTCGAACCCGGCGCTTGGGTCAGGTGATAATGCCCCCTCCCCCGGCTCTGCGGCGTCAAGTAATTGAAGACACTCCCACGCAGTACCAAAGCACCGGTTACTTCAGTCACGGTGCCTGCGAACAAACGCACATGTATGATTCGAGGGACCGTGACCTCAATGAAAAAGCTTAAATTTCTGGTTTCGCTGACGACGAACGACAACGATTATCAGATTGAGCAGGCTGCGGACGCCGAAGCTGCGGCGCGACGCCTGGGTGTAGAGGTTCAGATCATCTATGCCGAAAATGACTCCATCACCCAAAGCCAGCAGATTCTGAACGTCATTCAGTCACGATCCGATTCCCAGCCTGATGGAATTGTCTTCGAACCAGTCGGCGGAACAGCACTGCCGCAAGTGGCCAGAGCAGCTGCCGCTACGGGCATCGGCTGGGTGGTACTGAACCGCAACGTCGAATATATAACGGAGATTCGCAAGACGTGCCGGGTTCCGGTCTTCGGGGTCAGCTCGGATCACGAACAGATCGGCCGCATTCAGGGACATCAATTCGCAGCGCTTCTGCCCAAGGGCGGATCGGTACTCTACGTTCAAGGTCCGTCGGAGAGTCTGGCGGCGAAGCAGCGCACCACTGGAATGTATGAAACTAAGCCGGCGGACGTCCAGGTGAAAGTAATGCGAGCGCAATGGACTGAAGCCAGCTCCTACCGGGCGGTGAGCTCGTGGCTGCGGCTTTCCACTTCGCACCAGAACCGCATCGATCTGATCGCTGCCCAGGATGACGGCATGGCCCTGGGGGCGCGCAAGGCTTTCCAGGAATTGCCGGAGAGCGCCGCCCGGCAGCGTTGGCTCAGTCTGCCTTTCATCGGATGTGACGGTCTGCCCAAGACCGGCCAGGCCTGGGTAAAGCGGGGGCTGCTGACCGCGACCATCTTCGCCGGACCGAACACCGGCCAAGCTCTCGAAATGCTGGTCAAAGCCTTCCACACCGGAGTTGTTCCGCCGGAACAGACATTGACCGTGCCGGTATCCGTCCCACCGCTCGACGCTCTCGCCGCAATGCAGGCAGAAAAAATGCGCCTGCTGCCGGTTTAGAAATCCATAATCCTGCTGATGGTTTGGTAAATTGGGTAGGATCATTCTGCGTTCAACCCTCCAAGGAGAAGACATGCCTACCCTGGTCGCCGAGCCCACGCGTATCCGCGCCGCGGGCAGCAAGCCGAAACTGATTGACGAATTTATTGGCCGCGTCAACACGCACACGGCTGGAGTAAGCGTGGCGCACATGCGCAGTCCGCAGGGCTGGGAAGAGCCCGGGCAGTCGCCCGAGTTCGACGAGTTCACGCTGGTGCTCAAGGGAGCGCTACGGGTGAAGCACAAGGGCGGCGAAATGGATGTGACGGCGGGGCAGGCGGTGATCGCTCACCGGGGCGAGTGGGTGCAATATTCCACACCCGCAGAAGGCGGCGCTGAATACATTGCGGTCTGCCTGCCGGCCTTCTCCATCGAGACGGTGCACCGGGACGCGTAAAGCGTCCGGCTGGAAGCTGGGCTGGATTTCATCCGAATATTTCATCAACCTTCATGCAAAAGTGAAGAAGTGTTCCACGTGGAACATTTTGCCATTATATTATTGTACGTACAGAATGGTATTTATTAGACTGCAAGGCCCTTATTGCCATGGAGTTGCGGGTTATGACGTAACGGACGGTTCCGGGTCTCAGCAAGGAGGCTGTTGGAGGCTATTCGGATTTTGCATCCAGGCAGTACGCCGGGATGGGTGATAATGCCTGCCGGCCGCTTTTGCTGGTTCTCCGGGAGTTGAAGCCGCATGCTGATACGTCTGGGGTATGACATTCAGTTCGAGATTCCCGCGCCGGTGGCCATGGTCGGAATGCTGCAGGTGCATCCCTCGCGGACTGCGGACCTGCGTGAGCCGGATAAAGTAGGCATCACTCCAGAGATAAAAATTGAAAGCTATATCGACAGCTACGGCAACCGCTGCGCGCGCTGGTTGGCGCCGGCGGGTCCACTGCGGCTGAGCGGGTCCACGCTGATCGAGGACCCGGGGACACCCGACCAGGGAGATCCTGAGGCGCAGGAACATCCGGTGAACGAATTGCCGCCGGACACGCTGCGCTATCTGCTGAACAGCCGCTACTGCGAAGTGGACCGGATGTCGAATATCGCGGTGGAGTTGTTCGGCCACCTGAAGCCGGGATGGAGCCGGGTGCAGGCCATCTGTGGCTGGGTCAACTGGAAGGTGGCCTTCGGCTACCACCACGCGCGTTCTTCAAAAACCGCGTTGGATGTGTACACCGAGCGCACCGGGGTATGCCGCGACTTCCAGCATCTGGCAGTCACCTTCTGCCGGGCGCTTAATATTCCCGCCCGGTACGCGACCGGATATCTGGGAGACATTGGGGTTCCGAAAGAACCCACGCCCATGGATTTCAGCGCGTGGTTTGAAGTCTACCTGCAAAACCGCTGGTGGACGTTTGACGCGCGCCATGTCCAGCCTCGCATCGGCCGGGTGCTAATGGCCACTGGGCGGGACGCGTCGGACGTCGCCATTACAACTTCATTCGGCATTGCCAACCTCACCGGGTTCAGCGTGGTGACGGAAGAGGTTGCGGGGTGAGGTAAAAGCTGTGAAGAGCGGAAAGCTCCACTTTTCGCACAGAACGCGAGAAATGCAGCACCCGCACCCACACGATCTATCCATCTTCTATCTTCTTATCGTCTGCTATGGGGTGGTTTTCCTTTCTGTCTATCGAGCAAATTTTGCCGTTTGCATCCCGATGATGCATGGGTTGACGGCTGGAGAGATACAGAGTTCGCTGTAGGATTTTTTAGACGCGTTCCTCATTCCATGATTCAGCAACGGCGATGCGGAAGATCCGAATCGAGCTAACGCGCGCAAAGGAAACGCTTTCTGTTTTCTCTCAAGAACGAGGCGGGAAAGCCAGGCATTTGGCAAGGCGTTTGCTCCCAACTAGCAGAAGCGAAAAATCTCTCGGGAGGATTTCATGCATAAAACCATACGCACTACATGGCCAACCCTTACTCTGGCACTGCTTCTGGGCGTGAGCGTGTCCGGCATACAGCTCAACGCGCAGCAATCGCCGCCGCCAGACCAGCAGCAGCCTTCGGGACAGCAGGCCCAACCGCCCTCACAGCGGCAGGCGCCCGACCAGGCGGCGCCCGATTCCCAATCTCAGACTCAGGGCCACATCTTTTCCGGAACCATAGTGAAATCCGGAGAAAAATGGATGTTGCAGGACGCCAGCGGCACAGCTTACGACATCGATCGCCAGGATCTGGCAAAGAAGTATGAAGGGAAGCAGGTTCGGATCAACGGCACGCTTGATCCTGACGGCAAAACCATCCATGTGAAATAAGGTGGGAAGCCGGCTATGAAACTGAGTTCTCAGGGGCAAAAAAAGGGGCCGCTTTGCGGCCCTTTTTTGCATTCAGTTGCAGTTCCCGGCAGGCAGCTCTTAGTTCTCTGTTGACAGGTCCTAGTTGCTGGTTGGCAGGTCTTGATTCCCGGTTGGCGATTCAGGGCGCTTCGATTAACTCTATTTTGCCTTCACGGGTACGGTGCAGCACCATTACCTTGCCCTGCGGGTCGCGGAAGACGAAGACATCGCGATCGCGAAAATGGGCTTCCTTGATGGCTTCTTCCAAGGTCATAGGGCGCCTGGCCACCGCGTCGTCGGAGTGGACCAGGTGAACCTCGGTGGACTTGGCGACCGCGGGGAACTTGTGCACGACCAGCGAAATCTCGGTGGTTTCCGGTAATCCGAGGGCTGCCGGCAGCGCTTCCTGAGAGCCTTTGCCGTTCCATTTTTTTTGCAGATTTTTGTGGTCGTGGCGTTTTTTGCTGCGCCAGCGGGTCTTATACTTTACCGCCTGTTTTTCCAGATGCTCAAGCGCCTGGCTGATGGCCGACTTCATGTCGCCAGACTGAGCAACCCCGACAATCGGTCCATTGCGAGGGCTGATGCTGATTTCCGCTTTATGGCGATGCTTTTCGATAGCCAGGATCACCTTGCTGTCGAATTGATCGCCCAGAATTTTGTGGATTTTGGCCAAACCGGTCTGGACTGACTTGCGGATGGCAGGAGTGATTTCACACTGCCTGCCGGTGAACTCTACGTTCATGAGCGCCCCTTTCTTTTCTGATGGGCCGCGACTTGCGGCACGACTAAAGTCGTGCTCTTCCCTCTTTAACTTGTTACTTCTTCACTCGGCGCTGGTGGGTGCTGGGGATGCGCATGTCTTCCCGATATTTTGCCACAGTGCGGCGCGTGACCTGTATGCCCTGGGACTGCAGGATCCTGGTAATTTGCTCGTCGGTCAAGGGGCGGAGCGGATCTTCTTCCTCGATCAGCTTTTTCACCCGGCGCTTGAGGATAAGCAGCGAGGTGTTTCCTCCCTGCGGTCCGTTGACGCTCTCGCTGAAGAAATAACGCAATTCGAAGACGCCCTGCGGGGTATGAGCGTACTTGTTGGCCACGGCGCGGCTGACGGTGGAAGGGTGCACGCCGATCTCTTCGGCGACTTCCTTGATCATCATGGGCTTTAGCTGGTCGATGCCTTTTTCCAGGAAATCCTGCTGCCGGGTGACGATGGAGTAGCAGACTTTGGTGATGGTCTGCTTGCGCTGCTCGATATTCTTGATCAGCTGGATGGCGCTCTTGTAGCGCTCTTTGACGTAATTGCGGGTGTCCTTGTCGTTAGTATCCCGGGTGAGCAGGCGCTTGTAGGCGGGATTGAGGCGCAGCACCGGAACGTCATCCTCGTTCATCATCACCAGCCACTCGTCGCCGTGCTTGATGAATGCGACGTCCGGTTCGATCAGCCGCGGCTGGCTCTGGTTGTAGCGCAGGCCGGGACGGGGATCGAGGGTGCGGATGTAGTCCAGGGCCTCCTGCACGGCTTCGGGAGGACGGTTGATGGCGCGGGCAATTTCCTTGTACTGCTTGCTCTGCAGGGCGCGTAAATGCTGATCGACGACAGCGACGGCATCGGAAAGCACCTGCGCCGTACCCTCACCGTTGCCATTCTTGTTTGCGGCAAGCTGCTGCTGGTGGTGGCGCAACTGGTAAAGCAGGCAGTCGCGCAGATCGCGGCATGCGACACCTGGCGGATCCATCTGGCGCACCAGGTCCAGAGCGTCGTGCAGTTCGGTCAGGTTGAAGCTGGGCCGGTAAACCGGCTGAGCCGATTTCCGTTGAGCAGGCGCGGCAGGCGGCGGAGCCGCGGGAACTTCTGCTGCGTGCGCTTCCGGCGCTGCGCTGACAGGAGCGGAGATATTAGGATCGGCGGCGGTATCCCACTCGGAAAGGGACGCGTCGGCGTCGGCTTCGCCCAGTGATTCGAGGGTTTCGTCACTATTACTATTCTGCTCGGGCGGGGCGTCAAGCGCGGCTTCGCCTATATCCTCACCCGCTATGTCATCGCGGGCTGGGTCATCGCTGGCGGCATTGGTTTCCGTGGCCAGTCCGAGGGCGGCTGCTTCTTTCACCACGTTGGCGGCGACGTTGGCGTCGGCTTCGGGTGGAGCGGGAGGCGCGATGCCGAGTAACTCCTCATCGCTGGCAATCAGGTAGCCATCTTCGCTAAGGTTGCCGATGATGATTTCTGCCGCTTCCCGCACCTCCGGACTGACCGACAGGGCTCCGAGTTGCCAGGCCAGGTGGTCGGAAAGAGTGGTCGGCTTGGAGAGAAAATTCTCGAAACTCGGCCGCTCAATTTCTTCCATCTCGCCGCGGCTGCGATATCCGGGATCGAGGTATTCCTGGAAGAACGAGCCGAAATCAATTTCCTCGAAGGGATCTTTCTTTTCGACCGCGGTCACCGTGTTTTCTTCAGGGGCAACCCGCTCGCGATCTTCTTCGCGACGCGCAGCGTCATCCAGCAAAGGGACGGAATCTTCCAGTTCTTCCAGGACCGGGTTCTCGACCATCTCGGCGGTGATCATGTCACGCAACTCAAGCTTGTTCAGCGCCAGCACGCTGACCATCTGCACCAGGCCCGGAGTGAGGATCTGGCGCTGCGAGACTTTCAGATGGAGCTTGGGTTGAAGGAGAACCATAGTTAGTTGTCAGCGTCGGGCGTTGGTCGTTCGTCTGTGGTCGTCCGCCTTCAGTCTTTAAATCTTCAGAAACATAGAAAATCAGTTGTCAGTTTTCAGATGTCAGTTCTCAGTGAGTGGCTGACCTCTGACGATCGCTTTTTCACACCAGAGAGAAACTTTCGCCCAGATATACCTTTCGGACCTGGGGATCGCTGGCCAACTGCTCGGGCATGCCGGAGGCCAGAATCCTACCGCCGTCGATGATGTAGGCCCGATCGGTGACCGCCAAGGTTTCGCGGACGTTGTGATCGGTGATCAACACCCCGATTCCGCTGGCCTTGAGATCGCTGATGATCTTTTGCAGATCGAGAACGGCGATCGGGTCAATGCCGGAAAAGGGTTCGTCGAGCAAAATAAACCTCGGGTTGATGCACAAGGCGCGGGCGATTTCGACGCGCCGCCGCTCGCCGCCGGAGAGCGCGTAACCGCGATTCTGCCGGATGTGCTCCAGACCCAACTGGTCGATCAGCTCTTCCATCTTTTCCCGGCGCTCGTGCCAGGAGATAGGTTGGGCTTCCAACACCGCCAAAATGTTTTCCTCAACCGTGAGCTTGCGAAAAACTGAAGCTTCCTGCGGGAGGTAACTGATTCCATATTGACGTGCCCGTAAATACATCGGGACGTCAGTGATATCTTCCTCGTCAATAAGCACGCGGCCGGTATCGGGAGGAACCAGGCCTACGATGGAATAAAACGTGGTGGTCTTGCCGGCGCCGTTCGGTCCCAGCAAACCCACGACTTCGCCTTGTCCTACGCGAATGCTGACACCGTTTACAACCCTGCGTCCACGATAGGATTTGCCGATTTCGTCGGTAGCCAGGGTACGCATTTAACGTGCCACTCGCGTCTGAGTGACTGTTGGGGAAGTTTTATCGCCTTCTACGAGGACCCTATCATCGTGCCTAAATAAAGTCAACGAAACCCCCGTAATCTTGCCATGTTCGGCATCAAAAATGCTCGGAGGTCCGCCGCTCAGGACAAACTTGTCGTCGCTCGAGGTGTAGACCAACTCGTCGCCGGTGGCTTTGCGGCTGGGCTGGGTGATGACCACTTGCTCGCGAGCGACGATGTGATCGATTTTGCCCGTGCCTGCAAATGCCTGATTTGGTGCGGGTTGATCTCGAGGCTGAAGGAACACGTCCATCTCGCGGGCGGTGATGGTGAGGTCAGCTGCCTTGGCCTGGACGCCGTCTTCGAAGTGAGCCTTGCGTTGACTGTCGGCATAGCTGAGTCGAGCGGAAGTGATCTTGATTGGGGTGACTTTTCCACTTTTCTCAGTTTGAACCAGCACCGTGGATACGGATTGGGTCGGCGAACCACGGGCGACGACCGAGCGGCGGTTGCGGTCGAATTCAATCGCAGGGGCTTCGATTACGTTGGCGTTCTGCCAGAGGCGGGCGTCGCCGGTGTAAAGCGCGATGGCAGGAGTGCTGTGCGCCGTCATGGCATGGGCGCTGACGTGAATGGGATCGGATGACGCCAAGAGCGCGCCGTTGGGTTGAGCTTTCAGGTCGCTGTAGGTGCTTTTCACGTCGTCCTCAGCGGACGCATCGCCGGTGGCGCGGTTCATTCGCATGATTCGCGCCGTGGTAGTCATGCCACCGTCTACGATGCGGGGGGAGCCGGTGAGCACCAGTATCTGGTCGGCGGGAGTATAGCTGGCGCGCTCACCCCAGGCTTTGCGTTCGCCGTCGTAGTAGGCGACGCTTCCCTGCTGCACGAGGGAGTCGATGCCGCTGCCGGGATGAAAGGACGCGTCCAGCGTGGCGCTGGTGCTGACACGATCCGGCTGGCCTGGGGTTTGGGACACGATGCGGGCATCCGGCGCACCATGAACCGAGGCCAGTTGACCCAGATCGTCAAAACGAGCTTGAAATTTGCCGGCCGTGACCAGAGTCTGACCGGTGGCGGGCGCCGACGGCCGGATGGCGACTTGGGCGGCTCCTGAGGTATCGGCCCGCTTGAGGCGGCGGCCATCCGCCAACACGAAATCAATGACGGACGCATTAATTTCGACGTCCTGGGCGCTTTCGGAAGGCTTTGCCGGCTGCTGATGCTGCGTCAACCTGACGTTATCCTGGGTGTGCACTGTCGTCAGGACATTGTTTCCCACAAAATTCAGAACGGCCCTGCCGGCGCTGCCCTGCATGGGCTGCTTCCCGGAATCGACAACCCGGACATCCCCGGTGAAAATCGCCGTGCGCAGGGTATTCTGCCGCTCCGCCATCAGCAATTCCATCTGGTTGGACTCAACTTTGGCTGAGTTCACATCCTGGGAGTCGAGGTGCACATTGCCGACGGCGAGGATGCGTTCCAGCGAATTATCGGGACGCAGGTAGAGCGTGCCCTTGTCCGCCGAAGCATGGCGGGAGGCGCTCTGCAGCTGGGGAAGATCGAGAGAGACTACCCGCGGATTCTTGCTGATGGTGCCACGCACCGCCGTAAGCCTGGCAGGCGTCGATCCCTGATAGTCCACTTCAACCTGTGTGAGCAGAGTAAGGACCGCGGTATCCGCGATGTAATCGAGGCCAACCGCGGATCCGTTGGCCTCGGGGAAACTGAACTCCACTTTTTCCTGGGTCGAGGCGTTGCCCGTCTTCTGGTTGAAGAGCAGGTTAGTAGTCGTAATGTGGATGGGATTCTTGAGTTCCTTGGGCGCCGCCTGATCGGGGTGCATCAAGCCCTCGGGATTGGCCTCCAGATCCATTTGGACCTGACCTTTTCCGATGACGTCGCCGGACTGCGGATCGTATTCGAAATCGGTTCCGTAAATCTGGTCAAAACGGCTGGAGTCGCTTCCATAGAGAGTGATGGTCACATCGTGCAACTCGGCGCGCCCGCCCTGCTTGAACTGCACCGCCTTGCTGGCCTGAACTTTGAAAAGCGTGTGACCCTGAGCAGAACGTGAGATGGTGAAGCCTTGCGCGCTCTGCTGGACCTCGAGTCCAATTCTGGCGGGCACTTCCTTGAGCGCATTTTGCACTTTGTGGCGGGCGTAGAAATATACCGCCGCCACCAGCAGCACCAGGCCGATGGTGGCCGCCGCGAACCAGCGACGGAGGCCGGAGATGGAAAAGGGCATCTGCAGACAGTGTAATTCAGGCGAAGGGCGTTCAGGCCCAGTTGGCGGGCATCGACTGAAGTGAGAGGGTTTTGATTAAAGGCAGTTCTCTGTATTCAGTTCGGAGTTCTCAGGCTTTACACTCAGAGTTCATGAATATGCAGGGGCCGGCGCTTTTGGATTTGCAGAATGTCTCGGTCATGCGCGGACAGAAAGTGGTGCTGGAAAATTTCAGCCTGCGCATCCGCGGGGATGAACACATTGCTATTCTCGGACCGAACGGCTGCGGCAAATCAACACTGATCAAAACCATTACGCGTGAATGTTACCCGCTGGCGCAGGAGGGTTCTTCGATGACCATCCTGGGGCAGGAGCGCTGGGACGTCTTCGAGCTGCGGTCGCTGCTGGGGATCGTATCCAATGATCTGATGTCGATGTGCACCGGCCATGCTTGCGGACGTGACGTGGTTCTATCCGGTTTTTTCAGCAGCACTCGAATTTTCCCCCATCACACGGTCGATGCCAAACATCGTGAACTGGCGGATGCAGCGCTGCTGCAATTGCAGATTTCGCACCTGGCGGACCATCCCGTGGCAGAAATGTCGTCCGGAGAAGCGCGGCGAGTGCTTATCGCGCGCGCCCTGGTGCACAAGCCGCGGGCCTTGTTATTCGATGAACCGAGCAACTCTCTCGACGTCTTCGCGCGCCAGAGCTTGCGTCAGACCATGAGTGCGCTGGCCAGAGCAGGGATTGGAATCATTCTGGTCACCCACGATCTTGCCGACGTTATTCCGGAGATCGAGCGCGTGCTGCTGATGTCGAAGGGCCGGATCGTAGCCGAGGGGCCCAAAGCTCAAATGCTTCAGCCGGAACGCCTGGAGAGCTTGTTTGGAATTAAAGTGGAACTGGCTCGTCACGACGGTTATTACCATCTTTGGTGAAGCGGACCTCGCCCTTTCCAGAGTCTTGCGCCCGGCTGCGGAAATCCCGCAGAGACAATTCGAGACCTCCGTATTCCGGGTGGTCGTTGTTGTCGATGGTAAAAGCGATGTCGAGAGTGTCGCCGGGGAGCAGGGCTGATTGCTGGAAACGCTCCGCCAGGTGCCAGCCGAGGGCGTCGAATTTGATCGCGTTTCGCCAGTTACCTGCCGCTGCTTCGCGGTTATCAGTAAGTTCTCGTACGTCGCGGCGGCGAAGGGCAGACGAATCGGGATCACAGCGGGGCGTCGTCAGGATGGCGATGTCAGGGCCATCTGGATGCGAGAACGATGGCACTGCAGGGGCCAGCTTCAGCTTTACATGTTTGTCTTTGAGCACGCGCGGGGGAGCCACAAGGCGAACCGCGGAAGAGATGAACACGGGTTGAGGATTTCCCACGCCGAACGGTTGCAGACGCTGCACTGCCTGGAACAGTTCGGGAGTCACGCGGTCAAGCGGGAGTTCATCTTCGTAGCTGAGCCCAGGCTCGAAATCTGCGAGGGTCAAGCGGGCGCGGGCATAGCCGTCGAGATGGGCGCGCAGGTCGGCGACGCGGGCTGCGGGCAAGGAGAAGCCGACAGCGTGAGAGTGCCCCCCGAAGCGCGTGAACAATGCGGAGCAGGACTCCAGCGCATTTAGTAGATGAAACGCAGAAATGGAGCGGCCTGAGCCATGGGCCTGATCGCCGTCGCGCGAAATCACGAGCGCGGGACGTCCGTAGCGTTCCACCACTCGAGTTGCGGTAATTCCGATCACACCGCGGTGCCAGCTTTCACCATCGATCACGATGCAAAACGCGTCGCGCAGGGCCGGCTCTTCTTCGAAGCGCGAATCAATGGATTGCAGAATGCGGCGTTCTTCCTCCTGGCGGCCGGCATTCAGCTGGTCGAGGCGGTTGGCAATCTCGCGGGCTCGCACCGGATCTTTCACGCTGAACAGTTCGATCACGTCGCGCGCCACATCCATTCGGCCAGCGGCGTTAATGCGGGGTGCGATGCGAAATGCAACGTCTCCCGAGGTGAGGGCGCGTCCGCTGAGCTGCGCCACCTCGACCAGAGCCTTCAGCCCGGGATTCACCGGCGAACGCAGGCCATCCAAACCTAATTTGGCGAAGACCCGGTTCTCTGCGGTGAGGGGCACGGCATCGGCGATGGTCGCGATGGCCACGACTTTCATGAACGACATCAGCAAGCGGGGCCGCTCGGCCTCGGGCATACGGCGCTCGATCAAAGCTTGCGCTACTTTGAATGCCACCCCGGCACCACACAAAACCTTGCAGGGATAAGCGCAACCCGCCTGGTTGGGATTTATCACGGCGAGCGCAGATGGAACGCCCTGCGGTCCAGGCAAGTGATGGTCCGTGACAATCAGGTCCACGCCCAGGCGGCGCGCGGTTTCGGCAGGAGCGAAGGCTCGAATCCCCATATCCACGCTGATGATCAGCTTGATTCCAGCCGCCGCAGCCTGCTCGATGACATCGTCGCGCATATCGTAGCCGTCGCGGATGCGGTGAGGAACGTGGAAGTCGGCGGCGCCGCCGCACAATTCAATTGCAGTCTTGAGGATCACAATGGCAGTCGTGCCATCGACATCGTAGTCGCCGTATATCAGGATCGATTCCTTGTTTTCGATGGCTGCTTCGATGCGATCGACCGCGGCTTTCATGCCGGACATCAGGTAGGGCGAGTGCAGGTCGGAGAGCGAGGGAGCAAGAAAGCGTTCTGCCGCCTCGAGCGTGCTTACTCCGCGCATCACCAGCAGGCGGGCAACAGTGGCGGCCAGTTTAGGGTTGTTCAACCGCAGCAAGGGCTGAGGGCTGAGTTGCGCAGCGAGATGGTCAATGGTGCCCGAGTCGGCAGTTTTTAAAGTCCA
Organism: Terriglobales bacterium; assembly: GCA_036265205.1. GTDB lineage: Bacteria > Acidobacteriota > Terriglobia > Terriglobales > Acidobacteriaceae > JAIQFF01. Next base: position 16,123 of record DATAPL010000021.1, read on the forward strand.
GCGCATCGGAGAATGGAGAATCTCTGCTCTTTTCTCTGCTTTTAGGGAAAGGCTGATTATAGCGATAGCGGCCTTGTGGACATGCTGCGAATCGCAAGAAGCTGTGGCTCAGGTGTGAGCTTCCTCCACACTGCCAGGCGTCATGCTGAGCTTGCGGAGCAGAATCTTGCGCGGAGCGAATGTGCACCGGGCCCGCTAACCTGGCGATGCGCGAAAGACCCTTCGGGACTAAAGGTCCCTCAGGATGACTGGGAATTTGTTGGCTGGCTCAGACTGGGTCACTAATCGCGATGGACGCAAGACGCAATCTGAATTGCGGGGATTTAGATTTCGTCGTCCTGGCCGGGTTCGTCGATGGGAATCCCGCCGAAATCTTCGGACAACTCCAGCAGGCGCTGGTAGTGGTCATACCACTCGGTGGAGGCTTCGTAGACCATCATGATGCCCTGGTGAGCGAATCCCAGTTGCACGAATCCGGTCTTGCCGACGTAGGTGCGCAGCCAGCGCGCCTCGTCCACGTCTTCGTCGTTGGTAAATTCGAGGTTGCCCAGACGCTCAACCATCTGGTCAAGCTCTTCGCGGCGCAAAGTCCAAGAGTCCATAGTAAGGAACGGCGCAGACGCGGCCTTGGCCAACTCCACGAAGTCCTTCCAACTATCGGGATTATCTTCGGTCTTCCAGATGACACTCTGCACTTCTTCGTAATCGACATAGCCGTGAAAGCGGCGCATGCCGTGGCCCTCGATGAAGGCAACCATGTCATCCTTGAGGCCAGCCAGATTGTCAGGTGCTGGAGACATACTCGGATATGAATGCATTGTATGCCTGATGGGGGAGAAAAATCAGCACTCAGCATTCAGCAGTCAGCATTGAGCCAGGAGTGGCTGCGGTGGAGACCTCGCTCCGCGATCCGCTCATTTGCTGGAACGTGCAGGCAACACCGCTCTGCTGACGGCTGAGTACTGAATGCTTCCTGTGCTACACTACCTGTTTCACAAACCACTTTCGATCCGCGCTATGCTGCTTTCCAAAGAATATGTGGGCTACCTGGCCCGCGAAGTCACTAAAAAGCTGATTGCTGGCGGGCATATCGAGACCAAGTCTGTGCCTGCGGTCACGGAGAAGGTGCACGCCTCGATGCTGGAAGAGTTGTCACTCGAGGATCGCATCAACGACGAGGTCCGGGTCATCCTGGAAGCCTATTCCGAGGAAATGCGGCGCACCGGTGCCAACTATCAGGAGATGTTTCGCAAGGTGAAGAGCGAGCTGGTGCGCAAATACAAGGCGGTGCTGTGAGAGTCAGCCGGGACAAGGTGAACAAAGTTGCGCACGTGGTGACGGATGCGCTGGCCGAGCTGGATGCCGTGGATTTCGTCGAAGACCGGAATACGATTCGCCTTGAGGTGCGCAAGATCCTCGAAGACCTGCTGAACCAGGAAGCCAGAATTGACCAGTCGGCGCGCCAGAAAATCGAGAGCCAGAAGCGCACCATCCTGGAAGGCAGCCAGGAGTGGGACATCCTGTACCGCAAGTATTACAACGAGGAAGTGAAGAAGCTGGGAGTTTAGACGCTCCTGGGCATCCTGAGCACAGTGTCATCCTGAAGCGCAGCGAAGGACTTGCGCATTCCTCGCCTGCTTCCCTGACCTCACTCTTTTCTCTGCCTGCAAAATGCATAGGTCCTTCGTCGGCAACCCTTCGCGCGGCGCAAAGGGTGCGCCTCCTCAGGATGACAGCTCGGACCAGGATTACAGCATTTGGGCCTCACCTTCTAGAATGACAAATAGATGAATCAGAGCAGTCAAATTACGAGCCTGATCAAGCAGGCCGCCCGCGATGTGGGCTTCGATCTTGCCGGAGTTGCGCCGGTGTACGACTTCTACGAATTGGATCGTTTTCGAGAATGGATCGCCGCCGGGCGCGCTGCCGAGATGAAATATATGGAAGCTCGCGACCAGGCGGGCGCTCTCAAGCGTTCGTCGCTGCGTTCAACCCTGCCGTGGGTGCGGAGCGTGGTGGTCTGCGCCATCAACTACAACACTGCCCAGCCCTATTCCACTGAAGTTCACGATCCCGAGCGGGGCTGGATCGCGCGCTACGCATGGGGACATGAGGATTATCACGAGGCGGTAATGAAGAGACTGCGGGCGCTCGAACACAAGCTGCGAGGGACGCTGCCTGAATCTCAAAACGCAGCCTTGCAAACTCGCTGCTATGTGGATACGGGGCCGATCGTCGAACGGGTCTACGCCAAGTATGCAGGCGTGGGATGGATCGGGAAGAACACATGCATCCTGAACCAGAAACAAGGTTCCTGGCTGTTTCTCGGCGTGATTCTGACTTCACTGGAGCTCGAACCCGACGTGCCTGCTCCGGACCGGTGCGGCACCTGCACGAGCTGCATCGACGCCTGCCCGACCGACGCTTTGATCGCGCCTTACCAGCTTGACTCGAACCTTTGTATTTCGTATCTCACCATCGAAAAGCGCGGCGCGATTCCGGAAGAGATGCGCGAAGGCATCGGGCGCCAGGTATTCGGATGCGATATCTGCCAGGATGTGTGTCCGTGGAATAGCAAGGCTCCGGTGACCAGCGCAGCGGAATTTCAGGCGCGCGATGGCTTGGTGAATCCCGCCCTGGAATGGCTGGCGGAGATGAGCGTAGAAGAATTCAGGGAAAAGTTTCGCGGATCAGCGGTGCGGCGGGCCAAACGCGCCGGGCTAAGACGAAATGCCGTGATCGCGATGGGCAACAGCGGCAACCGGCACTTCATGCCCTTGCTGGAACGATTGCGAACCGACGAGGACGAGGTGGTGGCCGAGAGCGCGGAATGGGCCGCCAAGAGGCTTTCATCGTCCGAAAGCGAAAACCGGTCAATACCTTCTTCGGCTGGAGCGCAGCTGACCACAAATAAATAGTGCTGCAAGTTAGCAAAAGCACCTATTGTCATTCCGAGCCGGGTCTGCCGGCGGGGTTCTGATCTGGCAGCACAACAGCAGATTCCTCGCGCGATACAGCCGCGCTGCGGAATGACAATTCTTTTAAGCTGACTCTGTGGCAGCTAGGTCGCTCCGCTGCCGGAATAGCGCCGTGGTAGCATCTTTTTGCGCTGTTCCTTCGTCGGTTGGCGAGAAAATGCCTCGTATTCGCCTCTTCCCGCGACACTGCCTGCTCGCAGTGTTCTTCTGTTTTTGTGCCGCCGGCCTATCTTCCGCCGCGCCCGCGAAATCGAATGAACCGAAGTGGGCGCGGATAAGTTCTGCGCACTTTGCCGTGCTCACCGACGCTGACGACAAAAAGAACCGGGAAATTGTCCTGCGACTGGAACAGATGCGGGACGTTTTTTCGCAGCTGTTCCGGAAGGCCAAGCTGCGCCTGCCCGAACCGCTAGAGGCGATCGCCTTCAAGTCGGACGAGGAATATATCCGCGTGGCGCCCCTCCGGCAGGGGCAGCCCACTTCCGCCCCGGGGTTTTTCCTGGCGGGCGACGATCGCAACTACATCGTTCTCGACCTCGCCGCCGAGGATAGCTGGCGCGCCGTCTCTCACGATTTTGCCCGGCTGCTTTTGAATTTTAATTACCCGCCCACCCAGGACTGGTTTGATGAGGGCTTCGCCCAATATTTCTCCAGCTTGCGCCTGGGTGATGACAAGGCCCAGATTGGCGGCGATCCCGCCCAGAATCTTCCCTGGGAGCACGTCCTGCCGGGTGAGCCCTCCACGGCGGCGAATGCGCCCAAATCATTTGTGGAATTATTGAACCGCCAGTGGCTGCCGATGCCGGAGCTGTTCATGATGCGCAAGAGCGCCTCCGGTTATCCACCCATGTTCTACGCGCAGTCGTGGATCGTGATGCATTACCTGCTCAATCAGAACAAGCTGTCCGAGGCCGGAGCCTATTTCGGGCTGGTGGAAATACAGAAGATTCCGGTGGACCAGGCAATCCAGCAGGCTTTCGGGGTCAGCGCCGCGCAGTTCGAGCAGGCGGTGAAAAGCTACTTCCAGGCACTCGCCTGGCCGCGCGCGCCCGAGAATAAGGTAATCAATGCCGAGAGCACAACAGGTTCCGTGTATCAGTTTCCCGTGCCGGTGGCGGCGGGCCAGGTGGGAAGCAGCGTGAAAGACGTCAGCGAAAGCGAGGCGCAATCGTTAATTGCGGAGATGTCACTGCGTATGCCGGAACATCGCGAACAGGGAGAAAAGGAACTGCAGACGCTCATCAACGATCCCAAAACAGAGAACGCCATCGCCCATCGCGGACTGGCCTGGGCACACATGGAAAGAAAGGAATTCGATCAAGCCACTCAGGAGCTGGCGCGAGGCTCGGAACTTGACGCCCACGATCTCTGGACGCATTACTATCTGGCGTTGGTAAAGTTTCGCGCGGCCCAGTCGAGCCGGGAGCCGATTCAGGGAGTTTCAAATATGGTGCAGGATTTACTGGCGGTGCTCGACTTGAGCCCCGACTTTGCCGAGGCTTACAACATGCTCGCCATGGCCCGGCTTCAGGGCGGAGGCGTGCACGCAGCCAGGGACGCCATACGGGTGGCCATCCAACTCAGCCCGCGCAACGAGCAGTACCTTCTGAATTCGGCGCAAATCGAACTGGCCGGCAAGCAGTGGGACGACGCCACCGCTTTGCTCAACCGGCTTAAAGGCAGTCTCAACCCGCAGATTGCGCAGGCGGCGCAGAAGAGCCTCAACGATCTGCCGACGTTGAAAAAATACGGTGTCTTGCCGCAGGAGAACCCTTCGGCTCAGCCCGCGGCAGCTTCGAGCGTCCCGGCCAAGGCTGCGCCTGCAACCTCGGCGAGCGGATCGGAAGACGAAACGACCTCCGATCAGACGGCCGTGCCAGCGGAACCGCAGATCGACAAGCGCAAGGTGCAGTATCTGCGGGGAAAGCTCCTCAGGGTGGACTGCAGTCAGGCTCCAGCCGCGGTATTAACTGTGAGAACCGCTTCGAGAACCATGAAGCTGCGCACTGAAAACTACAAATCGTTGCTGCTGGTGGGGGCGGACGAGTTTTCCTGCGAATGGACCGACCGCCCCGTCGTGGTGAATTACAAAGCCGGCGGGAAATCCGACGGCGACCTAGTGACCGTCGAAGTGCAATAGCAAAATAAAAACCCTCTCAGGGGAAGCTGAGAGGGCTTAGTAGTGGTTGAATTGGGACTGTTATTGCACTCGCACCACGTTGCCTGCCTGGAATCCTTTCGGGCCCTTCAGCAGGTCGAACTCCACCGTTTCGCCTTCGTTCAACGTGCGATAACCGTTTTCCTGAATGGCGGAGAAATGAACGAAGACGTCCTCCCCGGTAGAGCGTTGGATAAATCCGTAGCCTTTAGCCCCGTTGAACCACTTTACTGTGCCCTTCTCTCTCACAAAAAACTCCTTTCAACTCTTCATGATTTAACTTTCGCGTGCCCTGTGGAGCTCATGCTCCGTACAACCCCCTCAAAGCGAGCGAAAGCACAACCGGAATCCGAGCAAAAACCGCGCTAACAAGAAAAGCTCCGAAGCCTCGGACGTGGTAGGAACCACGGCGCAAAGCCCTGGAGCAATCGTGGTGGAGCGATTCTTGACTGCAGGATACAAACCATTAACCCCAAGCAACAACTTCGCTGCCCACAAAATGTACAGCGAAGCAGAAGATAATATTCAGGAAGACTGCTTCTGGCAAGAAAAGAAATTGCGGGATAAAACGATTTATCGCAAGCCTTTAGGGCCCGGGGCGGCTAGGGCTCGAAGAAAAGGCATCCCAGCTTTCACCCGGCCGGATGGGGGTGGGCCGCAACTCTCTGATAGGATTAGACAAAATGGGTAATGACCAGCAGTCAACTTCGACATCATCCCCGCTGTCAGCCAATCCCCGCTCTTCCAGACGGTCAGAAAATTCTTATTCCGGGACGGTCAGTTCCACGGTGAAATATTTGTTACGCACCGAGGTACATACGTTTGCGTTCTCCGTGGCGGCCAACGCCCTGCTGTCTTTTTTCCCCTTCGTTCTGCTCCTCATGACTCTCATCCGGCGCGTGTTGCGGTCTCCGGTAATGGACGAGGTCGTGGTGCAACTGCTGCGCGATTTCCTTCCCGCCGGGCAGGATTTCGTGATTCGCAACCTGAACGCGCTGGTGGGAGCGCGCAATCGCGCCCAGGTAGCGTCGCTGGTGATTCTCCTGGTGACTTCAACCGGAATTTTCATGCCGCTCGAAGTAGCGCTCAACCGCATCTGGGGCTTTCCCAACAACCGTTCTTATATCGGCAACCAGTTGATCTCCCTGTGCCTGGCATTCAGTTGCGGGGTTCTGGCGTTGCTTTCCATCGCTTTAACCGCGGGCAACGTCGCGCTGCTGGAAAATTCTTTGCGGGGACATGGGCCTTTTGTGATGCGGCTGGGTGGTTTTCTGATGATGAAGATGTTCGCCATCCTGGCGAGTATCGCCATATTCTTTCTTATTTATTGGGTATTGCCCAACGGCAAGGTGCCGGTCCGGGCGGTCCTGCCCACCGCAGTGATTATGGGACTGCTATCCGAGACTTTGAAATATGCCTACATACTGGCTTTGCCGCGGCTGAATTTTCAGGAAGTTTACGGTCCGTTTGCGCTGTCCGCGAGCCTGATGTTCTGGGCGTTTCTCACTGGATTGTTACTGCTGACAGGCGCTCACCTGTCAGCGCGAGAGCATATAAGCTAGCGTAAACGCGAGCGCCCCGCTCGTGTGGCAGCGGCAAAGGCTCCGAGTTGTTTAGAAATAATTCTGCTGCAGGAACTGGCGTCCGCGCCGCTTCAGCGCGGGCGAGTCGCCCGCGACCACATGGGACGGCGATTGTTCATTCGTCACATTTGGTTGTGACCTGCGGCACATCTTGCCTCTTCTCTTATCTCTAGCATGACATTGTCTCCCGTCCCGACTGGTCTCGTTTTGGAACGAGGCTCTTCCATGGCATTTTTGTTTCGGCGGCCGCTGCTGCTTGGAGGGCTGCCGATCTTCCTCGCTTTGATTTTCTCTCTGTCCGCGGCCGGGCAGAATTCAACGGCAAACTATTCTCCACCGTCCGCCAGCCTGCAATTGCTGGCTAGGAAATCGGGCTATATCTTCGATGGAACGGTTCTATCCGTCGAACCTGGGGCGGAGGTCGAAACCGGGGGCGTGGCCACGGTGCGGATCACATTCCGAGTCGAACAGGCGATCCGGGGAGTGCGTAATGGACAGGTGCTGACTATCCGCGAGTGGGCCGGACTGTGGAATTCCGGCGAACGTTACCGCTCCGGGGAGCGCCTGCTGCTGTTTCTATACACCCCCGGCAAGCTGGGTCTCACCAGTCTGGTAGGAGGCGGACAAGGTCGCATTCCAGTGGACGCACGCGGAAACATCATTCTCGACAGTGGGCGATTTGCCGCCCTCGCACAGGGGCCGGTTTCACCGACCCCAACTTCGCCGATCCCGCTTCCTGCGATCAAGAATGGGACGCACCGCATAAATAGTCGCACCCTGGCGCTGGCCATCCGCCGCGCGACGGCGGACTAACCTATGTCAGTCCACCGGATCGCGTTGTTCATCCTGCTTCCACAATTGCTGTGGGCTGGCGGTCCGCGCGATATTGCCGGAACCGTATTTTTCGAATCCAGCGTGAAGGGCGTCCCGTTGACCTGGGCCGGGGGTGCGATCAACTACTACACCGACCAGGGAAATCTCAGCCCGGTGCTTCCCGAAGCCAGCGCCGACGCCTTCGTGGCCAATGCTTTCAGCCGGTGGACCTCGATTGCAACCGCCGCCGTGACGGCCGCGAGGGCCGGCCAGCTCGCCGAAAATGTCAGCGGCGCCAATGTCAGCGCCAACGGTGGAGTCATTGCTTTACCTACCGACATTCTTCCCGCTGCGGTGAGCCGCCCGGTCGCTATTGTGTACGACGCGGACGGAGCTGTGACTGACGCACTTCTCGGACAGGGCGCGGGGGATGCAAGTTCCTGCTTCAACAATGCCGTCTATGGTGGGGTGGACAGCTTCAGCACCGACGCTCATCTGCTGCACGCGCTGGTGGTGCTGAATGGAAATTGCGCGCAGACTTCCCAGCAATTGCCCGATATGGATTACCGGCTGGTGCGTGTGCTGGGCCGGGTGTTGGGGCTTGACTGGTCGCAGGTCAACGTTAATGTTTTCACCCACAATCCTGCGCCCACAACTGCCGACTTTACGGGCCTCAGCATTATGCACGGCATGGATCCGATCAGTTGCGTGCCGATTTCTGTTTGCTATCCCAATGCCGACCAGCCCAAGATGGACGACCGGGCTGCGCTCTCGCGCCTGTATCCGGTCACCGCCCAGAACCTGGCAAGTTTTCCGGGTAAGACGTTATTTTTCGAAAACACGGTGCGGGTGCACGGCGAGGTACATTTCGCCGATGTCAGCGCGCAGCCAGCCCAGGCGATGCAGGGGGTAAACGTAGTCGCGCGCTGGATCGATCCAGCCACCAGCCAGCCTTCCCGAACTTATGCGGCGGCTTCCGTTTCCGGCTTTCTGTTTCGCGGTAATGCCGGCAATCCTGCCACCGGATTTAACGACAGTACAGGACAGGCGTGGGATCGCTTCGGCTCGGACGATCCCGACCTTCAGGGGTTCTTTGACCTTGCCGGACTGGAGATTCCGAACGGCGCCAACAGCGCGCAATACCAGTTGAGCGTAGAGCCGCTCGACCCATTGTGGTCACAGGCAATCGGACCTTATGGGCCGTGGCAAGTGCTGCCTTCGGGCACGTTCGCGCCGCTGGTTGTGAGCGTGAGCAAGGGCGGCGACCTGCAGCAGGACATTCTCATGCAGGGGAGTGCGATTCAAGTACAGGATTGGTTTGAGCCCACCAGCTTTGCCGCACCGGTCGCCTTGCCCGTATCCGGAGAGTGGGCGGGAACGCTCAGCGGTCTGGGCAATGCCGACTATTTCTGGCTGAACGCGCAAGGCAATCGCACGCTCTCCGTGGAGGTGACCGCGCTGGATGGGCCGAATACGGCCTCGGAGGTGAAGGCGCAACCGGTGATCGGCATGTGGGCATTGGCCGATCCCGGAACTTTCCCCGCTCCCGCGAATACGCCCCTGGCGTTTAACACTCTGACGCCGGGCCTGACCAGGCTCGACGCGACCATCCAGGCGAGTAGCGCATTTCGCGTTGGCATCTTCGATTTGCGCGGCGACGGACGTCCCGACTATCGCTACCGGGGACGCGTTTTCTATGCCGATCATATTCTTCCGTCGCGAGCGCGCGTCGATGGAGGCTCGGCGGTCACGCTGCAGGGAGTTGGCTTTCACTCGAATACAACCGCGAATATCGCCGCCGGGAATGCGGCCGTGCTGGCAGTTTCGGCAAACCAGGTGATCGCTTCCGCCCCGGCAATGGCAGACGGAGCGCAAAACGTTACGCTGCAAGATCCTTCCACGGGCGCGTCTTCTACGATGACCGCCGCGCTCACTTACGGCGCGGGGCCAAACGACACCATCAAACTTATTCAGGGATCGAATCCGGCTACGCCGGCAGGTGGACAGGCGCCGAACCCGATCCGGGTGCAGGTGCTGGCGCCGGATGGAATGACACCGGTGAGCGGCGCCAGCGTTTTCTTCACTTCGACTCCGGCGGTGGCTTATTCGGCGTGTGGCGGAAGCGGCAGTTGCACCTTGCTCACCGATGATAGCGGACAGGCTTCCACACAGGTCACAGTGTTGCAGGCGGCAGTCATCAACATCACCGTCATACTTGCGCCCGCTTCCTACAAGTCGCCGAAATCGGTACAGACCACGCTGCTTGGAGTTTCCTCCGCTCTCGATCTTTCACTGGCGTCGCCGTTTGCCTGGATCGCGCAGGGCGCGACGGTGGATGTTGCGCTGAGCGCCCGTTTGCTGAGCAATGGCGCACCCATGAGCGGCACGGTGAACTATCAAGTAGTGAAAGGGTCCGGCGCGCTCAGTTCCAGTGCCGCAAGCAGTGACAGCAACGGTTTCGCCAAGAGCACGCTGCACGTTGCTTCTCTGGCTGGAGATGTCCAGGTGAGCGCCTGCGTCGCGCCTGCGAACAAGCCTTGCCAGATTTTCTCGGCGACGGCGGTGCCGGCATCCTTCCTGCAGTTGCAAGCGGTGGGCGGGAGCGTGCAGATTCGCCCGGTGGGTCAGGCATTCCAGCCGGTGACGGTGCGGGTCACCGATTCCGCAATTCCCACCCACCCGGTACTCGGCGCTAACGTTACTTTTCAGGTAGTGGTGTCGCGCCCAGTTGCGGCCCCAGCTCCGGTCTCGATTGGCGGCATCGTCATCACCAAAACTCCCGCGCCCGTTATTGTGTCGTCGTCACAATTCTCGGTGGCGTCCGACGCGGCGGGACTGGCCACTCTGCAACCGTCCGCGAGTGGAGCGCTGGGCGCGATTGTGATTCAGGGTACGTCTGCGGCTGGAGCCGGGATTCTGCCATTCCGCCTGCAATCGCTGGTGCCGGTGACGCAGGCGGCAGGCGCGTCACAATCCGCCGGAAGCCTGTTGAAAGAAGAGGTAGATCGCAAGCCGCCTGGCCCGAGAGCCATCGGCGCGGGCCGCAGATTGCAGCCACGGTGAGTCGCGTTAAGGTTTCCCGGCAACTCGAGGCCTGGTTCGGCATCTAACCAAATGAAGAAAACTGCAGCTCTCCTGTGTCCGGCCCCCTGAGCGGAGAGGGTATGGACACGGGGGGAGCCGCGGTGCCCGAGCAGCTTTCCCTGCCCGAATTCGTTAGACTATAGCTATGAAATTGATGCTGCGGTTCGCAGTGCTTCTGGCCGCGCTGGTTCTGGCGCTGCCCCTTTTATCGAGCAAAGCTCTCGCCGATGAAGGACCTCTCGATCCCGCCCCGCCCAAGGGAGTTGCGCCGGAAGAGATCATTCGGCATTTCGCCGCGAAAGAAAAGGAATTCCAGCAAGCGCGCGACCAATACACCTATCGCCAGGATGTAACCGTGCAAACGCCGGAGGACGATGGCGAATATCACGAAATCTTCGACGTGGTTTTTGATGATCAGGGTAAGCGCCTGGAAAACGTCGTCTATGCCCCCCAGTCCACCCTGTCCCGGATTCAGATGTCACCCGAAGATCTGGACGATATCCGGCATCGCCTGCCCTTTGTGCTGACCAGCGATGAAATTCCCGAGTATCAGATTCTCTATGTCGGCCAGCAGCAGGAAGACGAACTGCACTGCTACGTCTTCGATATTGCTCCCAAAGAGATTGTCGGCAAGAAGCGTTATTTTCAGGGCCGCATCTGGGTTGACGACCGCGATTTTCAAATCGTGAAGACGTACGGCAAAACAGTTCCCGACATTCGCAAGAAAAAAGGACAGGAAAATCTTTTTCCGAAGTTCACCACCTGGCGCGAACAGATCGACGGCAAATACTGGTTTCCGACCTATACGAAGGCCGACGACACGCTGCACTTTTCCACTGGCGACATACGGATCCGCGAAATCGTGAAATACAGCGACTACAAGCGCTTCGGATCGAACGTCAAGATCACCTACGACGGCCAGGACGTGCAAAAGGCGCCGGGGGGGAAAGATAAGCCACAACCGCCGCCGGACAAGCCGCAGCAATAATCCTGTCATCCTGAGCGGAGCGGCTTGTCAAATGGCAAGCTGGAAACAAGAAACTCGAAACTAGTAAAAGAGGTACTTGCGCCACTTGTCATCGGAGCGGCCCATCAGCCGCATGATGTGGCGACTGGTGTGCAGGTTGAAGGCGCGTGGCTCGCGCAGTAGTTTCATATCGGCTTCGGTGGGAAACTGATTGCCTTTCTGGCGGTTGCAGAGGTGGCAGCAGGCCACAAGATTTTCCCAGGTGGAGGCGCCGCCACGCGAACGCGGTACCACATGGTCCAGAGTCAACTCACCCGAGGGCAGGACTTCTCCACAATATTGGCAAGTGTTGCGGTCGCGCAGCAGGATGTTCTTGCGGGAGAGGGCTCGAGTCTGGTGCGGAATGCGGCGGTACTCCAGCAGCCGGATCACCGATGGCACGCGGATCGCGAGGCGGGCGGCGTGCAGGAAGTGTCCGTTCTCTTCCTCGGTCATGGCCACGCCCTTAAGCACCAGAACGATGGCCCGGCGCGCCGCGCACACATTGATAGGCTCGTATGAGGCGTTTAAAACCAGCACGGGCGCATGCAGGGCGTGGCCGTCGCCATCGCGGTGTGTCCCTACCACCACGGGCATGGGAGCGTGGCCCCTGACATTCATCGAATTGTTCCACTTCCCCGACATAAAATTGAGCCGTCGGCTGTCGCTCTATCCGGCCGCGGCCAGCGTTTCGTGCTCCCCGAAGTCCGGGGACACGGTTACAGCCCGGGTGTCGTCCTTCAAGGTGCGAGCGACGGTCGCTACATATACCTTGGATGCGCCAGCCCGACGAAGAATGCGTGCGCACTCCGAGGCTGTAGTGCCGGTGGTGAACACGTCGTCGACCAGCAGAACTTCGCGACCGCCAATCAGTTCCGGCCTCGCGACGGCAAATGCGCCGCGAATGTTTTCCCGCCGTTGATGACGCGTGAGCCCGGTCTGAGACTGAGTCTCGCGCCGCCGCTGCAAAACATCCGCAAAAAGCACCATCGCGCTTCTTTCGGTAGCAAGTTTCAGCGCCTCGCGAGCGATCAGTTCCGATTGATTGAAACCGCGCTGCCGCAGCTTGCGCGCATGCAAGGGAACCGGAACCACCGCGACGGGCGATGAGGTCCACGCGGAATCCAGTCCGCGAAGAGCTTCCGCCAGCATGCGGCCCAGCCCTCCAGCCGCAGTTCGCACCTGCTCATATTTCAACAGGTGGATCAATTCCCGCAAGCCACCATCGTAACTACCGTAGGCGATCGCACGGGTGAAGGGCGGTTCCAGCCGGCGGCACAATCCGCAGCGGACATCGCCCGGGCTAACTGCGACAAAAGGACTTAGCAGCCGCTCTCCGCAGGTAGCGCACACTGCGCCCGCGATCGGGTGCATGGCGGAAAGACATCCCTGGCAAACCGGCAGGCGGGAGATATTAATTAAAGGGGTACCACAAAGACGGCAATCGGAGGGGAAGAGGGTGGCGAACAGACTTTCGGCAACGCCGCTGACTGACGAAAACAGGATCGACACCAGCGAATTGGCCCGCGGCGCAACCTTGGTCCCGGTAGCCCGGATTGAGTCTCGGCTACTGCTGAAGACGAGCCTCCCGCGTCCGCCCGCTGGCGCTTAGGCCGTAAACGGGTGAACCTACCTCAGTATAGCGGTCGGCAATGCCCCAGGCAACGATTCAACCTTACGCGGTAGCACCCTGTGCCGACTTGTGCTGCCGCCTTTCTCGCACGTAAACGAATATGGTCTGGAGTGATCGGTGAAAGCAGTCGCCACAGCGCACCGGGCGAAGTAGGAAGAGCGGTAACAGAAATTTTTCAGCAAGAGTTTTTGGGCGCGACCGATATCCGTTGAAACCACCACACTCGCGACATTGAAACAGTCCTGACGCCATAGCGACAAACCTCGGGGAGGGGCTTGGGAGAAATTCGCCCGCCATCATATCAGAACTTTCGAGAACTGGCTGCCAGTAAGGTGTTGGTGGCTGCTTCACTACGATCATGCCTGGCGGCTGGCTGGCGCCATCGCCCTTGCTAGCTACTTGTAAAATACCCGGCATGCGTGATAACGTGCGCGTCTCTTGAATCGACTAAGTCCTATCCACAGCAAGGCTTCCGAGGCTTTCAGGCCATGAGTGTCCAAGCTCCGCCGAACCCAGGCGACCAACCAAAAAAATTCAAGCCGTACGTTCCGGAAAACATGGAGATGCGGGAATTCACTCTCCGCGCCGTGCTGCTGGGACTGTTGATGACGGTTGTCCTGGGGGCAGCCAACGCCTATTTGGGATTGCGGGCCGGCATCACCATCGCGGCCACCTATCCAGCGGCGGTGATTGCGATGGCGGCGATGCGGGCGTGGAAAGGATCGCTGCTCGAGGAAAACATTGCCCGCACTGCCGGCTCGATCGGCGAGGGCATCGCTGCCGGCGCAATTTTCACGATACCCGCGTTTCTGATTGCCAAGGCATGGCCGTCGTTCCGTCCCGCCGACGCCTACTGGAAGTCCACGGCTCTCATCATGGTCGGCAGCATCCTGGGAGTCCTGTTCATTTCTCTGGTCCGGCGGGTTATGGTGGAAGATCCCGAATTGCCCTTCCCCGAGTCGGTGGCTGCGTCGGAGATTCATAAGGCCGGGCAACGAGGCGCGGAAGCCGCGAAATATCTTTTCTGGAATATCGGCGTGGGCGGCGTGGTGTACATGCTCGGCCGTTTCGGCCTGTTCGCCGCCGATCAGGACCTTCACTTCACGATTGGAAGTATCGGGCGCAGCCAGGTTCGGCTGGGAGGCGCCGGCAACACCGACGTTTTGGCCGCTGGAGGCGCCAGCACTTTCGCCGCGCCCAGCGTCAGTCCCGCTTATCTGGGGGTGGGGTACATCATCGGAGTTCGGCTGGCATCAATCCAATTTGCCGGCGGCGTACTGGCCTGGGGACTGCTGGTTCCACTGCTCATGTTTTTTCTGGGGCCGCAGGTAAAACACTATCTTCCATCGGATACGCCCGACAGTTGGGCCACCATGTCGGTGGCGGTGTGGCGCTTTATCGTGCGTCCCATTGCCGTCGGCGGAATGCTGGTAGGAGCGGCTTACACCCTGTATGGCATGCGGAAAAGTCTTACCGCCGGTCTGGGCAAGGCGTTCTCCGACCTGCGGCAGACGGCAGAGCAGCAAGCCAAGCTATCGCGCACCGAGCGTTATATGAGCTCGAAGGCAGTCTTCAGTTTGATCGCGCTGATGTTCGTGCTGATGTGCTTTCTTTACATCCGTATCTCGGGACTGGTTTGGCCGGCGGTGTTCGCGGCCCTGGTGATGCTGATTGTTGGCTTCTTCTTTGCCACAGTGTCAGGGAGCCTGGTGGGCATGATCGGGTCGTCGAATAATCCGGTTTCGGGTTTGACGCTTTCCACCTTGATCATTGCCGCGCTCTTGATGGTCTCGCTGGGAGTTTCTGGAACTCCGGGAGTGGCGGCAGTGCTGGGCGTTGCGGCGGTGGTTTGCGTGTCAGCCTCAGTTGCCGGGGAATTGTTGCAGGACTTCAAGGTTGGCTACATTCTTGGAGGCACACCGCGCACCATTCAGATTGCGGAGCTGATTGCGGTTGTCGTAGCCAGCCTGGTTATGTATTTCCCATTGATGCTGCTGCATGAAGCCAATATCAAAGCCGGCGGAATCGGGTTCGGCGACCGCCAACTGTCTGCGCCGCAGGCCGGACTGATGGCCACGCTGGCTATCGGCATCGTCGGTGGGGATATGCCTTGGCCGCTGGTGGTGGTAGGCATCCTGTTTGGTATCGGTATGATCATGATGCAGGTGCGTAGCCCAATGCTGGTAGCCGTGGGCATGTACTTGCCGTTTGAAACAACTTTCGCCATCTTTCTGGGCGGGGTTTTCCGTTCGGTGGCGGACTGGGCGGCGAAACGCCGCGGGTTCAACGAGGCGCAGAGGGCGCGAGTAGAAAATGCGGGGGTCCTGACAGCGTCGGGTTTGATCGCTGGAGAAGCCGTGCTGGGACTGGTGTGGGCCGGATTGCAGTTTGCGCCGGAGTGGGCCCGGCCACAGATTTTCAGTCATCCGTCTTATATAGTGGGACTCGGCGTGATGATCGCCCTGGCAGCTTTGATGATTTACCTGCCGCTTTCGAGCGCCGGCGATCCCAGCGAACCAGCACCGCCCACAGCCATGATGTAAATCAGTGTCGAGTGTGGCGCGGGCGCCCCGCCCGCGGACGTCCGTTTTTCCTTCGTGATCCTTAGTGCCCTTCGTGGTTTACTGTTTTGGCATGACGGTTGCGCAGAATGTCGAACAGGTGCGTCAGCAAATTGCGGATGCCGCCCACCGTGTTAGCCGGGATCCCGAAGAAATCACGCTCATGGCGGTGAGCAAGACTTTCGCCGCAGATCCCATCCGGCAGGCCTACCAGGCGGGAATTCGAGTGTTCGGCGAAAATCGCGTTCAGGAATTTTCGGGAAAAGCGGAAACCCTGGTGGGCATGGAAAAAGCCGAGTGGCATATGATCGGCCACTTGCAGTCCAACAAGGCAGCGAAAGCTGCGGAGCTATTTGCCGCGATTGATTCGGTCGATTCTGTGCGGCTAGCGGAGAAACTGAGCAGCTCGGCTGCGCTTTTGGGGAAGAAGCTTGCAGTCCTGATCGAGATCAATGTCGGTGGAGAGGCGGCCAAGAGCGGTTTGACTTCGGAATCGCCCGAACTGGATAAGCTTCTGCACGCCGCATCACGACTGGAGCATCTGGATTTTCGAGGCCTGATGACTGTTCCGCCGTTCACTGAGGACCCGCAACTGGCGCGCCCGTACTTTCGACAATTGCGTGAATTGCGGCAGGAGATCTCTGCGCGGAAGCTGCCAGGATTGATCATGGACGTGCTCTCCATGGGGATGTCGCACGACTTCGAAGTCGCCATTGAAGAAGGCTCGACCTGCGTGCGAGTGGGCACGGCACTTTTCGGGGAAAGGGCAAGACTTTAGCTTTTGAAGGTTCTGCGATCGTCCGCTACCATAACGTCCGGCCCGAACAGGCGGACGAAAATCATTCGGGTTGCGGGTGGTTCTGCGGAAAAAATCGGGCGCAGAGTCGCGGTGGGTTACGGCCGCGCACCTTAGAGCCCGCCGCAAGGAGTCGCTTCTGACTTTTTCCCAACGTCTGCAGGAAATTCGCACCGGTTTCGAGCGGCCTTTCTGGGTCGCCAATATCAGCGAGCTCTTCGAACGGCTTTCTTACTACGCCGCGTTCGCATCTCTGGCGCGTTATCTGCACGAGACTCTGAATTTTCGGGTCGAGCAGGCGACCAGCCTGACCGGACTGTTCGGCGGGCTGGTATGGTTTCTGGCAGTTTTCGGCGGCACCGTCGCGGATCGCCTGGGGTTCCGGCGGTCTCTCTCCCTGGCTTATCTGATCCTGAGCTGTTCGTACTTCCTTCTGGGATCGATTGGATCTCCCTGGCTGGCGCCGGTGCGCAACGCCATGCCGCTGGGCGTGCTGGTAACCATGGTGCTCATGCTTCCCGCTTTGGGGGTTGCGCTAGTAAAGCCTTGCGTTGTCGGAACCACGGCGCGCGCTTCCAAGGAAAACGTGCGCTCTATCGGCTACTCCATTTATTACACCCTGGTGAACATCGGGGGAGCTGCGGGGCCTTACATCGCTTCCTGGGTACACCAGCACATGCGCGTGGAAAATGTGTTTCGCGTCGCGGCCCTGAGCGTATTTGCCATGTTCTTCGCGGTGTTGCTGCTGTTCAAGGAGCCGCGGCGGTCGGGCGATTCGCAGACCGCAAGCCTGGCCCAATCGGCGAAAAACTTTGTCACCGTAATATCGAATCCGCGATTCATGGTGTTTCTGGTCATCTTTTCTGGCTACTGGGTGGTTTACTGGCAGGAATTCATTATTCTGCCGCTCTACATTCATGATTACATCGACCCGAAGGCGAACACCGAACTGCTGTTGGTGACCGGCCCGCTGACGGTCATCGCGCTGCAACTGCTGGTCAGCTTTCTCACGCAGCGTATGCCGGCGCTTCGCGCCATCACGCTGGGCACGCTGATCTCCGGCCTGGCATGGCTGATCCTGATCGCGCATCCTACTGTTTTTATGGCAGTCGTTACCTTGTTCGCGGTTTCGGTAGGCGAGATCACGCAGTCGCCGCGTTACTACGAATACATTTCGCGGCTGGCGCCACCTGGCCAGCAAGGCACGTATATGGGATTCGCCTTCCTGCCGATCGGGATCGGCTCGCTGCTGGGAGGATGGTTTGGGGGGATGCTGATTCACCACTTCGGCGAGGTTACTCACCAACCGGGACGGATCTGGTGGGCGGTGACCGCTGTTGGTATAGCAACCGCGGCGTGCCTGTGGATTTACGACAAGAGCATCGATAGTGGGTCAGTTTGAGCTTTCTCTCCCTTCCGCGAGGCGTCATGCTGAGCTTGCGAAGCATCTTGCGCGGGGCAAGATGTGCACTGAGCCCGCTAGGGTGGCGGTGCAAGCAAGATCCAAGCTTGTTCGGTTTGCTCAAACTGCACCACTGCCCAAAGGTGTTCCCGATTCGCTCAAAACCATGGCATTGTTTAGAATAGTCATTTGCCCATGGATCTTCCGGCCATACAAGCTGCGCTTCGCGAGCGCAACATCGACGCCTGGCTTTTTTACGACCACCATCATCGCGACCCCATCGCCTATCGCGTTCTGGGATTGCCCGCGGGCCTGATGGTTACGCGCCGCTGGTTCTACCTCATACCCGCCAACGGTGAGCCGGTAAAACTGGTCCACAAGATCGAACCCGGCCATCTCGACACGCTTCCCGGCAGCAAACGCAAATATTCCGGCTGGCAGGAATTGTTCGACCAGGTAAAAGCGATTCTCGCCGACCATCGCGATATTGCGATGCAATATTCGCCCAACAACCTGGTCTTCACAGTTTCTCTGGTGGACGGCGGCACGATCGACTTGATTCGCGGCCTGGGTAAAAACGTGGTCAGCTCCTGCGACCTGGTGGCGCTGTTCGAGGCGACTTTAAGCAGCGAGCAGATCAAATCTCACTTTGCTGCCCGCGACGCCATCGATCCGATCACGGTTGCCGCTTTTCAGGAGATTGGCCGCCGGGCGCGGAACGGCGGGACTCATGAGTTTGAAATACAGCAGTGGCTTCTGGAGGCTTTTCGCCGCGAGAGTCTGGTGACCGATGATTTGCCGGTAGTCGCGGTGAACGCTAACAGCGGGAATCCGCACTACGCTCCGCACCCGGAAACCTCAAAGCCAATCCGCCAGGGCGATTTTGTCCTGCTCGATATCTGGGGCAAGAAGAATACTCCCGGGGCCGTATACTACGACATCACCTGGACGGGTTTTGTTGGCAGGTCTCCATCCGATCGAATGCGCGACGTTTTCGAAGTCGTCCGACAGGCTCGCGACATCGGAGTAAAAACGGTGCAGACGGCGGTGACTTCCGGCACTGCGATCGCGGGATGGGAAGTCGACCGCGCGGTGCGAAATCACATTAAAGACGCCGGCTTTGAGCAATATTTTATTCATCGCACCGGGCATTCCATCGGCACCGAGGTTCACGCCAACGGAGCTAACATGGACGATCTGGAGATTCACGATGAGCGCCGGATTCTGCCGAACTCGTGTTTCTCGATCGAGCCCGGCATATATTTGCCGGAATTCGGGGTGCGCAGCGAAGTGAATGTCCTGGTCAAACCGCAAACGGCGGAAGTAACAGGTACAATTCAAAGTGAAATCGTGACTATTTGAATGGCAAATTCAGCGAAAGCTCCGACTCCAGAAGCGCAATCGACCCTACCCACAACGTCGCCGAGCATGTCGGTGATCGCTCCGGCCGTAGCCTGGCTCATTCCCGGCGCGGGACACCTGGTGCAGAAACGATGGATTCGGGGCCTGTTGCTGATGGCTTCCATTAGCATCATGTTCGTTCTCGGCCTGCTTATGCAGGGGCGCGTGTACCATCCTAACGGCGGCGACATTCTGGATATTCTCGGGTTTGTCGGCGACGTTGGTGCGGGCGGGCTTTACATCGTGACCCGTATGCAAGGGTGGGGACACGGTGCCATCGCGCACGCCACGGCTGATTACGGCACCAAGTTTCTGATCGTTGCCGGCCTGCTGAATTTCATCAGTGTGGCCGACGCTTACCACATCGCCATCGGAAAAAAGCCGTGATCGGAAAAACTGAATGACACTGGAACTCTCCCACTTCAGCGCCGCCGTGCTGTTCTCCCTATTTGCATCGGTTGTTTTTGGAATCACCCAGCGCAACACTGCCAGAGAACAGATCCGCTATGGCGCGTACTGTTTCGTAATGTTTGCCGGCGGGGTGTTCGTGGCGGGCTGGGTGATGTGGCTGCTGCGCCATTAGCGTGTCGTCTGACTCAGACCTCGGCTCTAAAACCACAACAAAGCGAGTGATCGAGCGCAGCCTGAAGCTTCTGATCTAGGGATGCCAGGGGGCCGAGGGCCCGCCGCCAGACGTCCGACGCCCAATTCTTAACCTTCCCATACAAAGGCGTCGAACACGCGTTTGGTATCGAATCCCAGGCGCTGATAGAGGGTCACGGCTCGGGCATTGGCTTCGGTCACGGTAAGAGAGAGCAGGGAGAAATTCCGCTGCCGGAGGTTTCCGGCAGTAGCCGCGATCAAAAGCTCGCCCAACCCGCGCGAGCGGTATTCGGGAAGAACGCAGACCTGGGTGACGTGTCCGACATCGTGGCGCACACGGGAACACAGAATCAGTCCAACCAGGCTTCGCGCCCGTTTGTGTATCGCCACAAAAGACGCTTCGGGATCGAACGTGCCGCATCCCGGAAAGCGCACAATGTTGTTCAGGAATCGCAGGGAGCCGCTCAGGGTGCGATATTGATCGTTGATTTCTGAATCCACATGGCCGCGATAAGCGGTGGTAATCACAGCGGCAGCGGGCTGGTAGTCCGCCTCTGACCAGCGGCGAAGCTCTATCTCAGAATCCATGGCTGGCGCGGTTTTCAAGGCATCGCTCAACGAGAGCACCATGAAAAGCCGCGGGTGGCGCTGGAATCCCTGCTCCACAAATGGCCGCGCAACTACTCCGGCTTCGTGCACCAGCAGTTGCGCCTCTACGCGATGAATGCCGGGCGATTGCTGCAAGGTTTCAATGACATGCAGCAACAACCGGGATTCCACCTCGTGAGGATCGGGCACGCGCCCGCTATTGGCGACAAACAGGTCGCCAATCACGCCCTTGCTGCCTTCGTAAACAAAAAAAGCGTAGCCGACGATGCGTCCGCGCTCGACCGCAGCATAGCCAGGCAGAATCTTGGCATCTACGTAGCGCAGAATCATTTCCGCTGAACCGCTGTAGTCCCAGGAAAGTATTCGCGCCCATTCCCGGACCTCGTCCTCAAGCAAGGGACGCAGATCGACGGAAGAAAAATGCCGAAGGTCGAGAATCTCCACCTGGTGGCTCCTGGAGGGCTCGGGCTTGCTAAGCGCGCTCATGGCGGGCTGCGAACAGCGAGTGTAGTGCTTCGTCCAGCCGGAGGCAAACGGGGGGATAAGAGTTGGTAACAGGAGGTGCGGCTGGCTTCATTTCCAAGGGCCAGCACTCAGCGAAACACTAGCTTTGTTCGACGTCGAATCGCAATGCAATTTTCCAAATTGCAGAGCGACCTGATCGGACGCCGCTTGGCTGAATACTGATTGCTGACGGCTGAATGCTATTTGCTCTTCCCCGCAACCCAGTAATAGTCAAAACCCTGGGGAGCGAAACTTCCCAAGTACGTAGTGCGGCGGCCAGCCGTCCACCTGGCGATGTTTTTCTGCTGCCCTTCCCGGGTAACTAACAGATGTTCGCCGTCCGGAGCTTGCCCTAATTCGTAACGGGAGATGTTCTGATTGCGATAGAACTGCAGCCCGTATTCGGTCTCTCGCGGCAGTTGCAGAATGGCAAGCGGCAAGGAGCGGTTGTCCACCCGGCTGATCTCCTGCGACAACGGGCGGGCGGAAAGCGTGGCATCCAGGGCCGGAGCGCCCAGTCGCAGAACTGCCGCCACCGCCAGGACAATCGGCACCAGGGTAACAAAGCGCAGCACGCGAAGACCGACCCGGCCTCGCAGGGTGAGCACGATGCCGACTGCCAGTACAGCCGCAAAGGCGCCTGCGATCGCGAGCGCGCGGTTCCTTGGCAGAGTGTGCTGAAGCACGATGTATTGCACCATCAGCGCCGCGATCACCGGCAGCGACGCCACGATTGAGTGCAGAACGATCAGAATGAAATGAGGACGGTCGTCGTCGGCCAAATGCCTTCGCACATAATCCGCCAACAGGAGCGTCCCCGCGGGAAAGGCAGGCAGAATGTAGCCGGGCAGCTTGGACGCGGAAAAGGAGAAAAAAATAACCGGCACTGCCAGCCAAATCACCAGAAACCCGGGCCAGGCATCCTCGGAGCGGAACATTTCCTTCTTCTCTCTCCACCAGACGCGAATACTTTCGATCAGGGCCGCGATCACAAATATCGTCCAGGGCACAAGCCCGAGCAGGACAACCGGCAGGTAATACCAGAAGGGCTCGGTGTGATGATAAAGATCCATGCCAAAGCGCGCCAGGTTGTGCTGCAGAATGAACACCCGAAAAAATTCCGGGTTCCTCAGTTGCACTGCGACATACCAGGGGAGCGTGACGGCTGAGCACAGAGCGATGCCAGGAAGCCAGCAGGTTCGCACGATCAGCCGGTAGTCCGACTTGGCGGCGGCAAAAAGCACCACGATGACTGCCGCGAAAAACAGCGCCACCGGCCCTTTGGCAAGTGTTGCCAATCCCAGAAAAATGTAAGACACCGCGAGATAACGCTTTCCGCCACTCTCATGCCATCCATACCAGGCCAGCATGGCGACCGTGAACATGGCGGCGAGCGGCATGTCTGTCGAGGCAGCGCGGGCGAAACCAATCACACCACTGGCGGAGGCAGTCATCAGCGCGCCATCGAGATGAAAGCTCTGCAGTTGGGGCTCGGCCGAGGTTGCGCCAGGGCGAAACCGACGCAGGAAGAAGTAGACGGCAATCACCATCACCGTGGCATCAAGCGCCGAAACCAGCCGCGCGGCCCAATCGCTGACGCCAAAAATTCCGTAGGCGAGCATGGCCTGCCAATAATAGAGAGCCGGTTTCTCCAGCCAGGGTTTGCCCCCGAGCGTGGGTGTGATCCAGTCGTGCCGGGCAAACATTTCCCGCGCCACCTGCGCATAGCGGGGCTCGTCGGCTCCGACCAGGCCAAAATAGGAGAGGCCGAAGAAGAACAGAAAGGCACAAAAAGCGGCCAGGAGCAGGACATCCGAGCGGCGACTCCAGGCCGGGGGATGCGAGGGTGCAGTTTTCAATGTCGGATTTGAGGAAAGCGGCACAGAACGACCTTCCAAGAATTACTGCACGGAGGGCCGGAGACGCAGCTCCGCGATAATTCGCGACGCCGCAACCGGCAATGGTCCCTCGAGCGCGCAGCCGCTGGCGCAGTGGTGTCCACCGCCTCCAAAACGCTCCGCCACCTCCGCTACGTCCAGCTTGCCTTTGCTCCGCAGGCTCACGCGAAAGCGGCCATCGGGAAGTTCGCGAAAGAACAGAGCCACTTCAACTCCCTGCATGGAAAGCGCGTAATTCACCAGGCCTTCGCAGTCCTCTTCCTTGGCGTGACAGCGCAGCATTTGCTCCTGGCTGACGGAAATCCAGGCCAGAGATCCTTCGCGATGCAGATTGGAGAGAGCCGCTCCCAGCAAGCGCATCTTCGCAGTGGAATGGGCAAAGTACACGTTGCGCGCGCAGTGTGCCGGATCCGCTCCGGCCAGCACCAGCTCACGCGCCAGCGCGAAGGTGTGTTCGTTCGTCCCTTCGAACATGAACGATCCGGTGTCAGTGAGGACGGCGGTGTAAAGGCAGGTTGCGACGTCGGGAGAAATGGCCACGCCAGCCTGGCGCGCCAGGCGATACACAAGCTCGGCGGTGGCCACCGCTTTGGGATCGATCCAGTTCACGTTCGCGAAGGTCTTCCCGCTGAGATGGTGATCGATGCTGATGGTGAAGCGGCCTTCAAGTCCCTGCAAGCGGGTGCGCTGCAGGCTGTCGCACTCCAGAATGACGGCTGCTTCGTAGTCTCCGTTAACGCGTTCCGCCTGCACTACCTCGTCGGCAAATGGCAGGGATTGGTAGATGCGCGGCACGCCGTCGCGCAAAATCACTTCGGCCTCCTTGCCCATCGCGCGCAGGATCTGGCAGCAGGCTAAGGCAGAGCCAATGGCATCGCCGTCCGGCCGGGCGTGGGAGGTCAACACGAACCGGTTGCGTTGCTCGATCTCCCTGAGAACTTCTTCCAACATGTCGGTAACCCAGTTGCCGGTGGTCGATCTTCAGTCGTCAGCTATCAGATAATCGATCTTGCTACACGCTGATGCCTATCTCTTCTTCTTTCCTGTACGCCCCAGCAGTTCTTCGATCCTGGCTCCGTACTGATCGGAGCGATCCAGATGAAAATACAATTCTGGAGGACGGCGCAAGCGCAGGTTTTCCGCCACCTCGCGGCGAATGAAACCAACCGCCGCGGTAAGACCCTGCAGCGAACGCTGCGCCTCTTCGTCGTCTCCGTCGAGAGTTACGAATACCTGGGCCGAGCGCGAATCCTGCGCCAGCACTACGCTGGTGACGCTGACCAACCCGATGCGGGGATCGCCGAGCTCGCCTTCCACGATGGTTTCAATCTCCTCTCGCAGGGCCTCTCCCAGGCGCTCCCGATGATATTTCGCGCCGCGCTTCTCCACATCCACCTCTTGAGTAAAACGAATGAGAATATCAGAAAAGCCGGCCTGGTGCAGGAGGCGCAAGGAAGATGCGGCTTGCGGGTCCGGGTTGCCTGACGCGAAGAAACGGTCATCAAAGCAAAAGGCCCACGATGGGGGAGGGCTGCCTTGGACCTTTACGAAGGATAAACGGTAGACGCTATTCTTGCCACATCAGAAGCCGGGAAAACTGTTCAATTCTGAACACTTCTGGAAAATTGGGCGTTGGTGTTTGCCATTGACCGGGGCGGGCAATGATGCAACTTCAAAGATATTCTATAAAGGAATCCGCAATATCGGCGCCGCCGTTGTTGGCGATGCGCGTAGCCTGCCGCTCCACGTTCTTCATCAGACCGTCGAGATAGTCGCGCGAATCCGAAATGCCAACCACGCCCAGGGTGGCACGATTCCACAGCCCGCTGGCGTCCAGCTCTGCCACCGCTACATTGAACCGGGCGCGGAGCCGGTCTTTCACGCTCCTCACTACCTGGCGCTTATCTTTCAGAGATTGTGCCGCTTCGATGTGCAGCTCGAGGGTGAGAAAAGCGATCAAGGCGGTTTTAGGTTTCCAGTTTCCAGTTCCTGGAACAGAAACCGGAAACCAGAAACTGCTTTAAGCGATGGCTTCGGCAGCCACTTTTTCGGTGACAAAAGCTTCGATCACGTCGCCGACTTTGATGTCGCCGTAGTTCGAGATCGAGATGCCGCACTCCATTCCGTTGCGCACTTCGCTGGCATCATCCTTGAAGCGGCGGAGGGAGCCGACTTTGCCGGTGAATACCACGGTGTTGTCACGCAGCAGGCGGACTTCCGAGTCGCGCTTAATGAAGCCGTCGGTGACGGAGCATCCCGCGATGGTGCCGACTTTCGGGATGCGGAACGTCTCCTTCACCTGGGCGCGGCCCTGGTAGGTTTCCTTGATGGTCGGCTCGAGCAGGCCGGTCATGGCCCGCTTGATCTCGTCCTGCAACTCGTAAATGATCGAGTGCAGACGGATATCAACTTTTTCCTGCTCCGCGAGTTCCTGCGCTTTCCTCTCCGGGCGGACGCTGAATCCGATGATGATGGCATTCGAGGCCGACGCCAGCAGCACGTCCGACTCGGTGATAGCGCCCACGCCGGAACGCAGAATTTTCAGGCGTACTTTGTCGTTTGACAGTTTAGTCAGCAGGTCGCTCAAGACTTCCACGGAGCCGCCGACGTCGGCTTTCAGGATGATGTTCAGTTCCTTGGTGCCGGCGGTCTTCAGTTGTTCCGCCAGGCCTTCGAGCGACACGCGGGAACTCTTGGCCAACGTGGCCTCGCGAGCTTTCTGCTCGCGATATTCGGAAACGCCGCGCGCCTTGTCGCGATCGGCTACCACGACAAACTGGTCGCCAGCCTGGGGCAACCCTTCCATGCCCAGAATTTCGACGGGAGTGGAAGGCGGAGCGGTTTCAAGCTGCGCGCCGCGATCGTCAAACATGGCGCGCACTTTCCCGTATACGTTGCCGACCACGAAGTTATCCCCGTTACGCAAGGTCCCGTTCTGTACCAGCAAAGTGGCAACCGGGCCGCGGCCACGATCCAGCTTGGCTTCGAGAACCACTCCGGTGGCCGGCCGGTCGGGGGTGGCTTTGAGCTCCTGCAGGTCGGCTACCAGGCAGATCATTTCCATCAGCAGGTTCAGATTGGTTTTCTGCTTGGCTGAGACGTCGACGAACACGGTAGTTCCGCCCCAGTCTTCCGGCATCAAACCGCGGTCCGCTAACTGCTTCTTTACACGATCCGGCAAAGCGTCGGGCTTGTCGATTTTGTTGACGGCCACGATGATGGGCACTTCCGCGGCATGGGCGTGATCGATGGCTTCCAGGGTCTGCGGCATGACGCCATCGTCGGCAGCGACAACTAGTACGACGATGTCGGTAGCTTTGGCGCCGCGAGCACGCATGCGGGTAAAGGCTTCGTGGCCGGGCGTGTCGAGAAAGACAATCTGACGGCCAAATGCGGGCGATTCCTTGTCCTGAATCGTAACTTTGTAAGCGCCGATGTGCTGCGTGATGCCGCCGGCCTCGCCGCCAGCCACGTTGGTCAGGCGAATGGAGTCCAGCAACGTGGTCTTGCCGTGATCGACATGGCCCATGATGGTGACCACTGGGGGACGCGACACGCCTTCGCTGGGGGTCCCCCCTTCCTCGCCTGCTGCGGCCTCCGACACTTCCTTGGCTGCTTGCTCCTCAAAAGTGATCACATTGGTGTCAGCGCCAAAGAAGCGCGCCATCTCGCTGGCCAATTCTGTGTCCAGGGTTTGGTTGATGGTGGCGAACACACCGCGGGCCAGCAAGCGTGCAATCAAATCCTTGGCGCGAATTCCTAGTTTTTCAGCCAGATCTTTGACGCTGATGCCTTCCGTAATGGTGATGCTGCGCGTGATCGGCTGCGGCTCGTTGGAAAGGGACAGCCGTGGCGGCGGCGTGTAACCCTTCATCGGGCCTTCCTTCACCCCACGCGGAACATAGCGCTGTCCAGGGCGTCGAGCTGGCGCGCCCGGA
Organism: Terriglobales bacterium; assembly: GCA_036265205.1. Taxonomy (GTDB): domain Bacteria; phylum Acidobacteriota; class Terriglobia; order Terriglobales; family Acidobacteriaceae; genus JAIQFF01. The sequence goes on from DATAPL010000021.1 coordinate 43,090, forward strand.
CGGCTGCCCGGCCGCGGCGTGGGCCCGCCCGGAGGCAACGCTCCCGGACCCACTCCCAGCGGACGCGTGCCAGTGGGCGACTGCCGTGTGGGATGCATGGGCCGGCGCTCGCCCGGACGCAAGGGCGCTCGATTGGCCGGAGCACCGGGTCGTGGGCGCTGAAAAATTGGCTGGCCGGGAACCGGACGTCCGGGAGCCGGACGCGCAGTTGCACCGGCGGGCGTCACCGACATTCCTGCGGGCGCGGCGGGCCTCAATGGGGCTTTGTAAACCGGGCGCGGTCCTGTCTGCGGCACGATCATTCGCGGAGGCGGAGCCTGTGGCGCTGATGGAGCAGGGGCCTCGGTTCGAGTTGAAATGGCCGGAGGTTGCGCGAGCGGTGGAGCGGTGCGCGGCAGCGCTGCTGGCGCAGAACTGGCTTGCGCCGCAGTCGGACTTGCTGCCGGTGGCGCTGCTGGCCGCGGAGCCACCGGCGGCGATGCCGGAGCCGCTGAAGCGGCAGGCTGCGGCGCTGCCGGCGGCGGAGCGGTAAATGTCGGCCGGGGAGTTGACGTTGGAACCACAAATTTCGGTGCAGCCGCAGGAGGCTGGCTGGGCGGCTTGGCTGCCGGAGGTTTCACGGCAGGCGGCGCGGGCGCGACCACTGGCTTGGCTTCGACAGGCGGAGCCGCAACCGGCGGCGGTGCAACCGCTGGCCCCTGCTGCTTGCTGATGATGGCTTTTAGAGCGTCTCCCGGCTTGGAGATGTGGGAGAGATCGATCTTGGTCCTGATCTCGTCGGCTTCTGCGCGGCCGGATCGCGAGGACCGGCTTGAAGTCTGCGCCTGGCTGGCAGCGCGGAAATGCGCACGCACCTTTTCCGCTTCATGGTCTTCGAGAGAACTGGAATGGCTTTTCTTCTCGGTGACTCCAATCTCCGGAAGTACATCGAGAATCGATTTGCTTTTAACTTCCAGCTCCCTTGCCAGATCGTTGATTCGAATCTTGCTCATCCGCCCTTTCCGTCCTACGGACTATCCCGCTAAGTCTTCATATCAACCTCACGGTGTCAGTATTGAGCTCTGCGCATTCTTCGCGCCAGAGACTTGTCATTTATTTCTTTTCCTCGGAAGGAGAAGGCTCCTCCGAGTTTTCCGGGGATTCGGGAGATCCATCCTGCCCGGCATTTTCTTCCGCGGCGCTGGCTTCGGGAACCACTTCGGCCCCTGCTTCTTCCACGTCCGCTGTAGCTTCCGTGGCAAGGGCCGATTCTTCAGGCGCGGTTTCCGCAGGAGTGTCTTCGCCTTCCACCGCACCTTCGACCGGCGCGGCGACGGCTTCACCCGCTTCGCCCGACTCCAGGCTGGCAAAATAATTATTTACTGCCAGGCTGATTTTTTCCACCGTCTTGGGGCCTATTCCCTCAATCGCTTCCAGTTGTTCCGGCGTCATGTCGGCCAACGATTCGACAGTGGTCACTCCGGCTGCGCTCAACTTCTCGATCAGCCCTTCACCCAGCCCAACCACACTCTCCAGCGGCGTGGCAGCCGACCCAACCAGAGCCGACATCTGTTGCTCTACTTCCTGGCGCTTCTCTTCCTCGCTCTTGATGTCGATCTTCCAGCCCAGCAGCTTCGCCGCCAGGCGGACGTTTTGCCCCTTCTTGCCGATAGCCAGAGAGAGCTGGCTGTCATCGACTACAACTTCAAGATGCTTGTCGCCGGCGTCGACCACGGTGACGCGGCTCACTTTCGCCGGCTGCAACGCTTTTTCGGCAAAGGTTACCGGATCTTCGTGATATTCGATGATATCGATCTTCTCGCCGCGCAGCTCGCGGATGATGGACTGCACCCGCATGCCTTTCATGCCGACGCAGGCGCCCACCGCGTCCACATCCTTGTCTTTGGACATGACCGCAATCTTGGTGCGCTCTCCCGCCTCGCGCGCAATCGCCCGGATGACCACCGTGCCATCGTAGATTTCAGGCACTTCGGTCTGGAACAGGTGCTGCACCAGTTCTGGGGCCGCGCGGGAAACCACGACTGCCGGGCCTTTCGAAGCTCGCTCCACTCTGGCGATCACTACCCGGACGCGCTCGCCCATGGCAAACGACTCCAGACGCGACTGCTCCTTGCGGGGCATACGCGCTTCCGCTTTTCCAATGTCGAAGATCACATCCGGACCTTCGATGCGCTTGACGGTGGCATTCACGATCTCGCCCACGCGGCCGATATATTCGTTGTATACGGTGTCGCGCTCGGCCTCTCGCACCTTCTGGAAGATCACCTGCTTGGCCAGTTGCGCGGCGATGCGTCCCAGAATGCCCTCTGTCTGCTTGTTGATCTGCAGCTCGCCGCCCAACTCGACGTTGGGATTGATCTTGCGCGCATCGTCCAGCGTAACCTGCAGCGTGGGATCTTCCACCTGCTCCGGAGTCTCTACGATGGTCTTGACCGCAAAGGCGCGAATCTTGCCGGTTTCCTTGTCGAGTTCGGCGCGCAGGTTTTCCTGCGTCTTGTAATATTTGCGCGTGGCCACCACGATGGCATCTTCCACCGCGCTGACCACAATTTGCGGATCAATGCCCTTTTCCCGGCTCAGCGCGTCGATCGTGTTGTAGAGCTCACTTGCCATAAGGAATACCGATCTCGGACTTCGGCCGTCAGCCCTCGGACCTCGGCCGCCGGCTTTTGCCGAGGTCTGAGGCCAGACGCCTGAACCTTGCCCTTAAATCTCTGGAACCAGATTCGCCTTCTCTACGTTGGCCAGATCGATTTCCAGTTTTTCCGCTGCGCTCTGTTCCGGACGGCGCTTCTTTCTGGCGGCGCTCAGGTCCAGCGTCAAACGTCCCTGCTGAAAACTTTCCAGCCGGCCTTCAAAGTGGCGATTACCATTCACCGGCTGCTGCGTGGTCAGCTTCACCCGGCTGCCGGTGAAGCGCTCGTAGTCGGCCGGCCGAATTAATTTCCGATCCAAACCCGGAGAAGACACTTCCAACGTATAAGAACCAGGAACCGCGTCTTCCACGTCAAGAATGGTTCCAACTTCCCGGCTCAGATTTGCGCAGTCTTCGTGCGTAACCCCCGCGGGCTTGTCAATCACGATGCGGAGCATGCGCGCCTTGCCTCCGCCTCGCAGTTCCACTTCTACAACTTCGAGCCCACTGGAGGCCGCTACCCGCTCCGCGATCTCACGTATCTTATCGATCCCAAGTACCATGAAATCAATTATTTAGGTGGCCGCAAAACCAGCTCAAACTAAAAAGTGGGCTTGCGCCCACTGGTGTGTCTCGCCACGTGCTGGTAACTACACAACAGTTCCAGATACCAATATACGCCGCACCTAAACAAAAGACAAACTGCCGAACGCCCTATCCATGGTGCAGTTTCGCGAATATCTTCGTAAATTCTTGTGCTTGTGCGCCGATTTTATCAGCAGGAAATCGGCGGTGGCGGAAAACAGCGGATTCCTCGCGCGATACGCCCGCTCGTCGGACTGACAAGTTCATTCCGGCACTGGATTATATCTCTTGCCGTAGATCTGGGGTCTCAGCTCATGTGTCTTCTGTGTTCCTGGCATCTTATCCGGGCCTAAGATTTGCCTGATCTTCGAACCGTCTCTAGAATGGAAAGCTATCCTCCACGTCCGAGAAAACTTATGATTCATTTTCCTGTTCCTGAGGCGCTTACCTTCGACGACGTGTTGCTGCTGCCGGCGCGCTCCGACGTCGTGCCCGCGTTGGCCAATACCCAGACTCAGCTCACCCGCAATATCCGGCTGAATATTCCCATCATCAGCGCCGCCATGGACACGGTCACGGAATCGCACATGGCGATCGCGCTGGCACAGCAGGGCGGAATTGGAATCATCCATCGCAATCTGACGCCGGAGCAACAGGCCAACGAAGTGGACAAAGTGAAGCGTTCGGAAAGCGGCATGATCGTCGATCCCGTCACCATGTCGCCGGATGCCAAGGTTTCGGACGCGCTCGAGGTGATGCGCCAGTACAAAATCTCCGGTGTGCCCATCACCAAGAATGGCAAACTGGTTGGCATTCTCACCAATCGAGACCTGCGCTTCGAAACCCGCTTCGATATTCCCATCAGCAAAGTCATGACCAAGGAAAACCTGATCACGGTGCCGGTGGGAACCACGCTTGAAGATGCGGAAAACATCCTGCACGAACACCGCGTGGAAAAGCTGCTGGTGGTGGATGAAAACTACAATCTCAAGGGCCTGATCACGGTCAAAGATATTCAGAAGAAGCTGAAATACCCCAACGCAGCCAAGGACTCGCAGGGCCGGCTACGAGTGGGCGCGGCCATCGGCGCGACCGGCGACTTCCTGGAACGGGCGCAGGAAATGGTGAAATGCAAAGTAGACCTGCTGGCGATCGACAGCGCCCATGGCCACTCCACGCGGGTGCTCGATGCCATCAAGATGGTGAAGTCGAAGCTGCCAGATGTCGACCTGATCGCGGGCAACGTGGGCACCTTCGACGGCGCCTGCGAACTGGCTCGTGCCGGAGCGGATGCCATCAAAGTCGGAATCGGCCCGGGATCGATTTGCACCACGCGGGTGGTGACCGGAGCGGGAATGCCGCAGATGACTGCCATCGCAGAAGCTTACCGCGCGACCAAAGATCTCAACGTGCCCGTAGTCGCCGATGGCGGCATCAAGTATTCCGGCGACATCACCAAAGCGCTGGCGGCAGGGGCTTCCGGAGTCATGATCGGATCGTTGTTTGCTGGAACCGATGAGAGTCCAGGCGAGTTGATTCTCTACCAGGGCCGCTCCTTCAAATCCTATCGCGGCATGGGCTCATTGGGCGCGATGGCTTCGGGCTCCAGTGAACGCTATTTCCAGAATACCGACGGAGACGCCTCGACCGCGATGTCGGGAGGATCAGAAGACGCCAACCGCCTGGGAAAACTTGTTCCCGAAGGAATCGAGGGACGAGTTCCTTACCGCGGTTCCGTGGCCATGATTGTGCACCAGATGGTCGGCGGTCTGAAGTCGGGCATGGGCTATTGCGGGTGTGCCACCATTCCGGAGCTGCTGCAGAGAACCCGGTTCGTCCGCATCAGTGGCGCCGGTCTGCGGGAAAGTCACGTGCACGACGTAATGATCACGCGCGAGGCCCCTAACTATGCCGTGGAATAGAGGCATGAAAGCCTACGCTTGACCGTCGATCAAAAAAACCTGCTCAAAACTTGGATCGCGGCGACTCTCTGGCTCGGGATCATTCTCGTTGAATCCACCAATTACGGCTCAGCCGAATATACCGGCCGTTTTCTCTACCCGTTCCTGCACTTCCTTCTGGGTGTAACCCAGGCTCACTTTCCGATCTGGCAAACGGTTGTTCGCAAGACCGGGCACTTCGTCGGTTATTTCACTCTGAGCCTGTTGCTGTTCCGTGCCTGGCGGGCGACATTCCCATTTCCCGGCGCCGGCTGGACCATACAGTGGGCCAGAATTTCCTTCTTCATGACCGCGCTGGTCGCCTGCCTCGACGAATGGCATCAGACCTATCTGCCCAGCCGTACTGGAACTGTGCATGACGTCCTGCTTGACAGCGCGGCGGCGCTGGTGGCGCAGATCCTGCTCTTCACCATCCTGCGATCGCGCCGACAAGAAGGAGACAATTCGCGGACACCTGCACAAGTCTAGATTCAAGGATATGAACCAGGGATTAGCAGAACGAACCGAAGACCGAAGCCTGTGCTGATACGCTAGTACATGGCGTCGTATTTGGTTACCACCCACTCGCCGGCTTTTCTTTCCAGGGTCACCGAGAAAAGTTCTTTGTAGGTGCCCTTCTGATCCGGGGCATTGCGGCGCTTGCCGCGGTAGTGCAGGATGCGCAGAGGCGGGGCGTCTTCCCAATCCGCAATTTCCCAGGAAATCAAAGGATGCCGCGCCTCTGAGTCACAGATAAAGGCAGCATATTTTTTGCGGTAGTCTTTCTCCCAGGCTGCGAGTTCCTCTTGGCAGTTTCCATCACGCATGCTGCGAATGAACTTTGCCGCTTCCCGTTCCGAGGTGCGATCACGCAACGGGTTCAGCGAGATGGAGTTGGGGATTCCGGAGAGCGGATCGCGGTCTTCCGAACGGTCCAAGACCGGACCCTGGCCGTTCAAGTGAATAAGATAACCAAAAAAGATCAGCAGCAGGAGCACGCCTGCGCCCGCAGCGATGCCGATTTGGTTGCGTGAAAACTCCATGTCCCTGACAGCAGTCTAGCGGCAGGCTCGGCAGGCGCAAGATTACGCCGGATAGACGCGGGCGGACATGTACGGTTGGGTACGTCAGCCTTCAGCGGTCAGCTTTCAGGCAAATTCTCATTGATGTGGCGCGTGGGGTGAGATGTTTCTCTCCCAAATAGAAGAGGGACGGGTAAGGACCCGTCCCGTGAATCGGCTACTCTTTCCGACGCCTACTCTTTGTCTTTTGTCTTGTCTTCGCCTTCAGCGTGATCGGCGGGGTGCTCGACACCCTGCTGCGCTTCGGCCTCTTCCATGGCGCGCTTGGCTTCTTCGGCGCGCTTGGAGCGGGCTGCGGCACGCTTCTCACGTTTTTCTTCCTGCAACTTCTCGCTGCCCAGCAGTTCGACGAATGCCGTGTCAGCGCCGTCGCCTTTGCGCCAGCCGGCGCGAACAATGCGAAGGTAGCCGCCTTCGCGGTCGCCGAAGCGCGGAGCCACGATGTCGAACAAGCGGGTGACCGCATCCTTGGTCATCAGGTACGCGCCCGCCTGGCGGCGCGCGGAAAGATCGCCACGCTTGCCCAGCGTGATCATTTTTTCCACCAGCGGACGCAAGGCTTTTGCCTTGGGCACGGTGGTTTCAATGCGCTCCTCAACAATGAGCGAAGTCACCAGGTTCCGCAGCAACGAGCGGCGGTGGCTGGTGTTACGTCCCAGTTTCCATCCTGCTACTTTGTGACGCATTGTGATTCCTTCAGTTTCTAGTTTCTAGTTTCTGGTTTCTAGTTTCTAGTCCTGCTCCAGGCGCCCGCGAAAATAATTCTTGGGAAACTGGAAACCAGAAACTAGAAACCGGGTGGCGCCGAGCGCCACCCGAAACTGCTTTACAGGTCGTTATCCGGGCCGTACGCCGACGCCGGCAGCACCTGGTTCGAAGTCGGGCCGGGCACGGCGTTACCATGCTCGTCGATCTTCATGCCCAGGCTCAAGCCCATCGACGACAGAATTTCCTTGATCTCGTTCAGCGACTTGCGGCCGAAGTTCTTGGTCTTCAGCATTTCGGCTTCGGTCTTCTGTACCAGTTCACCGATAGTCTGAATGTTCGCGTTCTTCAGGCAGTTGTAGCTGCGCACGGAAAGCTCCAGCTCCTCGACCGACCGGTTCAGGTTCTCGTTCTTGATCTCCGGTTTGCGGTCTTCGGTGGAAGTGGAAGTCTCGATGTCCTCCTCGAAGTTGATGAAGATATTCATGTGATCCTTCACCAGCTTCGCCGCCAGGCCGATCGAATCGGCCGGAGTAATGGAGCCGTTGGTCCAGACTTCGAGAGTGAGCTTGTCGTAATCGGTAATCTGTCCCAGGCGCGCCGCTTCCACGGTGTAATTGCACTTGCGCACCGGGGAATGGACAGAATCGATCGGTATGAAACCGATGCCGAGATCTTCGTCGAAGTTCTTGTCCGCCGAAACATAGCCGCGGCCACGCTTGAGGCGCATCTCCATATCCAGCTTGCCGCCTTCGCTGACCGTGGCGATGTAGACATCCTTGTCGAGCACTTCCACGTCGGCGTCGGCTTCGATCATGCCGGAGGTGACCACGCCCGGCTGATCCGCCCGCAGGTAGATCGCCTTGGGAGCATCGCCCGCCAGCTTGAACGGAATCTGCTTGAGGTTGAGGATGATGTCGGTGGCGTCTTCAACCACTCCGGGAATCGACTGGAACTCGTGCAGCACACCTTCGATCTTGACGGCAGTGACCGCCGCTCCTTCAATCGAAGACAGCATGACACGGCGCAGAGCGTTGCCGATGGTGGTGCCGAAACCGCGCTCGAAAGGCTGGGCCCAGAAAATTCCGTATTTGTCAGTTAGGGTTGAAGTATCGACGGCGAGACGTTTGGGTTTTTGAAATCCCTTCCAAAGCATTACGTTGTTCTCCTTCGGCCGTGTGGCTCAGTCCCGACATCCCTGAACGGGTCCGTTTTCGTTCAGGTCAAGCGTCAGAGACAGGCTGATCTGGCTCGAATGAATTAGACCTGTAAAAATCAGTTTCTGGTTCCCAGTTTCTGGTTCTGAACCAGGAACCGGAAACTCGAAACTATTTGCTGTACAACTCCACGATCAACTGCTCGTTCACCGGCAGGTTGATATCTTCGCGCTTGGGCAAAGCCAGAACCTTGCCCTTGTAGTTGTCACGATCAATCTCCAGCCAGTTGGGCGCATTCTGGTGGCTGGCGAATTCCTTCGCCGGCTCCAGGATGGGCAGCTTCTTGCTGCCTTCGCGGATGGCAATCTCCTCGCCTACACTCACCTGGTAAGAGGGAATGTTGACCTTGCGTCCGTTGACCTGGACGTGGCCGTGACGAACCAGCTGGCGCGCCTGGCGCCGGGACATTCCGAAGCCGAGGCGGTAAACCACATTGTCCAGACGGCGCTCCAACTGCTGCAGCAGCATTTCGCCGGTGACGCCGCGGGTGCGCGCGGCTTTCTCGAAGTAGTTACGGAACTGGCCTTCCTGGGTGAAATAAATGCGCTTGGCTTTTTGCTTTTCGCGCAGCTGCAGGCCGTAGCCAACGATCTTGGCTTTGCGGTCCTTGCCATGTTGGCCTGGAGCAAAATTGCGCTTCTCGATAGGACATTTATCGCTGAAGCATTTGGTGCCTTTGAGGAACAGCTTCATGCCCTCGCGGCGGCAGAGACGGCAGACGGGATCGGTATATCGCGCCAAGTTGTTTTCTCCTTATTAGATGACCGGTTTACAGGTTTGGCTTCACCCTTCATCCCGGACGAAAATCAATTCCAAGTTTCGGTTTCTGGTCTCTGGGAACCAAAAACTCAAGTCTGGTTTTCAGACAAAAAACAGTTTCAGACTCTTCTCCGCTTCGGCGGGCGGCAGCCGTTATGCGGGATTGGGGTTGCATCCTTAATGTTACGCACTTCGATTCCAGCAGCGGCCAGCGCCCGAATGGCTGATTCGCGTCCGGAACCGGGGCCGCTCACCCGAACTTCAACGCTGCGCACACCGTGATCGCGCGCCATGTTGGCGGCATTCTGCGCCGCCTGCTGGGCGGCAAACGGCGTCCCTTTGCGGGAGCCGCGGAAACCCAGCGAGCCCGAACTCTTCCAGGCCAAAACGTTGCCAGCCTGATCGGCGATAGTCACAATCGTGTTGTTGAACGACGCCTGGATATGGGCAATGCCGTGCGGAACGTGCTTCCGCTCTTTTTTCTTGAAGGTTTTCTTCTTGCCCTTTTTATCCGGCGCCGCTGCTCCGGTACCCGCTGCCGCTGGTGGTGCTGGTTTTGCCATATTAGCTTCTAGCTCCTAGCCTTTAGCTTCCAGCCATGAGCCAGAAGCTAGCAGCTGATTTCTAGGTTTTCGCCGTCGCTTTCTTCTTCTGGGCGATGGTGCCTTTGCGCGGACCTTTCCGGGTGCGCGCGTTGGTGTGGGTGCGTTGTCCGCGGACAGGCAAATTCCGGCGATGACGATAGCCGCGGTAGGAGCCGATTTCGATGAGCCGCTTGATGTTCATCGAAACTTCCTTGCGCAGGTCGCCCTCGACCATGCCTTGGTTTTCAATCACCTGGCGGATGCGATTCACTTCGTCCTCCCCCAGGTCCTGGACCTTCTTCATCGGGTCCACATTGGCCGCGTCCAGAATGCGCGCCGCGCGCGGTGTACCGATGCCGTAAATGTACGTCAGCGCGATGTTCGCCCGTTTGTTGCGCGGAAGATCGACGCCTGCAATGCGTGCCATAGTGCTCCTCTTATCCCTGGCGCTGCTTGTGCTTGGAGTTGACGCAGATCACCCGCACTACACCCTTACGGTGGATGACCTTGCACTTGTCACAAATCTTCTTTACCGATGCTCGTACTTTCATAAAACCAGCTCCTGGCTTCTAGCTCCTGGCCAAGCGGGTTTAGCCAGCAGCTAGGAGCTTACTTGTAGCGATAAACGATGCGCCCGCGATTCAGGTCGTAGGGCGAAAGCTCGACTGCAACCTTGTCGCCGGGAAGAATGCGGATGAAGTTCTTGCGCATCTTTCCCGAGACGTGCGCCAGCACCTGGTGCTTGTTTTCCAGTTCTACCTTGAACATGGCATTGGGCAGCGGTTCTACGACCGTCGCCATCACTTCAATCGCGTCCTCTTTGCTCATGCACTCCTTAGCACTCAATCTCCACGAGATCCCTCACTCCATTCGGGATTTCGGCAGCGGGCTCCCGGTTTAAGCTCGCAACTAAGAACTGGGAACTGCCCTGCCCTATTGCGTCAAAATCATCGGCCCATCTTTGGTGACCGCAACACAATGTTCGAAGTGTGCACTGTAACTGCCGTCGGCGGTCACGGCGGTCCACTTGTCCTCGAGCACCCGGGTTCCGGGGCTGCCGGAATTCACCATGGGCTCGATGGCCAGGACCATGCCTTCACGCAAACGGGCTCCATGGCCGCGGGTGCCATAGTTGGGCACTTGCGGTTCCTCGTGCAGGCGAGTTCCAATGCCGTGCCCCACGAATTCCCGGACTACGCTGAAGCCGTTAGCTTCGACAAATTCCTGCACTGACGCGCCAACATCTCCCACTGCGTTCCCGATCCTTGCTGCCTCGATGCCGCGGTACAGCGACGCTTCGGTCACCTCCAGCAGCTTGGTCAACTCCGGCGTGATGGAACCATCCACCGGAACCGTGATGGCTGCGTCGCCGTAGTAGCCGTCGAGCACAACACCGCAATCGATGGAAACAATGTCGCCGGCTTTCATGACCCTCTTTTCAGAAGGGATGCCGTGGACAATCTCTTCATTGATCGAGGTGCAAAGCACGCAGGGATAATCGTAATATCCCTTGAACGCGGGCTTCACGCCCAGATCCTTGATCTTCTGCTCGGCGGCGCGTTCCAGATCCATGGTGGTTGCGCCCGGCGCCACCAGGTCGCGCACATGGTTAAGCACTTCGCGCACGATGCCGCCGCTGCGCCGCATCTTCTCAATCTCCGCCGCCGATTTGCAGACAATCGCCATCTGTCGGTCGTTGACTTCGTGGTTCAATTATTGCTGGGAGCCACGGCGCGATGGCTCTCGATCACTTTCAAAATCTGTTCCGTAACCTGTTCGACCGGCAGGTCGCCGTCCACGGAAACCAGCCGCCCTTTCCGCTCGTAGTATTCGGCCACCGGCTTGGTCTGCAGTTCGTAGGCCGCCAGCCGATCCCGGATGACTTCTTCTCGGTCATCTTCGCGGGTCACCAGCGTAGAACCATCAACATCGCATCGATCAGCGACACGGGGTGGCTGGGAGTAGACGTTGTAGATCCGTCCACAGACGGGACAAGAACGGCGTCCAGTAATCCGACGCAGCAATTTATTATAGTCCACGTTAATTCGGATCACAATGGGCAGACACTTGTCGCGTTGCGCGTTGTCAAAGAACTCGTTCTCCAGAAAAGCATCGAGCCATCCGGCCTGGGCCGGATTGCGGGGAAAACCATCCAGAATAAAGCCCCGCTCGCAGTCCGCCTGGCGCAAACGCTGCGCCACCATGTCATACATCAGGTCATCGGGAACGAACTCTCCCCGCGCCATCACATCCTTGGCCAGGACTCCCAGCGGAGTGCCTCGCTGCACGTTCTCCCGCAGCAGGTCTCCAGTAGAAATCTGCGGGATACGATAGTGCTCTACGATCGCCTTGGCTTGCGTACCCTTGCCGGCACCCGGGGGGCCGAGCAGAATGACAGGTCCGATGCCGCGCGAGGTTGCCTCCGCCATCGAACTGGTCCTCCCGCCTCCCGATTGCAATTCGACTCAACCAGCACGACAACAGTTACATCAGTTTCTGGTTCCTGTTTCCAGTTTCAAAACCAGAACTGGAAACCGGAAACGAGAAACGAGAAACGAACTTCTCAAATTCTGTACCACTGCCGCACAAGCGAGGGCGCTCACGCCTAATTAAGACCCGGTGCTCAAGACCAGGTGCGGCGGCCGCGAATGCGCCCGCTGCGCGGGGTGAAGCCGTCGTAATGACGCATGACCAGCTGGGCTTCGATCTGGGTCACCGTATCCATGGCGACGCCCACTACGATCAGCAGCGAGGTCCCGCCAAAGTAAAAGTTCACGTTCAACCCGTTGGTCACCCAGGTCGGCAAGCGCTCGAAAAACGCGCCGATTGGACCATAGAGGTGGTTCAGGTGGATACCGGTGATCATCCACTCCGGAATGAAAGAGATGATGATCAGGTACAGCGCTCCTACCAGGGTGATGCGGGTAAGAATCTCGTTGATATGATCCGCAGTGCGCTTGCCGGGGCGGATGCCGGGGATGAACCCGCCATACTTCCGCATGTTGTCGGCAACCTCGTTGGGATTGAAGACAATCGACACGTAGAAGTAGGCGAAAAAGATGATGCCTACTGCATACAGGATCGTGTACAACGGCTCGCCCCACCCCAGCCAGCGGATCAGGTCGCCAAAATAACGGTTGTTGCGCAGGCTGTAGCCCACGGTCTGCGGTAAGGTGAGAATCGACGACGCGAAAATCACCGGCATGACCCCCCCGGAATTCACCCGCAGCGGCAAGTGAGTGGATTGCCCGCCCATGACTTTGCGGCCGACCACGCGCTTGGCGTATTGCACCGGAATGCGGCGCTCGCAGCGTTCGACGTAGACGATAAAAGCCACCACCAAAATCATTACGCCAACCAGCAGAATCATCGCCGGCGCGGTGAAGGCGCCCCAGGCATCGGTGCGAACCTTGTCGAAAAGATCAATAATCCCACGCGGCAGGCCCACTACGATGCCGGCAAAGATCAGCAGCGACATTCCGTTGCCTACGCCGCGCTCGGTAATTTGTTCGCCCAGCCACATGATGAAAGCGCTGCCCGTGGTCAGGGTCAGCATGGTCATCAGGATGAATGCCGGGCCGGGATGCACTACAAAATCTCCGCCGCGTTGCAGTTGCCAGGCGATGCCGAACGACTGCACCGCGCTCAGGATCACGGTCAGGTAACGTGTCCACTGGGTGATCTTCTTGCGCCCCAGTTCGCCTTCCTTCTGCAGCTTGGCCAGTGGCTCATAGACGACAGTCAACAACTGCAGAATGATCGACGCCGTGATGTAGGGCATGATGCCCAGGGCGAAGATGGTCAGGCGGCGCAGCTGGCCGCCGGAAAACAGGTCGACAAAACCCAGCAAACTGCCTTTATTCTGCTCGAAGAACTGCTGCAGCTTGTCGGCATTCACTCCTGGCGTGGGAATATGTCCGCCCAGGCGGTATACGGCCAGCAGCGCCAGCGTAAACACAATGCGCTTACGCAGATCCGGAATGCGAAAGACGTTGGCTAATTTCTCCAGCATGGACTACAGAACCTCGACCTTGCCGCCGGCCTTGGTGATCTTTTCCTGCGCCGACTTGGAAAACTTGTGGGCGTGCACGGTGAGTGCGACCGTCAGCTCGCCGTCTCCGAGAACTTTTACCGGATGCTTGCCCTTAATCACGCCCGCCTTCCGCAAGACGTCGGGAGTGATGGTGGTTTCGCCCAGCAGGACCAGTTTTTCCAGATTCACGATGCTGAATTCCTGGCGAAAGATGTTGGTGAACCCGCGTTTCGGCATGCGACGGTGCAAAGGCATCTGGCCGCCTTCAAAGCCGCGCATCATGCGCGAGCCCGAGCGCGAGCGTTGTCCCTTGTGCCCGCGGGCGGAAGTCTTGCCCATGCCCGAGCCCATGCCGCGGCCAACCCGCTTCTTGTTTTCCGCCGCCTTCTTTGGTGCGCGAATGTTCGAAAGGTTCATAAATAAGCTCTCAGCTGTCAGCTCTCAGCGCTCAGCTTCGGCCCTCTGGTTCTACCGAGAGTTGAAAGCTGATAGCTGCTAACTTTACTGAACTATCTCCACCAGATGCGGCACCTTGGCCACCATGCCGCGGATGGCCCGGTTGTCCGGCCGCTCGATCACCTGGTTCAGCCGGGTAAAACCCAGGCCCTTTACCACCAGCTTCTGTTGTACCGGGGCGCAAATGGCGGACCGTACCCACTTCAAATGGATCTTGGCCCCGCTTCCTGGACTCGATTTCTTCGCCAATCTGTTGGGCATGATTAAAGTTCCTCAGCCGTCTTGCCGCGCATGGCGGCCACGTCACTCCGGTTTTTCAAATGCTTGAGCGCGTCAAAGGTAGCCTTGATCACGTTGTGCGGGTTGGTGGTGCCAATCGATTTCGTAAGCACGTTCTGCACTCCCGCCGAGGTCATCACCGCGCGCACCGCGCCACCGGCGATCACGCCCGTGCCTTCCGGAGCCGGCTTGAGCAAAACCCGGCCTGAACCGAAGCGTCCCAGCACCAGGTGCGGAATGCTGGTTTGCGTGAGATTCACCCGCATCAGGTTTTTCTTCGCCGACTCAATTCCCTTGCGGATGGCCTGGGGAACTTCCTTGGCCTTGCCGGAACCGTAGCCGACGACCGCGGCGCTGGGATCTCCCACCACCACCAAAGCCGCGAAGGACAGGTTCTTTCCGCCTTTGACCACCTTGGTGACCCGGTTGATCGCCACCACCTGGTCTTTCAGCTGGTAAGAATTCGCATCAAGTTTCTTAATGACAGTTGGCATCGATTCTCATTTCAAAAATTCGTGATTGGGAAATTCAGCAATTGATCGATTTAAACTGAGCCGGGTTCAATGACCCGATCTCTCAGTCACTCAATCAGCGAATTCCCTAAAACTGCAAACCGGCTTCGCGGGCAGAGTCGGCCAGAGCCTTGACCCGTCCGTGATAAATGTAGCCCCCGCGATCGAACACAACTTTGGTAATGCCCTTGGCCTTGGCGCGCTCGGCGATGTTCTTGCCCACGGCTTTTGCCGCTGCCAGATTGCCTCCGCTGCGGCGTTCGCCTTTTTTGCCTTCGGCGGAGTTGGCGAAGACCACCGTCGCGCCCTGCAAGTCGTCGATCAACTGCACATAAATATGGTTCAACGAGCGATACACGTTCAGCCGCGGACGCTCGGCGGTGCCGATAATCTTCTTACGAATGCGTTCGTGGACGTGCCGCCGGTTCTGGTTCTTCGATGATTGCGTCAACATTGTTTCGGTCCTTGGTCGTTCGTCGTTGGCAAAACCAGCGATGCCGACTTGTGCAATTTACTAAGAGCGCGGCGGTCTTCTGCCGTTCCGGTTTGGCCAGGGGCCAACGGCCAACGTTTACTTCGCTCCTGTCTTTCCAACCTTCTTCTTCAGGCGCTCGCCCGCATAGCGCACGCCCTTGTTCTTGTAGGGATCGGGCGGCCGCAAGCTGCGCATCTCGGCGGCCACCTGGCCGACCTTCTGGCGGTCGATGCCGGTGACGCTGAGCTTGGTCTGTTTCGGATCCACGCTGGCTTCAATTCCCGCCGGCAGCGGATACTCAATGGGGTGTGAATAACCCAGGCTGAACACCACCGTGCTCTTGCCTTTGAGTTCGGCGCGATACCCAATACCGACGATTTCCAGTTCGCGGGTCCAGCCCTTGGTGACGCCTTCCACCGCGTTATTGACCAGCGCGCGCGCCAGTCCATGCACCGCGGCCTGGGAATCGTTCTCGCGGATGGCCACCAGGTTGCCGTCCTGCTGCTCGACGCGAATACCGCGAGGCAGCTGCGTATCCAGCTTGCCCTTGGGGCCCTGCACGCCCACCACGCTGCCTTCAATCTTGACCGCAACTCCCTTGGGGAGAGGGATCGGTTTTCGTCCAATTCTTGACATAGGCTTATAGCTTCTAGCTCCTGGCTTCTAGCCAAGGCGGGTTTCCAAGATCACCACCGTTTTCTTGACTTACCACATTTTGCTTAGCTAGTAGCCAGAAGCTAGTAGCTGGCAGCGCCGTTACCAAATCTCGCACAACACTTCGCCGCCCACGCCTTGCTTGCGCGCCTGGCGTCCGGTCATGACTCCGCGGGGCGTGGTCAGGATGTTGATGCCCAAACCGCCCAGCACGCGCGGGATTTCGCTGCGCCGCACATAGACCCGGCACCCGGGACGGGAAACGCGCTCCACGTTTGAAATCGCGGCTTCGTTGTTGTTGCCGTACTTCAAATAGATGCGCAGGACTTTTTGCCCTTCCTCCTCCGCCGGCTTGAAATTGGAGATATAACCCTCTTCTTTCAGAATGCGGGCAATCTCCAGCTTCAGCTTGGAGGCGGGAACATCCACTTTTTGATGACGGGCGCGAATCGCATTGCGAATGCGCGCCAGCATGTCTGCGACCGGATCGGTCAACCTCATCGTTTGCTTCTCCTCCGCCGCCCGTTTGCTTCGGCCATCTTTCGACTGCACCGAAGAACCCGCGACGACGTGCTGTGTGGCGCGGGCGCCTTCGCCCGCGCTCCCTTCAATCCCTACCAGGACGACTTCGAAACTCCGGGAATTTCTCCCCGCAATGCCAAACCGCGGAAACACAACCGGCAGATGCCGAACTTGCGCAAGTACGCGCGCGGGCGGCCGCACAGTTTGCAGCGGTTATGCCGGCGCGAGGAAAACTTCGGCCTCGGCTCCTTGCCCCGCGCCTTATCAAAAGTCTTCTCAATCTTTGCGTCCTTCACTCGTTTTGCTGTAGTCAATTTGCCTTTCACTCCTGGCTCTCGGCTGGCTTGCACCATCAGCTCTCAGCCGTCAGCTCTCAGTTGAGACTTGCGTTTTCAAACTTCAATAAATTCCCCGAACCCGCCATCACGCCCGGAACGGCATGCCCAGATGCTTCAGCAGCACCCGCGCCTGATCGTCGCTCTGCGCCGTAGTTACGATGGTGACGTTCATGCCCTTGGTCTTATCCACCCTGGCATAGTCGATTTCGGGAAAGATCAACTGGTCGTGCAGTCCCAGGGTGTAATTGCCGCGGCCATCGAAGGACTTGGTCGATACTCCCTTGAAGTCGCGCACCCGGGGCAGGACTACATTCACCAGCCGGTCGAGAAATTCGTACATGCGGTCGCCGCGCAGCGTGACCATGGCGCCGATGGCCTGGCCTTCGCGTACCTTGAAAGCCGCAATCGATTTCTTGGCCTTGGTGGTGACCGGCTTCTGGCCGGTGATCTGTCCCAGCTCGTTGACCGCAGGATCGAGAATCTTGGCGTTCTGGGTAGCCTCGCCCACGCCCATGTTGACCACGATCTTGTGCAGATGGGGCACCGCCATGGGATTTTTCAGCTCGAATTCCTTCATCAGCGCAGGCGCGACTTCGCTCCTGAATCGGCTCTTCAGCCGCGGCGTCTCCTTGGCGCTGTGGCGGGCTACCGCCGGCGCCTTCGCCTCCTGCTGCTTTTCGCCCTTGTCTCGCTTCTCTTTATCCTTCGCCATTGCTTCCGTTACCTTCCAATTCAGGTTCTAGCTACTGCCTTCTGGCTTCTGGCTCCTGCGCTTAGCTGGCAGCCAGGAGCCAGCAGTTAGCAGCTTTTTACGCTACTTATCCAGTGTTGCCCCGCACTTGCGGCACACTCGCACCTTGCGCTCGCCCTGAAACTCATGTCCGATGCGCACCGGGCGCTTGCAACTCGAACACATCAGGGCCACGTTGGAAATCGCTACCCGGCTTTCCTGCTCGGCGATTCCGCCCTTCACGTTGCGCTGCGGATTGGGGCGCACGTGTTTTTTGACCAGCATCACGTGTTCCACCAGGATCTTGGCATCGTTCGGAAACACCCGCAGTACCCGGCCTTCTTTACCTTTATCGCGGCCGGTAATCACCCGCACCGTATCGTTGCGGCGAAGATCAACTCTTTTGTGCTCTCTGGCTACTGTCTTCATTTTTCAGGTCTCAGCTCTATTTGTAGTTCTCAGTTCGCTAAAGTACTTCCGGCGCCAGCGACACGATCTTCAAAAACTTCTTCTCGCGCAGCTCGCGAGCCACCGGACCGAAGACGCGGGTACCCACCGGCTCGCCGGCTTCATTGATCAGCACCGCCGCATTCTGGTCGAAGCGGATATAGGTGCCGTCGCGGCGCCGGTGCTCTTTGCGGGTGCGTACGATCACCGCCTTCACCACTTTGCCCTTTTGCACCTGGCCTTCCGGAGCCGCCTCTTTCACGCTGGCGGTGATCACGTCGCCCAGCCCTGCGTTCAATCCGGTCGAACCGCCCAGCGGGAGAATCATCTGCAGCTTGCGGGCGCCGGAATTGTCGGCCACCTCGAGCATCGTTCTCATCATCACAGCCATAATCTTGATCTCCCTCAGCGCCCTCGACTAACTGGCTTCCGCGATGTTGGTTTCCGGCAACAACGCCGCCCGCCGGACGACTTCCTTCAGCCGCCAGCGTTTCAGCTTGGACAGCGGACGGGTCTCCTCCAGGCGCACCACATCGCCCACGTGAGCCACATTTTTTTCGTCGTGGGCATAAAACTTTTTGGCCTTCGAGACCACCCGCTTGTAGAAAGGATGCGTCTTCTTGCGCACCACCTGCACCACGATGGTCTTGTGCATGCGGCTGGAAACCACTTCACCCACAACTTCCTTGCGCCGTCCCGCCGCCTGCTGTACCGCCGCTCCAGCCTGATCCTTGCTGTCGGGCATATTACTTTTTCTCCGTTCCGCCGGCTGAAGCCAGTTCGCGCTCGCGAGCGATGGTTTTGACCCGGGCGATGTCTTTGCGCAAGCCGCGAATCTTTTTCAGGCTCTCGGTTTGTCCCATGTTGAGCTGGAACTTCAGCTTGAACAGCTGGTCGTTAAGCTCGTGCTCCTGCTGGCGAAGTTCCTCGGCCGTCAGGTTGCGTACTTTTTCGGATTTCATAGTCAGTTCCCAGTTCTCTGCTTCCGGTTTTCAGTTTCCGGTTCCCGGTTTCTAGTGCGCGCCCTCGCGCTTGACGAACACGGTGCGCAGCGGCAATTTGTGCGAGGCTAGACGCATGGCTTCGCTGGCATCGGTCTGCGAAACGCCTTCCATTTCAAACAGGATCTTTCCCGGCCGCACCACCGCCACCCAATGGTCGGGAGCTCCCTTGCCTTTGCCCATACGGGTTTCAGCCGGCTTCTTGGTGACCGGCTTGTCGGGAAACAGGCGGATTTGTATTTTGCCCCCGCGTTTGATGAAGCGGGTCATGGCGACGCGCGCCGCCTCGATCTGGCGGTCGGTAATCCAGCCCGGCTCCAGCACCTTGAGGCCGAAGTCGCCAAAAGCCAGCTGGCTGCCGCGCCAGGCCTTTCCGGTCATGCGCCCGCGCTGCTGCTTGCGGTACTTCACTTTTTTTGGCATCAACATAAAAAATCAGCTCTTTAACTTCAGCTTCTAGCTTCTAGCTCGGGCCGATGGCTTAGCCAGGAGCCAGCAGCTTGCAGCGGTTGTTTAGAACGCGCCGGCCTGCTGCGGTTCGCGTTTCTTGGCCGGCAGAATTTCGCCTTTGTAGATCCAGCACTTCACTCCGATCACGCCGTAGGTGGTGCGGGCTTCGGTGAATCCGTATTCGATGTCGGCGCGCAGGGTGTGCAGCGGCAGACGGCCTTGCAAGTACCACTCCGAGCGGGCGATTTCGTTGCCGTTCAGACGCCCGCTCACCCGCACCTTGATTCCCTTGCAACCGAAGCGCAGCGCCGAGTCGACCGCCTTGCGCATGGCGCGGCGGAAACCCACCCGCTTTTCCAGTTGCAGCGCGATCGATTCCGACACCAGTTGCGCGTCCAGTTCAGGCTTGTGCACTTCCTGGATATCGATGTAAACCTCGCGCGCGGTGCGTTTCTGCACGTCCTGCTTCAGCTTGTCGATTTCCGCGCCCTTCCGTCCAATGATGATGCCCGGCCGCGCTGTCTTGATGATGACCCGCAGCTTGTTGCCGGGGCGTTCGATTTCGATCGAACTCACGCCTGCGGATTTGAGCTTGTCCTTCAGCTCGTTGCGCAACTTGACGTCTTCGAGCAGCAGCTTGTCGTAATCGCGCTCCACAAACCAGCGCGACTTCCAGGGCTTGGTGTAGCCCAGGCGAAAACCGTAGGGATGAACTTTTTGTCCCATTATCTGGCTCCTACTTTCTTCCTGCCGGCATTTTTGGACGAAGCGGCTTTGCCCTTGGCTCGGGCTTTACCTCTGGCCGGAGCCTTCGCCGCCGATTCTTCGCCCACCACCGTGGCCAGCGATTCCCCGCTCTTGCCCCGTTCCGCCAGCACAATCTCGATGTGCGCGATGCGCCGCACGTAGCGGAACGCCCGGCCCATGGGCGCGGGACGGATACGCTTCATGCGCGGCCCGTCGTTGGCCACTGCATTCTTCACGTATAACTTGTCCACGTCGACGTCCAGGCCCTTTTCGCTGCTCAGATAGTTGGCATTTTCCAGCGCCGAGCGCAGCAACTTTTCCACCGTGGCTGCCACCCGTTTTTTGGTGAAAACCAGGATATTCAGCGCATCTTCCACCTTGCGGCCTTTGATCAAATCCAGCACCAGGCGCGCCTTCTGGGGCGACACCCGGGTGAAGCGGACTTGAGCTCGAAATTCCATCTTTGTCTCCTTAACGCCGCGTCTCTTTAGGCCTTGGGCGCCGGCGCTGCCGGGGCCGATCCCGCCGCCGGGGTAATCGCTCCCGGACCGCCGGGCACGCCCGCCGGCTTGGCCGCAACTTCGGTAGCCGCCCGCATGGAGTGGCCCTTGAACTGGCGGGTAAAGCTGAACTCGCCCAGCTTGTGGCCGACCATGTTTTCGGTGACATATACCGGAATGAACTTCTTGCCGTTGTGCACCGCGATGGTATGTCCCACCATCTCCGGAATGATGGTCGAACGCCGCGACCAGGTGCGCAGCACCTTCTTCTCATTGCGCGAGTTCATGCCTTCCACCCGCGCCTGCAGATAGCCATCGACAAAGGGACCTTTTTTGGTTGAACGTGCCATAAATTCAGCTCTCAGCTTTCAGCTTTCAGCCGTCAGCTTTCAGCCAACAGCCTTCAAAATCTTGTCATTCCGAACCGCTTCGCGGTGAGGAATCCGCTTTTGCCGGCGCCTGACCTCCGACGCCTGCTTTTCTATTTCTTGCCGCGCCGGTTCACGATGAACGCATCCGTGCGCTTGTTATTGCGCGTCTTGTAACCGCGCGTGGGCTGTCCCCACGGCGTTACCGGATGCCGCCCACCCGAAGTCTTGCCTTCACCGCCGCCGTGCGGATGGTCAACCGGGTTCATCGAGACGCCGCGGTTCACCGGCCGCCATCCCATCCAGCGCATGCGCCCCGCCTTGCCGATGGTGACGTTTTCATGGTCCAGGTTTCCTACCTGGCCGATGGTCGCCATGCAATCCTGTGACACCTTGCGGGTCTCGCCCGAGGGCAACTTGACCAGGGCGTACTCGCCTTCCTTGGCCACCAGCTGCGCCGATCCTCCGGCCGAGCGCACCATCTGCGCACCCTTCCCCGGCTTCAATTCGACATTGTGGATGGTCGTGCCCGGCGGAATGTTCTTCAGCGGCAGCGCATTCCCCACCAGAATATCCGCCTCTGGGCCGCTGACCACTTTCTGCCCGACTTTGAGCCCGTCGGGCTGCAGGATGTAGCGCTTTTCGCCGTCGGCATAGCTCAACAGCGCAATCCGCGCCGAACGGTTGGGATCGTATTCGATCGAAGCCACGGTCGCCGGAATCCCGTTCTTGTCGCGCTTGAAGTCGATCAGGCGCAGCTTGCGCTTGTGGCCGCCGCCGCGATGCCACATCGTGGTATCGCCGCTGTTGCGGCGTCCGCCGCTCCGCTGCTTGGGCTCAAGCAACGGCTTGTGCGGCTCCCGGGTGGTGATCTCGTCATTGACCAGCGTAGTGCGATAGCGCAACGTCTGGGTCGTCGGTCTGTAAGTCTTGATTGGCATAAAATCAGCTCTTAGCTTCTAGCCGTCAGCTGCTAGCTTTTCCTGCCGCCGCATGCGTTCGCACTGGCCAACGACCAAGGACGAACGACCAACGACGATCTAGAGGTTCTGCGCATACTCCGGCATCTTTTCGCCCGCTCTCAGCCGTACGTACGCTTTTTTCCAGTCGGGTCGGTAGCCGGCGAACTTTCCCCGGCGGCGCTCTTTTCCCGGATAGGTGGCAGTGCGCACCGAATGTACCTTCACCTTGAAAATCGACTGCACCGCTTCCCGGATCTCGGTCTTGGTCGCGGCTCTCGCCACCTGGAACACCAGCGTGTTCTGGTTCTCCTTGATAGCCAGGCCCTTTTCCGTGATCACCGGACGGCGCAAAATCTGGTACGCGGATTTCATCAGGCTACCTCCGCCGCTTTTTCATGACGCGGGCGCCGCCGGGGAGAGCCCGAAGCTTTTTTTGCGCCTTCCTTCTCTGCCGCTTTGCGCTGCCGCTTGCCGCCTGAATTCTTCAGCGACACCTGCAAGGCCTCGATGGCTGGCTGCGAAAAAATCGCCCGGTCGTAGCGCAGCAAATGGTAAGGATGAACTTCGTTGCCGTTCACCAACTCGACTCCTTCGAGGTTGCGCGAGCCCAGGGTCAAGTTGCGATTGCCGTGGCGTGGCACCTCCACCAGCAGGCAGGTCGTCTCCACCTGCAGCGCGTCCAGAGCCGCACGAAACTGCTTGGTCTTGGGCTCTTTCACGTCAAAGGCATTGACCACAATCAGCTTGCCGTCGGCGAACTTCGAGGCCAGCGCCGAGCGCAACGCTCCCAACAACTTCTTGCGCGGAAAAGCATAATCATAAGAGCGCGGCTGCGGCCCATGCACCGTGCCGCCGTGGCGCCACAGCGGCGAACGAATGGAGCCCACGCGGGCGCGTCCCGTCCCCTTCTGCTTCCACAGTTTCTTGCCAGCGCCGGAAACCAGCTTCTTGTTCTTGGTGGCGTGGGTGCCGGCGTGGCGGGCGGCGCGATAGTGCTTCACCGCTTCCCACAGCAGGTCTTCGTTGACCGCGCCAAACACCTCGTCGGCGAGATCGAGCGTCCCCACTTTTTCCCCGCTCAGATTATGTATATCGATAGTTGCCATATGCTTTCCGTGTGTTGTTTGGCCAACAACCCTCGGCCAACGACAGCTTCTAAGCCTTTTTCGCCGCCCGCTTGGCCGCCTTCAACGGATCCACCGTCGCCGCGCCGCCAAACCCGCGCCGCTCGCGCGGCGGCTTCTTAGCTTTAGTAATCACCAGGTATCCGCCGTTCGGCCCGGGCACGCTGCCTTCCACCACCAAAAGATTTTCGTCCTTGTCGACGCCCAGCACCCGCAGGTTGCGCTGGGTCACGCGGTCGACGCCCATGTGGCCCGACATGCGCATGCCTTTGAACACCCGCGAAGGAAACGCCGAGGAACCGATCGAGCCGGTGATCTGAAACATGGAACCGTGCGACTTGGGCCCGCCGGCAAAGTGATGACGCCGGACCACGCCCGCAAACCCGCGCCCCTTGCTGATGCCGACCACATCCACAAACTTTTCGCCTTCGAAAATATCGACCAGCACGCGGTCTCCCGCCTTCACCGCAGCCGACTCTTCCGCTTTCTCGACTTCAATCGGGACTTCACGCAGGAACTTCACCGGCGGCAGATTGTGTTTTCCCAGATGCCCCTTCATGGGCTGGGTCAGGCGCGATTCCTTCATGAATTCGACCAACCCGATCTGGGCTGCGTCGTATCCGTCGCGGGTCTGGGTCTTGTGCTGGGTAATCACGCACGGGCCCGCCTGCAGGACGGTCGCGGGATGCACGTCGCCCTTGTCGTCGAAGAGCTGCGTCATGCCGACCTTCTTGCCTAAAATTCCAGTGACCTTTGCCATTTCAATTCTTCTCCGCAAGCTGAATCAGCTCAAGCTGACAGCGGAAAGCTGACGGCTATTTATGTTCCTTGCCGAAAGCCTTGATCTCGACGTCCACGCCCGCCGGCAAGTCGAGCTTCATCAGCGCATCCACGGTCTGCGACGTGGGGTCCAAAATATCGAGCAGACGCTTGTGAGTGCGAATCTCGAACTGCTCGCGCGACTTCTTGTCCACGTGGGGCGAACGCAGCACGCAATACTTGTTCTTGATCGTGGGCAAGGGTATCGGTCCCGCCAGCCGCGCACCGGTGCGCTTGGCCGTTTCCACGATCTCGGTGGTGGACTGATCCAGAATGCGGTAGTCGTACGCCTTCAGCCGGATGCGAATTTTTTCGTTTCCAATCACGTTTCACTCTCTAACCCCTCCCGGCATGCCGGGAGGAAAGAACTGGCGGCTGGTTGCGGGCCGCTGGAAAACAGCTTCTAGCTCAAACCTTCTGAGAACTGCGGATCGTTCACTCAGTTACTGAATAATCTCGCTGATGGTGCCTGCGCCCACCGTGTGCCCGCCTTCGCGGATGGCAAAGCGCAAGCCCTTTTCCATCGCCACCGGCGTGATCAGCTCAATCACCAGCTGCACATTGTCGCCCGGCATCACCAT
>DATAPL010000022.1:0-138974 GCA_036265205.1 Terriglobales bacterium
GGCGGGGGGCCAGGCCGCGGTCGACCAATTAGCCGAATTTGGATGCTATGTTCAGGGAGGCACGGTTCTGACACCGCCCGCTCCTGGGGCTTTCGGGAACATGCGCCGTAATGAAGTCTACGGTCCAGGTTTCGTGAACCTGGACTTTTCGGTCATCAAGGATTTCAAGTTTGGAGAACGCTTCGCTCTACAACTGAGAGGCGAATTCTTCAATATTCTCAACCACCCGAACTTTGCTGATCCCGACCATGACTTGTCGGATGGTTCGTTAGGTACGGTGGGGGTAGCGCAATTCACCCCCGACGTTTTTGCCTCTAACCCCGTCATTGGTTCGGGCGGCGCCCGGCATATTCAAGTGGGCGCCAAAATCATCTGGTGATCGGCGTCATTCGAGTCCCAGCCCTGAAGAAATTCGGGGCTTTTTTTATGTCTGGAGGCAACCCTGGAGTGTTTTCCACAGAATTTGCACAGATCTTGACGCTTCGCACCGACCAGAAACAATCGGGTGATGACGGGAGAATCTGAATCCTCAACCCTAGTTATTGTGGTCATCAAGTAAGTTAGCCACAACCTATCGCGCTTTCAACAATAGCTCATTTTTCTCTCCAGTGACCTTTAACTTTGTCATTGACAACAAATGGTTTAGGCGTAGGATGTGGACAAAAGTGGTACGAAGTGGTTAAGACGGTGGTGGTCGTGGGCCGGCAAGCAAACTTTGAGAGGCGCCAGTGGATTCTCAGACTGACACCCCGAAAAATAGCCCGAACGAATCAGCAATCACCGCCATTTTGACCGATTTTATCTCCCCTGCTGTGGCAGCACCCGAATGCAATGAATTTCCCGCCCTAACGGGCAAAACATATGTTTCGCGGCAATCACCCAACCCGTGTGGACGAAAAAGGACGGCTCAAAGTCCCTGCGGAGTTCAAGCGGGTGATCGACGAGAAGTACAACGCACAATTTTACATCACGAGTCTGGATGGCAAGGTTGGCCAAGTGTATCCCTTCGAGGAATGGGAGCGCATCGAGCAGAAATTGGCAGGGCTCTCCACTTTCAATCCCACGAAGAAGAAGTTTCTGGACCGGGTGAACTACTACGGGCAGATGGTCGAGATGGACGGTCAGGGCAGGCTGTTGCTGCCGCAGATCTTGCGGGAAGCGGCGCAGCTCAAAGGCGAAGTCGCGGTGACCGGCAATCTTACTCATCTCATAGTTCGCAACCTGGAAGGGTATCGGGCAGAGATCGAGGAGCAATCGTTCACCGCTGAAGATGAGAAGACGCTCGACGATCTGGGCATCTAGTGGGCGAGGGTTTAACAAACACCCCCGAGCGGGGTGGACATGGTGGAAGCAAGAGTGGCCATGTCCCGGTTCTTTTAAAAGAAGCGATCGACTTTTTAGCTATCAAGCGTGGCGGGACTTATATCGACGCCACGGTGGGCCTGGGCGGGCACAGTTTAGAAATCGCAAAACGCCTCGGCGCACCGGGACATTTGATTGGGCTCGATAAAGATCCTGCGGCGCTCGATGAGGCGCGCGGGCGGCTGAGTTCTTCCGGGGGGGAGGATTGGCCCGAGGTGAGTCTGCTGCATGGTTCTTTCGCGGAGATTGGAGAGCGGTTCGAAGCGGCATCAGCCGACGGATTGCTCGCAGATCTCGGCGTAAGCAGCCTGCAGTTAGACACACCATCGCGCGGCTTCAGTTTTCAGGCGGAAGGCGCGCTCGACATGCGAATGAATCCGCAAGCCGGGCCCACCGCCGAACAAGTGGTAAATGAGGTCGACGAGGTCACGCTCGCCAACCTGATTTACGAATTCGGTGAGGAAAGGAGGTCGCGGAGAATCGCCAGAGCCATTGTCCGGTCGCGGCCAATACGTACAACTGCGGAACTTGCAGCTGTGGTATCGGCCGCGGCCCGGCCAATGAATTCGGCGGAAAGAAGAATTCATCCCGCGACGAGGACCTTTCAAGCTCTCCGAATCTTCGTAAACCACGAATTGAACGACCTGCGGGCGCTGCTGCAAGCAGCCCCGCGGGTGCTGAAACCGGGCGGAAGGATCGTGATCATCAGTTTCCACTCGCTGGAGGATCGCCTTGTGAAAGATGCCTTCCGCGAAGGAGCGAAACAGGGTCACTACAGGTTGCTGACGAAAAAGCCAGTGACCGCCGGGGAAGAAGAGATTGATCGCAATCCGCGGGCCCGCAGCGCGAAGATGCGAGCGGCGGAAAAGATTTAAAGCGAGCGGGTCTTCGACCCGCCGGATGGGTCAGAGACCTGTCCCCACACGGTTCGTGGCGCTACAAGTTTAACCCTGGAAAACCAGCCAGGGACCCGGTACAGCCGTTGACGGATGGGCCGGGATAAAAGTTCCGGGGCGGCATCGTCCTCTCACAAACAAGGGCGAAACACAACTCTCTACCTTCTCTCGGTGCCGCCCCGGAGAGACGGGAAGGTAGAACGGAGGCCATATGTACACAGGAACACTGATTGACGAGTTGATTGCCACGGTGGAGCGGACGGAAGCCCGCACCGACCGCCGTTCAATGCGTTTGCTGGATCATCGTTCCCAGGAAGAAAAGCTGGCTTACTGGTATGCGGTGGCACAACAGGAAGTCGCGCACCTCGACTCCAGTCTGGCCGGGGTAGCATAAATGGCCGCGGCGCAGAGCATAACTCCAGTCATGCGGCGTAAAAACAGTTGGACGGGAACTCCAGAAGTTTATTTCTCCAGGGCGATCGATAACTCGCGCCTGGTGAAGGTGGAAAATCCGCAGAAGAGCCGCGAGATGAAGCAGTTTGGAATCGCTCTGGGCTGTCTGTTTTTGCTGGTGATGACATTTGCCTGGCAACACTTCAAGGCAATCGAGTATGGCTACAAGATCGAGACCCTGCGCGTGCAGCGCGACGGGCTGGTCGAGATGAACCGTGCTCTTCGGCTGGAAGAAGCTTCGCTGCGCGATCCCGAGCGGATCGATACTCTGGCGCGCAAACTGGGACTGCAATCACCGCAGGCCGGGCAGGTCATGCACATTGATACCGCCTTGCCGGATTCGGCGACCCCAGTCCTGGCCAGCGTAAGGCCAGTGTCGGTGGTTTCGGCGCCGTAGTAAGGATGTCGGGCCGGCCTCGGGCCGTCGCGATCGGCCGGCGAGATGCCGGCATACGAGAAAGAGCGATTTGACTGGACGGCGATCAGCCGTCCTAACACGAACTTTCCTGGCGGCTCCCCATACCGTGGGCCGCCATGCTTGTCTAAGGGGCATGACGGTGGCAAGTGCACCCCGCGCTAACGCGAACAAACGCATTTATCTGCTGGGTGGAATCCTGTTGCTCTGGGCCGGCGTCATTTGCCTGCGCCTAATCTATCTGCAAGTCTTCCGCTACGGCGATTTCGAACAGAGGGCACAACACCAGCAGCAGCGCACCACGGAAGTCGCCGCCAAGCGTGGCGTCATTTACGACCGTGCCGGCCGCGAACTGGCCATGTCGATTGCGGTCGATTCGGTGTTTGCGGTGCCCGCGGAAATGCCTGACCTGGCGGGAACCATCTCGCTGGTGGCGCGCATTACCAAATCTGACCCGCGCGAGTTGCTGGCCAGGTGCAAGGCAGCGCGTACCTTCTGCTGGGTGGCTCGCAAGGCCGATGCCGAAACCGCAGACCGCATCCGCTCCATGAACCTGCGCGGCATTTATTTTCAGAAAGAGTCCAAGCGCTTCTATCCCAAGCGCGAACTGGCCGCGCAAGTACTGGGCTACGTGGGCATGGATGACGAGGGCCTGAGCGGAATTGAACGCGCTGACGACGACGAACTGCGTGGCAAGCCCGGGCGCATGCTGATCTCGGTGGATGCCCGCCGTAAATGGTTTGGCAGTGTGGAGAAACAGCCTGACCCGGGAGAAAACGTAGTTCTTACCATCGACGAGAAGATCCAGTACATCGCGGAACGCGAACTGGAGACCGCGATACAGCAGACTCACGCCGAGTCCGGCACCATCGTGGTGGAAAACCCGCACACCGGAGAAATTCTGGCGCTGGCGAATCGTCCGACCTTCAATCCCAACCTGGCTCGCGAAATCACCCCGCAAAAATTGAAAGACCATGCCGTCAGCGACGTTTACGAGCCCGGTTCGACCTTCAAGCTGGTGACGATTTCTGCAGCGCTCGAAGAAAAGTTGACTCGACCCGATGAAGTGTTCGATTGCCAGATGGGATCAATCGTGATCAACGGCATGCGTATTCGCGACAGCAAACCTCACGGCCTGCTTTCGGTCGCGGGCGTTCTGGCTGAATCGAGCGACGTGGGAGCTATCAAGATTGCGCTGCGTCTGGGAGAAGAGCGCTTTTACAAGTACATTCGCGCCTTCGGTTTCGGCCAGCAGACCGGGATTGAATTGCCCGGCGAGACGCGGGGCCTCACCAAGCCCTTGAATCGCTGGTCGAAAGTTTCTATCGGCGCGATTTCCATGGGGCAGGAGATTGGCATTACTCCCCTGCAACTGACGGCGATGATCTCGACTATTGCCAACGACGGCGTCTGGGTGGCGCCGCGAATTATCGCGGGAACCACGGAGCCGCGCGGAACTCCGCAGATGGTGGCTTTTCGGCCGGGCGTGCAGCGCCGCGTCATCTCGCCGCTCACCGCAGCCCAGATGAAACAAATGATGCAAGGAGTAGTGCTGCACGGCACCGGGAAGAAGGCGATTCTCGAAGGTTACAGTTCGGCGGGAAAAACCGGGACCGCGCAAAAAGTCGATCCTGCCACCCGGACCTACTCCCGAACCAAGTATGTAGCCTCGTTCGCCGGATTTGCTCCCATCAACGATCCCGCCGTCACGGTGGCGGTAATTCTCGATTCCGCCGTGGGTTTGCATCAGGGCGGGCAAGTCTCGGCTCCGGTATTCCAGCGGGTCACACAGCAGGTGCTGGAATACCTGCACACGCCGCACGATGTCGAGCTGCCGCCCAGTCGCCAGGTTCTGTTGGCCGAGCGGAGGGTGAAAGATCAGGACACGGAAGAGGGCTCGCCCGATCGCCTGGGAGAAAGCCTGGAAGCGACCGAGTTGGCAGCGGCGGATTCAAGTCCGGAGCCTGCGCTTGTACCTGCGCCTGCATCGGCACAGCCCACGGCAGGGGTGACTGCCAGCGCGGTTGTACCCGCGGGTTTGCGTGAGCGGGAGGCTTCCCCTGCCGTCTCGCAGCCAATGGCCAATGGCCCTATGCTGGCCGCACCGCCTGCGCAACCAGCGCAGTCGCCGCTGCCGCCGCTGCCGTCGCACCTTCCGACCAGCGGCATGGTGGTGTTGGAAGTCGAGCAGGGAGGAATTCTGGTGCCGTCGTTTTTGGGCAAGAGCGTCAGAGCAGCGATAGAAATCGCCCAGGAAAATGGATTGGATCTGGATGCGGTGGGCAGCGGCCTGGCGCGAGAGCAGTCTCCGCCGGCAGGATCGCATGTGGCGTCGGGATCGTCGGTCACGGTGAAGTTTGGACGTTGAGCAGTGCGGTATTTGTCATCGTGAGCACGAAGTTGAAAGCCCCCTGGGATCGGCAATGAGCGGCGAACCTGGGGTTCCTTCGACTGCGGGGCAGGTTTCGCAAAAACATTTTGCTTCGCTCCTATGACATGTGACCTTACAACTTCGGCATATGATTGCGATGACCCCCAGCGATGGCGGCTGGCGCTCGCGATGACACTTGTTTACGGGCCCCGGTGAACTAAAATCCAATCAGATGAATTTCCTCGCACTCCTGTATGGTGCGGAAGTACTCGCCCAAAGCGGTAATCCGGAGATCGGCGGACTGGAATATGACTCGCGTCGCATCCAGCCGGGCGATTTATTTGTCGCCATCAAGGGCGAGTCCAGTGACGGCAACAAATTTATCGACCAGGCAATCGCTGCGGGTGCAGTTGCCGTCGTCACCGACTCCGCCGAGAAACCAAGGCTTGACGTTGCCTGGGCACAAGTGCCGCAGGGGCGCCGCGCCCTGGCCCGGCTGAGCGCCAATTTCTACAAGAAGCCGGCCGAGCGGCTGGCCGTCTCAGGCATCACCGGAACCAACGGCAAAAGCACGACCGCTTTCCTGCTGGAATCCATTCTGACGGCGGCCGCTCGCAAGAGCGCGCTCATCGGGACCATCGAATACCACGTTGCCGGGAAAATTCTGCCCGCACCGCACACTACTCCCGAGGCGCTGGAGTTGAATCGCATTCTGAACGAGGCTTTGGGGCAGGGCGCGACCGAAGCGGTGATGGAAGTTTCCTCGCATGCACTGGAGCAGCAGCGTGTTTTTGGTATCCCGTTCGACGTTGCTGTCTTTACCAATCTGACCCGCGATCACCTCGACTATCACCGCACCATGGAGGAATATTTCTGCTGCAAGCAGGTCTTGTTCGAGGGGTGCGGAACCGAGGCGCCCCGCGCTGCGGTGCTTAACGCGGACGACGAGTACGGCCAGAGGTTGGTAAAGATCAGCAAAAAGCGCAGTGCTCAAGTTTTCACCTATGGCCTTTCCAAGGGAGATTTTCATGCCGGGAAACTTGAGATTACGCCGCGGGGGACGAGATTCGACCTGGTCACGCCTAAAGAAACGATTCCGCTTTTTTCTCCGCTGATCGGCAAGGTCAATGTGTACAACGCCATGGCAGCAGCCGCTGCGGCTTACGCCCGCAACTGTCCGGCGGAGGTGATCGCGCGCGGAGTGGCGGCACTGGCGCGGGTTCCGGGAAGGTTCGAGCGACTCGATTGCGGCCAGCCATTCACCGTAGTGGTCGACTATGCTCACACCGATGACGCTTTGAGAAATCTAACTACCCTGGCCCGGGAGTTCGTGCAACAAGCGGGCCAGAAAGGCCGCGTGATCACGCTATTCGGATGCGGCGGCGACCGGGACCGCGCCAAGCGTCCGCTGATGGGCGAAGCCGCCGGCCGCGGCAGCGATTTTGTGGTATTGACCTCGGACAACCCGCGCAGCGAAGACCCGCTGGCCATCATTAACGATGCCATGGTGGGTCTGCAACGCTCGGGCGTGAAATACAAGACGGAACCTGATAGGCAAGCCGCTATCAAGATGGCGCTCGCGGAAGCCCATCCCGGGGATATTGTGCTCATTGCCGGAAAAGGTCACGAGAAAGTCCAGGTGACCCGCGACGGATCGATTCCATTCGACGATGCGGAAGTCACGCACAAGATCTTGCGAGAGACGGGTTACGATTGCAAGTCGTCTAATGCAGCCGCTGGGAAGCGTCGATGAAGCTTCCCCTTGCGCGCATTGCTGAATTCCTGTCAGGAACCGGCGAGTTTGATCCCAAAGCCATAGCCCAGGCCTACTCGATCGATTCGCGCACCATTCAGCCCGGCGAACTCTTTTTCGCGGTAAAAGGTGAGCGCCTCGACGGGCATGACTTCGTAGCACAGGCGCTGGCGAACGGGGCGGTGGCCGCCGTTGTCCGCAAGGATCAGATGGCGCGCTATCCGGCGAAGACCCGCCTGCTCGCGGTGGACGACACCCTGGTAGCTCTGCAGGTGTTGGGGGCCGCCGTTCGCCGTTTATGGGGAAAACCCCTCATCGGCGTGACGGGTTCCACGGGGAAGACCACCACCAAGGAAGCTATTGCCCACGTGCTGTCTTCGCGGTTTCGAGTGTTCAAGTCGGAAGGCAACTTCAACAATCACTTCGGCCTCCCGCTCATGCTGCTGAAGCTCGAGACGGAGCACGAAGCGGCGGTGATCGAGATGGGCATGTCGCACCGGGGTGAAATTGCGGCCCTGGCCAAAGTCGCGCAACCTGAAATCGGTGTAGTCACCAACGTGGCGCCGGTGCACCTGGAATTTTTCAAGTCAGTGGCCGAAATTGCTCAGGCGAAATACGAACTGGTCGAGTCGCTGCCTCCAGGCGGCACTGCGATACTTAACGCGGATGACGAATACGTCAGCCAGTTTGGCCGCGACTTCCGTGGCAAAGTGGTCCTGTATGGGATTCGTCCCACGGCGGACGTTCGCGCGGAGAAGATCGAGCATCAAGGACCCCAGGGCTCAACTTTCGATGTGGTGGCAGCGAACCGTCGGCAAAAAACCACGCTGCCCCTGGTTGGAACGCACAACATTTACAACTCGCTGGCCGCGATTGCCGTCGCCCTGGAAATGGGGTTGAGCCTGGCTGAGGCAACGGCGGCTTTGGCAACGCTCGTTCCGGCTGATAAAAGAGGGGCGGTCGTCCAACTGGGCAACATTACGATCATCAACGATTGTTACAATTCTAATCCAACCGCGCTGGCGGCGATGGTGGATACCCTCGCCAGCATGCCGGCGAAACGCAGAATCGTGGTAGCAGGCGAAATGCTGGAGCTGGGTCCCCAGGGCGAAGAATTGCATCGTCGCTCAGGGCGGCTTATAGCGGAGATGGGAATCGACTTTTTGCTGGGAGTCCGAGGCCTGGCCAAGCCGATGGTCGAAGCTGCCGCCGAGGCTGGAATCAAGGCGCAGTTTGTGTCCTCGCCGGAAGAAGCCGGGGAGTGGCTGGCGCGCGAGACCCGAGACGGCGACGTTGTGCTGCTGAAGGCATCGCGAGGAGTGAAATTGGAACGAGCGTTGGAAACAGTCGTCGGTCGCAAGTCGCCGGTCGTGGGCAAGGCAAAAGCCACCGAAAACCGAGCCTGAGAACTGAAGACCGATTGCTGAACACTGAACGGAGGCCGATTGCTCTATTGGCTGCTGTACCTGAAGCTGTTTCACTATTTTCCACCGTTCCGTATTTTTCGGTACCTGACGTTCCGTACAGCATTCGCCAGTCTTACCGCTCTTTTCACTGCGCTCATTGTCGGCCCGCTGGTCATTAACCGCCTGCGCGAATTCCAGATCGGACAGTTCATCCGCGAAGAGGGTCCAAAGGCCCATCAAAAGAAAGCGGGTACGCCGACCATGGGCGGCCTGCTCATTGCCATTTCGATCGTAGTCCCGACCCTGCTGTGGGCCGACCTGAGCAACTTGTTCATTTTGATCGCCGTGCTTTCGACTTGTGCCTTTGCCGCAATCGGATTCGCCGACGACTACATCAAAGTGGTGAACCGTCGCAATCTGGGACTTACCTCCAAAGCCAAGCTGGGGTTGCAGGTGGCAACCAGCATCCTTATCGCGGTGGCCCTGATTGCCATGCAAACCCGGGGAATGTACTCCACGCGGTTGGTGGTGCCTTTTCTGAAGCAGTTCCACCCTGACCTCGTGATCGAAAAGCTGGTCAACAATCCAGCTCTCTGGCCGCTGGCCTTTTTTCCTTTTATCGCCTTTGTCGTGGTGGTGATCGTGGGATCAAGCAATGCCGTGAATCTCACCGACGGGTTGGACGGTCTGGCCATCGGCTGCACGGTAATTGCCGCAGGTGCGCTTGCGGTTCTGACCTATGTGAGCGGACACGCGACGTTCTCTTCCTACCTTGAACTGCAACGCATGCCGCTGGCCGGCGAGCTGACAATTTTTTGCGGCGCCATGGTCGGGTCGGCGATCGGTTTCTTGTGGTACAACGCCCACCCTGCCGAGGTCTTTATGGGAGACGTCGGTTCGCTGGCACTGGGTGGCGCCATTGGCACGGTCGCGGTGATGATCAAGCAGGAGCTGTTGCTGCCCTTCATCGGCGGCATCTTCGTGATTGAAGCGGTGTCAGTGATCCTGCAGGTGGCGTCGTACAAGTTGCGCAAGAAACGTATCTTCAAGATGGCGCCGCTTCACCATCACTTCGAACTGCTGGGTTGGTCGGAATCAAAAATCATCGTGCGCTTCTGGATTGGGTCTCTGGTGTTTGCCCTGTTCGCACTGACCACACTAAAGCTAAGATAAAAGCCGGCTTCCGGTTTCCGGCTCCTGGCTTCCAGCGTAGGGCTGGAGGCGGGAAGCGAGATGTTGAAAAGCTTGCCGCTAGAAACCAGAAGCTAGGAGCCAGAAGCGCCTTCATGGATCTCGCCAACAAACGCGTGCTGGTGGTGGGCCTGGGCAAATCCGGCGTGGCGTCGGCTTTATTTTTGCAGGCGCGCGGGGCCCGGGTGACGGTTTCCGATGCCAAGCCGCAAGAACAGCTCGGAGAAGATATTCCCGTGCTGCTCGATCACGGAATTGTGGTCGAGACGGGAGGTCATGGCGAACGCACTTTCCGCGGACAGGACCTGATCGTGGTCAGTCCGGGAGTGCCCACGGATTCGCCCTCGCTGGTCCAGGCCCGATCCTCGGGCGAACCGGTAATCGGCGAAATCGAACTGGCTTCTCAATTCCTGCCGAGAAATATTGTCGCGATCACCGGTTCGAACGGCAAGACCACAACCACCACTTTGGCCGGTGAGATCTTGACGGCGGGAGGCTTTCCCACGCTGGTCGGCGGAAATATCGGGACGCCGGCAATTTCTTTGGTGGAGCAAGCCGGCTCCGATACGGTGGTGGTGCTTGAAGTCTCGAGTTTTCAGTTGGAAACTATCCAGACCTTCCATCCGAAACTTGCCGTGATACTCAATATCACTCCCGATCACCTTGATCGGCATGGCACCTTCAAGGCCTACACCGACGCCAAGGCGCGGATTTTCGAGAACCAGCAGCCCGGCGATTTCGCGGTACTGAACGCCGATGACCCGACATGCGTGGAGCTTGCCGCCCGCACGCGGGCGCAAGTGTTTTGGTTTAGCCGGAAGGCGGAAGTGAAGCAGGGCGCGTTCGTCGGCGACGGGAGAGTGCTGTTTCGCGGCGCCAGGGAAGAATGCGAGGTCATGCTGGTTTCAGAGATTCCGCTTAAGGGCGCACACAACGTAGAGAACGCGCTGGCTGCGGTCTGCGCGGGTATCCTTGAAGGCTGCGAGAGCGGGCGCATCCGACAGGCGATCCGGAACTTCAAGGCGGTAGAACATCGGCTTGAGTTCATTGCGACTATTCATGGGGTGGAGTATTACAACGACTCCAAGGCTACGAACGTGGATGCAACCATCAAGGCGCTGGAATCCTTTCCCGCGAACGTCCACCTCATTCTGGGAGGCAAGGATAAAGACAGCGACTACACTCAGCTTAACGGGCTGCTGCGGCAGAGGGTGAAGCGGGTTTACACGATCGGAGCGGCAGCGGAAAAAATCGAGTCGCAGATCGCAGATGCGGCGGAAATCGATCATGCCGGGACCCTGGAAACGGCCTTGCAGCACGCCGCCGCGAGTGCTCAAGCCGGAGATATTGTGCTGCTGGCCCCTGCCTGCGCCAGCTTCGACCAGTTTCGCAACTATGAGCATCGCGGGCGCGTGTTTAAGGAAGTAGTGGGCGCGCTGGCGGCGAAAGCCCGCGGCCAAGTTTAGGCGCGAGCGTCCCGCTCGCTGCAGGAATCTCTCCGCTTCATCGGGCAGTCCGATGGTCATTGCCTCGCCCTGCACGAGCCAGGGCGCTCGCGCCCACGTGGGCTTGAACCAAGATAGTTACAGGCGTGCTTCGAAAATCACAGACATTCCTCTGCGCATGTTCGCGCCTCCGTGGTGAAATAAATCTCCCATGGCAAAGCGGGTAAGTGTAGATGGCTGGCTGTTTACGATCACTCTGATCCTGGTTTTTATGGGGCTGGTGATGGTATTCAGCGCCTCTGCCGTCATGGCCAAAGAGCGCTACGGGTCGGGATACTATTTTCTGTTGCGGCAGGTGGGGTGGGCCGCCGGGGGCATCTTCGCGATGCTGGTGGCGATGAAAGTCGACTACCGACGCTACAAGCATCCTGCCGTCGTGTTTTCGGTACTGGGCGTCACTACGCTGCTGTTGATCTCGGTATTTTTTCTCGATCGCGCCCACAATACCCACCGCTGGATTCACTTTGGCGGATTTTCCTTTCAGCCTTCGGAAGTGGCCAAGGTCGCGGTGATCCTTTTCCTCGCCTATTTTCTGGAGAATCGTACCCACTCCATGACCGACTGGCGGAACACACTCCTTCCTGCGATTCTGCCCACGACAATGTTTCTCGCCTTGATTGTCTTTCAGCCTGACCTGGGCACGGCAATCGCATGCGCCGCCATCACCGCCTGCATCATGTTCGTCGCCGGACTGGAACTGCGCTACCTGGGATACGCCTGCCTGGCTTCGCTGATCCCTCTGTATTTCCTGATCTTTCGCGTTGCCTGGCGCCTGGACCGCATCATGGCGTTTCTCAATCCTTATTCCGATCCCCAGGGAAAAGGCTTCCACATTATTCAGTCGCTCATCGCAGTGAGCACGGGAGGCATAACCGGCCTGGGTTTCATGGAAGGGAAGCAGAAACTCTTTTATCTGCCAGAGCCGCATACAGATTTCATTTTCGCGGTCACCGCGGAGGAATTAGGGCTGCTGGGTTCGCTCGTAGTGTTGCTGCTTTTCGGAATTTTTCTTTGGCGGGGGGTGAGAACCGCTCTGCGGACCCAGGATATGTTTGGCCGGCTGCTGGCGGTGGGGATTACGAGCATGGTGGTGGTGCAAGCCTTCATCAATATCAGTGTGGTACTCGGGATCATGCCGACCAAAGGAATTCCGTTGCCCTTCGTCTCCTACGGCGGCTCGTCATTGTTTGTGACCCTGGCCTGTGTGGGTGTGCTGCTTAACGTCACCAAGCAGGTGGACTAGCAGCGGCTCAAGACGAGCGCAACGGTTTTCCCTGATTGTGGATCGCCGGTATTCAGCTACTGGCCTGCCGGAGTAAAAGCGAAGATTTTCTGGTTGCCTGTAAGGCTGGAGAACTTGGAGTATCCCGATCCCCAGTATACGACTCCGTTAGCGACTGACGCGCCTCCGGCCACAGACGAACCACTGTTGAAGGAGAAAAGGATCTTTCCGGTGGCCGCATCGAGGCCAAACATGGTCGCGCCATTCACGTCTTCTGAGCTGCCGTAAACCACGCCGTTGGCCACGGTCACTGGACCAACCGTCACGGCGTGATCGGAAAGTTTGCCGGGGTCATTGGTGGTCCAGAGAATTTTTCCCGTGGTTGGATTGAGCGCCGACCACGCGCCCGCAGTGCCGGCGAGATTCTTCTGGTCGGCAACGTAGATGCGGCAGCCATCGCTGGCCGAGCCCCACATCAATTGCGACCCGACATGGGTTTGCCACAGCAGCGCTCCGTTATCCGGGTTGAAGGCATATCCGACACCGCTCTTCTGGCCCACGAATACTTCCTGGCCGGCCGGCCCATCCACCAACAGGGGAGCTTGCGCAAAATCGTCATCCGGGCCGCGCGGAGATTCGCAATTGACGCCGAGCAGACATCCATTGTTCGAAATATCGCTGTAGGTTGCCTGGTAGGTCC
Organism: Terriglobales bacterium; assembly: GCA_036265205.1. Lineage (GTDB taxonomy): Bacteria > Acidobacteriota > Terriglobia > Terriglobales > Acidobacteriaceae > JAIQFF01. Next base: position 13,275 of record DATAPL010000022.1, read on the forward strand.
AGCGGATTGCTCCGGTCGACAAGTCCAAAGCCACAACTGAATCGATGTGGTTGTCGGGGTCATAGCAGGCCGTATTATCTGGAGTGAGCAACTCACAGGCCGCCGTAGCGGGCGGGATGCTGTAGTTATTTCCCGTGGCGACGTACACCAGTCCTCGATCGACATCGATCATGGGAGTGCTGCCCCAAACCGCCGCGCCGCTATAGCCACCCGCGAGGCCGCCATTATCAGGCTCCATATACGTTTTCCACAAAATACCCCCAGTGGTCGCGTCGACCGCGACCACACTGCCGCGGAAGGAGCAGCACGGATAGTTTGCATCCCCGGCGAACGCCTCTTCGGACGAAGCAACCCCCACAATGACCGTATTTTTTGCATATCCAGGGTTGGCGCTGATGGTCGCAGCCGGATGCTGGTCGAGGGTGGTGGCCCAGAGCGCCGCTCCCGTCTGGCTGTCAATCTTTACCAGCCGTGCGGGCGGACCGCCGAAAACCGGCGCCCCGATGAGAATTGAAGCACCATTATCGACGATTGCAGGACTGGTGCGGGAGACTCCCGGATTCCCCAGATAATTGGCAACACTCTTTTGCCAAACCACTTCGCCGGTGGCGGCGTCCAGTGCATTGAGGTTTCCCGACCAGTCGGGGAAGTAGACGTTTTTGCCGTCGGTGGTTGGCGTGGCCGAAACGTCGCCGGCGACGGTCTGCACCCACTTGGGCGCAAGGGTGCCTACATTGGATTTACTGATCAGGTTTTCGGAGGGCTGGAAACGCGTGTTGTGCACGTCGTTGCTGCCGCTCAACCAGAGGCTGGCATCGGCAGGGGAACTTTGCGAGGCGGTTGGCCCACAAGCTGAACTTGTGCCGCACGCGACAGCGCATGCACTCAAAAGCAGAGCGGCGACTAAACCACCGAAGGATCGTTTGTCGCATCCCCGCCGCGACCGGTTGCATTGGCAGCCTAAGGTCAATCCCCTGGCGACTGCCGGCCAGCTCTTTCTGGTCATCGAGCCCTGGGGTCCCAGTTGACGTACTGAATTGCGAAGAGTCTGCCATAAAACTCGGGGTCAGAATATAACTTCCGAGTTACGGGGAAATCGCAAGCCGCGCGATTTCCGGTTTATAGTCACAGGATGCGGGCGATTCTGGCGGGCGGCGGGACGGGCGGGCATGTGATTCCTGCGCTCGCCATCGCGCACGAACTGCAGAAGCGTTATGGCGCCGAAGTATTGTTCATCGGGACAGCGCGCGGCATCGAAAACCGCCTGGTTCCGGCGGCTGGGTTTCCGCTGCGCCTGGTGCAGGTGGGAGCACTGAATAAGGTGAGTCTCAAGACCCGCTTGAAGACTCTTTTTGACCTTCCACGTGCGGTATGGGCAGCGCGGCGCATCCTTTCTGAATTTGACCCCGATGTGGTGATCGGCGTGGGCGGGTACGCCTCCGGTCCAGCCATGCTTGCGGCAATCCTAAAAGGAGTTCCTACGCTGGCGTTCGAACCTAATGTCGTTCCCGGCTTCGCCAATCGCATGGTGGCGCGGAGAGTTTCGGCGGCGGCGGTCCATTTTGATGAAACCGCAAAATATTTCCGGAACGCTGAGGTCACCGGGGTGCCGGTTCGCGAAGCGTTCTTTGAGATTGCCGGCAGCGCGGCAGCTCACCATCAGCCGACTCTTCTGGTTTTTGGCGGGAGTCAGGGAGCAAACGCTATCAACCGCGCCATGATCCAATGTTTACCGGAACTGCTGAAACAGGTGCCGGACATCCACATCATCCATCAGACCGGGGAGCGCGACTATAATGATGCGCGGGCCGCATACCTCGAGGCGGGCTCGGCGGCAGAGGTCTTCCCGTTCATCAATGACATGCCGGCTTTCTTCGCGCGCGCCGACCTGGTGCTGTGCCGGTCCGGGGCAAGCACGGTAGCGGAGATCACCGCGGCGGGCAAGCCCGCGGTCTTTGTCCCGTTCCCGCGAGCGGCGGACGACCATCAGCGGGTGAATGCCCAGGCGCTGGAGCGCGCTGGGGCAGCCGTTCTGGTGGAAGAGACCAGGCTGGAAAAAGTGTGGCTGGCCGATACGATTGCGGCCTTGCTGAACGACCCCAGCCGGCTGCGACGCATGAGTGAAGCGGCAAGAAGCCTGGCGCATCCAAGCGCGGCGCGGGATATTGGCGAGATGGCGGCGCGGTTGGCGGGAATCGAAGAACAGACAGCCACGGATTTGCACGGATGAATAACGATCAGGAATTCAAATTCAGCGATCGATTTTCGCTGCTTGAAGATCCGCGAAGATCCGTGGCTCAGTTCGTTTAATCAGGTGCGGTTGAAATATGTTTGCCAAAATCCAGCGTATTCACTTTGTCGGCATCGGTGGTATCGGCATGAGCGGCATTGCCGAAGTATTGCTGAACCTTGGATACAGGATTTCCGGCTCTGACCTGAAGAGTTCCGCGGTCACGCACCGGCTGGCTGAGTTAGGCGCGACCGTTTTTGAGGGACACGCAGCGGAAAACGTTGCCGGCGCAGAAGTGGTAGTGACCAGTTCCGCGATTGTCGCGGGGAACCCTGAGGTGGCAGAAGCCCACCGCTTGCACATTCCGGTGATTCCGCGCGCCGAAATGCTGGCCGAATTGATGCGCCTGAAATACGGCATCGCCATCGCCGGCATGCACGGCAAGACGACGACAACCTCGATGGTGGCCGCGGTGCTGGCTGCGGGAGGCCTTGATCCGACCGTCGTGGTGGGCGGGCGGGTGGATGCCATGGGCTCAAATGCGCGCTTGGGGAAGTCCGAATATATGGTCGCCGAAGCAGATGAAAGCGATCGATCGTTCCTGAAGCTCTCGCCGGTGCTTGCGGTGGTGACCAATATCGACCGCGAGCACATGGATTGCTACCGCAACATGCGCGACGTGAAGCGAGCGTTTCTTGAGTTCATGGATCGGGTGCCTTTCTACGGCGTGGTGGTAGCTTGCAATGACGATCCGCTGCTGCGCCGCCTGATTCCGCAGATTCGGCGCCGGGTCGTGACTTATGGAACCCGGCGAGGCTCCGACTTTCACATCAGGTTGGGGAGGCCGGGCTCTGAGTACGCGGAGCAGCGGCCCACCAGCCATTTTCATGTCACCTTCGGGGAGCGCGACCTGGGCGAATTCCGTCTGCACGTACCCGGCGCCCACAATGTGCTGAATGCGACGGCGGCGATTGCGGCAGGCATCGGTCTCGACATCCAGGCGGATGATATTCGCCAGGGCCTGTCAAATTTTCGCGGTGTCGACCGGCGTTTTCAGCTGCGCGGGCAAGCGGGCGGGGTCAGTGTGATTGACGATTATGGTCATCATCCCACCGAGATTCGGGCCACACTGGCGGCGGCCCGGGAGTGCGGTTTTCGCAGGATTCATGTGATATTTCAGCCTCACCGCTACACTCGCACCCGCGACCTGCTGGATGACTTTGCCACCGCTTTCGATGATGCGGACTCGCTCTTTGTCCTGGATATTTATGCCGCCAGTGAAGCGCCAATCGAGGACGTCACCGCCGAGAACCTGGTCCGGTTGATAAAGGTAAAAGCGGAGGGGAAACCAGCGGCAGAATACTCAGGTTCGTTTCCCGACGCGGTGGCTTCGGTTGTGGCGGCAGCACGGCCCGGAGACATGATCCTGACGCTGGGGGCCGGCAGCGTATCGCAGCTCGGTCCAGTGATCCTGGAAAAGCTGAAGGCGTTGGAAACCGTGGCTTCGGCCGCCCACCACTCGGCTGTCTGAGCGGTGGACTTTTTAACGTCAGGCTGGGTGAAAATCGTAACAGGCAGTCATCGCGACAAACCCGTCACAAAACAGCCGCAGCGTGATAACGACTTCCTGGTCCGCCCGTCTAAGTTGGCATAAGGGGTAGCGATATGGCTTCCGATAAAGCTTTGTACTGGCTGGCAGTCTGCGTCTTGGCCTTTGGAGTTACGGATAGGTTAGCGAGCGAGCACCTGGGATGGGTGGATCGCATTACCGACACCTCTGTTTCGCTGGCAGAACGAGCTTCCGACGTCGCTATGAGTTACGCGGACAGAGTCCAAAGCAGGCTGGATCGGGGTAACGAAAGTTTCGAGCGCGCCCAGATGGCCATTGTCCGGGCCCAGGGCGGGATCGCTCGCGTCCAGGGCAGGATAGCCCGGCGCCAGGCGGAAATGGCCCGGGTGCAGGTGCAAAAAGTTCAAGCTCAATTGATGAAGCGGGACCTGCGCGAGTTTATTGCCTGCCCGCGCACGAAGATCGCAATCGACACGGAAACTTTCTGACTGGCCAATCTTCCGCGGCGACGTGCTTGTCTGGGGATTGAGTTCGATTCCCCTGTGCAAAAACTCCCCAATTTTTTCTATCTCTCTTCCCTAAAAGCAGTTATAGTATTTTTGCTCAGCGATTCCCACGACAACTGACCTGAGTTGATGGCGCGGAAATCCGGCCCCACCATCTCGCAGGAAGAGTTGTACCCACCGGCCAACGAGACCGGGCGCGAAGAAATGCATGACGCGCGCCTGCTCGATTTGGACGTGGAGCAGGAAGCCCCATTCCTGCGGGTGCAGAAGCGTGTGCCCGTCCGTCGCGGTTCACTTCCCAAGAAAACCATCACAAGGCTGACCTGGGGCGCGATCGCCATCGCAGTCGTATTCCTTTGTGGAATCATGGTCGCGTCCCTCTACCACTATGGTGAGCGGTCGTGGCGCTTTCGAGTTGAGTCAAGTGATGACATCGAAATCACCGGCCTGCAGAATGTGGTGCGCTCGCAGGTGATGGAAGTCATGGGGGGCGATATTGGCCGCAATATTTTCTTTGTGCCCCTGGCGCAACGCAAGGCGCAGCTGGAGCAGATTCCGTGGGTCGAGTCGGCAAGTGTCATGCGCTTCATCCCCAACCGGCTCAAGATTGAAATTCACGAACGTACGCCGGTCGCGTTTGCCCGCGTGGGTTCCAGGATTCTGCTGACCGACGATGTCGGCACCCTGATGGAGCTGCCGGGTAAAAAGAAATATTCCTTCCCCGTAATCGTAGGAATGAATACCGGCGAGCCGCCTTCTACTCGGGCGGCGCGAATGAAGATCTTCAACGATGTGATCAGCCAGCTCGATTCCGGCGGCGCGCACTACTCGCAGGATTTAAGCGAAATCGACCTCTCCGATCCCGACGATGTCAAAGTCATGGCTAACAATCACGCCGGAGAGGTGCTGGTGCACCTGGGATCGTCGAACTATCTGGAGCGGTACAAAATCTACATCGCTCATGTGCAGGAATGGCAGCAGCAGTTCGACAAGCTGGAGTCGGTTGATTTGCGCTATGACCGCCAGATCATCGTCAACCCGGATTTGCAGGGCAGCGCCAGGCAGCCGCCATTGTCGGCGGCCGCGGCTAAGAAAGCGATGGCGGCGGGAGTCAAGCCGGCAGCGCTGATTACACGCATTACCAGTAGCCCCAAGCCGTCGCCGGCGTTTACCGTGAAGACACCGGCGCCTGCGGCGAAGCCCAGCCCTGCCCGACACGTCAGCAGCACGAAAGTAGTGAAGGGCCGAAATCGCAAATCAAGCGTACGAGCGGCCAAGGCCTGGTCCAAGCCAAAGGCGAAACCCAAGGCGGGCGCGGGGACTGCACAAAAGGCCGAGAGCGGGCAAAAATCGGTGGCCGCCGCCAAATCCTCGAAACCCAGCCCGGGAATTGCCAAGCGAGAGGAACCACAATAGGAATGGCGAATCAGCACGAGCATCTTCTGACCGCAATCGATGTAGGCAGTGCCAAGACCTGCGCCGTGGTGGCGGAAATCACGGACAACGGTTTGCGCTACCGCGGCCACGGGGTGGCGGAATCGCGCGGGTCTCGCAAAGGCGTAATTGTCGATCTGGATAAAGCAGTGAGTGCGATCCAGAAGGCGGTAGAGCAAGCGGAAGACGCTGCGGGCGCGCCGATTGAACATGCGTGGCTGGGCATTGCCGGCGCCCACGCGCGGGGTATCAACAGCCACGGCGGTTTGAGCTTTGGCGCCCGAGCGCGTGAGATCGGCCGCGACGAACTTCGCGCGGCGGTGGATAAGGCCCGCGCCATTCCGCTGCCCGCCGACCGCGAGATTCTGCACCTGCTGCCACAGGAGTTCATCCTCGATGACCAGAGCGGAGTGCACGATCCGATGGGCATGATGGCGGCGCGGCTGGAAGTGCGCGTGCACATGGTGACGGTGGCTTCGAGCGCGATGCAGAACGTTGTCACCGCAGTCAACCGCGCGGGTGTGCATGTGGACGATACCGTGTTCGAGCCCCTGGCCTGTGCCGACGCAGTCTTGCGCGGAGACGAGCGCGAGCTGGGCGTGTGCCTGGCCGATCTGGGCGCGGGCTCAACCAGCGTGATCGTTTTTCACGAAGGCGCGGTAGCGCACACCGCGGTGATTCCGGTCGGTGGCGATCATTTCACCAGCGATCTCTCGGTGGGCCTGTGCACCCCGGTTGCCGAGGCGGAAAAGATCAAGCGGCTTTACGGCAACGCCATTGTGACTCTGATCCCGGAGGGAAATGAAGTCGAAGTGCCCTCGGTTGGAGACCGCCCCTCGCGGCTGATTTCTCAGCGCATGGTCGCGGAAATTCTCGAGCCCCGCGCCCGCGAACTGTTTGAGATGTTGCGCGACAATCTGCGGCACTCCGGGATGTTCGAATTGTGCGCGGCCGGCGCTGTGTTGACCGGGGGAGCTTCCCGCTTACCCGGGATTCTCGACGTCGCGGAGTCGGTGCTGCACCGGCCACTGCGGTTGGCTTGGCCGGCGCCGCTGGCCAAGATGCCCTCCACGCTGGCAGAGCCGGAGTATGCAACCGTGCTGGGCATGGTGTTCTACGGACACCGGGCGCGCCTGGCTCGCGGTATTCAAAGCGACCGCTGGAGTTCGAAGTTGAAGGCAATGTTTGTGGGCAAAGGTGCGTAGCAGTTTGTAGCGCGCCCGGCGGGACGCCGGCGCTACGGACGAGATTTCGGATAGACGTAAGGCTAGGGATAACAGGGAAGCAAATTTCACTAAGGCGGCGGACATGAAAAAAGAGAACGACATTCGCATCAGTTTCAACGAAGACTCCCGCAACGACGCCAAAATCAAGGTCATCGGCGTGGGTGGAGGCGGTAACAACGCAGTCAATCGCATGATCGACTCCGGCATGGAGGGGATCGAATTCGTGGTGGCCAACACCGACCTGCAGGCGCTGCGAATGTCACGCGCTCCCATGAAAATTCAGCTCGGGGTGAAACTCACCAACGGACTGGGAGCGGGCGCGAATCCGGAAGTTGGACGCAAAGCCGCGCTCGAGGATTCGGACAAGATCATCGAAGCCCTGGAAGGCGCCGACATGGTGTTTGTCACTGCCGGGCTGGGAGGCGGCACCGGCACCGGAGCTGCGCCTATCATCGCGTCGCTGGCCAGCGAGATGGGAGCGCTCACGGTCGCGGTGGTCACCAAGCCGTTCGCCTTCGAAGGCAAGCGCCGCATGCAGCAGGCAGAGCGCGGCATCTCCGAATTGATGGACTCGGTCGACACGACCATCGTCATCCCCAACGAGAAGTTGCTGGCCGTCGCTCAGGATGCCGGCTTCTTCGAGTCATTCCGGGTGGCCGATGACATCTTGCGGCAAGGTGTGCAGGGCATTTCGGACATCATCACCATTCCCGGAATCATCAACCGCGACTTCGCCGATGTGAAGGCCATCATGGCGGGGATGGGCTATGCCGTCATGGGCACGGCCACCGCCAACGGGGCACGCCGGGCCACTGACGCCGCCCAGAAAGCAATTGCTTCGCCGCTGCTGGAGGCGGGTGCAATCGACGGCGCGCGCGGAATCCTCATCAACATCACGGGTTCAACGTCGCTCAAACTGGCCGAGGTGCAGGAAGCCTGCAGCATCATCCAGGGCGCCGCGCACGAAGATGCCAACATCATTTTTGGGGCGGTGCTGGACGAAAAGGCCAAAGACGCAGTCAAGATTACGGTGATCGCCACTGGCTTCAAAGATTCCGACATGCGGCGCCGCCAGGCCGAGACTCGGGCCGGCTTTGTGGTTTCGCGTGATCTGCGCGACCCCGAACCGGATCCTGATTTCGAGCCTGAAGTCCCGCCGATGGTGATGGAGCAGCCTCAACCGGTGAGGCACGCGGAAGCTCCTACGGCAGCGATCGCGGTCGACACCCTGCGTGATGCCATGATCGCCAACTTCGAGAAAGAAGACCTCGACGTGCCCGCGTTTCTGCGGAAGCGTGGCGAGGTGAGCTAGGAACCTTAATGTGTGGGGCGGACAGGAGTGTCCGCCCTACACAGACCAGGGCGCACGCGCGGGACACACGATCAATTATCGTGCTGTCTTTTTGACCACTCCTGCCGTCTAATCGGCTATTGGTTCCCGGGGCCACGTACGTCTTACCCGCACAGTTAACGGCGAGGAGAGAAACATGAAACCAGTTCTGCTGGCGTGCCTAACAATTGTTATGTGTATGGGGATCCTTGTAGCCGCTGCGCCGGAGAACGACTCCGGCAAGCCGCAGTACACCGGGGGCAACCAGCTGCTTCGCCCAGACAATTACCGGGAATGGATTTATCTTTCCTCCGGCCTGGGGATGAATTACAACCCGGTGAGCTCGGACCACATCATGTTCACGAATGTATTTGTGCCGCAGTGGGCTTACTTTGATTTCCTGAAAACTGGAAAATGGCCGGACAAGACTACGTTCGTGGTCGAAGAGCGGGGATCCGAAACCAAGGGTTCGATCAACAAGGCTGGACATTTCCAAGGCGACCTGATGGGGATCGGCGTAGAAGTCAAAGACGAGAAGAAATTTCCCGACAAGTGGGCCTATTTCAACTTCGACGAAAATTCAAAATCGGCGGAGGCCAATCCCAAGGCGGCTTGCTGGCAGTGTCATGAAGATCACGCAGCGGTCGAGCATTCCTTTGTGCAGTTTTATCCCACCCTGAAGCCGGTAGCCAAGAAGTTTGGAACGTACAAGCAGGCAGCGGAAAATCCGTAGATCATTGCGTGTGTGGGAGTGTCCGCCCACACCTTAATCCAGTCTGACTATAAAGGCCTTGCCTTCCGACGTTTTGGTATCGCGGGCGATTTCCTCGGCACGCTTGCGGTCATCCTGCAGGACGCGGACGCGCACCCACCAGTCGCCCACCGGACTGCTGAAACGCAGAACCTTGGCGGTTTTGTAGCGGCGTGTAAGCTGTTGGGCCAACGTGTTCGCCTCGCCCTCGTGGCGGAAGGAACCGATCTGCACCGCCCACCGACCACCGCGTTCGAGAGGCACGGGAGTGCGCAGTAGCTCGAGCCGGACCGGGGCCACGCCGGCTTGCCAGACGTCAGCCTGTTTGGCGGCGGCCAGAGAGAGGTCGACGATCCGTCCTTCCACGAAAGGCCCGCGGTCGGTGATTCGCACCACAGTTGAATGGCCGGTCTTGAGGTTAGTCACACGAACCGTAGAGCCCAGCGGCAAGGTGCGGTGAGCCGCAGTGAACTCGTGCATGTCATAGATTTCGCCGTTCGAACTGCGCCGATTGTGGTAAGGCGCACCGTACCAGCTGGCCTTGCCGGTTTCCACCGAGATCGGTTTTGTCCCCTCCGGAATGAAAATCGGACTGCCGGCGTCGGCTTTTCTTTCGGAGCTCCGGGGAGGCGCTTCGGGCTGCGGCCGTGTGGGCGGGATGGTTGACGGAACCGTCGCAACCGACGGCGCGGCCATCGGAGGAGGAGGCGGCGGCGTGACTTTGGCCTGTTTTTTTCCGCCGCATCCCGTGCCCAGCAAGGCCAGGCACAGCGCCAGAATCCATGGGAGCTGGGGACGGTTTACTGCTGCGGAGATTTGACCTCGTCCAGGTAGTCGGCTAGCTTCGACATCTTCTGGGCAGCCACCCGCAGGGCCTTGGTGGAGTGTTGCCGAACAGCCGGGACAACTTCGTCGTTGAGATAGGCGATGAATTCAGCGGTCTCTTTCTCGATGCGCTCGGCAGCCTCGGCTACGGATTTGTTGACGCGGGCGGAAGCGTCCTCCACCTTGCGGTTGAAGTCGTTCATGTTCACAGTGTAACCGCCAGAGGCGCAAAAATGCGCTCTCGTCGACTGCGGACGCCGATTTCGCCATTATTCCCCGCATGCAACGACGGGTCAATCGGGGGGAATTGCAAGTTACACCCCCCCTGCGATTGTCTTCCAAATCCCGCGCTCGGCCTGGCAGAGAGTCACACGGCAAAGCCAGCCGTTCCTGCCTACTGTAAAATCGCCACATGAACAATCGCCTGGCGGTCGTCATGCTGTCCGCGACTATGCTGTTCGCCGGTTGCACGATGTGGCGTGAACACCCGATCAGCAATTTTAACGATGCGACTGGCGGCGAAGGGCTGGAGCGCAGCTTCTGGAAGGAAGTGCAGCACAAGCGCTGGACCGAACTGGAGCACCACCTCGCCAGCAACTACGTTTCGGTGACACCGGAAGAGGGGCGGTTCGACCGCGCTGCCTTCCTTGCCCACCTGCAGCAATTGCAACTGGACGAATACACGCTCGGCGATCTTCAGACCGAGTTGAACACCGACACGCTGGTAGTGACCTACGCCATCACCCTGCGGGGAAAGTTTGCCGGACAGCCGTTGCCCGCAGAACCGGTGCGCATGATGACCATCTGGCAGAAGCAGAAATCCGGCTGGTTGGCGATTGCCCACTCGGTACAGGGGACCGACAAAAATCAGCAGCCCGCCGGACATTAAACCAACCCGATGATTCCACCAGCCAGCCGGCAATTCGGGGGCGAGGCGACACGCCGCTGGCGTCGGCGCTTGCTCGCCTGGTACGACCGCAGCGCCCGTGACCTGCCATGGCGGCACGACCGCGATCCCTACCGCGTCTGGGTTTCGGAGGTCATGCTGCAGCAGACGCGGGTCGCGGCGGTGCTGGACCACTACCGCGTTTTCCTGGAGCGTTTTCCCACCGTTCAACAATTGGCCGCAGCGCGCGAATCGGCAGTGCTGGCGGCGTGGAGCGGCCTGGGATATTACCGGCGCGCGCGCATGCTGCATGCCGCCGCCAAAGCGGTAGTGACTCATTACAATGGCGAATTTCCTTCCACTGTTGTGGAGTTGCGCAATCTTCCCGGCATCGGGCGCTACACCGCCGCAGCCATTGCCAGCATTGTGTTCAACCTGCCGGTAGCTGTGGTGGACGGCAATGTCGAACGGGTTCTGCTTCGCGCCTTCGGAGACAGTCCGGCAGAAAAAGATCCGTGGGCACTGGCGGAAGAGCTGTTGAGCCGTACCCGCCCCGGCGATTTCAACCAGGCCATGATGGAATTGGGCGCTACCGTGTGCCTGCCCCGGCAACCTCGCTGTGCGATCTGTCCGGTCTTTGAACTGTGTGCAACGCGTGGAGATCTTGGACGGCCAAAAAAGGCAGCGCGACAGAGGCGGCGGGAGATTTGCTACGACCTGAGCCGGCGCGACGGTTCCATCCTGCTGGTGCGGAGATCGCGGCGTTCGCCTCTGATGCCGGGCATGTGGGAGCTGCCCGAAGTGTCAGGAGAGAAGTTGCCGGGGCCCGTCAGTTTCACTTTGCGGCATTCCATCACGGTGACGGATTATGTTGTGCATGTCACCGAGAACGCCGCCACCGGGACGACCGCCGGAAAATGGGTGAAAAAAGATCGGATCGCAAGGCTCCCCTTAACCGGCCTGGCGCGAAAGATACTTCGGCGGGCGAACGTCATCTAATATACGCGGCTTGTAGCAACTCCTATAGCAAGCGATAAAGCTTGAGCAGTATATGTTCAGGCGACAAACAGGGAGAATACGATGGCGGCATTAAACCCGGGAACGATCGCTCCGGACTTCACTTTGTCAAATATGGAGGGGAAGCAATTTTCGTTGCGCGGGGCGCTGGCCCGTGGGCCGGTGTTGGCCGCGTTTTTCAAAGTTTCTTGCCCCACCTGCCAGTATACGTTTCCTTTTCTGCAGCGGATTTATGAGGCGCATGGAAGCAAGAATGTCGCCATCGTAGGCATTTCACAGAATGACAGGAAGGACACGGCCGCATTCCTTAAACAATATGGCGTGACTTTTCCAGTGCTGCTCGACGACACCCGCAGCTATCCCGCGTCCAATGCCTACGGGCTGACCCATGTACCGTCCATCTTCTGGATCGCTCCGGATGGTGAAATCGAGATCGCCAGTATCGGCTGGTCGCGGAAGGATATAGAAGAATTCAGCCGGCACGCCGCCGGCGACCCGAACCGCGCCCCGGCTCTGTTCCTCCCCGGCGAACAGGTATCCGACTTTCGCGCCGGTTGAGGGTCGAAGAACTAGCCCGCGGTCGCGGGCAAGAACCGAGGCCGGGAACCGCGTCTTTGCAGGTGTCATCCTGAGCGCGGCAGACCGATTCGCTCACGAATCGGGCCCGGAGTCGAGGGCCCCAAGGCGATTACGGTCTGTGGACGATTCCTGGACGCGTAGCGGAGAACGACCCAAACGCCCGATTTGGTGCAGGGATCCTGCGACTGCGTGACAGCCTCGCGTCGCGAAGCTGTCACTCCGCTCAGGATGACAGCCGAAAAACCCTAAAAGCCACTGGGCGGGTACAATACAAAGTTCTCGCTTCATATCCTGAAGCATGAGGAGCCTCGCAGCATGCGCAAGAGCCTGGTAATTCTATTCCTGGTTTTGCTGGTCTGTGGCGTCTGGGCCCAGAGTGCGTCCCGACGGCCGGTAGCCGCGGCGTCGGTACATTTCGCGCCTGCTGCCGTGGCTGCCTTTCAGAAGATCGACCCCGAGCGCATCCGTGCGAATGTTCGCTTCCTGTCACACGACTTGCTGGAAGGCCGCGGCACCGGTCAGCGCGGCGGCGATATCGCGGCCGAATACATTGCTACGCAATTCGCACTGTATGGATTGAAACCGGCCGGCGACAACGGCACCTACATGCAAAAAGTTCCCATGGTTGGCATTACACCCTCGCCCGAAACAACTTTTTCACTGCTTCCGGCCAACGGCTCCGCCAAGGAATTGAAGCCCCTCACCGACTACGTGGCCTACGACGAGACTCAGCAGCCGGAGTCGAACGTGAATGCCGACATCGTCTTCGTGGGCTACGGCGTCGAAGCGCCAGAGTACAAGTGGGATGACTACAAAGGCGTCGATGTGAAGGGCAAAGTTCTGCTGATGCTGGTGAATGAACCGCCTTCCGACGATCCCAATTTTTTCAAGGGCAAAGCTCTGACTTACTACGGGCGCTGGGTTTACAAGTTCGAAATGGCAGCCCGCAAAGGCGCGGTGGGCGCGCTTCTCATCCATAAGACGGAGATGGCCAGTTATCCCTGGGAAGTCGTGCGCAACTCGAATTCGGGAGAAAAGTCCTACCTCAAGCTGGATGGTTCGCCGAAATTGAAAGTCGCTTCCTGGATTCATCTTGATGTAGACAAGGAGTTGGCGGCCGCCGCGGGAATGGATCTGGACAAGATGATGGCCGACGCGCGCTCGCCTGATTTTCATCCTGTGACCCTGCCGGTAAAGCTGCAGGCCCACATGGTGAGCAAGGTGCGGCCCTTCGAGTCGAACAATGTAATCGCCATGCTGCCGGGCTCGGACGCGAGACTCAGAAACGAAGCGGTGATGTACACCGCCCACTACGATCATTTAGGTATTCGTCCCGAAATGCCGGGCGACAACATCTACAACGGCGCAGACGACAATGCCACCGGATGCGGCATTCTGTTGGAACTGGCGCATGCCTTCTCGGGAGCGGCGCAGCCGCCACGACGCTCCATTCTGTTCGCGTCGGTCACGGCAGAGGAGCAAGGCCTGCTGGGCTCCGAATATCTCGGCAAACATCCTCCCATCCCGGCGGGAAAGATTACGCTCGACCTGAACTATGACGATATTCCGCCGCTGGGATCTCCTGAAGAAGTGGAAGTTTCGGGCGCGGAGCGCACTAGCTTTTATCCCACGGTGCAGGCGCTGGCCACGGAATTCCGGCTGGCGATTCGCCCTGACTCGCGACCCGAGGCCGGACATTACTACCGCTCAGATCATTTCAGCCTGGCTCGCGTTGGCATTCCCGCGTTTTCCATCAATGAAGGGGTGAAGTACAAAGGGCACGATGCGGGTTGGGGCCTGCAAAAGGCCAATGAATATACCGAGAAGCACTATCACCAGCCCAGTGATGAGTACCATCCAGATATGGATTTCACAGGAGACGCGGTGATGGCCCGCTTCGGCTTCGCCCTGGGATGGCAAGCCGCCACTATGCCCAGGCTGGTGGGCTGGGAAAAAGGCGATGAGTTCGAAGCGGCCCGGTTAAAGAGCGCAGGGAATTAAAAGCGGGGAAGGGAAACTAATTCAGGCCAGCTGAAACACGATGTGGACCAGGGCGGTGTAATCGGATGGTTGCCCGTCACGCTTAGCTGGCTTGAACCGAATCTGCTCGGCGGCATGGACCGCCGATTCATCCAGGCCGTGGCCCAGGCCTTGTACTACGCGCACGATGCGCAACCTGCCCGAAGCCTCGAAGACTACTTCAAGCACAACCTCGCCTTCGATTCTTAAGTTTCGAGCCTCCACGGTATAAGTCGGAGTCGGTTTGGAAATGACCTCCGCGGGAACCATTTTGCCCGTATCGTCGGTGGCCTTGGGTCGAACCTGAGAAACAGAACCAGCGGAGGCATCGCCGAACCCGCTTTTTTGCACCGTGCCTCGAGAGGAATTTGCTGCCGTGGCAATGCCGCTGCCGAAGCCCGCGCTGGCAACCACGCCGCGCACTCCCTGCGCTCCTCCACTTCCATTGCCGTTGCCGGGCCCGGTCGGCAGGTCGAAAGAACCGGCCGGCGCGATATTCACCGGCGTGGTTTTTGATTCGCGCGCCGGCACCCCGTTGGGATCGCCGAAGCCTCCGGTCTGGACGTTCTGAGGCGCCTGCGCAATTGTAGGCGGCGCCGAGCTGCCGGCGGAAAACACATTCGTTCTCACCGCTTGCCGAGGAATCACCGCCGTGGTGGGAGGAAGCGGCACGGGTTTGCTGGCAGCGATCTCAATTTTAGGGGCAACCGGCACATCCTCCGGCTTTTTCGGTTTGGCCTCGGGCGGCGGCAGACGCAGCACTTCGGGTGACGGAGTTTCTATGCGGGCAACCTGCTCAACCGGAATTTCTCGCGTCGGCGCCGGTTCAACCGGTTCCGGGGGTGGCGTCTCCACCAGGCGAATGAAGTGATAGTCGTGGGCAGGCGGATCCAGCACCGCCAGGTTCATTACTCCCAGCCAGATCAGGAGAAACAAGGCCAGACTCTGCAGCCCCATGGTCAGCACAAACTCTTTCCACGGCGGCCGCCGGTAGGGAAGCATGGCAAACGGTCCGCTCTCAGAAAGCTGGGGCATAACGCTGATCCGTTCGGGAGGCATAATACTAATCTTGGCGTACCGCTATGATCGGCGGCTGCTCACGGTTGAAAGTATCTTAAGCGAAAACGATTCCGGCTGGGACTGTGAGTTTCGAGACCGACTCTGCAAGTACACTCCCGCCAAACGCTATTGCCCCCGGCCCTACTGATGCACGAATATCGCCACCACAGTCCGCGGGCTGCGATAAAAGTGCTTGCTCAGGAACCAGTTAGCTTGGTGAATCAACAGCGTACCAAAGGGCTTTGGTCAGGAAGGAAAAATTTTGCATAGTCGGGGGCAGCAGGTATCGTTCTGGGAAAACCACTCCCGGGAAAAAGACACCTGCGTCGCTTTCCACGCAGACCTGATTACCCGCCGTTAGCGCTAGCAGCGGACGATCTTGGGGCTGGTGATGCCGCGAGTGGCGTTGCGCGTATCCACCACCAGTTGCGACTCGCGCACGATGCGCTGATAGTCATAGTCGGAGTGGTCGGTGACGATCAGCACGCAATCGTATTGGCCGAGATTATCCAGCGGAGCGCACTTCATTTGCAGATCGTAATGGCGGCCTTTCCCCACGGTCGCGAAGTAGGGGTCGTTATAAGAGACTACGGCCCCCTGTTTTTGGAGGAGCTCGATGATGGTCAGGGACGGCGACTCGCGAAGATCGTCGATGTCCTTTTTGTAAGCCAGTCCCAGCACTAGCACCTTGGCGCCGTTCAGGGCTTTCTTATTCTGGTTGAGCGCTTTCACCACATAATCCAGGACGTGATACGGCATGCCGATGTTGATCTCGCCCGCCAGCTCGATGAAGCGGGTGCGGAAGTCCCATTCCTTGGCCTTCCATGAAAGGTAAAAGGGATCGACCGGGATGCAGTGTCCGCCTAAGCCGGGGCCGGGATAGAAAGGATGAAATCCAAAGGGCTTGGTGGAAGCGGCTTCGATGACCTCCCAAATGTCTAGGCCCATGCGCAGCGAAAGCTGCTTCAGTTCGTTGACCAGGGCGATATTTACGCAGCGGTAGATATTTTCCAGCAGCTTGGTCATCTCCGCGGTAGCGGGCGAAGAGACGCGCACCACGCGGTTGAAAATCGCTCCGTACAGAGAAGCCGCAGCTTCGGTGGCCTGAGCATCAAGGCCGCCAACCACTTTTGGAATGTCGCGGCGTGCCACCGTCTGGTTGCCGGGATCTTCGCGCTCGGGCGAAAAAGCGACAAAGATCTCCTGCTCCCGGGAAACGCCGTTGCGCGCCGCCTTCAGGCCGTGCTTGTTGCCCCGTTCGAGGATTGGAACCATGACCTCTTCGGTGGTGCCGGGATAGGTCGTGCTTTCGAGAACCACCAGGTGACCGGGGCGCAGATGCGGCGCGATGGCCTTGGCGGTGTCGGTGATATAGCTCAAATCGGGCTCGTGATACTCGTTCAACGGGGTAGGGACACAAATAATGATGGCGTCCATCTCGGCCAGCCGGGCATAGTCCGAGGTGGCATCGAATCCCTGGGCGCGAGCCTGCTGAATCTCGCTGGGTAAAATGCGGACGATATAAGACCCACCCTGGGCGAGGGTGGTCACCTTACGCTGGTCGATATCGAAGCCGGTGACGCGAAATTTTTGCTCGGTGTAGAGCAGTGCGAGGGGAAGGCCGACGTAGCCAAGACCGATAATGGCTATGCGCGCCTGCCGCTGTTCGATTTTGCTCTTTAATTCTGCTACGGCACTGGTGGTGGATACGGGAAAAGTCGTCATAATGAGAACGTTTTAGAAGCTTAAGAATTCTAGCACGCCCGCTGCGCGACCCTGCGCGGGGAACTCGTACTAGATTTTCAGATTTCCCTCGATTCGTTGAGGCTTTTTCAGCCTGACGCGGTTACGGGAGTAACAAGACAAGCGTTGAGGCGTCCTCCCGAAAATGCAGGTGTAGATGCGTAAAAGACCTCAGGCCAAGCCGCCGCGGGAGGAGTTCCGTTTTTGCAAACACGCCCTTTTGTGAGCCGGATATGTAATTGACTGCCCCCGGGGTGCGGGTTACGATGAACCCACGATTCACCGACGATTGGAGTTTGCGTATGAGTTTGTCCCGGGCCCGCGCTGTCGCTTGCTGGATCATGATTCTGGTCGTGCCGTTTTCGCTCTGGGCTGCCGATTCTGGCCCGGCGATGCTGTATGCGAGGGGCGCGGCATGGATTAACGGCGGGTCGGTGCCACGCACCTCGGCAGTTTTTCCCGGCGATCTGGTGCAAACCCGTTACGACTCCATGGCCAACATTAATGCCTCCGGCTCGAACATCGTGGTTCTGGCCGATTCACTGGTCAAGTTTGACGGTCCGGAAATTTCATTGGAGCACGGGGCTGTGACGGTGACCACTTCCAAAGGGATGACCACTCACGCCGGCGAAGTTACAGTGGTTCCCGTCTCCAGCGGCTGGACCGAGTTTGATGTGAAGCAAGGCGCGGATGGAGCGGTGCAGGTGGTGGCGCGAAAGGGCGACCTTAGTGTCAGTGATGGGACCGATACCTCCACAGTTTCGCAAGGACAGCAGACGACCGTCGACGACTCGCAGGCCAAGAAGAAGAAAAAAAGACGAAAAGGCGGCGGCGCCATTCCCGCCGGCGAATCGAGCGTCCTCAGTTCACCGATACTGCTTTATGGCGGCGCGGCTGCCGTAGGTGGACTTGTAACCTGGGTGCTGCTGCAGGGAAACACTCCGGCCAGCGCCACCACGCCCTGAGCATTAGAACTCGCGAAACTCTTCCCGGTTTCGATTCTCGGAATTCCCCACTCCGCTTTCCGCGCTATCCCTGGCTGGAAGCCTCCGGCGTCGCCCGCGGTCGATGCGAAGCCTTTCTTCGCGACCTGCCGAACTTCGGTTCCATGGCAGCCACTACGCACAGCACATAGAAGAGGGCCGCATTGGCGGGCACCTGCAGGTTGAAGTCGACCAGGCTGTGTACCAGGATTCCAGTCACCCCGATCATGGCGGCGAGTGCCGCCGCACCATTGGCATCTTCCGTCCAATTGCTCAATTTTTTCGCGCCATTGCGGTAGACGGACCACAGAAACCACAGCATTATCGCAAAGCCCAGGCCGCCGGCTTCGACCAGCAATTGCAGGTAGTCGTTGTGCGCCTCGTTGATAAAGAAATTGGTATGAAAGCTGCGGAACTGTGGATAGACGTCGGGAAACGTTCCCATTCCCCAGCCAAGCAAGGGCTTGCGGGCAAACATCTTCAGCGCATCGCGATCGATGTCTATGCGGGTGCCGCCTGATAACTCCGTGCGGGTTTCGGAGTGAATGCTGGCCAGCCGGTGGCTGAGTTCGCCGCCGCCCAGCCAGGCCAGCAGTCCGACTGCGATGACCAGGGAGACTCCTATCGCAACCACTACCTTGCGGCCTTTCTGGCGACGGATCACGATCACCGTCAGCACCACGCATTGCACGATCACGGCCAGCATGCCACCGCGCGAACCGGAGAGAAAGATGGTGCCCGCCATCAGTGCGGCAGCAACGGCGGCCATCGTCCTGCGCGGGCCGGCGGCGCCGCGCGTGAGCGCAAAAATCAAGGGAATCGGCGCCAGCATCTCCATCAGTCCCGCGTAATGATTGTGGTTTACATAAGGGCCGTAGATCCACCCGCCAAAGCGAGGAGTCCGGATCCAGTACAACTTGGACGTGGAAGACAGTCCTTGAATTAGCGCGAATGACGCCAGGCCAAAACCGTAGACGGTCAACATCCCGGTTGCAGCCTGAACATGCGCGGTGTGGCGCATGGTCTGGATCAGCAGAAAGCAGAGCATGCCGTAGGCGCAATACAGCAAAGCCGTAGAGATAGTTTCGTAGCGATATGCGGTATGTCCGGTCGCGACTTGCATCGAGACCAGCAGCGCAAACGCCAGCATGGGCGCGAAAAGGGGGTTGTGCACCAATGACAGCTCACCAGAGCGAGCCTGCCGGACCGTCCACAGCATCAGCAACAACGCCGTTCCGGCCTCAAGGATGAAGATTGCCCAAGGCTCGACCGCGCCAAATGCCAGTGGGCCAAACATCAAAAGGACGAAGACCCCGTAAAAGATGACAGAATCGAGCGCCGAAGCCCGTGTTGAAGTCCGGGAGTATTGAACGGCGGAGTCGAGAGTGGGCGCGGTCGGCACGGAAAAATTCGAACTTTGGTCCTTTATCGTTCTTGTTCCTGTTTCGACAAGCGGACATCATCGATCCAAAGCTTGCCGCGGATCGGAAGGCCCGGAGGGTCACGTTCGATGCGCACTACGAGTAATTTTGTTGCGGGCCCGGTGGTGAAGCTGCCGCTCGCTTCCTTCCAGAAGTCCGCGTTCTTCAACTCGTCGCTGGTGAAGTAAGTGGCCTCAGTGTAAAGGTCCTGGAGAATGAAGCGCGGGCCGCCAGCGCCCTGAATGTCCTCGGCTTTGAAGTAGGCCGAGAAATCGTAAGTAGTGGCGGGAGCGACCGGCACCAACTGCCGGATGCCGGCGTCGTTGACAGCACGCGCGTCGAAGGTAACCAGCAGAGAACGGTGTCCGCCGTGGGATTGCGTCGGGTCCAACGCCAGGGCAACTTCCTTCGACTGCTGGTAGAGCCAGTCGAATCCGCCGTTCAGCACGTTCAGGCTGAAGTCGCCGTTGACCACGAGATTTTCCGGCGAAGGTTGATAGGCGGAGAGACCGCTCATGGAGGCAGCCTGTTGCCAAACGGTGCGGGCCTGATCGACCTCCTGCTGCGCGATCAGGTAACGCAGATAGTCGAACACGAAGTGCGATTCCAGCGGTTGGTGCATTTGCACCATCTGGGCCCAGACTTTGGCGGTGGCCGCGGTTTCTTTTTTCGAAATCAGAAGATTCAGAAAATTCGAATACACGCTCATCTGCGGGGGCACGACCTCGCGCAGCAGGGCGTCAATATCGGGCTTCACCCGCCAGCAGAGTTGCAACGCGGCGGGCGGCAGGTATGGATCGTTTTCCATGACCACGCGGAATTCGCGCAGCGCCTTCTCAGTATCGCCCTGGACAAGATAAAAGTTCCCAGCCTCCCAGGCGTAATCGGGGGTGTTGGGATCGGCCGACAGGGCGCGTTCCAACGCCTGCTTCTGTTCGTTCAAATTGCCCAGCAGTTGGTAGGCGCCGGCCAGGTCAAACCAGTACCGGGCCTGATGCGGATTTAAATCCACCGCCGCGCGGTAGGATTGCACCGCGGCATCTGGAGATTGTTCAACCAGGAAGAAATAGCGGCCCAGGCGGTCGCGGTATTCGGCGTTCCCCGGTTGCCAGCGAACCGCCCGCTGCAGGCTGGCCAGCACTGCCCGCTGCCCGAAGTAGGAAGCCAGAAATTGGCTGCTCACCAGCCAAAGATAAGCGGTAACTACGAAAGCGAAGGCCAGGACCAGGCAGGCCTTCCTGGCAGAACTGGTCAGCGGTATACGCATGTCAATATTTACAGGAAAAACGCCGAGCCCAACCGCCGGCCTGGTTTAGATGCCGCTGGAAGAAACCTTGGGAAGCGCCTCGGCGCCGTCGTCGATATCGCTGTCGCTGTCGCTGAGTTCATCTTCCTGGTAGTAGCGATGGCCGTATTTCCCCTGGTACTCGTAGTAGTAATAGTAGTCGGGTGAATTCAGATCGACCGCGTTGAGCAGCACTCCTGCCACCCGGGCATTGACCTGAACCAGGATGTCGCGCGATCGTCTTAACGCCTGCTTGGTGGTTTGGCCGGAGCGAATCACCAGCACCACCGCGTCGGCTCGGGTAGACATCACGACCGCGTCCGTCACCGAAAGCGTCGGAGGAGTGTCTACGATGATGTGATCGTATTCTTCCCGCAGCTCCGCCAGAATGTCCTTCATGTTGGAGGATGCCAGCAGTTCCGCCGGATTGGGTGGAGGAGTGCCCGCGGGCAGCACGAAGAGTGTGGGCACGATAGTGGAGCGCACCACCGCCTGTTGCAGGTTGGCGCTGCCAGTCAACACGTTGCTGAGCCCGGTCTTGGGCCCCATGCCCAGGGTCTTGTGAATACTGGGACGGCGCAGGTCGGCATCGATCAGCAGCACCCGCGTGCCTTTTTGCGCCAGTACGATAGCAGTGTTGATGCTGGTGGTGGTCTTGCCTTCCTGCGGCAGGGCGCTGGTAATCAGGATTACCTTGGGCGGCGCGCCCAGCGATGTCAATAACAGCGAGGTTCGCAAAGCGCGATAGGATTCCGCCATCTGCGACTGAGGCCGCGCCTGCGTGACCAGTTCCACCGCTTCGCGAGAAGAGGCCACGGTCAAGCGCCGCGCAGCTGCCTCCACGCTATTTTTCGAGCCCATGGGGATCATCCCCAGCGAAGGCAGCGCTGAAATCGCCTGAGCCTGCTCGGGAGTGCGAACTGTGTTATCGATTCCCTCAAGCAGAAAGGCAAGCCCGATGCCGGTGGTCATTCCCAGGGCCAAAGCAAATGCCAGGTTGCGCGGTACATTTGGTTCCGACGGATAGGTGGGGACCCGGGCTTTATCGACGTTGCGTATGTTGTTCGACTTCAGGCCGGCGGTTACGCCTGCTTCTTTGAGCTTTTCCATCAAGCCCTCGTAGAGAGTGCGATAGCTCTCCACGTCCCGTTTCAGCAGACTGTATTCGATAGCGCTTTCGTTCAGTTGATTGGCTTCCTGTTTCTGCTTGTCCAGAGCCGCGCGCAGCATGCTCTCATGCTGCAGAGAGGCCAGGTAGCCGCTGCGCACTCGCGACACAACCTTGGTCATTTCGGTTTGCAGCTGCGCATCGACTTCCTTCAGCTGATTGTTCAGCTGCATGACTTTGGGATAGGAATTTCCAAACTGGGTGGTAAGCTGCGCGACCTGAATCTTGAGATCGGCCTGCTGCTCGCGCATTTTTTCCATGAGCGACGAGCCGCCGGAAGCGCCGCCGCTCGCGCCCGCGCTGACCGCCGCCGCGGCAGCAGTGTCGGGATCTCCCGATTCGACCAGGCGATAGACCGATTCTTTTCCCATTCGGTCTGATTCCGCGGCGGTCAATTCCTTGTTCAGTTCGTCCAGCTTGGAGGTGATGATGTTCTGTTTTTCGTCGATTCCCAGAATCTCGTGCTGCTTCTGGTATAAAACCAGCTTTTCCTGCGAGGTTTGAACCTTCATTTCCAGGTCGACCAGTTGCTTTGAGAGCCAGTCGGAAGCCTGCATGGTGGATTCGAACCGGGTCTTGAAGTTTTGCTCGATGTAAGTGCTTATCAGCGTATTCACCGCGTTAGCGGCCAGATTCTTGTCGGCGCTGCGGTAGTGAATTTCGATGATTCTGGTGTTGGGCACCAGCGAAACTCGCAGACCTGCCTTGAAGTTGGCGAGTAATGCTGTGGTCTTTTCCGAGTCCGGCTGCAGCGCATCGGTGGTCAGTCCGAGCGTATTTGAGCTGTCGCCGCCGCCGCCAAATTCGGGCTGCTTGTCGAGGTTCAGTTGCCGGATCACTTGCAGCGCCAGCAAATCGCTTTTCAGAATTCTTACTTCGGTATCAAGATCGGTGGGATCGTAATAGTCTGAGCCGGCGCCGTTCGGCGAATCCTTGAAATTCAGCAACGCTGACTCGTTCTTATTGATGGCAATGCTGCCGGTGGCGTCGTAAATCCTGGTACTCCTCATCGTAGCCAGCGCCACGACTCCGAAGATCACCGCCACGCATCCCAGTACCAGCCATTTACGCTTGATCAGAACTCGAACATATTCGCGCAAGGCCGAGTCCTGCAGGGGCAACCCCGAGTACGCGGAGCTCCCTAGCAGACGATTCATTTCAATGGGGAGATCAGCCGAAACATCGCGCAAAACCTGGCCGTTGACCGGAATCAAGGGTCCGGAATCCATCCGTACTCCTAAGAAATAGTTGTTGTCGTCGAGTTGGTTCATTCTAGCACCGGGTTGGAAGAGCTCTCGATGTTAAATCGTCGACGATTTCCAAATTAGTACTGAGTCCCAAAGTGGTCACGGAGGCGCTGCTGATCTCCGCTATAATCCTGTTAACTCTCCAGCACGTACACTTCAATGCAGGCGCTTTCTGAAAGGGCGCAGGGATGAATTGGCAGGAGCAGGTCGTTCTGGTCACCGGCGGCACCGGGTCGTTCGGCAAAAAGTTCGTGGAATTGATGCTGCGTGACTATCATCCCCAGAGATTAGTCATCTTCAGCCGCGACGAACTGAAGCAGCATGACATGCGGACTGCGGGCTTCGATCATCCCAGCCTGCGCTACTTCATTGGAGACGTGCGTGATCCGCAGCGCTTGCAGCGCGCCTTCGCGGGAGTAACTGTTGTGGTTCATGCGGCCGCGCTGAAACAGGTTCCGGCCTGCGAGTACAACCCGTTTGAGGCAGTTCAGACCAACATCATGGGTGGTCGCAATGTGATCGATGCCGCCATCGACCAGGGCGTGCGCCGGGTTCTGGCGTTGAGCACCGATAAAGCGGTGAATCCCATCAACCTCTACGGCGCCACCAAGCTTTGCGCGGAAAAAATGTTCGTGCAGGCTAACGCCTACGCCGGAGCCCAGGATACGCGATTCAGTTGCGCCCGCTACGGCAACGTGGTCGGCAGCCGCGGCAGCGTGATCCCGGTCTTCCTGGAACAGCGCAAGCGCGGCAAAATCACTATCACCGATACGCGCATGACTCGGTTCTGGCTGACCCTGGGGCAGGGAGTTCGCTTTGTCGTGAATTGCATCGAGCAGATGCATGGCGGTGAGATCTTTGTTCCCAAGATTCCCAGCATGCGCGTGACCGACATGGCAGCGAGCATTGCGCCCGGCTGTGAAGTCGAGTGCATCGGCATCCGGCCCGGCGAAAAACTGCACGAGGTTCTGATCTCCGAGGATGAAGCGCGGAACACGCTGGAAATGGATGACATGTACGTCATTCAGCCGGCGCACTCGTGGTGGGACACGCAGAACTGGAAGAACGCGCAGCTTTTGCCCGAGGGATTTCGCTACGGCAGCGACTCCAATTCACAGTGGCTTACTTCCACAGAATTGCAGGAACTGATCGAAGTTGAAACGCCGTCTTCCGAAAAGCTTCGCGTGGTCGAGCCGAAGCGCGCGAGCGCGTGAACGGTTGGAGGCGCCGCGAGCTATCGGCATGTGCTACCAGTCATGACAGTCACTCCGGCAAGCCGCGATCTGCTGGCCCTTCACGGCGGATCACCCGTTCGAGAGAAGTTTCTGCCCTATGGCCACCAGTCCATTAATGAGGCGGACATCGAGGCAGTGGTTGAGACGCTGCGCTCCGACTGGCTGACCACCGGACCGAAGGTCGCCGAGTTTGAAGAAGCATTCGCCGCTCGAACCGGAGCCCGGTACGCCGTAAGTTTCAGTTCCGGCACCGCGGCACTCCACGCCGCCGTCTTCACCGCCGGCTTGACAGCAGGAGACGAGGCCGTTACCACGCCCTTGAGTTTTGTGGCGACCGCCAACTGTGTGTTGTATCAGAACGCCACGCCTGTCTTTGCGGATATCTCTGCCGACACATTGAATCTCGATCCTGAACGAGCGGCCGAGGCTATTACACCTCGAACCCGGGCGATTCTGCCGGTCGACTACGCCGGCCATCCCGCCGACCTGACCCGCATCCTCGAACTTGCGGACCGCCACCGGCTGGTGCTGATCGAGGATGCATCTCACGCGCTGGGCGCAGAATTCAAAAGCAATCAGGTCGGCAGCCTGGCGCATATGACCGTCTTCAGTTTTCATCCGGTGAAGCACATCACCACCGGAGAAGGCGGCATAGTCACAACCGGTAATCAAAGGTTTGCCGAGACCCTGCGCCGCTTTCGCAACCACGGCATCAGCAGCGACGCCCGCCAGCGCCAAGCCGCCGGACAGTGGCATTACGAAATGGTGCTGCTCGGCTTCAATTACCGGCTTAGCGATATTGCCTGCGCCCTGGGCATCCGCCAGTTGAAGAGCCTGGATGCCAACCTGGCCAGGAGGCGCGAGATCGCAGCGCGGTACACGGCGGCATTTCTTGAGCTTCCCGAAATCATCCCGCCCACAGTCCGGGACGACGTAAATCCAGCCTGGCATCTTTATCCCATCCGGCTTGATCTGGGAAAGCTCAAGGCGGATCGCGGCCAGGTTTTTCGCGCCTTGCGGGCAGAGAATATCGGGGTAAATGTGCACTACATCCCCATCCATCGTCACCCTTATTATGTCGAACGCTTCGGCGACCGCGGCGGCGAGTTTCCGGTAGCGGAGAATGCCTACGAGCGACTGATCAGCATTCCGATGTTTCACGGCATGTGCGACCAGGACGTGCGGGACGTGATCGACGCGGTGGCGAAGGTGGTCTGTCACTTCCGTGATGCAAGTTAGGGGTATTCAGCGGCGATGAAAACAGCTCAGATAGAACGTTGGCAGAACGATTTCGGGCGCGAATACACCGACCGCAACTCTCTGTCCCCGGAGAGCCTGGATTCGCTCTATCGGAAAAACTACGGCGTGACTCGGCGAGAAATTAACCAGCGCTTTCTGGCTCAGGTCCCTAAAAATTCGCGAGTCCTTGAGGTCGGCTGCAACGAGGGCAATCAGTTATGTATGTTGCGGGAAATGGGATTTCATCACCTGTACGGAATCGAAATACAGGACTACGCCTTGAGCAAGGCTCGCAAACGCATCGACACCGCCGAGCTGGTAAAGGCGACAGCCTTCGAGATTCCCTATCCTGACGGTTTCTTCGACCTGGTGTTTACCTCTGGCGTCCTCATCCATATCGCGCCCCTCGATCTGCCCGCCGCCATATCCGAGATTTATCGCTGTGCGAAACGCTGGATCTGGGGATTCGAGTACTACGCGCCGCAAATGACTGAGGTGGTTTACCGGGGTCACGAGAGTCTGCTGTGGAAGGCGGATTACGCGCGCGTGTATCTCCAGCAGTTCAGCGGGCTGGAACTGCTTCGCGAGGAACGGCTGCGCTATCTGGAAAATGAAAATGTAGATACCGCATTCCTGCTGGAGCGCAAGTCGCCGGCCCAAGCGGAAGACGCGCGCAGCTGATCGGAGGAGCAAAACTTGAGAGTGGTGGCCATCATCCAGGCGCGCATGGGAAGCACTCGCTTGCCAGGGAAGGTGATGAAAGACCTCGGAGGGGTAAGCGTTCTGGGCAGGGTTGTGCGCCGTTCGCGTCGGGCCAAACTGTTGCACGAGGTCGTGGTGGCTACTTCCGTGCTTCCATCAGACGACGTAATCGTCCAGGAATGCGATCGTCTTTCGGTTGCATGCTTTCGTGGCGACGAGGCCGACGTGCTTGACCGCTACTATGTCGCGGCTCAGAAATTTGCCGCCGAAATAGTAGTGCGCATCACGGCAGACTGCCCCTTGATCGATCCCGAGCTGATTGATGCCACGGTCCGTGCTTTTTTCGATCAGAAATCCGACTACGCCACCAATGCGCTGGTGGTGACATACCCTCGCGGACTCGACGTCGAGGTATTTAGCGCGCAAGCGCTGGCGCGCGCGTGGAGCGAAGCCAAACTATCTTACGAACGGGTGCACGTCACTCCGTACTTCTATGAGATCGAAGGTCGTTTCCGGGTCGGTTCGGTGACGGCTGGGGCGGATTATAGCCGGCATCGCTGGGCGCTGGATACGGTCGAGGACCTCGAACTGATGCGTTCCGTCTACGCGCGCTTCGATAACTCCGACGACATGAGCTGGCTAGAGGTGCTCAGTCTGATGGATCGGGAACCGCAGTTGGCGCTGATCAACTCGCACGTTGAGCAGAAAGTCCTTCAGGACGGTTAGGATTCCATGCCTGTCATTCGAGTCAACAACTACATCGACGCCTACCGGGTGCGCTCGCAGGCGAAGGACATTCACGAGTTGGCGGGCAGGCCCGACAATCAGGCGCTGACCGAGTTCGTGAATCGCTCGATCCTGAACGAGATTCAGCCGGGCCCAGATGACATCCTGGTGGACATCGGCTGTGGCGATGGAACCCTTCTGAGGATGGCGATGGAATACGGGGCGGAGTGCATCGGCATCACGCCGACGGCGGAGGAGAAGGCCCGGCTGGAGGAGACCCTGCCGAAGCTTGCTTTCAAGGTGGGCACAGTGCAGGACGTTCCCTTGAAGCCGGAAAGCGCCTCGAAGGTCGTCTGCAATGCGGTGCTTTGCTATCTTTCGTCTGAAGAAGAAGTGAAGACGGCTTTGCAAGCCATGGCGAGAATTGCCAGGCCTGGAGCGACCGTCTGGGTGGGGGAAATTCCTGAGATTGACGAGTACGCGCACTACGGCATGTACCGGGGAACCTCGATGCCCGCATTTCTCTGGCACCTGTTAACTCACAACGGCCTGCGCTCTTTTCTCGGCATGTGCCGCCGCTGGATGAAAGCCACCCTCGGCAGCGAACGGATTATGTTGAACTCAGCGGGGTTGTTTCATACTGAACCAGCTAGAATGGTGGCGCTCGCTGAGGCCTGCGGGTTGCGCCTGAGTGACCATTTCAGACACAAGGAAATGTACCAGCAAGGCCATGTTGTCGATTCGAAGTTCAGGTACGACTACGTTTTCATACGTTAACTTGCAATCGTTTTATCCGAATTAGTGCACAGCGAAACTCTGCTTCTCCGAGCCGATGCCGACGCACAGATTGGCGTGGGCCATGTCATGCGTTGCCTGGCTCTGGCGCAAGCCTGGCAAAGCGCGGGGCACCGGGCTATTTTCGCCGTGGGGAAGTGCCCGGCGACGCTGTGCGAACGTTTGCTTCGCGAAGGTTGCGCTGTAAAGTCGGTGAAAGCTGCGCGAGGGTCAAGCGCGGACGGAAGCGAGACCATCGCCATAGCGGAACGCCTTGGATCTCGCAACCTGGTTCTGGATGGAGACGCGTTCGACGAGAAATATCAGAAACAAATAAAACAGGCCGGATTGCGGCTTCTACTGCTTGAGGACTACATCGGAGCGGGATACTACTCCGCGGATTGGATCTGGAATGCCGATCTTCCATCCGGAGAAGAAGCGTATCCGCGACGCGGGCCCGGCACCCGGCTTTTGCTGGGACCTAGATATGCATTGCTGCGTCGCGAATTCCTCACCGCCCGACCCAGAGAGCGCAGCGCGCTGGCGGCGCCAGCGCCGGCGAAAGTTCTGATCACATTCGGCGGCAGCGATCCGCAAAACGCGACACTGGAGGCTCTTCGCGGCCTGGCGATGCTGAAGGACTCCGGGGTGCAAGCGCGAGTTTTGGTTGGGGGAGCGAATCCGCGCCTGGACCTGCTGCAGGCAGCCGCTCGCGAGCTGGCCGGCAACGTGGAAGTTTTGAGCGATGTTCAGGATATGCCTGCCCAAATGCTTTGGGCTGATATCGCCGTGGTGGCTTCGGGCGTGACCGTGTGGGAGCTTCTTTATATGGGTGTCGCGGTGATCGCATGGCCCCGTTACCCGGCGGATCTTCCCAGCCTGGAACTTCTGGCAAAGGGGGGAGCAGTGACGGTCCTCGAAGCAGACGCCAATGCCGGAAACATTGCGAATGCGCTGCGCACCCTGTTGCTGGATGGTCAGAGGATTCGCCGGATGAGCGATGCCGGGCAGAAACTGGTCGATGGTCGAGGAGCGGAGAGAGTAGCTCGGTTACTCGCGGATGCTTTGCAGGATCTCCACTCTTCGAGTGAGGTGTCGGCGCGGTGAAGATTGCGATTTCTCAACCCACGTATTTGCCCTGGCTCGGTTACTTTGACTTGATCGACCAGGTGGATGTTTTCGTGGTTCTCGACACGGTGCAGTTCGAGAAGCGATCATGGCAGCAGAGAAATCGCATCAAAACGCCGTCAGGCTTGAGCTGGCTCACGGTTCCAGTGGCGGTACACGGGCGTTTTGAACAGGCCATTCACGACGTCACAATCTGCGAGGAACGGTTTTCCCAAAAACATCTGCGAAGCCTCGAGGCTAACTACGCTCACGCGCCCTTTTTCCACTCTCATATTTCGGCACTTTCATCGATCCTGGGGCAGAGCCTGCAAGGCACTCGCCTGATCGACCTGAATCTGCGGCTGCTGGGCTGGCTGATGCAGGTGCTAGGAATTACCACGCCTTTGGTTCTGGCATCGGCCTTGCAGCAGGCCGGCAAAAGAACGGAGCTGCTAGCCAACATCTGCCGCAAGCTGGACGCCAGCGATTATCTTTCCCCACTTGGTTCGGCGGAGTATCTGCTCGATGAAATGCAGATTTTCTCGGACTACTATGTCGAGGTGGTTTTCCAGAATTATACGCACCCGGAATACAAGCAGATGTTCCCGCCATTTGTCCCTTACGCGTGCGTTCTGGATCTAGTTTTTAATGAGGGTGAGCGCTCCATGGAAATCATCCGCAGCGGCCGCGGCAAGCCTTTCCTGCCCCGCGAGGTGCCGGCAAGGGTCGCGGAGTGCAAAACGATATGAATGGGGCGACCATCAATGTGGGCGGGCGGCAGATCGGGGCCGGCCACCCTGTGTATGTTGTTGCCGAGCTTTCGGCAAATCACAATCGAGACTTCGAGCAGGCGGTGCGCATCGTACATGCCGCCAAGGCGGCGGGCGCGGACGCCATCAAGCTGCAGACCTACACTCCTGACACCATCACAATACGTTCCGAGCGAGAGTGCTTTCGGATTCAGGGTGGCACGCTTTGGGATGGCCGCACTCTGTATGACCTTTACGGCGAGGCTTACACGCCCTGGGAGTGGCAACCCAGGCTGAAAGCGATTGCTGACGAAGTGGGCCTTGATTTTTTTTCCAGCGCGTTCGATCCCTCGGCCGTCGATTTTCTGGAGAAGATGAATGCTCCCGTCCACAAGATCGCCTCTCCTGAACTGGTGGATATTCCGCTGATTCAGAAAATGGCGAGAACCGGAAAGCCCTTGATCCTCTCCACCGGGATGGCAACCCAGGAGGAAATTGAAGAAGCCGTTACAGCGGCGTGCGAGGCTGGCGCAAAACAGATTATGTTGCTCAGATGTTCAAGCGCCTATCCCGCACCGCCCGAGGAGATGAACTTGCGCACGATTCCTGAACTGGCGCGGCGTTTCAACCTGCCAGTCGGCTTGTCCGATCACACCACCGGCATCGCGGTGGCGGTCGCTGCGGTTGCCCTGGGAGCGTGCCTGGTGGAAAAACATCTCACCCTTTCTCATTCCGACGGAGGTCTGGACAGCGCGTTCTCGCTCGATCCATCCGAATTCAAGGCCATGGTGGAAGCGGTTCGAGCAGCAGAGAAGTCGCTTGGAAAGGTGCAATTCGGTATCAGTCCCCATGAACGGAGCACGGTCCCGTTTCGCCGCTCGCTGTTTGTCGTAGCTGACGTCAAGCGTGGCGAACTGCTCACCACGGAAAATATACGGTCGATTCGGCCGGCCGACGGGCTACATCCACGGCACTTGTCGAACGTGCTGGGCCGCCGGGCCGTGCGCGACATCGAACGCGGGACGCCGGTTACCTGGGAATTGATGGACCCTTCTTAAGCAAGATTTCCCTCTTATGGCCGGCGAGTCCGAAAGTAGAACCAAGGGTTTGCATGAAAGTTCTTTTGCTGCATCCTCAAGACGTTCCCTGGAGCGGAGAATGGGCCGATTCTCGTTGGGACTTGATCGTCGATCTTGCCTTTGCCGGAAGCAACGTTTATCCGGAGTGGAGCGAGCGAACTGGCACCAGAGTGATCAGCCTTCACCAGTTTGCCGGCCAGACGGAAAGCTACCGTTGGGTAAACCAGGCGCTGGAGGCGGGCCGGGACAGGTTTCTCGACCGCATGGGCCTGGACTGGTGGGAAATACTTGCCTGTTGGAGCTATCACGAACTACAGGCCTTGTATCTGCTCCGCCAGTTGCAGCGGGAATTAGGCCCCGGGCCAGTCGAGTTCGTGGCCACGCGCGAACATTCCTACGTTGGCCTCCTGAGAGTGGTAAGTGGTTCGCCGGTGCGCTGCATCGGCGAGCCGGCATCTTCTTCGCGCAGTGTCGTGTCGCGATTTTCCAACGCTGCCCGCAACCTGCGTCCCGCGCAGATACTCGAGATCGCATTCGACAAGTGGGATCCCAGTTACAGATACAGAGGAAAGGTGGCACGGCACCGGCAGGCCAGATTGCAGGAGCCGGTCATGTTGTTGCCATCGGCATATTCTAATGTCACTCGGGTGCAGCTGGCATATGCGGCTCAGTTGCCGGGGCGGCGGTTTCTTCTGGCTACAACCCGGCGCAGCGGTGAGTCTGGCGAACTGCCTTCCAATGTGGCTTCGGTTTCGCTGTCTGCGTACGCGCAGGCGTCGCGGGAAACCGATCTGGAGGCGCAGGAGCTCATCGAAGCCTGGAAGGTTTTGCAGGCAGAACTCAGCCAGATTGAATTGCTTCGTCATGGATTTCGGGCCGGGGTTTGGGATTACTTTCCGCGTCATCTCGAAAACGCCCTGCGTCTGCGCGATGCCTGGCAGTTATTGATGACATCTGAGCCGGTAACGGGCGTTCTTTGCGCGGACGATCTCAACTACTACACCCGCCTGCCCCTGATTCTGGCGAAGCTGATGGGAAGAAACGCAATTTATTGTTATCACGGCGCTCTCGATGGCCCGCTTTTGTTCAAGAAGTCCTACGCCGAGCACTACCTGGTAAAGGGCGAGATGGAAAAGGAATACGTGCTGCGGGTGAGCGAAGTGGAGCCGGCGAGAATCGAAATCGGCGCGCCAGCCGAAACCGGGCATGCGCATATCTGCCACGGCCCAGCGCAATGGTCAGCCGGCCAGGCCGGTGACCTGGTTCTTTTTTCTCAGCCGGTAGAGGTTTCCGGCGGACGCGCCGACGAAATCTACCGCCAGATCCTTCCCCGCCTGGCGGAAGTGGCCCATCGAACCAGGCGCAAAATCGTGGTCAAGCTTCATCCCTTTGAAAGCATGAGGGGCCGGGAGCGCCTCCTGCGTGCGGTGTTGCCGGTCGGGCAGGCCGTCGGCATCGAGGTCAGCTCAATGCCCGCTTCCGAGATCATGAAGCGAACCTGGTGTGGAATTGGAGTCGACTCGAGTGTCGCGGTCGAATGCACCCTGCGCGGCGTTCCCTACTTTCTCTGCGGCTGGCTCGACTTCAACGGATTTGGCTACATGCAGCAATTTGCCCGTTATGGTGCCGGAATCTTGCTCGAAACTCCTGGTGAAATCCACTCCATACCCGAACGCCTGGCGCAGGCAACCGAATCCACTCAAGATGCTTCGCGGACGCGGCGGCTCTGGCGACCCGCAGACGATACGCGTCTCGACGAAATCATGTTCGGGAGTAGCCGAGAGATGTCCTCCACCCAATGCGCCTGTTGAGCTCCATTCTTAACCGCATGATTTACCCGGCGCTTGGGAGTTTGGGATATTTTCATCGGCGTTCGTCGCCCGCTTCGGTTATCAACGTGATTACCTATCACGGGGTTCTGCCCGCCGGATACGAAATCAAATATCCGCCACTGGACAACACGCTGGTAAAAATGGAGTCGTTTCGATCCCAGTTAAGGCTGCTGAAAAAACATTACACCGTGATCTCGCCGGATCAGTTTCTGCTCTGGCTTCGCCGCCGGGAAGTCCTACCCGAAAAGGCAATGTTGCTGACTTGCGACGACGGCCTGCTTAACCAGGTGAGCCTGATGCTTCCCGTCTTGCAGGAGGAAGGCCTGAAGTGTCTGTTTTTTGTGACGGGCTTGTCTCTAACCAACTGCACAGCGGCGGGGTCCGAACCGGGCGAGATGCTGTGGTATATGGAGCTCTACTTGATGCTGATGGAATCACAAGCCCAGGACGGACCGCTTCTGGTGCGCGGCGTCCCGATACTCGCCATCTCTCCGGATCGTCAGCAACGGGAAGCGCTGTGGCATGAGCTCATGCGGACACTCTCGCGCCAAAGCGCGCAGCAAAGGCAAGAGTTCCTGGAAGAAGCGGCGGCAAAATTCGGATTGCGCCCAGCGTGGCGAACAAAGCTGCTGGACGATCCGTTACTGCGGGAGCGCTTTCAGCTGACCCGGTTGCCCGAACTAATGCAACTCGTCGACGCGGAAATGACCATTGGAGCCCACACCCTCAGCCATCCGGTGCTGGCTGAGCAGCCGGCGGAACTGGCGAGGCTGGAGATGGCGGAATGCCGTAAAGCGCTGGAGAGCGCTTTGGGTCGGCCCGTGTGGGCCATTGCCTATCCCTTCGGAACCCCCTCGTCGGCCGTCGACCGCGAATTCAGGATGGCGGAGGAGGCTGGCTACGATTGCGCTTTCATGAATGTCGGCGGATCGCTGAGTCGAGCTAACCGTGGATTTGCGCTTCCTCGTATTCATGTGACATCAGAAATGTCGCTGGCGGTCTATGAAGCTCACGTCTCTGGCTTCCATCATGCTATGCGAGGCCGGCTTCGGGCCGAACCTGGAGCGGAATACCTACGGCGGTAGGTAGCTGAACCGCAGAAAACTAGGTATTCTCGAAATCGAACTTCGCGGAGATGGAAAACTTGCGCCTGCTGGTGCTGGACGAGATACCCGAGGACGCCGAATTCCGGCAGAGCTGGAATGAACTGGCGCAGCTTACCGAGCAACCCCAGGTTTTCTATACCTGTGAGTGGGCGATCGCCGTCCAGCACGCTTATGCGGGCTCTCTGAAACCGCTGATCTTTCTTGCCTATGATGGCGACTCCTTGACCGGGGTGGTGGCATTGGCCAGGGAAAGCAAATCTGAAGCTGTCGTCTTCCTGACCGGAACCACTGCCGATTATTGTGATTTCCTGAGTGAACCCGGCAAACGACGCGAATTCATCGGCGCGGTTTTTCACGAACTGAGGGACCGGCAAGTGGAAAAAATCGTGCTGGCGAACTTGCCCGCAGATTCATCCTCAGCCCCGGCGATTTCCGCGGCTGCTTCCATCTCTGGTTATCATCTGCTGTCGCGCCCTGCATACTTTTGCGCACGCGTCGTCCTGGGATCGGGCGAGCAGCGGGCCGCTCTCAAACAATCGACGCTGGCCAAGAAGATGCTGCGGCGTAATCTGCGCGACATGGAGAAGCTGGCTGCCGTGCGAGTTCGGCATGACACGTGTTGGGAAGAAATCGAGCCCGCTCTCCAGTCGTTTCAGCGCGCTCACGTTGCCCGTTTCCTGGTGACCGGCCGCATCAGCAATATGGTGCGCCCCGAGCGCCGGGACTTCCTCCGTGAGCTGGCGCGGCGCCTGTCGCCTTGTGGGTGGGTGACCTTGAGCCGTCTCTTTCTTGGCGATGTTGCCGTCGCATGGAACTACGGCTTCCAGTTTTCCGGAAGCTGGTTTTGGTACCAGCCTACGCTGGACAGTCGCTACGACAGTTTCTCGCCCGGCTTTTGCCTCCTGTCCAAAATCGTGGAAACCGCTTGTGACCGGCCTGATCTCGAGGTTATCGATCTTGGATTGGGAGCTGAGGGATATAAAGAACGCTTTGCCACTTCTACCCGTGAAACCTCGCACCTGACATTAAACCGCTCTCTTCGCCGCCACGTGGAAGCAGCTGGACGGCAGCGATTGGCTGCGGCGGGAACCGCATCACCCTGGGCTGAGAACCGGATTCGTAGTCTGATTTCCTACGGTGGCCGGTGGCGAAACCGTCTTGGCAAAAGCGGATTTCCTGGTCTGATAGGGTGGTCGTGCCGCCGCCTGTGGAAATCACTATTCGCCACGAGCGAAGTGCTCTTCTTCGAGTGGGCGCCCAGCGGTGGTCGCTCGGCGAACGGTACGCTAAGGTTAGAAGCGCTCGATTTCGACCTCACGGCCGCTGCCGCCATGCGGCATGCCGATGAGCCCTCCACGCTCGAGTATCTGATGCGATGTGCCCAGCGGCTCAGGTCAAGCGATGCCCGCGGATTCGCTTTGGTCACAGGCGATGGCCACCCTGTACATTTCTGCTGGGCCAAGGACTTCGACGGCTTTCGAATGGACGAATTAGAGCGTACTTTGCAGGCGCCGAGGCCGAACGCCACCTTGGTTTTTGATTGCTTCACTCCACCCTCGTCACGAGGAAACGGATATTTCGCCATGGCGATTTCGTTGCTGGCTGGACAATTGCATACGTCCGGCAAAGTGCCATGGATCTTCGCAGCGGCAACCAACCACGATTCTGTTCACGGGATTGAAAAGTCTGATTTTGTGTACCGTTTTCGCCTGGGCCGCAAGCGGATTCTCTTCGTAAATCGCGTGCAGGATTCGGTTCCGGCACCGCAGCCTGCGGCCATTGCGCACACCGCGTCGGCGCCGTGAGCGGGCAGGGTTGCGCTCATCGGGGAAACCGCCAGAATTCATGAAAGCGCCATACAACCAGGCCGATGCTGCGCCGAGCGGTGCCTCATCCGAAGTTGCACCCGATATTCTGCGCCTCGAGTTCAGCCGAAATCTCGGCCATATCTCCCGCCAGTCTGCGGTGTTTTTTGCCGGAACGATTTTCACCATGGTGGCCGGCTACCTGGTCAAAATTTATGTGGCACGGGTGTTGGGGGCCGAGCAATTGGGGGTCTATGCCCTGGGCATCACATTGGTGAGCCTGACGCAATTAATCGGCATGCTGGGTTTGCAGGGAACGGCCGCGCGTTACGTCGCCGTTTATAACGGGACTGGACGATTCGATGAATTGCGGGGCTTCCTTACCCGCAGCCTCGGTGTCATTACCTCTCTGAACCTGGCCTTATCGATTGCGCTTGCACTCGGCGGCGGATGGATCGCGCGCAATCTTTATCACGCGCCTGATCTTGGCCCCTACGTCCCAATTTTTGCGGTGCTGGCTTTTTTGGGGGCGCTCACCGGTTTCTACGGCCAGGTGCTGGCCGGATTCAAAGACGTTGCGAAACGCACCATAATCACCAACTTTGTGGGCAGTCCGCTGGTGATGATTCTCACGGTCGTCCTGCTTGCTTTGGGCGCGGGCATGTGGGGATATCTGACGGCGCAGGTCGTCAATTCGGCGGTAGTTGTCGTTCTGCTGGTGGCCGCCGCCTGGAAGCTGACTCCTGCCGCCGCCCGCTTTTCGTTCTCCGCGTTGCCGCCGCTAGACCCCGAAGTCATCTCGTTCGCGGCGGCGGCGTTTGGTATGTCGGCGCTGGATTTTCTGGTGTCGCAGGCGGACAAAATTTTGCTCGGCCTTTACCTGAATCCGCGCGTGGTCGGTATTTATGTGCTGGCTTCAACCCTGTCGGCTTTCATTCCCATCATTCTGCAATCGGTGAATCAGATTTTTGCTCCGGTAATTGCCGACCTGCATGCCCAGGGCCAGATCGGGGTTCTGCAAAAACTTTTTCAAACCCTTACCAAGTGGGTGTTGGGACTCACTCTTCCGCTGGCTTTCGTGGTAATTATTTTCGCTCGCCCGTTGATGCGAATCTTCGGGCCGGATTTCGAAAGCGGATGGCTGGTGCTGGTCATCGGAGCCGTCGGACAACTGGTGAACTGCGGAGTGGGCTCGGTCGGCTACATTCTGCTCATGTCGGGAAACCAGCGCCGGCTGATACGGGTGCAGTTCGCCATGGCGGCGATCTCGGTGCTGGTAAACATTTCTCTTATCCCGGTGCTCGGCATCATCGGCGCCGTGCTGGCTGCGGCGCTTGTCAATGTAGGCGGAAATTTATGGAATCTGCACCAGGTGCGGCAGGCGCTTCACATTTCCCCCTATAATCGGAGCTACTATGCGCTCCTGGTCCCGGCCACCCTGCTTGCGGCCAGTCTCGCGATGTTGCGCTTCTGGACGGCGTCGCTCGCGCACCAGTCGCTCGTCGTTCTGCTGGCGCTAATTGTGTCTTACGCCGTATTTGGCGGCCTGGCGGTAGCTTTTGCGCTGGACCCGGATGACCGAATGCTGGCGGAGAATGCCTGGTCCCAGCTGCGAAACGGTCTGCGAAAACTGGAGTAAAAGCCTGATGGCACAATACCGGACGGTTAGCCTGCCCGATGACCTTTGCGCCCAAGCAGAGGCACGTCTGCAGGGCCGCTTTGAAAGCCTCGAAGCCCTGCTCACCTTCCTGCTTCAGGAAATAACCAAAGACGATTCCGAAAAATTCGACCGGGCTGAGGAAGAAATCATCAAACAGCGCCTGAAAGACCTGGGATACATTTGAGCCTCTTTCATCCTGAGCGTAGCAAGAGCTTCGCAGAGCGAAGCTGTGGCACCGCCGCTGTCTTACCTCTCACGGATGCTCTACTAACGCAGCGGCACAGGAAGCGTCCATGAAGCCCCGCTCGCTGGTTCTGATCACGGTGGATTGCCTGCGAGCTGACCACGTTGGCTTCCTGGGATACCCCCGCCCGGTCACGCCGTTTCTGGATTCAGTGGCGGAGAACAGCCTGGTTTTCTCCGATGCCATCGTGGCCGGAACTCCCACTTACTATTCTTTTCCGGGCATCATGGCTTCGCGCCATCCGCTCGCATTGGGGCGTGATGTCGTCGGAATCGCACCGCTCGAGCCCACCATCGCAAGTGTGCTGCAAGA
This sequence comes from Terriglobales bacterium, assembly GCA_036265205.1. Classification (GTDB taxonomy): domain Bacteria; phylum Acidobacteriota; class Terriglobia; order Terriglobales; family Acidobacteriaceae; genus JAIQFF01. The sequence goes on from DATAPL010000022.1 coordinate 51,124, forward strand.
AGCCGGCCATACAACCGCGGCATTTGTGGCGGGCAATCCTTATCTCACTGCGCAATTCGGTTATGACCAGGGCTTTGATCGCTTTCAGGACTTTCTCGACGTAACCTCTGCCGGCACACCAGAGTCGTCTGCGAGCGCAACTCTGCGCTCCTCGAAACTCAACCAGCGGGTGCAAGCTGCCTGCAGCCGAAATAAGGTAACTGCGGCTGCTTACGATGAACTCTACTTCTGGTACGGTCAGTGGCGTTCCCGGCATGAAACAGCTTCACTTGACGGCCTGCGCCGTTATCCAGCGGCGGACGTGGTGGTCGATCAGGCATGCTCCTGGCTTCGTGGTCTCGATGACGCGCCTTTCTTTCTTTGGCTACACCTGATGGATCCGCATCACCCTTACTATCCTCCGCAGGAAGCGCTGGCTTCGTTGAGTTCGTCGCCGGTCACCCCGGGCCGCGCCCGCTTTCTCAATTCCTTCTGGAACCGTGGTAATGCAGGAGTCAAAAGACTGCAGGGCTACCGCGAGGAAATTCTCTCCCTTTACGATGGCGGCATTTACTGGGTGGATAAACAGATTTCCCGTCTCGTGCAAGCCCTACAGCAATCGCGGAAGTGGAACGAAACTGTCTTCGCGGTTACCGCCGACCATGGAGAAGAGTTTCTGGAACACGCGGCTCGTTATCATTCCACCAGCAATTTGTCGGAGCAGTTGATTCATGTCCCGCTGCTGTTGCGCCTGCCCGAGCTTGCAGGCCCCCGCCGCCTGCCGGGGACTTTCAGTCTGATTCACCTGGCTCCTACTCTCGTCCGAGGGGCGGGTGTTCCAGTTCCTCCCGACTTTCAGGGGCGGAGCTGCTGGGATGAAATATGCGCAGGAAATTGGGCGGGCGAGCCAGCCATCGTCGAATGCGTTGAGGCGTGCAACAACCCTTTGCAGGTGGACGACCGGATGCGCCCACGTTTGCTGGCGGTTCGCGACCAGAATTACAAGCTGGTGGTTAACTTCCGCGAAGGAGCAGATCTCCTCTACGACCTGCGGCATGACCCCGGCGAGCGCTCTCCTCTGCTGCCGGGAGTTTCGCCTCGGGAACGCGCTCGCCTGCTGCAAATCGCGCATGGCCACCTCCAGAAATTGAGTCAGACCCAGAATGCGGACCTGCGCCTCCGCGCCCGCCTGCGCGAGCTGCGGCAATCGGAACGTATGAGTAGTTTGTCGAATTAACCCTGAACCGCGGCGGGAACCGCCTCCGGTAATTGGGGGCTGGAGATTCGGTTCGCCATCCTCGTCCCGATCTTGATGGCGGGGTGCTCGATCCCATGATAAAGAGCAACCGGCAGAACCACGATCATGACTACGAACAGTCCCCAGCTATGCACCACGCCGAGCGCAAACCATATGCAGAAGGAGTGCGCCAGGTAAATTCCATACGAATAGGTCGCGATCCAGTGGCTGACGAGTTGCACTGGGTGAAAAGTGATCTCGCGGAATCGAGGGATCATCAACCCGAGTAACAGGCATAGTTCGGCGCCAAACCGTCGCGAGGGGTCGAACGCGTACATGCCACCGAGCAGCAAAATAAACGGAGGCCATAAATAGGACGGGAGCGTTCGACTCTCAGGTAAATCGTAGGCCATCACTCCAGGAATGAAATTGGGGATGTAAAGCAAGAGCGTGAACCAGCCAAGCGCAGGAAAGGCCAGGGGGAAATGCCCGAGAATTCCTGCCAGCATCCATAGAACCAGCAGCTTTCCCAGCGAGCGTTTTCGCCACAAGAAGAGAAAGGGCAATAGGACATACATTTGCAGCTCGATGGGAAGCGACCACAGCGGGCCGACAACCGAATCGGAATAGGTCAGGTTCTGGACAAGGAGCAAATTGGAAGCGAGCTCCAAAGGACCAGGCTTGGCGCTCAACGAGAGGCCGCGTCCGTTGGCGTGCAAGTGCAGAGCTACCGCTGATAGCACGGCCAGGACACTCAACGGATAAATTCTGAAGCACCGCCGGACGAAGAAATTCCTGATCAGTAGCAGCCCCGACAGGCGGCTGCGCTGCATGGAGTACATGAGCACCAGGGAAGTGTGCACAAAGAAAAGCAGAACGCCGAAAGTGCCGAGATCGGCAATGCCAAGCCGACCCCAATGATCCCGATAAAAATGCCGGCAAAGGTGATCGACAAGCACTAACAGAACAGCAAGGCTGCGCAGCAGATCAAGGTTTGGAGAGGCCCCTCGGCTTATTGCGCCATCTGCCATTAGTATTAGGCGGGAATGAAAAGTGGAACTAACATTCCGAAATTGTAGCTCCGAAAGTTGTCAAAGCGAACCACCAAACCAAATGATTGATGGCTGCGAGAGCACATGAATAGAGTTCGGGTGCTGTTCCTGCCCGCGGTCGATGCGGAAAATACCAATGCGCAGAGTCTGAACGTCCGCGAGCTTGCCTTACGGCTTGATCCCGAACGCATTCAGAGCACGCTCTGGTACCAGCATCAGCCGGACGAACGTTTGAGGAGTCACCCTGCCATTCGCCTGCTGCAATTGCCTTCGCGGGCCAGAACGATTCGAATTGTGAACGAGATGGTCGCCGGCTACGACATTATCGCCTACATCGACTACAGTCCCGCCAGCTACCTGTTTCTTCATCTGCCTCGCAAGTTTCGTCGCGGCGCCAAAGCCGTGCTTCACGCCGAGGCGCCCGCGGCCCAAATCGGGAATCCATCCTCCACCTTGCGTTTCCTTTATCGAGGTATCGTTCCTCGTTGCGATGTCTACACTGCCATTACGGAGTTCGTAGCGCGCGACCTTGAGGGCAGTCTAAACGACAATGGCGCAAACAGCCGCGTCAGCTATATTCTGCCAGTTGGCGTGGATACGAGCAGGTTCACGCCGCCGTTGAGGAGAACCAATTCCACACCGGTCGTCCTGTTTGCCGGGACCATGGTGGAACGCAAAGGGCCGCAACACGTAATCGACGCCGCCACGCAATTGCCCGGCGCGAACTTTCGCCTGGTGGGGGCCGGGCGCGACGGCTTTGAAGAAGTGTTACGAGAGAGAATTACCCGGCTTGGCCTCAAGAACGTGAGCCTGGAGGGTCCAAAGACGCAAGCCCAGATGGCCGATATCATGCGCAATAGCGACGTCTTTGTTTTGCCATCGCGGCTCGAGGGCATCCCCAAAGTCACGCTGGAAGCGGGTGCCTCAGGCTTGCCCTGCGTGGTATTTCGCGACTATGCCACGCCGTCGGTGGTGGATGGCGCCACCGGCTTCCAGGTTGGAACGGCGGCAGAGATGACCGGTGCGCTGGGCAGGTTGATCTCAGATCCCGCCTTGCGGCAACGAATGGGCGCGGCGGCCCGCCAGCACATGCAAAACTTCGAGTGGGGCCAGGTCAGCAGGCTGTGGGAGAGGGCATACCTGGAAACAGCGATGCGCAAGTCGTGAACATTGAACTGATCGACAATCCCGAAGTCCGAACCAGGTCGTCTGGCGGCCAACCAGCGCTTCACGTCCTTACGCTGACGCCGTTTTATCCGGTCAAGGGAGACGACGCTTTCGGATGTTTTGTGGCCGAACCGTTGCCCTGGCTGCAAAAGGAACACATCAGGAACAGCGTGATGGCAGTGCGCCCGTTCTACCGCAAGCACGCGCAGGCCAGCGCAGAAGCTTTTCCGGCAGCTCCGGTTCATTACTGCACAGTTCCGGGAGGCTTTGGACTACCATTTTCGGGGGCTGCTCTTTTTGCGCAAGTCATCTCCAGAATTCGCCGCCTGCATCAAGTCGAGCCAGTCGACCTGATCCATGCCCATGCAGCGCTGCCCTGCGGACACGCCGCTTCGCTGTTGGGCCGTGAGTTGGGAATCCCTTTTGTGGTGACAGTTCACGGCCTGGACGCGTTTTCGACCCGCCAGGTCAGCGGCTCTGCTGGGAAATGGTGCGCCCGGCTCTCGCAATCGGTATACCGCGCGGCTCGTCTGGTAATTTGCGTGAGTGAGAAGGTGCGCAGCCGCGTGATCGAGGGTGCCGGCAACGCTGTTCGCGCTACCGTTCTTTACAATGGCGTCGATCCTCAAATGTTTTCTCCCTCGAACCAGGAAACTCAACCCGACGTAATTCTGAGCGTGGGCGATCTGATCCCAATCAAAGGTCACGAATTGCTGTTGCGTGCGTTCGCGCTGATACTGGATCGGTTCCCCAGGCTTTCTCTGGAAATTATCGGCGATGGTCCGGAACGCCCCCGCCTTCAGCGACTGGCGCGAGATCAGGGGACCGCCGGCAAGGTTCATTTTCGCGGACGTCAAAGTCGAAATCAGGTCGCGGAAGCCATGCGACGCGCTGCCATCTTCGCGCTCCCCAGCCACTTCGAAGGTCTGGGATGCGTTTACCTGGAGGCGATGTCCGCCGGTAAACCCGTGATCGCTTGCCAGGGCCAGGGAATCGAAGAAGTCATTCGCCCCGGAATCAACGGCTGCCTGCTGAACGGCGACGGGGATGAACCGGGGGCGCTGGCAAATACGCTGTCCAGTTTGTTGCAGCAAGATCAGCTTCGGCGAAGCATCGGCGAGGCAGCGCGCCAGAGCATCCTGCAGGAACATACTCAGGCACTCCACGCGACCAGGCTGGCGCGGCTCTACCGGGAATGTCAGGGATGAGCACCCGCCTGGTCATCCTCACCGAAATCATCGCGCCTTATCGTATTCCGGTGTTCAATGCCCTCGCCCATCACCAGGGCATCGATTTGCATGTGGTGTTTCTGGCGGAAACCGATCCTGGGTTGCGGCAATGGCCGGTTTACAAGGACGAGATTCATTTCTCATATGAAGTCCTGCCTTCACACAGGCTGCGGCTGGGAAGACACAGTATCCTGCTGAATCGAGGCGTGAAATCGAGTCTGCGAAACGCCGCTCCGGACATCATCGTGTGCGGTGGCTACAACTATTTCGCTTCGTGGCAGACGAAATTGTGGGCCAAACGGCGGCAAGTCCCGTTTGTTTTGTGGGTCGAAAGCACGGATAGAGATGCTCGCGGCCACAACTTTCTGGTTGAGTGGCTGAAAGCAAAATTCATGCGTGATTGCCGCGGGTTCATTGTCCCGGGCAAGTCGTCTTTGGAGTACGTCAAGAATTACCTGGCTGCGGGACAAGACGTGTTCATCGCTCCCAACGCCATTGACGTGGATTTTTTCTCCCGCCAGGCGGCTGCTCTCCAGAAAGATGCAGTCGCTTATCGCGAAACCTTGCAATTGCCGGCACGTTTTTTCCTGTTTACCGGCAGATTGGTGCCGGAAAAAGGAGTCTTTGACCTGCTCGACGCCTATGCCAAACTAGCCGCAGAGCTGAGAACGGAAATCGGCCTGGTTTTCGTTGGCGAAGGACCCGCTCGGGCCGATCTAGCACGCCGGGCGACTCGCATAGTGCCGGGACATATTCAATTCCTTGGTTTCGCGCATCGCGAAGCCCTGGCCGCCTATTACTCCCTGGCAGATGTCTTCGTCTTCCCCTCACACTCCGATCCCTGGGGATTGGTGGTGAACGAATCCATGGTTTGCGGTCTTCCGGTGATTGCGACCGATGCGGCCGGATGCACGGCTGACCTGGTCGAAGATAACTGGAACGGCCGAGTAGTACGCAGCCGCGACGTCGGTCAACTGGCTTCCGCCATGGAGGAACTGGCCCGGGGGTCCACCCTTCGTCACCTCATGGGGAGTCGCAGCCGCGAGCATATCTTGCGATACTCTCCGCAGGCGTGTGCCGCCGGCATTGCCGGTGCCGCATTGTCGCTGACAGCGGGCCGGCAGAAGCCGCAAAGCGGATCGCAAAGCAATGTACTGTCAGACCACGCATTACAAGAAAGACATGGATAACGAGAAACGCCTTCTCCGTTTTGTGCTGCCCGTAGCCCTCCTGGGTGTGTGTTCGTTTGCCGTCTACATCGCCCTGTACCGGCCCGGATATCTGGGCAGCGCCTACTATTTGGGAGGGCTGATCTTCCTCCAGGTTTTGCTGGCCGCGGTCTGGAATTACCAGGACAGATTCTTTCCCTTGCTCGTAATTGTCTTTCTCTGGGCGGGCATCAGCGTGCCTTTCAATGGGATATGGACTTCCGGACGCTGGGGTGTCCTGGGAGTGGGCGCGCTGGTGGGATTCGCGCTCTACATGCGCAGCGGGCGTCATCATTTCGGAAGCTTTCATCTGGTAGCGCTATTCTGCGTGCTGGCGGCATTCGTTTCCGGCATAGTATCGGTTCTGCCGGTTATGTCTTCGCTAAAAGCCCTAAGCCTGCTGCTCCTTTTTCTGTACGGTTCCACCGGCGCCCGCTTGGCACTTACAGGCCGGGAGGAGAAATTCTTTCCACGCCTGCTGCTGGGCGTGGAAGTCCTGGTTTACATCACCGCCGGGGTGTATCTGCTTCTGCGGTTTCCCATCCTGGGGAACCCAAACTCCATGGGTGCAATCATGGGAGTGATTGCAGTCCCATTGCTCTTCTGGGGCGTGCTGACCAGGGAAGGCAGGTCGGAACGCAGGAGAATGATCTTTGCGCTGACCCTGGCCGTAGTGCTGGTGTTTTATAGCCAGGCGCGAGCCGGAATCCTGGCTGCCGCGGTGGTGTGCGCGCTTACTTGTATCGCCCTGCGTCGCTACCGGTTACTGATTCAGGCAGTTATGGTGGCTACGGGAGTGGCTCTCATTGCGGTGGTATTAACCCCTTCGGAGACCATGGAGGACATGCCCATGCGCCACGACTCCTCGGTCTCGTCATTTTTTCTCTATAAAGGGCACGAGGATGTCGGGGTGATGGGCTCGCGGCAAAGCATCTGGGACCAGACGGTTACAACCATTCGCCAGCATCCCTGGTTCGGCAGCGGCTTTGGCACCAGCGTCAGAAGCGGTCAGGAAGATAACAGCTTTGGCAGATACTCTTCCTCTTCGAGCACCAGCCGCGAACATGGCAACAGCTACATGGCGATCATGGAAGGGGTCGGTTTGCTGGGCGTTCTGCCCTTTTTCGCCCTGGTGCTGATGCTTGCGTTAAAAGTCGGAGCTGCATTTTCCTGGCTTCGCCGCACCGGCAACCTGCGCCACTATTCCGTTCCCATCGCCATGATTCTGGGAGCTGGCCTCATCCACGCCGGCTTTGAGGATTGGCTTTTTGCGGTTGGTTACTATCTCTGCGTCTTCTTCTGGATGCTGGCGTTTGCCTTCTTCGATCTTCTTCCCGCAGGCTCGCCGTCGCTCTACCGCCCGCTCCCCGGCTTCAGTTTCCGGACGCATCCGCGAATTATGCCGGCGGTTGCAGCTCGCCGGTGATGCATTTATTCCTGAACGGCCTGGCAGCCAGCGCCGGCGGTGGACTTACCTATCTGCGCAATGTCCTGCCTCATCTCGCAACCCGATCCGGGATACGGGTTACGGCGGCGGTGCATCCCGACCTGAGAGCAGAATTCAGTGAATTGCCCAACCTGTCGCTGCTGGACCTTAATCCTCCAGCCGGTGCCCTGCGCCGCTTCTGGCGGGAGCAGACTGATCTGCCGGGATTCATTCGGAAAAGTGACGCGAGCATTCTGCTGTCAGCCGGCAACTTCGCTCTCCGCCGGTCACCGGTGCCGCAGATTCTTCTCTCGCGCAACTCACTCTATACCTCGGCGGAATTCTTCGGCGATCTGCGCCGCCGCGGGGACTACGGTCTGTGGCTTGAAACCAAAGCTAAAGCCAGGCTGGCCCGCAGATCGATTTTCTGGGCGGACCGCACCGTCGCTCCCAGCGCAGCCTTCGCAGAAGAGTTGCGCCATTGGACGGGGCGCAGCGTGATTGCGATCCATCACGGCTTCGACCGGGAAGCTTTCTTCCGCGATTCGACCCCTTTGGCGGACTCGGTCCGGCGCAAGCTGGATCGCGAATCAGATTCTGGCCAAGACATTCTCCGCCTGCTCTATGTCAGCCATTACAACTACTACCGGAATTTCGAGACGCTGTTCCGCGCTTTACCCCTGCTGCGCCCGCGCCTCGCGGGGCGAAAAGTGAAACTTTTTCTCACCTGCCGCCTGCGCTCTGAAGATAATCCAGGATCTTACAGCGCCCAGTCAGCCTCCAATCTGCTCGGGCAACTCGGTATTTCGGAAAACGTAGTGGAATTGGGAACTATCCCCTACACCATGCTGCACCACGTTTATCAGGCCTGCGGAATTTATGTGACGCCCGCTTACGCGGAATCGTTTGCTCATCCCTTGGTAGAAGCCATGGCCAGCGGGTTGCCAATCGTGGCCGCCGATTCAGGCGTACATCGCGAGATCTGTGAGGGCTCGGCTGTTTACTTCGACCATTCCTCTCCGCAGGAACTGGCTGAGCGGATCAGCCAGGTCGCAAACTCTCGCGACCTGTCGCGAACCTTGGCGGATCGTGGGCTGAAACGGTCGCAGAGCTTCTCCTGGAGCAGACATGTCGACGAACTTTTGGCGTTGGCGCGAAACCTGATTGCTGCATCTGATTCCTGAATCTGGTTCCTGAATCTCATTGCTGCAGCCAGTTTGTGCGACGAGTCGTGGTTCACGCTAATATTGTCTCCATTCATGTGCGGCATCTTTGGCATCGTAGCGAGCAACTGTTCGATTTCTCCCGCTGCTCTTGAACGGGCCACCGATTCGCTTACGCACCGCGGCCCTGACGACAAAGGGACGATCATTATTCAGGCCACCTCCTCGCCCCACGTTGAGGTGGGATTGGGCAGCCGGCGTCTGGCCATCATTGACCTCACCGCCTCCGGTCATCAGCCTATGCAGGACCCCGAGAATGGAAACTGGATCGTTTACAACGGCGAAATCTACAACTTCCACCAGATCCGGGGGCGACTGCAGGGCGAAGGAGTGCGTTTTGTCAGCCAGTCCGACACTGAAGTTCTGCTAAAAGCCTATGGCCGGTGGGGCGAGCGTTGCCTGGAAGACCTGCGAGGCATGTTCGCCTTTGCCATCTGGGACGCGAAACACTCCCGCTTGCTCCTCGGCCGCGATCCCATGGGTATTAAGCCGATTTACTACGGCTCGGTGGGTCAGTACTTCCTGTTTGCCTCCGAACTGCGCACCCTGCTTGGCACTGGGCTGGTGTCACGCCGGTTGGATCCTGCGGGCTTGATCAACTATCTGGATTTCGGCTCGGTGTACGATCCCACGACTGCGATTCAAGGCATCTCGGCCTTAAGAGCCGGGCATTATCTGACCTGGGAAAACGGCAGCGTGCGCGATGCAATGTATTGGGACCTCGCGCCCCACGGGCCTTCAAAAGCGGCTTCGACCTATTTGATCGGCAACGAGACAGCGCGCAAGGATCTGGAAAACGAGGTGCGCACCATCCTGGATGAGGCTGTGCGCATGAACATGGTGAGCGACGTTCCCGTGGGCTTGTTTCTTTCCGGCGGGATCGACTCCAGCAGTATCGCCGCCATCCTCAGCCGCGGCGGCCTCCGTATCAACACCTTTTCATTGGTGTTTCGCGAGGCCGGCTACAGCGAGGCAGAGTACTCCCGCGCGGCCGCAGAAGCCTTTGATACCGATCATCAGGAAATCATGGTCTCGCAGGGCGATATCCTCGATGCTATCCCATACGCGCTTCAGGCCATGGATCAGCCCACCATCGACGGCCTCAACACCTATATCGTCGCCCGGCAAGCTCGCGCCGCCGGGATCAAGGTTGCTCTCTCCGGCTTGGGCGGCGATGAACTCTTCGCCGGTTATTCCAGCTTTCGCGACGTTCCCAGTATGGAGCGCTTTGCGGGCTTTTGGGAGCACTGGCCATCCCTGTTGCGCCGTCCCGCGTCCCGCATTTTTGCCTCGTTGGTGCCAGACACCGACCGAAACCGCAAACTGGCTGCTCTCATAGGTCCGAAGGATGGGCTGGTCCATCCCTACTTTCTGGCGCGGGCGCTCTTCACCGCCGAACAGCGTGATTCACTGTTGACCGGCATCGAAAACGAACCTCGGGTCCGTGCCGTGGCTCCTTTGCAGGAGAGTTTGAGCCATACCATTGCGCTTGATCCAGTGAACCGGGTTTCGTATTTAGAAACCCGTTGCTACATGCTGAATACGCTGCTGCGAGATTCCGATGCGATGAGTATGGCCCACGGGCTCGAACTCAGGGTCCCGCTGCTCGATCACCGGCTGGCCGACAAACTGCTTACCATCCCCGGCTCCTGGAAACTGGACGACACCGTGCCGAAGCCCTTGCTGGTCGGCGCCCTGCAAGGAGCATTGCCCGACTCTATTGTGCGTCGGAAGAAACAGGGCTTTGCCATGCCTTTTGAACAATGGTTGCGCGAGGATTTGCGATCTGAAGTCGAGGCCGCCCTGCAGAGAATCCACCAGGGCCCGCTGGGCACGGTATTGAATCAAAAATCGGCTCTGCAGATTTGGGATGACTTCCTGAACAAGCGGACTTCCTGGTCGCGGGTGTGGTCGCTCTATGTGCTCCAGCGCTGGTGCGAGCTCAATGCCGTGACGATTTAAGCGGCAAACTTTTTAGCTCCGCTAAAAAGGGCGTCATGCTGAGCTTGCGAAGCATCTGGCGGGGAGCGTATCTGCACGTCGCCGATGAGACCGAACTTAGTGGTGAAGAATGGGCAGCACGTTCCTGACGCCCAGCGCCGAAGCAGCCGCCAATAACGGCGAGATCACTCCTAGCCCCCACAACACTACTCGAGACAGAACCTGCGACTTCGAAATCCAGGAACTCAGTGCAAGAATAACCAGCGGAATTACCGGAATCGCAAAACGCGGAAAACTTCCTCTGGCCCAGTAAGGATAGTTATACGAGCAGATCGCCAACAAATAAGCGCCTGCGAAAATGACTTCGACCGGATGAGTTTTGGCATATTCGCGGAAGGCCTGGCTCGCGATCATAGCCACGACCCCCGCCAGCACGAAAAATATCCAGCCGAAGGTCAGCAGCAGGTTAGTCCAGGGCGAGTGATACAGAAGCGTTCCCTTAAGGATGGCGTGAAATGGCACTCCGAACAGGTGCGGACCCGCCTGATTTGCTTGTTGATAGCTGTGCACTGTCGCCAATGGATCGCCATAAATACGCCACAGCGGGAGCATGTAGGCGATCCCGATGGCGCAGCCCACCAGAAACGCCAGAACGACCTTGCGATATTCATGTCGTTCCAGCAAGACTACCCCCAGGGCGAGCAAAGCGAGAATGCCAAGAGGCCTAACCGTAGTAGCCAACGAGGCTGACAGGGCTGCCAAAATCCAGCGCTGCTCCCTCAGCGCGACAAACGCGAAAAAAAGCAGTGCGACAAACAGAGGTTCCGATCCGCCCAGAAAGGAACGCTGTATCCAGTCAAAGTTGAGCACCGCAAAAAATCCCGCAACCCACCCGCCCCAGAGGCGGTACGCCAGCGCTACGCTGACTAAGGACGAGATCGCGGAAATCAGGAGCAGGGAAGTACGATCCGAGACTCGCAGCAGCGTCGAAACCAACGCCATCAGATAGGGCAGGCCCCAGAACTGCTTGACCGTGAGTCCCTGGAAATCCCAGCGCCGAATTGCCGACGCCACGGACATGTAAGCCGAGCTGTCTCCAAAGTCGTCAACGGTTCGGGGATAGCTGGAGAGAGAGCTGATGACGCTGACGAAGACCACGCACGTCAACAGTGCCAGCGACAATACTTCGACTTGCGACATCGGGCCGCGCGCAGGGAACGACTCAGTCGCGGATTTCGGCAGGACTACCTCCACCAAATGCATTTGCAAGCAGCGAACCCGCCGCCTTGGAATTCTGTTTAGCCGGTTTCAAGCCGGCGTTCACTGGCTTCCAGGCAGAGGCTTCTGCGCGGAAACCAGCATGAACAGCCCCCAGGCGCGCGCCCATCGCCTGGCCAGCCAGCGCGGGTAGAGCTTCCATGCCAAACGGTAGAGCCCGGACTGGAAACGAGCTGAGGGCTGGTTCAGCAACAGATCTCCCGGGCTGAACACCTGCCGCATGCTTACATTTTCGAATCCGCGCATCATGTCGCGGATTTCGCTCTGAGTGTAAGTTTTTGTGCCGGGACTTTCGAGATGATGGTACACAGACTGGCGCATGGATTTGCCTCGTCCCGCGCCATAACGTAGCCACAGCATCGCTCCCGTCAGCGACGGATGGTGGTAAAGCATAATCCTGGCCTGGCCGCCCGGTTTGAGCACGCGCCGGGCCTCTCGCAGGCACTGCGCAGGATCGGGGCTGTGATGCATCACCCCGTAGGAATAGACCATGTCAAAAGTCTCGTCCTCAAAAGGTAATTGCTCCGCATCGGCAACTCGCAGATCTGGATGGAATCCAGCCGCCTCACACCGGCGGCGTGCCTTCGCCAGCGAGATCTCCGAGAGATCGACTCCGGTAGCGTATGCCCCTGCCTTCAGCCATTCCAGGTAATCGGCTCCCATTCCCACGCCAATTTCCAGGATCCTAAAGCCGCGTGCCGAAGCGAACTGCGCGAACTCCGGAATGTAGGACTCAAGAGCGTAACGGGCACGAGCGTGTGCTGGAAAATCATCGCCATCGTTCAGGTAGCGTGTTCCGCAGGGATCGGAGTTCCAGAATTCTCTGACGTCGTTCTTCAGGTCGGGTTTCTCTAACTCGGGAATAGGGCGGGTGTTTGCCACGGAATTTGTACTTAGGGCGGATGTTAACACACTGCATGCAGCCGCCAGCAGAGTCAGACTGCGTATCTGCACCACGCCCATTATTGCCTTTTGGCCTCAGGACCATTTCGGATTGAGCTCCAACCAAAGTTCCAGGCGTCGCCAAGATGTCTGGGCTTTCAAGGTAATATGTTGCTGGTGATTTCTGCAGCCACCCGCAAGTTGGAGGAAGCTGGCCGGTCGGTGGCCGCTGCTGCAGCGGTGTCGGTTCCTGTAAGCGTGATCGTTCCGGTGCGAAACGAGGCTCACAATCTGGGGCGCTGCCTGGAATCGTTGCGCGAAGTGGGCGAAGTCTACGTCGTGGATTCGCAAAGCAGCGACCGCACCGGGGAAATTGCCCGTTCTTATGGCGCTCGGGTAGTTCAATTTCATTACTCCGGCGGCTGGCCAAAAAAGCGCCAGTGGGCGATGGATACGCTTCCGCTATCCTTTGATTGGGTTTTTCTGCTGGACGCCGACGAAGCTTTGACCCCTGACCTGGCGAATGAAATCCGGCAAGCCATCCAGGATCCCGGCATCGACGGCTATCACATCGCGTTACGGATGTTTTTTCTGGGCAGGGCGTTGCGCCACGGCGACGCCGGATTTTACAAGCTCTCCCTCTTCCGCCGCGGGAAGGGACGTTTCGAATGCCGGCTGCGCGATCAGGACCTCTCCATGTCAGACATGGAGGTGCACGAACACGTTATCGTGAATGGAAAAACCGCGAAACTACGGCATCCTTTGCTGCATTACAACGTGGAATCTCTATCGCGATACATTCAGAAGCACAATGAATATTCGAACTGGGACGCCAGAGTTTGGCTCGAGGGCGAGGCGAATTCCGGGGAACTGCCGCCGACGCCGTTTGGAACGCAGGCGCAGCGCCGCCGCTGGCTCAGGAAAAAGCTTTTCAACCTACCCGGATCGCCGGTGCTGTTCTTTTTTTATAAATACCTTTTGCGCCTGGGACTTTTGGATGGCGTTCCCGGCCTGATCTATTGCGGCTTTCAAGGCATCCAGTTTTTTCATATCAAGGCCAAGATCTACGAGTTGCGCAAGGGCAAGAATCACGAGCGGGACTAACCGGCGAGGGTTGACGTCAGACAATGTGTGGAATCAGCGGCTTGGCTAATCGCGGCGCCAAATCGGAAAATCGGGAGACCCTGGCGCGCATGACCGCCATCCAGTCGCACCGGGGGCCGGACGATTCCGGACTATGGGAACAATACTTTCCGGACGGTTCCTACATTGGACTGGGCAGCCGCCGGCTGGCGATTCTTGATCTCTCCCCCAGCGGCCATATGCCCATGGCCAATCACAACCGCACGTTGTGGATCACCTACAACGGAGAGATTTACAACTTCCGTGAATTGCGCGAGCAGTTAAAAGCTAAAGGGCACAGCTTTGTTTCCGACACCGACACCGAAGTTGTGCTGCGCCTCTACGAAGAAGAGGGGCCGGACTGCGTCCGGCGGTTGAACGGCATGTTTGCGTTCGCCATTTGCGATCTTCGTTCGGGCACGCCGAGCCTGTTTCTGGCGCGCGACCACTTCGGCGTGAAGCCGTTCTACTACGCTCATCGCGGTTCTCGGTTTGCCTTCGCCTCTGAGATCAAGGCGCTGCTGGAAGTCCCTGGCATCGATGCTGAGCTTGACCCGGAATCCCTGCACCAGTATCTGACTTTTCTATGGGTCCCCGACCCCGCAACGATGTTTCGTGGTATCTACAAGCTCCCGGCTGGTCACTACGCGATTTTCCGTGACGGCGAGCTCAAGCTGACCCGGTATTGGGACCTGACATTTCCTGCCGCCGACCGCGTGTACACAGGATCCGAAGACGATCTGGCGGATGAGATCCGCGAGCGCTTCCGGCATTCGGTGGAAGCTCAAATGATCAGCGACGTTCCCATTGGGGCGTTTCTCAGCGCCGGCCTCGACTCTTCGAGCATTGTGGCCATGATGTCGCGAGCCGGCACCCGGCCGGTGCGAACTTACACCATAACTTTTCCGCCCAAGTACCGGGTCGGTGAAAACGCGCTGGACGATCCCGACGTTCCCGCCCGCCTGGCGCGCCACTTGGGCTGCGAAAATCAACGCATCGTAGTCGAGGCGGATGTGGCGGACCTGCTTCCGCGCATTACCTGGCATATGGACGAACCTACGGCAGACCCTGCCATCATCGCCGCCTACCTGGTCTGCCGCGAGGCGCGTAAGCAGGCGACGGTGCTGCTCTCCGGCGTCGGCGGCGACGAGCTTTTTGCCGGATACCGCAAGCACTCCGCCCACTACTGGGCCGAGGCGTATCAACGCGTTCCCGCCCCCGCCCAGGACCTGATCGCAAGCGGCCTTGCGGCGCTTCCCAGCCTTCGGGGAACTCCGCTGAAGGGAAGATTGCGCCTGCTGAAGAAGATGGCCCGCAGCGCCAAGCTGTCGTCCACCGATCGCTTTGTGATGAACTCCACCTATCTCGATGAACAGCAGAAATTCGCGCTCTATTCTCCCGCTTTGTGGGGAGATATTCTTGGCTCGAACCCGGCAGTTCGCCACCATGCAGCCTTCGCCGAGGTACATAGCGCGGATTTCCTGAACCAGATGCTCTATCTCGATACCAAGATTTTCATGACCAGCCTGAATCTCAACTATAACGACAAAATGAGCATGGCCTCGTCGGTCGAGGTTCGAGTGCCGTTTCTGGATCGCGAGCTGGCCGAGTTCGTGGCTTGGAAGGTTCCGCCAAAGCTGAAGCTCAAGGGATTTTTCCGTCCTACCACAAAGCATATTCTGCGCCGCGCCATGAAAGATATCCTGCCGCGTGAAGTGTTGAGCCAGCCCAAGGCGGGATTCGCAGCGCCCATCGACTACTGGTTAGCCCACGATTTGAAAGAAATGACGGATGACCTGCTTTCCCCCTCCCGCATTCACGAGCGCGGCATGTTCCGTCCGGAAGCGGTGCGGGCGCTGGTCGACGAACACCGGCGCGGCTCGCAGGATTGGTCCATGCAGATTTGGCAATTCCTTACCCTCGAACTCTGGATGCAAACTTTTCTGGACGGAGGCGCGAGGCGCGCAGCCGCAGATTTGGCCGGACGGGCCACCGCATGACCTCGCTTAGTCTCGCCCCTGCATGCTGATCCTCGGTCTCAACATGTTTCATGCCGATGCCTCGGCTGCCATCGTGCAGGATGGAAAAGTCGTCTGCGCCATCGCCGAGGAGCGTCTGAACCGGATAAAGCACTACGCCGGATTTCCCGCCCTGGCGGTAAAAGCCTGCCTGGATGCTGCCGGCGTCAAACTTACCGATGTGGACCACGTCGCCGTAGGGCAGGACAGCGACGCCAACCTGGCGAAAAAAGTTCAGTATGCACTGGCGAATCCCGCGAAGATCCTGAACTTCATCCGTTTGCGGCAACGCAAGCAGGCGATGCGCGACCTGCGTACCTTGTTGACCGCGGCCCTCGACATCGATCCCGAAAAACCAAAATTCCAGGAGCACCACGTCGAGCATCACCTCGCCCATATTGCCAGCGCCTACTACTGTTCGCCGTGGGAAAAGGCGGCAGGCTTCAGCTACGACGGCTCGGGTGACTTTGTCTCCACCATGATGGCGCGTTGTGAGGGCAATGAAATCGAGGTTCTGCAGCGCGTTTTCTTGCCCCACTCGCTGGGCAGCTTCTACACCATGATTTGCGAGTTTATCGGTTACAACAAATACGGCGACGAAGGCAAAGTCATGGGTCTGGCGCCCTATGGCAAAGCGACTTACTGTGATCAGATTTGCAAGATCGTGGGTCTCGAAGATCCCGGGTTTAAGCTGGACCTGGCATATTTCATGCCTCTCGGCAGCAATCAGGGAATGCAGATTCAGGCCGATGGAACGGTCCGCCTGGCGCGGCATTTTTCTGGTCGCATGGAAAAACTGTTCGGCAAGCCGCGTCAGCCGCACACCGAGATTACCCAGCGCGACATGGATCTCTCCTACGCCATGCAGCATCGTTTCGAGGAAGTCTTCTTCCACTTGCTGAAGCAGTTGCACCAGCGTGTTCCACTGCCGGATTTGGCGATGGCGGGAGGCTGCGCCCTGAACAGTGTTGCCAACGGCAAGCTCTTCGCCGAAACCCCCTTCCGACGAACCTGGATTCAACCGGCAGCCGGAGACGAGGGGTTGGCGATTGGAGCAGCCTTGCAGACCTATCACTCGAGTCTCCGACAACCGCGCCGCTACGAGATGAAGAATTCGTACCTCGGACCCGAGTTTTCAGATTCACGCATCGAATCGGACCTTGGGAAAGCGAATTTAAGATATCGCAAACTGGAGCGCGAACCCCTGCTCGAAGCCGTGGCTGGGCAGATTGCGGCAGGCAACGTCGTAGGCTGGTTTCAAGGCCGGATGGAATGGGGGCCAAGGGCGCTGGGCAATCGTTCGATCGTGGCGCATCCCGGCTTGCCGGACATGAAAGATGTGCTCAATGCGCGCATCAAGCATCGCGAGTGGTTCCGTCCCTTTGCGCCTTCAATCCTGGCGGAGCGGCAAAGCGAATATTTTGAGTACGACCATCCCTCCCCCTTCATGCTTCATGTTTACCGGATTCGTCCCGAGAAACGGGCGCAGCTTTGCGCCGTCAATCATGTGGACGATACCGGACGTCTGCAAACCGTCAGCCACGACGAAAATCCGCTCTATTACGACTTAATCCGGGCCTTTGAACGGAAGACCGGAATTCCCGTTATTCTCAATACCAGCTTCAATGAGAACGAGCCCATCGTTTGCACTCCGGATGAAGCGATCGATTGCTTCAAACGCACACGCATGGACGTGCTGGCGATCGGCCCATACCTGGCTCTCAAAACCGAGAACTAAGAACCAAGAACTGATAACTGGGTTTGTCGAAAGTAACCGTCACGAACCTGCGGCCGAAGCAGAAAAGATGCCCGCCGATCAAATCAAAACTGACGTTATGGGCCTACATCGGATCGCCGTGTACCCCGGGCTGCGGGTGCTGGCCTGGAACAATGAACAGCTGTACGCCTCCCGTGGTTACTCCCTGCTGAGAGCGGAGATTCAAGGCTCGCATGACTCAGAGCCAATCGAATGGCGGCAGGTCGCCCGCTACGCTCCCACCTGGTGGCGGAACGTGAGCGCGTCATCGCGGCTTACTCTTCGCCTGGCTCGCGATGGCTTCCATGCTCTGGCGATACTTGCTGCGGGGCACATGGTCGCGGCTATTCCAGGGGCCATCCTCACACTGCCTCCGGGGGAAACCGACTTCCGTATTTCTCATCGCGTCCTACGAGGCACGCGGCCTTTGCACCTTGCGGTCACCCCGGACGATCACATCTTCTGGGGCGAATACTTCGATAATGCGGCGCGGGACGAGGTTCACATCTATGCTTCCACCGACCGTGGCGCCACGTGGGATATTGCCTATACATTTCCCCAGGGCGCAATACGCCATGTGCACAACATCGTTTACGACGAGTGGGCCGACTGTCTATGGGTGCTTACCGGCGATAATGGCCCAGAGTGCCGGATTCTGCGCGTGTCTCGCGATTTCCGAAACGTAGAGGTAGTGCTCTCAGGTCGCCAGCAGGCGCGGGCTGTCGCATTTGTTCCGAAGCCCGAAGCGCTTTACTTTTCCTCCGACACCCCGCTTGAATCGAACCACGTATACCGCCTCGACCGGGGAGGGAGCGTTACCGAACTGGCTCCGCTGAGCAGTTCCTCGATTTACGGCTGCCGCGTTGACGACGCCGTGTTTTTTTCCACCATGGTCGAGCCCAGTCCCATCAACCGCGATCCCAATGTCCGGCTATATGGCAGCCGCGACTCTCTTCACTGGCAGGATTTGCTGCGCTGGGAAAAGGATTTCTGGCCGATGTCCCTGTTTCAGTATGGAAACATCATTCTGCCCGATGGCCGCAACACCAGCGGTGTGCTCGCGCTGACGACGGTCGCGGTGAAAACCGCTGATCTCGAAACCAGCTTGTGGCGCCTTTAGTACGTGCTTCTAACCGGGCTTGCGTGCGCTACGTGTTATAGTTCGGAAAACCAGAGCGCATTTTCTTTTTTCTTATGTCCCTTGTCGGCCGTCTGAATTATTATCGGCGCATTTCCAGCGCGTACTTGCTGCCAGGGAAAAGCCAACTCACCTTCTGGCACGATCATCCGCAAGCCAACCCGAGTGCCGACATTCGCCAGCTTGGCGAATACTACATGCCATTTCTCGAAAAGGCGGATTACATCGGGCCGTACGACTCCGCCGGCATCCCCTTGCTCAACTATCACGGCAGCATTGGCCTGCAGTACAACCCAATCGCTATTTCGCAGTGGGGTTTGGGCAACTTCAACCTGTTTCTTCGCGCGGGAAAAGAAGAGCACAAGAAGAAGTCTTTGATTGCGGCCGACTGGCTGGTGGACCATCTTGAGACCAACTCTTCCGGCGTGCCTGTCTGGAATCACGACTTCGACTGGGAGTACCGAACCTTGCTGAAAGCGCCGTGGTATTCCGCTTTGGCCCAGGGGCAGGGAATTTCTTTGCTGGTGCGGGCCTGGCAGAACACTTCCAATACCGGCTATCTCGACGCCGCTGCCCGCGCCTTCGCCAGTTTTTCGAAGCCAACCCAGGACGGTGGCGTCTGCTTCACCGATGAGCACGGAAGTCTCTGGTTTGAGGAATACATCGTTTCGCCGCCCACCCATATCCTGAACGGCTTCATCTGGGCAATTTGGGGAGTCTACGATTTTTTCCTTGCCACCGCAGATGAAACCGCCCGGCTCCTCTACGACCGGGCTGTAAATACGCTGCGCAACAACCTGGATCGCTACGATCTTGGATTTTGGTCGCTGTACGAGCAGTCGGGCACGCACCTCCCCATGGTCGCCAGCTCTTTCTATCATCGCTTGCACGTCGCTCAGCTGCGGGTAATGCATCGGCTTTGCGGCGACGAGGTCTTTTCGCGCACCGCCGACCGCTGGGAGGCCTATGCCCGCAGCCGGACCAAGCGAACCCGCGCTCTGTGCTACAAAAGCGCTTTCAAGCTCTGCTATTACTGAAAGACCAGTGAAGATTCTCTACGTCTCACAATATTTTCCGCCGGAGATGGGAGCGCCCGCCGCCCGGGTCGGCGAGTTGTCCCACTATTGGGCGCAGGCGGGACACGCCGTCACTGTGCTGACCGGGTTTCCTAACCATCCTACCGGGATTGTGCCCGCCGAATACCGGTCCAAGCTCCGCCGCCTGGTGTTTCGTGAAAAGGTCGGCGGCGTGAACCTGGTTCGCACCTGGCTGCTTCCCTTTCCCAACCGCAGGACGCACCAGCGCATGCTGAACTACAGTTCGTTTTGCTTCTCGTCCGCTGCCACCGGGCTGTTCATTGAACATCCCGACGTGGTAATCGCCAGCTCGCCCCAACTTCTGGTTGGGCTGTCAGGATGGTGGCTGGCCCGTTGCAAGCGGGCGAAATTTATCTTCGAAGTCCGCGATCTGTGGCCCGAGTCTCTGGCAGCCGTCGGCGTCGGAAGCCCGGATTCGTTCTTCTACCGTTCGTTGTCGAGGATCGCGGGCTTCCTGTATCGCAACTCCGACCACATTGTGGTGGTCACAGACGCATTCAGAGATTTTCTGGTCCAGCATTGGGGGCTCCCGCCGGAAAAAATATCGGTGGTGGAAAATGGAGTCGAAGTAGATCGCTTCAGTCCCAAGGCCAGCGACCACGATGTCCGAGCCGGGCTGGATGCTGAAGGAAGATTCGTCGTCTCCTACATTGGAACGATGGGCAATGCCCACGGTCTGCAGGCTCTGGTCGAAGCAGCCGCAAAACTGCAAGACGCTTCACCGCAAGTTTTATTTCTGCTGCTCGGGGAGGGCGCGGAAAAGCGACAGTTGCAGTCGCTGGCTCAGACGCGAGGCCTCACCAACCTATGTTTCCTCAACCAGCAACCGCGAGAGAATATCCCGGCATACATTTGCGCTTCCGACGCTTGCGTGGTCATGCTCAAAAACAGCGAAATCTTTCGCACCGTAATTCCCAGCAAGATGCTGGAGTTCATGTCCTGCGCCCGGCCGGTAATTCTGGGAGTCGAAGGTCAGGCGCGCAAGATTCTGGAAGAAGCGCAAGCCGGAATCTGTTTCGAGCCGGAAAATTCCTCCGCCTTGGCAAACGCAGTTCTGCATCTCGCCGGCAACCCCCAACTCGGGGAAACTCTAGGCCGCAACGGGCGGCGCCACATTTTGCAGCATTTCTCCCGCTACCAGACCTCCGTCGCCTATATCGACCTGCTCAATCGCTTGTTGGGAAAAGAAAAGCCGCGCGCCGCAGCGGCGTGAACGTTTCTTGCTTCAAACAAACGGGGAATAAATCAGGAACTTGGGGGCAAGGCTTCAGGCGATCGGGTTACTACCTTATTGCTACAATACTTACTGCGGTTGCCGCCTGCAGCGCGGCATCAACGGTTCGACCCATTACAACCTTGCTCGTGCTGCTGGGCACAAACAGGATATCGTCCGCCTGCATGGACATGTCCGGGGCCTTCGCGGAAAGCATCTTTTTCAACTGCACCGGAGTTTCCACCATCCCGGCCGGCCCCTTGCGGATAATCTTGGCGCCGCTCAATTTTGCCGTGCGGTTCGTGCCTCCAGCCAGCGCGATCACCTTCAGTACGGTCAGATTTTCCGTATCCATCAGGAATCCGCTCGGCCTGCCCACATCTCCCACCACGTATACCACGTCGGCTTTGTGCACCAGAATGGTGTCCCCCGGCAGAACACTGATCTTGTTGGCCGGACTCTGCGAAATGTTGCGGGTGCGGGCGATGGTCACCGATTTCTCGTCCGGATCGCGATGAGTAATCGTGATGGTCTGTCCCGCCTTGTCAGTAAATCCGCCCGCGGCTGAGATCAGGTCCAGCAGGCGCGGCTCTCCATGGACGGCGTAAACTCCGGGTCGGGCCACTTCGCCCAGCACGTTCGCGCCCTGCGAGGCGGACTCGCTAAGCAGCAAAGTGACGTGAGGGTTCTTTACGAATCCGCCATCGGAAAGACGTTTTTCGATCAGTGCCTGGGCTTCTTCGACGGTCAGTCCTGCCAGGTGCACATAATCCACCAGGGGCAGGTAAACGTCGCCGTTGCTGCCTACGCGGCTCTTGGTCTCAAGCTCGGGAACGTTGTAGACGCTCACGTCGAGCAGGTCGCCGGCGCCCAGCTTTGCATTCGAATCAGGCGCGTCAGCTGCCGGCGCTGCGTCAGGTTCGGAAGGTGCTGCTGTTGCCGAAGGAAAAACCGCAGGCGCTGCCTTCTCCCCTGGTTTAGGTGCTTCCTGCCCCACACCGGTTAAACAAGCAGAAACGGAAATAAGAGACACGAGGAAAATGTGCAACAGCCCGGCGGGAAGCCTGGGAAAGCACGGCATCGCAGAAACTCTTGACATGGTGACGAGAACAGAAGTTTAGCACAGGCTTGATCGCGCAAGCGCTCCTAATCGCGTTCAGATATGGTGCGTTTTTGTTTTGGGACTAAAGCAGAATGCCCGCGAACAGCGCCCAAAACCATTGCCGCGGCGGAGGAGTTCACACAGACGTCGCTGGCCGGCAAATGCAAGCGGCAAACCAAGGGCCAGCCATCGCGCGCCGCCGCCCTTCGTGCGCAACCATAAGGTCGTAGAGAAATCACCCTGATTCAAATTGGAACTGCAAGTGCTTTTCCACAAGGGGGAACCCAGAATGTCGATTGCGGGCAAATTTTCCCGCAGCTATAGTCGATGAAAGTTCAACAACAAACAGGAATAAGAAAGTTTTCTCGCCCCGCCGCTCTTTGTAGTTTATGTGCTTCCGCTGGCGGCGAACTGGCGAGAGAGGGTGCATTTCAGCCCGGGCCGAGGGGGATGAGTTGACGGTTTTCTACCTGGGAATTTTTGCGGCCTCGGTCGTGTTTTCGTTCGTCCTGACCCGCTACTTGCGGGATTGGGCGACGACCAGGGGTTGGGTAGCGGCGCCCGGCCAGGGCCGCCACCTGCACAACCGCCCGCTTCCTAGCCTCGGCGGCGTAGCTATCTTCCTCACCTTTCTCATCAGTATTGGCGTTGCCGCGTTGGTCAGTTGGTGGAATCCGCGTCTCAGCTTCGGGATTTCCCCGAAAGAGTTACTTACCATCCTGCTGCCGGCCTTTCTGATTTTCCTTCTCGGTCTCTACGACGACCTGCATCCGGTGGGACCTTATTTCAAATTCGCGGTCCAGGTGCTGGCCGCCATCATGTTGTATGTCGGCGGCCTCCGCATTCTGGCCATTCCGGTGCTGTTCAGCGAGCATAGCCTCCCCTGGTTTCTCGGGCTTCCGTTCACCATTCTGTGGGTTCTCGGCATTACCAATGCTTTTAACCTGATCGACGGACTGGACGGGTTGGCCGCCGGCTCGGCTCTGTTTTCCACCATGGTTGTGTTCGTGGCTGCGCTGCTCAGCCATTCCTCTTTCGTATCCTTGATGACGCTGGCGCTGGCCGGAGCCATCCTTGGTTTCCTGCGATTCAACTTCAATCCCGCAACCATTTTTTTGGGAGACTGTGGCAGCCTTTTCATCGGCTTCACGCTCAGCGCCCTGGCGCTGCTCGGCATGCAGAAATCGCCGACCATCGTCGCCGTGGCCATCCCGGTAGTTTCGTTTGGATTGCCGATTTTAGAAACCTCTCTGTCCGTGGTTCGCCGCCTGATCAGCGGCCGACCGGTCTTTACCGCGGATAAGGAACATATTCACCACAAGTTGCTGCAGCGCGGACTCTCCCACCGGCAGGTAGTGATCATTCTGTACGGGGCGTCTGCCGTATTCGCCATGCTCAGCCTGTTCCTCCTGTGGCCTACGGGAAGCACCTTAGGCTTGGTCCTCGCTGTGGTGGGTATCGGCGTGTGGATGGGCGTGCAGAATTTGAACTACCTGGAATTTGGCGAGCTTCGCCGCGTGGCGCAGCGCACTCTCGAGCAGCGCGTCATTTTCGTCAACAACCTGGCCATTCGCCGCGCCGCCGAGGAACTCAAGGTGGCTTCCGACTATGAACAACTGTGCCGAATCCTCAAGAGCGCGTTCGAGAGCAATGATTTCGACGCTTTTGAGTTGCGCCTGCTTCGGCCCGCGGATGAACTGGCGGAACTTCACGGTCTGCAGATCGTTGCTCTTGAGGAGCCACATTTCTCCTGGAGAAGGACCGGCGCCCGGGTGGTTGTCCATCCCAATCCGGCGTGGAGCCTGACCCTGGATCTGGTAGGCGCCAACAATCGCCGGCGGGGCTCGCTGACGATCTACCGCCTCTATGCCGGACGCGATCTGCAACTCGATGTGAATCTGTTGATCTCACTCCTGCCGGTCGCTTTGGCCGATGCCCTGGAGAGAACTCTAAGTCCGGTTGAAGTCTCTTTCGCAACCGTAGACGGTCCCGCCCTGCGGGCGGCAAAAGCGGGATAAAACTCTTTCTCTGTCCGGGTCAATCTATCTCACCAGCGTCACGCAATCGGCGGTTCCTCTCTGTAAAATAAAAAAGTTATCCACAGCCCGAACCTGCCGCGTCACTTTCACCAACCGTCAAGTACATTTAGTTTTCTTGCTTCACTCGCATCGGGTGAAATCCTGCTAGAGGAAGTTTCCGCAAAGATGGATTGGGCCAAGGCGCGCGACGCTCACTTTCTCGGGTTGCAAACCGCGGTGCTTTGCGTGGCCTGCGAACTGATCAGCGAAAACAACACGCCGCGCTGTCTGGCGTGCGGAAGCCAGGCAGTGATCGGCCTTTCGCGAGTGCTCGGCGGATCATTGCGCGGCCAACAGACGGCGCAATTGATCGCAGACGCCGAACTTGACCGCCTGGTGCGCGATCTGCTCCGCACCGTGCCGCTCACGTCACCCGCCGCAGAAACCTCGTTACCTGCCTCATTCGCGGCGCTGGCGCCCGGACGAAGCCATGTCCGCTGCGCATCTTCTTCGCCCGCTACCTCCGCCTTTGCCGCGTCCGGGTTTCAGTCTTATTCCTCGGAGATCGATCTGGAGCCCGCTATCAGCGTGATTGCCGAGCGCGCCCAAAGCCTGACCGGCGCGACCGGCGCTGCCATCGCTCTGCGTAAAGGCGACGAGATGGTTTGCCGCGCGCGTTCCGGCCGCACTGCGCCCGATCTCGGGGTTCGTCTGCAATCCGATTCCGGTATTTCCGCCGACTGCGTGCGCACCGGCGAGGTTGTGCTCTGTCATGACGCCTCAGAAAATCCCCACGTGGACCTGGCCGCCTGCCAGCGCCTGGGCGTGCGCTCCATTCTGGCTGCCCCTCTCCGCCATTTTCGCCGCACCCTGGGCGTCTTCGAAGTTTTCTCCGCCGTACCTTACGCCTTCGCAGCCCGCGATGTGGCTACCATGCAGCTTCTTTCCAGCGTGATGGTGGCTGCCATCTCCCGCCTTTCCTCGTCTAAACGACTCCGCCCGACTGCCTAAACCATAACGGGACCGCTGGTCGAGCCTTCTGCCTTTACCCCCTCTAAAGTGCCGTCGTCCACAATGCCGGTCTAGGTTAATATGTTTGAATCCTTTGTATGGAACTCACCGGCCCAAAGCCGACCGGTACTTCCCGGCAATCCAAACCCGTCACTGAGCGCCGCCAGAATGTGCGCTTGAGGGTACATAGCCCCGCCTACGCCAGCCTGAACGAGTCCTCGGCGAAAGCCGCGCGCGACCTGAATGAGATTCTGGATATCAGCGAAAACGGAATGTCCATCCAGACCTCGTCTCCGCTCGAGGCTGATCGCGCTCTGGATTTATCCCTCGATCTTTCCGAGACCTCTGCCAATATCCGCACTTCCGGACAGGTGGTCTGGTCCGACAGTTCAGGACGGGCGGGAATCCGTTTTCCCAGACTGCCTTCGCAGTCCCTGCGCCAGCTCAAGCAATGGCTGTTTGCCAATGTCCTGACCGCTTTCGATCATGCCGGCGAGCGCGCGACCCTGAAAGATAAAGATAAGGACGCAAGCGGCGATACTTCAAATGGTAATCACCCGTCGCTGGATATGCGGCATAATGAGGCGTCATCCGAACCTCCGAAGTCTTCTGGCCAAGGCGGCATTCTCGCTGCGGTAAAAAATATGCAGAGGGATGTGGAGTCGGGCGCATACGATCGCGAAACCGCGCTGCAGTTGATTGCGGAACAGGCTCTGGCATTTACCCGCGCTGGCGGCGCCGCCATTGCCCTCTCGCAGGGCGACTCGATGGTTTGTATGGCCAGCGCCGGCTCCGATGCCCCGCCTGTGGGCACTCCGCTTGATGTGGGATCGGGATTTTCCGGCGAGTGTGTGCGCACCGGCCGCTCCCTGCGCTGCGACGATTCTGAGTCCGATGATCGCGTGAATCGGCAGGGCTGCCGCGTCCTTGGCATTCGCTCCATGGTCGCGGTGCCGATTCGCCAGGGTCACCGCGTGGCCGGACTGCTGGAGGTATTCGCTGCTCAGCCTTACGCTTTTAACGGTCAGGACATCAGCGTGCTGCAGCAGTTGGCGGGAACCATTTTGTCCGCCATGGGCGGCGCGGTGGAAACTCCGCCTTCGCTGCCGGACGCTGCGCATGTGCCTCCGGCCGCAGCGCAACCTTCGCCGGTGCAGCCGGCACGAGTGCCGCTACCTCGGGTCAAGCCAGCCCGCATTCAGCCGGAGCGATTCGAAGCGCAGCCGCCTTCTGACGTGCTCAGCGCAACCGTGGCTGCTTCAACCGTCGCGCCACGACCCCGCTTTCACAAAATTCTGCTGGCGGCTGCCGGCATAACGTTTCTCTTTGCCTTGCTCTGGCTGGTAGCGCCTTCGGTTGCAAGCTGGTTTAGCCCGTCGACGGCCAGTGCGCCAGCCGCGCAACCGCCAAAACCCGCCAAGGCGCGCAACCAGATTGCTGAAGCCAGTGACCTCGACGCCCTGCGCAAGTTGGCTGAACAGGGCGACCCGGCGGCCCAGTTCGCCCTGGGCGCGCGTTATGCCACCGGAGAACAGGTCAAACAGGATTATGGCGAAGCGGTGCGCTGGTTCACCCAGGCGGCGGATCGCGGACACATTCTGGCGCAAGCCACTCTGGGCGCCTATTACTGGGCAGGCCGGGGCGTACAGCCGGACCTTACTAAGGCCTACTTCTGGTCGGCTCTCGCACAGGCCGGCGGCGATCAAGCCAGTAAATATCGCGTTGCAGTCCTTACGTCACGCATGAGTCGCAGCGAAATTCTGAGCGCCCAGCAACAAGCCAACGAGTGGCTGCATAACCATCCCGCAGCCGGTAGCGCTTCCTCTTCGCAATAGAGTGTCTGCGGCAGACCGTCCCCGACATGCGGGTTTAGAATAACGACAGAGGTCTTCCGTGCCCGCTCTTCGCGACATCGTTTACCAGAACGTTCGTGAGGGTGACCTCTACGAGAAGCTCGAGCGGAACCGGGTTCGCTGCTACGCCTGTGGACATTGCTGCCCGATTCCCGAAGGTCAGCCCGGAGTTTGCAAAGTCCGCTACAACCAGGGCGGCACGCTTTATGTTCCCTGGGGCTATGTCGGCGGCGTGCAGTGCGACCCGATCGAGAAGAAGCCTTTTTTCCATGCCTACCCGGGCGCGCTGGCCTACAGCTTTGGAATGCTGGGCTGCGACCTGCACTGCGCTTATTGCCAGAACTGGGTCACCTCGCAGGCGTTGCGTGATCCCGAAGCGGTCTCGCCCCCGCTGCAGGCCTCGCCGGAGGCGCTGGTACAGGACGCCCTCAGCCAGCGCGCAAAAGTTCTGGTAAGCACCTACAACGAGCCGCTCATTACCAGCGAGTGGGCAGTCGCAGTTTTCCAGCAGGCTCGCGCCGCCGGCCTTCGTACCGGCTTTGTGTCGAACGGCAACGGCACGCCTCAAGTGCTGGAGTACATTCGCCCCTGGGTCGATCTCTACAAAGTTGATCTCAAGAGTTTCGACGACCGCCACTATCACCAGCTGGGCGGACGCATCGGGCCGATTCTCGAAACCATCCGGCGTCTATATGAAATGGGCGTATGGCTGGAGATCGTGACTCTCCTCATTCCCGGATTCAACGACTCAGACGACGAACTGAAAGGACTGACTGACTTTCTCGCGAGCGTCTCTCCTTATATTCCGTGGCATGTGACTGCATTCCACAAAGACTACAAGATGGACGATCCCGAAGACACCCGCCCGCAGGATCTGCTGCGCGCCGCCGAGATTGGCCGGCAGGCGGGTTTGCGATACGTTTATGCCGGCAATCTGCCCGGCGCGGTGGGCGACCTGGAGAACACCCGCTGCCATCAGTGCGGTGATACGCTGATCCGCCGGTGCAGTTATATCGTGCAGGACTACCGCCTGACCGCTGACGGCCGCTGTCCTTCCTGCAAGACTCAGATTCCCGGCCGCTGGGCGGCCCAGTTTGAGGATCAGATCACTGCTCATCCTTTCTTGCCACGTCGAAGCTCACGTTTAGTTACAATTCCCACCTAGAATGCCACGACGGCAAGCTGCTTTCGTTTTCGTGCTGCTGTGCTCTACCGTTTCCTGCTCGCCGCGCGATTTTCTGACCCGGCGGCTGGCGACGGATCTCATCGCGGGCTCGGAGACATTCAAGATGACGCAGCTCTTCTGGCTGCGCACCGGCGCCATCTCTAATAAGGACTACAACTCGCCGGAGTACGCGGTACTGCGGCGCCGCGGCTGGGTCACCGGCAGCAGCGTTGCCTGCACTCCGGACCTCGCGCCTCCGCCTTGCTGGGATATGGTGATCACGCCGCTCGGAGTCGACGCGTTGCGCGATTGGGTGAACGCCAGTGCGGCCAGTTCTCAGTACATCAGCGTGCCGGTGGCGCAGCGCGAACTGCTCGCTGTGACCGGCATCCACAAGAACGGCAGCGTCGCCGATGTCGACTTCCAATGGCGATGGGCTCCGGTAAACGAGGTGGGATCTGCTCTGTACGCTAAAGCCACCGACTACAATTCGACGGTCAGCTTTATTCACTACGACGATGGCTGGAGAGTAATCGAGGGCAGCGCGCTGAAGAGCGCCCAGGGACTGAACGACGCGCTGAAAAACGCGTCGCCGGCCCAATCACCGTGATGGGGCTGGCGAATGGAGGTTTGCGCACAACTGCGCCGCCGTGTAGTCTCATTTTTCTCACCCATCGGCCCTATGACCATCCGAAAACTCCGCTTTCTCCCCCTGCTGCTGGCTCTGACCCTGGCTAGTGCGCGAGCCGCTGATCATCCCAAACTTACGCTCGACGAATTTTTCGACTACGTCGACTTTAGCGGGCTGGGTCTTTCCCCGGACGGCCAGGCGTTGGTGATCGCCACCGACCGCGCGGATTGGGAGCAAAATATCTTCCGCAACGATCTTTGGCTTTATCGCGACGACGGCCGCGGCTCCGGTACTCTCACTCAGTTGACTCGCTCCGGCCATGACAGCCATCCGCAATGGTCGCCGGATGGCCGTTGGATCGCATTCCTCTCCGAACGAAGCACCGCTGCCGGAGGCAAATCCTGTGTCGAAGCAGCCAAAGATGATCGTGTCGCGCAGCTTTATGTGATCTCACTCAGCGGCGGTGAAGCCATTCCAGTGACCCAGGGCGACGAAAAAGTTCACGCCTTTGCCTGGTCCTCTGATTCCAGCACTTTGTACTTCGCCACCCGCACACCCTGGACGAAGGCGCAGAAAGAGGCTTACGAAAAGGAGTGGAAAGATACTTGCCAGTACCGCGCCGCCGAGCGCGGCGACCAGGTATTCAGCGTGAGCATCGCTGATGCGGTGTCGCGTCAAACTGCGCCAGACAGCGCGCCGGGGGATTCTGAGCAGGCTTCCGACGCTACCCCCGGCGCTCGCCTAATGGCGTCCTCGCCGTGGCGCATCGCCGAAATGGTGGCTTCGCCAGATGGCCGAAGGCTTGCGTTTGTCACCCAGTCAATTTCCCAGCGTCTTGAAGGAACGCAGGAATTCGAGATTTATGCTCTCGCTCTTGCCCCAGCTTCTGGTGATCGCCAGCCTCGCCAGTTGACACGCAATGAAGCCATCGAGGAATCGATCCACTGGAGCAACGACAGCCGCCACGTTTTCTTTCAGGTGGATTATGGTTCAGTGGAAGGAAAATATCGCGACACCCAGACCCGCCTTTACTGGGTAGATGCGGACAGCAATGCCGTGCAGCGCTGGGCTGCCGGCTTCGCCGGGCAGGTGGCTGACTACGCAGTGGCGGCCGATGGCAACGTGCTCGCGTCCGCCCGTCTGGGAACTGAGGTGCAGGTGTATTCCGAGTCCGGTCCCGCAGATTTTTCGAAACAGCGCGGGTTCCCCGGTAGTTACGAAACCCTTACCGCGGCTGCGCACTCCGCGCGGATCGCTTTCGTATATTCCAGCCTGGGAACGCCCGCAGAAGTCTATCTGGCTGAAAGCGCTGACAAGTTGACGGAGGCGCGGCCTGTTACCGCGTTCAACAAGCTGTTCACCGAGCGCGATCTGCCGCAGGGCAAGCCCTATCGCTGGAAAACGGACGACGGCACCCCAGTCGAGGGCATGCTGATGTATCCACCGGGAAAATTCGAAGCTAAGAATCTGCCCATGTTTGTTTTTATCCACGGAGGTCCGAACCTGGCGGATGGCAATCATTTCGAAGCGGATTGGTATGTCTGGGACCGGCTGGCTGCCACCCAGGGCTGGCTGGTGTTTGAGCCGAACTATCGCGGCTCAGTCGGCTATGGGGACAAATTTCTGATGGAGATGGTTCCGGAAATTGTCTCCCGCCCAGGCAAAGATATTTTGCAAGGTGTGGACTCGCTGGTGAAAGACGGTATTGCCGATCCCGACCATCTCGCGGTGGGCGGATACAGTTACGGCGGCTACATGACCAACTGGCTGATCACGCAAACCACCCGCTTCAAAGCTGCAGTTACCGGCGCCGGCGCGGTAGAAAATGTCGGTAACTGGGGAAATGACGATCTCACGCTGGATGATGCCAACGATCTCGGGGGCCGTCCCTGGGAGGTTCCGCAGCGCTACATCAGCGAAGCGGCGATTTTTCAGATCGATAAAGTGCGTACCCCGACTCACATAGTGGCCGGAGGCGACGATATCCGGGTCGCCGAACTGGAAAATTATCTGCTCGATCATGCGCTGCATTCACTGCGAATTCCCAGCGCCCTGCTGATTTTCCCCGGCGAAGGTCATGAGCTTGAGCAGAATCCGTGGCACAGCAAAATCAAGGTGCGGGAAGAATTGAAGTGGCTGCAGAAATACGGCGGGGTTGCGGGCATGACCGTGCCCTGAAGTTGTTTGAACTGCTAAAGCCCCTTCGGTTTGCTGGAAGCGCTGGCCAGATTAACGTGGTGGTTGGAAGCCGCGTATTGCGCTATGCCTTTATACAGGGCTTCTGCGATGCTTTGGCGATAGTTTGAGCTTTCCAGTTTAACTTCGTCGGCGGGGCTGCTCACGAAGGAAACTTCGGCCAGGACCGCCGGCATTGACGTGCCCGTCAAGACCACGTAAGAAGCCTTTTTCACGCCGCGGTTGCGCATGCCGGGAATCTGCGCCGCCAGCGCCCGGTGCAGGGCCTGCTGCACCGCGACAGCGAAGCGGCGTGACTGCTGAACCTTTTCGCGAATATCGACGTTCGTCCAGTTGATATTTTCCGGCGCTGCGGTGTCAGCGTCAGAATCCGAAGTGCGTGCTCGCACCGAAGAATAAGTGTTGGTGTAATAAGTCTCCGCGCCCCGCGCCGAAGAATCCTCGCTGTAATTTGCGTGCACGGAAACGAACATGTCGGCCTGTGCCAGGTTGGCGATTTCGGTGCGTTTTTCCAGCGGCAGATAATGGTCGCCTTGCCGCGTGTAAATAACTTCGGCGCCCAGACGATTCTGAACCAGTTTCCCGACGCGTTCCACGATGTCCAGCACCAGGTCTTTTTCCATCAGGCCTTTTCGTCCCACCGTACCAAGATCCCAGCCTCCGTGTCCGGCATCGAGCACCAGGCGGAATTTCGCGATGTGAGCCGGCAACGGTTCGTCGGATTTGATTGCGGTGGAACCCGCTGCGGGCGAGGTAGCCTTAAGCGCGATCGCAGCCTGAAGATCCTGCGACGCCTGCCTGGAGTCCGGAAGATCTGGTTGCGATAGATCGGCCTTCGGAAGATCGGAAGCCGCGCTATTTTCAGGCTTGGCGGCCTTTTTTATCTGGACTACCAGGCGATAGGGATTGGATTGCTCGCTCACCGAGAAGTCGGACGCTCCGGTAGTTTCCAGCACCACCCGGCTTACGCCGCGCCGGGGTTGTGCGATGCGAACCCGCGCCAGCAGCGGATCTCCGACTTCGATGGTTTTTCCGAACAGTCCCGGGGCCAGCGACGTGTCGTGGATGTCGACGTAGATGCGCTCCGGATCGCTCAGCCGGTGGGCCTCGTATTGAACCTCGCCCTGCGTCTCAATTGTCACGGTACTGGAATTGTCCGAGGATACGTGCCAAATACCCGTTACCAGCGGCCGCATGGAACCTTTGACATCCCCATTCGACGAGGGGCTGGACGAAGACGAATCCGCCGCGGCACCGGCTGCAGGCGTCGTGGCCTGTGACTGCTGCTGGGGTGCTGCTACCGGCGCAGGCGCGTTTCGATGTTTGGAGTTCCACCAAATGCCGGCTGCCAGCAGGGCGCCGATGGCAAGCAGCGGAAGCGCGATCAAAAGGGCGGAACGGAGTCTCCGATTATTGTTCTGCGGCGCTATCTCGGGCTCCGCGATTGGTTCCGCGGTGGCAATTTCGTTCCTGATTCTTTCGATTACGGCGTCGCCGGACTTTTCACTCACCACCCGCTGCGAAATCTCCGCCAGCCGGTTTTCTTCCTCCGGCTTCAGGGCGGCAAGAATCAGCTCGGCGAGCAGGTTCAGGCTGCGCACGTCGCTGTCGTTGAAGCCGTAAGCTTCGGCGGAGAAGGCTTCTACAAGGCCGATCACGCCCCGCGACGAAGTAATGGGAACGGCCACGATGGAACGGGTTCCCAGCCGGCGGCAGACTTGCAGGTCGACTCGCCGGTCAGTTTCCGAATCGTCGCAGCGCACAATTCCACCGGTGCGCAGGCAGGCTCCCGAGAATCCCGAATTCGGATCCAGCTTGGCGCCGGGCTCGGGTGCGATAGTTCCGGCAGAAGCGCGGCAAACAATCGCGTTGTCCTCCGCCAGGGCGATGGCGACTCCGTCGGCTCCGGTCAGGGTCAGAGCGCGTTCGGAAACCAGTTGCAGCACTTCGTCGAGAACGAATTGTTCCAGCTCCCAGGCCTCGGCGCTCTCCTGCTCGCCGCGCGTCTGCCGGGCGCGGCGCTGGCGTAATTGTTCGTGAAGGCTGGAGAAGGCCAGCAAGGCTTGCAGGGCTTCGTGGCCGGGAGCATACCTGACGGGTTGGGCGCCGGACGGGGAATGCAGCGGCGTGGGCAAGGCGATGGTCTCGCCCTTTGCCTCGCCTTCGGTCGAACCGGTTCGGTTTGACCCCGTGCTTTCGAACCCCAGGCCCGCGTTGTGCGGATTAGCGCTCATTCTTGGCTGAATCCCTGTGGATATCTTTCCTCGGCTGGTACTAACTTACGGGAGAAGCATATCTCCAGGCGAGACTTACGCTCCACAGGCCGGTACGGCCATTGGGGGAATGGGCGAACTGGCAGTTCCTAAGTTACAGTGGAATTGCCCTGATCGCAATATGGTCCTGGCACGAAGGTGGGGTCAGCCCTCGCGCCTCTTTAGTAAGTCCGGGAGGGCTCCCGGAATGGGCTTGGGGAAGAGCCATTGCACTAAACCGGTACCTGAGCGTATCCTTCTGAAATAGAGGAGTTTACAGGCTGTGGCAGATGAGTCGAAAAAGAAGAAATCGCGTTGGCTTTGGCCCTTGGGTGTGACCGCTACTGGTATTACTGGCGCTGCCGTAGTGCTCTTACGCGGATGTTGGCACAGCAAGATGAGCTGGCCAGTGCGGGCTCACGGCTATAGTTACCAAGTCTGTACTGGTTGCGGCATCAAACGGCTTTTTGACGAAAAGGCCTTTTGTGCCTATGGGCCTTACCGGTATGACTTGAATGGCTTGATTGCCTGGGACCGCGCCCACCAGCATGATACTTATCCGGAAGAACAACGTCCCGCTTCCTGAGAACTGAATGTAGTACCGCGGAACCACCGGCGGTACTGAGGCCGGGCGGCGCCCTTGGCTAAGATTTGGCCATGGATTTCCGGCGTCAGATGCCCTCACCGGAAGCGCCCTTCCCCGCCACTGTTCCCGGCCGCAGACGCCATCATTACCGCCACCAGATTCACAGTCTGGCATATCTCAACCTGGACCAATCGAACGGCGGAATCCTCCGCAACCTGGGTGAAACCGGCGTGGCCGTGCAGGCCGTGGCTCCGCTGCGCCCTGGCCAACAGGTCTTCCTGCGCTTTGACCTGGCCAGCCCCCGGGTTCGCATCGAAGGGCAAGGTCGCGTGGCGTGGGCTGACTTGGCCGGTCAGGC
This sequence comes from Terriglobales bacterium, assembly GCA_036265205.1. GTDB lineage: Bacteria > Acidobacteriota > Terriglobia > Terriglobales > Acidobacteriaceae > JAIQFF01. Next base: position 85,262 of record DATAPL010000022.1, read on the forward strand.
GGGCATAGAGTTTCTTACCCTTTCGCAGCGCTGCCGGCGCGGATTACGAGAATGGATTTTTGTCCAGCTTCTCGTCATGGCTCAACAGGGCACGCATGAATTAACTTTCCAGGACTTAACGTTCAATCACGCAAAAAGCGCCGAAGCCGCGGAGTTGCTGTTTTCATCGACCTCGCGGCCGGCGATCCGCTTGCCACAAACTACAGTCGCTCCGGCGCGAGATCGGGGCGGAGAAATTCATGCGGAAAGTATTCGTCGCTCGCGCGCCATGCATCTGCCCTGGATCCCGTTTTCTGTTTCTGCGCCGGCGCTTTCGCGCCTCGTGGATGGCCTGATCCTGCTCTCGGCCGTGCTGCTTTTCGCGGTCATTGGCATGGCCATGATTGGCGCCGTGCCGGCCTGGCCGATTGCACTGGCGTTGGGATTGGGCGTGTCCGGCGTCTTCACCCTGGTTTACCGCTTTCTGTTTTTGTTCTGGTTCGGCGGCACGCCAGGTAATTACGTTGCCGAGCTGACCGATGAAGCCCTGAATGGAAAATATCCGGAGGCGGAAGAACAGCCAAGATTTCGATGAGGCTGTGTCTGTCAGTCTCTAGTCGTTGGTCTTGAGCTGTCAGACGCCTGGATGCTGGTCCATGATGTGAAGGCTGAAAACTGGACCGGCGATTGTCAACGGATAAAGTATTGTCGTTCCAGCCACAGGCGCAGTTCGCGCTTGGTGCGCGGAGCTGCTTCCAGAAATCTGATTCCGGCGTTGCCGCGCTTATCCTTCCACGCAACTTCCCCAAGAAATTTCATGGGGATCCGGGTACCCGGCAAAACAAAATTCACCTTCACCCGACCGGTTGTGTCCTGGGTGCCTTGCACGCGCACGCCGATCCCGCCCTGGCTAAGATTCATCAGATGCGCCCGCTGGCGCTTCCGGGCCGCATTGGTGAGCGAGACTGGCACATCCAAAGTCTCGCGATGGTAGCGTAGCCTTTCATCCAAAATCATGTTTCGCGCCGCGGACAGGGTGTGCACGGCTTGCTCGACCGAGATCGGTTTTTCAAAAACGAAGGAAGCGCCTTTGGATTCGAGATGCTTCCGGCCGCTGGAGCCGCTGACGATAATCAGGGGCACCGCGTTTCTGATATCGCCGTCCTGCAGCCCTTTCAGAAAGTTGGTTGCACCCGCCAGATCGAAATCGATGATGAGCGCATCGATCTTTGATTTGGCAAGTTTGGCTCGGGCCCGCTCCGGTTCCGATTCCACATCGACTCCGATGTGCAGACTGCCCAGAATACATTCGAGCACGCTGACTTCCTGCAAATCGCGCGAGACCACCATGGATGAAAGTGTCATGACGCAACTGTAGTCGGGCGCGTAATCGGCCCCTAGATCACCAAGGTAATGAAGCGGAGTTTCGGGCATCAGGCCTCTACTCAGCCCGGCTTCAAATAATGGAGATGGTGATGAGGCTGGAGCAGGGTTGTCCCGGGTTGAAGTTGGCCCGCACCATTTGCTGCATAGGAAATTGGCTCCGCTCGTCGCCGCAGAAGCCGATTGTGGAGGAAGCGCCGTTCTGAAGGAGAGTCACAAACGTGACTTGCACGGTGGCTCCATGTTCACCGATGACGGCGCTGAGCTGTACCACGCTCACCGAACCACTCACGCTGGAGACGCCGGCAGGAGGCAGCGCGCCACGAAAGAAGACATCTCCACATCCGGTGAGAAGCGAAACCAGGCAGGCGGCGAAGCACAATGAGAGCAGGGGTTTCAAGGTCACTTCCGAACAAGCTTGAGGAAAGTGTACACCCGGGCGCGACATAGCGACTCGGACAACTTTGTGCTGAGGTTGTCATCCTGAGGAGCGGAGCGCTTCGCAACCCGAAGGGCTCCGCGACGAAGGACCCATGTATTTCGGGCAGCGTCCGCTAAGCAGTTGAGAAACGCGCTCACGCTGACGGCGGTGCGGAGCCCTAATCGCGCGCCATGACGCGGGCGTTGTTATGATTCTCCACCGCCTGCCGGATTTCCTGCCAGAGTTCCTGGCGCCCGCTGCCGGTGCGAGCTGAGTAAGGCACGATGTGAGCGGAGGGATAATCCTGATTGAGCACCTGAAGGGAATTGTGCAGCTGGTTGCCGGAGAGCCGGTCACTCTTGGTGGCGACGATCAGGGTCGGCCGACCGATTCCGGCTAGAAAATTCAGCAAGTCCTTGTCCGCTGATTGTGGCGGAACATTTACATCCACCAGGGCCACGCACAACGCCAGGCACGGGCGCTCCTTCAAGTAGGGATCGATAAAGCTCGACCACTGTTGCGAGACCTCACGCGACAGTTTGGCATAACCGTAACCTGGTAAATCGGTGAAAATCAGCTCAGGTTGCGGCTTTCCCGGCCAGCGTACTTCGAAAAAATTAATGGCTCGAGTGCGTCCTGGAGTCGAACTGGTCTTGGCAATCTTGGTGCCGAGTAGCGAGTTAATGACGCTCGACTTGCCCACGTTCGACCGCCCCAGGAAGGCAACTTCCGGCAGCGCGGGGGCAGGGAAGCGGTCGGCATCGCTTGCCGACATCATAAAGCGGGCTAAAACACGCATAAATCAGTTTGCCGCTTCAAGTTCGAACTTGCAAGGGGAGGGAAAACGAAAAGAGAAGCTCAGTTCGAGCAAACCGCAGGAGGCCGGAATCATCCTGAGGGACTATTAGTCCCGAAGGATCTGGCGTGTACTTGCACAACTGCCGCGTCGCGCTTCAGATGCTTCAGCCCAGTCCCAGCGGGTGCTTGTTCTCGATGTCTTTTTCTTTGATCGGGCGGTGCTTGTTCCACAGATACAGAATGCCGGCGACGATTACGCCAACTCCGAGACTGATCAGAAAGAACCAGCGGTAAGCGGGCAGCCAGGCCAGAAGAATGAGCACCAGGGTAACCGCAACAATCAGACTGGCGCTGCTTTTTAGAAACCTGGGGGATTCGCCGGGTTCGGGATCTGATTCCATCGGCAATATTTTATCCCGAAAATATTCGCGCCGCCTGGTATGGGGTCCCTGGCAAAAGCAAAAGGCCCGCGCCTGCGGCGCCTTGCCGTGAAGTGAAGTTGCTTCGCCTGGCTACTGGTGTGCGGCCGGGCTTTCCGCGGGCGGTGCCGCGATCGGCGCGATAGGCTGGGTTGCGTCTTCGCTGCTTTGCGGAAGCGGTTGCTCCAGGGCCACGGCCAAAACCTGGTCCATAGTTTCGACAAAGTGCAGCTTCATGGCGTTGCGCAAATTTTCCGGAACCTCAGCCAGGTCTTTTTCGTTGTCCTGAGGCAGGATCACCTCGAACAACCCGGCGCGGTGCGCGGCCAGAAGCTTTTCTTTCAGGCCGCCGATGGGCAGGACCTTGCCGCGAAGCGTGATCTCGCCCGTCATGGCGATATCGCGCCGCACCGGAATCTTGCTCAGAGCGCTGGAAATCGCCGTAGCGATGGTGATCCCGGCTGACGGGCCATCCTTGGGAATGGCGCCTTCCGGCACATGCACGTGAATATCAAGGGTGCGATAGAAGTCGCGTTGTAATCCCAGCCGGTGCGAGCGTGAACGGACGTACGACATGGCGGCTTGCGCTGATTCCTGCATCACGTCGCCGAGCTTGCCGGTCAGCGTCAGCTTGCCTTTGCCGTCCACCACGGTGGCTTCGGTGCTCAGGATCGACCCGCCGACTTCGGTCCAGGCTAGGCCGGTCACCAGGCCGATTTCACTCTTTTCGTGCGCCAGGGTATCGCGGAACTTGATCACACCCAGGAAGTCGTTCACGTTGTCCTGCGCGATGGCCACGTTGTAGCCTTCGCCGTCTCTCACTACCTTCCGCGCGACCTTGCGGCACACATTGCCGATTTCGCGCTCCAAGTTGCGCACGCCGGCTTCTCGCGTATAGGAGCGAATCAAGGCGGTGATAGCGTCATCGGTGAACTTCAGATTTTTATCGGTCAATCCGGCTTGCGCCAGCTGCTTCTTGACCAGGAACTGCTTGGCGATCTCGACTTTTTCGTGCTCGGTGTAGCCGTGCAGACGCAGCACTTCCATCCGGTCCTGCAAAGCGGGAGGGATGGTATGCATCACGTTGGCGGTGGCGATGAAGAAAACCTGTGACAAGTCGTATTCCACATCGAGGTAATGATCGACGAACATGAAATTCTGTTCCGGATCGAGCACTTCAAGCAGCGCCGCCGAAGGGTCGCCGCGGAAGTCCATCGACATCTTGTCCACTTCATCCAGCATGAAGACCGGATTCTTGGTGCCGGCCTTTTTCATCATCTGGATGATCTGGCCGGGCAGGGCGCCGATGTACGTGCGACGATGGCCGCGGATTTCGGCTTCGTCACGCACGCCGCCCAATGACATGCGCACGAACTTCCGGCCGGTGGCCTTGGCAATCGACATTCCCAGCGAAGTCTTGCCGACTCCGGGAGGTCCGACAAAGCACAGGATCGAACCCTTGGGATTCTTGACCAGTTGCCGCACCGCCAGAAATTCCAGGATGCGGTCCTTGATCTTTTCCAACCCGTAATGATCTTCGTTAAGGACTTTCTCGGCGCGGGTGATATTGCGAATTTCCTTGGACCGCTTCTTCCAGGGCACAGCCAGCAGCCAATCGAGGTAATTGCGCGATACCGTGGACTCGGCCGACATGGGCGGCATGGCCTCGAGTTTCTTCAGTTCCTGCACCGCCTTGTCGCGAACTTCCTTGGGCATACCGGCGGCTTCGATCTTTTTCTTCAGTTCGTCGAACTCGCTCTTCTCGCCGCGGCCAAGTTCCTTCTGGATGGCCTTGATCTTCTCGTTGAGGTAATACTCTTTCTGCGCCCGCTCCATCTGCCGCTTGACTCGCGACTGGATGGTGCGATCCATGTTCAATTTTTCGATTTCGATATCGAGCACGTCGCCGATCCGGGTCAGGCGCTCGGCGGGATCGAAAATCTCCAGCAGTTCCTGTTTTTCTTCGATCGAAAGCTGCAGGTTGGCGGCGATGGTGTCGGTCAGCTTGGCCGGATCTTCCATACGCACGGCCGCGATCATAGTCTCGTAGTTCAGCGACTGGCACAGCTTCACATACTGCTCGAACAGGGCCGTGACCCGCTGCATGCCGGTTTCGATCTGCGGATTGGTCTCGGTTGCGTAGCGCGCCACGCGCAGGGAAACCTGCATGTAGCCTTCGCTCTCACTGATCTGCAACACCTTGCCGCGCTCGATGCCCTCGACCAGAACCTTGATATTGCCGTCGGGCAGCTTCAGGCTCTGCACGATATTGACGATCGTGCCCACCTGGTAGATTTCGTTGGGCTTGGGCTCATCAATGCTGGCGTCGTGCTGGGTAGCCAGGAAGATTTTCTTATCGGCGGCCAGCGCCTCTTCCAGGGCACGAACGCTCGATTCCCGTCCCACTACAAACGGCGTCATCATGTAGGGGAAGATGACCACGTCCCGGATGGGCATCATCGGCAGTTTCTTGGTCTCGAATTTTTCCTTGGCTATGGTCACTATTTCTCCCAACTACAATCTAGCCCAAGCGCATGCGGCACAGCGTTACAGTTTAACCCGCCTTCTCCATCATTGCGAGCGTGACGCTGCGCTTTTCCACCATTTCCCGCGTCACCTCGAACTCTTTCACCTTCTTCTGGCTGGGCAAATGGTACATGAGGTCGAGCATTAACTCTTCCAGAATCATACGCAAACCACGGGCACCGACCTTGCGGGCCATGGCCTGGCGCGAGATCGCCTTCAGGGCCTCGTCGCTGAATTTCAGCCGCACGTTCTCGAACTCGAACAGGCGCTGGTACTGCTTGATGATAGCGTTTTTGGGACGCGTCAGAATCTCGATCAGGGCGAACTCGTCGAGATCTTCCAGCACGCCCACCACGGGCAGACGGCCTACAAACTCGGGAATCAGGCCAAAGCGGATCAGGTCTTCGGGCTGGATGTCGCTCAGCAACTCGAAATTGCGCTTGCGGCTGGCGGCTGGAGTTTCCTCCGGCTCGCCCTCTTCCGCGCCTGCCTTGAAGCCCAGTGACTTCTTGCCGATGCGCCTTCCGATAATTTTTTCCAGACCAACGAAGGCGCCGCCGCAGATGAACAGGATGTTCGTGGTATCGACGGGAGTGAATTCCTGGTGAGGATGCTTGCGCCCGCCTTGCGGAGGCACGTTGGCGATGGTGCCTTCAAGAATCTTCAGCAAGGCCTGTTGCACGCCCTCGCCGGAAACATCGCGGGTGATGGACGGGTTCTCGTCCTTGCGCCCAATCTTGTCCACTTCGTCGATGTAGATGATACCGGTCTGGGCGCGGCCTACGTCGCCATCCGCGGCCTGCAACAGCTTGAGGATGATATTTTCCACGTCCTCGCCAACATAGCCAGCCTCGGTAAGGGTAGTGGCGTCCACGATGGCGAAAGGCACGTCAAGCATGCGAGCCAGAGTCTGAGCCAGCAAAGTTTTACCGGTTCCGGTCGGGCCGATGAGCATGATGTTGGACTTGGTCAACTCCACGCCATCGCCGGCGCGCTGGCGATTCATATAAATTCGTTTGTAGTGGTTGTAAACCGCCACCGCCAGTTTCTTCTTGGTCTGCTCCTGCCCGATGACATATTCGTCCAGGAAGGTTTTTACTTCCTGCGGCTTGGGCAATTGGTTGGGAGTGGTGGTGGGCGGCGTCGCGGTGCGGTCATCTTCCAGAATGGAATTGCACACCGCCACGCATTCGTCGCAGATGTAGGCCCTGGGATAATCGCTAGGGGATGAAATTAGTTTTGCGACGGCGTCCTGCGACTTGTGGCAGAACGAACAACGCAACATCTCCTCGGTACCCGTCCTGTTTTTCACTCGGCTTTACTCCTTCGTTAACCCGTTCTATCCCGCTGCATCGCCCGTTTGTCCGGTCGGCGGGACTGAACGTTTCACGCCGAGACTGCTCGGTCCTGATCGGGCGAAAACCCGATCATACCCTTATCTCGTCTTGTAGATGATATCGTCTATGATTCCGTATTCCTTAGCCTGCTGCGCGTTCATAATGAAGTCGCGCTCCACATCCTTCTCCACTTTTTCCAGCTTCTGAGTTGTATGTTTGCTCATTAACTGGTTAGTAATCTCTCGCATACGGAGAATTTCGCGAGCGTGGATGTCGATGTCTGTGGCCTGACCTGACAGCCCGCCCATGGAGGGCTGGTGAATCAGGATGCGCGAGTTCGGCAAAGCCAGGCGTTTCTTAGGCTCGCCTGCGGCAAGCAGCAGGGCCGCCATGCTGGCTGCCTGGCCAATGCAAATCGTGGTGACATCGTTCTTTACATACTGCATGGTGTCGTAGATTGCCATGCCCGCGGTGATCGACCCGCCTGGCGAGTTAACGTAGAGTTGAATGTCCTTCTCCGGATCCTCCTGCGCCAAAAAAAGCATTTGCGCAATCACCAGGTTGGCGATGTTGTCGTCAATCGGGGTGCCGATGAAAATGATGTTGTCCCGCAACAGCCGGGAATAAATGTCGTAAGCGCGTTCGCCCCGGCCGGTCTGCTCGATGACCATGGGGACCAGCATCATTTTTGGATCGTTCACATTCACCGTCCACACTCCTGTTTCCGACTACTTACGTTTCTGGGAGGATCGAAAATGTCCGCGTCAGGCGGACTGGCGATATAGAAAATCGAGGGTCTTTTCGCTGCGGATTCTATTTCGGATTCTATCGAGCGCACCATCGCGTGTCAAACGAGCGCGGATGGCTTCCGGCGTCTGTTTTGACTGCGTGGCGAGCGCTGCGATCTCCCGATCGATCTCCTCATCGCTGACCTCGATTTTTTCCTCCTCCGCGATCTTGTCGAGCAGCAGGGAAGCTTTTACTTCCTGCAGCGCCTGGTCTCGTTGCCCCACGCGCAGGCGGTTCAAATCCATTTTCTTGATGTCTTCGGCTTTCATGCCCTGCGCCGCCAGGGCGCGCAACCCGCGCTCCAGGCGAACGTCGATCTGGCGGTCGACCAGCGCTTCCGGCACTTCGAACTCGCTGCGCTTCACCAGTTCGGCCACCAGTTTGTCCTTGGCCTCATGCTCGGCGTTGTGTTTCCGCTCCGCTTCCATGCCTTCGCGAATGCGCTGACGAACTTCGGCAAGGGTCTTGAACTCTCCCAACTGGGTGGCGAACTGGTCATCCAGATCCGGCAGAGCTTTCTGCTTGATGGATTGCACTTTTACGGTGTAGGTGAAGGTCTTCCCGGCCAGACGTTGCTCGGACGCATCCTTGGCATAGACAACGTCGAACACGCGCTCGTCTCCGGCCGAGGCTCCACGCAGGTTTTCGGTGAATTCGGGCATGGTGTTCTTGCCGGCGATTTCAACCATGATGTCATCCATGTGAACCGGCTTGCCATCGCCGTCTTTGGGCTGGCCGTCGAGCGAAACCTGGGCGTAGTCGCCGTCGGTCAGCGGACGGCCTTCGACAGAAGTGTAAGCCGCGTGTTGCTCGCGCAGCCCGCTGAGCGATTGCTCGACTTCTTCATCGGTAACCGCAATCTCGGGCTTTTCTGCCCGCAACTCCTTGTAGCCCTCGACTTTGATTTCGGGCATGACCTCGAATGTGGCTTTGAAGCGCAGGGGCTCGTTGTCCTTGAGCTGGAGATCGGTGACCTGGGGTTGCGACACGGGAATCAGTCCCTGCTTGTCGGCTTCCTTACGGAAATAGCGCGGAACCAGGGCTTCAACCACATCGCTCTTAAGGTCTTCGGCAAAACGCTGCCGGATGATGGATGCGGGCACATGGCCGCGCCGGAAGCCGGGAATACGCGCCAGCTTCTGATATTTCTGGATCAGGGATTCAGTTTCGCGATTGACTTCGTCGACGGGAATTTCAACCTGGATTTCCCGCCTGGTGTTGCTGCTGGTCTCAGTGGGGCTCACATTTGCCTTTCAGCTTCAGTCGTTGGAATCGTCCTTTTTCGGAACTGGAGGAAAAGCCGAACCCAAGCGACTGTAACTCTGAGTGTAAAGACTGAGGGAGATAAGCGTCAAACTCGGGAGGCCGCAAATATGGTGACAAACGTAACCTGGTAATGTCCCCGGCGCGCTGGTCAGAGAATCGAAGGCGAATTGGGGGCCCTAAGCCAGCGTCTATGGCGTTTGACCGGTGCGTGGGAGGACACTTTTGACTGCCACGTTCATTTTGCCTTGGTTACTGGCTCAGCAAACGCAAAGCAAAATCAAATTCACCGGCGGCGGACAGGAGTGTCCGCCCCACACTACAATTATCGGAATGCCCGCCGCCTGGCTTGTTCAGCTGAACCGCGACGTAATCGCCTGTACTCGATGTCCCCGCCTGGTGGAATATCGCGAGAGAATCGCGCGAGAGAAACGGCGTGCCTACCTCGATTGGGACTACTGGGGAAAGCCGGTGCCGGGCTTCGGCGATGCTGAGGCGCGGGTGCTGGTATTGGGCCTCGCTCCCGGCGCACACGGCTCCAACCGCACGGGGCGGCCATTTACCGGCGACGCGTCCGGCAAGTTCATGTATCCGATCCTCTACGGAGCTGGATTTTCCAATCAGCCAGACGCTACGAAGCGCGATGATGGGCTCGAACTCAGAGACCTCTACATCACCGCTGCCGTGCGCTGCGCTCCTCCCGACAACAAGCCGTTGCCGCAGGAATTGGCAAACTGCGCTCCCTACCTGGAGCGTGAAATGGATGGGCTCAAACAGGTGAAAGTTGTTGTCGCGCTGGGCAGGATTGGCTTTGAGGCTTATCTGAATCATCTGAAGCGTCGAGGCTTGCTCGAGAAAAAAGGGGCTTACGAATTCCGCCACGGAGCCAAGTACAAAATGCCGGACGGCAAGATTCTGTTGGCGTCATACCATCCCTCAAACCAGAATACGCAGACGGGAAAACTTACCCGGCAGATGTTTGCCGCGATTTTTAAAGAGGCGGCGAGACTGGCTGGCGCTTAGTCCTGGAAACCCACGAAGACCGGTTCGGGTTCAAGCTGAATTCCCCAAAGCTCGTCCACGCGTTGTTGAATGTGATCTTTGAGCGCCAGAATTTCGGAAGCGCTGGCTTCTCCGCGATTGACGATGGCGAGGGCATGCTTGCGCGAGATCCCGACCCTGCCGCTGCGGTAGCCTTTGCTGAACCCCGAGTGTTCCACCAGCCAGGCGGCTGAAACCTTCATTTGCTCGTCGAGCGCGGGATAGCTGGGGATGCGCAAGCCCTTGGCGGTCGCCCGCCTGGTCAACTCGGCATATTGACTGGCGGCGAGTACGGGGTTTTTGAAGAACGACCCGGCACTGCGGCAATCCTCATCGCCGGGAGTGATCAGCATGGCTTTGGCCGCGCGAATACGCCGCACCGCTTCCCGGGTGCTGGTCAAGGAAGGAGTCTGCTGGAAGCCGGCGAAGTGCTTTTTCAGATCCGCATACTGGATACGCGGCGGTCCGCCCGGCGTGAGGCGATAGGTGACGCGCAGAATGATGAAACGTTCGCGCTCGCTGGTGTTGAAAATGCTGGTGCGATAGTGGAAGCCGCAGGCCTGGGCGCACAGCTCGCGAAGCTGTCCATCTTTGCGGTCGAGTGCCAGCACGGAGTCGATGGTCTCGGCGACCTCCTGCCCGTACGCTCCGACATTCTGCACCGGAGTTCCGCCGACGCTGCCCGGAATGCCGCTAAGGCACTCGACTCCGGCACAATTTCTGGCCACGGCGCGAGCCACAAACCTGTCCCACTCCTCGCCCGCGCCAACGTCAAACAGCGTGTTGCCGTCATCGCCGCCGCGTTCGTCGATGCCTTTTACGGCAACTTTCAAAACCAGGCCGGGCCAGCCTGCGTCCGAAATCACCAGATTGCTGCCACCGCCCAGCACAAGAATGGAAAGGCTCTGCGATTCCGCGAAGCGAATGGCCTCCACAACTTCGGCGGCGGTTTTTGATTCGGCGAAATAACGTGCCGGACCGCCCACTTTGAAGGTGGTTAGCGGCGCCAGGGCCACGTTTTCCAGAATATTCATGATGGTATGATTGCTTTCACTATATATGACGGGTTGAAGCCGGATTCATCTCTCCGCAGGGTACGTCGGGACACATCCTGGTGTGACTTGCCGGACGCAGCCAGGAGGAAGGGAAAGCGGATCCAGCGCCGTATTACAATAGTGGCGAGGAAAATAAATGTATCCAGAGATCATGGTGATCCCGATGCGCGAAGAGTTGACGCGCCTCGGCATTCAGGAATTGCGCACTGCAGGCGAAGTCGACAGCGCGATACCCAACCAACCCGGCACGACGATGGTGGTCGTGAATTCGATTTGCGGATGTGCTGCCGGAAGAATGCGACCGGCAGTTCGCGCCGCGCTGCAGCACGCCAGCCGCCCGGAAAGGCTGTTCAGCGTTTTTGCGGGCCAGGACAAAGAAGCCACCGAACGGGCTCGTTCGTATTTTGTGGGTTATCAGCCGTCTTCGCCGTCGATTGCGCTGCTGTGCGACGGCAAGCTGGTGCACATGATGCAACGCAGCGACATCGAGCACCGCGAGGCGGTCGACATTGCGGCTGAATTGAAGGGCGCATTCGACAAATTCTGCGCTAAGCCCTCCCCGGTCTAGGAAGTGCGGGGTTCACGATCAGGCGAGTTTGGCTCGCCCGTCCGGAACACCTTGCCTTCGCGTTTCGTGGAGCCTCAGAAGCGCACGAGATATGAGGCTTTCACGAACAATCCTCTTGCGTCGTTTCTCATGCGACCGCCATGTAGAAGATCGCCATCCACGTCGTTTCCCAGCGGAATCAGAACGTTCTCCAAATTGCTGTTATAGCCGATGTAAAACGCGGTACTGGGATGCACCAGGTAAGTGATCAGGAAGTCGGCGTTGAAGTTTCGCGTGGTCTCCAAATAAGTGAAGGCCGGATTCGCCAGCACTGCGTTGTAATGGCCGATAAACCGGAACGAGAGTTTTTTCGTGTACTGATAATTCCACTTGGAACGGATGATGTGATTGTTCATGCTGCCGAACGATCCCACCCGGTTGTGCAGCCGGAAAAGCAGATAAGTATTATCCACGCGAAGCGATTTACTGGGGCGCACGGTTAAGGTGGTGGTGACGCTGCTTCGTCCGGCGAGAAACGGGGCGACGTTGTCGGGCGAGTCATAGTTGATCCGGCTGCCGAAGCGATAGTCCATCTGAAAAGAAATCGGGCGGTAGAGACTGGTCTTGAACTCTACTTCGGTGGTGTGGCGAACGTATTTCTGATTGTGGGTCAGGGTGCTGAAATCCCGGGGCCGCAGCAATTCCATTTCTTTGGCGTAGTAAATGTTGAGAAAAGTCTGGCCGACGAATTCTGTTTTCAAAGCAGGGAAGTAGCCTGAATTCAGATAATTCCCCTCGTGGTCGAAGGTGTGGTAGACCTCCATCTGCGGTCCCCAGGAAATCAAATGCTTGCCTTCCGGACGGAAGCTGTATTCCAGGCGGTGATAGAGATTGTGAATGTCAGGCTGGGGATCGAAACCGGTGAAGGTACGGAAGCCATCACTGCGGTCCGAATAGTCCATGATGTAATTCAACTTCCGGCCTGAGCGCTGGAGGACGACCTCGGCAGCGGGTCCGGCCAGGTAGGTTCCGAAGTTGCAGACTTCGTCGCGAGTGTCGCTGCACAGAGTCGAACTCACCACCCCCTGAAAACTTGCCACCCAGTTGGAATTGAGTTTGAAGCGGCCGTCAATACCTCCGACGCGGTTGAAATAAGGGCCGACTTCGCGATCGGTGAACATCAGTCCCAGCGAAGACTGGCTTCCGATGTCACGACTGACGCGGCCTACCGCAAAGTATGCGTGCTGTCCGTATAGAGAATTGTCCGGAGGAACCTCGGCGCCGGGCGATGCGTCGTCCGCCACCAGCAAGCCAACCGCCCAGGGACCGTCCTTGCCGGTAAGGCGCGCGCCCCACTGCGGATCGACGATGCGCCGGGTAAAGAGCAGTGGGATCGGGGTCAGGAAATAATTGGAGTTCTCCAGGAAAAACGGACGCTTCTCGGGAAACTGCACTTCGAAGCGCTGGTTCACCGTGATTTGAGGGTCGTCGGATTCGATCTGGCTGAAATCGGGATTCGCGGTGGCGTCCAGCACGAATTTGTCTTTTATGACGGCCTTGGCGTCCAAGCCTATCTGTCCGAACGCGTCCCGCTGGCTGAAGGTGGGATGATCGAGATCGCGCAGATCCAAATCGCGGTAGGAGCGAAAAATTCCATAGGGGATGAGTTGAAAGTTGTGGCCGGGAGAAATATCCGCGAGACCGTCGGCTTCGCCTTCCTGGTTCAGACGCCCTTCAACGCGGCTGGAATACCGTGGCCAGAAGGAGCTCTCGTTGTTGCGGCGGACGTCGCGGTCCAGCAGAATTCCCCAGGTCTGGGGATCGTTGGACGCGAAGCGCAAACTGCGGAAGGGGATTGCGATCCTGACCACGAAGCCTTGCGGAGTGATTCTGGCATCCGTATCGAAGACGGTGTCGAAGGAAAAATCAAAGTCCTGGCCCTCTGTCCACAGCGCATCGGCCTGCACCCCCAGTGGATTGGAAAAAAAAGCGTAGGCGCGGCGATGATCGTGAAAAGTGTCGAGCATGACCTCGACAGTGTCGTCGTCGAAGATATCTTCCCGCCGTGAAAGCCGGGCGCGGACCTTTTGCGGATCATAGTCGAAGCAGATGAAGATGGCATACAGGTTCTTGTCGTCGTATCCGAGATAGGCTTCGGTGCGCTCGGAGACAGGCTCGCCGTCGCTGGGAACGCGCTGAATGAAATGGTCGACCTTGGCCAGTTTGCCTTCCCAGGCGGGGCTGGGTTTCATTTCCAGGAAGTCTTCCAGTTGGGGCGAACTGGTGATTCGGGGAATGGTGACCTGAGCAAAGGCCGGTGGTGGCGCAGCCACGAGCGAGCGCGGCATGAGCAGCGCGACCGTCGCGGCGATATAACAGGGACTTCGCCAGACCCTCAGCACGCCCGCCTCCGTGTCAGCGATTCCAGTATTGCATTGGACGCAAGCAGGCGATCGAAGTTATCGCGGCGCGGGAGCGGGGATGTAAAAGGTTGTTAAGAATTATTGGGAATTTCGCACAGCCTGAAAGGTCATCTCGCCGGCTCGGCTGCGGGTTTGTCTCTTCCAGGCGAAAAATAGTTCCGCATAGCTTTGGGTAATGTAGGAATCGCGGTGAATGCCGAGGCGGCGCGCGGTGTTATCAATCCAGCGCGCCGGTCCTTCGATTTCGCCAAAACAGCCGATGGGCGTTTCGTCGATGACAACGTGTCCGTTGCCGTCGTCCCATTCGGCGCGGAATTTTTCGTACCGGAAGGTAGGAACGTAGCCCAGGGCCTGCAGGATTTTGTGCAGCTTGTTTCCATCCGCAATTTCAGTTTCCATTTCCACGCGGGTTTTGTGCCGGGCCAATGTGCTCTTTGCTTTGTGGGTGAGGAGCCAGGCTCGGCCGTATTGGCGCAGGCGCAACAACTCGCCCCGCTTGCGCAGGGGCTGGCCGGGAAGATCGTAGAGAGTATTTCGTTCGTGAGTGCGCGGCGTGAGCCGTCGAAAGCCTGCCGCACGCAAACGCCGCGAAAGCGCGCGGATGTTGTCCACGCGAAACTTGATCTCGATCTCTTTGTCGGAAGGCATAGAAGAGCGGCTTCGGGGCATCGGATCACAGACTTCGGAGGTCTGAGGTCCGAACTCCGGCTTCCTCACGAAAATGTCGGCAGCTTCACCAAATCGTCTCTGGGCACTGACTCGACCGGGTTTCCCGCCTTGCGCCAGGCGGCCAGGCCGCCTACGATCACGAACGCGTTGAAGCCTTGCTCCCGCAGCATATGCGCCACCCGGGCGCTGGTCGCTTCGCGCGCTCAAGTGCAGTAGACATAAATGTCTTTGTCCCTGGGTAGAGTCTTGACCTCGTCGGCGAGGTTGTTGGGTTCTATCCGGATGGAGCCTTTGATTCGAGCCGCACCGGAATCGTAATACCCGTGGCTGCGGACATCCATCAGAAGCACTTTGTCTTTCTCTTCGGACGCCAGTCTGCGCGCCAGTTCTTCCACCTGCACTCGTGGCACGACACGGTAAATCGAATTTTTGCGGTAGAGCCAAATGCGATAACCAGCATAAGCGATCAGGGCAAAGACGGTGACCGACTCCACCGCTCGCCCGGCGGTCTGAAAGCCATGCGCCAGAGAGGCCAGAAAATCGCGGAACACATAACCTACCGCGATGTAGACGATGGCGTAGAGCGAAGCGCCGGCAAGATCCAGGCGCAGAAAAATGTCAGGCCGCATCTTCATACTGCCGGCGAGCGGCGGCGCCATGGTGTTGATACCAGGAATAAACTTGGCGAACAGCAGCGTGGCTTTGCCTCGCTTGTAGAACGATTCGGCCGAACGCAGGATGCAGGTTTCCGGGTTCACCGATAGCTTGCAGAGAAAGCCCAGCAGACCCCACCCCATGTAACGGCCGAGGACAAACAGAAGCGCGTCTCCGATCAGCATTGCGCTGATGGAGAGAAGCAGGAGGATGGGAAGACGCAGAAGCCCGGCGGCTGCGGCCGCACCGGCTGCAACCAGCGCCAGAGCAGCGGGGACCGGCATGCCCAGCGCTTCAGCGAGGACGATAACGAAAACCAGAATGTAGCCGTGGCGTCCGATTGCTGCGAGAAATGCTTCCATTGGTGAGCGCTGATTCTGCCGGGCGCTGCGTTAGTATAAAGAAAAAGGGCGGCCGCTGCCGCCCCTGGGCCCTTACTGCAGAAGCAACTACTTTGACATGTTGTCCATCTTGTCCATCTTCTCCGCCTTGAGCATTTTCACGCTCATGACGTGAATCTGGTCTTTGTCAGCGTACACGTGGGCGCTTACTTCCACGTGATGCCCCTCGTGACCCTTGAGGGCTTCGGGGTTGACTACGTCCCAGGACTTCTTGTCCTTGTCGGAGACGAAGGTCAACTTGTCGCCGTCAGCCTTGACGGTTCCCTTAATGCTCTTCAGCGGAGCAGCGGGCGCGGCTTTGGCCATACCGCTGTCCTGGGACGCGCCCTGGGCAAAACCTGCCACCGTGAACATGACAGAAAGAGCCAGGGTGAGAATCAATATCTGCTTCATAATTTAGTCTCCTTGTGGGGTTGGACTTGGCTGTCCGACTAACCGCCTATGAGATTACGGTTTTGGGGGAGAAACGGATTTTTCTTCCCCGCCGGTAGAGCCTATACCAGTTTCGTCTAGCAGATGTCTGGGAGCGGCTGAGGGTTGTTCGTGGATACCGGAACCGAGGAAGCTATTTTTCCCGGGCCACAACGAACTCAGGCGCCCACAAGAGGGCGCGCTTGATCTCGCTGTCGGGGAAGCTGCAAATTGCGTTGCGCGCCAGTGCGGCATATTGCATGGCACGCGCGTTCGCGGCCTCGAGAGAGCCGTAGCGCTCGAGGATGGCGATAATTTCCTGATGGGTAACGCCGTCGAAGGCCCGTTCCCGCAAAACCGTCTTAATGGCGTCCCGCTCCGCCGGAGTACAGCGCTCCAGGGCGTGGATCACCGCCATGGTTACTTTGCCTTCGCGCAGATCGCTGGCAACAGGCTTGCCTAAAACATTTTCCGAGGCGGTCAAGTCGAGCACATCGTCAACGATCTGAAACGCCATTCCCAGATCACGGCCGTACTGCGCCAGGCTCTCTTCCTGCTCGGGAGTGGCGCCGCCGAGAATTCCTCCCATGCGCATGCAGACCGAAAAGAGGCAAGCGGTTTTGCGGAAGATCAAATTGCAGTGCTCGTCCAGAGAAATGAGCTGGCCTAGCTTTTCCATCTGCAGCAGCTCGCCCTCAACCATCTGCTGGGTCAATTCGATGAGGGTGTCAAGAATGCGGAAGTTGCGCTCCTGCACCGCGACTTTGAATGCCTGCATGTAAAGCCAGTCGCCCGCCAGCACGCATTTGGAGTTCCCCCATTGGGTGTTGGCAGCGGGGCGTCCGCGCCGGGTCTGAGCTTCATCGATGATGTCATCGTGAACCAGGGTTGCGGTGTGAATGATCTCG
This sequence comes from Terriglobales bacterium, assembly GCA_036265205.1. Taxonomy (GTDB): domain Bacteria; phylum Acidobacteriota; class Terriglobia; order Terriglobales; family Acidobacteriaceae; genus JAIQFF01. Next base: position 102,286 of record DATAPL010000022.1, read on the forward strand.
ACTACTGCGCCTAACCGGATCGCGCCGCGCCCCTGGTAATCGAGCAGCTTCGCCGAAAGCAGCAACAGCATGGGGCGGATGCGCTTGCCGCCGCCGCTGCGCAGGTATTCGCCGATCTCGGTGATGGCTTCCACCCCGGAAACGGTATCGCGTCCGAATTCACGCTCGATGGCGGCGAGATCTTCGCGCAACAGCTCGAAGATTTCTTTTCCGTTAATGGCGGCGGGTGTGCTCAAGGCTGGGTTCCTGGTCCGGCCTGGGTCTCACCACGGAGCCACGATGTCACGGAGAAAACGTGGCGGAGATTCGCGCTGGAAACGGACAGCGTCATAAAGTCTGCCGGCTTGATTTCCGTAAAACGCATTCCTCGGTGTCTCCGTCTTCCCCTGTTTGAATCTAGTTTGTCCGGTAATTGGTGAATTGCATGTCAATACCGAAATCACGTTGCTTGAGCAGGGCGATCACCGCTTGCAGGGAATCGCGATCCTTGCCGCTAACCCTAACCAGGTCTCCCTGAATCGATGCTTGAACCTTATTTTTCGAGTCCTTGATCAGTCTTACAATCTCTTTGGCTTTTTCGATAGGGACGCCCTGCTGCATGGTGATTTTTTGCTTGGCGGCGCCTCCGAGCGACGATTCGATGGGCCCGTGAGTCAGTCCCTTCAGCGGCACGCCGCGTTTGGCCAGCTTCTGCTGAAGAATGTCGCTTACTGCCTTGAGTTTGAATTCGTCAATCGAGTGCAGGACGATGGCCTCCTTGCCCTCGAGTTCGATATTGGATTTCGAGTCTTTGAGGTCAAAGCGGGTGTGAATCTCCTTCAGCGCGTGCTGGATGGCGTTGGAAACTTCCTGCAGATCGATCTTGCTCACGATGTCGAAACTGTTTTCCGGCATGTCGGTCGTGCTCTCTGAAAAGTTGTGGAATCCAACATCTGAGAGTATCAGAAGAAGCGGTTTTAACGTCGCAGTTCTTTGCTGTGGTTAGATTCCGGCAGCTTGAAAAAGTTGTAGAAGTTGGCGGTGGTGTGCCTTCCGGCCTCTTCGGTGGGCAGGCTGCGAATCTCGCCCAGTTGCCGGGCTACTTCCTTTACAAATGCAGGCTCGTTGCGCTTGCCGCGATGGGGCACCGGCGCCAGAAAGGGCGAGTCAGTTTCGATCAGGATGCGTTCCAGGGGGACTTGTTTCGCGGTGTCGCGGATAGCCTGCGCCTTGGGAAAGGTTATGTTGCCGGCGAAGGAAATCATGAATCCCATGTCCAGCGCCCGTTTGGCATGAGACCAACTGCCGGTGAAGCAGTGCAGAATTCCTCCCCGCCCACTCGATCGCCAGTGCTGCTCCATGAGATCGAGGCAATCATCCCAGGCATTCTCGCTTTTGTCGGAAGGCCGGCAGTGAATGACGATGGGCAAGCTGGCGGCGCGTGCTAACTCCATCTGGCGGAGAAAGACTCGTTGCTGCAGCTCGCGCGGGGAGTGATCGTAGAAATAATCCAGACCGATTTCTCCCCAGGCAATCACTTTGGGCCGCCGGGCTAATGCCTGGAGCTGATCGAAGTCGGTGTCGGTAGCGAGTTTGGCCTCGTGGGGGTGAATGCCGATGGTGGCGTAAATAAAATCATGCTGCTCCGCCAGCTGAATGCCGCAATCGAGCGAGCCAGGACCGGTTCCGCTGCCGATGGCCACGATCTTGTCGATTCCATTCTCCCGAGCCCGAGCGATCATCTGCTCGCGATCAGAATCGAACTGCTCCATTTCGAGATGGGCGTGGGAGTCTATGAACACAGTCGTTGGTCTTTGGTGTTTGGTTCTCAGATCCGACCGCGGGGTATGCCCCGGAACTGCGCTGAGCTTACTTGAGCCGCGTTCCCACCGGCACATCCTCCAAAAAGCTTGCCAGAACCGGCTTTCCACCCTCGGGCGAAGCGGCAACGATCATTCCGTTGGATTCCAGGCCGCGCAATTTTCTTGGCGCCAGGTTCACCACGATCACAACTTTGCGTCCGATCAGCGTCTCCGGTGCATAGGCTTCGGCGATGCCGGCGACGACCTGGCGAACTTCGGTTCCGAGATCGACTTCCAGGCGAAGCAGCTTGTCGGCGCCTTTTACTTTCTCGGCTACTTTTACCTGGCCGACGCGCAATTCGACTTTGGCGAAATCCTCGATGCCGATCTTGCCGTCGGGAACAATTGCGGCCGGCTTAACCGGAGCCGCGATGGCCGCGGTCGTGGGTTTTTCTTCGACGACTGCTGCCGCGGAAGCGTTGCGTCCTTGCTCTTCCATCTGCTGCATCCTTTCGATGGCACTCTTATCGGCGCGTGGGAACACGGGATGTATTTCTCCCAGTTTCGTGCCCAGATGGAGTTGCCCCCATTTTAAGTCTGACAGCGGGAAGCTTCGGATATCTCCCAGCCCCAACTGCGCCCAGATCTTCGCGGTGGCGTCTGGAATAACGGGATGCGCCAGAGCAGTGACGATGCGCAGGGCCTCCGCGCTGGTGTAGAGCACAGTTCCCAGGCGAGACCGGCTCTCGTCGTCCTGCTTTTCTCCCAGCGCCCAGGGCTGGTTTTCGACGATGTACTTATCGACTGCGGCGACCAGGGACCAGGCCACTTCCAACGCGCGCGAGAATTGCCGCTGTTCGAACAGCCCGTTGAATTCGGCGATGGCCTGGCTGGCGGCGTCAGAAATAGCGTTCTCTTCCGCCCGCAAACCCGTGCGCGAGGGATATGGAACCTCGCTTTTAAAATAGCGCGCGATCATGGTCAAGGTGCGGCTGGCCAGATTGCCCAGCCCGTTGGCCAAGTCGGCGTTGTAGCGCTGCACCAGCGCATCGAAGGAAAACGATCCGTCCTGACCGAAGACGATTTCGCGCAACAGGAAATAGCGCAGGGCGTCGGTGCCGAGCACGTCGAGAATGGTTTCTGTTCGCACGATATTGCCGCGCGACTTCGACATCTTGTTTTCTTCGAATAGCAGCCAGCCATGCGCCATGATTTTTTGCGGTACCGGCGACCCGGCGGCCATGAGAAATGCCGGCCAGTAAACGCAGTGGAAGCGCACGATTTCCTTACCGATCATCTGTAGGTCGGCGGGCCAGTACTTGTCATACTTGGCGGGGTCATCCGATCCGTAGCCCAGGGCAGTTATGTAATTAGCCAGCGCATCCAGCCAGACGTAGATCACATGCTTGGGATCGTCGGGAACCGGAATGCCCCAGGAAAATGTGCTGCGGCTTACCGAGAGGTCGCGCAAACCGGAGCGCACGAATGACATCACTTCGTTGCGCCGCGTGTCCGGGCGAATGAAATCCGGCTGCCCGGTGTAGAGCTCCATCAGCTTGTCCTGAAATGCGGAGAGCTTGAAGAAGTAATTCTCTTCGCGCACTGTTTCGGTGGGACGCCCGCATTCGGGGCAGGGGGCGCCGGGTCCGACCGAGTCCACGTAAAGCTCGTCGAAGACGCAATACTGGCCGGTGTAGTGCCCCTTATAGATGTAGCCGTTGTCGCGAATGCGCCGCCACAGGGCCTGCACGCCATGCTTGTGCTTGGCGGAGGTGGTGCGGATGAAATCGTCGTAGGTGAGTCCCATCCGATCCCACAAGTTGCGAAATTCGGCAGACACCTCGTCGGTAAGCTGTTGCGGAGTTTTTCCCGCGGCCTGCGCCGCGCGCTCAATTTTCTGCCCGTGTTCGTCGGTGCCGGTGAGGAAGTAGGTGTCGAAGCCCAGCAGGCGCTGGCGCCGGGCGATCGTGTCACAGGCAATGGTGGTGTAGGCGTGTCCGATATGCGGGCGCGCGTTCACGTAATAGATTGGTGTCGTGATGTAAAACTTCTTGCTCATTCTGATTTTCTGTTGCGAAGGTAGAGTCTATTCCTTGGCGTGTTTCAAATAGCCCTGCAGCGCCGCCTGCATCACGCTCTTCAACGGGACGTGGTGCTCGATTGCGAGTTTTCGGCAATCTTCATACTCCGGCGCGTAGTTGGTGACGGTGCCATTCATGCTGGCGACCTTCAAGCGGACGTCGCCCCAGCGCGTTCCTACCGTGATCCACTTTCGGGCCAGCGCCTGCCGCTGCTCCTCGCGGCGGCGCACCCCGAGCGTACTTGTTTCCACGAAAATAATCTGAGTAAGCTTGGCAGCGTCTTCCGGCTTGGCCAGCACTGTAAGCAGCATTCCCGGACGGTTCTTCTTCATCTGGACTGGCAAAGCGAAAGTGTCCAGGGCGCCTTCTTCCAGCAAACGGTCCACGACGTAGCCGAACACCTGGGGATTCAGATCGTCCAGGTTAGCCTCAAGCACCGAGATTGTTTCCTGCGAAACCTTCGCGGCAAATTCTGCCTGCGACTCACCAATCGTCAGGCGAAGCACGTTGGGATGTCCGGCGAAGTCACGTGTGCCGGCGCCGTAGCCCGATTTTTCGATCGTCATGGCAGGAAAGGCAGCGAAACGCCTGGCCAAAGTCTTCACGATGGCTGCTCCGGTCGGCGTCACCAGTTCAACCTGAATGCCGGAAGAATACACGGGAGCGCCTTTCAACAACTCCACTGTCGCGGGAACAGGCACGGGAAAGGATCCATGAGCGCAGTTCGCAGTCCCCCCGCCGACATTCAGTGGCGAGGATACAATCTCATTCACGCCCAGCGCCTCGGCGCCGACCGAGGCACAAATTATGTCCACCAGGGCATCGACGGCTCCGACTTCGTGAAAGTGGACGCTTTCGATGTCACGGTTGTGAATCTTCGCCTCAGCGGCGCCCAGTGCCTCAAAAATCGCGGTCGCGGTGGTCTTCGCGCCGTTGCTGATGGCGGCCTTGCGAATTATTTCGCGAATCTCCTTTAGACCTCGGCCATGCTCGTGCTGGTGCAAGTGCGGAGCGGGCGCCCCCGCCCGCGACCCTTCACTTCGAGTCTGGCCGTAATTATGTTCGCGCAATTCCACCGGCTCGTGATGGTCGTGGGCATGATCGTGTTTATGTCCAGACGCATGATCGTGCTTCTGATCGTGAACTTGCTTTTCCCAGAAAACTTCGCGCGGTAATTCCTTCTCGCCGTGCACGTAGACGTCGAGCTTGGTGGCCGAGATTCCGCTGCGATCGACCCGCGAAATCTCCAGGCGGGCTCCGATGTTCAGCGCCGCAACCGTTTCCTCGAATAGCTTCGCCGGCACACCGGCATCCAGCAGCGCACCCAGAAACATGTCGCCACTGATGCCGGAGAAGCAGTCGAGGTAGGCGATGCGCATGAGAGGCGTTCCTTAACTTTGGTCGTTAGTCCTTTATCGTTGGTCAAACCCGTCAAGCAGATGCCGCCAGAGATGGGGCAACGACCAGCGACCAACGACAGTTGCCAAGACCGTTTTCATCATAGGGAACGCCTGATTCCGCGTCAAACCTCGCGCCCGTCCGCAGTTTGCTACAATCACTCTTTTCTTCAACAAGTTAGGGGAATTCTTGTATCGCAATCTGGAGCGCCGCCTGATCCAGCATGTGCGCGATTTTGTCAGCCGCACCTACGGGATGGAACTGCCCAAAATCGTAGTCGAGCAGCCACCCAAAGTGGAATTCGGCGAGTACGCCTTGCCGCTGGCTTTTGAGCTGGCAAAAAAGCTGCGAAAAGCTCCGCGCAAGATTGCGGAAGAAATCGTCAGCGGGATTGGGCCGATTCCGGGCTTTGAAAAACTCGAAATAGCCGGGGCCGGTTACATCAATGCCCGCCTGAAGCGCGACGAGATGGCGGTGGCGCTGTCGGCCGATGAGAATCCTCGCACGGACGTGCAATCCGGCAAGATCCTGGTGGAGCATTCCAGCATTAATCCCAATAAGGCAGCGCACGTTGGCCATCTGCGCAACGCCATTCTGGGCGACACATTTGTCCGCCTGCTGAAATTCGCGCGGCGGGAAGTGGATGTCCAGAACTACATCGACAATACCGGGGCACAGGTTGCCGACGTGGTCGTAGGATTTCTGCATATCGAAAAGAAAACGCGGGAAGAAATCGAGCAGTTAGCCCGCCAGCCACGCTTCGATTATTACTGCTGGGACCTGTATGCCCGGGTTTCGCAGTGGTATGCGGAGGACAAAAAAAATCTGCAGGTCCGGCTGCAGGCGCTGCACGCGATCGAGGAAGGCGGCAATGAAACTGCGGCTATTGCCGACGTGATCTCCATCGCGGTGCTGCGCCGTCACCTCGAAACCATGGACCGGCTGGATATCGAGTACGATTTTCTGCCGCGGGAAAGCGATATCCTGCACCTTCATTTTTGGGACGCTGCCTTCGCGAAACTGAAGGCAGGCGGGGTAATTTTCTTCGAGACCCAGGGCAAGAATAACGGCTGCTGGGTGATGCGCCGGGCGGGCACGTCAAAATCCGAATCCCTCGGGCAACCTGCCGAGTCGAGCGGGCAAGATCAGGTTGCCGAAGAAGATCAGAAGGTGATTGTGCGCTCCAACGGCACGGTCGGCTATGTCGGCAAAGACATTGCCTACCACCTATGGAAGTTTGGATTGCTGGGACGCGATTTCGGCTACCGCAAGTTTTATCGTTATCCCAATGGGCGCGACTGCTGGATTTCAACCGCCGTGGGCGCGCTCGACCATCCCCATTTCGGTAACGTGGCGGAAATTTACAACGTGATCGATGCCCGCCAGGCGGAGGCGCAGAGCACAGTGATCGAAGCCTTGCGCGGGTTGGGATATAACCAGCAGGCCGACCACTATACGCACTTTTCTTACGAGATGGTTGCGCTCACCCCGCGCTGCGCCACCGAACTCGGCTACCAGCTTTCCGACGAAGACAAGGGCCGGCCCTATATCGAAGTTTCAGGCCGCAAGGGCTTTGGGGTAAAGGCTGACGACCTGCTTGACCGGCTGATCGTTTCCGCGAAGGGCGAAGTGGACGGCCGGCATCCACAACTGACCGAGGGCGAGCGCTCCACCATTGCCACGCAGATCGCGGTAGGCGCGTTGCGCTACTTCATGTTGAAGTTCACCAAGTCGTCGGTGATCGCCTTCGACTTCAAAGAGGCACTGAGCTTCGAAGGCGAGACTGGTCCGTACGTGCAGTACGCCGTGGTGCGCGCCGGTAATATTTTCCGCAAGGGCGGTTTTGATCCCGACGAATTTGGCGGGAACGCCGCTGAACGTCGTTCCGCCGCGGACCTGGGAAAGTATTTCGCCGGAGAAGCCGGCACCGAGATCTGGGAGCTATGGCTGGCGGCGTCCAAGACGTCTTACATCATCGATCAGTGCATTGCCACCACTGAGCCGGCGTACTTGGCCAAGCACACGTTCCAGTTGGCGCAACTTTTCAACGCCTTCTACCATCGCCATCCCATCTTGAGCGAGACAGACGAAAGTCTTAAAAAGTTTTTGCTGGCCACGGTCGCCGTCGTCCGCCGCGAACTGACGCGCGGACTGGCGGTAATGGGAATCAGCGTGCCAGCGGTGATGTAGCCCCTCTGCTCTGACAGCTTTTTTTATCGGTCTTAGCGGTCCACCACCAGAACGACAAAAGTGTCCGGCAGGATCGCCGGTCGGGGACGAGGTTGCCCGGCGGTGGCGGCCGGAGGCGGACCAAACTTTGCCGTCACCAGGAAAACCCGATGGTGCTCGGGATCGAGCGCCATGGTACGCGCCCCGCGTTCGGTGGGCACATTTTCGGCGACCCTGAATCTATCCGGCGCATCTTCATGCACCACCGTGAGCACTCCCTCGCCACAGGACGCGAATGCCATCCCAGAGTCAGCATCAAATGCGGTCGCGTCCACGCCGTCACCGATCGGCAGCGCGGAAATGATCTTGCCGCTGTCGGCATCCACGATGGCCATCAACTTATTGCTGCACCCCGAGAACAGCCGCCGGTGTTTGCGATCGATCGCCAAGCCGGTCGGTTCTTCGCACGGGGCCAGCGGCCAGCGCGACTTCACTTCCAGCCTGGCGGGATCGAGCGCCACCAACTGGCCACTGTCTTCGATATTTACGAAAACTTCTCCGGCTCCGTCGCTTACCGCGAACTCAGGTTTGCCGTTCAGCTTGATGGTGCCGACGACGCTGCCCTTGGCGGCATCGATGGCGGTGGAATCGTGGCTTCTGCCGTTGAAGGTGAAGACCCGTTTGCTAAAGGGATCATAAAGAATGGCGTCGGGGTTATCTCCCACAGGAATTTTCCCCAGCACCTTTAAGCTTTTCAGATCGAAGATGGTAACCGTACCGTCGCGGCCGTCGCTGACGAAGCCGCGTCCGAATTCCGGAGCCAGGGCGATGCCGTGAACTCCGGGCGTGTCCGGAATATCGCCCACAGGTTGGCCTGAATCTGCATCGATAACGGCGACATGAGTCGACCGTGAGAGATAGAGGTGCCGCGAAGCCGGGTCGAAGGTAAGGTAATCCCATCCGCCTTCGCCGCCAAGCTTGTAAGTTTTCTCCACGTGATAGCCGGAACCGGCGGCCACACTCGACGTAACCAGCAAGAGGATGACCAGCGTCATACCGGTCTTTGCCGTGCATAATTGTGCCAGGCGCTTCATTTTCATCAGTCCCCATTAAAAAGTAATAACCAAAGTACCCGACGTAACTTTACCCCATCCGGGGGCCACCCTAAACTTCAACCATGCATTCCTGGGAGGGAGATCCGCGACCCGAGCCGGTGCAAGAATACGGCACCATCAAGCCCGGCTCGAACGTCAAGATCGATCAGTCGATCGATCCGCAGTCCGGAAGCTGGCGGATCCTGTTCGCGGTCGCGACAGGTATCCTGCTGGCGGTCTTCTTTGCCACCGGGAATGCGCGCGCTACCTTCGACGGGATTGCCAAGCTTTTAACCATCCAGGGCAAGCCGGAGGCGGCGTCCCCGGCGGTGCTTTCCGAGCGCGAGATTGAGAATCTGGATCACGAATCTCCGCAGCAGCAGGCCGAAGTTTTGCTGGAACGCGCAGTGAATCACTACGAAGGCGCGAACGATCAGATCGCCAGCCGCGTCGAAGGCTGGTGGGGCAAGCTGAAATTTACTCCCCGCTTTAATTCACTGATTACGACCGCGCTCAACTCCAACGATTTGCGAGTACGGGCCGCGGGCATCGAGTTGGACCTGGCGGCGATGGGCGCGGTAAAAGCGCCTTCGACTGTAGAGCGGCTGGCCGCACAGGCGCAGACGGGAGCTCAGTCGCAGCGGGTCTGGGCGCTGTGGGAGCTGGGGCTTCTGGGCAATCGGGGAGTTGTTCCGGAACGCGTCAATGAAATACTGGTCAGCCAGCTGCACGACTCCGACCCTGAAATTCGACACTGGGCGGTGGAAGGCCTGGCCTACCTGGGCACCAACGAGACCATTGCCACGCTCTTGCAGGAGTTTCACGACGATCCTTCACCCATGGTTCGCGAGCGCGCCGGCTGCAGCCTGGCGCAATCCGGGATGCTCACCCAGGAGCAGCGGCAGAGTGTGGTTCCACACCTGCTCGACTACGCCGACGACGCTTCCTTGGACGCGCAGACTCACGGCTGGGTGTACCAGGCGCTACGCGATATCACCGGCAAGAACCTCCCAAATGATTCCGGCTCCTGGAGAAACTGGTACAGCAGCAGAAGCTGAAGGGGCAGTTTCCGGTTTCCGTTTCCTGAAGCTCGCCCGATACGACATCGCACCAGAGTTACCAGAAACCAGAAACCAGAAACAGGTCTTATTCCGCCATCTTTGCCACGTGCAGATCGAAGCCGGTTTTAGGCAACAATGAGGTCAGCTCGAACGCTCTGAATCCATCTCCTGCGATCTCGGTGTGGCGATAGAGTCCGGGCTCACTGTCTACGGTTTCGTGGCGTCCATCCAGATGGTTGATGAACTCCTGCGCCCGCCTGACCTCCACTTCGCCACTCGTCCCGTGCGTGATGAACGCTTCAGCGGCGTACGACTGCACCAGCTTGGGCCAGTATTTCTCGAGCAAGTCAGTGCTGGCGAAGATGTCGGCCCACACGATCCGGCCATTGACCGCAACCACTACTCCCACAGCGTTCTGTTCTCTCAGTTGCCGGATCAGGCTCTGGTAGTTGCGCTGGATGGGCTCGGCGACGGAGTCAATGCGCTGTTTGACCTCCTGATTGCCCATCACGCCCGCGTACGAACTCGTACTTCGGACCCCGGGGGCGGCCGGTGCCGGGACAGCTTCTGACATTGCAATCCTGGCTTTGCCTACTTCGGACCAGACCTGCTGCTGGTCCTTGTCGGCCATGGCTTTGGCGCGGACATTGGGCGCAGCCATCGGCGCCTGGATCGGTCCGCCGATGGCGCCCTTAACTCCAAATCTGTCACTGGTGCCCACCCAGCGGCCGGGCTCCACGCAGAAGACGCCCAGATCGATGGGATCGCTTTCCGGGGAAATAATACGGTCCTTGCCGATCACCCGATCCTGTTTTCCTCCAGTCACGATCTCGCCGGCCAGCAAAATCAGGGGTCGGTTCGAGTTGTTGACCAACACCAGTTGATTGACTTGCGGGCCCGGCGGGATAAGTGTCTGCCGCCGCCGCATCAAGGGCTGGACGCTTCCGGATTCAGTCACGATCACCTGGCCCGAGCGCAGCCCTTCGTCCAGGGTGAGAAAGTCTTTGGTGTCAAAAGAGTGTGAGGCCACGACCGGGAACACGGTCAGATTGCCGTGCCGGATCGGTGCCAGGACGCTGTAACCGGATGCAGTGGGCAAACCCCCAGCGGGAGCTGGGCAAGGCAGAAACAGGGTAAAACCGGCTAACAATGCAAACCCTGAGAGCGCGAACAATATCTTGGATTTCATGGTGTTCCTCCAGTTGCGACGCCGGAGGCCGCCGGCTGTCCGGTGAGCGTCCCCACCCACCGCGCCGGCGGCGCCTCCCCGTGCTTACCTGAGGAACGTCAGATTTTCAGGTTCTTGCATCCTAAATAATTGATAGCATCCGGAGTGAGTTTGCTCTTTCGGTCTACCAACCATGAGCAATCACGGTGTTCCACCGACGATAGTGGCTGCCTCGGAGCTGGATTCCGTGATCACCGAGCTTTTCGAAAAGAGTGGGAATTCGGGGCTGAACCGGGGGCAGTTTGTCTCGATCCTGAACGAAATCGCCGCGAAATATTTACCGCCCAGCGCTTCTTCTCGAGAAATCGCGCAACTCTGGTCCGGCTTGCGCCTCGAGGAACTGGCACTGGCTCGGGCCTGCGCCGCTGGAAAGGAACGCGCCTGGGAAATTTTCATGTCGCGCTACCGCGAGAAGCTGTACGACGTCGCTTCTTACATCGCTAAAGAAAGTTCCGCCGGGCGCGAGCTTGCTGACTCGATCTATGCCGATCTTTACGGAACGGTGACTCGCGACGGCCAGCGCGTTTCGAAACTGGCGTCGTACACCGGGCGCGGTTCCCTGGAAGGCTGGTTGCGCACCGTCATGGCGCAGGAGTTTGTGAACCGCTATCGCCGCCAGCGGCGGCTGGTGAGCCTTGAAGAGGAGACCGAGGACGGCAAGGAATTGGCCGCGACGGAGGCAGATCCCACAATCGCGATTGATCCGCGAGTCGAGGCTGCGACCGATGAAGTCTTATCCACGCTGCCGGCAGAAGATCGGTTCATCCTCGCATCTCATTATTTGGATGGCAGCACCCTGGCGGAGATCGGTCGCACCCTGGCGGTTCACGAGTCCACTATCAGCCGCAAGCTCGATAAACTGGCGAAGTCGCTGCGCAAGCAGATTGTGCTTCGCCTGGAAAGCAGGGGGATGAAACGCCGCCAGGCTGAAGAGGCATTGCAGATGGACGTGCGCGACCTGCGGGTGAATATCCGCGACCGGCTGGCGCAAGAATCGGGTCCGCGAACGTTCTCTAAGAAGGAGAGCGAGATTCAGGCTCCGGACGCGGGGCCAACTGGCTAAAGCAGGTAAGGAAGAATGGAGCGACTTCCCAAAATCGTGACGCAACGGCTGCGGGCAACTGCCAAGCCCGGGGTCCATCCTGACCCCGACCTGCTCACGGCATTTGCAGAAAAGTCATTGGGTCAGCATGAGCGGTCCCAGGTGCTGCAACATCTCGCACAATGCGGCGACTGCCGGAGTGTGATCGCACTGGCTTTGCCGGAAGCGGAGCAAGCGTTTGCGACGGCTCCGTTGAAATCGACGTGGATTAGCTGGCCGGTACTGCGCTGGGGCGCGTTGGCGGCGTGTGTCGTGGTGGTCAGCGCCGCCGTGACGTTGCGCTTTGAACGGCGGCAAAGCACGGCGCCATTGGTTGCCGACAAAGTTGCCGCGCCGGCGGCGCCGTCAAATCTCGAAGTGGAAAGCCAACCGTCCGATCAGCCGGCCAAGAAATTTGCGGCAAATATCACTCCGCCGCTGCCCGTTCCAGCCGATCGCGATTTCGCCGGAGCGAGCAGAACGAGTAAGCAATTCGCAGCTGGGGAGACGAAGTCCGCCGCCGGTGCGCCGGTGCCAGGTCTTACAACGGGAGGGCCAAGACAGAATTCGGTCGAGAACAATCGGTTTGCCGACGCCGACCTGTTCAAGTCCGCCGAAAAGCCGGCGCAGCCCATCGGGCAACTGGCTGCGGCTGTTCCCCGGGCGTCGGCTCCTCCCCCTGGGCCTGGGGATGAGCCGCAGAGCAGCGCGCGCGGCGACCGTGGTGAAAACCTCACGGCAGGAATCAACGAAGACGTGGCGACGCCGGCAAAAATTGTTCCCGGAACCGATTCAGCGCAGTCAGCCGCCAGAAAATCAAAGGACGAAACTGCCAACCGTGAATTCGCCGCAAGCGGCGGGGCGGTCGCCTCCTCCTCGCCGGCTGAGCAAAAGACAGATGCGGCATCCGCCACAGTATTTGCCGGAGGATACGACGCACGAATGCGCGCCAAAGCCTTGGGCGCGCAAGCCAAAATCGCGCCGCGCTGGACGCTCTCTGCGGAAGGCAGACTACAGCGCTCTCTCGACGCCGGGAAGACCTGGCAAGTGGTTGCGGTCGATGGCAAAGCCGGGTTCCGCGCGTTGGCGGTCAATGATTCCGACATCTGGGTAGGGGGCTCGGTCGCAGCGCTCTATCACTCCACCGACGCCGGGGAACATTGGACCAAGATCAGGCCGAGCGCGGATGGCAAAGCCCTGACCGCTGATATCGTCGGTCTCGAATTCACCGACGCCCAGCATGGCCGCCTCACTACCGGCGATCACGAAGTCTGGGTTACCAGCGATGGCGGAGCCAGCTGGCAGAAAAATTAAATTCCCGTCAGAAAAATAGCGTCGTGTGGGCGGACACTCTTGTCCGCCGCTTTTGACTTTGATTTTCCCAAGAGATTCAAGGCCGCATTTACCCGCTTGTTCGGCACATAGCGCAAACAAGATCAAGCTCACAGGCGGCGGACAAGAGTGTCCGCTCCACAGCGGCATTCCCGAAGTGACCGTGGAAAACTCGCGTATTACCAAAGTGACGTTTACAGTCGAGTGAGGTAAGCCTAGTATCCATTTCGTGGTTTGGCAGTTCTGGGGGAGGGCTGCCGGGCGTCCTGAACTGAAAGGTTCAGGACGTTTTTTTTTGGGTTTCGAGCTCTCGCCTGGGTCCGTTCCCGCCGTCTTGCCTCGGACCGTTCTCTTGCGACTTCTGTGGCTGCGATGCATCCAATATGGTGTTACGATAAACGCAGCCCAAGTTGGCTGATCGGCGCGCTGGTTTTCGCTACGTGCGACATACGGCGCCCCCGGAGGAAAAATGGCAGGTAACGGAATTCTGGAGGTAACCGACGCTAATTTTGACCAGGATGTCCTGAAGTCAGATCAGCCCGTATTGGTGGATTTTTGGGCGGCCTGGTGCGGTCCTTGCCGCGCCCTGGCTCCCATCGTCGACGAGCTGGCCAAGGACTATACCGGCAAAATCAAAGTCGGCAAAATGGATGTGGACAGCAACAGTGCCACGCCAATGCGTTACGGGGTTCGCGGTATTCCCACGCTGCTGGTGTTCAAAGGCGGACAGGTGAAAGAACAGATCGTCGGTTACGTCCCCAAAGAGACTATTCAGAAGGCGATTGACAAGCACGTGTAGGTCAGTCGTCGGTCTTTAGTCGTTGGCCAAGACTTCAAACGCCCGGGATAATCCCCCGGGCGTTTTTGTTTTGGAATTACGCTGGAACGCTGCGAATGCAATTGGCAAGAAGCCAGCCGCTAGAAGCGAAGTCAATACTTCCGCAACACTCCAATCACTTTCCCCTGCACTTCGACGGATGCAGCCGGTACGATAATCGGCTTCATGGTGGCGTTCGAAGGTTGCAGGCGGATGTTCTCACCTTCGCGGTAAAAGCGTTTCAGCGTGGCATCGGTACCTTCCACCAGTGCAACTACAATGTCGCCGTTGTGCGCCGTCTTGCTCTTCTCCACCATCACATAATCGCCGTTCAGAATGGCCTCATCCTGCATCGAGTCTCCGCGGACTTCCAGCACGAACACCTCTTTTGACCTCACAAAATCAGCCAGGGAAATGGTCTCGTTGCTTTGCACCGCCTCGATGGGCTGGCCCGCGGCGATGCGCCCCATCAGCGGCAGCACCATCGTGGTGTTGACCGACATGGCCTGCTTGAGCCGGCCTTTGGGCGGCAGAAGATCGATAGACCGGCTGCGGTTGTAGTCGCGCGTCAGCAGCCCTTTTTTCTCCAGGTTCGAGATGTGCTTATGTACGGTGGCCAGCGAACTGAGTTCCAGGCCTTCGCCGATTTCCTCGAACGAGGGAGAATAGCCGTTTTTCTGCACAAATTCGGAGATAAAGTCATACACCTGCCGTTGTCGCCGGGTGATTGCCATGCAATTATTTTAGGCGAAGATTAGGCGAAGTCAAGAAAGAAAAATGATTCCTCCTCTGCCGCACAGGTGCGCGAGGATACTGGCTGATCTTTCTGCTGCGAGGGCAGTCTGCAAAAGGGATTACACTTGACGACCAATCCTTACCCTGAAACTAGCGCTGTCCATAGGCCTTCCAAAACGCCTTCACCACTTCCGTCGCCAGATCCCTCGGGATCGGGCTGAGAGATCTCTTGCCGACGAAGATGTGCCAGTACAACATGGGACCCAGCAGTTGCGCCAAGCCGGTTTCCAGATTAATTCTGCTAACCAACTGGCGTTGTTCCATACCGCGCTTGATCAGATTCTTCAGGCGGGCTTGCGGCCGCTCGATCGCCAGCTTGCGCCATTGTTCTCCAAAGCTTCGATTGCGGGCGGCGTAAGCCATCACATGAGGCATCATTCGGTCCTTCATCTTCAGGCGGTCCGGCGACGGTTGATAGCTGAGCGCATCCACCAGGTCCTGACGGAGGTTTCCGGAATCGAACTGGGGAGGCTCTTCGTCCAAACCGAACATCAGTGACAGAGCTTCCAGCGCCAGCGCGTCTTTATCCTGCCAGTGTTTGTAGATGGTGGCTTTGCTGACCCCGGATTTTTCCGCGACTGCATCCATGCTGGTGGCGTCGATGCCACGCTCCACAAATAACGCGAGGGCTGCTTGCAGAACTTTGGCGTGGGCTTGCGGGCTTCTGGTTCTCGCCATCGGGCTTGCGATCTACAACTGAATTCTGGAAAACAAATATGCGCCCAGCGACAGGAAAGCAACGGCGATGCCGCCGAGCAGGGAAACATCCAGTGCAAGGCCAAAATGCGACCCGTTGATCAGCACACCGCGCAGCGCATCTACGCCGTAAGTGAGGGGATCGAGCCGCGTGATGATGGCCAGGGGCCGGGGAAGATTGGTCAGGGGAAACAAAGCTCCCGAAAGAAAGAAAATGGGCAGGACCATGAAATTCATGACCAGCTGAAAACCCTGCATGTCCTGAAGGATGGAGCCAAATGCCGTGCCCAGGGCCGTGAACACAATGGCAATCAGGCCCATGAAGAGAAATGCCAGTGGGAAAAGCGACAGCTGCGCCGGTCGAAAGCCTGCGATCAGGCAGACCATCAGGATGAGAGTGCCTTGAAAGACGGCGACAGTGGCGCCGCCCAGAGTTCGGCCGATCATGACTTCGATTCGCGGAACCGGCGCGACCAGGGTTTCTTTCAGAAAGCCAAACTGGCGATCAAACAACATCGCGATACCCGAAAAAGTTGCGGTGAAGAGAATCGTCATGCTGATTACGCCCGGGGCCACAAATTGAAGATAGCTGCCGTTCCCCGCTCTTTGAAAGACCGGTCCCAGCCCGAAACCGAGCACCAGAAGATAGAGCAGAGGCTGGCCCAGGGACGCTACGATCTGCGCCCGCGAGCGCACGTAACGCTTTATTTCCCGCAGCCAGAGAATATAAATAGCGCTCATCGGCGTTGACTCCACATTCTGGCGACTTGCCGCATCTGGTCCGTGGAAGTCGCGCTCTCGTCGCGAATCGAAGAGCCGGTCAGCGCAAGAAATGCCTGCTCCAGCGATTCGCTATTGGTTTGTTGCTTCAGTTGTTGCGATGTGCCCTGGGCGACGATGCCGCCGTGATCGATGATGGCGATGCGATGCGCCACGCGGTCGGCCTCGTCCATGTAATGGGTGGTGAGGAAGACGGTGGTCTGCTGCGTCTCGTTCAAGTGCCTGACGTGGGTCCAGAGCTGGTTGCGGGTCTGAGGATCAAGCCCAAGCGTGGGTTCATCGAGAAAAAGAATCTTCGGCGTGTGCAAAAATCCCCGCGCGATTTCCAGGCGGCGCTTCATGCCTCCGGAAAACGTTTTGACGTAATCGTCCCGGCGCTCCCAGAGTTCGAACAAGTTCAGGAGTTGTTCGATTCGCTCGGCTCGCAGCTTGCGCGGAACCTTGTACAGCACGGCGTGCAGCTCCATGTTTTCGTACGCGGTCTGTTCATTGTCCAGACTGGGGTCCTGGAATACGATTCCGAATTTTCTGCGGGCTTCGTTCTTATGGACAGTAGGATCGAGGCCGTCCAGTTCGATCTTGCCGCTGGTCGGGGTGAGCAGCGTGGTCAACATCTTGATGGTGGTGGTTTTGCCGGCGCCGTTTGGCCCGAGGAAGGCAAAGATTTCGCCGGCCTCGACGGTAAACGAAATGTCTTTCACTGCGGTAAAGTTGCCGAACTTCTTGACCAGGTTTTGAACTTGGATCATGGATACACGCAGGGAAAGACAATACTAAACGGTTTAGTTTAGTTATGCAAGGGCTGGAGAAACGGCGCTTGTTACTGGGAAGTCACCGCTTTCAGGAACTGGTAATAGAAATCCACCGCGCGATAGAACGACTCGACCGGGATGCGCTCGTCTTTGCCGTGGGCGCGTATGTCATTGCGATCAATGGCCTCACCCGAAATGCAGTATGTCGGCAAGCCGGCCGCATTGGTGTAAACGCCATCGGAGGCGCCGGTCGCCATGTCGGGAATCACAGGCAGCCCGGGCCACAGGCGAGCCACGACTTTTTCCAGCGGCTGAAAAACGTCCGGCCGCAGTGGCGGCGGCGCGAACGACTTGCGATTGGTTACGCCACCGATCCCGCCCACTTCGCGCACCGAAATCTTCGGATCAGCGAAGACCTTCTCCAGTTCCAGCCTGATTTCTTCCGTCGAATGCCCCGGCACGATGCGGCAGTTCACGTTGGCCTTCGCAGTTTGGGGAAGGGCATTGTTGGCGTGGCCGGCGTTCAGGCGCGTCGCAACGCAGGTGGTGTGCAGGGTCGAGTTGTCGATCGGATCCTGCGACAAGCGCGCTACCGCCGCCATATCGGGAGGAGTTTTCAGAATTGCCTGCATGTCGCCGGCTCGCTGCCCGGTCGCAACTTTCGACATCCGCTCATAATAAGCGCGTGTGATATTGGTGAGCTCAAACTGAAACTGGTAGTGCTCCAACCGGGCCAGCCCGTCGGTGAGGTGGTAAATGGCGTTATCCGGTTTGGGCAGCGAGCTGTGTCCGCCGGGATTGGTCACGGTCAACTCGTAGTCGGAGTACAGTTTTTCCGAAGCATCCACCGACATGTACTGCGGTTTGCCGTGTTCCGAAAAAATCCCGCCGCCATCGTGATTGAGCACGAACTCGGCGTCGATAAGTTCGCGGTTGTTTCTCAGCAGCCAGTCCACGCCGTTCGAGGTGCCGCCTTCCTCGTCGGCAGTGAGCGCCAGAATGATGTCGCGGTCCGGCATGTAGCCATCCCGCTTGAACCGGATCAAAGTTGTGACCATGATGGCGTCGCCATCTTTCATGTCCTGGGTGCCGCGGCCGTAGTAGTAGCCGTCTTTTTCCACGAACTGGAACGGGTCGGTAGTCCAGTCTTCACGCCGCGCTTCGACCACATCGAGATGTCCGATGAGTAGTACGGGCTTATGTTTCCCGCTGCCGTGGAACCGGACCACGAGATTCTTCTTACGGTCGTTGGGCCCAAGTATATGAAGATCGCTCTCGGAAAATCCGGCGTCGCGGAAATGTTGCGCCATGGCTTCCGCGGCGGTGGATACGTTTCCGACCGAATCTGTGGTGTTGATTTCGATGAGTTGTTTGAAAATGTCGTGCGAAAGCTGCCGGGTGGCGTCGTCAATCTGAGCCGGCGAGTACGAACACAGAAGCGCAATAAGAAGGGCAGAGTACAAAAACCATGTGCAGGTTTTCAACCGGCGTCTCCTGGGAATTTTGTCGGGCTTCCAAATCTAGCAGCAGGATTGCCAGCGCCGCAAGGCGGATCAATGTTTCGGCTACCGGCCGTCAGCCTTCAGTACTCAGTGGCGGCGAGTTCATCTGCGTTTTCGATCCTTCTTCTTCCGGCCCCGAAGGGGCAGTAGAGTGGCAGCCTTCCCCAAGTTCAACGAGCATCAACTGGCCAAGCACGATCGCAGCGGACCCATCAAGCTGCGCGACGTTCTGTTCCTGTGCCACGCCAGGCCACGCGACGCGGCCCAGGCCGGAGTGTGGAAGAAGCTGATCGGGGGCCGTCTCAAGCCGCAGCGAAGCCGGGAAGCTTGACCCCGACAGGAGGAGACCTGACTGCTATCCTGAGTCATGGTCAATCCTGCCGGAACCTCGCGAATCCCGGCCCAGCCCGGCCTCTGCGCGGACTGTGTTCATGCTCGGCGCATCGAGTCCGATCGCGGCTCGGTCTTCTATATGTGTCAACTGGCGCTGACCGACAGCCGGTTCAAGAAATATCCACGGTTGCCGGTGCTTTCCTGTCCCGGATATGAGCCCAGCCGGCGGCCACCGGTCGTCAGCCATGAGAAAAAGGCCGAAGACTCGGAGCGCTGACGACTGAGGGGCCACGGCTGCCGTTTGAAACTTTTATCCCGCCCATAACTCTATATAGGTGGTAAGGGAACGCCCTGCCGGAGGTGCTTCTGTGTTCAAATTCTCCGCTCCTATCTTCCTGTTGTTTCTGGCTTTGATTGTGGGCACGGTGGCATGCACCGCGGGAAACGCGTCCGCAGCCGCGGTTCCCGGTCCGGCAACCGATGCCTCTCTCGCGTCGAAGCCGGGCGAGCAGACCGCCGTGATTGCGGGGGGATGCTTTTGGGGCATCCAGGCTGTCTTTCAGCATGTGAAGGGCGTGATTAGCGCGACCTCCGGGTATTCGGGTGGCGACGCCAAGACCGCCGAATACGAGTTGGTCAGCACCGGCGAAACCGGGCATGCCGAATCGGTGAAGATTACTTATGATCCGTCGCAGATTACTTACGGCGAGCTGCTGCGCGTGTTCTTCACCGTGGCCCACGATCCCACGCAGTTGAACCGGCAGGGACCCGATGATGGTACTCAGTACCGGTCGGTGATTTTCTACGGCAATGACGAGCAGAAAAAAATTGCCGACGCCTACATCGCGCAACTCAACCAGGCGAAGGCGTTTCCGCGTCCGATCGTCACCCAGGTGGTTCCGCTGAAGGCGTTCTATGAGGCAGAGGCCTACCATCAAAATTACGCGACCCTTCATCCGGATCAGCCGTACATTGTTTTCAATGATGCCCCCAAGGTGGCGCATCTGCGTCAGGAATTTCCGCAGCTTTACACCGGCAAGTAACGGCTCAAAAGCGGATTCCTCGCCGCTGAAGCGGTTCGGAATGACCAGGATTAGGGACTGGAATAGGACAAAGAGCTGGGAATGAGAAGGTGCCTATGTTCGACTCAGAGCTTGATCGGAATGATTCGTCGGTGAATTTGCGGCGGCGCGCTTTTCTGGGAGTCTCGGTTTCAGCGCTGGCTGGCGCTGCCTTGTGGTCGCTGCGCAAGCCGCCGGTTATTGCAGCCGCGATGCCCAAGGGCGATCCCGGAGAAATCACGATCGTGCAATTTTCCGACTCCGGACAGCGCCTGCAAAAAGTCCGGGTGCCGAAAGTTGTCAAAAGCGATGACGAGTGGCGAAAGCAGCTCTCTCCCGGGGAGTTCGACATTACGCGCCGCGCCGATACCGAAATTGCATTCAGCGGAAAATATTGGAATTTGCACGACAAGGGTCTCTACCGCTGCATCTGTTGCGACAATGCGCTGTTCAGTTCGGCGACCAAATTCGATTCTGGGACTGGCTGGCCCAGCTTCTGGGAACCGATTGCGCCGGAGAACGTGCGGACCATCCGGGACACGAGTTTCGGCATGGTGCGGGACGCTGTAGCCTGCGCAGAATGTGATGCACACCTGGGGCATGTCTTCGATGATGGCCCGCCGCCCACCGGTCTGCGATACTGTATGAACTCGGCTTCACTGAAGTTCGTGAAGCAGAGTTAACTTTTTTCTCTCGCGGACGGATTCATGAGTTCCTCCCCTTCGTCGTTCCGTGCTCCCAGCGCCGGTGAGCGAGTCTTCAACCGGATCTTTGGCTTTGTGGTTGGGATGGGCTGGGGCTTCTCTTACAACTACCTGCTGCAGGTCCGCGGACGCAAGAGCGGGAAGATCTATTCCACGCCGATTGATCTCCTGGAAATCAATGGGAAGCGGTTCCTGGTGGCTCCGCGAGGACATACGCAGTGGGTGCGCAACGCGGAAGCGGCCGGGGAGGTGACGCTCAAGAAGGGAAGCCGCCGATTGAAGTTCAGGCTGCGCGCCCTATCCGATCAGGAGAAACCGGAGATATTGAAGGCTTATCTGGACCGCTTCAAACGGGAAGTGCAGACATACTTTCCCGTGGCCGCGGGATCGCCAGTGGAAGCCTTTCGGGGTTTGGTGGAGCACTATCCTGCGTTTGAATTGATATCGGCGTGAAGGCAGGAAAAGCCTATCGAACGTCGCTTCACCGGGGCTCCCATCCCCACACGGTTCTTGCCAAGGTCTGACCCCTGACGTCCGGCGTCGGCTTCTTTCTATTCCAGCACTTTGTCATCCAGCTTTTTTCTTCCCCAATCCGCCGCGGCCTGGACGAAGGCGAGCACCAAGGGATGAGGTTTGCCGGGCTGCGACGAGAGTTGAGGCTGGAACAGAGTCGCGATGTAAAAGCGGTGAGTCGGGGATTCGAAGGCGCGAATCTCACCCTGGGGCCCGCGAGCCACCACGGGAAAGCCGGCTTCCATCACCGCCCACTCGTATTCAGGATTGACCTCGAAGTTGCAGAAAAACTCTTCTGTGGCGGTTTCCTGTCCGTAAAACGATTGCAGGTAAGAGCCAGGGCGTAAGCGGATTTCAGGGATCGGCCCGGAGAGCTTGGGCGCACCTTTGGCGCGTTTGGGCACGGCGCACGCGACCGGGTAGATGACGATATTTTTTGATCCGGAGTTGTTCTCCGCGCTGTCTGCGTCTTTGATTCCCAGGACGTTGCGGACGCATTCGATCAGCGCGTATTGAAATCCGCCGCAGGTCCCTAAAAACGGCCAGTCCCGGCGGCGGGCGAATTCGATGCCCTTCAGCATCCCGTCAAAACTTTTGTAGGGACTGCCGGGTGCCGCCCAAAGACCGTCGAAACTTTCCAGCACTTTCTCTCCGCCGGAATCAAACACGCTGGCGGTGGGAATCCACTGCGCCTCAACCGGAAAATTCAGCTGGGCGGAGGCGTGGTGCAATGACTTCTCGACGGCGGGAAGCGTCGGGGACTTGGCATCGTAGTCACCGAGAATTCCGATGCGAACCGGATCGCTCACCGAGCCATTTTAAACGGAGAAGATCGGGGCTGCGGCAGCGGGAGGTGAGAAGGCTGGTGCGCGTACGTTTCTGCGTGTCAATCCTACGAGGCCGCCTTCTCCACGCCTGCCTGCTCTTTCACGATTTCGTCGATCGCCCCGATCGCCGTTTCCAACTCTTCATCTTTACTGTAGAAATGCGGGGCTATGCGCACACCTGCGGCGGGCCGGTAGTCCACCAGGATGTCGCGCCTGAGCAATTCGCGGCAAACCTCCTCCGCACTGGGCATATCGATGGAGACTGTTCCGCCCCGGCGCTCCGCATCACGCGGCGAATTTATCTGCCACCCGCGCTCTTCCGCCATCGCCATCAGGCGGGAAGTTTGCCGTTGTGATTTTTTCCGGATGCTCTCGATGCCGGCTTCGGCGATGATCTTCAAGCCGGGTCGAGCTGCCTCCAGAGATGGGATGTGCGTTGTGCCGTTCATAAATCGATATGGAGGTTCGCTGTAGCGATTGGGGCCGACCTCGAATTCAAAGGAGTTTTGGTGGGCGAACCAGCCGGTGAATGTGGGCTGCAATTTTTTCCCCAGATCCGGACGCACATAAAGATAGCCGACACCGGGGCCGCCACACAGCCACTTCAACACTCCACCGCAGGCAAAGTCCACATCCAGCGCCTGCACATCAACCGGCAGTGTGCCCAGGGACTGGAACGTATCCAGCACAACGTGCGCGCCCACCTTGTGTGCTTTCTCCACAATCGCCTTCGCGTCCTGAATATAGGCGCTGCGGAAAATAACATGCGAGATGGGAACCAGCAGAGTTTGTTCGTCGATTGCATCCAGTAAACGCTCGAGCGGGACGGTGATGCCGTCGTCGGTACTCACCATGTGGACGCGAGCCCCGTGAGCCTGTTGCGCTTGCCAGAAATACATCACAGAAGGGAAGTTCAGGTCGCTGTAGACGACCTTGTTGCGCTTGCCGGAAAAATCGAAACAGGAAGCTACCACCGCTTGGCAGGTAGTCACGTTCTGGTGGGTTGAAACTGAATTTACGGGTGCGTTCATCAGCGCGCCGATTTCGTTGCCGACCTGCGCCGCCAGCGTCCACCATCTCTCTTCCCAGGCGCGCACGCCGCGAGTCGCCCAGGTGTCAGCATAGGCTTGCAATGCGCCGTAAACCCCCTGCGGCATCGCGCCCAGCGAATTGCTGATCAGGTAAGTTGTCTTTTCAAGAATAGGAAATTGCGAGCGATAGCGGAGGAGTTCGTCAAACATATGACTCATTTTAGCGTTTGTTTCTGCGTGTATACTGCGGAATCCGAAAAAAGAACGCGACAACTCGAAGCCCTGTTGGCGCATCCAAAACTTGAATTTGAGCGTGTGTCTTATTTTTGGACAGGAGAGAGATGACAGCCATGAAAGTAGTAAGAAATATTCTGGGGACGGCAGGTTTACTTTACGCCGGTTACGTGCTCATTGTGAGCATGAAGGATGTCCGGCGTTACATCAGAATCAGCACCATGTAGGGTCGATGCGGGGCGGACACTCTGTCCGCCGCTTTTGAAGTTGATTTTGTTCGGCTGAAGAGACAACGACGAGGTCAAAAGCCAAGGGCAAAATCAAAGGCAAGATCAAAGTCAAAAATCAAAGGCGGCGGACAAGCTTGTCCGCCCCACACTTTTCTGCCTTATTCCTTCTTAGCAGGTAATAGGCGGCGGTCAGGACGACCAGATAAACGGCTCCGCTGATCAACGTCAGACGAGACTGCCAGCCTGCCTCCAGCACCGCCACGATAATCATCGCGAAACCCACAGCCGAACCCCAGGCGCCCAGCGGCGAGCGCATGGGCAAATTCGCCAGTTCACTTTCTGAAAGCCTTCGGCGGAATCTGACGTGAGCGGCCAGCGAGACCAGCCAGGCCAAAAGGATTCCTGCCAGGGCCGCGTCCAGGATCGAGACGAAGGCATCTTTTGGCGCCCATTTTTCCAGGACCAGGGCAACCAGGATTCCATACGACGACGCCAACAAGGCCATCCGCGGCGATCCAGCGGAGTTAAGGCGGCCCAGGGCTTCGGGCGCCCAACCGGTTCGGGCCAGGGAAAACAAAACTCGCGACGCGGCATAAAGCGCGGCATTTGCTCCTGACAGCGCCGCGGTGAGAATCACGAAATTCATGATGTTCGACGCCGCCGGGATGTGGGCGTGGCGAAACACCGTTACAAACGGGCTTTCGGTAACCCCTGCGCGGTTCCATGGCATCACGCCCACCAGAATGATGATGGCTCCTAGGTACACTGAAGCCAGAACTGTGAAGGTGAGCTTGATAGCGCGAGGAATTTCCGCCGTCGAGCGGGATTCTCCCGTGGTGACGGCCACAAATTCGACTCCGGCAAAGGTGTAAAGCGCGAAGCCAATGGCTAGCAATGGCGCGAGCGGCCCGTGCGGCAAGAATCCACCTTGCGCCGTGTACTGCGGTGCAACCCGCTTTCCCAGGAGTAAAACGGCGCCCAGCACGATGAAGGCAAAGATGGTGGCCACCTTGATCATGGCGAACCAGTATTCGAAGCGTGCGTAATTTCGAACACTGCGAAGGTTGACCAGCAATAAGAGGGAGGAAAAGGTTACAACCCAGACCAGAGCCGGGACCGCAGGGAACCAGTACGTGAGGTAGGTGGCCGAAGCCACCAGTTCCGCGCCGATGGAGATTGAAAGCCCCGCCCAATATCCCGCGCTGGCGACGAATCCTGCCCACCGGTTCAGATACAAATCGCCATATACCCCGAACGGTCCCGCCGCAGGATGCACGCTGGAGAGCTCACCGACAGCCATAGTCACGGTGAAAGTGATAAATGCCGCCAATATGAAACTCAGGATCACTCCCGGGCCGGCGATTTCGAGGGCGGCCGCCGACCCTAGCAGCAAGCCGGTGCCAATGGAGCCGCCCACCGCGACCATGGCCATCTGGCCGGCTCCGAGCTGGTGGCGAAGCCCTTTTTCCTGATCCGATTGGTTGGCCGCCGGCATGCGGCACATATACCAGAAAGTCATTTCTGACCAAAGGGTTATTCATGACTTTGGTAATCGAGCATGGTGCCTGTTTCGTTGCCGGTGTGGAAAACGGCTTCTAAAATCGCAGTGGGTTACTCCGCACATTACCCTCTTCTCTCATGGCAGACCCGACTAAGCGAATGGATCGAGCCGAGATCGCCCGCCGCGTGGAACGCGCCGAGAAGCTTTTGCAGAAAGGCAAGACCGGCGACGCCCTGGACGAGTACATGCAAGTACTTGGCGGCGATCCTCAAAATGACAATGTGCGTCAGATGGCGGCCGATCTTTGCCTGTCCCTGCAGCGCACTGCAGAAGCGGTGAGTCTGCTGGGCGAGTTATTTGAACGACAGATCGAGGCCGGAGAAAACTCCCGCGCCAGCCTGACTTACAAGAAGCTGGCCCGATATGTAACGCCCACCAGCACCCAGAGAGTGCGCTTCGGGCAAATCCTGGAGACTTCCAACCGCAAACTGGCCCTGGAAACCTACGAGAGTGCCCTGGAAGACCTGACCAAAAACGGACGTCCGCAGGATTGCGTGATGGTGCTGAAGCGGCTGGTGGCGCTGGAGCCAGGGGAGCAAAACCTGCTGCGGTTGGGAGAACTCAGCTCCCAGGCAGGAGACAAAGTCGGCGCTGCTGCTGCCTTTCTCAAACTGGCGGCGATGACCGAAGCGGCTGGCGGCAATGCCGCGCAGTGGTTTGAACGAGCCTACGCCGAAGATCCGGCAGACATCCAGATTGCCCTGGGATACGGAAAAAGCCTGATGGCGCAAGGCCAGATCGGCGCGGCCATTTTCGTGCTGGAGCCGCTCGCCAAAGCCGAGGGCGCGACCCTGGAGACGCGGGAAACCTATGCCAAAGCACTGCTTTCCGCCAATCGCCTGAGCGACGCGGAGCCGTTGGTCTGGCAACTCTTTCAGCAGAATCCGTCACGCCAGCAGGAAGTGGTCGATCTTATTGGCCTGCTCGTCGAGGGACAGCAGGATGCCGAAGCCGTCGGGCTGGCGCGCAAGCTGGAACAATTCCAGCGCAACCGCGGAGACCGGCGCGCTTTTGTGGCGATGATGCAGGATGTTGCCGCCAAACATCGCAGTTCGCCCGACCTGCTGGAGTTCATGAGCGAGCTGTTCAATGCCTCCAACCGGGAAGGCGATTATTGCCAGACCCTGCTCAAGCTCTTCGATCTGCACTGCGGCATGGGAAATTATGCCAAAGCGGCCGAGTGCCTGGATCGTGCCGCGGACGTAGACGCCTACGAACCCGGCCATCAGAAGCGTCTGGAAATGCTGCGTGGGAAGATCGACGAGAATCGTTTCCGGGTGATCGCCTCGCGCTTCACCAGCATGGCCAAACCTGCCGAGCCGGTGAAGGCCGAGGGGCCTACGCTGGGCGCCGCCGCCTTGCAGGATCTGATGTTGCAGGCGGAAATTCTGGTGCAGTACGGAATGCGCTCCAAAGCCATCGAACGCTTGCAGCGTATTCAGGAGCTTTTCCCTCGCGAAGAGGAACGTAATCAGGATTTGCAGCAGTTGTACCTGGCGGCAGGGATAACTCCGCAGCGGTCAGACTCGGCGCCTGCCCCTGCCCCACCCGCCGGCAAGGCGAAAGCCCAGCCTTCCGCGCCTGCCGCGCCCGCTCGTGCAGCGGCGCCCGTCGAATCGGCCGACGTGAATAGCTTTACCAAGGTGGCGGAAATCACCCGCAAGCTCTACCGCCAGACCAATGCCGACGCGGTGATGTCTACGGCGGTCAACGAAATCGGAGCGCAATGGAAGCTGAGCCGCTGCATCCTAGGCATGCGCAAGCCGGGAATGGTGCCCAGCTCGGTCAAAGAATACAAAGATGAAGCCATCAAGAGCGGTGAAATAAAAACCCTCAATCAACTGGTAGCCACGGTGCAGGACATCGTCATCAGCCTGGGCACCCTGACCATTGTGGACGCCCTGGCAGCGCCCGAGTTACAGGAAATTCGCGAAGCCGTGAGTGAGCTGGGCATCACCTCGCTGCTGGCCCTGCCGCTCATTGACGGCGAAGACCAGATGGGAGTGCTGTTGCTGGTCCAGAATACTGCCCGGGGCTGGCACTCCGGCGATGTCGTGGTGCTGAAAACCATCACCGAACAGATCGTGATCGCGCTGAACAACGCCGGTTTGCGCCGACTGGTGAAGAGCCTGTCGGTCACCGACGAGCAGTCGGGATTGCTCAAACGCGCTTCCTACATTGACCTGCTGATGGCGGAGACGCGGCGCGCAGTGCAGCAAAGCACTCCGATGACGGTGGCCCTTCTGCAGTTCGGCAAGAGCTCAGCCATGATGAAAGAGCACGGAGAGAAAGCCGTTGAAGCTGCCATGCAGAAAATTGGCCAACTCTTTGCCGCCAATATCCGGCAAAACGACCTGGCCTTCCGTTATGAGATGACGACCATCGCACTGATTCTCGGCGAGACGCTGGAAAAAGAGGCGCAGATGGCGGTGGAGAAGCTGCGCAAACTTCTGGCGGATGTAAAGCTGTCAGACGAAATTCTCCCTTTCAGCGCGGGAATAGCTGAAGCCGTAGTAAAGCAGCAGTTTGATCCAGTGGACATCGTCACCGAGGTCATTAACCGGGCCGACATGGCGCTGGAGACAGCCGTCGGTCAAGGCATGGGCAGAATCGCCTGCCTGGCGCCGTCAATTGCTGCCGCCGCGGTAGCGTAACCCGCAACGCCTGCAAACTGTCCGTTGTCCGCCAACTCCCAAAGCGGAGCCCTTCATCGAGTGTGGCAGAGATTGCATTCCCGCTGCTAAACTCACCATTCTTATGGAAATCAAAAAAGTTGGAGTGCTGGGCTGCGGGCTTATGGGATCTGGGATCGCCCAGGTCTGCGCTACCGCCGGATTCGAGGTCATCGTCCTCGAAGTCGACCAGAAGTATCTCGATAAAGGCTTTGCCGGAATCGAGAAGTCGCTGGCGAAGTTTGCCGAGAAAGGCGCGATCAAGGAGACGCCGCAGACCATCCGAGCGCGACTGAACGGAACTACCGACCAGGGTGATCTAGCCGATTGCGACATCATCATTGAAGCGGTGATCGAGAACCTGGACGAAAAGAAAAAAATGTACGCTGCGCTGGACGGCATAGTGAAAAAAGACGCTATCTTTGCCTCCAACACGTCGTCGATTTCGATCACCGAGCTCCTAACCTCGACCAGGCGCCCGGAACGCTTCATCGGCCTGCACTTTTTTAATCCGGTTCCGCTGATGAAGCTGGTCGAAGTCGTTCGGACGATCGCCACCGCCGCCGAGGTCTATGAGGCGGCTTACGAATTCAGCAGGCAGCTTGGCAAAGTTCCGGTGCGCACCAGCGACAAGACCGGATTCATCGTGAACCGGTTGCTGGTGCCATATCTGCTCGATGCCATCCGCGCCTACGAAGAAGGTGTAGGCTCGATCGATGACATCGACAACGCCATGAAGCTGGGATGCGGCTATCCCATGGGCCCGTTTATCTTGCTGGATTTTGTCGGACTGGATACCACTTACTACATCACTCACGTAATGTATGACGAATTCAAGGAGCGGCGTTTTGCCTCGCCGCCACTGTTGAAGCGGCTGGTGATGGCCGGCTGGTACGGGCGGAAGACAGGGAAAGGATTTTACGATTATTCGGACCCGGCGAATCCGAAGCCCAATAAGCTGTAAACATCTGGCCACGGATTACGCGGATCAACACTGATTTTTATAAGCTTGTCATCCTGAGCGCAGCGAAGGACCTGTGCATTTCTCCGGCGGCGAAACGCGTTCGCTCCGCTCAGGGTGACACGGGATTTGGACTGGATCCAATTTGAAAGCTCCATCTAAGCGTCGCCCTAAGGCTCTCGAAGGCAAGCTCAGCGCTGCGGGGAAGCGCTTCGCCATTGTCGTCTCCAGATTCAACGCGTTCATTACCGACCGGCTTCTGCAGAGTGCATTCGACGGGTTGCTGCAATGTGGCGCCCAGGAGAAAGACGTCAAGATCGTCCGCGTCCCCGGAGCTTTCGAAATTCCTTCCGCCGCCCGCACCCTGGCTCAGACAAAAAAGTATGACGCACTCATCTGTCTGGGCTGCCTGCTGCGCGGCGACACCGCCCACTATGACGTGATCGTCAACGAAGTAGCGCGCGGCATCGGTCAATCGGCGCAAGAGACTGGCGTGCCTCACGCCTTCGGCGTTCTTACATGCGAGACTCTGGAGCAAGCCATTGATCGCGCCGGGCTGAAGATGGGAAACAAGGGCCTTGAAGCGGCCCTGGCGGCAGTAGAGATGGCTAATCTGAAAAGTGCGGTCGCTGGTCATTCGTCGCTGGTCGTTGGCAAAACCAAGGAACGTAGTGTTTCAGTCGCCTCGAAAGTTCGAAAAAAACGCAGATCATAACTTGCCTGCGATTCGAATCCCGCCAGATCAGAGCAATGGCGCGTTACACTGGCTTCTGTAAAGCCAACCACCAACGACGAACGACCAAGGACAGACTTTGGGTACCCGCCGCAAATCCCGTGAGCTCGCACTGCAAATGCTTTTCCAGGCCGACATGGGAAAGCAGGATGCCGAGCAGGTTCGGAAAACCTTTTGGCGTGAGCGGGGAGATATAAGCGGCGAGGTGCGGGATTTTGCGGAAGACCTGTTTCGTGTGGCCACCAGCCGTCGCGAGGAGATCGACGGACTGATCGAGGGCCACGCCGAGCACTGGCGCATGGAAAGGATGGCGGCGGTTGACCGCAACCTGCTGCGCGCATCGGTTGCGGAGTTGCTCGGTTTCCCCGCCACACCGCGCGCCGTGGTTATCAATGAGGCTTTGGAAATCGCGCGCCGGTTTTCCAGTCCGGAATCGGTGCAGTTCATCAATGGAGTGCTGGACAGCGTAGGCAAGGAACTGGGAAAGACCAAAGCCTGACCACGGAGTTCACCGAGAAAAATCCCCTAAGGCCAACGACCAAAGACCAATGACTGCTATTACGGCTTAACCGCAATCAAATCCGCATTACAAACCGAAGTGGTTCCAACGCACAGACCGGCTTGCAGGTTCGAAATATCGGTGGGGATTGCAACCTGCTGGATATCGCTGCCGCCTTCGGTGTCGAGAACATGGATCAGGCCGTCGGACGCTGCGATATAGAGGCGGGTGCCATCGGGCGTAAGCGAGGCCTGGATTGGGATTGCATCGCCAGCTAAGGGAATGGCCGAAGACGTCTGGTTGCCCACGTTGAACACCAGCACGCTGCCCAGGTTGTCGGCAAGAATGTAGGCGCGGGCGGCATCTTGCGAGACGATCAACTGAACCGGCACGAAACTGCCCTGGCCCAGATTGAACGACTGCACAGTGTTGGTCACCGTTGGGGAGCATCCGGTGGGGGCGCTGCTCACATTGATGATGTCAACCCCGGGCGAATCCACCCCCAGAACCTGAAGACCGCTAGGCAGAGTTTTGAGGAAGACCGGAGTGTTGGGAGTCGCAACCGTCGCGGCCTGGGCATTGCTGCAGGTGGTCTGTACGGTGACGCCAGACGCGATTCCTCCCGCCAGGTAGGCAAAGGCTCCATTGGCCAGAAAGGAAACATCGTTGGCGGGCGCGCCCAACGGGACTGTCTTCAAAGCTTCGAGCGTGGAATAAATGTACAGCGTGCTGCCTGCCAGGATGTAAGCCTTCAGATTATCGGGAGAAAAATCCGCCGCGGTGGCTCCCACGATGGGTAAGGTGATTGAAGTGTTGGCGGTGGTGTCGAACACAAAAACTTGATTCGGAGTCGATTTCGTGTCGGAAATTATGACTTTCTTTCCGTCCGGTGAAACCGTCAGCACCTTCCCGGTCACCGACTTGAACTGCGCCACCGTAGGAGGACTCGCGACCGTAACGACCATCAGCCCGCGGGTGCCCAGAAATCCGAAATCTGTGCCCATATAGGCTTTTGTGCCCTGGCGGTCAAACACCAGCGAGTTTGGAGTCGCCGGCAGGTTGACTGCGGCCCCCAAAGTATTTGCCGGACCGGTAATCGGAATCAGGGTACTGAAACAACCGGTGGTGGTGGCGCAATTGCCGGAGGCAGTGACGCCGGTGCTGGAGACGTAGATGGTTTGAGCCGGAGGAGTGGTGGTTGTGGTGGTAACAGGAGCGACCACCACATCGATTGCAGCTTCCGGATAAATAGGTAGAAGAGGCTGGAAACCAATGTTGCAGGTTGGCGGCGTGCAGGACGCGATCACGCTCCCTCCGCCGGCCTGGCTGGTGGTAACGGCTCCCGCCGAGCTGACTCCAACCGTCCCTGGCTGCGAGGAACTCCAGGTCAGGGGAACGTCAGTGATGGTATTTCCCAGCGAGTCGATCACCGTGGCGGTGAGCGACTTCCCCGCCCCTGAGGTGACGTTGACTGAGTTGGTGCTGCCGCCAGTGACTGCCAGGGTAATCGATTCGACGGCGCAGGTCGTGAAGTCCAGAGTCTGGCTGGTGACATTGCTCACACTGGCAAAGATCGCGGTCATGCCCGGGGTGCTGGCCTTTACCTGCACTTGTCCCGGCAGCAGTCCGCTGAGTGGGGCAAGTTCGGTTGAGGTCGTGAGGACGCCGACTCCGGCGGTAATTGCCTGCCAGCTGAAGGGACCTACGCCCGCCGTGATATCCAGGCCCCGGCTGAAGGCATTGGCCTGATAGTTAAAAACCTGGTCCTTGGAAAAGCAGGGGCCGGCTGGAGGCGTCTGGTTCGGAACCGGGCTGATCACAATTTTGTCGATGTGCTGATGTACGTAAACGGTGGTCGGCGGGCTGCTGATGCCGTGGGAGGTGGCTGTGACCTGTGACATTCCCACCGGGCCGGGGGTGCAGATTTGCGGGATAGTCAGCGAATCCCATGTGCCGGCGCAGGCATTGCCATTGTTGGCGATGGTCAGGACCGCGGTATTGCTGGAAAGAAAAGCTACCGGGGTCGTGATGGTCGTACCCATATTATTCTGCGGGGTGGCGCTGAAGCTCTGGGTGGTGCTGCCCGTATCCAGCGAAACTGCGGTGGCGGGGCTGAGAATGATTTTTCCGGGAACCGGGAAAGTGGTATTGGTCGTGGGACTGCTGCTGCTGCAAGCCGTATAGGCCGCGATCAGACTGATTATGAGGAAGATGAATCCGGACCGGATTGAAAGCAACCACCTACCCATGCACCCTCCCCGCCCAGTGGAAGCACGGGGCGAGCTTGTCTGAATACTCTCTGGAAATACTTTCTGGAAAACCCCAAGTGTAGAGTCTGGCAACCCCGATTGTCGAATTTTCGAATTCAAGGTTCCTGCAACTGATCATCCGGATAATTGCACGATCCTAGAATCGGGCAGTCGACTGGTTCGGGCCAAAACTCGTCATCTCCATCTGATGCAACCTACTGCCATTGACGATGTGTAGATCAAGTTGCTATATTTGTAGGGTTCCGCGAGTAAAGTCTGGCTTACCTGTACGCGGCGGTTTCTGATTCCGCTACGCTTGGGCGTGTGTGGAAAGACCCCGAAAATTGCAGCTGAGCTTTAGCAACAAACGTCTCCTGGAGGAAGTCGGTAGGAGGCGTCCTCGCTGAAACGCCCTGCGCGCACCTTTCACCCGTTGAAAGGCTATGTGGGGCGGTGCTGACGAAACGGAGCAACTCCTGGGAAAAAATACCCGGGCCTGGTGCCACCGTCGGCGGCGTTAGTCTCAACGGGAAATTGAAATCTCTCGCGACGCGTGGCGTTGTGGGAAGCATGGTTGGCGAATCCGCCATCCAGCCCCTGAAATTCAGGAAACGTAGAAGCGGCGTACTTCCGCAAGCGTGTGCCGGTGTGAGCCACGAGCAGGAGGGAACGCCTGAGGAGCAGCGGGAAAAAGCATGCCAACTTTCAATCAGCTAGTGCGTGCCGGCCGCAAGCGGCCGCGGTACAAGACGGCCAGCCCCGCCTTGCAAGGATGTCCGCAGAAGCGCGGCGTGTGCACCCGCGTTTATACCCAGACTCCCAAGAAGCCGAACTCGGCTTTGCGCAAAGTAGCCCGCGTCCGTTTGACCAATGGAATTGAGGTTACAACCTACATTCCCGGCGTCGGCCATAACCTGCAGGAGCACTCGATCGTGCTGATTCGCGGCGGCAGGGTGAAGGATCTGCCGGGCGTGCGCTATCACGTGATTCGCGGCACCCTCGATGCGGTAGGCGTAGCCGGACGCAAGCAGAGCCGGTCGAAATACGGAGCCAAGCGGCCGAAGGCTTAAGGCAGTCGTTCGTCGTTGGCAAAAGCTGAAGCAGTTCGTAATGACAAGGTTTGAAAGTTAGATCGAGAATTTGGGCTGAGAGCTGACGGCCAGGAGCTGACAGCTAGAAGCCAGGAGCTGGAAGCTTACATGCCTCGAAAAGGATACATCGCGAAGCGGAAAGTGGAGCCCGATCCGGTTTACGGATCGGACCTGGTGACGAAGTTCGTCAACTCCATGATGTGGCAGGGAAAGAAGAGCACGGCGGAAGGCATCTTCTATGAAGCCTTGACCAAGCTGCAGCAAAAAGGTGGCGATGAGCCGCTGAAGCTGTTCAAGAAGGCGGTGGAGAATGCCAAGCCGCTGCTCGAAGTCAAGAGCCGTCGCGTGGGCGGAGCCAACTACCAGGTTCCGGTGGAAGTGAACGCCGACCGGCGTACTTCGCTGGCCATCCGCTGGCTCATCACTTACTCCCGCGGGCGCGCCGAGAAGGGCATGATCGACAAGCTGAGCAACGAATTGCTCGACGCCAGCAACAACCGCGGCGCCGCGATCAAGAAGAAGGAAGATGTGCACCGCATGGCGGAAGCTAACAAGGCCTTTGCGCACTATCGGTGGTAGAGGAGCACTTCTGGCTTCTGGCAAAACGAGGCCGGAGGCACTAGCTAGGAGCTAGCAGCCAGGAGCTAGCAGCTGAATTATTAGATGAGCACTGGTACCAACATTGCCGGCGAACAAGAGTCTCGCAAGGAAGAGAAGAAAAAAGCTGTGTCCAGAACAGTCCCATTAGAACGGTGCAGGAACATCGGCATCATGGCCCACATCGATGCCGGCAAGACCACTACGACCGAGCGCATCCTGTTTTATACGGGAAAGACGCATCGCATCGGAGAGGTCCACGAAGGCACGGCCACCATGGACTGGATGGAGCAGGAGCAGGAGCGCGGCATCACCATCACCTCTGCCGCTACCACCTGCACCTGGCGTGACATTCGGATCAATATCATTGACACTCCCGGCCACGTGGATTTCACTGCCGAGGTGGAGCGGTCGTTGCGCGTGCTGGATGGGGCGGTCGCGGTGTTTGACGCAGTTCACGGAGTGCAACCGCAATCGGAAAAAGTCTGGCGTCAAGCCGACAAGTACGGCGTCCCTAGAATTTGTTTTATCAACAAGATTGACAAGATGGGCGCCGATTTCGAGCACGCCGTCGATACTCTCCGCAAGCGCCTCAATGCCAAGCCCGTCGCCATTCAGATTCCCATCGGACAAGAAGACAAGTTCAGAGGCGTGGTCGACCTGATCGAGATGAAGTCGATTCTCTGGGAAAATGACACCATCGGCGCCGAGTACATCACCGGCGAGATTCCCGCGGAACTGCAGAAGAAAGCCGAAGCCTTCCACACCGCGCTGGTCGAAACCGTCGCCGAGAACGACGACGACATGTTGCACAAGTTTCTCGAAGGCGAGACCATTTCTCCGGCGGAGTTGCGGGCGTCACTGCGCAAATCAACCATCGCGTTGAAAGTGTTTCCGGTGGTCGTCGGCACTGCCTTCAAGAACAAAGGTATTCAGCCATTGCTAGATGCGGTGGTGGATTACCTGCCGTCGCCGCTCGATGCCGGCGAAGTCAAGGGCGTCAATCCGGAGAATGGCGAAGTCATCACGCGCAAGCCAGCTGACAGCGAGCCCTTTTCGGCACTGGCATTCAAGATCATGGCTGACCCGTTTGTCGGCCAGTTGACATTTATCCGCGTCTACTCCGGACAGCTTAAGTCGGGCGATTCGGTTCTGAACGCGGGCCGCGGACGCAGTGAGCGCATTGGGCGTCTGCTGAAAATGCACGCCAACAAGCGCGAAGACATCAACGAGATTCTGGCAGGCGATATCTGCGCGGCGGTCGGCCTCAAGAACGTTTCCACCGGCGACACCATCTGCGACGAAAAGCATCCCATCGCTCTCGAGTCGATTACATTCGCGGTTCCCGTGATCTCGGTTGCGGTCGAGCCCAAGACCAAAGCCGACCAGGAAAAAATGGGCATGGCGCTTTCCAAGCTGGCCCAGGAAGATCCCACCTTCAAGGTTCACACCGACCCCGACAGCGGACAAACCATCATCAGCGGCATGGGCGAGTTGCATCTCGAAATCATCGTCGACCGCATGATGCGCGAGTACAAAGTAGAAGCCAATGTGGGCAAGCCGCAGGTGGCGTATCGCGAGACCATTCGCAAGCACGCCGAGGCCGAGGGCAAGTACATTCGGCAGACCGGCGGACGCGGCCAGTACGGCCACGCCAAGATCAAGCTGGACCCGCAACCGGCTGGAACCGGGTACGAATTTGTCAACGACATCGTCGGTGGTTCAGTGCCCAAGGAATACATCAAGCCGATCGATCAGGGCATCCAGGAAGCGCTCGAAGGCGGAATTCTAGCTGGTTATCCCATGGTGGATGTGAAGGCCACGCTCTACGACGGCAGCTATCACGACGTTGATTCGAACGAAATGGCGTTCAAGATCGCGGGTTCAATGGCATTCAAAGAAGCTGCGCGTAAAGCTTCTCCGGTGCTGCTGGAGCCGGTGATGGCGGTGGAAGTGGTTACGCCGGAAGATTATGCCGGTACCATCATGGGCGACCTGAGTTCGCGCCGCGGACGTATCGAAGGCATGGAACATCGCGCCGGTTCGCAGGTGATCAAAGCCATCGTGCCGCTGGCGGAGATGTTCGGCTATGCCACGCACATGCGCTCCAGCACCCAGGGACGAGCCGAGTACTCGATGCACTTCGCGCGTTACGAAGAAGTGCCGCGCGGCGAGGCTGACGACATCATCGGCAGGGCCCAGGGCAACCCCAAGCGATAAGCAACGGCCGCGGGCGAGGGTGCCCGCGCCACATGAGCAAAGTAACGGAGCTAGGAAATGGCGAAAGAGAAATTTGACCGCAACAAGCCGCACTGCAACGTAGGGACGATTGGTCACATCGACCATGGCAAGACCACGTTGACGGCGGCGATCACCAAAGTGTTGTCCAAGCACAACCCGAAGATCCAGTTCCGGTCGTTTGACTCGATCGATAACGCGCCGGAAGAAAAAGCCCGCGGCATCACCATTGCCACGGCGCACGTGGAATACGAGACCGCGAACCGGCACTACGCCCACGTGGATTGCCCCGGCCACGCCGACTACATCAAGAACATGATCACCGGCGCGGCGCAGATGGATGGCGCGATCCTCGTAGTCGCCGCAACCGATGGTCCGATGCCGCAGACCCGCGAGCACGTGCTGCTCGCTCGTCAGGTGGGCGTGCCCTACATCGTGGTGGCGCTCAACAAGTGCGATGCGGTCGATGACGCCGAACTGCTCGACCTGGTCGAACTCGAAGTGCGCGAGCTGCTGAAGAGCTACCAGTTCCCGGGAGACGAGATTCCGGTGGTTCGCCTGTCCGCCTTGGGAGCGTTGAACGGGGAA
>DATAPL010000023.1:0-10675 GCA_036265205.1 Terriglobales bacterium
TGGGGCAATGAAGCAGACCAGCGAAGCGATCGAACTCCAGGTCACGCAGGAATATACCGGCCAGCAGCGGCATTTGGTCTTTCTCCCGCCTATGTGGAAACAGACCCTCGATTTCGATATGCAGGTCAATGGCGCTACTCCAGTAAAGAAGATCGTTACCGGAGATGTCTGGCATCGCTCTCTTGGCGGGTACAACGCGGTGGTGAACGTCGGCCTCGATCCATACTGGCTTGGACATCCGCTCGCGATGGCGAACCTGTACGGCTATGGACGGCTAGCCTGGAACCCCGACCTGAGTGCGCAGCAAATCGCAGATGAATGGACGCGCTTGACGTTCGGCAACGACGCCAAAGTCGATAGCACGATCTCGCGCATGCTGCTTTCCTCCTGGCACACATACGAGAATTACACTGGCCCGCTTGGCATGGGCACCCTGACGGATATCCTGGGCCCGCATTACGGCCCCGGCATCGAGTCATCGGAGCGCAATGGCTGGGGGCAATGGCATCGTTCCGACGAACACGGAACCGGGATGGATCGCACCCTAGCCACCGGTACCGGCTACATCGGTCAATATTCGTTCGCGGTTCAGAAGGTATATGAGCCGCTGGAGAATTGCCCGGATGAGTTGCTGCTGTTTATGCACCACGTTCCTTACACGCACGTGCTGCACTCCGGAAAAACGGTCATTCAGCATATCTACGATTCGCATTATGCGGGCGCTGAAGAAGCAGCCACTCAAGCAAAGGAGTGGCAATCGCTGCACGGACTGATTGACGGAGCGCGATTCAACGATGTCCTCAGGCGGCAGGAGTATCAGGCCGGGCATGCAGTTGTGTGGCGGGATGCGGTAGTGAACTGGTTCTACAAGATGTCGGGCATTCCTGATGCGCAAGGCCGAGTCGGAAACAATCCAAATCGAGTGGAAGCCGAGAACATGCAGCTCTCGGGCTACGTTGCGATTGAAGTCACGCCCTGGGAAACTGCTTCCGGTGGAAAAGGCGTCGCCTGCACGGGCCACGATGCCTGCGACGCAAGTTACAGATTCAATCATTCGACGGGCAAGTACGATGTCGCGATCCAGTACTTCGATCAGAATAATGGCGCGTCTCACTACGAATTGTTGTTGAACAATCGCCAGATCGACGCGTGGGTGTCCGACGACTACCTGCCGTCAGACAAAGTGAATGGCCACACCTCCACGCGACACGTTAGTTCGAATGTTGAGCTTCGCTCCGGCGATGAATTGAAAGTAGTCGGCCACCCTGACGCAGGCGAGCCCGCGCCCCTTGATTATGTCGAACTGATTCCACGTAACTGACGATTCTGTAGCCGAACCCTATCGGTGTTCTAAAAATGCAATGACCGGGTCTCCGAACTAATCACGACCATTATTTTCTCTTCATGAATTTTTCCTTCAGCGGCACGCGACGAACTCGCAGCGCATGCGCTTCCTCTGCGGCGTAGTTCCATAACTTGCAAGCACACAGTGAGTTAATGTTCTCCTGGCGCGCTCCATACCTTCGTTCCTCTTCCACAAACCCACTCGGCAGAGCCCTTGCTCGGTGAGCAGGGTCAACACAATGCCGCAAACCGCAGTCCAGACAGCGCCAGTCCCGGAAGCCGAGGCCCCAACTCGGGCGGCTCCGGTCAGTGAGCTGCGATGGGCGCATGCGGGCGCGCTTCCCTGCAAACTCAGCGTGCAAGCCCCGGTACAGGGATTCACTCTGAAAGACCTGCTGAATTTACGTCCGCAGTCGATCATCCGCTCACAGCTGGCCGCCAGCGCCAGCCCGGCGCTGCGCGTGAACGACGAAGTGGTGGCGTGGTGCGATTTTGAGGTCCTGAGCAACCGTCTGGCAGTGCGGCTCACGGAGCTGGCATGAGCTTTGAATTCCTGCATCCGCCGGCAAATCTACGAAAACCGAATTCCGCCTTGGCCGCGTTGTGGATACGCCTGCAGCGATATTGGAGGGTCATTCGCACCCCCGCGCCTGCGCGCGAATTACGCGTGCGCGAAACCTTGCAGATCGGCGACAAGCGGCAATTGATGGTGGTCGAGGTAGGTGAGCGGCAATTGCTGATCGGCGCTGCGGGAAATTGCCTGACTATGCTGGCCGAACTGGATCGGCATTCGAAAGCTGAACAGGCGTGGCACGCATGAGTATCCGGAAACATTTGGGCGTCATGGCCGCGGCCGGAATAGCGCTGGCGTGGCCCGTGTCTGCGGCCGCGCGCACGACCAATTCCGGCATCGATCTCTCGCCACTGATGCACAACGGGGGCTCGGTGCCGTGGAACATCGTGGTCATGCTCACGGTGCTGACCCTGCTGCCCGCGATCGTGCTTTCTATGACGCCGTTTGTGCGGCTGCTGGTGGTCTTTCATTTCCTGCGGCAGGCGCTTGGAACTCAAACCACCCCGAGCAACCAGACGCTGATTGGGTTGTCTCTGATCTTGACTTTTTTCCTGATGCAACCGGTGGGGGCGGCGGTTCACGATGCGGCCATTGTCCCTTACGAACATGGTCAGATCGATGCCATGGGCGCGCTCGACCTGGCCAGCGGTCCTCTGCGGAATTTCATGCTCAAGTACGCCCGTGAAAAGGACCTTTCTCTGTTCCTTGAGTTGGCAAAGCAGCCTAAGCCTCGCGCCCCGGACGAACTCTCCATGCGCGTGGTCATACCGGCGTATTTGATTTCGGAATTGAAAGCCGGATTTCAGATCGGCGCGGCGCTCTATCTGCCGTTCCTGGTAGTGGACATGGCGGTGGCAGCGATTACTACGTCAGTGGGCATGTTGCAGTTGCCGCCGGTGGTGATTTCAACCCCTTTGAAGATTCTGCTGTTTGTGATGGTGGACGGCTGGAACCTGCTGGTGGGCTCGCTGATGAAGAGCTTCTGAACGTAGCAGTCTTCATATGGATTTCGCAGTTCGAGGTTCAGATCATGTCGGGTGATTTAGTTGTGGAACTGTCACGGCGGACGCTCGAAGCCGCCATTTGGGTATCGGCGCCGATCCTGGCTGTCGCCGTCGTGGTGAGCCTGGTGGTCAGCCTGATTCAGGTGCTCACCTCCTTGCAGGAGGCGACGCTCTCTACCGTCCCGCGTCTGGCTGCGGTCGGGGCGGCATGCTTTTTCCTGCTGCCTTGGATGGTGCGCCGCATGGGAATGTTCACCGTGTCAATGTTTTCCGACTTCAAACATTTTTTGCGTTGAGGATTTTCGCGAATGGGTGTTCCTGATCTCCAGCAGATGATTGCCGCGGTGACCTTCACCGGCGTGCGGGTGGGCGGAATCATGGTGTTCGCGCCATTTACCGGCAGCGATAGCATCGCGGCGCCATTTAAAGCCGTGCTCACTTTGCTGATCACCGCGCTGGTGTATCCGGGGACGCACATGGCGGGAATCAATGCCGACCCGCTCGGTTGGATCAAGGTTGTCACCGGGGAAGCGATGATCGGCCTCGCCCTCGGATTGCTGTTGCAGTTTTCGTTTGAAGCGGTGCAGTTTGCCGGACAGATCTTCGGGATGCAGACCGGGTTCTCGCTGGTTACGCTGCTCGATCCCCAAACCGAAGCAGACTCGCCTTCCTTGATTGTGTTTATGCGGTTGTTGGCGCTGGTCGCATTCCTCGAGTTGAACGTTCATCACTGGTTGCTGCGAGGAGTCTCTGCCAGTTTTTCCTATCTTCCTCCGGGCGCCCTTGGCGATGTCCGCTGGTTGAGTGCGGGAATCCTGGATGCGGCCGGCGGGTTGTGGCTGGCCGGACTGCAGATGGCGGGGCCGGTGCTCGCCGTGACCCTGGTAGCGGACGTCACGCTCGGCTTTGTAGGCAAAGTGGCGCCCCAACTTCCCGCCACTCTAGCCGGCATTCCAGTGAAAAACGTTCTGGGACTGAGTGTCATGGGAATTGGCGCGCGAGCATGGCCGCGATTCTTCGAGCGTGAATTCATCAGCGCGATTGCGCAGGCAGAAAAAGTACTTCATCTCGCGCGTTAAGCGCGAAAACGGGTAATCATTTGGCGGACGCGAACAAGACCGAAAAACCGACACCGCGCAAGCAAAAGAAAGCCCGCGAGCAAGGTCAGGTTGCGCGCAGCCGCGATCTTACCTCGGGGCTGGCGTTCATGGCGGCCGTCTTGTGCCTGGGCTGGAGCTCGACAAAATTCCCGTCTATGTGGCGCGGGTTCTTTGCGCGCACCCTGCATGAAGCCGCCGCCGGAAATATGGCCTCCGCTCCGCTTCTCAGTTGGACCGCAGCCCTATTGCTTGGCATAGCAGGTCCAGTACTCGCAGTGGCCTGGGTTTCGGCCGCGAGCGGCTCCCTGGCACAGGGAGGGTTCGTGTTCGCCCCCGCGGCACTTGCGTTGAAGTTTTCGCGACTTAATCCTGCAACCCGGGTGCAGCAGCTTTTTTCGTTGCCGGCTCTCTCCCGTTTTCTGCGCGCCGTGTTTCCCGCAGCTGCCGTCATTTATATCGCCGAGGCAACCATCATGCGCGATTGGGGAAACGTGGTGAGCGCATCACGCCTCACCGAAAAAGGCATTGCAGGCGTGGTTCTTGGCCGGGCATTCGAAGTGGCTTGGAAATCAGCCCTGGTCCTGATGGCCTGGGCGGTGATTGATTTCTTTCTGGAACGGCAGCACCTGGCGGGCGAGCTTCGCATGAGCCGCCAAGAACTTAAAGACGACTTCAAGGAGACCGAAGGCAATCCCCTGGTCAAAAGCAGAATTCGGCGCTTGCGCCGGCAGACGCTGCGCCGTCGCATGCTCGAGGATGCCAAGCGCGCGTCAGTCATCATCACTAATCCGAACGAATTTGCTATTGCGCTCGAGTACAAGCCGGCCATGGCTGCTCCCATGGTCGTCGCCAAAGGACGCAACTTGCTGGCGCAGCAGATCAAGCAGGTTGCACGCTGGCACGGCATTGCCATGATTGAGAATCCGCCGCTGGCGCACGCCCTCTATCGCGCCACCGAAATCGGGCAGTACATTCCGCCGAAACTTTATCGCGCCGTGGCAGCAATTCTGGCCGCCATTCATCGCGCTGAGAAGCGCGCACAAGCGGAGAGGCAGGTGGACCGTGGCTGACGCGCTAAAAGCAGGCGCCTTCGCGCGCACTCCAATCGTCGAATGGGCGGTGCCGGTTGCCGCCGTTGGCCTGGTGTTCGTGATGCTGGTCCCGATGCCGTCGTTTCTGCTGGACATTTTGCTGGCGGCCAGCATCACGGCTTCGGTGCTGGTCCTGCTTTCGGCGATGCACGTTTTACGCCCGGCGCAGTTCTCAGTTTTTCCCAGCCTCTTGCTATTGCTCACACTGTTCCGGCTGTCGTTGAATCTGGCCTCCAGCCGCCGAATTCTGTTGCATGGAAACGAAGGCGCAGCGGCGGCCGGACACGTCATCCAAGCCTTTGGCCAATTTGTCGTCGGCGGAAATTACGTGGTCGGGCTGGTGCTGTTTGCGGCGCTGATTGCGATCCAATACTTAGTGGTCAGCCACGGCGCGGTCCGGACCGCCGAAGTTACGGCGCGCTTCACCCTTGATGCACTGCCCGGCAAGCAGATGGCGATCGATGCCGACTTGAATGCCGGAATCATCGACGAGTCCCAGGCGCGCGCCCGGCGCGAGCAGATTGCGCATGAAGCCGAGTTTTACGGCGCCATGGATGGCGCTGCGCGATTCAATCAGCGCGATGCCTTGGCTACCGTGCTGATCACGGCTGTGAACATCGTCGCCGGATTCCTGATCGGCGTCTTCCAGTTGGGAATTCCCTTTCGCGAGGCCTTACAGACTTACACGGTTCTCACCGTCGGTGACGGCCTGGTCACCATGATTCCGTCGCTACTGGTCTCGATGGCGGGCGGCATCGTGGTCACGCGCGCGTCCTCAGGCAGCACCCTTTCCACCGACCTCGGCAAGCAACTGCTCTCCGGTCGCCGGCCGCTGTTCATCGCTTCGGGAATCATGCTGGCGCTGGCCGCCATTCCGGGATTGCCCAAGTTTTCCTTTCTGCTGCTCGCCGGACTGGTGGGCGCGCTGGCCTGGCGCACGCCTCCAGCAGCAGTGCAGGCGGCGCAGCAGGAAAAAGACAAACAGAAAGAAAAAGCGCCGGGCCAGGATGTGGAAGACCTGCTGAAACTCGACGAACTGGCTCTTGAAGTCGGTTACGGACTGGTGCCGCTGGTGGACCAGCAGCGGGGAGGCCAGTTGCTGGCGCGGGTGAAAGCGCTGCGCAGCAATCTGGCAGTGCAACTGGGATTCATTGTTCCGCCGGTGCATATCACGGACAACGCCCGGCTGGCGCCGCGCGAGTACGTGATCCATCTGCGCGGGGTGGAAGTAGCGCGCTGGCAGATGCACGAAGGCGATCTGCTGGCGATCAGCTCAGACGCAACGCCGGCGCCAGTGCCGGGAACCCCGACGCGTGAACCTGCATTCGGGGTCTCAGCTACCTGGATCGTCGCCGGGCTGCAGAACGACGCTCTCGCCAAAGGCTACGCGGTAGTGGACCAGACCTCGGTGCTGGCCACGCACCTCGCAGAGATTATCAAGCGGCATGCGCCGGAGCTGCTGACCCGCAACGAAACCAAACGTTTGCTCGACCGTCTCGCAGAAAGCCAGCCGAAGCTGGTGGAAGAGCTGACTCCCAAGCTGCTCAGCCTGGGCGAAGTGCAAAAGGTGTTGCAGCAGTTGTTGCGCGAACAAGTCTCGATTCGCGATCTGGCCACCATTCTGGAAGCCCTGATCGACAACGCCGTAATCAACAAAAATCCGGTGCTGCTGGTGGAAGGCTCGCGGCAAGCATTGTCGCGCGGGCTGGTACATCCGTTGCTGACGCCGGAAGGCAACCTGCGCGTGCTGGCGCTTGACGGCAGTTTGCAGGAGGAACTCGGCCGCGCATTCAATCCTCAGGCCGGGGTGTCGGCGCAGACGCTGGCTTTGCAGCCCCCGCTGGCGCGCCGCATTCTCGATGCCTTGCGTCGCCTGGTGGGCGAGCAGGCGGACTTGGTGAATGCAGTCATTCTTTGTCCCACGCCGGCCCGCTTTCATCTGAAGCGGCTGCTGGAACCATTTTTGCCCAAGATGACCGTTCTCTCACCCAACGAGATTCCGCCGGTAGTGCGGATTGAAACTATGGCGACGTTGAGCTGAGCCGCGATTCGCGCTCGGGAAGATGCAGCAGGATTCAAAAATGACGCAAGCAAGCAAACAAGCCTATTCCGCCTGGCAAGATGAGGACGAGCGCCAGCGTCTACTGACTGAGCAGATGCCGCAGGTACGCTTTATCGCCCGGCGCATTCACGAACGCCTGCCGCGACACGTCCCCTTCGAAGACCTGGTGCACGCCGGGGTGGTCGGACTGATTGATGCACTGCAGAAGTTCGACCGCAGTAAACAGGTGCAATTCGGCTCCTATGCCAAGTTTCGCATTCGCGGTGCGATTCTCGACAGCTTGCGCGAGATGGATTGGAGCCCGCGCGACCTGCGACGGCAGGCGCGCCGGGTCGAGGAAGCGCATGACAAACTGCGCCTCGACCTCGGACGAAATCCGTCGGAGCCGGAACTGGCCAAAGAACTCGGCGTCTCACTGCCCGACCTGCAGAAACTGCTGGGCGAAATCAGTTCTCTTGAAATCGGCAGCCTGCGAGTGATCTCACCTGAAGATGGCAAGGAAGAAGATCTCTGTGACTATCTCTCGGGCAGTGGAGACGAAAGCCCGCTCGCGCAGTTCCTCAAGTCGGAGATGCGCGACATGTTGACGCGGGCGATTGAAGAGCTTCCGGAAAAGGAACGGCAGGTGCTTTC
Source organism: Terriglobales bacterium (assembly GCA_036265205.1). GTDB lineage: Bacteria > Acidobacteriota > Terriglobia > Terriglobales > Acidobacteriaceae > JAIQFF01. Next base: position 7,809 of record DATAPL010000023.1, read on the forward strand.
GCTGTATTACTTCGAAGAACTCACGATGAAAGAGGTCGGAATGGCTTTAGGAGTGGGCGAATCGCGGGTTTCGCAGATCCACTCCATGGCGGTGGTCAGGTTGCGGGCGCGGATGTCCGAGCTTACTGCAAGCCGGCAGAAGCTCTCGTCACACAGCGCCGCTTCCGGACGCTGACCTAAAGGAGAAATTATTGGAAACATTACTTGATCAAAGTGAAATTGACGCGATGGTGAAGGCCGCGCGGGGAGGAACGGCGAGTTCGGCCATAACAGTCAAGTCATTCGATTACCGTGAAATTGGGATGGCGCGCCAGCAACTGGAGATGCTCAGTGCCCTGCATGAAGGCTTCGCACGTAGTCTGACAAACTCCATCGGGGCGTATTTGCGCATTGGATTTCAAGCGGGCCTGGCCTCGGCGGAACACTTCAGCTACCGCGAATTTATCGGTGGAGTGCCGGAAAAGAGCTATCTGGGGTCGGTGAAAATCGAGCCTATTGGAGGAACCGCACTCATACAAATGGACCTGGCTATGGCTTTTCCCCTGATTGATGTTCTGCTGGGAGGAGAGGGCGTGGGCCAGCCGCCGGCGCGGGAAACCACCGAGATCGAAGAACAGATTCTTGAAACTGTCATGCGAATCATCTGCCGCGAACTGCAGAATGTCTGGCAGCCACTCGGGGTGGAGTTTCAATTCGAGCATCGGCAGCAGGCCGGCGGGGTGCAGCACCTGCTCCCCGTCGAGGAGAAAATGCTGGGCCTCAGCTTTGAGCTGACCATGAAGAACTGTCGCGGGTTGATGAGCATCGCGGTTCCGGCGGTGGTCTCGAGCGCGTTGCTGCGAAAAATCGCAACCGGGCGTCCACGGGCCCAAACTCAAATAGGGAGCGGCGAAGCCCTGGAGCGCCTGCGGAATCGTCTAATGTCTTGCGCCTTTCATTTCGATCTGGATCTCAAGCTTTCGGTGCCCTCGGCCCGCGCTTTGTCCGAGCTGTACCCAGGGAAGCTGCTGGTCATGAACCAGCGGGCAGATGGACTGGCGGAACTGGTTTCACAAGGGAGGCGTATTTTTAAGGCGAAAATAGCTCGTCTGGGGAACACGCGCGCCGCCCAGGTAATGGGCGCAAGTAAAGAGACGCTTTCCGCAAAGGAGTACGATGGCAAGTCCTGCTGAGCGTCCCCCGGACCCGGTGCTCACCTTCATTCAGTTGTGGGCGGAAAGCCTGTCGCTGGTGCTGGGCCAGATTGCGAGCGTACCTTTCCCCATGATGCCGGCGGAGACTTCCGCCGAGCGGCCTGCAGCAGCCGAAACTGACCTGTTTCTCGCAGTGACGGTTGCGGGCCCGGCGCTGGGAGAAATGATTTTTCGCGTGCCTCTGGCTGCGGCTCTCGTCCTGGCCAAGCTTTTCATGCAGGAGGAAGCGGCCCCCACTGAACTGACCGCCGATGGGCGCTCAGCCCTGGAAGAGCTGTTTCGTCAAGTCGCAGGCTACGTTGTGACATCTGGTCGGGCAACACTGCCCGGTATTGCAGTAACCGTGGGCTTGGGCGCGGCGCCCACATGGCCAGCCGCTTCAAGCGGTTGGATAGATTCGGCTGCAGGCGCGCCGCACGCGGTCGCGATCGAATGGAATTTAAGCGCCGCGCTAGGCACAGCTCTAGCCGTCCCACCAGCCGCGCCGTCGCCAGTGAAACCGTCGGAGCAAGAAGTCGCCAGCGCGGTTTCCGAAGCGGACAAGCTTGAGTTCTTTATGGACCTGGAACTGGAAGTCACGCTCCGCTTTGGCGGGCGCAACCTGCTGCTCAAGGACGTTCTCGAACTGGGGCCGGGGTCAGTGCTGGAACTCGACCGCCAGGTGCAGGATCCGGCCGACCTTCTGCTCGATGGCAAACTTATCGCCCGTGGTGAAGTTGTCATGGTGAACGGAAATTACGGATTACGCGTGTCTGAGATTTTCACCGCGCCGCAAGTGACGGGGTAGGCGGTCCCGCAATGCTTTCATTGGCGAACAAGTTTGGCGCGACCTGGAAGCAGTGGCGGGAACATCTCTCCTGCAACAATGCCGGCTGTGCAGCCTCGGGCAGAATGTGGAAACGAGTTTCGCGCTGCGCGGGTAGTCTCCGGGTGCATGGCTCCCGATATTGTTTTCCCGGCTGCTTTGAACGGGCACTACAGTGGCGGCTCGCTCAACTCTTGTCCGCCCCGCCGGCGACAGCTCGGCGTCCTCATCGCCTCCCACTCGGCTTACTGATGTTGTCGCGCGGCGACATCGACAACAACCAGTTGCGCGCGGCGCTTGCCGCACAGCGCGACAGCGGTAGAGGCCGCATCGGCGAATGGATGCAGCAGATGAAATTCACCGAAGAGGCGCGGGTCACGGCGGCGCTTGCGGCGCAGTGGGCGTGCCCGGCGGCGCTGGTCATTCCCGCCACTCCCCGCGATTGCAATCTCCCGTTACCACTGCTGCAGCGCTTCCACATGGCAGTCGTGAGTTATGTTGCGACGACTCGAGTCATGCATGTTGCGTTCACGGAAGGGATCGATTATTCCGTTTTGCTGTCGATTGAACAGGCTCTGGAATGTCGCGCCGAGCCTTGTGTTGCCGGCCCAAGCGCTCTGGCGTCTATATTGGCCCGGTTAGAAGAGGAGCAGCGCAGGTCAGATCAAATATTTGCGCAAGCCCGCACGCCGGACGAGATGACCCGCATTACTTCGAGTTATGCAGCCATGCTGTCAGCCAAAGATGTGCGCTTAGCCAGGTGTGCCGAATTCATTTGGGTGAGGGTCGAAGCGGCAAAGGATTCTGCCAATCTTCTGTTCCCGGCAGACGAGTGCATCAAAACTGATCAGACTTCTTTCGCGGCCTTG
>DATAPL010000024.1:0-94901 GCA_036265205.1 Terriglobales bacterium
AGATCGGGACTGCTTGTCCCTCATCAATCATCAACTCGGTAAACTTTCCTTGTTCAAAGTCCCCGGCCTCAAATATATATTCAACTGGTTCTAGGATAGCGAACAAGCGCTCCCACTGATGCAGCTTTTCGATGCACATACGAGCGGCCAGAGCGTATGGAGGAACTACATCCCTGAGTTCCAGCAAAGAGCTGACATTTTTATAAACATCCATCGGGACAATGCATGAAAATCCGCAATGCACGGCGGAGATTGCGGTAATAGCCAAACGATGGAGAAACAATTCTGCTTTGCCTGGGTCTTGTGCAAGCTGAACATAGTCAGACCGTGCACTCTTTTGGCTGGCATACTTGGGATTGGTGCAAGCAGACATAAAATCTGCCATGTGAAATGGCATGTTGACGCCAGCCTCATCGTGAGCCTCTTTCCAAACACTTTCAAACATGCGCCACTGCTGAAGGTTCGCCACGAAACCTGCTACGATCATATTTGGCTGGCCCTGTCCATCTCCTGATGCGTCAAAGTAGGCTTTGAACATTGCCATCAGTCCGCCTCTGGGGTCAGGAGAATTGGCAAACAGAACCGATGCGAGCCTATCCAATGGTCGCTCATCGCGAGATGGGAAGTAGCTTGTCCACCGAAACAGATCATCCAGCAACACTCCATATTGGCTTTGCACCGTGTCTCTCCTTTTTGAGACTCGGGCAATAACAGCCAGCAACCAGTTTGACCGAAATCAATCTGATTAGCCAGCTATATTATTGCCAATATATTTCGTTTGCGCTCAGCCGCTTAAAGAAGAATTGGCGACGCCAGGGGCTTGACACCTTGCCCCGGCCGGTCAGTTCCGCGCGGATTTTGCCGCCGGCTGAGGAAATTCACGACGCACATACTGCATGGCGCTTGCCTTCGAGTCCAGGCGGCCTTCAAGTTGGGCGTCCTCTACGCTCCCGAGGATTTCCTTAAAACGAGGTCCAGGCTCGTAGCCCGCCGCGATCAGGTCGTCTCCGGTGACGAGCGGCTCGGGGCGGATCGCCTCGGGAGGTATAGCAGTCATGCGCTCGCGTGTGAACTGCCAGGAAGTCAGGTCATGATGACTGGCTTGACAATCCAGGCGATGCAGCTCGAGGTGCTGTTCGAAATGCGGCATGCGCACAAATCGTTTGAAGGTGGAATCTTTCATCTGCGGCACATGGGCGAAGCGCATGTGATTGGCGACCAGAGCAAGAATCTGCTCGGTGTCATGGTTGGAGAAACGCAAGCGGCGGCAGATTTCTTCCGCCATCTTCACTCCCACATCAACATGATTGTCGAAACGAATGCGATCCGGCGCCAAGCGGAATGTCGAGGGTTTGCCGACATCGTGCAGCAGCGCTCCCCAGGCCAGTTCCGGAGGGCAAGGCTGCGGCAAATTCTGCAGCAACAGCAGCGTGTGCACGAACACGTCACCTTCGGGATGAAATTCCGCGGGCTGTTGCACGCCCTTCATGGCTGAAATCTCGGGCAGCACCTGCTGTAACAGGCCAGTGTCGTCGAGCAGCAGAAAGGCTTCACGAGCGCGGCCCTCAGTCAACATTTTGGTGAGTTCGTCGCGCACCCGCTCGCTGGAGACCTGATGGATACCGGCAGCCAGTTTCTGGATTGCGGCGAATGTTTCGGGCTCAATGGTGTAGCCGAAGCGGGCGGCAAAGCGCACCGCTCGCAGCATGCGTAGCTTGTCTTCAGCGAAGCGCAACTCGGGCGGCCCGATCGTGCGAATGATTCCGGCTCGCAGATCTTCCTGGCCGCCTACGTAGTCGAGAACTTTGCCGGTCACCGGATCGAGCAGCAATCCGTTGATGGTGAAGTCGCGCCGCTCGACGTCTTCCTGCGGGCTCTTGCTGAAACGCACCTGGTCGGGATGACGGCCATCGCTGTAGCCAATATCACTGCGGAAAGTGGCGACTTCGACGCAGCCAGCTCTGGCGGAAGCGGATTGCTGGTCACCGCTTCCTGCGCGGCTTGGACCGGATGCATCCTCGGCTGGTTCGGAAGCCGAAGCAGGCACCAACACTACTCCGAACTGTGCCCCTACAGCGTAGGTGTCGGGAAAGATTCGCATGACCTCATCCGGCGTAGCATCGGTTGCGACGTCGTAGTCGGTGGGTTCGCGCCCGAGCAGAAGATCGCGAACGCACCCGCCTACCAGATAGGCCTGAAAGCCTGCTTCGCGCAGAGTGCGAATGATTCTCTCGGCGTGTCTTTTGAGGTCAGACATGGAGTCTTCCAAAAACTGCCGCCTGCAGGAACCGGATAGGCGAGGGCTGTCCCCAGCTGGTTTGGACCTATCTAACCTCCAGCGTTCCACTCCTGGCGCAGGCGCTGGCGCTCTTCGTCGCTCAATCCGAACCAGGATTCGGCTACGTCGCGCACGCGTTCGAGAGCGGCCTGCATTTCTGCGTGTTTGCGGGCCAGTTCATCGGCGTCGGCATCGTGGGCGACCGGGATCAGCGGCGCACTTACGATGACGGCGCGGCTGAAGAGATGCGGTATCTGCATTTTGTCCCAGGCTTTTTCCAGGGTATGCGCCTTCTCTACGCCGATATGGAAAACATAAATGGGACGGCCGGTCTTTCGCGCCAGCATCACCGGGCCGGGTTTGGCGACGTAGCGCGGCCCGCGCGGGCCATCGATAGTGAAGGCGGCGTCGAATCCCTCGTCCAGACGGCGCGCCATGACTGCCAGGCCGCGCAGGCCTCCTCGGGTCGAACTTCCCTGCGCGGTGCCGAAGCCGAAGTGTTCGATCACCCGGCGCGTCCATTGCCCGTCGAAGTTGGTAGTGTTCATCACCACCGCTCCCCGGTTGCGCCAGAACCAGGTGGCGGAAATGATGCAGCGATGCCAGAAGGCGGAAATCACCGGCTCGCCGCGGGCGCGCGACTGGTCGTAATGGTGCTGGCCCAGAGTTTCAAAACGCAGCGTGGGCCCAAGCACGCGGACGATAGCGATGACAGCGGAAGCGATGACGGGGATTTGCATTCGCCGCCAGCGCGTGAGTTGAGGCAGGCGGGTATCGTAAAGCGGGCTTACCGGGTCAGGGGCGGGTGACGCGCTCGGGGCTCCGCTCTGAGGTTCACTCGAAGTTCCGCTTGACATCACTGGATATTGTAGTCGCCCTGCACGCGGGCGCACAGCCGGAGCAGCTGCCGGTAGTGTCCTGAATTCATGAACCACCGAGGATGCGAAGTTACACGAAGGTTCGGACTTCACGGGTTTCCTTTTCGCACCGTGATAAGCAGCCGGCCTTTCCGTCGGGCCGCCTTCCACGCTTGAAACGTTTAAACTAATTACATGGCCAGTGTCGACATTCTTGGCATTGAGAGTTCCTGCGACGAGACGGCTGCTGCAGTGGTTCGTTCGGGCGAGAAGTTGCTGTCGAATGTTGTGTTTTCGCAGATCGCGGCGCACCAGCCTTATGGCGGCGTGGTGCCGGAGCTGGCTTCGCGGGAGCATCTGAAGGCGATTGTGCCTGTGGTGCGAAAGGCGCTGGCGGATGCGGGACAGAGATATCAAGACATCGACGCGGTGGCGGTGACGCAGGGGCCGGGATTGGCGGGCGCCCTGTTGGTGGGAATCAGTTACGCGAAGGCGCTGGCGTTCGCGCTCGATAAGCCCCTGATCGCGGTCAATCACCTGGAAGGACACATCCATGCGGTTCTTCTGGAAGAGCGGCAGAAAGAAAACCGGGAGATCAAATTCCCGGTGTTGGCGCTGGTGGTTTCGGGAGGGCATACCCACCTCTATCTGGCTGAACAGCGGGCAGAAGGGTGGTCATACCGGAACATCGGCCACACCCGTGATGACGCCGCCGGAGAGGCTTTCGACAAGGTGGCGAAGCTATTGGGGTTGGGGTATCCGGGAGGGCCGGTCATCGACCGCCTGTCCACGCACGGGGACCCCACGGCGGTCAAATTCGCGCCTTCACAACTTAAGCATCCCGACAGGAAAGATGCGGGCAAGACCGGGACTGAGCCGCGCTTCGATTTTTCTTACAGTGGAATCAAGACGGCGGTTTTGCGCTATGTCGAAATTCACGGCCTGCAACCCTCGATTGATGCGCGGCGGAAGGCGCTGGCTGGAGTACTGAAACCTGCGCTCGAGGATTATCTGCTGCACTGCGACAGCAAGACATTGAACCTGGTGGCATCGTTTCAGCGAGCGGTGGTCGAAGATCTGACGGCGAAAACTCTGACGGCAGCGCGCGCCTGCGAAGTGGCGACCATTTTCGTAACCGGCGGGGTGGCCGCTAACCAGGAGCTGCGCCAGCGCTTTGAACAGGCGGCGGCCATGGAAGGACTCCCGGTGTATTTTCCCTCGCGTCCGCTTTCGACTGACAACGCGGCCATGATCGCGGCGGCTGCTTATCCTAAATTTCTTGCGGGCGAGTTTGCGGCTGGAGATTTTTCGGCGGAAGCTTCGATGAAGCTTTAGAGGTAGTGGTAATTGGGTATTTGAAAAACCAGTTCCCGGTTCTCAGATCTTAGTTCTAGCGGGTGGCGGCTTTGCTTTTTCCGGCACGGCTTCCGAGGACGGCATCGAGCGCCTTTTCCAGTTGGGACTCGATATCGATGTCTTTGAATATGGCGAAGTTTGCGCGGTGCTCGTGCGCGTCAAATCCGCTGTTTTTTCCTGCCACGATGACGATAGGAATGGCTGCGGTCGCGGGTTGAGCCTTGAGCGCGGTGATGAGTTCGGTGCCGCTCATCTTCGGCATCTGCATATCGGTGATGATGATGTCAGGCCGCATCCGTTGCACGATGGGCAGCGCTTCCTCGCCATTGGTGGCCGACTCCACGGTGTATCCCCGCTGTTCGAGAAAGCGGCAGACGGTGTGCCGGATGAGCATGGAATCGTCGACAACCAGCGCGGCCAGCGGCGTTTGACCTTTTGCAGGCAAGTTATTCCCCGGGCGACATTAACAAACTGTTATGGAGGCAGCAAGAATAAAGGGTGGAACGCCGGTTACCTTTGTCACGCGCCGGAATCGGATTCGTTGGCCGGCTTTTCTTCAATGGCCATGTCCCTGAATTCGCTGGACTCGAAAATTTCGCGACATTCAAGGCATTCCACGAATTCGGCGTCATCCTCGCGGGCGACGATTTGAACGCGAGGGTGCTTGCACGGTGTCATGCTGTTGCTCTTCTCGGGAAGCGGAGACGGCGGGGTCGGAGTCATAAATCCGGGTGATGATTTCCCTGTCTTGTCGGTCAAAGGGATTTCGCCGGAAATTGGCGGTATTTTAGCCCCGCAGATTGCATTGTCAAGTCCCTCGAATGATCTTTTTCCTCACCCACCTCGATTAGGTGGGCAGGGGACGCGGTTAAGACCCGTCCCGCCACAATTGAGCGCCGCTTTTCGACCATTGCCTGTAACGGCTTGCATTTGAGCGGGTTGCCTCTTAGAATAGTGATGTCCGACTAAAAAGGTCGGATTTTACCCTGGCATGCTCAAACTGACCAAGAAGGCGGATTACGGGCTGATGGCGATGAAGCATCTGGCCGAGCATGCGGAGCGGGGAGCCTGCAGCGCTAAGGACGTGGCCGACGCTTACCACATTCCTCAAGAGGCGCTGGCGAAGATTCTGCAGCGGCTGGTCAAAGCCGGTTTATTGCACTCACAGCACGGTACCAATGGCGGATATACCCTGGCTCGCGACGCAGCGACGATTACCGCATTCGAAGTCATTCGAGCGATCGACGGGCCGCTTTTCATTACCTCATGCGTCACCGTGCGGGGCGAGTGCGATCAGAGCGACCGGTGCAACATTCGCGAACCGTTGCGGCGCGTAAGTCATAGCATCGAAGAGGTATTGCGGCGCATCACTATATCGGAGATGAAGGACGAAGCAGGGTCCGACGGGCCGGTGGAGCTGGTGACGCTGCGCAGGTAAGAAATGGCCAGACTTGCACGAGCGGGACGCTCGCGCCCACATTTTGATATTCAGGGACATTCAGAGTTCTGAGGAGAGCAATTTATGAGCACGGATGTAAAGACGATCCCGCAGGGGACAAACGGACACGAGAGCGCTCCAGGGCAGGAAAAGCGGACGACGGCGAATGGAGTGAAGCTGCCGGTTTACATGGACAACCATGCCACCACACCGATGGACCCGCGGGTGCTGGAAGCGATGTTGCCTTACTTCATGGAGAAGTTTGGCAATGCGGCCAGCCGCAACCACTCGTTCGGGTGGGCAGGCGAGGAAGGGGTGGAGACCGCGCGAGAGCAGGTCGCCAAGCTGGTCGGCTCGACTCCCAAGGAGATTATTTTCACTTCGGGCGCCACTGAAAGCGACAACCTCGCGATCAAGGGCGTGGCTGAGATGTACCGGGAAAAGGGCAACCACATCATCACCGCGGTGACCGAGCACAAAGCGGTGCTGGACACCTGCAAGCGCCTGGAGAAGAACGGCTATCGCGTCACCTACATGGCGGTACAGAAGGACGGCCTGGTCGATCTAGAAGAGTTAAAGCGGCTCATCGACGACAAGACCATCCTGGTGACCATCATGGCGGCCAATAACGAGATTGGCGTGGTGCAGCCGGTGGCCGACATCGGCAAGCTCTGTCATGACCGTGGAGTGATCTTCCACAGCGATGCGACGCAGGCGGTGGGCAAGATTCCGATCGACGTGAACAAGATGAACATCGATGTGATGTCGATCTCGGCGCACAAAATGTACGGCCCCAAGGGCGTGGGGGCGTTGTATGTGCGGCGCAAGAATCCGCGAGTGCAGATTTCCGCGATCATCGATGGCGGCGGGCACGAGCGCGGCATGCGGTCGGGAACCTTGAACGTCCCCGGAATCGTGGGGTTGGGCAAGGCATGCGCGATTGCCTCGGAGGAAATGGCGAAAGAGTCGTGCAAGCTGGCGGGGCTGCGGAACCGGCTGCGCGACAACATCATGGGCCGACTGGACGAGGTTTACATCAACGGCTCGATGGAGCACCGGCTTCCCGGCAACCTGAATATCAGTTTTGCCTACGTCGAAGGCGAGTCGCTGCTGATGGGCATCAACGACGTGGCGGTTTCGAGCGGTTCGGCATGCACCTCGGCGACGCTGGAGCCATCGTATGTACTGAAGGCTCTTGGGACGGGCGACGATCTGGCGCACAGTTCGATTCGCTTCGGCATCGGGCGGTTCAACACCGAGGCTGAAGTGGATTATGTGGCTGACCGGGTGGTTGAAACGGTGGAGCGGCTGCGTGAGCTTTCGCCGCTTTATGAGATGGCGAAAGAAGGTGTGGATTTGAAGAATGTGAAGTGGGCGGGAGAAGCGCACTAAAGACGGCACTAAAGCTGGATAGCCGCGAACGGCTCCGTTGACCGGTTGCTTCGCAACCGATCAAGCTCCGCTCGGGATGACAACGCGAATTTAGAACTAACAGGAGAGGGTCAAAATGTCTTATAGCGATAAGGTTCTCGATCATTATTCAAACCCGCGGAATGTGGGTTCGATGGATAAGAACAGCCCGGAGGTTGGGACTGGTCTGGTGGGCGCGCCGGAGTGCGGCGACGTCATGAAGTTGCAGATCAAAGTCAATCCGCAGACCAACATCATCGAAGATGCCAAGTTCAAGACGTTTGGCTGCGGGTCTGCGATTGCGTCGTCTTCGCTGGCCACCGAATGGGTGAAGGGGAAGACGGTGGACGAAGCGCTGCAGATCAAGAACACCGAAATCGTGAAGGAACTGGCGCTGCCTCCGGTGAAGATTCACTGCTCGGTGCTGGCGGAAGATGCCATCCGGGCGGCGATTCATGACTGGAAAAAGAAACAGGACGTCGCCAAGCCAGCGGATTCGGTCGTTGGGCGTTAGTCGCCGGTCGTTGGTCGAACTACTGTGGTCGAACTACTATGACTCCTGTCACTGAAGAAACGAAGACCGCGCCCTCCAAGGGCGGAGTGCAGGTCACGGAAAAGGCCCTGGCCAAGATCCGGACGGCCATCGTCAAGGAGGGCATCTCGCCTGAGCAGGGCGGGCTGCGCCTGGGGGTGCAGGGTGGCGGGTGCTCGGGTTTAAGTTACAACATCCGCTTCGACACGCAGCCGCGGGAGCGCGACCGGATATACCAGTTCGGGGATGTGCGGGTTTTTGTGGATCCAAAATCGTTTATTTACCTGCATGGCATGATCCTGGATTACCAGGAAACTTTGATGCAGCAGGGATTCGTGTTCGTGAATCCCAATGCGTCGAAGTCGTGCGGGTGCGGAACGTCGTTCTCAGGGTAAGGGCATGGTGAGTGTGGCGCGGGCGTCCTCGCCCGCGAAAGTCCTGGAGCGGCATTGCCCTCCGCCGAAGCTTCTCTGGTCCAGCTTATCCGGTCGGTGAGTTGAAATCCCTGAGAGTCTTTTTCTGGTGCATGCGCCGGCCGCGGGCGAGGGCGCCCGCGCCACGAAAACTGTGTCCCATAAGGCAGGTCCATGACGGTTGAAATTTCCACTTCCAGTTGCTGGTCTTGCGGGGACATGCGCGCGGCGCACTTCTGCCAGGCGTGCGGCAAGGTGCAGCCCCCGGCCCCGGTGGATTATTTTGCGTTTTTTGGGATGCCGCGGAAGTTGAACATCGATCTGGCGCGCCTGGAGCGGGAGTTTTATGAATTGAGCCGGAAGCTGCATCCCGACCTGAACGCGCGGGCGGACAAGCGGGAGCAGGAGTGGAGCCTGGAGCAGAGTTCGCTGCTCAATGACGCTTACCGGACTTTGAAGGATCCGATCAGACGGACGCAATACCTGCTGGGACTGGAAGGTCTGGAGATCGAAGAGCAGTCAAAGAACGCAACCGAAAAAGCGCGGGCCGCGGGCGAGGTGAAGAAACAGATTGTGCCTCCCGATCTTCTGGAGGAAGTATTTGAGCTCAACATGCAACTTGAAGAAGCCCGCATGAATAAGAAGATGGGCGAGGACGACCCGGCGCTGAGCAAAGATTTGCAGACTCACAAGGCCGCGTTCGAAAAGAAATACGAGGATCTGTCGGCCGAGTTGAAGACTCGCTGGGAGGTCTGGGACCGGGCGCTGGACAGCCCCGACGAAGGGCCGCGACGGCAGGCGCTCGATGGGATGCTCGATCTGCTGAACCGGCGGAGCTATATCCGGAATCTGGTGAGGGATGTGAATGAGGCATTGGAACAATAGCGGTCAGCGTTCAGCTATCAGCATTCGGCCAATTTTTACTGAATGGTGAGTGCTGAATGCTGAGCGCTTCCTGACAAATGGCAAACGAACGCATCGTCGGTATTGATCTCGGAACCACCAACTCCCTGGTGGCTTTCATGCAGGGGGAAAGTCCTGTGGTGATTCCCGGAGAGGATGGATTGAACCTGGTGCCGTCGGTGGTGGCGCTGGATGACAACGATCAGATCATCGTTGGGAACGCGGCGCGAAAGTATCTGATCGAGACGCCGGAGCGCGCCGTGTACTCCATCAAGCGGCTGATGGGGCGCGGCATCGAGGACGTCCGGGAAGAATTGAGACTGTTCCCTTTCCGGCTGGCGGGTGACCTCGAGGCGGGTGAGGTGTTGCGAATCCAGTTGGGGGAAAGGACTTTTACCCCGCCCGAAATTTCGGCGTTTATACTTCGGCAGCTCAAGCGCAATGCCGAAAGATTTTTCGGGGCTGCGGTGACCAAGGCGGTGATTACGGTCCCCGCGTATTTCAACGACGCCCAGCGGCAGGCGACCAAAGACGCAGGGCGCATTGCCGGACTCGAGGTATTGCGCCTGGTAAACGAACCCACCGCCGCGTCCCTGGCCTACGGCCTGGACAAGAAACAGAACGGCATCGTGGCGGTGTATGACCTGGGCGGCGGCACCTTTGACGTTTCCATTCTCAAGCTGCACGACGGAATTTTTGAAGTCATTGCCACCAACGGAGACACTCATCTCGGCGGCGACGATATCGACAATCTGCTGATCACGATCGCGCTGGACGATATTCGCGGCGATATGGGGCTTGACGTATCGCGAAACGGTGAAGCAGTCGCCACAATCCGCAAAGCGGTGATCGAAGCCAAAATCACTCTCTCGTCGCAATCCACGGCGAAGCTGGAAGTTGAACTGCCGGGCGGCAAGCATTATCTGCGGGAGATTACACGGGAGCAATTCGAGCAGTTGATTCAACCGATTATCGATCGCACCGTTGGCCCCTGCAAGCAGGCATTGAAAGATGCCGGGCTGAAGCCACAGCAGATTGAAGAAGTAGTGCTGGTTGGGGGATCGACGCGAATACCCAAGGTGCGGTCCCTGGTGGAAGAACTATTTCAGCGCAAGCCGCACACCGATTTGAATCCCGACGAAGTGGTGGCACTGGGTGCCGCGGTGCAGGCGAATATTCTTTCCGGCGGCTCGGAAGCAACCGAGAACATGCTGTTGCTTGACGTAACTCCCCTGTCTTTGGGGATCGAAGTCGCGGGCGGCGTGACCGACAAGATCATTTTGCGCAACTCGACGATTCCGGCTTCGGCTACACAGCACTACACCACGCAGGTGGACGGGCAAGCCAATGTCGCGATCCATGTGTTGCAGGGCGAACGTGAACTGGCGAAAGATTGCCGCTCGCTGGCGCGTTTCGATCTACGGGGGATTCCGCCGATGCCGGCGGGAATACCGCGGGTAGAGGTAAAGTTTCTGATCGACGCCAATGGCATTCTGCACGTTTCGGCACGCGAGCAACGCAGCGGCAAGGAGGCGGAGATCGAAGTGCAGCCCAGCTATGGCCTTACCGACGAGCAGGTGGAGAGCATGATTCTGGACTCGTTCGATTCGGCGGAAGAGGATTTTCGCCAGCGGCAGGTGATTGAAGCGCGCAACGAGGCAGACACGATTTTGGCGGCGCTGGAGAAGGGAAAGAAGAGCCCGGCCTGGGGACAGCTCGGCAACGACGAGAAGAAACGGATTGCCAAGTTGGAAAAGGCGCTGAACCAGGTGAAAGCGAAAGAGGACTACCAGGCAATTCGCGCGGCCATTGACGGACTCAACCAGGGGACAATGCGTCTGGCGGAGTTGATGATGGACAGCGCGGTTTCCAGCGTGCTCAAGGGCAAGACGATGGACGAGGCGGACATGGGTGAAGGCCCGGACGCGCCGCATCCGGTTGCGAAGGCGGAATTTGAATGAGTCAGTTGTCAGTTCGAGGTTGGTCAGTTAGCGGTTAAAAGCGGACCAGGAGATGTGATGGCAGAAGAAAAAAATCAGGGCGCGGGAACGGCCACGGTAGAAGCTCCGGGCGACAACACCGTCCAGATCACGTTTCTCCCCGAAGGCAAGACGGTGCAATTCGAACACGGTAAGCTGCCTTACAAGGATCATGGCAAAGAGGAATCGCTGCTGGATGTGGCGCTGAATTATGGAGTCCGGCTGGATCACGCTTGCGGCGGCAACTGTGCCTGCACGACTTGTCACATCTGGGTCAAGGAGGGAGCGGAGAATATTTCGGAGATGGATGACGATGAAGCTGACCGGCTGGACATGGCCGCCGATTTACAGTTAAACTCCCGACTCGGATGCCAGGCGGTAATTACCAAGCCAGGCAAGGTAGTCGTCGAGATTCCGGCGTGGAACCGGAACTACGTATCGGAAGAACACTAAAACCGTCGTTGGACTTTGGTCGTTGGCCAAAAATGTAAGGAGCTTCATGGCGAAAGAATTGACTTGGGACGATGCGGAAGACATCGGCATATTGCTCTCTGAGGAGCACCCGGAAACTGATCCGCTGGCGGTGCGCTTTACGGATTTGCACGGGCTGGTGATGGCGCTGCCCGAGTTCAAGGACGATCCCAAGAAATCGACGGAGGGCAAGCTGGAAGCTATTCAAATGGCATGGCACGCGGAGTTTCTGGATCGTACGCAGGCTTGACAGCGGACCTCAGCGGCAAAAGCCGCAATTTTTCCCGGCGTTGTCGGACGGCTAAAGCCGTGCCCTTCCCTAATCTGGTTCTTTCTGAATCCGTCCCCTTCCTAAAGCTCTTTTTTCCTCAGGCTGAAGATTTGTGATCATTTACTGGATTTCGAGCTCTTGGTAGTATTTCTGCAAGACGTAGAACGCCTGCTTGTGTTGTCCCTGATTGGAAATCAGGCCCTTGCGATTGTAAAAGTCCTGAACCCCGGGCAGCTGGCGGCGTGGCGAGCGAAAGTCCATCAGGACCCAGGGCGACAGTCCGGCCAGCGAGGGAATTTTTTTCAGCATGACGATGTGATGCTGGTAAATGTTGGCCTGGTATTCCTCGGTCCAGCGCTCATCTGAGCTGCCATGCCTGCCGGAGGGCGCTCCCCCGCCGAATTCGCTCATGATGAGCGGCTTGTCCCACGCCGTCTTCCACTGCATGTGGTCCGCGTCTTCGGGGCGTCCCCAATACCAACCCAGATACTCGTTGAGGCCGAGTACGTCGAGATATTCGCCGAGCGGGTCGTTGAGAGTGCGGGTGTCGGCGCCGGATTCGTCGACATGGTTCATCGCCGATGTGAGCAGGCGAGTTGAGTCGAACCGGCGCGCAGTTTCTGCGAGCTGGCGGAGGAAGGTGGTGCGTTCGGGCTTGACCGGGGTTTCGTTGGAGAGCGACCACAGGATGACTGACGCGCGATTGTGATCGCGGGCGATCATGTCACGAAGCTGGCTTTTTGCATTTTGCAGAGTGGACGGATTCTCCCAGTCAATATCCCAATAAACCGGAATTTCGGACCACACCATGATGCCCATGCGGTCAGCCAGGCGGATCATGTTTTCGCTATGAGGATAGTGCGTGAGACGAACGAAGTTGCAGCCCAGCTCGTGAGCCCAACCCAGCAGGGTTTCGGCGTCCTGCTGAGAAAAAGCGCGGCCGCCGCGCATGGGGGCCTCTTCGTGCAGGGAGATGCCGCGCAGGAAGATCGGCTCGCCGTTCAGCAGGATCTGGGTGCCGCGAGTTTCGACGGTGCGAAAGCCGATGGAATCATGCACCTTGTCGGCCCCGCTGGACAGCAGGACATCGTAGAGCTTGGGATGGGCCGGCGACCACAGTTCAAGCTTGGCAAGAAAGTGAAACTCCGCGTACCCGTCCGCGCTGGTGAGAACGGTTTTCCTGATTCCCACCTCCGGGATCTCCAGGGTGACTTGCTGTTCTGAAAATGCGCCGGTCAGTTGCACCCATCCGGAAATTTCCTGGCCTGAGCCCTTTGCGAGCTGAACAACGTAGTCGTGGATAAAGCTGTCCGGTTCCTCTACTAATGCAACATCGCGGGTAAGTCCGCCATAGTTCCACCAATCGGTATTGAGGGCGGGCACAGCATCCCGGCGGCGGGCGTTGTTGACTTCCACGACCACGAAGTTTTCGCCATCCCGTATTTTGTCTGTAACTTCGAAGTTGAAGGGGGTGAATCCGCCTTCGTGCTCGCCCAGGGCTTCGCCATTGAGATAAACGCGGCTGAAGTAGTTGGCCGATCCAAAGTTGATGAAGACGCGAGTATGCTCCCGCTTGCGATAGGAAAACGCCCTCTCGTACCAGACCGGGCCTTCGTAGAAGAGCAACTCTTTTTTCTGCGTATTCCAGTCGCCGGGGACGTTGAGGGTGTCGGATTTGTCGAAGTCGTACTCGACGAGGTCATTCTTATCCTTCGCCTTGGCATTCTGGTAAAAGCGCGAGTGCAAGCCGGTTTCGTAAGGGTCCACGATGAAGTGCCATGAGCCGTTCAGGCTGATCGTGGTGCGGTTGGGAATGTTGTTGATCAGCGGATGATCGCCGGAAACGGCGTGGCCGGCCGCCGCGGTCAGGAATAGAAAAACAGATAGTAGACTTCGCATCATGGCTCGGTCAGATCTTCATCCTGTCAAATCATGGTTGCGATCCGTCAAAATTGCTTCTAGCCGATTCTGGCGGGCTCTTCAACGCTGGCTTCACGCAGAAACTTTGCAGCTTCTTCCGGCGGCGTGGGGTTGATGTAGAAGCCGGTTCCCCATTCGAAGCCTGCGGTCTTGGTCAGTTTGGGCATGAACTCTATGTGCCAATGATAGTGGTCGTTGACTGGGTCCTGCACCGGCGAACTGTGGATCACCAAATTGTACGGAGGATTGTCCAGCACGCGTTCGGCCTTGGTGAGCAGGATCTTCAGCGACCGGGCCAGGTTTTCGAACATGTGAGTGGAGGAGTTCTCAAAAGCCGACTCGTGCTGCTTGGGCAGGATCCAGGTTTCGAACGGAAAGCGCGGAGCGTATGGCGCGAGAGTGATGAAGTCGGCATTTTCGGCAACCACCCGGGTTCCGGATTCTGTTTCCTGACGGATGATGTCACAAAAGACGCAGCGCTCCTTGTAAATGTAGTACTGCTTGGCGCCCTCGATCTCTTCGGTAACGTAAATCGGAAGAATGGGCAGCGCGATCAGTTGCGAGTGCGCATGCTCGAGCGAAGCCCCGGCTGCTTCGCCATGATTCTTGAAAATCAGAATGTACTTGAAGCGACGGTCCTTCTTGAGGTCGAGGATACGGTCGCGGAACGTCCACAGCACGTCTTCAATCCTTTTGGGCGGAAGATTCGCGAGGCTGGCATTGTGGTCAGGAGTCTCGATAATGACCTCGTGAGCGCCGATGCCGTTCATGCGATCGAACATGCCCTCGGCCTGGCGGTTGAGATTGCCTTCGATGCCGAGCGCAGGAAACTTGTTGGGCACGACACGCACCGTCCAGCCTGGGGAGTCGCGCTGCGGAGGAGGTCCACCGTTGGGATTAGGGCGGTAGGCCTGGATTTCGGGCGGGGTTTTGGATTCGTTGCCGTAACAGAAGGGGCAGAAGCCACCTTTGATTTTCACACCGTCACGAGCAAAGTCGGACGGACGCTTGGCCCGGTCGGTCGAAATAATGACCCAGCGGCCCACGATGGGGTCTTTTCTGAGCTCCGGCAATTACCGAAATCCTTTCCGCATCAAGACCAAAACAAGTCATTCTACGCTATGACTGAAACGTTCTGGAAGAGTTCAATCTGCGGCTGGCTGGAGCTCGCGTCGTAGTACACGCTGACAACTTCGAGACGCCATGGGCACGAAGGTGGCAGGTGGCGCAGGTATTCCCGAGCTACGGCCAGCAGATCGCGGCGTTTGTCCCGGTCAACGGCAGCTTCGGCAGGTTTCACCTCTCGAGATGTGCGAGTTTTAACTTCGATGAAGCAGAGCACGCCCTCGCGCCACGCGATCAAATCGATTTCACCACGACGGTTAGGCGAGCGGAAATTTCGCGCGACCATCAGATAGCCCAACTTGCGCAGATGGAAATAGGCGGCTTCTTCACCGCGACGGCCGGTGCGGAGGTGCTGTGGAGACTGATCCCGGGGCAAAGTCTTGATGGCGATCCAGTCGAGGATGCGAACCGTGGCTTCGGTAATGCGACCGGCGAACATGGTGTTGCCGAGAATCTTAGCCAGTGTTTTCGGGGATGTCTGTGATGGATGTCACAGGAGGTTTCGATTAACGGCGGTTTGGGAAAACCAGTTCTCGGAGGTTAGTTCCTGGTTGCCAGTTCCTGTGAATGCTGGGTTAGGTGAGGCAGCGTCTGGTTAGTGTTCTTCGCGAGCGCGCAGCCAATCGAGGAACATCTGTTCTATGGGCTTGTCGTAGGTCATCAAGACGTGGCGGACGGTGTGGCCACTGACGAAATGGCATACCTCCTCGGCGAGATTTTTGGCGTGGTCTCCGGCACGTTCGAGCGACTGGGTCATGAAGATGACCTGCAGGCTGGCTTGCCGCGGCTGATTCTCTGGATTTTCAATGTGGCGAAGAAAAATCAGATTGCGCAGGCGGTCGATCTCCGCGTCGGCGCGCAGTACCTCAACCGCTTTCTTGACGTCGCGGGTAGAAAAGGCAGCGCCCGCATCAGACAACATTTTCTCGAGGACGGTGGCCATGTGAGTGAGGTCACGAATGTCCTGAGGATCGAGGCGAGTGCAGACGGATTGAGCGCTGCTGGAGAAGCTGAGCAGCAGGTCGCCAATGCGCTCCAGGCTGATCATGAACTTCATGCAAGCCAAAAGCTCGCGGGCTTCGGCTTCACTGACCTGAGTGATGATCTGAGTAACGCCTGCGTCTATTTCCATGTCCAGGCGGTCGAGTTCTTTTTCCTGATCGCGCAGACTGTTCAACAGGACAGAGGATGCAGTAGCCACCCCTTCAGCGGCAGCAGCGGCGGCCTCTTTCGCAACCCGGCAAGCCTCGACGGTTTGCTTGACCAGATGCAGGTAAGGGGACTCGGGTTCGGGGCTTCTCAAAATGGCAGTACTCATAGAGGCATTCCTTCCGGAAGCAACCCCGGCGGTGAGTGGGAGAGCCTGTCTCGTTCTCCGGTTGCTGGCATTGATGGTCAATACAGGAGAATAGGTTGTTTTATCAAGACTTTGGTTAACAAGGCGTGAATTTATCGGTCGCTGGCCGCGCGGGGCGGGCGGTCCTGGGCTAGGCGGAGAGGGGCAAAGTAAAGAGAAAAGTGGAGCCGTGGTTGAGTTCGCTTTGCGCGCGGATGGTTCCTCCGTGCGCCAGCACGATGTGTTTGGCAATGGCCAGGCCCAGCCCGGTACCGCCTGATTCCCGGGAACGGGCTTTATCAATCCGGTAGAAGCGTTCGAACAGGCGCTCCAGGTGCTCGGAAGGAATGCCGGGACCGAAATCCTGAACGTAGAATTCCACGGCGCGGGGAACAGGCCGCGCTCCCACCACGATGCGACCACCCGACGCGGCATACTTTAACGCATTGTCCACCAGATTAGAAAACACCTGATGAATGGCCTCGGGGTCAGCTCCGACAGGTGAAGGAGCTGCATCCTCGACCTTCAACTCGACATTTTGCGCGCGGGCGAGTTCGCGAAAGCTCTGTACGGTTTCCTGCAACAGGTCAGAGGGAGACACGGACTGGATATCGAAACGCTGCTCGCCGGATTCCACCCGGGCGAGAGTGAGAAGATCTTCGGTGAGACGCGACATTCGCAGGGCACTCTTACGAATAATTTCTAGAAACTCGCGCGCGTGATTATTTTCGGGGGAACCATCGAGCAAGGTTTCGGTGTAGCCCTGGATTGAAGTCAGCGGGGTGCGTAGTTCGTGGGAAACGTTGGCGATAAAATCGCGGCGGGTCTTTTCCACCCGCTCGGTTTCGGTCAGATCGCGCAGCACGGCCACTGCGCCTCCCCCGGGCATGGGGGCGGCGGTCACGTCAAAAGTTCGGCCGGGCAGGATGGAAGCGGCGCGGGCGGTGTAAACGTTTCGCGCTTCGCTTGCTTCATGCACCGCGGTCAAGAAATCGGGATCGCGAACTGTCTCTACCAGGGGCGCATTTTTGCGGGTTTTCTGTGGGACAAGCCTCTCCATAGCCTGATTTGCCCACTGTACGCGATTGTCCGAGTTCACCGCGATGACGGCATCCTGCATGCTGTTGAGCAAGGTTTCGAGCTGACGCTGGCTGGTCTGCAAAGCGGCGAAGCTTTCCTCCAGGTAGCGGGCGGTTTTGTCCAGAGACGTGGCCACCTGGCCAATTTCGTCTTCAGACTTGGCCTCGATACGCGCCGTTAAATCTCCGGTAGCGACGCGATCCGCAAATTGCACGATACGGCGAAGGCGGCGAGCGGTGAGTTGGGCGACGATCCCGGAGACTATCAAAGCCACGACGAACGCCAATAGCGAACCCAGTAGCAAGGTCTGGCGGACGCGGGCGAGAGCAGTTGCCACGTCCGAGAATGGATAGGCCAGGCGGACTGCACCACCGGCGATGGGGGCAGCCACATAGAGAAACGGAACACCGACGGTGTGGCTGCGGCGGGTGTCGGTGCCGACTTCGCCTTTCAGGGCGGCGAAGAATTCAGGCCGGGTGGCATGATTTTCCATGGACGTGGAGTCAGCCTCTGAATCGGCCAGCACCTTGCCCTGCCGGTCAATGATAGTGACGCGGGCGCCTGCCGCCTGCGCTTCCTGCTCGGCTACGTGCTGCAAGTACCCAGGCCGTGATCCGGACGGCACAGCCGCACTCGCGGGCACCTCGCCAACCGTGTTGACACGGTTCGCCAGCATCAGCGTTTTCTGTTTTAGATTGCGTTCGATTTCCTGGCGAAGAGAACCCTCCCAGGCGTGGCGGATGGAAATGTCAAGCGTAACTGTGGCTGTCGCGATCACCAAAGCAAAGGCAGCCAGCAGTTTCAGGAATATCCGCCTCCTCACTTCGGGGCCTCGAAGCGATACCCTGCCCCACGAACGGTCTTGAGGTAGCGCGGGTTTTCCGGGTCGGGCTCGATTTTTTCGCGAATGCGGCGGACATACACGTCCACTGAGCGCGGGGTTACATACGCGGTGTCGCGCCAGACAGAATCGAGCAACTGATCGCGAGTGAAGACGCGCCCAATGTGGCGAGCAAAATAATCGAGCAGTCTGAATTCGGTTGCGGTGGTGGTTGCCAGACTTCCGCGTACGGTAAGAGTCATGGCGCTGGGGTCGATCTCAATATCGCCGATTTTGACCGATGCCTGCGAAAGCGGCCGCTCGAACCGACGCAGCACTGCTTTGACCCGCGCCACCAGTTCGCGCGGGCTGAATGGTTTGGGAATGTAGTCGTCGGCGCCCAGCTCGAGGCCGAGGATGCGGTCAGCTTCGCCGCTTTTCGCGGTCAGAAAAATCACGGGAGTGGCTGCCAGGGCCGGGATTTGCCGGATCTGGCGGCAGAGTTCGAGACCATCTTTGCCGGGCACCATGATGTCGAGAATGAACAGGGTGGGCCTTTGCCGCTCGGAATCGGAGATGACCGTGTTTCCGGTGGAGAAGACCTTGACCGCAAAGCCATCGGCTTCCAGATGGTGTCGCACCAGGCGGGAAATATCCGGATCGTCTTCTACCACAAAGATACTGGGTTTCATGGGAGGTATTGTAGCGGGGGAGCGGGCGGATACCTAGTTCGTCCCCACAAGGCTGAGCCGCCGGTTTCGGGCGCGGTGAAATCAACTTCGCTCGATCAACAGGCTTCCCCACTTGTCGAGCCGGAAGCGCCAGTCAGGAGGTACAACCGTGGTAGCGCTGTATTCGGTGACAACGGCAGGGCCGGAATACTTTCTTCCGATTGTCAGCGAGCCGCGATCGTGGATTGTGGCAGCCAGGTTCTTTCCGGCGAAAATAACCGGGACTCTGGCGGATAACTGGTTGCCAAGCTTCGCCCGGCTGGCTGTGACGGCTGCGGCCAGCCCAGCTTGTGATGACTTGATAGTTGAACGAAGGCGCAGCGTTACCACTTCCACACCGCGTGTGGGATAGCTGTGGCCGTAGCGTCGTTGGTGCTCACGGCGGAAGTCATGAATCAGGCTGTGAGTGTACGGGACGTTCAGTTCGTATCCCTGGCCCTGGCAACGGACATCCACGGTGCGCGCATGGCTGATTTTTCCGCTCCAACGCTCGTTGCGGAAATCGGCCTCAGCCCGCTGGTGCATACGGGCAAACGCCAGTTCGAGCTGCTTTACGGGAAGTTTGGCTGCAACCCGCCAAAGCACGGTGCGTGAATAATCTTTCACCACATCACTTACCAGGATGCCGAAGGCCGAAAGAGCCCCAGGCAGCGCCGGCACAATCACGCGAGGGATGCTCAAGGCTTCCGCCAGTTCGCAGGCATGAAGACCGCCGGCGCCGCCGAAAGCAACCAGGGTGAATTCGCGAGGGTCGTAACCCCGTTCGATAGAGACCACTCGTATGGCCTTCTCCATGGTGGAGTTGACGACCCGGATCACTCCGGCAGCGAACTGTTCCGGCGCCAGCCTGGCTGCGTGACGCTTGAGCCATTGAGAAACCTGGCGTTGCGTGCGTTCGAGATCGAGAGTGAATTCTCCTCCGAGAAAATGTTGAGACTGCAGGCGGCCGAGCAGCAGGTTGGCATCAGTCACGGTGGGCTGAAGGCCGCGGCCATAGCAGATGGGTCCGGGATCGGCTCCGGCGGATTCTGGACCGACGCGAAGCGCGCCGGCGGCGTCGAAGCGGGCAATGGAACCTCCACCTGCGCCGACGGTGTGGATGTCGAGCATGGGCACGCCGACCGGCAGGCCGGCAATCTCGGACTGGGTGCCGGCATGCGCCTCATGATCGACCAGCGCCACATCGGTGGAAGTCCCGCCCATATCGAACGATATGATGCGGTCAAAGCCGCTGTGGCGCGCCATGGCAGCAGCTCCGACTACTCCGCCGGCGGGGCCAGAAAGCAGAGTACGCACCGGTTCACCGGCCGCCGCGCGGAGGCTGGTAATTCCTCCGCTCGATTGCATCACGAAAATGCGAGGCCGCGTTGTGCCACCTGGAGCCAGCCTCCGCGCCTGGCGCTCGAGATTTTCGAGATAGTTTTGCATCACGGGTTGCAAGTAGGCATTCACCACCACTGTGCTGGTGCGCTCGTACTCACGGAACTCGGGAAGAATCTGATGAGAAACAGAGAGCGGTAGACCGAGCTTGGCGAGAGCGGCGGCGATGGCGGTCTCGGTTTCAGGATTGGCGAAAGAGAAGAGCAGCGAAATAGCGATTGCGTCGGGGCGCTTTTGGGCAAGCTCCTTGGCCAGCGCCTGCAAGTGCTGCGGCGAGGGTGATTCCAGGATTTCGCCGTCGCTGCTGGTGCGCTCGTTCAGGCCGAAACGCAAATCGTATGGAACAAGGGGCTCCACTCGATCGAAGAAAAGATCGTAAAGCCTGGGGCGAGCCTGGCGGCCGATCTCGATGGCATCTTCAAAACCGGCGGTGGTAACCAGGGCCACGCGCGCACCCTTGCGTTGCAGCAATGTATTGGTGCCCACCGTAGTGCCGTGCAGAATTACCGCCGAACGGCTGAGGCCAATTTGTTCCAGGGCCTTGACGATCGCTTGCGAAGGATCTTCCGGGGTAGAAAAAACCTTCAGCAGGCGCGTCCGGCCGCGCTCGGTCCAGACACAGTCGGTGAAGGTGCCGCCGGTGTCGATGGCGATGTGGAACAAATTCGGTTGGGTGCGGCGAGGCATCAGGGGTTAATCGGGAAGATTAACACTAGTGGTGCGACAAGACGATTCTGCGGGGAGAGTTGGACGGCCAAATTCATGAACCACCAAGGACACGAGGTTACACGAAGGCTTGGATCTCAAGCGTCCATGGCGAGAAATCAGGACACCACCTACGCGGGGTTCAAAAGAACGGCTGAGCTTCGCTCGGCTGGGCAGGCGAGGACGTGGTCTGGAGCACATTTAACTTGTGGTTGTGAGGGCCAGCGTCACTAAAGTTTTTTGTTCTACTTCGTGAGCTTTAGCCGATCCCGTGGCGGGGCTGGCGCTAGCGGATCGTTTCACCGACAAGACAGCGCGTTCGCCTGCGATCCGCCGCAAGCGCGGCAGTACGTAGAAGAGCGCGCCCATGTTGGCCGGCTCTTCCTGCACCCAGACAATCTCCCGCGCGGAGGGGTATTGGGCAAAGATCCTTTCCAGTTCTTTTTCGGGGAACGGATAGATCTGCTCCACGAACACGATAGCGATACCCTTGACGTTCTTCTTCTTCCGTTCGCCGCGCAGCTCGTGGCCGATTTTTCCGGTGCACAGCAGGATGCGGCTCACATCTCCATTTTCGTTTTCCGGCAATTCATTGTCCGGCAACACGTTCAAAAAGCGCTGGTGAGTAAAGTCCTCTATCGGGGACGACGCATCGGGATGGCGGAGCATACTCTTGGGGGTGAAAACGACCAGCGGTTTGCGCCAGTGGCGCAAGGCCTGCCGACGCAGCAGATGGAAATATTGCGCCGCATTCGAGGGCTGGCAGATCTGGAAATTGTCGCGGGCTGCCAGTTGCAGGAAACGTTCAATGCGCGCGCTCGAGTGCTCCGGTCCCTGACCTTCATAACCGTGCGGCAGCAGCAGCACCAGTCCGGAAAGCAGTCCCCATTTGTCTTCGCCGGCGCTGATGAACTGATCGATAACTGCCTGGGCGACGTTGGCAAAGTCGCCAAACTGGGCTTCCCACATTACCAAGGCTTCCGGATAGTCGCGGCTGTAGCCGTATTCGAAGCCCATTACACCGGCCTCGGATAAAGTGGAATTGTAGATTTCACAGCGCGCCTGATCTGGAGAGATGTGTTCCAGGGGCACGTACTCAGCTTCGTTTTCGATATCGAGCAGCACGGAGTGACGCTGGTTGAAGGTGCCGCGGCGGGTGTCCTGCCCGCTGAGGCGAACCGGTACCCCCGCTTTCACCAGGCCTGCGAGAGCCAGCGCCTCTGCCATGCCGTAATCCACCGGACGCTTCCCCGCGCCCATCTCGGCGCGCTGCTCTAACAACTTCTTCACCTTGGGATGGATATGGAAACTCTCGGGGTAGCTGGTGAGTTTGCCGGTAATGTCCGCGAGTTCGGCGGGTGAAAGGCCAGTGTCTACCTCATGTTCGGGCTTGTAGCGTCCACCCTTAAAGTCGTTCCAATACTTCGGCAAGTCGCGCAGGGACGGCTTCTTGCGAAGCGATTTCGCCTTCTTTTGCGCCGCTTCAAATTCCGCGCGGACCTCGTCCACCCGCGACTGCACGTTTTCCGCGCCAGTATCCTCGGCGTAAATCTCCCATAGCGGAGGATGGTCCTTGATGGCTTTGTACAGGAGCGGCTGAGTGACGGTTGGGTCATCGACTTCACTGTGGCCGTGGCGCCGGTAGCCGATCAAATCGATGACAACATCGCCGCCCCAGGTGTAGCGGTAATCCAGCGCCAGGCGGCCGACTCGGACGACAGCGTCCACATCTTCCGCGTTGACGTGAAAGATTGGGATGGACTGGCGGCGGGCAAGCTGGGCGGAGAAACGGGAAGAATGCTCCTCGTTGTACAGGGTGGTGAAACCGAGCAGATTGTTGGCGATGATGTGGACCGTGCCGCCCACGGTGTAACCCTTCAAGTCGGAAAAGTTGAGCGTTTCCGCCACGATGCCCTGGCCGGCAAATGCGGCGTCGCCATGGACCAATAGCGGCAGGTATTTCTCGCGTCCCGATTCTCCGGCGCGGTCCTGCTTGGCGCGGGTGCGGCCTACGGTGACGGGATCGACTGCTTCGAGATGGCTGGGATTGGAAACCAGGTGAATGAAAATCTTGGCCCCGGCGCGAGTCACATACTCACCGGTTGCGCCCATGTGATATTTCACGTCGCCACTGCCCAGAACGCTGCGCGGATCGACGTCTTCGAAGCCGGCGAAGACCTCTTCGGGAGCGCGCCGGGCAATGTGCACGATCACGTTCAACCGGCCGCGGTGGCTCATGCCCATTACCAGATTCAGCGCTCCGCGCTCGCCGGAAGCTTCCAGAATTTCATCGACCAGGGGAATGAGGGCAGTGACGCCTTCGAGAGAAAAACGTTTATTGCCCAGGTAGCGCTGCTGCAACACCTGCTCAAAAAGGTCGGCACGGATGAGCTGGTCGAGCACGTGTTCCTGGTCCACTGCAGTTTGCGGACCTTCCATGCGTTCCTCAATCCAGCGGCGGCGCGCCGGATCG
Organism: Terriglobales bacterium; assembly: GCA_036265205.1. Lineage (GTDB taxonomy): Bacteria > Acidobacteriota > Terriglobia > Terriglobales > Acidobacteriaceae > JAIQFF01. The sequence continues at coordinate 23,479 of DATAPL010000024.1, forward strand.
GTGATGTGCATGAACTCGGCGCCGACGGTTCCGCAGTAAATCCGGCGCGCCTCCTGGGCGAGTTCGCCGTCAGCCCGCAGCTCCGGATGCGACACCAACGGCAAAAAGCCTAGCGGGTCGAGATCCGCTTCCAGGTATCCCCAATGTCGGAAAGGATCAAACACGCGCTCACGGTCGCCGTTGGGAGCCTCCAGGACGCCGGTCGCGGCAGCTTCACTAGCAGGTTTCGATCGGGTTGCCATATATCCACTACTAGAATAACGGATGACGAGGGATGCGTGCTGGATTCGCGGTCGCCTAAGCTAGAGAACGGAGCTCCCGATCAGTCAGACGGCTTCGGCAGCGGCTTTCGGCAAGACCCTCATAAGCAAGCCATTTAACAGGATGGTGATGACCGACGCTGCAAGAGTGGCATGATAAACATCGTCGGTCACCAAGTGGGAGTCGCGGGCAACCCGCACCAGGACGTAGGAAAACTCGCCGATTTGAGTCAGTCCGGCACCCACGAGCAAGGCTGTGCGCCAGGGATAGCGAAACAGCCAGACCACAACGGACCAGATTACGAATTTCCCACCCATGGTGAGAAGCACAATCGCGCCCCACAGGATGGGCTTTGAGAGCAGAATGTGGGGATCCACCAGCGCGCCGATGGTGACGAAGAACAATGCGACGAAGGCGTCCCGCAGGGGCAGCAGCTTGTCCAACATCTTGCGAGTTGTACCTGATTCGCTGACGATCAGGCCTGCAAGGAAGGCTCCCAGGGCCAGCGACAATCCTACAGCCTGGGTGATGGCGGCCGTGGCGAAGCCCAGGGCAAGCACGACCAGCAGATAAAGCTCTTCGTTCTTGTCTTGGCCGGGCGCGTCGTGGCCAGAAGCGTCTCGACCAGGCCGGCTCATCAGTTTCATCAGCCGCGGAACCAGCTTCGCGGCCACGAACATCACCGGGGTCAAAATCAGCAGTGCTTTGCCAACCGCAATCCCCAAAGCGAGAAAGTGGCCTCCGCTGAGGTTGTTGAGGGAGGGAAGCAATACTGTGAGAACCACTACGGCCAGGTCCTCGACCAGCGTGATGCCGATCATGACGTGGCCATGGGGTGAACGCAATTCTCCGCGGTCGGCCAAAAGCCTGGAAAGCACCATGGTGCTGGCCACGGAAATAATAGCTCCGACCGCCACTCCCTGAGGCGTCGTCCAACCCAGCAGTCTTCCTGCGGCAACTCCGAGCCCCACGGAAAGCAAAATTCCCAAGGGGCCACCAAAAATTGCCACCCACTTCACTTGCAGCAATTCGCGAAATGAAAACTCCAGGCCGATCGAGTACATCAGCAGGATGACTCCGATTTCGGCAAGCTCTTCGAATTGATGAACCCCGGAGAGGGTGGGCCCGGGAGTGAAGGGTCCGATGAGAAATCCACCCAGAACATAGCCGAGGATCAGTGGCAGGCGAAGCGCCCGAGCCACCCCGCCACCGACGACGGCAGCGCCGAAGACGTATGCGAGATCGCGAAAAAAAGTACCTTCCATTGGGCTACCGATGTGGCACGTTTCAGTTTAAACGCGAGTTGCCAGATGGTGCCGCCAGCGTGTCAAAAAGAACCTGATATTTGCCGGCTGGGTAGGGTTATGTTCTGAAACCGGACGGTTCCCAATCTGAGACGATAATTTCACCTTCTTTTCGTAACCCCACCGCCCCCCGCCATGTTCCCGGCGCCGGCCTCCGATGTAGAAACTAGCCGCGAAAACACTGGCAGGCATGCAAAGCGCACGAGAATCCGCGGTCAGCAGCGCCAGAGTGCAGCTACTGCTGGTGGGCGAAAACGAGGATTTCGGCTATCTGCGCAACCTATTGAGCCAGAGCGGAGACGGCCACCTGGGCCTGGACTGCGCCCGGTCGACTGAAGAGGCGTTGACGCGCATCGCCCAGACTCCCTACGACCTGTTGTTATGCGAATACCGGTCCGGAGATGGGGCGGCATTGAACCTGCTGCACCAGGTCCGCAAAGACGGCTCCGGTCCGCCGGTGATATTCCTCAGCGATCACATGAATGAAGCCATCATGGACACGGCGCTTAACGCTGGCACCGATGATTTCGCGCAGATGTCGAGTCTGGAAGAGCCATCGATTGCGCGCACCATCCGTTATGCCATTGACGTCTACTGCAAGGAGCGGCAGCGGCAGAAGGCCGAGGATACTCTGCGCAAACTCTGGCGGGCGGTGGAGCAGTCGGCAGACCTGGTAATGATCACCGACCGCATGGGCGTGATCGAGTACGTGAATCCGGCATTTGAAGCGCTGGCCGGTTATTCCGCCGGGGAACTAATTGGCCAAACTCCCCGAATTCTGAAATCAGGACAGCAAACTTCAGACCAATACCGGGAACTGTGGCAAACCATCCTTGCCGGCAATGTCTATCGCTGCACCATGGTAAACCGAAAGAAAAACGGCGACGTTTTTGTCGCGGAGAAAACCATCACCCCGCTGCGTGACGGCGAAGGACAGATCACCCACTTCATATCCAATGACCGGGACATTACGGACCAACGCCGTCTGGAAACTCAGCTACAGCAGGCGCAGAAAATGGACGCGATCGGGCGGCTGGCCGGCGGAGTGGCTCACGACTTTAACAATCTGCTGATGGTGATCAGTTCTTACGCCGAGTTGATGCTGGATTCGCTGGCGGCGCAACATCCGCTGCGTCGTAACGTGGACGAGATCCAGAAAGCGTCCCGCCGCGCCGCCGATCTTACCCGGCAATTGCTGGCCTTCGGCCGCAAACAGATGCAAACCCTGCAACTGCTCGATTTGAACTCGATGATCGAGGAAATCAATAAAATGCTGCCTCGCCTGATCGGAGAGGACATCGAACTAGAATTCATTCCCGGGAAGAAGCTGGGCCGCGTCAAGGCGGATCCGGTGCAGATAGAACAAGTGCTCATGAACCTGGCTGCAAATGCCCGTGACGCCATGCCGAGAGGCGGCAAGCTGATCATCGAGACCGCCAGCCTCCAACTAGACGAGGCCTACGTTCAGGCGCATCCGATCGTTCCTCCCGGAGACTACATCCTGTTGACGGTTACCGACTCGGGCCAGGGCATCGCGCCCGAACACCTGTCACACATTTTCGAACCTTTCTACACCACCAAGGCGGAAGGCGCAGGCACCGGCCTTGGCCTGGCTACGGTTTATGGCATCGTGAAGCAGAACGCCGGTTTCATTTGGGTTTACACGGAGCCTGGCCTAGGGACGAGCTTCAAGATTTATCTGCCGCGGGCAAAGGATGCGACGGTTGTGCCGCAGAATTCACTCCCGGCCGAAAGCTATTCCGGCGGCTGCGAAACTGTGCTTCTGGCCGAAGATGAACCGGCGGTCCGGCAGTCGACGCGCGAGTTCCTCACTTTGAACGGCTACATCGTTCTGGAGGCTAAAAACGGAACCGATGCGCTGGCGATCGCCCGTGAGTACAGAGGTCCAATCCATTTGATGATCACCGACGTAGTCATGCCCCAGATGGGCGGAGCGATGCTAGCGGGAGAATTGGCCTCGGAGCGGCCCGGCATGAAGGTGCTGTTCGTTTCCGGCTATGCCGAAACCACGGTGCAGCGCCACGGCGCGATCGACGTAACTGCCCGCTTTCTACAGAAACCCTTCTCGCTAAGAATCCTCGCCCGCAAAATCAGGGAGATTCTCGACGCTGACGTGGCCGCCTTGGCAGCCGCAGCCTCGGTCTGAACTGATCAGTTGAAACGAGGCGCAACGTTACTTCGCGCAATTTGCAATCCGCTCCGGCTTTCTGAGCTTCTCGTATAATTGCCTGCCGGAAACTGGAATGACCCTCTCAGTCGCGATCAAATTTCCTGTTCTCGTATTCAGGGAGCTGGCCCCGTGAGCGCCACTGCGGCGCTGTGGGGAATCCTGCTGGGGATTGGGCTGCTGGGCATCTGCAGCTCGACGATTTTTCTGCTTATGGTCCTGGCGGCAGCCATTCGCTGGCGCCGCGGAGCCCGCGCGGCGCGGATCACTGCGACATCGACCCCGGAATCCTCTCTGCCCGCCGTCACCATTTTCAAGCCCGTCCATGGAATGGAAGCGCAACTGGAAGAAAACCTGGAAAGTTTCTTTCGGCAAGACTATCCCGCATTTGAGATTGTCTTTGGGGCTCGCGATGCCAACGACGCGGGGTTGCAGATGGCAGAGAAGGTTGGCCAGCGACATCCGCAAGTGAAGAGCCGCATCGTGGTGTCAGGCCCGCCCACCTGGCCGAACGCGAAGGTCTTCTCGTTGAGCAAGATGATCCCGCTCTCGGCGAACGATTACTTTGTGATCAGCGACAGTGACGTGCAGGTCCCGCCCGATTTTCTGCGTAACCTTATTCCCGCGCTGCTGGATTCAAAGATTGGACTGGTGACTTGCCCATACCGCGGAGTGCCGGCCGGCGATTTCTGGTCCACTCTGGAAGCCCTGGGAATGTCGGTGGAGATGCCGTCCGGCGTGATGGTGGCGGATATGCTGGAGGGCATTCGCTTCGCACTGGGTCCGGCGGTCGCTCTGCGACGGGACTCCTTAGACAAGATCGGCGGCATCGCTGCCACGGCGGATTACTATTCGGATGACTTTGTTTTGGGTAATCTCGTGTGGGCGGCGGGATATAAGGTCATTTTTTCTCACCAGATCATTCAACACGTCCTTACGCCGCGTTCCCTGAAGCGAACTCTGGGCGACCAGTTGCGCTGGATGAAGAGTACGCGCTTTTCGCGTCCGCTGGGGCATGTGGGCACCGGCCTCACTTATGCCGTGCCCTTTGGAATTCTGGGGCTGGTGGCCGGCTCGGCAACGGGCCATCTGACTTTGGGCGTTGCTCTTTTCGTCGCCGCCCTGGCGAACCGGGTTATTCAGTCGATCGCAGTGGGATGGGGGGTGATCGGCGACCGCAGGGCTCTGCGTCTGTCATGGCTCTATCCTGCTCGGGATCTACTCGGCTTCCTTACGTGGGCGGGCAGTTTTGGCAGCCGCACTTTTTTTTGGCGCGGAGAAACGTACAGGTTCAGCAGAGGCGGAAGAATCGTTCCCCAGGGCCGGACCGCAGAAAGCGCGGTGGGCGCGAAGCTATAGTGGCGAGATTGATCGACATCAATCCCACGGAGTCAGCCTGCCCTGTTTCAGCCGGAAGGACTTGCCTCGCCAAATTACCCTTTTGCCTGCGAGGCTGACGATCCAAACCAGGGTTGCGATCAAATCCCGGATCGGTAGCAGTGGCAGCAGAGGAATCAGTTCACGGTCGCCCAGGATGGACCGCCCCACCAGGAGAGCCACAACGAATCGCAATCCGAGCGAAATCGCGAGAACAATCCAAGCCCAGGGGGCGCCTCGACTCAGCAACAAAGCCAGCAGCGCCCAGGCAAAGCCGAATGTCAGAGCCAGTCCGAGATATCCCCAGCGGCGTGAATCGCGCACAGTGCGGCCCCAGCGCAGTTGATGATCCACAAATTCGCGCAGCGTATAGGGCGGAAGATAGGTTTCGACCACTACTTCGGAAAGCTTCACTTTGAGGCCATGCTCGCTGATGCGCCGGCCAATTTCGTAGTCGTCCGCCAGATAGTCGACGAACGCTTCGAACCCGCCGATCGCTTCGAGATCGTGGCGGCGCAAGGCCAGCGTGGAACCGAGTCCAAAACGGATGCCGCCTTCGAGTTGCCGCGCTGCCAGCACGCCCGCTGAAAAATCTGTGCTGATGCCAAGCGACTCCAAACGCGACCCCAGCGTGCGCCCGGGCACGCCGCGATAGAGGCATGTAACCAAGCCGACTTGGGCATCGGCCAGGGGAGCCGTAACACGCTGCAAGTAGTCGGCGGGAACGCGAATGTCGCTGTCATTGACCAGTATGAATTCATGCCTTGCCTCAGGCAGCATCTGTGCCAGGTTGCTGACCTTGGTGTTGGCGCCCAGGTTCTTGTCACAGAACACCAGGCGAATCGTCCGCTGCGGAAATTCCAGCTGGAGGCGCTCAACCAGCGGTATGGCAGGATCGGAACCCTCGCTGACGCCGAAGATGATTTCGTATTCTGAAAAGCCCTGCAAACAATGGCTGCGCAGGTTTTCATACATTTCAGGATCGGTGCCTTTAAGGGGCTTCAGGATGGAAACAGGCAACGCGGTTTGTGTGGGGAGGGCGGCCCCTCCGCCTTCGCTCAGGCCAGGCTCGCTAGCCGGTCGCAGAAAGCGCGCGGCGCTCCAAAGGCAGAGGGCGTAGTAGCCCATACTGCAGACGGTAATCGCTCCCGCAACCCACTCGGCAATTATGGCAGTGCGGTGAATCACCCAGGAGTTTCCTTCGTGACCTTAGTGTCCTTGGTGGTTGATCATCTTTGCTAAGCACCAAGGACACTAAGGTACACGAAGGCGTGCTACTCGTATCTCAGGGACTCGATGGGATCGAGGTTCGCGGCCTTCCAGGCCGGATAGATTCCAAACAGGAGGCCTTCAGCGGCGGCGGCGCCCAGTCCAAATAGGGCCCAGAAGAGTGACATCCGCGCTGGCAGTGAACTCCAGATGGCGGGAATAGTCCAAGTGATGATTGCGCCCAACAAGACACCCAGCACGCCGCCCATGGCTGTAAGGGTGATGGCTTCCAGGGTGAACTGCAGCAGGATGTCGCCTTTGCGCGCGCCGATGGCTTTGCGCACTCCGATCTCCCGCGTGCGTTCGGTCACCGAAACCAGCATGATGTTCATCACTCCCACGCCGCCCACGATCAAACCCACGCTGGAGACGGCGAACATGAAGACAAAAACGGCGCCGGTGACCTGATTCCAGACATCAGAAAGCGAATCCTGAGTAAAGACAGCGAAGTTGTCGGGCTTGCTGGAGGGCACTTTGCGGCGGCGGCGGAGCAATTCCCGAATTTCGTCAATGGCCTTGGGCATATCGTCATGCGAAGTGGCTTTCGCGCTGATCCAAAATTGCTTCAGCTCGGGATGCAGCTTCCGGAATGTGCTCAATGGGAAATAGACGATGTTGTCATCAGGGTTCTTTCCTCCAGCGAAAACGCTTTTGCGCTTGGCGGCAACCCCGATCACGGTGAATAGCTGGCCATCGATATTGATTTCCTTGCCCAGGGCGCCTTCGTTCCGGAAGAGTTCTTCCGCGGTGTCGGATCCCAGGACGATGACCGGCGAATGATGTTCTTGGTCCGTCTCATTCATCCAGCGCCCGGATGCGATATCCAGATCAAACACGTCTTTCCAGGTACCCGTATCACCCTCGAGGACCACGTTCTTGACCTTGCGGCCGTTATATTTGACCTCATACGTGCCAGTCCCGAATTCCTGGCGAAAATAACGTATGCCAACGGTGGCAATCTTTACGTGAGGCAATTGCTGTACGGCTTCGAAATCCTCGTAGGTCAGTTCTTTTCGCGTGCGTATTTCCTCGGTCGGCCGGCCGAAGGTCAAGGGCTGGTGATAGGCGAAAACGATATTGGAACCGAGGCTGCTGATCACCTGGCTGACATTGTCGTTCAGTCCGCGCACCACCGAGGAAATGCCGATCACGACAGCAACTCCGATGACGATACCGAGCACGGTAAGCGCCGACCGCATTTTGTTGGTGCGGATGGTGTCCAGCGCCATCTGGACGACTTCGCCGTAATCGTGTCTACGAAGCATTAAAATCGGTTTCTAGTTTTTTAAAGTTCAAATCTCAGTGCGGCAATAGGATCGAGTCGCGCCGCCCGCTTTGCCGGGTACACGCCGAAGAAAACGCCTACACTGGCCGAAACCAGCAATCCGGCGGCGACCGCCCAGAGTTTGATTTCTGAAGGCATGCCGATGATGGCGGTAATGCCCTTGGCAAAAACGATGCCGAACAAAACTCCCAGCAACCCGCCCACCAGCGCCATGGTTCCGGACTCGATCAAAAACTGCAGCATTACATCCTGACGGCGGGCTCCCATCGCTTTGCGGATGCCGATCTCGCGAGTGCGTTCTGTGACCGACACCAGCATGATGTTCATGATGACGATGCCGCCCACTACCAGCGAAATAGCCGCGATGGCGATCATTGCGATGAAGAACGTCCCACTCAGGTTCGACCAGATACTCAAAAAGCTGGCGTTGGTTTCGGCGGCGAAGCTGTCAGGGCGTCCGGGGAGATCATGCCGTCGAGCCCGCAAGACGGCGCGGGCCTCGTCGATCGCGGATTCCAGTTCGGCGCCCACTCCATTGGCTTTGCCGGAAATTCGGACGCTGGTGTGCGAGCCGAATTGCTTCAGATATGTGGTGATCGGGATGGCTACGTAGTTATCGCGGCTTTGTCCCAAAGTCGTTCCCTGTTTTTTGCCCACCCCGATCACCCGGTAGATCTCGCCTTCGACACGGATTTCCTTGCCGAGCGGGTCGACAGTGGGAAAAAGATTGTCCACGATGTCGGTCCCGATTACTCCTACCTGCGAACGATTTTCTTCGTCGTTCTGGTTGACCATTCGGCCAGCGGTGAGGTCCAGGTCGAGAATCGGGGCCATGGAAGGTGTCAGTCCCCGGATCCAGGTGTCGCTGATGGATTCTTCGCCGTATCTCACATGGCCGCTGGTGTTGATCGTCGAAGCGCCGATCATGGCGCAATGCTTGCAGGACTCCAGCACCGCCTGGTAGTCCTCCATGGTTAGATCCTTGCGCTTTTGGCCTTCGAGCAACTGGTCGACGTTAGTGACGACCGGAGTTACTTTGCTGATGATAAAAACGTCGGCGCCCAGATTGAATATCTTTTCCGCGACGTAGCCATTGATACCGTTCACGAAGGTGACTACGGCGATCACCGCCGCAACTCCGATCACCACTCCGAGCAAAGTCAGCGCCGAGCGGAGTTTATTCGCCCAGAGCGACAGGAGTGCAATGCGGATAGCTTCGAGGGTGGTCATGGATCGGGCGTCCGGCGTCAGGCCTCGGACGTCATCGGCTTCGTCCGACGGAACTAACTTCCTTGAGTTTAACAGAGCAATTGCATCCCTCCCCCAACCCGGACTCGTGCCTGCAAGTCGACATGAGGACATAACACTTCTGGCCTGTGATAAGGTTTTCTACCGCCGTGCAGGAGGGTCGCCATGATGCGGGTGATTGGTTTTCTGGTTTGTTTTTCAGCTCTAGTTATCGCGCAGCAGATCGCTCCCCTGGACGGATTGGCTAACCTCAGTGATGCGGCGTCGCGCCGCGCCTCGAGCGCCGACCCGACTGGCGGCAACGCGGACTGGGTTGAGGTGAAGGCCGGAGCCAAGGTGACGCTTGCGGACATAAAAGGCGCGGGCTCAATCCGGCATATCTGGTTCACCATCAATTCACCGAGCCCGTTTCACTTGCGCGAACTGGTGCTGCGCATGTACTGGGACGGGGAAAGTGATCCGAGCGTGGAAGTCCCGATCGGCGACTTCTTCGGCACCGGATTCGAATACGAGGATGTTCCAGGCGGGCATCGCGGACAGAAATATCAATCCTGGTCGTCTTTGCCGATCACGGTTCAGGATCGAGCCTTGAACTGCTATTTCGAAATGCCATTCGCGAGCGGAGCGCGAGTCACAATCAGCAATGACGGGAAGCAGGACGTGCCCAACCTTTATTTTCACATCGACTATCAGACCTACCCGGATACGCGCGGCGTCTCCAGCAAGGGACGCTTTCATGCCCAGTGGAGACACGAAACCACGCGCGCCGTTCCGGAGTCAGAATCCGGCGGCAAGAATGTGGACGGCAAGAGCAACTACGTATTCATGGAGGCCAAGGGCCAGGGCCAGTATGTGGGAACCATTTTGAATGTGTTCGGACTTTCAACCGGATGGTGGGGCGAACGCGACGACATGTTTTTCATCGACGGCGACAGCGCTCGCGCCACGATCAATGGAACTGGGATGGAGGATTACTTCAACAATGCGTGGATGTTCCAGAGAGAATTCAACTATCCGTTTATCGGCTATTCGCAACAAGGCAACCGGGACTGGACGGGCAGCCATACTATGTATCGATTCCATATCGAGGACCCAATCTATTTTCAGAAGTCTCTGCGTGCAACCATAGAACATGGTCACGCCAATGATCGCGAGGACGACTATACTAGCGTCGCCTTCTGGTACCAGACCGAGCCGCACCAGAAATTATCCCCGCTGCCGCCCGTCAATGAGCGCCTGCCCAATGCGTTCTGGAAAATTCAGAAGTTGGAAAAGAATTTGCCGAACTGAGGCGGTCTTTGGTCGTTAGTCCATGGTCGTTAGTCCCGTGGTCGTTAGTCCTTGGTCGTCCTTGGTCGTTAGTCATTAGTCTCTGGTCCTGGTTGTTGCGGTCCGCGGTGCCTCTGCCATGATGGGTTTGCCAACGGCCAGGGACTAAGGACTGCTGCCAAAGGACGGCTTCCTCGACTGTTACAATAAGCTGTTGGCAGCTGGACCGGACGGTCGCTCGCGCTGCGTCAAGTGGTGCGGGAGGAAAGTCCGAACTCCGCAGAGCAGTGTGCCGGATAACGTCCGGGAAGCCGGGTTCAAGCCCGGCTGACGGAAAGTGCCACAGAAAACATACCGCCCTGGCGGAAACGCCAAGGTAAGGGTGAAAAGGTGCGGTAAGAGCGCACCGCTGCCGCAGTAATGCGGCGGGCAGGGCAAACCCCACACGGAGCAAGACCAAATAGGGAGGGAGCCTGAGGCTTCGGTTTCAGACACGTGCCGGCTCGGCGCGTCACAACCTCCGGGTAGGTCGCTTGAGCCGGGCAGTAATGTGCGGCCCAGAGGAATGACCGTCCCACCGGAGCAATCCGGCGGACAGAATTCGGCTTACAGGTCCGGCTGCCACAAACCTTCTGCTTTCGATCAACCTCATTTCTGTTTTTTCGAGCGCGCACGGTGGAAAGATTCGTGGAGGTCGGATGTGCATGCCGCGTGGTACCATTCCCGCGTGGGCGATTCGGCTTGCATTCCAGGTGCTGCTTCGGCCGTCCCAGCCACGACGGTTGTGGTACGACATTCTGCCCTCGTCCGCATCACTCACTGGATCACTACTCTGTGCTTCCTTGCCTTGCTGATCAGCGGATTCGAAATTGTCATCTCTCACCCTCGCTTCTATTGGGGTGAAACCGGCAACGTATTGACTACGCCGCTGTTCAAACTTCCAATCCCTGCGTCCAGGCGGCTGGTGCCGACCGGTTACGGTTACACGTGGCCGGACCAGAACGGCTGGAGCCGCTATCTCCATTTCCAAGCTGCCTGGGTAGTCGTGTTGACCGGCTTACTCTATGTAATCTCCGGCCTGTTTACAGGGCATTTTCGCAGGAACCTGCTTCCGGGTAAGACCGACATGTCGTGGCGGGTGTTCTCGACGTCGATCGCCAGCCATTCGCGCTTCGAGCGGCCAAGTGCGGCAGAAGCCTGGTCGTATAATTTGCTCCAGCGACTTAGCTACCTGTTCGTGATTTTTGTTCTGTTTCCGTTAGTTATCTGGACGGGCCTAGCAATGTCGCCCGCCTTTGTTTCGGCGGTACCGGCAACCGTCAACTTGCTCGGGGGGCAACAGTCCGCGCGCACGCTTCACTTTTTCGTCTCTCTGGCTCTCCTGCTCTTCCTGGTGGTCCACGTCGGAATGGTTTGGCTTGCCGGATTCTGGAGCCGCATGCGGGCGATGATCACGGGCCGTGCCGGTACTGATATGGAGCGCACATGAGTAATCTCTCACGCCGCAAACTGATCACAACCGGACTAGCGGCCGCGGCGGGCGTAGCGGGCCTGGGCGCGGCCGCGCGCATTGCGCACAAGTACGGGCTGGTTCCACCCGATCACGGGGGAATCTACGGAGTGGGCGAAACGCTGACCTATGCTGCCCAGCGGCTGCTGACCAGGCACTCGTTGGCGCGGGAGTTCCCGCGCAGTCAGATTTCGAAGCCTTCGTTCCCCAACGAAATAGATCCGCCCAATGAGGAATTCAAGCGTCTCCAGGCCGGAGGATTCGCCGATTGGCGGCTCGCGATTGATGGCATGGTGGCTCGGCCTGCCGCGTTTTCACTTGACCAGCTCAAGAGCTATCCGTCTCACAGCCACGTCACGATGCTGCAGTGCGAAGAGGGCTGGTCGTATATCGCCGAGTGGATTGGCGTGCCTCTGTCGCACGTGCTGGAACTCGTGGAAGTCCTTCCGCAAGCCAGGTACGTTGTCTACTACTCGATCGAGCGCGGCTGGTGGGAAAGCATCGATATGGCCGACGCGCTGCATCCCCAGACTCTGCTGACTTACGGAATGAATGGAGGTGACCTTCCGGTGGGCCACGGCGGGCCGCTTCGCATCCGGCTCCCCCGGCAGATCGGCTACAAGAACGTGAAATTCGTCACCCACATGACGGTCACCGACAGTCTGAAGGGGTTCGGCGCGGGTCTGGGCTCCGCATCTGCAGAGGGAGGCTATGCCTGGTACGCCGGCATCTGACATGAATTGATGACGGGCGAAGGCGAAACAATTTTCAGGTGTGCATTGACTCTGCGGTTTATGCGCGGTACCGATCTTCCCTCCAGAACCTGGTTGTGGAGGAGGCTGCTTGCGAACGTTAACACTCGTGGTGGTGTCCTTCGTATTAACGCCCGGACTTGCCTCTGCTCTGCACTGTCGCAAGGTGGACGTGGACAAGTCCACCGGCTACTGCACGGTGCCCGACCCGCATCTGACCCCGGGCAAGATGGACTCGTCGCTGGTTTGCGAATCTAACCAGGACCGTCCGCGCAATGTCACTGACGCCGAGAAAAACGCAATTCTTGCGGCTTACGGATACTCCGCCAGCACGAAGAAATCTTCGGGTGAATTCGATCACTGGTTTCCGCACTGGATGGGAGGGTCAGACCTGCAAGATAACATCTGGTTTGAGCCGCATGCGGGCAAGTTCGGCTCGCTGGCCAAAGATAAAGTCGAGCTCCTGCTATGGCGAAAAGTGTGCGTCACTAAGGCAATGACCCTCGATCAAGCCAAGACGGTCTATCTGAAGGGATGGACGAAACTTCTTCCGCAGCAGTGAAGCCGCCCCACGGATCCAGGGCCGGCGTCATTGCGGATGTCTGGCTTCCTACGGCAGTGGCGGCGGAGTCATTCCCTGAAATGAGGTTCCGAGAAATTTTCCCTGGGCATCGAAATTCCAGGTAAATATGGCGAACCCTGCGCGGGCGCAGGCGTGGCAACCATTGATGAGCGGGTAGCCGACTACGAACTGGGTTCCGCCATCCGGACCCGCTTGTGAGTTGGGCCAGGTCTTTCCATCACGATCGCCCGGCCACACATCGACCTGGGGAAATTGATTCTTAAGGTCCTGAAACTGAGGACTGTTTTTCATAGTCTTGATATCGAGCAGCTTCAGATTCTCGACATTGACGATCGCGGGTCTTCCGTTCACCAATAAAAGGCCGTAGTTGGTGTTGGCGCGCAGGGGGTATGTGATCCATGCGAAGGCGACAGGACCCTCGTGGCCTTGAAACCCAGTCATGATTCCGAAGTCTCCGCGGCTCTGCTTGTAGATTTCGCGAGTGAAGCTCACCGACGCGGGCGGGGCGCCGGCTTTCGACATCTGGCCGACCAGACATTCAACATCTCCCGGATGGGCGTCGCAGGCAGCATGGGCCGTGCTGAGAAAATCAGGCGTTATCTGCCAAACTACGGAAGCGTCGATCTTTGCCCGGCCATCTTTCGAGCGCGCAGCGGAAGATTGGGCAGGAAGCGATTGCGCAGGCAGAGATCCAGTCAGGCAGACCACAGCAAGCAAAAGGCAGAACTCGCGCACATTTCCTCCCCTAAGAATCGCCATTCTATACTCGGCAAGAAAGGCAAGCATCCGCTGCTTCTTCGCCTGGCGTATTGGCCTGGGTCCTGGCAGGCGGGCCCGGCGCCGCCAAAGTTGAAGCGATTGATATAGACTAAATCTCGGCCCACAAACCTCGATAGAACTTCAATAGACCAACAAGGAGATTCGCATGTCCGCACCCAGCCGCCGGCCCGAGATTCGGCGCCGTCGCACGCGCAGTGAAAAAATCGACAAGCTGAAGAGACGCTACAATGCCGCTTCCACCGAGGCCGATCGCAACCGGATTTCGGCCAAATTGCATCGCCTGGGCTTGAATTCCCCCGGCCAGCCCCTGCTCAAGAACGCCTGATCGCAAGGCTCTCTGCTTGAACGCCGCAGAATGGAGACCCGCCTGGGCTAAGAGTTCGCAGCCCGCTGGGTAACTCGCTCGTCCTCGAACTGCTTCGGCGCCGGATGCTTGTCCGCCACCTCGTGATATACGCGTAGAATCTGGCGCGCGGAGGCGTCCCAGGAGAATCGCTTGGCCTGTTCGTAGCCGCGCTCTTTAAGCTTGTCGCGCAGCGACTGGTCGACCAGCACCCGGTGCAGCGCACGCATGATCTCAAAGACGTTTTCCGGATTGACCAGCACGGCAGCGTTGCCCACCACCTCGGGCAACGACGACGTGTTCGACGTCACTACCGGCGTGCCGTGGGCCATAGCTTCCAGGGGCGGAAGTCCGAATCCTTCATAGAGCGACGGGAAGACAAAAATCTTGGCTGCGTCGTAGAAAATTCTCAACACTTCGATGGGAACAAAACCCATGAAGCGAACGTCATTCTGCATCCGGCTGCGAACCACGGTGCGGCGCAGATCGGGATGCTTGGACAACTCGTCGCCGATGACGATCAGCTTCAGGCCGGGAAACATGGCTTCCTTCTCCAGTTCAGCCTTCAAGGCGGAGAACGCCTCGATGATTCGGACTACATTCTTGTGCGGACTGATCCGGCCGGCATAGAGCAAAAAGGGATGATGGACCAGAAAACGCTCGGCCAGAAGCTGGCGGTCGGCATCGCTGGCATGCCCGCGCAGAAAGCGCTCGTCGATCGCGTTGTACACCACCTCGATGCGTTCGCCGGAAATGCCAAACAGCTTTTCGACTTCGCTCTTAGTGAAGTTGGAAACGGCGAAAAGGCGTGCCGCTCCCTTCAGGGCTCGATGGGTGAGAAAAAAATGCAGCGAGCGCCGGAAACCCGACTGGTTGCGCGCCCGGTACATGTGCTCCAGCACATCATGGACCGTCATCACGTAGGGGCACGGCAAATTTCGCGGCAACCAGAACAGATGTGGAATGTGGACCAGGTCGCAACTCAAGCGCTTGAGGATGGCGCGAAAGTCGAAATAGCTCTTGATGGTGGTGTCGTTTCCCAGCAAAGGCACGGCGTGGAAATTAGCAGGGAGCGAACCGATCTCGGCAACTTTTTCCGGTGTACCGATGAGGAAATACTTGCTTTCGCTATCCAAACGGCCCAGCGCCCGCACGATGTTACGCGTGTAAGTGCCAACGCCGAATTCGGTCATCCGCCGGATGTCGATGGCGACTCTCACGGCAGGATTTAACCACAGTGGGCGTAGCGGTACCCAGAAAATTCTTATTCTCTTCGCCCACGACGCTTTGTAGTCAAGGTGGCTATGCTCTTATTTCCGCCTGTGCCCGGGCACGGCGTTCAGGATAAAGCGGGAAAGCTTCGGCCAGACCCAAGACCTGCTTGCGAATCCGGCTGAGGCTGGCAGCTTCGGTTCGATGATGCAGCGCTTCTGAGATCCAGCGCCCGACCTGCTTCATCTGCTCTTCCTTCATGCCTCGAGTGGTGAGCGCAGGGGTGCCGATTCGGATGCCGCTCGGCTTCATCGGCGGGTTGGTGTCGAACGGGATAGCATTCTTGTTGACGGTGATGCCGGCTTCGCCCAACGCCTTCTCGGCCTCACTGCCGAACATCCCCTGAGAGAACACGTCGACCAGCATCAGATGCGTGTCAGTGCCTCCGGAAATGATGCGAAAGCCTTCGCCGGCAAGAGTATCGGCCAGGACCTTCGCATTAGCCACAACCTGGCGCGCGTACTCGCGGAATTCAGGTTGCATGGCTTCCAGGAAGCTGACGGCTTTAGCTGCGATGATGTGCACCAGCGGACCGCCCTGCATGCCGGGAAACACCACTTTGTCGATGGCAGCGGCGAACTCCTGTTTGCTCAGGATCATTCCAGCGCGGGGCCCGCGCAGAGTCTTATGAGTGGTGGTGGTTACGATATGGGCGTGCGGAACTGGCGAGGGGTGGGCGCCGCCGGCAACCAGTCCGGCAAAGTGCGCCATGTCCACCAGGTAAAGCGCTCCCACCTTGTCCGCGATCTGGCGCATGCGAGCGAAATCAATAATTCGAGGATAGGCGCTGCCGCCGCCGATAATCAGTTTTGGATGCTCCTTTTCGGCCAGCTTCTCCAGGTCGTCGTAGTCAATGGTTTCCGCTTCCTTGGTTACGCCGTAAGGGACAATGCGATAGGTCTTGCCGGAAAAATTCAGATGATGGCCGTGAGTAAGGTGTCCGCCGTGGGCCAGATTCAACCCCAGGATGGTGTCGCCGGGCTGCAGCACGGCGGCGTAGGCTTCCATGTTGGCCTGCGATCCGGCGTGCGGCTGCACATTGGCGTGTTCTGCCCCAAAAAGCTTTTTGGCGCGCTCCCGGGCCAACTCTTCGACGACATCGGCAAATTCGCAGCCGCCGTAGTAACGCTTGCCGGGATAGCCTTCGGCGTACTTGTTGGTGAAGACCGAGCCCATGGCCTCGAGCACCGCTTCGCTGACAAAATTCTCTGAAGCGATCAGCTCCAGGCCTTCATGCTGGCGGCGAACCTCGTTGTCGATGGCGGCAGCTACCTGGGGATCGGCTTCGTACAGTGGGCGGGACATGGTTGAAGTTTTCATGGCGTTGTTGTCATTCTAACTTAGCTTTTAGACGTTAGCTCTTAGCTTTTAGCCTGAAGATCGAGACTTGCGGGGCATGAGGATAAGGGCTGGGGGTAAAGGCTAAAGCCAGAAACTAGCAGCTTTCAAACGCTGTCCGCATGAACGAGGCCAGTTGCCAGCCGTCCATGTATTTGTAGGGTGTTTCGCCGGTAGTGTAGTGTCCGCAGGGCAGTACGAACACTTTGTGGTCCAGGCCGTGCCGCCGGAACTCCTCCACCGCGTGGCGGGAAAACTCAGGCAGAAAAGTCAGGTCATATTTGGCGTAAATGATCAGAGACTTTCTGGGCCAGCGGGCAAACTGTTCGAAGTATGAAATCGGGCTGATGCCGCTCCACAGCGCGCGCAGGCGTTCCAGATCAATTTCAGTCTCCAGCCCCTGGCGAATATGTCGAGTGGATTGTCCGTGCCAGACCACATCCGCCACGTAGGTGGCGGCATGATTGAAAGCCGCCACGCGGATGCGCGGGTCGTGGGCGGTGGCAAGGAAGGCGTAGCAGGAACCGAGGCTGGTGCCCAGAATGCCCAGGCTGCGATATCCCCGCTGTTCGAGCCAGTCCAGGCAGCAGCGCACATCAATCACGGCCTGGCGACAGGCATCGAGCGTGCGCCCAATGTTGGAGGAGACGGCATAGTCGGCACGCCGCGTATCCGCCGGCATGCGGATATCGTGATAGGGCATGCTGAGGCGCAGCACAGAGATGCCCAGCATGTTCAGCACCTGGCACAGTCCGGTGTAGGCGATGGCGTCGGAGTTCCAGTGCGGCAGCAGGACAATGGCGCGCCGTCCACGAGCCGGAAACCAGCGCGCGTTGACCAGATTGTTTTCGCTGTAAGGCGTGCGTACCGGCGAGGTAAAGCGGAGAAAATCGGCTTCACTGCCGCGCACCTTCTCTTCCAGCTTGAGGTCGGGAACCTCCCGCGTGCTGAAGACCTGCACAGGCCTGCGTTCGAGTCGAAAATCGCCGGGCGAAATGTAGGAATAAAATTCGTCGCTGGAAGCCACGATGCGCTGGTTATATTCGCGCAGAAATTTTTCGGGAGCCACGTTCTGGGGCAAGATCCCGGGAGCAAAACCGTTGCGGCACGGCCAATCGCGCGCCCACTCGATACCCCACTCCAAGGGGCGCACTACCCGATTGTTGTCCACCGACGTAAGCCGGGTTTCCCAGTCATACATCCACTGCTGGTAGCGGGAAGGCATCGCTATTAGAAATATATCAGGACGAGCGTGAATCGCTCTGGTTGGGACAATTGAATGGCCGGAATCGGCAGCCAGCTGTCAACTTTCAGCAGTCAGCTTTTAGCCCACACAGTCAGCTTTCAGAAAGACCTCGTTTCGCTTTTCGTTTTACCAATGGCCTGAACAAGCGAACCAGGATTCAATCATTTAAGGAGGGGTTGGCCTGAATGCTGACGGCTGAGTGCTAAGCGCTGATAGCCGACAGCTGAGACCTACTTGCTGTACTTCCTCGGCACGCGCTTGGAAATTGCGCAGAGAATTTCGTACACATTCGTATTGGCCAGCTCGGCGTGCTCGCGCGCGTCGACGCTCAGTCCATCCAGCGCGCCCAGCAGGACTACCTCATCACCAACGGCGACTCCGGGCAGGCCGGTTACATCCGCCAGGGTCAGGTCCATCGAGATGCGGCCGACGATGGGAGCGTAATGCTCGCGCACGATCACTCGCCCGCGGGATGACAGGGCGCGATTCAACCCGTCGGCGTATCCTACAGGAAGAACCGCGATTCGCGCCGGAGCCTTGGTGACGTATGTGCCGCCATATCCCAAAGCCTGATTGGCGCGCACGTCGCGTAACGAGAGGATGCGGGTCTTCCAGGTCAACACCGGTCTGACTGCCAGTCGCAGCTTGCTGCCGCTGACTTCTCTTCCCGCCCGCTCAAACGGCAGGTGATAGCCATACAACGCGATTCCCGGCCGCACCATGCCGTTCCAGGATTCCCGCCGCGAGATTACTGCTCCGGTGTTGGCGGCGTGGACCAGCGGCGGATCGAACCCTTCGTTACGAAGAAGATTTCGAACCTGTTCGAACTTTTGCAACTGTTCGTCGACGGAGGGCGCATCCAGAACCTCTGAAGAAGCCAGATGAGTGGAGAGACCTTCCAGTAGCAGATGTGGCGATGCCTTCAAGGCTGCGCAAACCTGGTACAAGTCTTCGGGATCGACACCCAGGCGGCCCATTCCGGTGTCGACTTTCAGATGAACCGGCAGTTTTGGCAGGCCGAGGCCGGCCGAGGCCTTTTCCAGCAACTCTACTTGTCCCGGCTCCCATATTGTGGGAGTGAGCTGCAGGCGGATAATTTCTTCCTCTTCGCCTCGCCAGAACCCGGTCATCAGCAGGATGCGAGTGTGAATGCCGGCGTCGCGCAGAGGGATGGCCTCATCGAGCGAAGTCACGCCTACCCAGCGCGCTCCTTCCGCTTCGAGGGCACGCGCACATTCGACCGCGCCATGGCCGTAGGCATCAGCTTTCACCACCGCGCAGACGGTAATGCCCGCTCCGATGTGCCGCTGCACCACTCCGAAGTTATAGCGCAGGTTTTCCAGCGAAACCTGGGCCCAGGTGGGTCGCGTCGCAGTGCGCTTCAATATCTCGGCTGTGGCCACTGCTACCGATTATAGCGGGGCCGCATGCCTGATCGACGTTACCCCGGTGCTACTCCCCGGCTAACAGAAGGCGGAATCGGAGAGCCTGATTCGCTACCCTCCGGAGAGGATGAAATTGACCTTCACTTCGGTTTCCACCTCAACCGGTTCGCCATTGAGCTCGTACGGACGGTATCTCCACTGCCGCACCGCCTCGACGGCCGCCCGTACCAGCATGGGATGACCGCTGAGCACCTGCAGGTTTTCGATTGTGCCGTCGCGACTGATCACCGCCCGCAAGACTACTTGTCCCTGGACCCGCACCTGCCTCGCCAGCAACGGATAGTCTGGTTGAACGCGAGATATCAGATTCCCTTCCATCATGCGCGACACTCGCAGGTGATGCCCGATCGCTGGAGGCGGCGGCAGAACCTGTCCGGGGCCCTGGATGGAATCGAAGACGGTGCCGCGGCCTCCCGGTTCACCGGTTCCATGATCAATGCCGATCGCAGAAGGATCGATCATGGGCTGGGGAGGAGTGGTTTCGGTCAGCATGTTTATGCTGGCGGGAATCTGGGAAGGGCTGACCAGCATGCTATTCATCATGTTGCTCTGAGGTGTGTGAGTCAGGCTGCGCGGCTGCACGGGCGCGACTGCCGGCGGCGGAGCCGGTGCGAGCAATGGCACCATCAAGGCCAACCTCGGCAGTCCTTGAGTATAGAGCAGCGGCAGAACCAGCAGACCGCATACCCCCAGCGCCTGGAGAGCGAACGAGACCAGCGTCGTCCAGCCTCGGTGAGAACCACTCGACCACCCGGAATCACAGAAAGAATCAGCAAACATGGCGCCCCTCCTCAATGCGTATTCAGCTATGAGTAAAGACACCGGCGGCGGCAATCACGGGCAGGGTTCCGCGTGCGCACGCCGCAAAAAAAGGCCGCGTCGAAACGCGGCCTGATGGAACTCCTTCGCGACCTGAGGTGTCGCGGAATTATTTTGGTTGCGTCTGTGGCTTGGGAGCGGCCGGCGCTGTCGCAGGCTTGGCGGCCGGGTTTGCCGGTCTCGCTGCAGCCGGTCTCGCCGCAGCCGGTCTCACAGGGGCAGGCACTCCTGACTGCGCATTGTAAAGATCAACTACAGACTTGGTGATGTCGACCGAGGGACCAGCCCAAAGCACCGGTCCGTTTGGCCAGGGATTCGAGGTGTCGATGATTACACCAAAACCATTTTCCGCCGCGTATTTCACCAGCATCGGTCCCATCTTTTGCAGAATGCGTTGCGCAATTTCGTTCTGCTGATTCTGGGCATCATCGCGCGCGTCCTGAACCTGACGTTCCAGGGATTTCTGTTTCTGCTCGATCTGCTTTACCAGTGTGCCCCGGCTCTCGTCGTTGAGCTTTTCGCCTTGAGTGTTGAGTTGCTTCTTCAGCCCTTCGACTTCGTCGTTTGCACTCTTGAGTTCGGTCTGCTTGGGCTCGAGCTTCTTGCTCAAAGCTTCGAAATCGCGCTGGCCTTCGTTGGTGGCGAAGATCGCCTGCTCGACATTGATCGTTCCCATCTTGGTTCCGGTAGCGTTGGTGGCCACGGGATCGGGGGCGTTGTTGGCGGCGGCGCTCGGGGCCGCGGGTAACGCGGCCGTCTGGGCCATTACCGCAACTGATAGGGCGAATACCGCAGGCATGAAGAATCGCACGAACTTGCTCGTCATGGGGTTGGTTGAACTCCTTGGAATATGTCCCGGGAAATCGGTCAGATTTACTTTGCAAGCCTGTGCTGGCCGCGCCTCAGCATTACCCAACCGTTGCATGTCAACGGAAGAGGCTGGGCCGGATACCCCAGCGCCTCACGCCGCACTAGAACGGCGCGGTGACCACCCCGCTGGCTGCTCTCGCAGGGTGTGGATACCGCCATTATAGGTACAGGCCGGGATACAGGTCAAACAGCGGACCGCCGACCTCGGATTTCAGACCTCGGACCTCCGACCTCGCCAAGGGATTACCAACGTCCGAGGTCCGACGCCAACTTTAAAACGTTGTCGCTACGCTGAAGCGAAAAGTCTTGCGTGGCTCGCGCAGTTGAAATTCAGGCGCCAAGCTTCTCGCCGCCTGTTCAAAGGTGAAGTCTCCCGCGGCTCCGGGCGGGAACATGTCGCGCGTGATGGGCACCGGACCGCGGGTTATGTTATCCAAACGCAGCGGGTTATATGCCCAGTAGACCCGGAATGGAGCATTGACCACCGGCAGGAATACCTGCAACTCCAATCCCGTCGACATGCGGGGAATCCAGTTGGTCGAGCTGACGATTTGCAGGTTCTCGGAAAAGGGCGGGTTCTGCAGATGCCCTCCGGCGCAGTTGAGGGCGATGTCAAGTGTGGGACAGCCAAACACGGTGCTGTTAATGTCGGCCAGCTGTCCTGCGTTCAGACGCAACTGTGAACCCCTGATAATGGGATTCATACCCACATCGACGAAGGGCGCAAGCGCTACTGGTCCGGCGATGGTAAAGCGGTATTCGAGGTTGGTGACCAGGCTGGCATCGCCGCCCGGAAACACGATCCGCTCGACTGGAACCGGGATGGTGTAATTGCCCCGCAGCGGGTTGCTGGGATCTTTGGGAACCGCTGTGCCGTCAGGGTTGCGCAGAATAATCGAACCCTTGTCGGGAAGGAACGCGACCGGAGAAACCGAAAGGATATCGAAGCCCCGGATATCATTTTCGCCGCCCAGGTAGAAGCGCTGGAAGGGGGGCGCCACCACTCCTCCGTATCCCGTCAGGAATGAGCCCTGCAGGTTAAATCCGATCGTGTTGCGGCCCTTCTGCATGGGCTTGAAATGCTTGTACTGAACGGTTGGGCGCACGGTTCGCACCGTCCCGCCCAGTCCCGAGATCTCGCCCCCGAGAAATACGCTGGTTCCCTTCTTTGGCGAAATCGGGCTGTCAATCGTACTGAACGAAAAGCTGGGAATGATTTTGCTGGTGACGATTCCACTCAGCGTGTTGGGACCGCTGATTCCGCGAAATGCCAGGTCGGTGAACAATATCTTTGAGGCATCGCTGACCGCGACGATGGAGGAGGTATCGAACGAATACGAGATTCCAACTCGCTTGAAGGAATGATGAAGCTGGTAACTGACCGAGGTGGTAAAGCCCGAGCTGGACTGAGTATAGTTCTGCAGGTTCTGCAGGAAGGAAGCCGGCAAATTAACCTGCTGGCCGGTGAGAATGGCCTCCTGACGCGCCTGGTTGTAGTTGAATTTCTGAGTGAATACGGTAAACCCGCCCTGGATCGGCCGATCAAAAAGATAAGGCTCAGTAAAGCCAAAGGACAGAATGCGTTGAATGTTTCCGATGCTGGTCTGGACCGACAGCGTCTCGCCTAATCCCAGGAAATTGTTGGTGCTGTAGTTAATCCCGATGAAGGCTCCTGCCAGACCGCTGACGCCGCCATTCAGACCGATGCTGTTTTTGCCTTTTTCCCGAACCTTGAGGGTGAGATCAACCGTGCCATTCTTTTCGTCGAGATGAGTTTCAGTTACGTTCGGATCGTCCGGCTTCAGTTGTTCGAAGTACCCTAACTGGTTGAGCCGCAAAAGGCTAAGCTTCCAAAGACGTTCGTCGTAGACCTGGCCCTCTTCCAGTGCCACTTCGCGCCGGATGACCTTGTCACGGGTCGTGGTGTTGCCGCTGAATTCAATTCTGCGAACGTAGAACTTCTTCCCCTCATCGATGTCGATGGAGAGGTTCACCAGCTTCTTGTCCTCGTCGAAGGTAGTGTTAGGAATCGACGTAAAGTTGATGTGTCCCAGCTGCCGATAGGCGTCGCGCAGGTTGTCGAGACCCTTTGCTACCTTCTCCCGGGAGAAAATGTCTCCATCCTTCATGGGAAAGAGCGCACGCAAGGCTTTCAGGTTGGTCACTTCCTTGTTCCCGTTGAAGGTGATTGCACCCAGCCGGTACTGCTCGCCTTCATCGATCGGAATCGTGATGTCCACCGCCTTGCCCTGCCCCTTCATCAGCAGCGGGATATGAAAACCCGGGTGCCCGGTGTCGTGAATCTCGGTTTTTGGATCCTGTACCAGCACTTTGAAGTAACCGCGATTCTGAAATTCAGCGCGTACCCGTTCCGTATCCTCATCGAGCTTGGTGGCGTCATAAGTCTTGGCGAAGATGTTTTCCAGGAAGATAGAATGCGGTATCCCGATCGGCTTCAGGTTCTTCATGGCGGCGCGAAGGGTTCGGGAGTTGATGTGCTTGTTGCCGACGAATGTAATCTTGCCGACGCTGACTTTGGGGCCTTCCTTGATCACGAACGTGACGCTGACCTTGGCGGGCGGAATGGGGCGAACTTCGGTCCGCACGGTGGCAAACTGGCGCCCATGCTCGGAGAGCAATTCTTTGATGGTGACCTCGGCCTTTTTTATCTTGGTGGGATCGTACTGACTCTCTGGCGAAAGCCCCACCTTGCGGTCCTTAAAGCGGTCGAGGACATCGCTCTTCGACACCGAACTCAGTCCCAGATAGTCGATCTCGCTGATGGTGGGACGTTCCTTGACGTACACGTGGATGCGCCAGCCCTTGGGAGTCTGCTCCCGCTCGAAGCGGATATCCTCGAAATAGCCGGTATTCCACAGGGAGTTGAAGTCCCGCTCCAGGGCAGCGGGGTCGTAGACGTCACCCGGCCGGCTGAAGATGCGAGCACGCACCGTTTCGGCCGGAATACGGCGGTTGCCGTGAACTACAATTTCAGTAATTATGTCCTGCTGACCCGATCCTGCCGAGCACAACCAAAAGACGCTTATCAGCACGCATAAGAACGCGCGTCCTGATTTACAAATCTTTAAGATTGAAGGAGATGACTGGGATCCCTGAGCAGCAGGAGGGCACGCACGCCCCGACCTCCTCCTCTTCGTCACGACAGGGCTAACCTGATGAAAACGAAGAATCGTTACGACCTCGGATACTGGGAGTATGGAAAGTGGCAATTATACGGTAGAGCGGTGGAGAGCGTCCAAAACCGCCGGCTTAGAAAGCTCTACTTCAACCAAGACGGAATAAAACGTAGCGGAGTTGCCTAGGTCCGTAAGTTTTTCCGAAGTAAGCACGTTAATGTTGCGATTCCCAGCGCTCAGTTTTGCCCAGTGAAGCTTGGCCGAGACTACACCCTTTTGCACCGCGACGTCGACTCGGGCTCTCAACATTAAATCGCCGCGGCGGTTGAAGACACGAACCGGGTCGCCGTCAGCGATTCCGCGAGCGCGAGCGTCCGCTGAATTCATCTCCAGCAAACCAACTTCCTCCATCCTTTGGGTTTCGGCAAGGTTACAAAATGTGCTGTTGAGGAAATTGTCTGCCTTGCGAGCCAGCAGCTCCAGAGGAAACGCCTGGGCTTGCGGGCTATGCCGCGATTCGCCGGGCGGAATAAACGCCGCGACCGGGTCCAGTCCTTGCGCCTTGAGTTCCTCACTATAAAGTTCCGCCTTGCCGCTTGCAGTGCTGAAATTGCCTTCTGCAAAAGGCAGGAAATCCGTGAACTGAGAAGCGGAATCCTGGGACTGAGGCTTAAAACTAAGCCTTACGTGCCCCTCCCGCTGCAGGCGATCACGGTCAATCCCCTGCAAGAGCGGATTCTTCGAATCCAGCGCCGCATCAATCATCTGGTCCACGGAATCGTTCAAGCATTCCTCCGCAAACCCCATGCGCCCGGCCAGGGCGCGGAACAGCTCGACATTGGAGCGACATTCACCCAACGGCTCGATGGCGGGCTGCGAGATCTGCAGATAGTAGTGGCCGTAAGCAGTCTGCAGGTCTTTGTGCTCGAAGAAAGTGGTGGCGGGTAGCACAAGGTCGGCGTAGTCGACCGTGTCGGTGAAGAATTGCTCGTGCACTACGGTGAACAGGTCCGGACGCCGCAGGCCGCGAATCACTTCATTGTGGTTGGGACAAACCGCTGCGGGGTTCGAGTTGTAGACAAAAAGCGCCTTTACCGGGGGATCCTCCAGGGAATTGAGCGCCTTGCCCAGTTCGACCATGTTGATGGTACGCGCCGGCCGTCCCAATGCCTTGTTCATGAAATCAGCCCGCTCCAGCGCCTCCCGATTCAGTCCGTAGGCGCCGCTGGTCGAAAGCTGCAGGCCGCCGCCCGCTTCCTTCCACGATCCGGTAATACAAGGCAGCATGGTGATGGCGCGGGTCGCCATGCCGCCGCCTTCCGAACGCTGCACTCCGTAGTTCAACCGGATCACCGCGGGGCGAGTAGTGGCATATTCACACGCCAGCTTAACGACGTCGGAAGCCGCGATGCCGGTCCACCTCTCGACTTTTTCCGGCGAATATTCCTGGACCTTGTTGCGAAGCTCATCGAAGCCCAACGTGTAGCGGGCAACATAATCCGCGTCGTGTAGGCCTTGATTGATGATGACGTGCATCATGCCCAGCGCGAGGGCGGCGTCTGTTCCCGGATTGATGGGCAGATACCAGTCCGCACAAGCTGCGGTCCGCGTGCGATAGGGATCGATCACCACCAGCTTGGCGCCCTTGCGGCGGGCTTCCGAGATGAAAGGCCACAAGTGGACGTTGTTGCCATGGATGTTCGAGGCCCAGGCGATGATGTATCGCGAGTGCGCGAACTGCTCCGGCTCGGTCCCCAGCTTGATTCCGATAACGGATTTCAATCCCGCCTCGCCCGCCGCCGAGCAGATATTGCGGGCCAGTTGCGATGCGCCCAGCCGGTGAAAGAACCGCCGATCCATGGATGCGCCATTCAGCGCTCCCAAGGTTCCACCATAGGAGTAAGGCAGGATAGCTTCACTGCCAGATTCTGAAATGATGGCCCGGAAACGGGAGGCGATGAGGTCGAGCGCCTCGTCCCAGCCGATTCGCTCAAACGCTTGTGTGGCGCGGGCGCCCTCGCCCGCGACCGGACCCTTCGGTCTTACCCGCTTCGTGGGATAAAGCACTCGATCTGGCGAATACACGCGATCAAGATACTTGGCCACCTTGGCGCACAAGAATCCGCGGGTCACGGGATGTGCCGGATCGCCCTGGATTCTGGTGGCTCGGCCATCCTGCACGGTGATCAGAACGCCGCAGGCGTCCGGACAGTCATGCGGACAAGCCGCGTGGACAACTTTTTTCATGACCGATGATTATAAAGCCTGGGCGAGGGCCGGCCCTTGACTCAATGGAGATGAAGCGCGACGAAACAGCGAACTCCAGCGGCTGAAGCCGCGCGGAATTGCAACTACTTATGGCACGACTGAAGTCGCGCCCTTCCCGAACCCTACGATTTCTGGTCCTTAACGAGGGCGTGAGAGGTTGAACGGCTGCAAAAGTAAAACGGGCGGCTGGTGGCCGCCCGCTTTAACTCGATTCAGACTCGAGACTATTGCGTCTCCCGAACCCGGTGCGCCCACAGCACGGGATCGCCGCTGGTCGAGTCCTTGAGAACCAAGCCGCGCGCAATCGCCGGAACCGAAACCGTAGCGCTGGCGGTTTGTAGATCCATGAGCGTCAGCGTATTGCTGTTGCCCTGGAAGAACACAGTTCCAGCGCCCGTGTTCACGGTTAACGGTCCACCCAGCGACATGCCCAGCAAGCCGGTGTTCAGCAACTGGAAGTTGCCGGCGTTGCCGCTGGTAACAATCACGCTGCCGGGAACCACCATGCCGTACACGCCCTGGCGTCGCAAGGAGATGAAGTCGGGTGCGAAGGTAGAGTTGGTGAACGTGCCCCCGATGAAGATGCGCTGGCCCACCAGCATCGACGAATCGCCGAATAGATTACTCGGGCTGAACCAGCTGTTGTTGAAGAAGCAGATGTCATATGTGGTCACGCTGCTGACATCCACAGTCTGCACCGTATCAACCAGGCCGGAGGCGCTTCCCCCGGTCTCGCCGACCCACAAAGTGACAGTCTGCACCGGACCGGAGGTGGGGTTCAAAGCCAGAATACGGCCGGAGATAAACGCCCGGTCGGTGGTAATGAATTCCACGTCGCTGGCCAGAATGCTGCCATCCATCTGCACGGTGCCCTGGATCGCTACAAATCCGCCCGTGGCGGGCAGCGTGGCAAGCGTGAAGCCCTGGTTGAAATTGGTGCTGCCATTCACCGCGACGGTGAACTGGTGGCCGAAGGGTCCTTGCATTACGAACGAACTGCTGGCCGTGTTCACGGAAACGACGGTGCCGGTGAGGTCGGTGATCTGGCCCTCAGGGTTTGTCGCTTTGACCGCCTGGATGACCATCACCGGGTTAATAACGCCGGTAATCTGTCCGCTGCCGTCGACCGCCAGCGATTGCCGGATGTCGAATTCCGTATGCAGGCCAGCCAAACCATCCGCGGTTACCACCATCGGTGTGGGAAAATTTACAGTTACAGAGGTAGTCTGAGGGCTGGTGCTGGCGGGATTGCTGAACGTCCCGTTCAGCGTGCTCACCTGCGGCGGATTGACCGCGCTGATGTAATTGATCACCGGGCTCGACAACACAAAAGTCGCGCTGCTGTAGGTGTCAGCCGGGACGGAATTGAATGCCAGAGGCTCGCGCAGACCCACCAGGCGGGCAAAATCGACGGTGATGGGAGACGACACCAGTTGTGACGAGTTGCTTGCGCCGGTGAGGGTGATGGAATTAATCGTGAGGTTCAGGCTCACCACGGAGGGTAGAGGAGCATCCTCTCCGGTCACGAATACGGCCCCACTTTGAGTGTTGGCCGAAAGAGTTGCCGAGCTATTTCCCCCGCCACAGCCAACCAAGGCAAGTCCGCTAAGCGCGAGAATCGTAAGCAGCACCAGAAACCGTTTCATCAGAGACTCCTGAAATCTGAAAATCGATGAATTCGTGGCACCGGAATGAAAACCCGCTCAACTTCGGAAAGTTGCGTTACTTTTGGACAGGGTACCCAGGTAATTCCCGCTCTGGAAGCGGCTTCCAGCGGTGCGTGGTTAGTGGGCCAGACGAAGAACAAGAGGAAGAAAAGGAGTTGGGCCTAGTGGAGGCCTACGTAGATATCGACTTGCGAGTCCTGCGGATCGCGGCTGCGTTGGTCGTAGACTTCAAAGTCGGCTTTATAGGCTCGGCGGCCGCCAAGCTGTGACTTATCTTCCAAAGTCCAAATTTGCTGCCAGGCCTGGGGCACGACGCTCTGCACCGGGCCGCGCGCACTCGTGACAACCGCATATTTTCCCGCCGGCACTTTCTTCGCGACCATTCCGGCGGGAATTGTGGAAGTGCCGCTCACCTTCGCGCCGATGAGGAAGGTGTAATCACCGTTCCGATCGCTGGCGTAGTCGGTGTACAGGGCATAAATTGTGGGGTCGACCTGGTTCGGAATCCTGGACAAAATTCCTTCAGCGAAAAACCTGCTCCACTGCTTTGGAATGATTCCTGCGTTGGTCATCTCTCGGGCATTATTGGTTCGTGCTTCGATCCCGATGACCGAAAACTCTTGCGCTTGGACGACCTTCGGTGGCATGGTGTTCCCCGGCGACACGCTTAACGATGCTCCCAACAAAAGTGGTGCGAAGGCATACAAAAGGTTTTTTGCGGAATTCATGGGAGCTTTTTGCCTCAGCTCCTGGCACTTGTGAGTCTTAGGTCAGTTTTCAGTTCTTAGTTCTTAGTTTTTGCTTTTGAGCGAATGAAGGCTACTTTATCTCCATCACTTCTTTCTCTTTGCCTTTACTCATTTCCTCCATCTTCTTGATTTCGTCGTCGGTAAGTTTTTGAATTTCTTCCATGGCGCGCTTTTCGTCGTCTTCGGCGATTTTTTTATCTTTCATTGCCTTCTTGATTGCGTCATTGCCGTCGCGGCGAATGTTGCGCACCGCCGTTCTGTGCTCCTCCAGCACCTTGTGCAGATGCTTGACCATGTCTTTGCGGCGCTCTTCGGTAAGCGGCGGCACCGGCACGCGGATGATCTTGCCGTCATTCATCGGGTTCAGACCGAGATCGGCGGTGCGAATGGCTTTCTCGATGGCGCCCAGCGAACTGGGATCAAACGGCTGCACGGTGATGAGCTGAGGTTCGGGGGCGTGCACCTGGGCGATCTGATTCAGCGGCATCTGCGAATCGTAGTATTCCACGCTGACCGCGTCCAGCATGTGCACAGACGCGCGCCCCGTGCGGGTCGCGGCCATGGCCTTGCGAAAATCTTCCACCGCTTTATCCATGCGGGTTTTGAGCTGAACGTAAGTTTCTTTAAGACCAGGTACTGTTGCCATCGTGGATTGCGCCATCATCAGCTCCGCCGAAAGAGGTAGTCAAAACTCAGGATTATAAACCCTTCGATGGACCAAGAGCCTGCTTGAGGTTTTTATGCGCTGACCAGCGACCCGATCTTTTCCCCGGTCACGACTTTGCGGATATTTCCGCGATGATTCAGGTTGAAGATGATGATAGGCAGGTTATTGTCCTTGCACAGGGAGATGGCGGTTGAATCCATCACTTTGAGTCCCTGCTTGAGCACTTCCATGTAGCTGATCTGGGTAAATTTCTTGGCGTCTTTGACCAGCATGGGATCGGCGTCGTAGATGCCGTCAACTTTTGTGGCTTTGAGAATAGCGTCGGCCTTGATCTCCATGGCTCGCAGCGAGGCTGCGGTGTCGGTCGAGAAATAGGGATTTCCGGTGCCTCCGGCAAAAATCACCACGCGCTCTTTTTCCAGGTGACGGATGGCGCGACGGCGGATAAAAGGCTCGGCCACCTGGTTCATCTCGATCGCGGATTGCACCCGGGTATGAATGCCTTGCTTTTCCAGCGCATCCTGCAGGGCCAGGGCGTTGATCACCGTAGCCAGCATGCCCATGTGATCGGCGGAGACACGATCCATCTCGCGCGCCTGCTGGGCCACGCCGCGGAAGAAATTGCCGCCGCCGACTACGATAGCGATCTGGATGCCAAGGGAGCGAACGTCGGCTAGTTCAGCGGCTATTTCATGAATGCGTAGAGGATCGACGCCGAAGCCCTGGTTGGCGGCCAGGGCCTCGCCGGAGAGTTTGAGCAAAATGCGCTTGAACACCGGAGCTGACATCAGTTGGTTTCCAGTTTCTGGTTCCAGTTTCTAGTCACTGGCCCGATGCCTATCCTACACGCGTGTTTGTCCGGAAACTAGAAACCGGAAACCAGAAATTGTCCTATTCGCTTTTCTGGTCCGGTTTGGTGATGGCGATGGTTTCGCCCGCTTCGCCTACTTTGAAGCGCGCGAAACGACGCACCGCGATATTTTCGCCCAGCTTGCCGATCTTGGTGGCAATAAGCTGGCCGATGCTGACCGTCTGATCGCGGATGAACGGCTGCTCCAGCAGGCAAACTTCCTCGTAGAATTTGCTCATCTTGCCTTCCACGATCTTCTCGACCACTTGCGGAGGCTTGCCGGTAGCGGCGGCCTGCGAGCGATAGATATCCTTTTCGCGCTCGAAAGCCTCCGGGGTGACGTCTTCCTTACGCACAAATTTGGGATCGCTGGCCGCGATGTGCATAGCGATGTCGTGCACCAGTTCCTTGAAATCGTCGGTGCGGGCGACGAAGTCGCTCTCGCAGTTCACTTCGACGAGCACGCCGATTTTGCCGCCGGCATGAATATAGCTGGCAACCGCTCCCTCTTTGGTCACTCGGCTCGCCTTCTTTCCAGCCACGGAAATTCCCTTCTTGCGCAGCAGGACAACCGCTTGCTCCAGATCGCCTTTGGCTTCAGTAAGGGCCTGTTTGCAGTCCATCATGGGCGCCCCGGTCTTTTCCCGGAGCTCTTTCACTTGCGTAGCAGAAATATTCACGGTAGTTGTGCTCATAATATATAGAGTTTCCGGTTCGGGTTTCTAGTTTCCGGAAACCAGAAACCGGAAACTTAAAACTGCCCGTACAAACGTTGACCCGCGCCGGACGACCCGCGCGGGTCTGATTCCCCCTCAGGGGCTAAAGCCAGGAACTTGCGGGCTCAAAACTGTCGGCTTCTTGGTGATTTTCGCTGACGACCGACGACCAAAGGCCAACCACGGTTTAATACGTTTGGGTTTCCACCTGCGGAACGTCCTCATCCACGGTTTCCTTGGCGGCTGCCGGCTGTTTTCGCACTCCGCCACCCAGCACATCTTCCATGCTGATGTCCTCGCCAGCCGCATCGGCCGCAGTCTCGGGAGCGGCCTCGCCCGCGGGGGCGGCGGCTGGTTCCGCATAGACCGCAGCGGCCAGGTCGGCGGCTTGCTTGTCGCTCATCAGTTGCGCGCCCTCGGCAACCGAATCGGCGATCTTTGACGCGAACAGGCGAATCGCCCGCAGAGCGTCGTCATTGCCGGGAATCACGTAATCCACTTCGCTGGGGTCGCAATTCGTGTCCACGACAGCGACCACGGGAATGCCCAGCTTGCGGGCTTCACGCACCGCGATCTGTTCCTTGTTGGAGTCGATCACGAAGATCGCATCCGGCAGGCGGCTCATGTTCTTGATGCCGGCCAGGTTGGCTTGCAGATGCTTGCGCTCGCGCTCCAGCTTGATAACTTCTTTCTTGGGCAGCAACTCGTAGCGGCCATCCGTGGCCATCTCATCGAGCTCCTTGAGCCGCTTAACCGACTTCTGCACCGTCACCCAGTTGGTGAGCAGTCCGCCCAGCCAGCGCTGATTCACGTAGAAGCCGCCACAACGGGAGGCCTCTTCGGCGATCGCATCCTGGGCCTGTCGCTTGGTGCCTACGAACAACACAATTTTGCCCGCCGCGGCCAGGTCGGCCACGAACTTCGACGCTTCCTTAAACATCTTCAGCGTCTTTTGCAGGTCGATGATGTAGATACCGTTGCGCTCGCCGAAGATGTATTCCTTCATCTTAGGATTCCAGCGCTTGGTCTGATGCCCGAAGTGAACTCCTGCTTCGAGCAACTCCTTCATGGTGATGTTAGCCAATTAACCTCCTCATTTGGTCTGCATCCGGCCGAACATCAGTTTCGAGTTTCAGGGTTTCTGATTTCGCAACCAGAAACTGGAAACCGGAAACTGCAATCTTGCCCTTCCGGATTGCCATTCCCGCCCCGCGCCGCGAGGCACAGGATGAATTGAACAGCTTTAACTAGAGTTTCTAGTCTGAGGTTTCCGGTTTTCGAAACCAGAAACCAGAAACTTGAAACTATCTCTTCGAGTACTGGAAGCGCTTCCTTGCGCCCTTCTGCCCGTACTTCTTGCGTTCCTTGGACCGCGAGTCGCGGCTGACCATGCCTTCCGCTTTGAGCTTCTTGCGCAGTTCGATGTTGAACAGCATGAGCGCGCGGGCAATGCCCAGCTTCACCGCATCGGCCTGGCCATTGACTCCGCCCCCGACCACCCGCACCACCACATTGAATGTGGCCGCGGTATCGGTGGAGAGCAATGGCTGGCGCGCGCTGGAGCGCTGCGACTCGGTCACAAAATACTGTTCGAAAGGACGTCCGTTGACTTTGAACTCGCCGCTGCCCGGACGAAGATAAACCCGCGCGATCGCCGACTTGCGGCGTCCCGTTCCGTAATATTGCACTAGCTCTGCCATGTTTTAGCTTCTAGCGCCTGGCTTCTAGCTCCTGGCCAACAAGCACAAGAGAGAATCCGGCTACTTCAACCTTTCAAAAAATTCCGCAGTCTTTGCGTCCTACATCCCGAAACTGAAAACCTGAAACTCGAAACTGTCTTACGCTCTCGTCTCCAATACCCGCACTTCCGGCTTTTGCGCTTGATGCGGATGTTTGTCGCCGCGGTACACCTGCAACTTGGTGATCATGTGTCCGCCCAGCTTGGTCTTGGGCAACATGCGTTTGATCGCCTCTTCGACAATCAACTCGGGCTTGCGGTCAAAACGCTTGCGAAACTCTTCCGTGCGCAGTCCACCCGGATATCCGGTGTAATGCTGATAGACCTTCTGCTCGGACTTCATCCCCGTGGTCTTCACCTTCCCGGCATTGATCACGATAACGTGATCTCCGGTATCGAGAAACGGGGTGTAACGCGGGTTCTCCTTGCCCATGAGGATGCGGGCGACCTGCGAGGCTAGCCGGCCGAGCGTCTGCCCCGAGGCATCCACGACGTACCACTTGCGCACAATTTCCCCCGCTTTGGGGAAATAGGTTGACATTACGAATCTCCCAGAAATTAAAAAAACAAAGAAGACCGCTGAGTACCCACTTCAACGCCGAAGGCGCAGGGCTACCAGGCGGGCCACCGCAGGACTACCAAAGACTTAAAGATAACGCAGAGATGAGGAAATTGTCAACGCAAGGGTGCGGGGCGGACACCCTTCCCACCGCCGTTGGTTTGGTTGGGTCTCGGAATTCTGATGAGTTGACGCTATTGGTTCTCATTGAAGGAAAAATCAAAGTCCACAGCGGCGGACAAGAGTGTCCGCCCACACGATCCGTTATTCGTATGCCAAGGCGTCAATTGGGTCTTTCTGCGCTGCTTTGTACGCCGGGTAAAGGGCCCCCAGAATGGCTCCGATAATGGCAATGATCGTGGAGCGCAGGATCCAGCCGCCGGTGACGACCACCGGCAGCGTGGGCAGGCGGTACTTGATTCCGGCACGCGCCGCCAGGCTGAACAGAACGCCCACGATGATCCCGCCGATCGCCAGCAATACGGTCTCGCGCAGGATCACATTTACGATGTAGAGTTTTGACGCGCCGATGGATTTCAGGATTCCGATTTCGCGGGTCCGCTCCATGACTGCCGTGTACATGGCCTGAAAAATCACGATGAACCCGATTACCACCGAAATGCCAATCACCACGCTGATGAAGGTCGAAAGCCCGGGATAGCTGCTGGTCGTCATCATGGAAAGATATTCGCGCATGGAGCGCACCGAATAATTCTCCAGGCCGGGAACGTTCTTTACTTCCTGCACCACCGCGTCCGCGTTAGCCGGGTCGTCCAGCTTCACGTAAAACACTGAAGCTTTGCCCTGGCTTCCGATCAGGTCCTGCAGGGTGCTCATAGGCAGGAATTTCCGCGCTCCGCGGCCGTGCTCCACGATGCCAGCCACGCGAAAATCGTGGTTCAGAATCTCTACGGTGGAACCCACTTTCACGTGCTGCGACTGGGCAAAATAGTCGTCCACCAGGCAATCGTTGGGACCCTGAAAGGGACCCCCATGTAGGAAATGAAACGGGGCCAGGGCCTCAAAGCTCTTCAGGTCGATTCCATAAATAACTTCCAGGTTCTTCGAGGTCGACAGTTGCCAGATCACCGGGGCAACAGTCTTTACGTGCGGCAGTTGGGCAAGCACGCCGCCGATCTTGACGGACATAGGCGCGTTGCTCACCCCGGCCATGAAGGAGGTGTTGGGTGGCTGCACGATCACATCGGCGCCGATGCCCGCCTGGCGTTGCCTGGCGTCGTTCAGCATCCCCACCGAAAGGCCAACGATCAGCAGAATCAGCGTGACCTCGAGCGCAATGGCCACAATGCTGATCAGCGACCGGATCGGCCGGTGCACCAGATTGGCGACGATCATTTTGTTCATCATTGGGGGCTGCTGGTTTCTAGCTTCTGGCTTCTAGCTTTGCAGCTGCAGTTTCTGGCTTCTACCTTCCGTCGGTTCCGTTCACCTGGCTGGACTGCGGCTGATCGAGATGCACGACCTGCGCTCCGGCCGGCTGGTCCAGCACGAACTTGTCGTCGGGGAGCGGTTCATTCACCTGTAGCTTCACGATGGTCAAGGTGATGTCGTACTCCTCCTGCGGCCGCCAGATTTCGATTTGCGAGGGAAAATTCGTACCGTTGTAATCCTTATAGTTCTCGTAACGCGAGTCGGTCGCCACATCGCCGGTTTGATCATAGATGAGTTGGCGGTGAGGCAGCAGGTCGGTACGGCTGAAGATGATTTTGCGGGACAGGAACCAGCCGTGGTCGCCTCTGCGGATCACATCAATCTCATAATCGGCCTGCTGCACCTGGCGTTTTCTAGTATCGGTGACGATCTCGAAGTTGTTTTCCATGACTGCGATTTCATTCTCCGGATCGATCTCCCGCATGATCATGGCGTCATAGATGTGCTGCGGGCGCAGATTCTCCAGCGGCTGTTGCACATTGTGAGTCTCAACGTCATTGCGTCCGATCACGAAGCGGTTTTTGGGTGGAATCCAGAGTTTGAAGGCGCGCCCATCGCTTACCATGTCAAAGGCGCGATTGCGAACGATGGGCATCAGCCCGATCATGCGCATCATTGCCGGCTTGCGCACCAGTACGTAACCGCGAATCTGCTGGTAGTCGGTGACTTTCCCCTTTTTGACTCCCCCCACTGAGGTATCGATATCCACCGTCGCCTGCAGAGTTTTGATCCTGGCCTGGGAATTAAGGTAGTCGATCAATTCCGCCTGGGTGGCGGACTTCAGCGGGGCGGTGCTAAGTTGCCGTTCTACCCGGCGCGAACGGAACAGGCAGCCGGTAAGGGGAAAGACCGCCAGCAAGACAAGAATAGCCCGGTAGCGCGAGAAGGTCTGCATCTAGACTGGATTGGATTCCTCAGAGGACAGTTGGGTTCACCGATAAAGCTCAGTATATGCGAATGGAAGGGACCTCAGCACGGCCGGGGTTGTCTTTTCAGCGTCCAGAGCGCATGCCGCAGATTAAAAGCTCTTATTTTTTCTGCACGGCTTGTCGCAGTTTGGCCACATTCTGGTTGTGTTCTTCAAGGCTGCGGGAAAATCGGTGATGGCCGTTGCCGTCGCTGACGAAATAAAGATAGTCCGTCTTCGCCGGATGCAGCGCGGCTTCCAGAGAGCTGCGGCCCGGATTCCCGATCGGTCCGGGAGGAAGGCCGGCGTGAGTGTAGGTATTGTAGCTGGAGCGAAAACTCATGTCGGAGTGATGCAGAGCCCCGCCATAAGTTCCATCGAGCAATTCCGCGTAGATCACG
Organism: Terriglobales bacterium; assembly: GCA_036265205.1. Classification (GTDB taxonomy): domain Bacteria; phylum Acidobacteriota; class Terriglobia; order Terriglobales; family Acidobacteriaceae; genus JAIQFF01. Next base: position 59,749 of record DATAPL010000024.1, read on the forward strand.
CTGGGGTCGGCTTGCAGTGCCATCTTCCGGTCGAGGCGGTTGTAATAGACGCTGGCTACGACCGGACGCTCCTCGGGTACAGCGGTTTCTTTCTCGATGATGGAAGCCATGGTGACTGTTTTTTGGATGTTGCTCATCACCGTGGCGCCCGGAGCATCGGCAGCCGGCGCGGCTGCAGCCGGCGTTGGCCCCGCCAGGCCTATCTGTTGAGCCACCTGTCGAAACTGCTTCACCATCGCAGAGACAATGTCCTTCATGCTTTGGGTGCGGGTGAACTCGTAGGTATTCGGGAAGAGGTAGCCCTCCAGGGTTCTGGCCTGGGGAGATAGATCGGAAATCAATCCGACTTCAGATTGGGCGGCCTGGAGAAATTCCTGGGTTGATCCCAGGCCCGCGTCCTGCACCGCCTGGGCAATGTCGAACATGGTATAGCCTTCCGGAATCACCACGGTGTGCACATAAATGTCGCCGCGTACCAGGCGCTCGTGAATCTCCAGAGCTTTCGCCGGCTTGTCGAAAAGATATTCGCCGGCCTTCAACGATTGTTTGCGATGCAGGCGGTGCCACAACACGAAGGCGAGAGTATTTCGAATAACCCCGGCGGACTTAAGCTCAGCCGCAATGCGGCGGGTGGAGTATCCCGGCCGCAGCATCACGAACTTCTGCCCCGGCGGCGTGACGGGCATCCACAACGCCCACGCCAGCCAGCCGCCAGTGGCGAGGACGGCAAGCAGCACAAGTGTCAGAAGCGTGCGCAAGTTGACAATAGTTTAGATGAAGTGTGGTCGCGGGTCGTTGGCCTTTGGTCGTTGACCTTCGGGAGGCTGACTTTGGTCGTTGGCCACCCCTGAGCCACGCAATCCACGTGTTGAACTCGACGGGCCAAAGCGCGGAGCGAGACGAGGGATTCAAATGTTCCGTGGAAGACTTGCGGTTAGCGGTTTTGCCAACGACCCAGGGCCAAAGACCAACGACTAGCTTCTGGAATCCATCCAGCTCTGCAAGATCAGCACCGCCGCCATCTGGTCCACCACCGCCCCGCGCCGTTTGATCGACATCTCGGTTTCTTTCAGAAGCCGGTTAGCCTGGGCCGAGGTGAGGCGTTCGTCCCAGAGGTGCACCGGCAACTTGAAGCGGCGGCGGATCTGTTCCGCGAAGGCTTGCATTTTTTCCGCCTGGATGCCCTCGACACCGCTCATTCGCAGCGGCAGCCCCATGACGATTTCGCTTACCGCGTGCTCCCGGATGACCCGTTCCAGTTGGGCAAGATCCACTCGCTTGTTCTGGCGATGGATGGTGTCCAAACCTTGCGCGGTGATGCCCAGCGGGTCGGAAATCGCCAGGCCGATTCGTCTGGATCCCACATCCATGCCCAGGATTCTGGGCTGGTGCTCGCCGGGGAGCTGATCGGTTTGTTGAAAAGGCACGTCGCGATTATATGTCCGGCTGGTCTGGCTGAAGTTACGCTACGATGACTATCGCAACTACTTCCATGGCCACCGATCAGGCAGAGATCAATCGTCCGCCGCAAGCTGTGGCTCTCCCCCAGCCCAAGCCGCAGAAGCCCCACTGGGCGTTTACGGCGATTGGAATTGCCACCGTGCTCGGGCTCTGCTATTGGGGTGAACTGGTACTGGCGGTGATGCTGGTGTCGGTGCTGCTGGCATTCATTCTGGCGCCGGTGATGGATCTGCTGATTCGACTTCAACTGCCTCGCGGCCTGGCTGCGGCCGTCGCCGTTCTGTTGCTGCTTGCCCTGGTGGCAGGGCTGGTTTACTACTCCTCGAATCAAGCCATCATCTTCGGCCACGATTTGTCTAAATACACGCAACGCATGCGGCTGGAAATCTCGCAAGCCTGGCAACGAGCGGAAAATCTGGGAACCTTCGACACCGACCCGCAGGCCAAAACAAGCGAGCCTCGTTCCAGCACCAACCTGGCGGATATACTCACCCGCGGTTTCGGCTCGGTCTCACAAGCCCTGCTGGCAGCCTCGTTCGTCCCCTTCCTGGTCTATTTCATGTTGAGCTGGCAGCATCACGTCCGCTCGGCAACGGTGATGCTTTTTACGCTGGAGAACCGGCAAACGGCCTATGTGACGCTGGGGCTTATTTCGGCCATGATTCGCACCTTCATGGTGGGCAATCTTTTGATCGGCCTGTTTCTGGGAACCGCGAGCACCATCGCCTTCGGCATCATGGGGCTGCCGTTCTTCTACTTCATAGGCTTCATCAGCGGATTTCTCAGTCTGGTCCCATATCTGGGAGTGGTTCTGGCCATGGCCCCGCCATTCTTCGTGAGCGTTGGGCATATCAGCTCCGGAGACGCCGTGGTCATTGTCATGATCGTACTGGGGCTTCATCTGATCGCGCTCAATGTGCTCTATCCCAAATTCCTGGGCAACCGCTTGCAGTTGAACCCGCTGGCGGTCACCATCGCGCTTCTGGTCTGGGGCTGGCTATGGGGCGCCATGGGACTGGTCCTTGCCGTCCCCATCACCGCCGCAATGAAGATCGTCTTCGACCACATCGATTCGCTGAAGCCGTATGGGGCCTGGTTGGGGGAGTAGCAGTTTCAGCCGTTGGTCGCTCCGTCGTTGGTCGTTAATTACCGCCCTTGACTCACTAGTCACATCCTAGGTGGTCGAAGGTCACAGCCGACCGTCACGTCAAGAATGCATTCTCCTGGTGAGGGGAGTGGCAATGAGCGGTTCATACAAAGGCCTTCGAGTTTCGAAAGCTGTCGCAGCTTAGGATTGGCCAAGGACTAATGACCGCCGACGAAAGACTAAGCTACAAAATCCGAGGCTTCTGGGAAAGGCAGTTTGCTCTTGGCCAGGGCTCTGGCCAGCATTTCTTCGATTTGCACTTCTTCGGTGTTTTTGGCCATGGCGAGTTCGCTTACCAGGAGGTAGCGGGCCCGTTCCAACATCTTCTTCTCGCGAAAGGATAGCGGTTTCGACTGGCTCAGCAGCAGCAACCCCTTGAGGACAGCGGCGACCTCCAACAGCGATCCGGTACGCATTCGCTCGGAGTTCTCTTTGAAGCGGTATTTCCAGTCGGCGTTATTGTCGCACTCGCCATCTGTAAGGAAATCAACGATTTTCTGGATTTCGCCGTTCTTGACCACCCGTCGCAGTCCGACTGTGTGCACGTTGTGGAACGGCACCATCACCTTCAGACTGCTGGCTTTGATCTTCAGCAGGTAGAATTTTTCCACAGTTTCGCCAATCGTGCGGCTGCTGATTTGTTCGATAACTCCAACGCCATGATTGGGATAGACAACCTTATCGCCTATGTGGAAATTGCCGTCGACGCTGATCATGAGGGAACACCCACGAGCGCAGGGCACTTGAGGAACAACACACTGTTAGTTTATCCCAAGCGGTCAGGAAAGGCAATCTGGAAGCGCCTTCCGGCTGGTGTAGGGGCGGACACTCCTGCCGCCGCTTTGACTGGGCATTGAGCCAAATCTGGGCCCTAAGCGCAAGAATTCAGAGGCACTGACCCGCATCCCCATAAACGCAAGCAAGATCAACTTCAAAAGCAGCTGACAGCGGTGTCCGGCCCACACATGGGCCGAAGCAGGGGTTTATAATCTTCGGGCGATGACCGAGCAGATCAAAAGGAAGTTACAGGAAGAAATGAACGCCCTCGAACATGAGCTGGTTCATGATCTTCCTCAGGAAATCAAGAAAGCCGCCGCCCTGGGTGACCTCAGTGAGAATGCCGAGTACCACATGGCGAAACAGCGCCAGGAGTTCGTCAAGGCGCGGCTCCGCCAGTTGGGGGCTCGCATGGCGGAACTCGCCCTTATCAATATGGATAATATCCCGAAAGATAAGGTGGGACTGGGTTCCACCGTCAAGGTGTATGACGATTCCAAGAACGCGGAAGTGGAGTACAAACTGGTGACCAGCGAAGAGTCCGACGTGGCTGCCGGCAAGATATCCACCAGTTCGCCGATCGGACGCGCCTTGTTGAACAAAAAGGTCGGAGACAGCGCCACCGTAGTCACGCCCAACGGCAAGCGCGAGATGGAGATTCTCAGCCTGACCACCATCCACGAACAGCCTGAGGCCAAATAGGCAGAAGCAACCATGAGCCAGATTGGCGACAACCGAACCGCGCCAGATGCAACCAGCGCCAGGACCGCCAGTGCGAAGACTTCCCGTCCCAAAACCTGGACCAGCGCTTTCGGGCGAGCCTGCGGCGTCCTGCTCGACGCCATCGTTCGCTGGCTGGCCCTGGCCAGGATCAATCCCAATGTGCTCACCTTTCTCGGGCTGGTAGTGAACACCATCGCCGCATTTCTGTTTGGCTATGCAAATGGAGACAGCCAGGCGCGCATGTTCCGCTACGCCGGGCTGGTGATCATCGGCTCCGGCTTCTTCGATCTGGTTGACGGACGCGTCGCCCGGGCCAGCAACCAGGTCACCCGCTTCGGTGGATTCTTCGATTCGGTGATTGATCGCTACAGCGACGCTTCGCAATTCTTCGGCTTGCTGGTCTTCTACGCCCGCGGCGATCGCTTCTTCTACGTGGTGCTGACGGCGTTCGTAATGGTCAGCGCCATCATGGTGAGCTATACCCGCGCCCGCGCCGAGTCGCTCATCGGCTCCTGCCGGGTGGGCTTCATGGAGCGCCCGGAACGCCTGGTGCTGGTGATCATCGGAGCCCTGTTCAATCGCATGGCGCCGGTGCTTTGGCTGATCGCAGTGCTCTCCACCATCACCGTGATCCATCGCATCCGTTACACCTACACCCGAACCGAAGGCCCGGACGCGCTCCCCGCCAAAGCCGGCCAGGCAGCCTAAGTAGAGGTGCGGGGCGGACACTCTCGTCCGCCGTTGACTTTGACCTTTTTGACCTACCGGTCCTTGGCTCAAAACACATCGAAGGGCGTAAACCACCACCAAAACTCAACTTAAAAAGCGGCGGACAAGGGTATCCACCCCCCACAGTGGTTATTGCCAAATGTCGACCAACCATCCTCCTGCTATCCTATCCAGTCACCTGAAGGACCTCCCTTGTCCGATCCCGTACTACTCATTCATGGCGGCGCCTGGGCCATTCCTGACGATATGGTTGAGGCCCATCTCAACGGAGTTCGCAACGCCATGGCTGCGGGCTGGCGCGTGCTCGAGCGCGGTGGTCCGGCGCTGGATGCGGTTGAAGAATCTGTGGTGGTGATGGAAGACGACGAAACCTTTGACGCCGGTCGCGGCAGCTTCCTCAATCGCGACGGCAAGGTGCAACTCGACGCCCTCATCATGGATGGCTCTACCCTCCGCGCGGGAGGCGTGGGTTGCGTCGAGCGCTTGCGTAACCCGGTCCGCGCCGCCCGCAAAATCTTGAGCGACAGCCCGCATGTGTACTTCGTTGCCGAGGGGGCGGAGCGTTTTGCGGCGGAGCATGGCATCCCGCTGTGTAACAACCAGGATTTGATCATTCCCCGTGAGGTTGAACGCCTGCAGGAATTTCAGAAGCGGGCTGCGGACTCCAAGATTGATCTGTTTGCTCCCACGATTTCTCATGACACGGTAGGCGCAGTCGCGCTGGATCAGCAAGGCAACATCGCCGCCGCCACCTCGACTGGCGGAACCCTCAACAAGGCTCCAGGCAGGCTGGGCGACTCATCGTTGATCGGCTGCGGCTGCTATGCCGACAACCAGACTGCAGCCGCATCTACCACCGGGTGGGGTGAGCCGATCATGAAGCTGGTGCTGGCCAAGTGGGCGGCGGACCGCGTGGCCAGCGGCAGCCTGCCGGAGTGGGTGGCGGCCGAGGCGATCAACTATCTGAAAGATCGGGTGAACGGTCATGGCGGCATGATCCTGCTCGATGCCCAGGGGCGTTTCGGCATCGCTCACAACACCCCCCGCATGGCTTGGGCGCTGAAGACCTCAAAGCATGAGAGTTACGGGATTGAGCGGCCGAAATAAGTTCAGTTGCTCGTCTCTCCGGCTTCGGTTGCCGGTTGTTTGCGGCTAACTAAGCCGATTCTCGTCAGTGATTTAGCTTGATTCCGCTTCCCTTTCTGATGTACAAACCGTCCGTCGTTTACCAGCCGGAAGCGTGTTCGTTCAATCCTGCCTGCGAAGGGCCAACCGCCGCACTGCGGTGAGTGGCCTACGTCCCCTGCCGATGGAAAGGACTTTTATGATGGCGCGGAAATTCATCACGGTCGCGGTTCAAATGGTTCTGCTCACCGCATTGGGCTTTGCCCAGGGAGTTGCCACCGGCGATTTGCACGTTGTGGTGCGTGATCCGAAGGGCAGCGTGGTGACCAACGCGACCATCACCGCGCGGGACGAGACGAAGGGCCTGGAGCGCTCCACCAGCGAGAATACCGACGGACAATACCGCATCCTGCTGCTGCCGCCGGGAACTTATACCGTCAACATCGACGCCCCGGGGTTTGCCAAGGCCACGGTCAAAGACGTTGCCATTGCCGTGGGAACGACGGCGGAGATACCCATCTCGCTGTCAGTAGCCGGAACCACCGAAGTGATCAACGTCAGTTCTGCAGCGGAGCTGGTGGAGACGCAACGCACCTCTTCGACCGACACGATCGACCAGCGGCGCATCGATAATCTTCCCATCAATGGACGCAACTACATCAACTTTGCCCTCACCGATTCGCAGGTGCTGCGCGACAACGCCCCTAACATTGGAGCTGCGCCGACTTCCGGATTGAACATGAGCGGCCAGCGCGCCCGCTCGAACCTGGTGAACGTGGATGGCGCAGACGCCACCGATAACTCCACCAACGGCGTCCGCTCCACGGTTTCGCAGGAAGCAGTGCAGGAATTTCAGATCATCACCAACGGCTACGCCGCGGAATATGGCAGAGCTTCAGGCGGTGTGGTGAACATCATCACCCGCTCAGGATCGAACGACTTTCATGGCGACGTTTACGGATATTTGCGTAACCGCAATTTCCAGGCGGTAAATCCCTTCAGCACTGTGCCCAATCCGGCATACACCCGGGTTCAGGCGGGAACGGCTTTTGGCGGGCCGATCAAGAAGGACAAGACTTTCTACTACTTCTCTTATGAAGTCACGCGACGGCACGAAACCGGATTCTCCAGCGTGGGCTCTCCCAACGGAACTTTTGGCATGCAGACTTTTGACGTCTCTCCGGTGTTTGGCGCGCCGCCAGGATCTGGATTTAACATTCAGGGCACGCCGCAACAGGCGGCATATTTCCAGCAGACTCTGCCTGCCGCCCTGGCTACGCTGAGAGCAGCCAGCCCTGCGCTCGCCGCCGGCTATGGTCAGGAAGCCGCCCTGTACGCGGCTTTTGTCGGCGGTTCTTCGGGAATCGCGCTAAACGGGTCATACCCCGCATCATTCGCGGCGCTCGAAGGCTCGCTGCTTCCCGTCCCCACTAACGGCACCAGCGCACTAACCCAGTTCCCTACGTCATGCAATGTGGCCGCGCCGAATTTTCTTTGCAACGGATTGCCCAACACCTTCCTGGGCCTGGCGCCGCAAGCCGGAAACTATCCCATCTTTGAAGGAACCAGCCTCTACTCGCTGCGCCTGGACCACAATCTCACCAGCAACAACCGCCTGACCTTTCGCGCCAACGTAAGCCCCAGCACAGTCACCGGCATTCAGGTAAACGGCGAGAACCAGACCTACGGGCAGAACGCATTTTCGCGGACGTCCCAGCAAACCTACCGCGACGTGGCCGGAGTGGTGCAAGACACCATGACGATCGGCACCAACAAGGTGAACGAATTCCGCTTCCAGTATGCGCGCCGCGGGCTGCAGTATTTCTACTCGAACGCCCCCGGCGGCTCCAATGTAGCTTCCAACATCGCCGGCTTCGGCTTCGTCGGCCGCGAGCCCTACTCCTACATCCAGCGCGTAGAGGAGCGCTACCAGTTCACCGACAACTTCTCCTGGACGATTGGGCGCCATGACACCAAGTTTGGGGTTGACTTCAACTACCTTCCGCTGACCGCTACCTTCACCGTGAACTACGGCGGAGTTTATAACTTCAGTTCGCTGGACGCGGGCAGCCTGGGGTTTTCCAATATCTGCGTAGCCAACAACGCGCCGGCTGCTTTGTGTCCCGATTTCCCCGGCTTCACCGGTTTGCAGGCTTTCGGGCTGGGCGTTCCCAGCACGCTGGTGCAGGGCATCGGCAATCCCAAGGACAGTTTTTCCAACAAGCCGCTGGGTGTGTTCTGGCAGGATTCCTTCCGCGCCCGCCACAATCTCACCCTCAACCTTGGCGTGCGCTATGACATCGAGTTCCCGCCCAAGTTCACCCCGCCCGACGCGCTGGCCCTTTCCGCCTACAACCAACTCGGCTTGCAGAAGGGCATCCAGACCGATACCAACAACATTCAGCCGCGCATTGGCGTCGCCTGGGATCCGCATGGCAATGGCAAGAGCGTATGGCGGGCGTCGTATGGCATCTTCTACGATCATCCCCTGCTGGGTTTGTACTTCCTCGGCGATGCCTCGGACGGATCGAAGAGCGGACAACTGCTGTTCGCCGGCGGCTCACCTTGCAGCTCTGCGCCTTTGACCCCTTCCGGCGTTGCCGGCGCCTTGAATGCAACCAACATTTTCCAGGGAATTTTGACAACTCCAACCTGTCTTTCGACCATTCCCGGTTATTTGCCCAACCAGCAGCGCTTTGATCCTTCAAATGCGGACCTGTTCATCAATCAGAACTATCTGAATCCGGCGACGTTCTTCCCGGTAGCTTTCCAGCCCTTCGGATATCCGCAAAGTAAAAATTTTGTTTACGCCTACGCGCAGCAGGCAAACCTGACCCTGGAGCAGGACCTGGGGCACGATATGTCATTCAGCATTGGTTACAACTTCAACGGTGGGCGGCATTTGAACCGACCTATCAACGCCAACACCACGCGCGGCGACCTGCTGGTGAAAAATTGGCAGGCGGCCATTGCCGGAGGCGCAGCCGCGCCCACGGATAACCCGCTGTTCGTGAGTGGCTGCGGCGTGGGTCCGGGCGGGCCCTACGTGCCGCCGGCGCTGGTGAATTTCTTCCGGCCATCGGGTCTAAATCCGGCGATTGCCCTGGCCCTGCTGTCGAATCCCGCCACCGCAGCCTGCGCCCAGGTAGTGGCGCCGCTGGTGTTACAGGCCGGAGGCCTGAGCACGGCGTGCGATCCCACCACCCTCAGCGGCTGCGTCCCCTTCAGCGACATGGACGCGAATTACTCGAACGGCAGTTCGATTTACCACGGTCTTACCGCCAACCTGAAGAAACGTTTTGGCAACCACTACGAATTTCTGGGGTCGTACACCTGGTCGCACGCGATCGACGACTCCACCGATCTGCAGTCGCCTCTGGCTCCGCAGGACAGTTATTTCCCCGGGCACGAGCGCTCGACCTCGCTGTTCGACCAACGTCACCGGTTTGTGTTCAGCGGCGTGTACCAGTCAGGAAAACTGTCGGGGTCGGGCTTTGCCAGCAAGTTCTTCAGCAACTGGACCCTGGCGCCCGTTCTGGAGGTCGCCTCCGGACGTCCATTCAACATCATCACCGGCAACCCGGATAACTTTCAGTTCTCGCCCAGCACCAGCCGTCCCAACGTGGTGGCCGCGGGCGCCCCGCCCAGTCCGTGCGGGCCAACCGTGCCTTCGAGTTTCTCGCCCACAGGATTTTTCCAGGAACCATGCTATGTGCCTTTCGCCGCGGGAGGCACTCCAACCCTCCAGGCTCTCGACGGCAACCTGGGCCGCAACGCGGGGGTGAAACCGTGGACGGTGTTTAATGACTTGCGCGTCTCCCGCCGCATCAACTTCGGCGAGCGCATCAGCGCGGACCTGATCGCCGACATGTTCAACATAGCCAACAAGTACAACGTCGCCGACGTGAACCCGTTGTGGACTAACGCCGGACAAGCCACTGCGGCCTACGATCCGCGCCAGTTCCAGTTTGCGCTGAAGCTGAACTGGTAAACCCAGTCTTTCGTCGTTGGTCGTTGGCAAAGCAGACTCGGCCGCGGATTTCACGGACCAAAGCTTTTCTCTTTTTGAACTATCCGTGAAAATCCGTGATGATCCGTGGCTGCAGTTTTGAAATTGGCCAACGACCGGTGGCCAAGGACCAACGACTACTTCCGGCTCTGCTAGACTAGCTTTCCTACTCTTCGCGATTGCCGGGAGATTCCTCTAACATGTCCGAAGCTCAAGCGCCCAGCCCGCGCACGCGTGTGGTCCGCGAGTCTCATCGCGGAGTCTACGACCGCGCAACCGCTTACCAGATTCTTGATGAAGGTTTCATCTGCCACGTTGGCTTCGTGCTGGACGGTCACCCGTTCGTTATCCCGACCGCCTATGGCCGGGTGGAAGATAATCTTTACATCCACGGCTCTGCCGCCAGCCGCATGCTGCGCAACCTCGACAAAGGCATTCCGGTTTGCGTGACTGTAACCCTGCTCGATGGGCTGGTGCTGGCGCGCTCGATTTTCAATCACTCCATGAACTACCGTTCGGTGGTGGTGCTGGGCACCGCGGTCGCAGTGCTCGATGCCAGGGAAAAACTCGCAGCCCTCAAGTCGCTATCCGAACACATTCTGCCCGGCCGCTGGGCAGGGTCGCGCCAACCGAACGAACGCGAACTGAAGCAGACGCTGGTGATGCGCCTGCCCATCGCGGAGTTTTCGGCAAAGGTGCGCCAGGGCCCGCCCATCGACGATGAAGAAGATTACGCGTTCCCCACCTGGGCCGGAGTGATTCCCCTGCAGATGGTTCCGGGAACTCCAGAAAACGATCCCCGCCTCGACCCGAAGACGCCGGTCCCGGCGTATGCCAGCAGCTATTCAAGAAAGTAGACTTCGGTCGCTGGTCCTTGATCGTTGGTCGTTGGCCAAGAACAAAAGCAGCCACGGATTGCGCGGATTCGCACGATAACCCAAGAAAGAAAAAAGTGGGTCTAATTCGCGGGAATCCGCGTAAATCCCCGGCTGCGCTCTTGACTTTTGCCAACGACCAACGACCAAGGACTGTTATTTTCCGTTCAACCAATCCGCATAGGCCTGGAACGAGTACGGGCGTCCCAGAAAATCGCGCACCAGGTCGGCGGCGGGCGTTGTGCCGCTGGCGCCGAGCACGGTGTTGCGATATTTCGTGGCGACCTCGGGGTTCAACAATCCGTTCTTCTTGAACTCGGTAAACATATCTTTCGCGATCACCAGCGACCACATGTAGGTGTAGTACACCGCCGAGTAGTTATTGAGATGGCCGAACGAGGTCTGCATATGGGTGCCATCCACGAACTTGTACGGGGTGTAGCGCTCCTGCAACTGCGCCACCAGTTTGTCCTGGTCGAGTCCCTGCGGGTCGCGGTTGTAGAAATCCAGGCTGATGGCGGCATAGAACATCTGCTGGCGCACGTTCAGCGCCCGTCCGAACTCATCGGCAGCGCGCGCTTTCTCCGCCAGCTCCGCCGGGATCGGTTCGTTAGTTTTGTAGTTGCGGGCGAAGGTCTTCAGAATCGCCGGATCCTTGGGCCACTCTTCGAACATCTGCGAGGGCGCTTCGATGAAATCATTTTCCAGATCGCCGGTGGCCCACTGGGTATTGCCCCGCATGATTCCGTGGATCAGATGCCCAAATTCGTGGAAGAACGTGATCACGTCGTCGTACTCCATCAGCCCCGGTTCGTTCGTGGCCCGCGGAAAGTTGCAGACCAGCACATACTCGGGAAGGCGAAAGCCCTGCTTGCCGGTGGCCAGACTAAAGGTGGCATAGTGTTTGTACTTGTTCTCCCGCGGAAACATATCGAAGTAAATCCGCCCGATGCGGTTGTTCCTGTCGTAAACGTCATACACAGTCACTTCCGGATGCCACACCTGCGCGTCTTTTACCGGCTTGTAAACGATGCCGTACATCCGGCTGCTGATGTCGAGAATTCCCTGCAACACGCGCGAATATTCGAAATAGGGACGCATCACCTGGGAGTCGTAGCCGAATTTCTCGATCTTCGCTCCCCGGTTCAGATGGGCCACGTCCCAGGCATTTACGCTGGTCGCCTTGGGATCTTCTTTTTCTCTTTTGTAGGCCAGCAATTCTTCGTAATCGCGCTGCGAGCCCGGTTGCGCGGCGCTGGTGATCTTCTGGATGAAGTCGGCGGCATTCTGTTCGGTCGCCACCATCTTGTCGGCGGTGATATAAGCCGCCCAGTCCGGATATCCCAGCACGTTGGCCAGTTCGTGACGCTTCTGCAACAGGCGCGCCATCACGTCGATGTTCTTGGGATAAGCGCGCTGCCGGTAGAGCACGTAGAAAGCTTTCCGCGCCGGCTCGCTCTGGGCGTAATCCATGAACGGAAAATAGTCGGTGTTATCGGTGGTCAGGGTAACTTTGCCGGCGGCATCGGGCGGATGCGAGCGCTTGAAATCTTCCGGAAGACCATCCAGATCGGAGGGGTTCAGCTGCAATTTGCGGACGTCCGCAGCAATATTCTGATCGAACTCCTGCCCGATCTTTACCAGCTCATCCTGCAGCTGTTTTATTTTTGCCCGCGTCGCATCGTCGCGATCGACTCCGGCGCGGCGGTAGTCGCGCAGCGTAGTGGTGAAGTAATAGGTGCCGGCGGCATCCAGCCGGGAGCCGTCGAGCGATGCCAGGGCGTTGTACATCTCTTTATCCAGCGAGATGTCGGTGAGCACGCTGGAACTCTCCTGCTCGCAAATCTGCGCTGCGTCACGAAAGGGCTTGGCGGGATGCACCTGCTCCGCCAGGCCGGAGCGTGCGCCCGCATCGCCGGCCACGACCAGTGCGGTATCGAAAGCCTGCAGCGTAGCCATGGCATCGCGCGGCGAGGCGCTGGCCTTGATCGCGTCGATGCGCTTCTTGGTGTCCGCGAGATCGCTGCGGCAGGACGCGAGAAACGAATCGGCGGTCCCAGCAAGCTCGCTCGAGGCGCCCGGAGTCAGGCTCTGAGCCCGCACCGCAGAGGGCGCAGACGCAACCGCCAAAATGAACAGAAGCACGACATACCTGCGATTCATGAATTCTCTCCCCTCGACTTCCAGAAAAAAGCAATGTTAGTCAGTGCAGGATTTTCGTACGGCAAACCGGTTTAGGTTAGTCAGCCGTGTGCGATTCCGTCAAGAAAAACAGGGATCGAGTGTAGTGTTTCACGCCAACCTCCCATGCATTGTCGGCGCACATCCAGCGAAAAGCGGATTCTGGATCTGGCAGGGTTTCGTCGCTTGCTATCGTTCCGCAATGCGCCGGTCATTCGTCATTCGTCGGGAGTCCTTCGCCTTGCGAAGGACTCCGCTTCCTCAGATGACAGCGTGTGGGAGTTCAAACTGCAGCAAGCGAGGCAGGATTGCCTAAAACGTCCTCCCTGTACGGCAGCGCACCGACGCTCCAAAGCTGTGCTGGTACGGTGTTCTGGTCATGGCGAAGAAGATCGTTCCGATTCGCGTGTCGCCGAGGAGCCTGCGCTGCCCATTCTGCGATGCCCGCCCGGGCAAACACTGCGAGACTAACAACGGCAATAACCTCCGCAACATTGTCGGTACCCGCATAGCGCTTATGCACGTCGCCAGAATCAAAAAAGCGGCGGAGATGGAACTCTCCCCAGCATCCCTCTGATCTCGCGTACCGTTCAGGTGTTTGGCGGTGAAATTAGCACCACCGCGGACGCAATGAAAAACATCACATATAACAATTGTCTGGCCGCAGTTAGTCAGTCACCGGAATGCGATAGATATTCCGCCGCGTGTTCTCGCGCGTGTAGGAATAAACATTTGGCGCCACGGCTGTATCAATTTCCTGCGGGATCACGATCAGACCTTTCACCGCCTTCAAGTCCGCCGGGGTATTGAGGCCGCCGGGCGGCAGAGACGGAATACCACGAGCCGGGTTCACCGGCAGCGCATAAGTATTCAAATCACCCGAACTGCTGAAGAAGATATAGAAGAACTTGCCGCTGATATCCCAACGAGATTCGCAAATTGAGTTGCAAAGGTGGACTGGCGATCCACCGTCCACCGGGTAGACGTTGATGACCGCCTGATGTTCTTCATCCGGTCCCTTGGCCGGCGCCACCACCCAACGCCCGTCAGGCGAGATTGCGTCCACGTTGATAATCTGGTCGGGAGTGATCTTTCGCCGGTCTGTGCCATCCTGGCGGGTGCGATACATAAAATTCTGTCCATCTTCAGTGGAACGCAACAACAGGTCGCCGTTGGGCAGAAAAAACGGGGAGTCCTGGCTGGTGGCAGACGCCAACTGGTGCGGCGAGGAGCGGTGGTCCGTGGGCGAAAACCACACTCGCGAGAAGCTCTTCTGATCCTTTACGGAGAAAGCGACCTGCTTGCCATCATGAGAGACGCTGTAAAATTCCATGGTGGATCCGGGTTGCACGGCCGAGTCCGATATCACCCGCTCGGTTTTGCCGGAGCTTAGCTCTCGGGACCAAATCTCGGTCCCGCTCCGCCCGCTCTGCATCAGGTAATAGAGGTTGCTTCCGTCGTGGGAGAAAGTAGTCCAGAACGCACTTCCTTCCGACGAAAGCTGACGGTCCCCGCCCGTGTCATGGATCCACACCGTGTCGTCGCGAACCCCCACCGAGGTGAGAAGCGATTTCCCGTCTGAGCTCATGGCAATGCCTTCTTCTTCCGTGGTCCCAAAGGTCACTTGTTGCGGAGGCCCGTCGGGAAACCTCTGCCGCCAGACGTGGAACCGCCCGCCCTCGTTGGAGGTGACGTACATCCACTTGCCGTCGGGCGACCAGGCTCCAGCAGTACAAGTCGCCTGCGGAGGCCCCACCACCCGCACCTCTCCATTGCCTTCGAACGGAACCACCTGGCACGCCCTGATGTCGCCACGGTTGTCCATGGCGACCAGCAGAACCCAGCGGCCATCCGGAGAAAGGTAAGAGTGATGCACCATGCTGCGTTCGCCGGGCGGAACATAGACGTCGCGGCTCTGCCCGCGCGCCTCATCGGTAGTCACCACCGCCATGTGCAGCCCTTGCTTGACCTCTGAAAATAGAAGGTGCTTGCCGCCGTCGATCCAGGTAAGAGATGAGGCGTTCCGCAGCAGAATCTCCGGCTGGCCGCCCAGAACCGGGACAACCCAGGTATCAAACGGACCCGCAGTCCCGTAGGCAATGCGCGAGCCATCGGGAGAAAATACCGGACTAAGTTTTGCCACCGCATCATGGGTGAGTTGCACCGCATCCCCGGTAGGAAGCAGCTTGACGTAAATATCCCCGCGGCCAAAAAAGGGGTTGTCGCCTCGAATGAACGCCAGCATCCGCCCATCGGGAGAAAGCGCCGGGTACACCACCGAGTCGGTGAAAAATGTCATCTGCTCCCAGTTGGTCGAGGCCACCGGGGCAGACCGGCCCAGGTAGTAGCGATAGATTCCGATGGCTGCCGCAAGCAGGATCAGAACTGCCAGCCCCGCGGCCACGCCCAAGCGAAGCGAACTTTTTCGGCGGACTGGTGGTAGGGGTGCGGTGGTGCCCGACTCGGTGTCACGCTTCAGTCGCTTGAGGTCGGCGCGTAACTCAGCCGCCGATTGGTAGCGAACCTCGCGGTCTTTCTCCAGCGCTTTGTTGATGACCTCCTCCAGCCGCAGCGGCACGTCGGGATTCACCCGCATAGGCGGCAGCGGGTTGCGGTTCATGATGCCGTCGAAGATCACAGCCGTACTGTCCCCACGAAACGGCAGAGCGCCTGTCGCCATTTCGTATAAGACGACTCCGAACGAAAACAAATCGGTGCGCCCGTCCAGTTCTTTGGCACGTACCTGCTCCGGGGACATATAAGCGACCGTGCCCAACGTCGCGCCCGGGCTGGTCAGGTGTTCCTCGGTCATCGCCGTTTCCAGGGCGGTCGTGGCGGACGATCCTGAACCTCGGCGATCTGCCGGCGTCACTTTGGCCAGGCCGAAGTCGAGAATCTTGGCGTGGCCGCGCTTGGTGACGAAGATATTGCCGGGCTTGATGTCGCGGTGCACGATGCCCTCGGAGTGCGCCGCATCGAGCGCGTCCGCGATCTCAATCGCCAGGCCCAGCATGGCTTCAATCTCCACCGGCCGACCGGCGATGCGATGCTTCAGCGTCACCCCATCCAGAAATTCCATGGCGATGAACGCATTGCCGCTTTCCTCCCCGATGTCGTGAATGGTGCAGATGTTGGGATGGTTCAATGCGGAAGCCGCCTGCGCCTCACGCTGGAACCGGCTAAGGGCCTGGGGATCGCGGGCAACTTCATCGGGCAGGAATTTCAGGGCTACGAAGCGATGCAGGCGAGTGTCCTCAGCCTTGTAGACGACGCCCATTCCGCCGCCGCCGAGTTTCTCGACGATGCGGTAATGAGAAATAGTTCGTCCGATCACTGCGAAAAATGGTACGTCCGCGAAAGGGGCAAGTCAACGAAAGCGCGGGAACAGCTATGCCTGTTTCCCATTCGCTCGAATAGAGATTTTCTAATTCGCCGGGCGGGTTTCCAATCCGGATGAGTATTCTTCGGGAACGCCGCCGTCTTCGCACTGGCGGATTTCCAGAATGCGCGAGGTCACAATCGGCGTGCGATACGCCGGATGGCGGAACTCCAGATGCATGCCGCGTCCCACGAAACGTATCTTCAGCATGGAGCCGCCCCATGACGAGCCTTCGATTCGCACCAGCAACGGCGTCGGGCAAAACGTCGGATGGCCCCAGATCCAGGCTTCGCCCTGGCCGCAATGCACCACCGTGTACCAGCGGTGCTGGGTTTGGATCTGCAGCGTAGTGCGGGCGGGAAGGTCATCGAGAAATGCTCCGCCTTCAATCTCCGACTCGACGATGTTGTGGTTCACCGTGTCGTCGAGATTGGGATGGCAACGAAAGAGTTGCGGGCAGGTATGCACCGAGCGTCCCCTTGACCTAAGCTGAGTATAAACCTGCTGTCTACCATACGCTCCATCCTTGGTGACTGGCCCTTTCGACAGCAAACCTAAAGGCCGTGGCAGAGCTTCAAATCTGTTGCGCCACAAAAGCCGCCACGAGTATCACGCCCGGCCTGTCCCTAAGGTAACGGGACGTATCTCGCTTGCAGATTGACCCTTCATATTGATGGGGATACGATTCATTAGCCCGGGTCCGGCCGCTACCCGGGAAGCAATTGCAGGTTCTTATTCGCCGCAATCTAGGCGCAATATAAGTCAGCGCATTGTAAGTCATAGATAAAAATGGGAATCAGGAAACTCAATCTTAAACGGTTCCATCTATTGACCGCGCTTTTGCCGGCGCTCATCCTGGCGAGCACGGCCTGCCATACCAATCAGGCCAAAGCACGCCTTCCCATGCCGCAGGCCAATGCGCCCGCCATGGGCCCGGTTCTGGCGGCCCTGCCCCAAACCATCGCGGAGGATCCGGTTTCACAACCGCAGAAGCCGGCGAGTCAGGATCCGGTCGGCGATCTGATTGCCAACGCCGAAAAGGAATACCAGGCCGGAGAGGAAAGCTTCAAGGCAGGAGACCTGGAAGCCGCCAAAGGCAGCTACGACCGGGCTGCCGATCTGCTGCTGCAAAGTCCGGCTGAGATTCGCTCGGACGAGCGCGTGGAGCACGAACTGGAGCGGATTCTGGAGGGCACGAACCGCCCCGAGCTGGCATCGCTGCAGACCGATAGCGAAGCCGCCAAGCAGAAAGCCGAACCCGCGCCCATCGACGAAACCAACGAAATCACCCCTCCGGTGGACCCCAACGTCAAGGCGAAGGCGGAAGTTGAGGTCAAGGAGACCCACTCCGAACTGCCGCTCATGCTCACCGACCCGGTAGCGGCATACATCAATTATTTTTCGAACCGCGGACGCGACATCCTGGAGCACGGCCTGGAACGGGGCGGGCGTTACCGCGAAATGATCGAGAGCACGCTTCGCCAGGAAGGGGTTCCGCAGGAGCTGATCTACCTGGCGCAGGCTGAATCCGGCTTTCATCCCCTGGCGCTTTCGCGGGTGGGCGCCCGCGGCATGTGGCAGTTTATGTCCAGCCGCGCTCGCGGCTACGGTCTGCAGCACAACCTGTGGGTGGACGAGCGCCAGGACCCGGAAAAAGCCACTCGCGCTGCCGCCCATCACCTGAAAGACCTCTACAACCAGTTTGGCGACTGGTATCTGGCCATGGCCGCCTACAACTCCGGTCCGGGTTCGGTGCAGAGCGCGGTCAAGCGCACTGGATACGCGGATTTCTGGGAGCTTTACAAACGCAACGTCCTGCCCAAAGAGACGCGGAACTACGTGCCCATCATTCTGGCCGTCACCATCATGGCCAAGAATCCCGCGCAGTACGGGTTGGACGACATCGTTCCCGAGCAGCCGGTGCCATATGACACGGTCAAGATCGACTATTCCGTCGACCTGCGCCTGGTGGCCCAGTGTCTGGATGTTCCGCCGGCCACGCTGCAGGATCTGAATCCCAGTCTGCTGCGCCTGACCACGCCGAAAGATCAGGTGTTCGAACTGCACCTGCCGGTAGGCACCCGGGAGAAATATGTGGCCGCCATCGAGCCTATTCCGCCGCAGATGCGGCTCTGGTGGCGCTATCACGACGTGGCCGAGGGCGATACCCTGGCCTCGATCGCGCGCACCTATCGCACCAGCGCACAGTCAATCGCGCGCGAGAACCACCTTGAAGGTGCGGACGACCTGCAGCCGGACAGCAAACTCATCATTCCAATCCCGCCCGGCAAGCACTCGGCCACCGAAGACGGCGCCAGCTACGCCCGCCGCGCCACTCGTTATAAAGTGCGCCGTGGAGATACGGTGCAGACGGTCGCCGACAATTTCAGCCTTCCCCCGGTCATGATACGGCGCTGGAACCACCTGCGCGGCGACAGCCTGCGCGGGCGCCGCATCGTGTATGTTCACCTGCCGGTGACCCCAAGCGCCCTCTCCAACGATCAACCACAGGAGACGAAGTCCAAGCCCAAGAATGGCTTACATCCGGTCAGCCAGAGGACTGTGCAACGCCACAAAGTGCAGCCGGGCGAGACCCTGGCCTCGATCGCTAACACCCACCACACCACCGTCGCCGCCCTGAAGCGAGATAACGGCAATCTGGCTATGCTGCGGCCGGGAATGGTTTTAGTAATTCGCAGCGCGGAATAAGCGCTACCGGCTTCTGGCTCCTCGCTTCTCGCTTTCAATCCTCGCTGTGAGCGTCCTGTAGTCTGGTTCGGCTTTCCTGACCTTGACGGGCACGGCTTGAGCCGTGCCGAAAGTAACGCGCATCTGGCGGTTCCGCCGCTGCGGAGAGCTTCCAAACTGGCCTTCGCTACGCAAAATACTCCGCGCCTTTCTAGTCGACATTGCACTCTCGGTGTAATATGCAACCTGCAATTGGTTGCAGCCGTCTGATGACCTGGTGGCGCGAAATCGCTGTGCTATAATCGCGCGCCGTTCAGCCTTTCAGCTTTCTTTTTATTTCCCCGGTACCCCGCGCCCGCGCGCTGCAGCGGCGTCGGCGCGGCCACAAATCAGGAGGAAGAATGACTTTTGACGAGACCCTCTATGCACGTGATGACGAGATGGATGAATTCAGCGACACTGGCGCCTACGGCGATTCCCTAGAAGAAGATTACGAGGAAGAAGAAGAGGAAGAAGAGGCGGAAGTGCCGGGGATCATCGAGTCGCAGCCGGAGCCGGCGGCTCCTCCTGCCGCCCCGCGGCCCGCAGGTGGCGGAGATTCGCCTAAACCGCCGCGAAAGCCCGCCGCCAAAAAGCCGGCAGCCAAAAAGAAGCCGGTGCGCAAGGCTCCCAAGAAGAAGCCGGTCAAGAAGAAGAAACCCGCGCGCAAGCCGGCCAAGCGAAAGACCGCCAAGAGGAAGCCGGCGCGCAAAGCAAAGAAAGCGGCGCGGCGCAAGGGTGGAAGGCGGCGCTGAGCTGCTGCCGCGCCCTTCGCTCTGCTGATCAACTTTCGCTGATCGAGGTTCGAGGTCTCCCACCTTTGCCAAAAGCGCAAAGGTGGGGCACCTTCACCCCTACACTCTCACCTTCACACTTCCGCCTTCGCACTTTCAGCCTTGTGCTCGGGGTGGTTCAGCCTTGTCCTTCAGTCCTGCCCGGCGCTACGCCGCTTTAGGCAGGGTTGCCGTCGCCGACAGCCGGCGCACGGCCAGCGACATCATCACTCGCGCCACTCCGCTCATGATCATGCTCACGCCGACCAGCGTGCCAATCGCCCAGGCCGAGCTTGACGGCCAGTGCACCCAGATCAGCAGTGAAAGCAACAGGGTCACGACCCCGTCCAGGAGCAGCCACGCCGATCCTCGCGCGTGGCGAATCCTGAAATACAACACGATGTCGAGCACGCCTTCGATCAGGAACAGGGATGCCAGCAGCAGGGTCAAGGACGCGATTCCCAGCAGCGGATGCATCAGTAAATATCCGCCGAAGAGAATGTAAGCCACTCCCACCAGCAGCCGCCAGATGACGCTTCCGGCGCCATGCGCGTGAAAGGCCAGCACTATGTGAACTACGCCGGCCAGGACGATAAGCCAGGCGATTAAGGCGTTGACCGCGACTGCCGCGAGCAGCGGCGCGCCAACGGCTAAAATCCCGAAGACAACCAGCAGGACGCCCCAAACGATCGACCATTTGGATGCCTGATGTATTACCGAGACGGGAGATTGCGAAGCCATGTGTGCCTCCTCAGTCAAGACTCAGGACGGCACATTTTGCTCCTCAGGGAAGATTTGCGCAAGACTGCACCAGCAGCCTCAGAACATCCCCGGACCCCACCGCTTAAAGTGTCTTAGATTTGTAGTCAGGAGGCGGAAAGCTTGGCTACTTCTTGCCTGCAACTGTATGCAGGCACTTGGCATACAGCTCAAGCAGATGCCCGGCATATTCCTCCGGCTTGGTGGCGGCGCCGCTGCCCTGAAAGCCGACTCCCGACGAGGTAGTCCGGCCATAGCCTGTGGTCATGGCGACAAATTTCATAAGATCCAGCGCGATGTCTTCGTTACGGCGCGATCCCGATGCTGCGGCCGGTATTTCGTCCATGCATGCCTCCCTGAGCGTGTTTCGGATGATAAGGAAAAATTAAGTTGCAGGAAAAATTGATGATAACAGAAGGCTTCAGGGCCAGGCGGAGGAGGGATTCGACGTCCGCGGCGAGCTGCCGGCTCGCGCCCGCTCAAGTTCCCAGCGCCGCCTGCCGATGTGGTTTCTGAGAGACAGAGAGGCAACGCAGAAGTAGAGGTAGAGGTAATGAAATGATAAATCCTGTCCACCATCCGGTAACACCCAACCAGGCGGATGAAGTTTCCGCGCAGATCCAGCAGCAGGCCGCGAAGAAGACGGCTCAGAAGCCGGCAGTGAAGCCACCAGCGGAGGATTCAGTTACGTTGACCCGCTCCCGCGAGGCGAGCCAGAGCGGTTCGTCAAGATAGTCCTGGCCGAACGGTGTGGGGCGGACACTCCTGTCCACCCCACACCCATCGATAATTTAGTTGACGTCTTGCAGCGTGGCGTAGCTAAAGCCTCCGGACTGGCTGTTCAGGCCTACCAGCGTTCGTACTTGGCTGCCAGAAAAAGTCAGCGCTCCGGTATCGACCGCGGCAAATTTCTGTCCAACCGGTGTGAGCACCACCTCAAAACTGCCTCCGGCCATCGACTGGTACGCGGAGGCTGAGCCGAAAGCCAGGTTGCTCAGGTTGGGGCTGACGGTGTTCAGGTCGGTTCCCGCGGCCACGATATAGACATCGGCGGGCCCGAGGCCGGGCGCGGCGTTCACGATGCGCAACTTGAAGTCACCCGACGAGGGCGCCGAATTGTCGTCGGCAAGAACCATGGCCGCAATGTTGGAAGAAAAGTTGTAAGCGATCACCGTGGTATCCGATCCGGAAGCGAAGGTGATGGATTGGGTCACGAGGGCGGTGGTTGAACCCGGAGGTTCGATGACAACCTGTTGCGCCCCAGACTGCACCGACTGATATCCCGTGCTGGTGCCGTATGCCACATTGCCATTCACTGAAGTGCCGTTTACCAGCACCGCCAGATTGGACTCGTCAGGGACGGCATTCATAAAGCGAAAGCGAGTGCTTCCCCCACCACCGCATCCTACGACCAGAAGAATTGTCGCGAGACACAACATTCCGGCACACCCGGACAACCAGCGCGCATATCGGCCCACAATTCACCTCTTCAGTTTGCAGAGTTGGAATTACCCGCAAGTAAAGACGGAGTGATGCCGCCGTCTCGGCGCAGAGTTGCAGGGCGCGCGTAAAGAGTGAGTCAAGGGAAGTAAAGTCTTGTAAAAGCTGTCGGTGGTCGCCAGTCGTTGGCCCCAACCTCACGCAGCGGCGTGAAGTCCTAACTTTTCAGAAGCCGTCTAATTTGAAGCAGGAAAGCAAAGGGCCAACGGCCGAAGACCAACGACTACCGACTGCCTTTACGAATTTTTACCTGACTTTACCAAGTCTTTACTCCAATGAGGATTGCTTAGTGTTCTAACTTATGAAAGATTTTTCACGCGGGGGCGGCATGCCCTCGAATGTCTAGCGAAATATGAATTGGAGAGTACATATGAATTCCACAATCCCCCACCGAACTTTTTCCCGGCGAGCCGGGCGCAAGTCATTGTTATTCGCCAGCGCCGCCCTGCTGGTCCTATTCAGCCTCGGCCTGTCGGGCAGTGCGTTCGGGCAGGATCAACAGGCTCCGCCGGCGCCCGCCCAGCCCGCAGAACAAGGCGGCCAGGGCATGGGACGGCACATGGGCCATCGCGGCATGCCAAGTGTCGACGATCAGGTAAAGCACCTGACCAAGAAACTGAATCTGAGCGCTGACCAGCAAGCCAAACTGAAACCCATCCTGGAAGATCAACGAACCCAGATGGAAGCAGTTCACAATGACTCGTCGCTTTCGCGCGAGGACCGTTTCAGCAAGATGCAGACGCTTCGGCAAAGCTCGGACACTCAGGTCAAGGCGTTGCTGAACGATGACCAGCAGAAGAATTTCGACAAGATGCGCGAAGAGCAGAAGAGCCGGATGGGCAAATGGCACAAGGGCGGTGAGAACGCTCCGCCTTCCGGCAGCGCCCCCGATAGCCAGCAATAGGCTTCGTATCTGGGACGATGACGGCGGGCATCAGGCCAGCCGACGCCGCCCTGGATCCGAGTAGTAGTTTCTCCCCGGCCCTTGAGTTGCGGCAGCTTTTTGCGTCGCCCGCAAAGCTGCCCGGTTCGAGGGCCCCCTTTTTTGTTGCTGATCTTTTGTTGCTGATCCCGCCACAGAAATTTACTCCGCTTGACCGAATCTTTACCGTGACCGTCCGCAGGCTTCGCATCACACCAGCATGACCACAAACCGCAGGGACCGAAGTCGCTCACGAAAGCGAACCATGGTCCGGCGGGAAATAAATTTCAGTGTGTGAGGAAGCCATGTTTCGGAAAGTCGGCCCCGTTGTTGCAGTTATGTTTTTGTTGGTTGCAGTGTCGCTGGCACAGACCAGCCGCTCGGAAGTGAGCGCGAGCGTCACCGGAAACTTCCCGCAAGAGTCGGATGGCCAGGGAGTGGCGCAGGTCCCATCGCAGTCGGCGGGATTTCTTGCCAGCTACCGCTTCGATCTCGGTCCGAGTAGCGCGGTCGAATTGAACTACGCATTCACCAGGAACGATCAAAACTATAATTTCGGCGTTCCCATTTTCAGCTCGACCAGCATCCAGACGAATGTGCACGAGGTCACCGGCGCCTACGTCTTCGCGCCGCGCAAATCGGCGCGCCTGAGCCCCTTCCTCCTGGCGGGAGGCGGCGCCCTGATTTTCAGCCCGGTGAACGACTTCAACAACTCTTTCCTGGGCGCGGAAAGCCAGGCCAAGGGTGCGTTGTTGTACGGCGCCGGAGTGGATTACACCTTGTTTGGCGGCGTCGCGCTGCGGGCGCAGTTTCGCGGCCTGGTCTACAAAGCTCCCGACTTCAACGTGCCCGGCTTTTCCACCGGTTCGTGGGCGCACATGCCTGAACCGAGCGTTGGAGTAGTGTTCAGATTCTAGGTGTGGCGTCGGTCGTTGGCCAACTTCAAAAATGCGCGGCCGCGGATCTTCACGGATCGGCATTGATAGTCCGAAAGAAAAAAGCTGGCCCGTGAAAATCCGTGCAAACCGAGGCGGACTTGGATTCTTGGCCAACGCCAACGCCCAACGACAGTCTCCCGCAGTATCCGCCGCCACAAGCTTGATCTGCCTATTTCTTTTGCGGCATCTCACACATGAGTGCCAGCAGGTTGCCTTCCGGATCGTGGAAGAACGTCATCCATAAATCGTGATTAGGCATTCTGGCAACCATATGAGGCTCGTCTTCGAAGCGCACTCCCGCGCTTAGCATCTGCTGGTGTGCGCTGATAATGTCTGGCACGTTAAAGTACAGGATTGAGCCCGGATGGTCGAGCTCCGGCTTCTCGGCGCGATCCAGCATAAGCCGGACACCGCCGCAATCGAAGAAGACCAGGTTGCCGGCGGCGAACAATAAGGGCAGACCGAGGACATCCCGGTAGAATGCGGTAGCGCGCTGGACATCGTGAACGTTGATGGCGATCTGACCGATGCGGGAGATGGCGATCGGCTTGATTGCGGTGGTCATGGCATTGCCTCCAATAGTTGGTCGCTGGTCGATTCGTCGGCTGCACCTTTAGCTTTTAGCGAAGGAGTTTGCATCGTCGGAGTTGGCCAGCGGCCAAGCGCCAACGACCAATTTAGTTAGTATAGCTAACTATATTTCATGGCTCAAGGCAAGCAAAAAAATCGCGCGGTAAAAGATGTGGCCGGGCTGGCTGATCGCTTGCATTCCGCGGCGATCCATCTGTTGCGGCGGGTGCGCAAGCAGGATGCCGCCACCGGCGAAGGTCCGGCGCGGCTTTCGGCATTGTCGGTGCTGGTTTTCGCAGGACCGATGACCATGGGCCGGCTGGCGGCCACCGAGCAGGTGAAGCCGCCAACCATGAGCCGCATCGTCGCCGGGCTGGAACAGAAGGGCCTGGCGCAACGGGTTACGGATTCGAAGGACGCGCGCCGCATCCAGATTCGCGCCACCGCCAGCGGCGTGCGCCTGCTGCAACAGGGCCGGAAAAAGCGGATTGAGTATCTGGCCAGCCACCTCGGTCAGCTCACGGAGTTGGAGTTGGAAACTTTGGGTGAGGCGTTGGGCCTGTTGGAGGGGGTGCTGAGGGATTGGCCGCCGGAGGGGTGACCGGCTGGGTTAAGGAAAAGGATTTTCCATTCGCCCAGGGGCAAAATCTAATTCAAGATCAATTTCAAAAGCGGCAGACAGGAGTGTCCGCCCTACACGGCTAGGTTTCGATGCCGACGTAGCAGATGCGGCCGATCAGGTAGTCATGGACTTTCTTGCCCGGCTCCATGGCCATGACTTCCACCGGGTAGGCAGTGTTGTGGGGACGCAGGACCATGTGCTTGCCGGCAACTTCCACATACTTCACCATGCAGGCGCCGTTTTTGTTGACGGCGTACATGTTGGACTCGCCTTTGCGGTACGGCTTTAGCGAATTGTAGTGGCGATCGATCAGGACGGTCGCCCCCGGCAGCAGGCGAGGGTACATACTCATTCCCTCCCGGCCGTCGACGCGGATGATCACGAAGCGTTCCCAGTGTTCGCGGTCGCCGGCCATTTCCGGACGGAGTTTGCGCAGGAACGCCTTCTTCAACTTGACGATTTCCTTTACTTTCATGCTCATGATCACGGCCTGGCGGGCAGCCACGGCGGCATCGACCAGCAGCACGTTTTCAAAATCGTCCTGACTGGGAGGCACGATGCTGGCGCGCTTGTTGATTTCGCCGGGGTCGAGCAGGTCGAGCACGGAAAGTCCCTGCACATTCAACACCCGGTCCATGCCTTCGACGCTGAGGCCGCGTTTGCGATTGAGGAAGTTGGAGATGTGGGCCTGCTTAAAGCCGGTATCATGGGCGAGGCGCAGGCCGGTCAGCTCGCCTTCGTCAATGCGCTCCCAAAGAGCCTTGCGCAGATTCTCCTGCAGCGCCCGGAATTTCATAAACCGAGTATAGCGTGATGCTATTGCCAACACAAGAACATCATCTGAAAGAAAATATATTTCTTGACTTGATGGATGATGAGCTATACCATGAGCGACCTGTATAACTGCTTTACTTGAGGGGGAATTAATCGTTCAAGAGTCAAAAGCGTTATGTCAAGCAACCCACAACCCGAAAGTGAGGAGAGCAGCTTCGTGGAATTTCGCCGCAAGGTGCGGGCCGCGGAACTGCTGTCTTCCGCCATGGAGCGGCTGCTGCGGCAGCTCCAGTTCACCGGCCGGCTCAGCGTCGTGGTGCAAAATGGCCGCGTGCTGAAGTCCGGCTACGAGGAGGGCTATTTCCGTCAACCGACCGCGTTGTAGGTCAGGCTGGCGACGGTTTCCCGTACAACACGTTATCACGCACTCATAACTAAATAATCTGAACAGGTCATCGTAAGAGAAACGAGCCCTGTGACCGAGCAATCGGCGCAGGGCTTTTTTTATTTCAGGCGATAGTCGCCAGTCACCAGCGTTGGGCGCACGACCGGCGGCTGAGGAATGCCACGGAGGCAATCATGAAAAGCGAAGATCCGGAAGTGATTCAGCTGGAACTGAAATATTGCGAGCGTTGCGGGGCCTTGTGGTTGCGGGTGCGCGGCGGGCAGGAGATATATTGCCCTCCCTGTGATTTGGAGATGCTCGATCTGCCGACACCGCGGCGGGTGCCGAGCAAGCCGCGGTTGCCGGGCAACCACAAGATCGAGGCTCGAACACAGCCTGTAGCTCTGTCCGCGATTTGGGGACCGGGAGGGACAGCATGACGGCTACCTGCTTGTCGGATGCGGTGACGATGTCGAGAAGCGCCCGGGCAGCGGCGGAAGAGCCGCAACCGCGTCATTCAGACGCGCAGGCGAACCAGGCGCCGGCCGGCGGTGGAAGCGATCCCGACTTGTGGTTATACCGTGAACGAACCGTGGGCATGCTGAGACGGTATCTGCGGCTCTCGGTCGAAGTAGGGAGGTTGCCGTCGCTGCTGGGCCGGGAATTTTTCCGAACCCGGGTGACCACGTATCATGCCGGCACATTTGAAGATGCAGTGATCTTCGTGCATGACGTGGCGCGCGGGATCGACAAATTGGGCGAGTTCGAACAGAAGCTGATTGGGAGGATCGTCCTGCAAAACTACACTCATGACGAAACCGCGCGCCTTCTGGGCTGCTGGCGGCGTACCGTGGGGCGACGCTTTCCCGAAGCGATCGACCAACTATCCGACATTTTTCTGGACGCAGGCTTGCTGATCCGTTTGCCGGCTACGGATTTGGCGCGCAAGAAAAATTGTCAAGAGAGGAAAAAAGAGTTAAGGGCCGTAAGTGGCTCTGAACACTGCGAATAAAATTTCAGCAGGGATGTCCCATTCCCCCTGGCGGTTTTGCTATTCTGGATTTAGAGATTGAGAAGCGAAGATTTGAAGGGCGTGCTGCCAAGCGCGCCCTTATTTTTTTGCCAGCGAGCACAGGGATGGGGATGAAAAGAGCGAAACCGCACACGGGCACAAAAGGTTCAAAGAAAAGTATGGCTGCCAACCGGGGAAACCGGAAGCCGGTGGACCTGGCGGAGATCCGGCAACGGATCGCAAATCTGGTTGGAAACGACGCCATCGGGATGGTTGAAACCACGATCGAAGAAGTCGCCAAGGGCCACTATCTTGGAATGAAATATCTGTTCGAGATGGTAGGGCTTTATCCTTCGACCGGCGGGGATGGGGACTTGGTGCCGGACTCGATGGCGGCGACGTTACTGCGGCGTCTGGGCCTTCCCGAAACACCAGCGGCGGAAGAGAAAGTTACGAAAGATAGCGAAAGCCCGAGTGCAGTCTCGGATGATAGCTTAGAATGAAAGCCGGCAACGGGCCAGCAGCGCAGCGGTGGGCTGCAAGCGGGTCGTTGGTGCGACGGCGCTGGGAGGCGGGGTTGAGCCAGCAAGCCGGCGCACGATCGAGACTGCACGGGACTTTCAGAATGGACATGACCTGGGTGACCGGCCGAATTGCGGTCGGGGGCGGGATTTGGACGGCGGAGAACATGGCGGCGGTGGCGCGAGCGGGAGTAACCCACATCATCGACATGCAAATCGAATTTGATGACACCAAGCTGGCACAGCCGCACGGGATTGAAGTGCTGTGGAATCCGATTGACGATGATTTTCAGCCGAAACCACCGGAGGTTTTCCGGCGTGGCGTCGAGTTTGCGGCCGAGGCACTCGAGGGAGACGAAAGCAAGCTGTTTATTCATTGCGCGGCGGGTGTGCATCGGGCGCCGATGATGACTTTGGCGATATTGTGCTCATCGGGCTGGACTCCGGAAGCAGCGCGTGAACTGATCGAGAAGCGGCGTCCGGTGGTGGATTTCGCGGACGTTTATGTCCGCAGCGTGGAGAGGTTTCTGGATCAGCAGGTGAGAGCGGGCAAGTGACGATGAACCCGGTTTTTAGTTGCTGGTTCCCAGTTGTCAGTCTGGGGTGAAGTTGGATCACGCTGCGGCAAGTAAGAATAAACCCAGTTTTTAGTTCCTGGTTCCCAGTTGTCAGTTTTGAACTTCTAGACATTTGGAGCGGTTGTTTTCCTTGAAGGAAACGGCCGCTCGCGGAGGAAGTATGTTCGACCTGCGCCACCCTTCGGGGTGGCTTTTTTATTTGCTGCTCCTGGTGCTGGCATTGCCGGAGATTTCGCCGGCGCAGGGGCCGACCACCAGCACGATCAGCGACGTTGTTTACAGAGCGGACGGAACTCTGGCGGGAGGGACACTGCTGATTTCCTGGCCGACGTTCAGCACTCCGGCTGGACAGTCGGTGGCAGCAGGAAACAAGAGCGTCACGCTGGGACCGAACGGCGCGTTATCAGTAGCGTTGGTTCCGAATGCGGCAGGCACGTTTTACACGGTGGTGTACCAACTGGACGACGGAACTGTGAAAACCGAGTACTGGGTTGTGACTTCGACGTCTCCGACAACCATTGCGGCAGTGCGAACGATCCTGGGATCAGGCGGCTCTGTAGTAAGCACTTCGGGGAGCGGTTTGTTCGTGAGCAAGGCTGGCGACACGATGACCGGTCCGTTGCAGCTTCCGGGAGATCCATCAGCGCCGAACCAGGCAGCCACGAAACATTACGTTGACAGCGGACTGGCGTCGAAGGCGGACTTAGTCGGCGGAGTGGTTCCCACCCTGGAACTGGGGAATGGAACCGCGAACAACACCTTGTGCCTGCACGGAGATTCCAGCTGGGGCGCTTGCGGGGCCAGCAGTAACGCAGTCTCAATTCAAAACGTTCCAGTGGATACCACCGCCCCGACCGACAACCAGGTCATCACTTATGTGGCTTCCGCAGGTAAGTATGAGCCCCGGGCGGGCAGCGGAGTAACCGCGGGAATGGCGGCGGTGAAATATTCGTCCGACTTCAACTGGTCGCAGACGCCAGCCACGAGTTTGAGTACGGCGGGGGCGAGCACGGTGAGCCTTACCTCCTGCCCTGCGGGGGTGACTGGAGCCGAGCCGAATTATTACGTTTACGTCTCGGGTACGGAGACTGCGGAGGCTGTGCTGGTAACAGGGGGAACGTGCAATGGCGACGGCCAGCCAGGAACGTTGCAATTCACAACAATCAATGGGCACGCGGCAGGATACGCGGTGGGCAGCGCATCCGCCGGATTGCAGGAGGCACTGATCGTGGCGCGCTTTACTCCCACGAATCCGGCCGGAAACTCGCAATCGGGAAAGGTGGTGGTGCCGCCAGGAGAGTACAAGGCATTTGCACCGGTCACGATCCGGGCCTCGAATATCACGGTGGATTTTTCGGGCTCGATTTTGGAGTGCTGGATGAACGATACCTGCCTGTTCGTGGGCGATGCTTCGAACTCAACTTTATTTCAGGACATCACCCTGATCAATCCTCGCGGACGGCCGACGGTTGCGAACGGACAGAGCCCGTTCATCGAAGTGAATGCGCAAAAAACGCGACTGTTCAATGTATCGACCAGGGTTGCTTTTTCAGGCGGGACGTTCGGCAGTTATGTGCAAGTGGACAACGACCAGGCATTTCTGCTGGATGGGCTAGACACGACTCTGGGGGCTGCGGGGGGAAATTACGGAGTGCGATGCGACGCGACGGCGTGCAATCCGGTGATTTATGCGCCGGGACCATTCGCGACGTTTTCAGCGGTTGGCTGGCTGAAGCATCTGAATATTGCGGTGCAATGCGGGGCAAACGGGATCGACTGGCAGAGCGGTAACACGGTGCGGATTTCGGATAGCGTAATCGAGGGGTATGCGCAATACGGAGTGCGGGCGGGAACGCGCCGTGGCGGCTTCGGCGGATTCGAGTTGGACAATGTGTACGAGGAAGTGGGGAATTGCGCTAACCCGCAAGGGGCGATCGGGCAAGCAGGAGTGATCGCGCAAGGCGATGCGGTGAAGATCCAGGGCGGAGAAACACCGTCCGGGGCGGCGCCGCAGTATGCCAATACGGGGACGACGGATTACCGCTACTACGTGGTGGCGCACCACGCGACGAACGGTCCCTCGAACCCGCTGTATTCGGGCAGCGCGCTGACTAACGGCTCGGGAAACATCACGGTGACGACGCCCGACATTGCGGGCGCGAGCACGTTCGATCTGCTGCGAGTGACGCCGGTTGCCGACCAGCGCGAACAGGCGCCATTTGGAACTGGAAATTACGCGGTGGTGACGAATGTTGGCCGATCCACAGCCTGCGCCGCAGGAGTATGCACCTTTACTGATACCCAAGCCGTGCTGCAGTCGTACAGTGTGGCGTCACCGACATACTTTCCGTTGCTGGATTTCTGGCCGGGAAGCCTGGTGCTGGGCAGCAATCACGATTCCGCCAGCGCACTGGACGGAGCCCGAGCCTGGATGGACAGCGCTCCATCCAACGTGGTGGCTGTGCAAGGACCAGCAGCGCCTGCACTGATCGCAACCAACTGCGACGCCCTGGGCAGCTGGACACCGCTCTGGGTGAGTTGTTATTCCGCGATGGCGCCGGGGACATTCTTCGAGCAGGGAGCATTTCTGCTGGCGGTGAAACCTAATGCCGACGCGGGGCTGAGGACCAATCTCAAGGGGCGGCTGAATTTTTCCACACTGGGAACCGGGCCAGGCCACATCATCACGCTTTCCGATTCTAACTTCCAGAAGACGATCGCGACTGCGAACAACCGTCCGACCAACGATGCGAACGATGCCTTCATCGGATATGACCAGGGAGACGGCAATCCCGCAGACATCGGCATCAGCGTGGGCGCACCGCAATCCATCTCCAATTACATCGGCAATGTCGGGGATGGAACGAACTGGCTGGAACGTTTAACGGCGGCCGCGAAAGAGTTCAGGACGAATGTGCAAATCGATGGCTCGCTTACGGTGCAGGGAGCGATACAGGCTAGTTCATTTGTATTCGCTCAGACTCCGGCGCAGTGTACAGGAAGCTTTGCAACCGGCATTCAGTCAAACGGCGACGCCAATTGCAGCACCGCAGATGTGATTCAAATTGCGGAGACGACCCAGCCCAGCGGCATTGCGAATTACGGGCTCTTCTGGTTCGACTCCAGCTGCCATTGTCCAAAGGTGATCAGCAACAACGGTCAGGCGGTACAACTTGGGCTGCTCAATCTTTTCAACGCCGACGGTAACACGCTGGAAGAGTACAACAGCACAACTCCCCAGACGTTCCGGGTCTACGGCACGCGAAGCGATGCGTCGAACTACGAGCGTGTTGGATTCAAGTGGGACAACGCGGACGGATACTTCGCGGTGACCAGCGAAAACGGAGGCACAGGCTTGCAGCGCGGGATTGCGTTCTGGATCGGAAACAACGTGCGATGGGCGATCGATGCGGCGTCGATTCTGAAGCCATTTGCGGATAATTCCTACAACGTAGGGGCAATCACTCTCAGGCCAAAAACTTATTATGCCGGCACCTCCTTCGATATCACCAGTTCGGGGGCGCTGACGTTCGAGCCGTGCAACGACGCAACCACGGGAACAGCTTTGAACTTCCTGGCGAAGTATAACGGCGGCAGTACGCCGTGCGCGGTCAAAGCGGCTACGACGGACGGGGATGGAATTATCGGAATCGTAAGCGGCGGCAGCGGAACCAGCGGAAGCGCGACCGTGTCCTACCGGGGATATGCGCAGTGCAGCTTTGACGGTTCAACCACCGGCGGCGATTACGTAGTCGCAAGTACGAGCAACGCCGCGGATTGCCACGATGCCGGAGCCGCCCGTCCAGGCGGAGTACAGGTGATCGGCCGCGCCATGACCACGAACAGCGGCGCGGGAACGTACCTGGTCTTCATCAGCCTTGAAGCACCGAGTTCAGGGAGCGCGAGTACGGTGCCGTGGTTTACACAGCCGTCGGCGGCGGGCAGCGTTTCCTTTTTCACGACGGCAAATGTGGCCAAATTGTATGGTGCGGTCTACAGCAGCGCGACGCCGCTTGCGACGACCCAGGTCACCTACAACGTGCAAACCGTCGACAACACAACCAACAATTACGATATCGGGCTTTACAACAGCTCAGGGACACTGATCGCGCACATCGGGAACACAGCGGGAACGGCCTTTGCGCCATCCACGGGATGGAAAACCCTGAATTGGGCTGCGCCGGGGACCATCAAGCAAGGGAAGTACTACCTGGCGCTGACTACGAATTGCACGAGTGCATGCGCGGCGCTGATCGGGAGCTCAACCGGGGTGGGATTAACCTTTGCCGGAGCCGTACAGGAAAGCGTAACTACCGGCGGCACGTTGCCGAGTTCGATCACGATTCCAGCTGATGCCTACACAGCAACAACTATTCCCACCTGGTCGGTGCAGTGAAACGTCTTAACGAAACTTTCAGGAGCGTTACAAATGACAAGATTTCTTCCGGCATTATTTCTACTTCTCGTTGCCTCCCGGGCCTGCGGTTCAACGGTGAACCTGTCGTGGAGCTATGACTACACCGGGCTGACCGTGTGTAGCGCGACCGTAACCAAGAATTGTATGGACCATTTTGAAATGAACGATGCGACGGCGGGAGCGCCCGCACTGATCGCGGCGGTCCAGAATCCGGCGAACGCCAGCGGCAAGGTGACGGCCATCACCGGGACATTCCAGACATCGACGTTGGGACAAAGGGTTTTCGCGGTAACGGCGGTGGGCAGAGACAACGCGGGAAATTTCATATCCAGTGATTGGACCAAATGCCAGGGCACCTTTCAGGTACCGCCTTCAGCGCCCTCAAGCCTGAATGGCTCGGTGCAGTGAGTTTCTGAATTTGATTCCGATCCAAGAAATGGGTTTGGCTATGCCCGGCTTGCCGCCGGGCTTTTGCTTTTAAATCTGGCTGGACGGTTGTGATTGTCAGTTTTCAGTTCTTGGTTCACGGTTCTCAGTCATGATTAAACGAATTGTGGTTGCGGTGGTGATACTTCTCGCGCGGGCTTCTGCGACGACTTATTACGTCGATCCTCTGGGGAGCAACGGGAATGACGGGCTGTCACCACTGACAGCGTGGCGGACCTTGTTGAAAGTAGGAATCTCGACCTTCCAGCCTGGAGACGCGATTCTTTTCAAGCGGGACGGGGTATGGAACGAAAGCTTAACGCCGCCCTCGAGTGGAGCGGTGGGTAATCCAATCAAGTTCGACGCTTATGGAAGCGGCCGGCCACCGGAATTTACCGGATATCTTCCAATCGCGGCAGCCCAGTGGAGCAACGTGTCAGGCAATGTGTGGCAAACGACTTTGAGCGCGACCCAGGCCATTTCGCAACTGAAGTTCGTAGAGTTCGGCACGGTGTGGGGAAATTTGCAAACTGCGCAGGGCAACCTGGCGAACGATCGCGACTGGTACTACGACAGTTCGA
Organism: Terriglobales bacterium; assembly: GCA_036265205.1. GTDB lineage: Bacteria > Acidobacteriota > Terriglobia > Terriglobales > Acidobacteriaceae > JAIQFF01. The sequence goes on from DATAPL010000024.1 coordinate 93,660, forward strand.
TTCAAAGCCTGTACGTGTACTCGTCCGGCGGAAATCCGGCTACTGCGTTTGGAGCGGTGGCGCCAATCATCTTAAGTGGACAAGCGCTGGTCAACATCAACGGCGTCAGCTATCTCGAGATTCAGCACATTCAACTGGACTGGTACGACGGTTATGGGGTGCAGGTGCAAGGAGCGAGCGACCATTTGTGGCTGGCGAACATGATCGCCGATTCGCAGGTGCCGAACGGAAGCGCACCGATCGGATTTTATTTTCATCCCAACGCCGCCTTCGGAGACGTTCACCTGTACAACACCGACGCAAACCGGAACTATGTAGGCTACCGGTTTGATGGAAGCGCGACGGCCATCGAATTGAAGAATTGCCGCGGGTATGCGAACCGGACCTATGGGCTGATGGACAACACCGCGGCCGTGACCTATTCATACTGCCACTTTTATGCGAACAACATTGCGACCGGAATTTCAACCGACATAACCGGCACGCCAGGCCCGATCGACGGCGGGCACAATCTGGCGGCGGACACGCCACCGATGGTGCGGGGGTTCATGCGGTATCCGGCACGGATCAGTATTACCTACGACGATCCGGGATTGATTGACGGCTCGCACCAGTTCATTCAATCGCTGTTGCCCATATTTCAGGCCAAGAGCGTTCCGCTCAGTATCGCGGTGGTCACGGGTTATGACCTATCGCGACAATTGATACCGACCTTTCAATCCTGGATCAATGCGGGTTGGGATCTTAACTGCCATTCCGTATCGCACCAGTATTTCGTGTTTCCGAACGCGTTCACGCTGCGCTATACGGGAACCGCGGCATCGAGCGTGACGCTGGCGATTGCGAACAAGCAACTGACGATCACCGCACCTGGTGATCCCAGCGCTCAGGTAAGTTGGGATCTGACGTCTTCGGGCACGGACCTGGTGCCGAACGGACTGGATACGCTGGGCGGAGTTGTCGCGACGCTGCTGCAGCGCGGAGTGTTTTCGGTAACGACGGATTCGAATATGAAGAGCGCGGTCAAGAGTGAAGACCTTGCAGACGTGCCTTCGCAGGACATCAAGAATGCAACCTACGTCGTAACGATGGATAAAGTGCGGTTGATGACGGATGAACTCGATTGGTCAAAGGCGTGGATGAATGCGAATCTGACCGGGGTTGGAGGCAACCGCTCGGTGAGTCTGGCCTGGGGGCGGGAAGACAATGTGACCGGCTACAACATCTATCGTTCGGCCAGCA
>DATAPL010000025.1:0-1869 GCA_036265205.1 Terriglobales bacterium
GGTTTCAGGATGTCAATCACCATTTCAACCAGTAGAGCGGGACTTTCTGCCGAGTCAAATGTGTAATCAGCTTCGATCAATGGCGCTTCCCCGGGACGGCGGATTGCGAGGATTGGTGTGGTGCAGCGGCTGCGAAGCTCCTTGAGCAGCCATTGCCTGTGGTCCCTGGGTATGCTGTGGCCGATGACAACGAGCGCAAACTCTTCAGCCGCGCAAAGCTGAATCGCACGGCCGACGGTCAAGGCCGACGAGACCTGAAAACCCGCGCCGGAAAGGAGCATCTCGCGGGTGGAGGCCAGGCTCATGTCATTGGCTACGGACAAAATCTTTGCCGGCTGAGGGGCCGTCTCGGGACCAATCTCTTCAGCATCCCCCAGTAGTTTTGCGTCCTTGAGCAAGTGAGCTATATCAGCCAGGTGAACAATCTCAAACGTAGTTTTTCTTGTAGCCATCAGTGCAGCCCACTTTCTAATTCACTTACAAGAGTAGGCGCGCCGGAGAAATACGGGGAATATCTTTAAGCCGCGTCTTTTCAGTTCGTTAACGGGGGCAAAAATAGTTCTGTCCTGAGTCTTGCAATCATACGTTTTGCGATGATACTATTCGCGATTATACGATTACGTTACGTTAACGAAAAGGAGGACCGCCCATGGCGAAGAAGGCTTTGACAATCCGCAAGGCAACGTTTGAAACCATGCAGCAGATCGATGTTCCGCAAAGCCGCAACGGCAAGCATCGCAAGATCGTGACCGCGGTTCTCGCGGACGTGGAAGCGCTCGCGCCAGGCGAAGCGGCGAAGGTCCCTTTCAAGGCCCTGAATGACACCAAGGAGAACGTGCGCGCAGCCCTGAGCCGGGAGAGCAAGAAACGCAAACTCACGATCGCAACCGCCGCCGATGCCGAATTCCTGTATGTGTGGCGTGAAGGCCGCTGAAATATTCGCGGCCCGATACCGCCCCGTTCGACAGCGGACGCAGTTCCCGGTTGTGAGACGACCTTACAGGCACATATCATGTGCAAACGGTAATCAGAAAAACACTTATGGCGAACCAGCAGTCCCTGTGCCTGCTTTGGCGGATTCTTGCGCTGCTGGCGTTCGGTTTCGGCACAGGTCATGCCGCGCCGCTGGGCTTTCAGGGAACGACACCGCAGGAAGCGGCGGCCCAACAGGCGTCCACCCCAGAACCAACTACGGAATCTATTTTCGCCGACGCGCCTTTTGACAAATGGCAGGCGGAGCGGCCACGCCAGGAAGTGCCATGGGACGTGCGGATGTCGGCCGACCGGCTCTCTTTCCATCAAAGGCTGATCGCCAATATCCAGGTGCAGATATCGGGCCCGGAACTGCTGAAGCGCAGCCGTGATGAACGTATTATCTTGCTGGTGCAGGTGATCAATGGCCAGGGGGCGTCTTTCCGCGACTACGGCCTGCTGGAGCTGGACAAGCTTGCGCCAGAGGCGAAAGGCAGCGACGTGGAATTCGCGTGGCAGGCATTCGCCGTGCCGGGCCAGTATGAGGTGTCAGTGGCGCTGTGGGACAAGAAATCCGGCGAGCACAATTTCCTGCGCCGGCTCTTTCACGTGGGGGCTTATAAGAACGATCCACTGCCGGAAATGTGGCGAGGGTTGGACGCTTTTGAATTCTGGTCCACCAAGCGTGATGGCCCGGAGTTTATGTTTCACTCCGATATCGAAGGCCGTCTGCATCTGCCGCTTGCGAGCCGGTGTCCGGTCCATTTGGAAGTGCTTCTGGATATGGGCCCGTCAGCGGAGATTTTTCGCGGCAGCTTTGGCTATTACAACAACTATCTGGCCGTGGCCCTGCCGATGTTTAAGGTATTCAGCCAGATCACTCCGAGCAACGGCTCG
>DATAPL010000026.1:0-36309 GCA_036265205.1 Terriglobales bacterium
CACAGCCGGGAGCCACTTCTCTAGCGGGATCGGAGAGTCTTCAAAGATGGTTCCCACCTTGACCGAGAACTGCCGATGATGGTGGACGCTCTTGCACTGCCATCTGCGCTGAGTTGCTAGGAACTTTGCATCCTTGCGGCCACAGACCGGACAAACGGGCATCCCGTCAGGCCAGCGACGCATGGCGAGATAGTCTAGGGAACGATTCGCATCGGCGAAAAATATGATCGCATCTTGAAGTGTTTTAGGTTCTTCGACTTGCTTCATAGTGAAGCAAGTCTAGAAGAAATGGAACTGATTAGTCAACTATATTATTGCCAATATATTTATTCCGACGATGTCCCATTCCGCCGCGACAGATTGTTATTCTGGAAGTATAGGCATCACGCTGCAAAAGTCTGCGGAATGCTAAAATCATTCCCTCCCACAGATTTTGAGAATGCGATTTGACGCCCGATGACTCGTACCATGGAACAAGCCGGCGCTGGGCTGGAGAAGATTGTTGCCGGGAGTTTGCGGCGCGCGCCGGCCGGACAAGGCCCGGTGTTGGCATGGGCGCTGGCTTGCGGTCATGCGGTCGCCATGCGGACTCGGGCGCTTGATTTCGCCCAAGGCGTTTTGCGAGTTGGGGTTCCGGACTGGAGTTGGCGCAGCGAGTTACAGGCGCTGGCCCCGCAATATCTGGCAGTGATCAATCGTTACGTCGCCGAGAGCGTGCAGCGGATCGAGTTTGTGATTCTGGATAAAGATGCGGGCGGCTCCACAAAGACATGAAAGTCACAGAAAAAGACGTAGCCTACGTTGCCGACCTCGGTAATCTGGAGCTGAGCGAAGAAGAACGCGTGCGCATGGTGCGCGACCTCAACTCGATTCTTGGCCACATCGACAGCCTGAACGAGTTGGACACGACCAACGTCCCACCTATGGCGCAGGTGTCAGACCGTTACGGAGTGGACCAGGCAAAACAGGGAAGCGAACGCTTTGCTTATGCCAGCCGGGAAGATATCCGCGAAGGTTTGCGAAAGTCGCTGCCGCACGAGGTAGCGCTGGAAAACGCCCCCGATTCCGATGGAACGTTTTTCAAAGTTCCGAAAGTGATTGAAAGATAGTCTCTAGTCGTTCGTCTTAACGCTAACGACTGACGAGCGAGGACCAGCGACAGGTTTTATGAATCTGAACCTGCTAACCATCGACGCCGCGCGCTCCGCGGTTCAGGAGCGTGGGACCAGCGCCGCCGCGCTGGCGGAGTCGTTTTACGCGAAGATTGAGAGCGACGATCCGAAAATAGGCGCGTTTCTGACCTTGTCGAAAGAGCGCGCCATGGCCAAGGCCGCGGAGATGGACGGTCTGGCAGCTAAAGGTGAGAAGCTTCCCCCGCTGGGCGGCGTGCCGGTGGCAATCAAAGACGTGATGGTCACCAAGGGCGTTCGCACCACGGCCGGCTCAAAGATACTGGGCAATTACATTCCACCTTACGATTGCACCGCGGTAGCACGGCTCGAAGCTGCGGGCGCGGTGGTGTTGGGAAAATTGAACTGCGACGAGTTTGCGATGGGCTCGTCCAATGAAAACTCGGCCTGGAAGCCGGTACATAACCCGCGCGACCTTACTCGCGTTCCCGGCGGCTCCTCGGGAGGGTCAGCGGCGGCGGTGGCTGCGGACATGGCGGTAGCGGCATTAGGGTCCGATACCGGCGGTTCGATTCGCCAGCCGGCATCATTTTGTGGCGTGGTCGGGCTGATGCCAACCTACGGACGAGTTTCACGCTACGGGCTGATCGCGTTTGCTTCGTCGCTCGATCACATCGGGCCGCTTACCAAGACGGTGAAGGATGCGGCCATGGTATTGCGAACCATCGCTGGTCGCGATCCCATGGACTCAACTTCCGCGGAAGTTCCGGTGCCGGATTACGTGGCGGAGCTGGAAAAGCCGGTGCGCGGGCTGAAGATCGGCGTAGCCAAGGAGTATCTGGGAGAAGGTTTGGATAGCGAAATCCGCAAAGCCATTGAAACCGCCATCCAAAAACTGGCCAAGCAGGGCTGCGAGATTGTGGAAGTGTCGCTGCCGCACACAAAGTACGCGATTCCGACTTATTACATCGTAGCCACGGCGGAGGCATCGTCGAACCTGGCCAGATTCGATGGCGTACGGTATGGGTATCGAGCCAAAGATGCGCGCACGCTTTCGGAAATGTACCGGCGCAGCCGTGACCAGGGTTTTGGCGCGGAGGTGAAGCGCCGCATCATGCTGGGGACGTACGCTCTGAGCGCCGGTTACTACGACGCCTATTATCTTAAAGCGCAAAGGGTGCGCACCTTGCTGACCCGCGATTTCGAAGAGGCGTTCAAAAAAGTGGATGCTATCGTAGGCCCGGTCAGCCCCACCGCCGCATTCAAACTGGGCGAGAAGGTGGACGATCCGCTGGCTATGTATCTGGCGGATATCTTCACCGTGACTGCGGATCTGGCTGGCATCCCGGGAATTTCCGTGCCCTGCGCCGAAACTAAAGACAAGTTGCCTATCGGATTACAGATTCTAGGGCGGCATTTTGACGAGAGCACGATTTTGCGGGTTGCGCAGGCGAGCGAAGACGCAGCCCAGCTTCACGCGGCGTAACTTCGCGCGGCGTAACTTCATGCGATAACTTAACCCAGAACCCGGCGGGCGACCGCAGCCCGTGAACAAGTTCAAACCAGACTTTTTATCGTGATCGCCATCGGCTTCGGCCGGTGGCGATTTTGTTTTTGGGTCACCAAAGCCGGCCAGTCAACGGCCGCTGTTCCTGCGTGGCCGCTTTCAATTCCAGAAATCCAAACCAGAAGCAAATAACCAGGAGCATTCATGAATTTGAATTCGATCAGCAAAATCATATTGGCTATTGTTTTAAGCATTTCTCTGCTGGCAACCGGATGCAGCGCACAATGGATCAGCGTGGCATTGGCCGATTTGCCGGTCCTGACCCAGATGGCGCTCAACATCGCGGCCCTGGCGGCGACTTTGCAATCCGGCAAACAACTCAGTGCAGCCGAAGCCCTGGCGATCCAGAACATCTCGGCCGAAGCCAGCAAAGATCTGACGCTGCTCCTGGCGCTCTACAACCAGTACAAGGCGACCCCCAGCGCGGACACATTGCAAAAAATCGAAAGCCTGATTCAGAGCACTAACCAGAACCTGCCGGCGCTGTTGCAGGCGGCGCACATCAGCGACCCCGCGCTTTCGTCGCGCATTACCGCTGCGGTGAATTTGATCCTCACCAGTGTCAGTAGTTTTGCTTCGCTGATTCCGCAGGGTCCATCTTCACTACCCAAGACGGCGCGGCAGAACACGGTTGTGCCTGCGCCAAAGGACTTGAAGCGGCAGTGGAACCAGTTGGTGTGCGCTCCCAGCGGCAACGCTGTACTGGACGCCGCACTGAACGGACGCGTGTTGCGGTAACGGAACCTGAAACCTAATAAACCTAGTTTTCGATTCCCGGTATTTAGTTCTCGGATGAGGTGAATTGCGATGAGCTTGCCGGTTGTTGCAGTCACGAATGCCTCTACCTGCCTCACGGACGCGCAGGTGGAGGCTGCGCTTCCGGCTTTGCAGCGGCAAGTCAGCGCCGACTTCAAAGCGTATTGGGAGGTGGACTGCCAATTGGTCTTGCTGCCTCGAGGCGAAGCGCTGACGGCTGGATGGTGGCAGATTTCTGTTACGGACAATCCCGATCAGGCGGGCGCGTTGGGCTATCACGAATTGAGCAGCCAGGGAACACCCTTGGGAAAGGTGTTCGCCGGGCTCGACATCCAGAGTGGAGGGTCGTGGACGGTAACACTGAGCCACGAACTGCTGGAGATGCTGGCCGATCCCTGGATCAACTGGTGCGCCCAGGGATTGGATGGAAAGATTTACGCTCTGGAGGTCTGCGACGCGGTGGAAGCGGATGAGTTGGGATACCAGATCGACGGGGTGCAGGTCTCAGACTTCATCACGCCTTCATGGTTTGAACCGACGCGCGCCGACCGGGTTGATTTCAAGCGCCGCATCGCGAAACCGCTGCAGCTCGCCTCCGGCGGATATATTTCCGTGCTCAATGGCGGCGGCTGGACGCAAATCGCGGCGCAGGGCGCGGCTCCGATCCCAGAGGGAAGCCGGCGGCAACGGCGGGCCATGGAAAAATCCCAGTGGAGAAAGAGTGAAAGGTGAGTTCTTACTTCCGGCGCCAGCGCACGCCGTCTTTGGTGATTTCAACCAACAGTCCGGCGGCGGTCATTTCGGCACGAATGGCATCGGACAGCTGGAAGTTGCGCGCTTTACGAGCCGCCTCCATCTCCGCAATTCTTTTCTCGATGTCGCTATCGGACAGGTTTTGAGCGTCCACGGCATCCAGTAATTCCTGGCTCACTTCTTTATCGCGGCCCACTGTCTTCGCCCACCCCAAAATCGCTTTCATCTTGGGGCCGTCATCATCGCGCAGCACGGCGAAAATCTCATCGAACCGGTCCATGACCGCGAGCAATGGTGCAACGTCATCCTGTTTGATTTGTCCAGCGTCAATCATGACGTTGGCTTTGCGGACCATATCAAAAATAGCGGCTTGAGCCTGCGCTGTGTTGAGGTCGTCATCGAGGGCGGCGGTCATGCGGTCCACGGTCTCGCGAGCAAGCCTGGAATCGGTCGAGCCGGAAGGGAACTGCCCAGTTTTCAGGCGCAACTGGAAGTTGCGCAGCTTCTCCACATTGCTCGCCATCTGTTTTAAGCCATCGAAGGTGAAGTTGAGTTGGTGGCGGTAAGGGACAGAGGCCAGCAGAAGCCGGATCGACGACGGTTTATAGCCCTTGAGGGCGAGGTCGCGCAGCGTATAAAAATTGCCCGCGCTCTTGGACATCTTTTCCCCTTCGACCAGCAGAAAACGCGAGTGAAACCAGAAGTGGGCAAAGGGTTTGCCAGTCAGCGACTCGGACTGCGCGATTTCGTTTTCATGATGAGGGAAGATGAGATCTTCGCCGCCCGCGTGTAAGTCGAAGGTCTCGCCTAGTTCTTCAATCGACATGGTGGAACACTCGATGTGCCAGCCTGGCCTGCCGGGGCCGATCGGGCTTTCCCAGAATGCCTCGCCAGGTTTGGGCGCCTTCCATAACGCGAAGTCACGAGCGCTGTCTTTTTCGTACTCATCCACGTCCACGCGCGCGCCGTCTTCCATCCCTGCGAAATCCTTCTTCGAAAGCTTGCCATAGCCGGGAAACTTCGCAATGCGGAAGTAATAAGAGCCGTCGTCGGTGCGGTAAGCGAATCCCTTCTTTTCCAGTTCGGCAACGAAGCGGGCCATCTCCGGAATATGATCGGTGGCGCGCGCCAGCAGCGGCTGCTCGATGTTCAAAGTCGCGCTATCTTCCAGAAAAGCCTTCTCGTACCTAGCGGTGTAGTCCTTTACGCTGAGGCCTTGCTGGGTGGAGTTGCGAATGATTTTGTCATCCACATCGGTGATGTTCATGACGTGGCGCACGGCGAACCCGCTTTGCAGCAAAAAGCGTCGCAGAATATCAACCGCGACGAAGGTGCGGAAGTTTCCGATATGGCCGTAGTCATACACCGTAGGCCCGCAGCAATACATACGGACTTCATTGCCCTGCAACGGGCGAAATTCTTCGATCTTGCCGGAAAGCGTGTTGTACAAACGCAACGCCATGATGTGGGGAAAGACGGCGGACAGAATGTTTAATAATAGGGGGCCACGGGAAAAAGGGTCAAATCGAGTTGGCCTTATTGGGATGCACGGAAACATGATTGGCAGCGCGCAGGCGCTGGCCAACCAGAAAAACGTAGTGCACCGCCGAGACGATGGTGAACCCTACCGTGGCATGCAGGAAGGTGGCTTGCGTAATCCAAACCCAGCGCGTGTGCATAACCTGAAACAGCATTACAAAAAAGATCGCGGCTACCTGGGCGAAAGTGTTGGCCTTGCCAAAAATGCTGGGGCGGAAATCGCGCAAGCCGGCGATGGCATACAGCACGGCGCTGGCGCACAGTATGCAAATGTCGCGGCTAAACACCAGCACGGTATATTTCCAGGCGATCTTGTGCAGAATGGCAAGCACCATGAACATGGTGCTGAGCAAAAGCTTGTCCGCGATGGGGTCGAGATATTGTCCGAGCACGGTCTGCTGCTTGAGAGTGCGGGCCAGCAGGCCATCGAGGCCGTCGCTAAACCCGGCAAGCACGAACAGGATGAGCGCCCATCTGTAGTGACCCGCCACTAAATTGATGACGATGAATGGCACGAACATCATGCGCAGCATGGTCAATTGGTTGGGCGCAGTGAGCAGTTGGGAGAGTTTCATCTTTGCTCTCCCGGTAATCCCAGGTGTGCAGCCCGCCCGCCGAAGACTGCAACCGGATCGAGCCCAGTCTGGATGGCGAAGCGTTGGGAGAGCGAAGGCACGTTGTCATCGGACTGGTCCAGTTCCACGCGCTCGATGCGATGCATAGGAAAGAAGACTACACTGGCCGCGACGGAATCGCCCGCCTTTATCATCGATACCAGATCTGCGAATGACGCCAGTTCGATCCCCGAGAGGCTCAGCCCCTGGGGTGTGAGGCCGAGAACCACTCCCCAAAATTTTTCCCGAGGATTGCCCAGCGTGGCCAGGACCATGGCACCGGGCTGAAAGGGATTCGCACCGCTGAAGGGAATGGCGCTGCTGGGGTCGCTAGGTGGCACAGAAGATTGTCGCTGTGCGAAGGCTGGTTTTGCAACTGAACTCGTTCTGGCCAGCCAAGGGGGAAATACGCCTACTGTTTCAAAAATTGTTCTTGCCGGAAAATCGTGGGCCTGGCGTATGCGGCGAGATGCGACCGGATCAAGAGGTGAAAGCATTCAAAAAGCGTGGCCCGCATGCCGGTCTCCGAATGGCGCCGGATACCGGCAAAGCTCAAAGGCTTGCGAAATGCCCGGCTCAAGGACGCGTGATAAAATCGTTGCTGATTCACGCGCTGCCCAAAGCTCGGGCACGTCCGTTGTGGCAAGCATTTGAATGTAACGCAGGCCCGTAGCTCAGTTGGTTAGAGCGCTTCCTTGACACGGAAGAGGTCGATGGTTCGAGTCCATTCGGGCCTACCATTTCAAGCCGCAGCTTCGTTTTTCTACCAGCTTGCGGCTTTTCTCCCGGCTGAGTCCTTTCCGCCTTCTGAACAAGCGAACCTTGTCGGCAGTCAATGGCAAGGCGGTTAATAGAGCACACCTTCCGCATTTACCCACAGCTTTTCAATATGCCGGTGAAAGCTTGATCGAGTCGAGCATCACGTCCACAGTGCCCATCTTGCCGGAATTCGTATCGCGCACCAGGACTCGGATCTTCGCCGCACCGGCATTGAGCTTGAGGTCTGAGGCGAACGCAACTCCCTGCCGCGTCGCTTCCTGGTAGGAATCTGTAGGCAGCCGCCAGTCGCCTTTGGAAGCCGTGGTGATTAGATCTTCGCCGCTGGCACGCCGCTGGATGTACCAGACCTGCACCGCGCTCACAGTTTGCTGCATCTCTGGCGACCATTGAAGTTCGTCAGCCGGAAAATGCAGGAGCAAGCGAGCGCTGCCGGGCTCGTGCGCGGCGTTGATCTCTACGCTGAAATGAATTCCGTCAAATTCGAGCGGGCTGCTGGCGATGGCTGCCAGCATCCGCTGCTGATCCTGCAGCGCCGGCTGGGCTGGCGGGCTAGCCAGGTAGCCCGAACGGTAGCGTAGTCTGACGCCGGGGCGCGATGTTTTGACCACCAGTCGGTGGAATTTGCCCGACGAATCTTCCTGCTCGGGATAGTAATTCAGGATGTAAACCAGGCTACTGTCTTCGATTGCCTGTTCAATAGCGCCATCCAGTTCATTGCGGTTGTGATAAAAGATTCCGCCGGTCCCCTCGGCCATGACTCCGAGGACGTCACCGCGCACATCCTCGCGCGCCTGCATCGCTCCTGAGGTCAAGTCGTTGGAGTCGTTTTCCGCGCTGATTTCGGCGTCGAGGATTGCGCCCCGGGCGTCGAAGGTGTAAACGGCTACGTCAGCGTCATTGAGCTTCTCGACCGCGCTCTCCACCACCGACAATTGGCCGGTCACCGCCAGTCCGCCGGTGAGCCACAGCAGACTCTTGCGCCCTTTCATGCGGCCGAGTTGCTCGCCAATAACATTCAGTGCCGCCAGGGTTCGCTGAACCCGCTCATCTTCGTCGGTACGAAAAGCTTTCGAAACAGCTTTGGAAATGAGCGCGTCGCGTATCGGATTTCCAGTCGCGCGCGCCGTGATCGGCGGCCCAAAGCCCTCCGGGCGCACGGAAAACGCGCTACCCGCCGTATCCGCAAGTGAGATGGTGCTGGTGGTGAAGTCGCTGACCACGCTCAGATGGTCGCCCAGGATCAGAAGCGCAATCGGCGTCCCCGGCTTCAGATTGGCTAAAGCTTTTAGTAGTTGCTTCTTCATCGCCGGCTGAAGCTCCGCCGGGGTATTCAGCAGGTCAAACAGAATTACTGTGGCGACGGCATTTTCCGGATGGGTATTTGAGAAAGTCGGAGTCTTGACTGGCCGGACCTCGGTCGCAACTGCGGGAGTGTCTGGTAAGGCTGCAGGCGGGCCTTGTGCTATCGAGAATCTGCCGATCTTCTGAACCCGCCCGTTGTCGAGAAGGGTGAAATCTTTTGCTTCAAGATCCTGAACCAGATTGCCGTGTTTGTCCCTGGCGATGACAGCGATTTCCACCAGGCGTACCGTCTTCTTGAACACCATACCCGGCTCGGAGGGATTTTGGCCAGGGAGAATGGAGGGAAGCAGGAAGGAAAATATCAGCAATGCCCAACACCCGCGGTAGTGCCCTATCACCCTGAATCTGCCGGACACTCGCCTCCTCCCCAATGCAAGAACTCTTTAATTGCTATCCCTAACCTTTCCAGCCGCAAGTATATCGCTGTCGGTCGATGCCGAAAAACTCATCGTTGGGCCCCGGACGTACGAGATACAGAATTATCAGGCGTTCAGAACAGGCGCTATTCTGCGGCGAGAGTTGCTGACAGTTGCAAGGGCGTTAGAGTTGGCCTGGCTAGTTTTGGTTTCTGGCACAATCGACTACGCGCGTGGAATCCATCCGCCAGCTATCATCTTCTTGCGTTGCGTCCGAGGAACTTTGTCAGGGCGCTGCCCGGAAGGTCGCCATCTGAAGAATCCAGGTTGCCGAATATCGCAGGGCCGAGGTCGCGTTGTAGCCTCCCGTGGCATTCACCGTCTTGTCGATGGCGATATCGGAATTCGGTGTGAAGATGCGGGTTACAAACCCCGTTCCCGCCGAGCCAAATGTTCCCCCCGTCGTTCCCGCGCCAAAGACCAGTTCGTTCGCCGAGGTCGTGGTGGCTGAGCCGCTGTTCGCGCTCGTGCTTGTCCCCGCCGCTGCCGCCGTCACATCCAGCGGCGCTGTCGGATCCAGCCCGCTGTATTCGAGCACCCGCACGTCCGGATAGAACGCCGCCTGGCTGAACGTGACCGTCACCGTGTTGCTTCCGCCCGCAATGCTTTTGGCGTAGTAGATCGACTGCCGCAGCGAAGTTCCCGACGTCGGGCCCACCGCCAGGGTGTAAGCGTTGCCCCTGCTGTCCACCACCGAACTCACCGTCGCCGTGGTGTCATTCCAGCCCACCACCACGATGTTCAAGTTGCCTGCAGTCTGGGCCAGGGGATACGCCACTGAGACTGGTGAAGCGTTGTTCACCGGCGTCGCCGAGTTCACCTGCACAAAGCCGATCGAGCCTCCGCCACCTCCAGAACTGTAGGTGTAGCCATTGTTCAGACTCCCGCTCTGGGCATCGGTGTTGGTCACCGTCACATTCACCGCACCCGCAGCATGCGCCGGCGTCGTGGCCGTGATGGTCGTGCTGTTACTCACGACCACATTGCTCGCAGCAGTCCCGCCCAAGCTGAGCGTGGCTCCTGTCAGGAAGCCGGTGCCGCTCACCGTGACCGCAGTCCCTCCCGCCGTCGTGCCCGATGTGGGCGAGATGCCCGTCACCGTCGGCGCAGGATTGGAGGTAGTGTAGGCATAGCCATTGTTCAGGCTTCCGCTCTGGCTGTCGGTGTTGGTCACCGTCACATTCACAGCACCCGCAGCATGAGCCGGCGTCGTGGCTGTGATGGTCGTGCTGTTACTCACCACCACGTTGCTCGCCGCAGTCCCACCCAAACTGAGCGACGCTCCCGCCAGGAAGCCGGTGCCACTCACCGTGACTGGCGTCCCTCCCGCCGTCGTGCCTGACGTCGGCGAGATACCCGTCACTGTCGGGGCAGGATTGGAGGTAGTGTATGTATAGCCATTGTTCAGACTCCCGCTCTGGGCGTCAGTATTGGTCACGGCCACATTCACCGCGCCCGCAGCGTGCGCCGGCGTCGTGGCTGTGATCGTCGTGCTGTTACTCACGACCACGTTGCTCGCCGCAGCCCCGCCCAAACTGAGCGACGCTCCCGCCAGGAAGCCGGTGCCGCTTACCGTGACTGGCGTCCCTCCCGCCGTCGTGCCTGACGTCGGCGAGATGCCCGTCACCGTCGGCGCCGGATTGCCGCCACCACCTTGCCCGCTCGCCCGGAACGTGGCCATCTGCATGACCCAGGTCGAAGAGTAAGGCAGGGCCGAGGTCGCGTTGTAGCCTCCCGTGGCGTTCACCGTCTTGTCGATGGCAATGTCGGAATTGGGCGTAAGGATCCGCCGCACAAATCCCGTTCCTGCTGTCCCAAATGTTCCCCCCGTCGTTCCTGCGCCAAAGATCAGTTCGTTCGCCGCGGTCGTCGTTGCCGAGCCGCTGTTCGCGCTCGTGCTTGTCCCCGCCGCTCCCGCCGTCACATCCAGTGGCGCCGTCGGATCCAGCCCGCTGTATTCGAGCACCCGCACATCCGGATAGAACGCCGCCTGGCTGAACGTCACCGTCACCGTGTTGCTTCCGCCGGCAATGTTCTTGGCATAGTAGATCGACTGCCGCAGCGCCGTCCCTGACGTCGGCCCCACTGCCAGCGTGTAAGCGTTGCCGCGCGTGTCCACCACCGAACTCACCGTCGCCGTGGTGTCATTCCAGCCCACCACCACGATGTTTAAGTTGCCTGCAGTCTGGGCCAGGGGATAGGCCACTGAAACTGGTGAAGCGTTGTTCACCGGCGTGGCCGAGTTCACCTGCACAAAGCCGATTGAGCCTCCTCCCCCGCCTCCAGAACTGTAGGTGTAGCCATTGTTCAGACTCCCGCTCTGGGCATCGGTGTTGGTCACAGTCACCGTGACCGCGCCTGCAGCGTGCGCCGGCGTCGTGGCCGTGATGGTCGTACTGTTACTCACCACCACGTTGCTCGCCGTAGTTCCACCCAAAGTCAGCGACGCTCCCGCCAGGAAGCCGGTGCCGCTGACCGTGACTGGCGTGCCTCCCGCCGTTGTACCCGACGTGGGCGAGATGCCCGTCACCGTCGGCGCAGGATTCGACGTCGTGGTGTAGGTGTAGCCACCCGGCAGGGTGCCAGTCTGCTCCTCTCCGTTACTTACCACCACGTCGACGGCGCCTGCGGCATGCGCCGGGGTCATGGCGCTAATGGTCGTGCTGTTGGTCACGACCACATTCGTTGCCGCAGTCCCGCCCAAAATGAGCGACGCTCCAGCCAGGAATCCGGTGCCGCTTACCGTCACCGGAGTCCCTCCCGCCGTTGTGCCTGACGCGGGCAAAATGCCCGTTACTGTCGGTAGGGGGTTCGAGGCGCTATAGGTGTAAGCGCTGCTCAGAGTCGCGTTCTGGGCGTCGGGGTTGGTCACAACCACATTCACTGTGCCAACAGAGTGCGCTGGAGAAATGGCGGTGATCGTAGTGCTGTTCATGACCACAACGTCGGTTGCCGCGGTCCCACCGATGGTGAGCGTCGCTCCTGTCAGGAACCCAGTGCCGCTTACCGTCACGGAAGTCCCTCCCGCCGTGGTGCCCGACGTGGGCGAGATGCCGCTGATTGTCGGCGGAGGATTGCCGCCACTTTGTCCGCTGGCGCGAAAGGCGGCCATCTGCATGACCCAAGTGGAAGAGGACGGGAGTGTAGAGGTGGCGTTGTACCTGCCAGCGCTGGAGGCTGTTTTATCTTCCGCGATATCGGAATCCGGAGTGATGACGCGGGACACAAATCCCGCTCCTGGTCCACCGATGGTCCCGCCTGTCGTGCCCGCTCCGAAGATCAACTCGTTGCCCGACGAAGTTGTCGCCGAGCCGCTGTTCGCGCTGCTGCTGGTTCCCGCGGCTCCTGCCGTCACATCCAGTGGTGTCGCCGGATCCAGGCCGCTGTACTCCACCGCTCGCACGTCCACATAGAATGCCGCCTTGTTGAAGGTGACGGTTATGGTATTACTTCCGGCCGCGATGTTCCTGGCGTAGTAGATCGACTGCCGCAAGGAAGTCCCCGAAGTCGGTCCCACTGCGAGGGCATAGCTATTTCCCCGGGTATCAGTCACGGAACTTACCGCCGCGGAGGTGTCATTCCAGCCCACCGCCACGATGTTCAGATCGCCTGCCCCCTGCGCACTCAGAAATGTCACCGGCACGGAAGTGCTCGAACCCGCCGGGGTTGCCGATTTCACCTGCACAAAAGCGATCGTTCCGCCGCTGCCCGAGGTGTAGTTATAGCCGTTGTTCAAAGTCCCGCTCTGGCCACCCGTGTTGGTGACCACGACGTTTACAGCGCCGGCGGCGTGAGCTGGGGTCGTCGCGGTGATGGTGCTGCTATTAACGACCACCACATTGGTCGCTGCGGCTCCGCCCAGAGTGAGCGTGGCTCCCGCCAGAAATCCGGAGCCCGTGACCGTTATTGGAGTGCCCCCTGCTGCCGTACCAGCGGAAGGCAAGATAGCCGAGGTTTGTACCCCGGCAGCAACCAGTTGGACAAACGTCGAAACCGACGGCACGCCGCTGCTGTTGAGCAGAAAAAGCATGTAGTAACCGGGCGGAGCGATGTTGCTGGTCGGCGGAGCGGTTACCGTCAGAGATCCGCTTCCCGCTGTAAATGACATGCCTACCAGTCGCTGATCCATGTTGAATGCGTGGGTCACCGCGCCATTCCGCACCAGCACCACCGACGAAATGCTGCCAGCGTCGGGAGTCGTAACCGTGAACGTATTGCCCCAGGAAATCGAAGCAGGTGCGCTGCTGATGGCTGGCCGCGTAGCCTGGCCGCCGCCGGAATTGAACAAATATGGCGGCTGGTATATCTCCATGTGAGGCTCGTAAGTGCCCCGCGTCGGATTGCCTCCGGTCAACCAGACCGTGGCATCGGGCAGAAGCAGGGCCACCGAGTGATAGAGTCGCTCGTAGACATTCTGCCCCGCCGACGAAAAAGTCTTTGCTACCGGGTCATAAAGATCCGCGTTGAGGCTCAGCGAGCCGACGTCTTCGTCATTCACCGAACCGCCCATCGCCAGCACCTTGCCGTTCGGCAGGATCACCGCATTCATTTCGGTTCGCGCCTGCGACATGCTGGGTCCGGATTTCCACTTCAGCGGTGAAGCGTTGAGGTCAATAATTTCGGTGGTGGCGGTGGCGGGGCTGTCCCCGCCCATGATCATGACCTGGGGGTCGTAGCCATTTGCCGGAGTCAAGGGAAGCAGTACCGACGTGCCGGCCGTGCGCGGGCGGCCATAGACAGTGCTCGCCACATTCAGCGTCCAGGTGGTAGTCGAGGGATCAAAAATAGCGGAAGTGGTATCTGAGCCTGAGTAGAAAACTTTTCCGCTGGGCAGCAAGTGCATGCGGGGATAGAGCGGTGGTGTCCAGCCGGACTGGTATTCCAGACTCCATCCCGAGCCCACCGTATAAATCTCTACCGCCTTGTTAGTGGATCCATTTTCGTCCGCGCCGGAAAAAGTCATGACCCGGCCGTCGCCGAGCGTGACCAGGGTCGGGTACCATCGTCCGTGAGCCATGTTCTGGACGTTGGTGAAGGTGTTCGACGACGGATCGAAGATGGCGGACTGCAGCGATCCAAAAAATGGATCGTATTGGATAGTTCCGCTATTAATGAACGGACGCCCGTCCGGCAGAACCACCATGCCGTTACAAAACATGTCCCATGAAACCGTCAATTGTGTGAAGGTTCCAGCCACGGGATCATAGACCGCTGCCCCAGAGCCATTTGACGGACCAAAGGGCGGTCCCGCAGGACACCCGGACAGCGAAGGCGGGCAATTTCCTGAACCTGCGACAATCAGAATTTTCCCGTTATTCATCAGCGCTGCGTGGATGGGATTGATCGGCGTGATGACACCCAGCGTGGTCCACTGCCCTTTTACATTGGCCTGACCCATCGCCGCACCCAGGACCGGGCCGATGAGCAAGAGCACTACCAGGAGAACGCTGCGGGCGCGAGTAAAACTAGATCGGGTCATGACTCCTCAGCTCTAAGCGGCAGCCCAGATGATCGTGAATAGTGAGTGAGTGTGCGAAGCGGTTCCGCCAGAACACTCGTTCCGCGGTCGAAGTTACGACTCGGATTTCGTTTATGCGGCGTGAACCGTCTGTGAAAAGTTCGGGGAATTCCGGGCTCTGCCGTCAACCTCCAATCGTTTGGCCGAACCGTCCTCGGCATTCCTTGTCCGCCGATTGGTTCGGTTTTGCCTGCACCCTTTTGTAAGGCGGCGATTGAGATTGCGGCATAGCCTGTTGATCGGAGACGATGCACCGTTCCAACAGAGCTTCGCACTGTTCGTTCCTAAAACTGAGATTTTCCCAGGGGTCTTCCGAAAGGGGCCGGCTCGGCTCAAAGGGGAGGATTTGTTGGCTGTCCGAGTCGAACAAGTCTGTTCCAACCACTTGCTGTTGTCAACGGCCCAGCCGACAAAAAATAACTGCACCTGAAATGGTGAAATCAGCAGGTGGCTCCGTGCGCAGGCTTCGCCGCTGATCATCCTGCGCACCGGTCATTGCGCTGCAAAACTGGCCGCGATTTGCCGCGGAGGCACCCAACTAGTTCATAGTCAACCGGTGGCTCGAGTTGGCGGTTTTAACGCGATCGACGTGGCGCTCAGGGTTTCTGAAGAGATGCAGAAGCCGAGTAAGGGCCTGTATTATTAACCGGTTGGCTTTTTCTCTTGAGAAAAGCCGCAACCGCCCGTTTGAAATCGCGGGCCGGGTTAGAAAATTCACGCGCTCCCTATGGCAGAGATACATATTGTACGGTATCGAAAACACACTTGATCCTGAGTTAAGATTACCAATTATTCACTACATTTATTAGCTGGTAACCCCGAAAGCGAGAGAATGCCTTTAGTTGAGATTCTTGTCGTCGATGACCATGAAGTGGTCAGAAGAGCTATTTGCTCGCTTCTTTCCAGTGATCCCGTCCTGAACGTCATCTGTCAGACTGCCGATGGCGAACAGGCAGTCCAGAAAGCCGAGGAATTCCAGCCTGACCTGGTCCTGATGGACATCAGCCTGCCAGGAATCAGCGGCATCGAAGCCGCCCGGCGGATACGCCGGGTCTCGCCAAAAACACAGATTATTTTCCTCAGCCAGCACGATTCGTTGCAGATGGTGCACGACGCAATGAACGTGGGCGGGCACGGATATGTCGCCAAGATCGATGCTGGGGCGGAATTGCTGAAAGCTATCCGCGCGGTGCGCGAGGGAAAGCAGTTCGTTAGTCAGCGGATCGTCTCGCAGGGTTGGACTACAGCAGCCGCCAACGGCAGCGCAGACGTCTAGCCTATCCCGGGCACCCACGGCCCAACCGAAAACCTTCTTCTTCCATTTTATTTTTTCGGACGCTATGGTGCTGCACGCCAGCCAAAACCGGTAGGCCGGGATCATGCCGGCTCAGGACGGCATGCGAGGCCCCGACCCGCTGGGAAACAAAAGAGCAATTTGAAAGGCATTGCGTTCAAAGCCTATCGGACGGTTTGCCGGACGTAGCAATGCCTACAATGAATGCAAACTCATCGTGGACGAACAAAATGGACTGCAGAAAGTGTTCTCCGGTCCTCGCGCAGAACCGCACACAAGATGACTGAGGCAGAAGTCGCAGTGGCTATTCGAAACGGAAGTGTAACCCCAATCGCACCTGAAATGGTTCGACGGGGTGGAAAACGTCCGTGAATGCCGGCATGGCTATTGGCGTTATTCGGGATGTATAGGCGTAGTCAATATCGTGATCGCGGCGGTTAAGCAAATTCAAAAATTCAGCCGAAATGCCCCACTTCTCATTCATTTGATAATCGACCCCTGCGTTGAGCAACGCCGTTGTGTTTGAGCGAAAGATTCCGTCAGACGTCAAATCGCGAGGGCCGAAGTAGCGCAGCCGCAAACTCCCCGAAAGGTCTTTGAGAACGCGCAGGGTGATGCCTGAGGAAATGACCAACCCAACCGCTTCGGGCACGCGCCTGCCACCCGGGCTGCCCGGCGCCGCATCATCCCCATCAATTTCGGAAAAAAGGGCCTTGGAGTTCGCCAAGTCAAAATCAAAAGCGACATGTTCCAGTGGTGTGTAGTAGTTCGCCCATTCGAAGCCATAGCGGTCGCTCGGCTGTCGTGAAGCAGTCGTGCCTCCAGTGTCGCCAGACTGCTGCAGCTCGGATGCACTGTGGAGATACCAGAGCGAGAGGGTGCTCTGCAAATGTGGGACGACCCCAGTCCGCATGCCGATTTCCGCGCCTTTGGTTGGGATCAGCGGTGGAATCGGCGTGGCGGGTGTATTGGAGAAAGGATTTTCCCCCGAAACCGGTTCCACCGTTTGTGTTGTGCCGCGCCCGTCATTGCTGTGAAAACCGAGTCCGCCCTGTAGATAAAGCTCCGTATTAGACCAGGGACCAAAAATCAAACTCAATTTTGGGCTGGGCAGGAACTTGCTGGCTGTGCCCGAATTGGACGCGGTAACCAGGCTGGTGACGTCAAAGTATTCCTCGTCGCCGCGCAGGGCCGCGACCGTGCGGAATTTTTCCGCCCACTGGATTTTATTCTCCGCATAAAAACCTGCTTGGGTGTCGGTAAAGCGATCCGCTTGTGTGGTCGCGGGCAAAGTGTTGCCGGTGAAGGAGTCAGTTTTGTCCACGCGCACGCGATTTTCCGTCTGGAAAAGGCCGTTATGGATCCAATCGTTGCGGACCTGCATGCCGAACGTATTTTCCACCTTGCGGCCAAACCATTGGCTCAAAATCGTGTGGCGTGCGTCCAGCCCAGCCACCCAGCGGCTGTCTTTCTGTTCGAACTGGTCGCCACGAACGGGATCCGTCAGAAAGTAAGTGAAATCAGAAAATAAATCGAGATCATAATAAAATCCGTAAACCATGACTTTCGTCTCTGAATTTGTGCCTTTGCGATGCCATTCAGCCTGCAAACTATAACGCTGTGAATGGCCACCGTCAGTCGGGTTCAGAGTGCCGAAGAAACCAACCAGGGGCACGGCATTCTCCGCGATTTGATCGCTCGAGTGCCATGTTCCATGGTAAGCGCGGGCCGTGATGCTGAAACCATCGCCGTCTCCTCCCTGGCTGTAGGTTAAAAAGCCGTTGAATTTATAGTAATTATCCGGGTGCTTCCATGGGCCGTCATCGTGATACACCTCTCCACCGTAAAGTAAACCGCCCGAACCGAGCTTTTGGGATACGCCGAAAACGGCCCGCCCAAAGCCATACATGCCGCCTTCGACCTTAAAGAAATTCTGGGGCAGCGTCTTGAAAAACACCACATGAGCCGATCCCGCTGAGCCATAGTTACCGACATCAGCATAATAAGGACCCTTCTCGAAATCCAGCCGCTCCACCAACTCGGGGATGACGGTGTTCATGTCCGCGTACCCTTCGCCATGTGCGTGTGACGGCAGGTTAAGCGGCATACCGTCGAGGAAAATGGCGAAATCTGTCCCGTGGTCGAGGTTGAATCCGCGAAGAAAATACTGGTTAGCCTTGCCGCCGCCGGCGTGCTGCGTGATCATGACGCCGGGAATCGTCTCCAAAACTTCTCCGGAACGAAGAATCGGGCGCTCCTGGATTTCCGTCGCACCCACCGTTCCCTGGGTGGCGGACTCGGCAATTCCGATGAGACTCTCCTGCCGGCCCTGCACGTTTATGGCGGTGCTCACGGAGCCCACCGCCAAAGAAATGCGCAGCGGGGCTGCCGCCTCGATGGTCCCTATGACGACGGGGATTTCTTTGGTTTCGAAGCCGGGATCAGATACCACGAGTCGATAATTGCCTGCCGCGAGTCCAGAAATAATGAAAGAGCCGTTTTTGTCCGACCGTAGCGTTCTTTGCACGGTACCGTTCGCCCTTCGAACCTGCACGGTAGCCCCGGCAATCACCGCGCCAGACATGTCAACCACGGTTCCTGATAGCTGAGTGAGTCCCTGGGCAAACAGAAGGCTGGGAACAAAAAGCAGGAAGAACAGCGCGCATTTCCATTTCATTACAGGCCACCCTCCTGCAAGTGCCAAGTGCAACCGGGCAGCAGAAATTCCGGCGCGGTTAGAGGCGGTGTTAGGGCGGCGAACACGATCTGCAAATGTGCGTTGCATAAACCAGAGCCATGGCTACTCATCCTTGCTTTGACCCGACTTGAATCGCGCCAGCTTGGTGTTACCTTTATCACATTCGTGCTACTAAATCGGTAGATTATGGGCCAAGTGCCCGTTTTCTCAGTAGGGGAATTCGCCTGTTTGTGGCTACGGGGTTTCCCTGATTTCTCTGAGAGTCGTAACACGAAGGTCGTAAATGTGCTACTCTGGCGGCCTGGACTGCCCTGGGCCGCTGATCCGGCTGGCTTAAGGGGCCTGCTGGCGATGCACATTCCTGATGGCTATCTCAGTCCTTCGACCTGCGCCGCGCTTTACGCCGCGGCCGCACCCTTCTTGTATGCGGCCTTCGCGCGCGTCAAGCGCCTGCTGAATACCAGAGTCGTTCCGCTGCTGGCCGTCGCCAGCGCCTTCTGCTTCGTCATCATGATGTTCAATATCCCGCTCCCCGGCGGAACCACCGGGCACGCGGTGGGAGTGGGCGCAGCAACAGTTGTGCTGGGTCCGTGGGCGTCCATGCTTGCACTCTCGATTGCGCTGCTGATTCAGGCTCTTCTTTTCGGCGACGGTGGGATCACCACCCTGGGCGCAAACTGTTTCAACATGGCGATTGTGGGTTCGCTGGTGGCTTATCTGGTTTACCAGGTGGTCGCAGGTAGAAGCGCGCTCACCTCGACCCGTCGCACGATGGCGGCCGCGCTGGCCGGTTATGCGGCCATCAATGCCTCGGCGCTCCTTACCGCATGTGAACTGGGAATTCAGCCGGTATTTTTCAGGGACGCAGGCGGCGCCCCGCTGTACGCTCCTTACCCGTTGCATGTGGCGATTCCGGCGATGATGGCCGGGCATCTTACTTTTGCCGGCCTGGCAGAACTCTTCGTATCAGGCGGTGTGGTGGCATATCTGCAGCGTGCACATCCATCGCTCCTGACCCCTCCAAGCCAAGCCGCGTCCGGCGTGCTCGCAAAATCGGTTTGGGAACGCACCGGCCCGCTTTGGATCCGTCTGGCTTTGCTGATGCTGTTGACGCCTCTCGGCATTCTTGCGGCCGGCACGGCATGGGGCGAATGGAACGCGCGCGATTTTTCCAATCCCGAAATGCGGCAGAAGATGGCGTCGGCTTCGAGCAATGTGGCTCCGCCCGCCCAACAACCGCGTGGGCTGGAACGTCTCTCGTCGGTATGGAGCGCGCCCTTCCCGCAGTATGCGCCTCCATTTATTCGCCGGCCGGCCTTCGGTTATGTGATGTCGGCGGTTTTCGGCAGCGGCCTCATTTTAGGAACTTGGCTTTTGATGGGTTGGGTATTCGCCCGACAAGGCAAGGCTGCAGCCAAGGATTCACCATGAACGCCAGGTCCCGCGGAGTGGTGGAGCGCAGCCTTGCCTCCTTCGTCGACGCATTGCGGCACAGCTTCGAGGCCGAAGAGATCGCTAAAAAGAATGGCTTGCTGCAAATTCTCGACGCTCGAATCAAAATTCTGGCGATCCTGCCGCTCATTGTGATTGCGGCTCTGGCAAGGCATTTGCGAGTCATCGTTGCTCTGATGGTTGTTGCATTGGTGCTGGCGCTGCTGTCGAAGGTGCCTCTTGCCATTCTCGGCAAACGAGTTTGGCTCGCGGTGCTCGGGTTTACCGGTTTCATCTCACTCCCGGCTCTGTTTCTTACGCCCGGCCAACCGATCTATACGCTCCCCGGCGTTGGTTGGACGGTTACGGCGCAAGGGCTGCGCGCTGCTCTCTATCTGGTGATGCGAGCTGAAACGGCTGCCACATTTTGTGCGTTAGTGATTCTCTGTACGCCCTGGAGCAGGATGTTGAAAGCGCTGCGCGTGCTCCGGATGCCGACAGTGGTAGTGGTTATCCTGGGTATGACTTACCGTTACATTTTTCTTTTGCTTCGCACCGCGCACGATATGTTCGAATCGCGCAGGAGCCGGATGGTCGGGCAGCTGGAAGGGCCTGAGCTTCGCCGCATGGCGAGCGCAAGTGCGGGAGTGCTGATGTCAAAGACGTTTCAGCTCAGCGAAGATGTCTACATAGCAATGCGCTCGCGGGGGTTCCGGGGCGAAGTTTATGTTCTTGACGAGTTCCATGCCGGCTGGTTCGACTGGATCATGCTGGCGTTCTTTTCCGTGATCGCAGTGATTGCATGCTGGTTTGGCCGATAGGCAATCGGCAGCGGCCAGCGAGGGGAAGATTTGTGAGTCCGCCGGTTTTCGAAGTTCGCGACGTTACATATCGCTATCAGGACGTCACCGCGCTGGATGGGCTGAACCTGACCATCATGCCGGGCGATCGGATCGTTCTCCTTGGCGCCAACGGTTCGGGAAAATCGACCTTGCTCGGCATCCTCGACGGACTTCACTTTCCCCAGACGGGCGCAGTCACTTTCTGCGGCGAGCCTCTGACTGAAAGCCGGCTGCAGGCCGCAGAGGTCGAGTTCGATTTCCGGCGACGAGTGGCCCTGGTCTTCCAGAATCCCGATGTCCAGCTTTTTAACCCCACGGTGTTCGACGAAGTTGCGTTCGGCCCGTTGCAGATGCGCTGGCCCAGAGAGCAGATCCTTCAGCGCGTCCGCGAAACCCTGGAGCAGATGAACATCGCGCATTTGAAGGATCGCTCGCCGCACCACCTTTCGATGGGAGAGAAGAAGCGGGTCGCATTAGCCTCGGTGCTGATCCTCGATCCAGAAGTCTTGCTGCTGGATGAACCCACCGCGGCACTCGACCCGAAAAGCGAAAGCCAGATGATCGATTTTCTGGTGGGCTGCAGCGGCGGACGAAAGACCGTAATCACGGCCACGCACGACCTGGACCTGGTGGAGGACATTGCCGACTCCTGCCATATCTTCCAGCGTGGCAGAGTCGTCGCCGCTGGCGCGCCGGCAGACATCTTGAACGATCACGCTCTGCTTCTCCGAACCGACCTGATACATGCCCACCGCCACGCGCATTCCTCAGGTGAACTGCACTCCCACCCTCACCGCCACGGTCACGGACACTGAAGACCGCCAGCGCAAAAAACAAGATATGGAAAACTAATCGGCCGCTGTCGGCCGCGGGGAGAGAGGAGGCAACCGGTTCGGGTCGCGGTGCGTTTTGCTTCCCAGGCGGAGGCGCAGCCGGTCGAGATACAGGTAGACGACGGGAGTGGTGAAGAGCGTAAGAGCCTGGCTCATGATCAGCCCGCCCACAATAGTGATGCCCAGCGGGCGTCGCAGTTCTGACCCGGTCCCGGTGCCCAAAGCCAGCGGAAGTCCGCCCAAAAGAGCGGCCATAGTGGTCATCATGATGGGACGAAAGCGGCGAATGCACGCTTCGTAGATGGACTCGTCCGAATTTTTGCCCTTCCGTTCCGTCTCCAGCGCAAAGTCGATCATCATGATCGCGTTCTTTTTCACGATGCCAATCAGCAGGATAATGCCGATTAATCCCATAACGTTCAACTCGCTGTGAGTTAACAGCAGAGCCAGGATGGCGCCGACTCCGGCCGACGGCAGCGTAGAGAGAATCGTGATGGGGTGGATGTAGCTTTCGTAGAGCACTCCCAGAACGATGTACACCGTGACCAGCGCGGCAAGAATGAGCAAGGGCTCGCTGGCGAGGGAAGACTGGAAGGCGGCGGCGGTTCCCTGGAAACTGGCACTGATGGTGGCTGGGAAATTTATGGAACGCTGCGCCTCATTGATCGCATCCGTGGCCTGGCCCAAAGACACGTTGGGGGCAAGGTTGAACGAAAGCGTCACCGATGGATATTGTCCCTGGTGGTTCACTGCCAGAGGAGTGTTAGACGGCCCGAAGTGAGCGAATGAGGAAAGCGGAACCGCGGTTCCATTGTTGGCGCGCACGTAAATGTTTTGCAGCGAATCCGTGCTCCGGGAAAATTCCGGAGCCACTTCCATGACCACGTGATATTGGTTAAGCGGCTTGTACATGATTGAAACCTGACGCTGGCCAAAGGCGTCGTACAACGCATTGTCAATATCGGCCGCGTCGACCCCCAGCCGCGAGGCGGTGTCGCGATCGATGATCACGGTAGCTTCCAGACCCTTATCCTGCTGGTCGGTGTTGACATCGCGAAGGTCCGGAAGTTTGCGCAGCTTACCCAACAAAAGCGGCGCCCAGTGATTGAGATCGTCCAGATTCTCGCCCTGAAGGGTGTACTGAAATTGCGCCTGACTCTGGCGCCCACCGATGGTCAGGTCCTGGGCGGATTGCATGTAGAGCGTCGCGCCGGGAACCACTGCCAGCTTCCGGCGCAGCCTGCCGATTACCTGGTCGGCGCTGATCTTGCGTTCGGCGAGCGGCTTTAACGTGATGAACATCCGGCCTTGGTTGGCAGAAGTATTCCCGCCGGCAAAACCCACGATGGTTTCGACTGCGGGGTCTTTGATGACTATGCTTACAAACTGGGTCATCTTCTGTTTCATCGCGGTGAACGAAATATCCTGTGCCGCCTGCACCGAGCCCATCACCCGGCCGGTATCCTGCTGGGGGAAGAAACCCTTGGGCACAACAATGTAGAGATAAATGCTCAGCGCGGCCGTCCCAATGGTGATCAACAATGTCAAAGGCTGATGGCGAAGGACCACTTTCAATGCACGAGTGTAAAGCTCAAGGATGGTATCGAATATTTTCTCGCTGAAGCGGTAGATGTGGCCATGTTTCTCCCGATCCGTCGAGCGCAGGAATTTGGCGCACATCATGGGCGTCACGCTGAGGGACACCAGCAGCGAAACCGCGATGGCCACGCTTAAGGTAACCGCAAATTCGCGGAACAAGCGCCCAACGATTCCTCCCATCATCAGAATTGGGATGAATACCGCCACCAGAGACGTGCTCATGGAAAGGACGGTAAACCCGATCTCGCGAGCGCCCAGGAACGCGGCCGGCACCGGCGCCACTCCTTCCTCCATGTGGCGGGTGATGTTTTCGAGCACGACGATGGCGTCGTCCACCACGAACCCAGTCGAAATGGCCAATGCCATCAGCGAGAGATTATCCAGGCTGTACCCCAGCAGATACATCACGCCGAAAGTGCCGACCAGCGATAACGGAACCGCAACGCTGGGAATGAGAGTAGCTCGAAAAGTCCGCAGAAATGCGAACACAACCAGAATTACCAGAATGACTGAAATGAGCAGCGTTGCCTCAATATCCTGCACCGAGGCTCGCACGGTAGTAGTACGGTCGAGAACCACGCTGACATCAATCGCGGGCGAGATGGAAGACTTGAGCAAGGGCAAAGCGGCCCGCACCCGATCTACGGTGGCGATAATATTCGCGCCCGGTTGACGGAACACGATAATGAGAACCGCAGGCTTGCCACCGGATAGCCCGACGTTGCGGATGTCCTCGACTGAATCGCTGACGCTGGCTACATCACCCAATCGAACCGGCGCCCCGTTGTTATAGGAAACGATCAGCTTGCGATACTGGTCGGCAAGAAAAATCTGGTCGTTGGCATCCATCGTCCAGGCATTGACGGCATCGGCTACTTCGCCCTTGGGGCTGTTGGCGTTGGCAGAAGTGAGGGCGGTGCGCACTGTGTCCAGGCCGACTCCCAACTTATTCAGAAGAGTTGGATTCACTTCGGCGCGCACCGCGGGTTTGGCGCCGCCTCCGACAAATACCTGACCGACTCCCTCCACTTGAGCCAGTTTCTGCGAAAGGATGGAATCGGCGGCATCGTACATGCGTGGCAAAGTGACGATGTCGGAGGTCAGCGCCAAAATAAGAATCGGCGCATCCGCCGGGTTCACTTTCCTGTAAGTAGGATTGCCCGGCAAGTTGGCGGGAAGCTGGCTGCGCGCTGCATTAATGGCTGCCTGCACGTCACGCCCGGCGGCATCGATGTTGCGATTGAGGTCGAACTGCAGAGTGATGCCGGTCGATCCCAGCTGGCTGGTCGAAGTCATCTGGTTGACCCCGGCAATACGGCCAAACTGGCGTTCCAGAGGGGTGGCGACCGCGGAAGCCATGGTTTGCGGGCTCGCGCCCGGAAGCGAAGCTCCGACCGAGATAACCGGGAACTCCACCTGCGGCAAAGGCGCGACCGGCAGAAAATTGAAAGCCAGAGCTCCTGCCATGAGCAGCGCTGCTGCCAGCAACGAAGTGCCGATGGGACGCTTGATGAAGGGCGCGGAGATATTCATGGTTCAGTCCGCAGAGGCTCCGCCCGGCTCCTCGATGGGGTTGCCGATATTCAGGTGAGAAAAACGCTGTGCCAGCCGGTCAAACCACAGGTACACAACCGGCGTGGTGTAGAGAGTGAGCAACTGGCTGACCAGCAAGCCGCCCACAATGGTGATGCCAAGCGGGTGGCGCAGCTCCGAGCCGGTGCCGGTTCCGAGCGCTAGAGGGAGGCCGCCCAGCAGCGCCGCCATGGTCGTCATCATGATCGGGCGAAAACGCAGCAAGCAGGCCTGGAAGATCGCTTCCTCGGGTGGTTTGTGTTCCACGCGTTCGGCCTCGAGCGCGAAGTCGATCATCATGATGGCGTTCTTTTTCACAATGCCGATCAGAAGGATGATGCCAATCAGCGCGACCACTCCCAGGTCGTTGCCAGTCAAAAGTAAAGCCAGGATTGCTCCTACCCCCGCAGACGGCAGCGTCGAAAGAATGGTGAGGGGATGGATGTAACTCTCGTAAAGCACACCCAGCACAATGTAGACGGTAACGATGGCAGCCAGAATCAGCCACGGTTCGGACGAAAGCGAATTCTGAAATGCCGCCGCCGTCCCCTGAAAACTGGTGTGAATACTGGGAGGAAGGTGAATATCCTGTTCCGCCTGCTGGATATCCTTGGTGGCTTCTCCCAGTGAAACTCCCGGTGCCAGATTGAAGGACAGCGTGACTACCGGGAACTGCCCCTGGTGATTCACCGCCAGGGCAGTGTTGGAAGTCTGAAAGTGGCTGAAGGAAGCCAGGGGAACCTGGACGCCGTTTCCAGCGTGAACGTAAATGTACTTGAGCGAGTCCGGATTCTGCGAAAACTGGGGATCGACTTCAAGCACCACGTGGTATTGATTCAACTGCGTGAAAATAGTGGAGACCTGGCGCTGTCCGAAGGCGTCGTAAAGCGTGTCATCGATTGCCTGCGGCAATATTCCCAGGCGTGAAGCGGTGTCGCGATCGATCACCAGTTCCGCCTTCAGGCCGCCATTCTGCTGATCCGTGGCCACGTCGCGCATAGACGGCAATTTGCGCAACTCCTCCACCAGCTTGGGCGCCCACACTGATAGTTCCTGCGAGTCGGCATCCTCCATGGAATACTGGTACTGGGTGCGGCTTACGCGATCTTCGACGGTGAGATCCTGCACCGGCTGCATATATAAAGTTATGCCGTTCACCTTGGCCAATTCCGGCTGCAGCCGCCGGATAATATCGGAAGCAGTAGATTTGCGCTGGTTACGCGGCTTCAGGTTGATCTGAATGCGGCCGCTGTTCGGTGTCGAGTTCGTTCCGTCGATTCCGATGAATGAGGAGAGGCTTTCGACGTCGGGATCTTTCAGAATCACGCGAGCCAGTGCCTGCTGGCCTTGCGCCAAAGCGGTGAACGAGGTGTTCTGCGGGCCCTCCGACATGCCAAGAATTACTCCCGTATCCTGCACCGGGAAAAATCCCTTAGGCACCACCACATACAGGAACAGGGTCAGAACCAGCGTCCCAGCCGTTACCAGCAGCGTGGTGGTCTGATGCTTGAGCACGAATTTCAATGTGCGCCCGTAAAACTCGATTACGCGGTTGTAGAAATTTTCCGTCGATTTGTAAAAGCGGGTCTGATGGTGAGGGTCATGCCGCTTGAGCAGCTTGGCGCACATCATCGGCGTCAGCGTCAGCGAGACCATGGCTGAGACCAGAATGGTCACCGCCAGGGTGACGGCAAACTCGCGGAAGAGGCGGCCGACAATATCGCCCATGAACAGCAGCGGAATCAGCACCGCGATCAGCGACACCGTGAGTGACACAATGGTGAAGCCGATCTGCCCCGAACCTTTCAGCGCGGCTTCCAGCGGGGATTCGCCCTCTTCCAGATAGCGGTCGATGTTTTCGATCATGACGATGGCGTCATCGACTACGAACCCGGTGGAGATGGTCAGCGCCATCAGAGTGAGGTTGTTCAGGCTGTATCCCAGCAGGTACATCGCTCCAAAGGTACCCACCAGCGAAAGCGGAACTGCCACGCTGGGGATCACGGTTGCCGAAAGATTCCGCAGGAAGAGAAAAATGACCAGCACCACCAGCCCGATGGTGAGCATCATTTCAAACTGCACATCCTCCACCGAGGCTCGAATCGTCTGCGTGCGATCGGTGAGGATCTGGACTTTCACCGACGCCGGCAACGACGATTGCAGTTGCTTGAGAAGCAACTTTACCCGGTCGGCGACGCTGATGATGTTGCTGCCCGGCTGCCGCTGAATGTTCACCACCACTGCGGGAGTGGTATTCATCCAGGCGGCTTGCTTGATGTTTTCCGCGCTGTCCACCGCCTGCGCCACATCAGAGAGCCGCACCGGAGCGCCATTTTTGTAGGCCACGACAATTCCGTTGTATTGTGCGCTGGCGTTGAGCTGGTCGTTGGCTCCGATGGTGAACGACTGCCGCGGCCCGTCCAGCACTCCTTTGGCCTGGTTTACATTAGCTGCCGCCAGGCCGGTCCGCAGATCCTCCAGGCTCATTCCATACGAAGCCAGCGCCGTCGGATTGGCGCGAATACGGACCGCCGGCTTTTGTCCGCCACTGATCGAAACCAGGCCCACGCCTGGAACCTGAGAAATTTTCTGTGCCAGAGCGGTGTCGGCGAGGTCTTCGACCTTCGAAAGCTCCAGGGTGTCCGAGGTTAAGGCCAGCGTGAGGATGGGCGAGTCTGCCGGGTTCACTTTGCTGTAGATCGGTGGGTTGGGCAAATCGCGGGGCAGGTATGTCGTGGCGGCATTGATCGCGGCCTGAACCTGCTGTTCCTCGACGTCAATATTCTCGTTGAGATTGAACTGCAGAGTAATGATCGAGCTGCCCAGCGAGCTGGTAGAAGTCATCTGGCTCAGACCGGGAACCTGGCCAAACTGCCGCTCCAGGGGAGCTGTCACCGAGGAGGCCATGACGTCGGGATCAGCGCCGGGATAAAACGTCACTACCTGAATCGTGGGATAGTCGACTTCGGGAAGAGCGGAAACCGGAAGCTCTGTGTAGGCGACCAGGCCCACCAGAAGCAGTCCGACCATCAAGAGAGTCGTCGCGACTGGGCGAAGAATAAAAATCCGCGACGGACTCATGGCGCTCCAATGGGCGAGGACTGCGAAGAGGAAGACTCGGCGCTCCGATTTTTGGCGCCTCCGCCGGCCCCACCGCTGGCGTGCGGATCCACCTTGCTGCCGGCCTGGAGCTTGTCCTGTCCATCGATTACGACAACGTCACCTGGAGCGATCCCGCTGGCGATGGAGGCGACATTATTCTGCGTAAACGAAACCGTGACCGGGCGCACTTCAGCAGTTTTATCCGGCTTGACCACAAAGACGTAGCTTCCCTGGGGACCATTCTGGACGGCTACGGACGGAATCACGGTGGCGTTTTTGTGAATGTCCAACAGCAGGCGAGCGTTGACGAACTGGTTCGGCCACAGCGCATTGTCCTCGTTGTCGAACATTGCCTTCAGCCGGCCGGTTCCTGTAGTCAGGTCAATCTGGTTGTCAATGGTGAGCAGTTTGCCGGTGGCTATTTTTGTCTGATCGTCGCTGCTGTAGGCCTCAACCTGAAGCGCGCCCTGGTGCATATGACTGGCTACAGTCGGCAGATTGTCTTCCGGCAAAGTAAAGACCACCGCGATGGGCTGCAGTTGCGTAATCACCAACAGCGGATTGGTGTCGGTGGCGTGTACCATGTTGCCCACATCGACAAGCCGCAGGCCGATCCGCCCGGTGATGGGAGACATGATGTGGCAATACACCAGATTTAATTTCGCACTGGAAATCTGAGCCTCATCGGCTTGTACCGCTCCTCGTAACTGCTCGGCCGTCGCCCTCTGTGTGTCCACCTGTTGGCGCGACATCGCTCCGGAATCGTCGAGTAAGCTCTTGTAGCGCTCGTAATTGAGCTCCGCATCCTTCAACTGAGCCCGGTCGCGAAACAAATTCGCTTGCGCCTGATCGAGCGCCACCTGGTAGGGCCGCGGATCGATCACCGCCAGCAATTCGCCCTTCTTGACGTTCTGGCCTTCCTTGAAATTGACCTGCGCAAGCTGGCCGTCTACCCGGCTTTTGACGCTCACTGTGTTGGAAGCGGTCACGCTTCCCAGACCCTTGAGATAGACGGGCACATCCCGGCGCTGGGTAATTGCGGTGCCTACAGGAACTACAGATTGGGTTGAGGCACGGGCGGTCGACTTGGAATTCATGCTACAGCCGCAAAGAATCGCGATAACTCCGCAGAGGGCAAATGTAGCTACGGTTCGCCGCCGAGGTGGCTCTTCCATGCGTATCGTCACTCTGTTATTTTCCCCCAAACGCCATTCCCTCTTTTCACTTAGAAGGTACCGCCCTCATTGGACGTAAGAAATTATATTCCGGTTGCGGACTTATCTCCCGCTTTTACAAGACTTTACATTTTGTAAACGAGCCCCTCTGCGTCACATCGGTGATTCCGTGCGCGCCCGCTTATGGTTTCACAATCTCTTGCTGCTTCCGGGACGTAAAAAGGCGGTCAGTTTTTACCAAAGGCGAGATTTCTTGATCGAATGCCGGACGGTAAATAGCCACTCTAGCGGGCCACGAATCTCAGTCAATACAGTGATCACTCTACCCCATATCGCGGGAATAGCCCCGCTGTAGGCCCCATCCAGGAAGTGAAACGCCCCGGGGGAGGTCTAAAAACGGAGTAGAATGCGTCCGGGCTTGGGCACCCGGAAAGGGCCGAAAACGGTGGCCGAAACAGCTTCCAAAGATCGCAAGGTTGGCTCTCCGCCAATTGCTGAGATCGAAGTTCTCTGGATTACCGCCGGTCTCGGCTGTGACGGCGACACCATTGCCATGACCGCGGCCACCCAGCCCAGCATCGAAGATGTTGTCATGGGCGCCATGCCCTGGATTCCCAAAGTGAATCTGCATAATCCTTTTCTCGCTCTGGCGAATGGAGATGACTTCCTGAAGCCGTTTCATCAGGCGGCTGAGGGGAAGATAGAAAACTATATTCTGGTAGTCGAAGGGTCGATTCCGAACGAGCACAATAAAGAGGAAGGGTATTGGGCCTCGCTGGGAACGGACCCGAAGACCGGCCAGCCGATCACTACTTGTGAATGGATTGACCGCTTGGCGCCCAAGGCGTGGGCGGTGGTGGCGGCTGGGACGTGCGCGACCTACGGCGGCGTTCATGCCATGGAAGGAAATCCCACCGGCTGCATGGGTCTGCCTGATTACCTGGGCTGGCAATGGAAATCGAAAGCTGGAATTCCTATCGTGTGTGTCCCGGGATGTCCGGTGCAGCCTGACAACTTCATGGAGACGCTGTTGTACCTGCTCCATATGGCGGCTGGACGTGCCCCGATGATTCCGCTCGATGAGGCGTTGCGTCCGACGTGGCTCTTTGGGAACACGGTGCATGAAGGATGCGATCGCGGCGGCTTCTACGAGCAAGCCCAGTTCGCCGATGAGTACGGCTCGCCGCTTTGCATCGTGAAGCTGGGATGCTGGGGGCCGGTGGTGCAATGCAATGTCGGCAAACGGGGCTGGATGGGTGGGATCGGCGGCTGTCCCAACGTTGGAGGCATCTGCATTGGCTGTACCATGCCGGGTTTTCCCGACAAGTTCATGCCATTCATGAATCAGCCGCCGGGCTCGCTCCTGTCGTCAGCCGCTGTGCAGACCTATGGACGCGCCATTCACGCGTTGCGCCGCTTCACCCAGTCGTCGTTGAACAAAGAACCCAGCTGGCGAAAACCAGCCAGGTGAGTGTGTGTGGGACGGACACTCTTGTCCGCCGCTTTTGAAGTTGGGTTGTGGTTGAGGAGTTGCTGAAATTTAGAAAGACTTGGGCGCTGCCGAAGTCAGAATCAAGTCAAAGGCAGAGTCAAAGTCAAAGGCGGCGGACAACAGTCTCCGCCCCGCATCGAATTGATAAACCGCGGGAGCAGTCATGGTTTCGTTTCTGTGGCCGGATAACTCGAACCGTACGCCCGGCAACCATGACCATCCTTCTGAAGTTGCCAACCCGGATCTGAATCCTTCCGAAGCTGAGGAAATTCTTCGGGGGCTTGCGGGAGTCTTCCGCCAGGACAATCCGGCCAGCGCGAGACGCGTCCTGTATCCCCCGGAACGGCCCGATCAGGAATGGTCGGAAGATTTGCAATTCCCAAATCTCGAAGCTCGCTACCGCGCCCTGGTCGAGCAAATTCCTGCCGTCGTATTCATGGCCTATCTGGATCGGGGCATCGGTGAAGCTTATGTCAGTCCGCAGATTGAGGCTGCTCTTGGATTTTCGCAGGAGGAGTGGCTCGAAGATCCGGTTCGCTGGTACAGCCACATCCATCCCGACGACAAGCAGCGCTGGAGCACGGAAGCGGCCGAGATGTTTCTTACCGGCAGTCCGCTGCGGTCGGCATATCGCGTGGTGGCTCGCGACGGCCGTGTGATCTGGTTTCACTGTGAAGCCAAAATGATTCGCAAGGAAGACGGCGAGCCTTGGTTCATTCACGGCGTAGGCTTCGACATCACCGACCTGAAGCAGACCGAAGAAGCTCTGCAGGCGGAACGCAATGTCGTTTCCGCGATTCTCCATACCGTGGGGGCTCTGGTTGTGGTCCTGGATCCGGAAGGCCGCATCATTCGCTTTAACCGCGCTTGTGAGCAGGCCAGTGGATATTCCTTCGCGGAAGTTGCCGGACAGAAGGTTTGGGATCTGTTCATGGTGCCGGAAGAGATTGACCGCTTCAAATCAGCCTTCGAGCAACTGTGCTCCGACCAGTCGCCCAGCGACTATGAGGGTTATCTGGTAAAGCGGGACGGCACCCGGCGCCTGATTGCCTGGTCAAGCACGGTCCTGCCCGGAAATGACGGAGCCCCTACCTACATTATTGCCACCGGCATTGACATTACCGAACGCAAGCATCTGGAAAAAACCATTCTCGAGGTCAGCGGCCGGGAACAACGCCGCATCGGACAGGATCTGCACGACGGGTTAGGCCAGCATCTCACCGGCATCGCCTTCATGAGCAAGGTGCAGGAACAGAGGCTCATGGAAAAGAGTTTGCCCGAAGCCGGTGACGCGGCCAAGATTGTGAAGCTGGTGAACGAAGCCATCAACAAGACACGGGAATTGGCCCGCGGCCTGTTGCCCGTTGTTTCCGACGCCCGGGGACTGATGTCTGCATTGCAGCAGTGGGCGGGCGAAGTCGAGGACTTGTTCGGAGTATCCTGCCGCTTTCAGTGCTTCCTCCCGGTCTTGATTCATGACGACACGGTTGCCACTCATCTTTATTATGTTGCCCGGGAGGCGGTCAATAATGCCATCAAACATGGCCACGCCCGGCAAATTGTGATCAGTCTGGCCGCCGACCAGGAACAGGGTGTGCTCACCATCGCCGATGACGGCACCGGAATCGCGGAAATTCCAGCCAACAATGCCGGCATGGGACGTCATCTGATGAACTATCGCGCCCGCGTCATCGGAGGCTCGCTTGAGATCGAGCGCATCCCCACAGGTGGGACCATGGTCACGTGCCTTTTTCCGCTGCAGTTCCCTTCGGATGATCGGGGCAAGAAAATGGCAGGACCGCGAACGATTTAAGAAGCAGGAGATAGGCAATGAAAACCGAGACCAGCATAGGCTATAAATCGCAGAACCAGGCAGCTCCGAGAAAAAGCAGGATTCTGGTGGTGGACGATCATCCAATCGTGCGCCAGGGGTTAGCACTCCTGATCAACCAGGAAGCCGACCTATTGGTTTGCGGCGAAGCCGAAGAAGCCATGGGAGCGATGCATGTGCTGGCGTCCTCGAAGCCGGATATTCTGATTGTCGATCTCTCGCTCAACGGTCCGGATGGCATCGATCTGCTGAAAAATATAAGAAATATTTATCCGGCACTGCCGGTTCTCATTCTCTCTATGCACGATGAATCGATCTATGCCGAGCGGGCGCTGCGGGCCGGCGCCAACGGCTACATCATGAAGCAGGAGGCTACCGAGAAAGTCTTGGTGGCGCTGCGCCGGATTTTGGGCGGCGAGATTTATGTGAGTGACCGCATCGCCAACAAGATGCTGAAACACTACGTCACCGGTTCCGGCACGGTACGGAACTCTTCGATTGCCGATCTGAGCGACCGCGAGTTGGAAGTATTCCGCCTGATCGGAGAAGGTCACGGGACCCGCCAGATCGCCGAAGAGCTGCACCTCAGTATCAAGACCGTCGAATCGTATCAGGCGCACATTAAGGAGAAACTATCTCTGCGCAGCGCGCGTGAACTCGTGCAACACGCCATCCAATGGAACATGAATGAGAAGACGGCCTAGCCCCACACCTCCCTGCATTCCATCAGGGAATCCCCGATAGCAAAAATAGTGCTTTCCACGGAATCGAAAAAGTGGTGCTCCCGCTTGTGGCCATTTTGATCGTGGTTGATTCTTAGGGCGTCGTAACCCGTAATAAAAGAGCACTTTAACGTTTTCAATCTGGAACGAACAGAACCGCAACCGGGTCCAGGCTTTTAGAACCACTTACTCATCGTCAAACAGCAATTCGGCAGATCCTGCCTCAAGAACTTGGAGCAGGAAAGGAGATTCCAGCTATGGCAGCGGAAACAGTTCCGTACGGTCGAAAAACGCAAAAACCATCGCCCGTCGCTGAGGTACACATACTCTGGATCACAGCCGGCCTGGGATGTGACGGAGACTCGGTTTCAGTCACTGCGGCAAGCCAACCCAGCATCGAAGACGTTCTCTTGGGAGCGATTCCCGGCCTCCCCAAAGTTCATTTGCATAATCCCGTGCTTGCCTACGAAGTCGGCGATGACTTCATGAAATTCTGGTACATGGCTGAGAAGGGTCAGCTTGATCCTTTCGTCTTGGTGGTCGAGGGATCGATCCCCAACGAGAAGATCAAGAAGGAAGGCTATTGGGCTGGTCTCGGAACCGATCCCAAAACCGGACAGCCGATTACCACCAACGAGTGGATTGATCGCCTGGCACCCAAAGCTCTGGCGGTTGTGGCTTGCGGAACCTGCGCCACCTACGGCGGTATTCACGCCATGGAAGGCAATCCGACCGGTGCAATGGGCCTGGCGGATTATCTCGGTTGGGACTGGAAATCAAAAGCCGGCTTGCCCATCGTGAACGTTCCAGGCTGCCCGGTGCAACCGGACAACTTCATGGAAACCGTCCTCTACCTGCTCTACCAGGTGGCGGGGCTGGCGCCCATGATTCCGCTCGACGATCAACTGCGCCCCACCTGGCTGTTTGGCAAAACCGTCCACGAAGGTTGCGACCGCGCCGGCTATTACGAGCAGGGCGATTTCGCCGAAGTGTATGGCTCGCCCAAGTGCATCGTGAAGCTGGGATGCTGGGGACCGGTAGTCAACTGCAACGTGCCCAAGCGCGGCTGGATGGCCGGAATCGGCGGATGCCCCAATGTTGGCGGCATTTGCATCGGCTGCACCATGCCGGGATTCCCCGACAAGTTCATGCCCTTCATGGATGAACCGCCAGGCGCAAGAGTGTCCACCTCAGCGGTGGGCGCCTACGGGAAGGCGATTCGGGCCTTACGGTCTATGACCCAGAATACCGCCAACAAGGAACCGAAGTGGCGTCATCCGCGCGCCGAACTGACCACCGGGTACCACCCGAGGGCGTACTAACAGATCCACTGAATCCAAAGGAGCGATCGAATGAGCACCATTACCGCACCGACCAAGGATGTTCCCAGCAGAAAAGGGAATCTGGTGGAAATGAACTGGGACCCGATCACACGCATCGTGGGCAGCCTGGGCATCTTTACTAAGATCGACTTTGAGAACAAACATGTGGTCGAGTGTCACAGCACCTCGTCCATTTTTCGCGGGTACAGTATTTTCATGAAGGGTAAAGACCCGCGCGACGCTCACTTCATCACCAGCCGCATCTGCGGTATTTGCGGCGACAACCACGCCACCTGCGCCACCTATGCGCAGAACATGGCGTTCGGAATAAAGCCGCCGCCCATCGCGGAATGGATCGTCAATCTCGGCGAAGCCGCCGAGTACATGTTCGATCACAATATCTTTCAGGACAATCTGGTCGGCGTGGACTTCTGCGAGCAGATGGTGAAGGAGACCAATCCCAAGGTTTGGGCGAAAGCTCAGTCCACTCCGGCGCCCCACTCGAATCTTCACGGCTACCGCACCATCGCGGATATCATGACCGCGCTCAATCCCTTCACCGGAGCTTTCTATCGCGAAGCTCTGGTCATGAGCCGCATGACCCGGGAGATGTTCTGCCTGATGGAAGGCCGGCACGTTCATCCCTCCACTCTGTATCCCGGCGGCGTTGGCACCGTGCCCACCGTCCAGCTGTTTACCGATTATCTCGTCCGCCTCATGAAGTACGTCGAGTTCATGAAGAAAGTCCTGCCTCTGCACGACGACTTGTTCGACTTCTTCTATGAGGCATTGCCGGGATACGAAGAAGTCGGACGGCGGCGCGTCCTGCTCGCCTGCTGGGGCTCGTTCAACGATCCCGACCACTGCGATTACACCTACAAGAACATGACGAACTGGGGCCGCGCTATGTTCGTTACCCCGGGCATCGTGGTGGACGGCAAGCTGGTGACCACCGATCTGGTGGACATTAACCTCAATATCCGCATTCTGCTCGGCAGTTCTTACTATGACGAGTGGAAGAACCAGCAAACCTTCGTCAAAACCGATCCGCTGGGCAATCCGGTGGATAAGAACCATCCCTGGAACCAGACCACGATTCCCCGGCCGCAAAAGCGCGATTTTGGCGGCAAGTACACCTGGGTGATGTCGCCGCGCTGGTTCGACAAGCGCACCGGCGACCATCTCGCGATGGACACCGGAGGCGGCCCAATTGCCCGCCTGTGGGCGACCGCCCTCGCCGGACTGGTGGACATCGGATACATCAAAGCCACCGGCAATAGCGTGAAAATGTATCTGCCCAAGACCACTTCGCTGCCCGAGGTCGAGTTCGAGTGGAAAGTTCCCAAGTGGAGCAACGCCATCGAACGCGACCGCGCCCGTACCTACTTCCAGGTCTATGCCGCCTGCGCCGCCCTGCATTTTATGGAAAAGGCGCTGGCGGAGTTGCATGCCGGCCACACCAAAACCTGGACCGAATTCAAAGTCCCCGAAGAAGCTATCGGCTGCGGTTTCCATGAAGCGGTTCGCGGTGTGCTCTCGCACCATGTGGTGATCAAAGATGGTAAGATCGCCAACTATCATCCGTATCCCCCGACCCCCTGGAATGCCAATCCACGCGATATTTATGGCACTCCCGGTCCGTATGAGGACGCGGTGCAGAACACTCCGATCTTTGAAGAAAACGGTCCGGACAAGTTCAAGGGAATTGACATCATGCGCGCGGTGAGGAGTTTCGATCCTTGTTTGCCTTGCGGCGTGCACATGTATCTGGGGAACGGCAAAGTGCTGGAGACGCACCATTCCCCGATGTTTGGCCTTCAACCCTGAGCCGGCGCGACAACAAGGAGTGAGAGCGATTGCCGTTGGAGATCTCTCACTCCATTCATTTTTGTGTTCTGTGTCGACGTAGCTCGCTGGGCCTATGCGGGGGTCGGAAGTCATTCTGAGGAGGAGGATTGGTG
>DATAPL010000027.1:0-113722 GCA_036265205.1 Terriglobales bacterium
CGCCCATGACCGCGAACTGTTCGAGATTGTCGGGTTTGCAATCCACATTCGCGCCTACGTCGAGCAGGATCGCGACCGTGCTCACGGCGGTGGGAAAAACGGCGGCAAGCGCGGGACGGTCGACGCCGGGAATTCCTCCCAGAACCATTTTCGCCGTGGCCATGGCAGCGCCGGTGTTGCCGGCGGTCACGAATCCGGCAGCGCGGCCTTCGCGCACCAGCCGCACGCCGACGTGAATCGACGAGTCGCGCTTGGAGCGAACCGCCTGGACGGCTTTATCGTCCATGGTGATGACTTCACTGGCATGAACAACTTCGATGGGAAGTCCAGCGGCAGCGGGATGATGCGCGAGTTCATCCCGTAACTCGGGTTCGTTGCCGACGAGCAGAGTGCGGACGCCGTGGTGCCGAGCAGCCTGAATTGCACCTTCAATTTCAGGTTTCGGCGCCCGGTCCGAGCCCATCGCGTCCAAGGCTATGACGCTTGGCATGGAAAGTTCAGTCTAGCTGGCTTCTTTGACGTCCAGGACTTCACGGCCTTTATAGTAACCGCATTTGGGGCAGGCGCGGTGCGGCATCTTGCGCTCGTGACAGTTCGGACACTCGGAGAGCGAGTGACTTTTCAGTGCGTCGTGAGCGCGACGGCTACTGGTGCGCGCTTTAGAATGTCGCCGCTTCGGATTTGGCATGAGTCCTCTGGTTTCTTTCGAGCTTAATTTTTCTCTAGTTTCTTACGTCCTAAAACAGGCCCTGCTTATAAGTCTCTGATCATGGTGTTCGTGGGGGTCCTGGGCCTTCGACCAAAATCCTTCAATATTGTCATCCTGAGAGCCAGCTTTTGCTTCGCTGGCCGAAGGATCTCAGTCGGCAAGGGCCCATCCGCTCTTTACCTCAAACACTCGGCACAAAAGGACGTCACGGGCAATCTTTAGCGATCCAGCTTGCCGCGAATATCCTTCAACGCTGACCACCGGGGATCCTCCACTGGCTCGGCGCAGTCACACTGTTCAGCATTCAGGTTCTTGCCGCAATGTGGGCAAAGACCCTTGCAGTCATCGCGACAAATCGCCCTCAATGGAAGAGCCAGCAACACCTGTTCCTGCAGAACATCTTCCAGCAACAATCCTTCACCCTGATAATAACTGACCTCAGCCTCGGCTGCGGTTACGGAAAGCTCTTCGCGTCCCGCATCTGCGCCCTGGGGCCGGTAGAGCAAATCGAAAGGGTGATCCACGTCCTGTTGCACCGGCTCCAGGCAGCGCGCGCAGGCCAGCTGCACCCTGGTCGCCAGGCGACCATTGAGCCGGATGTCCTTTACTATCTTATTCTTACCGTGTTGCTCCTCGACCAGCTGAGCGCGCCCTGCGGTGCGCAGCGCTTCCACCTGCCGCAGATCTTCTCCCAAATCGAGAACGCCGGGGCGAATTTCTTCTTCAAAATCAATGGGATGAAGTTCTAACTCGTGGATTTCAATGAACATCAGGCACCCCCCGCGCCGCCAACTTCATACCGCGAAGACCGCGGAAGCACGCTCTGAAGAGCAGGTTCTCCAGGGACAGAATTCAAGAATAAAGGCCATGGAAAAACGTGTCAAGGAAAGCAGGTGCGTGTGTGGGGCGGACACTCCTGTCGGCCGCCTTTGACTTTGTCTTTGACTTTAGTCTTTTGTCTTTGACGTTGATCTAGCCGCCCCCACCCAGGCCAGCGGAACTCCCGCATGAGCGGGGCGCTCGCGCCTACATTTTGTGGCTGTCCGCGTATTATGGTCGCTCCGCCTGGATCGTAATCGCCCATGAGCCAGAATGCTGCTCCCAGCCTCGGGCTGCAACCTCTTCAACCCAATGCCTCCTTTGCCGCGTGGGGCGTATTGCTGGCGGCATTCCTCCTGAGACTGTGGAGGGCATCCGGCACTTTTCTAAACCTCGACGAAGCCATGCACTGCCTGGCGGCAAACAAGCCGTCACTGGCGGAGGCTTACCGCGCCAGCCTGGGCTTGGCGCATCCTCCCCTGCTGATCCTGTTTTTGAATGTGTGGCAGAAGTTCGGCACCTCGGAATTGTCTTTGCGGCTGCCGTCCGTCATCGCCGGCACCATTTTCTGTTGGATATTCTTCAAATGGCTGATCCATATCCTTGGCCCGACCCCGGCCTGGATTGGTTTCGCGCTGGTCAGCTTTCTTCCGACTTTCATCGAGCTTTCCGCCGAGGTTCGCCAGTATCCCTTGCTGCTGTGCTTCATGATTTCGGCCGCTTATGTGCTTGAGCTGGCATTCACCAGGAACTCAGCCAGTCAGATGTTGCTCTTTTTCCTCTTCCTCTATCTCGCCATGCTTACGCACTTTTCCGCGATCCTTTTTGCCGCGGCGGTGGGAATTTATTCGGTGTGGCGACTGATCAGCGCGCGGCGATCGCGAGGTTTGCTTGCCATCTGGATGGCGGGGCAGGCCGGCGCGCTCGCACTCTTTGCCTTCCTTTACCAGACCCACATTTCGATCCTGAAGGACAGTCCAGCCGCGCGCAATATGCACGCTTTTTTGGCTAACTCTTATTTTCACTGGGGACGCGATCATCTGGTCTCGTTTGTATTCGCAAGAAGCTTCGGAGTGCTGCAATACGCCTTTGGGCAGCTGGTGATCGGCGACATCGCGGGAGCGCTGTTCGTCGCCGGGGTTGTACTTCTGCTGGCTGCAAAGAAATTTCCAGGCCCTGCCCGGTCTTCGCCGCAACAGCTGGGTATATTTCTAATCCTGCCCTTCGTGATGAATTGCGTTACGGCAATTGTCGATCTATATCCGTACGGCGGCACCCGGCACTCGGCCTTCCTCCTGCCCTTTGCGATTGCTGGCGTCAGCGTATCAGGGGCGAAATTGACCCGCCAGAGATTGGCTCCTGCTTTGGCGGTCGCGCTTCTCGCCATTGCCCTCTGCCAGGGATTTGGAAAACCGCACCGCCCTTTTATGACGCGCCAGGACCAGAGCAAGGCGAATATGACTCAAGTGATGGAGATTATCCGGCAACAGGTTCAGCCGGCAGACACCGTCCTGGTTGATTTTCAAACCAGCTTTCTGCTTAGGTTTTATCTCTGTCCTGAGGTTGGGTACGGCGACTTCTCCGCCGCTGGTCTCAGGACATTTTCCTGCGGCGGCAAGCGCGTGATCGCGACCAACCCCGAGATCAACATTTTCACCACGAACGCCTTCCTCCGCCGCTGGCAGGAAATGGTGACGAACCAGGATTTGAAGCCCGGTCAACGTGTCTGGATATTTCAGGCGGGGTGGGATATCGGGCTGGCGCGCGAATTACAAAAACAAGTTCCCGAGTTCCACAATCTCGCTTACGACTCGTTCGGGCGCAACATCTTACTGTTCAAGCTGACCGTCGGGCAGACCAGCCGAAGTTAGCCAGGTTGTGCCCCCGCCGCTTGCCGCATTTGAACACTCTCCCCCTACCCCTTATACTTACAGCCCGCCATGAAGGTGGTCGTCATCATTCCGGCAGCCGGCTTGGGGACACGCATGGTCCCGGCTTCCGAAGCCAAAGGTAAGAAAACGTCCGCGACCAAACAGTTCTTTGAGCTGGGCGGGACGCCCATTCTCATTCACACCCTGCGGAAGTTCGCGGCCAGTCCCGAAGTGTCGGAAATTTATGTTGCCTTGCGGGCGAATGAAATCGCTGCCTTTCGCCTCCGCCTGCAAAACGAAGCCAAGGATCTTGGGCTGAAAACAATAGTGGTGGTGGAAGGCGGCGAGCACCGCCAGCAATCGGTGGCCA
Source organism: Terriglobales bacterium (assembly GCA_036265205.1). GTDB lineage: Bacteria > Acidobacteriota > Terriglobia > Terriglobales > Acidobacteriaceae > JAIQFF01. The sequence continues at coordinate 3,770 of DATAPL010000027.1, forward strand.
ACGCCATGGCCGCAGTTTCGGCGGCGCCGGATGATATCGTCTTGGTGCACGACGCCGTCCGTCCATTTGTCACCGCGGAAATTATTCACGAGGTCATCGCGGCCGCGCAGAAGTATGGCGCCGCGATTGCCGGCATGCCCGCCATGGATACGGTCAAGCAAGTGGAACGCACCTCGGAAGGGGCTCTTATTACCGCGACGGTGCCACGGGAACGCGTAGTCATGGCGCAAACACCGCAGGGCTTTCGCTATGGCGTGCTCAAGCAATCCTTCGACGAGGCCACAGCCGACGGATTTCTCGGCACCGATGAAGCTTCGCTGGTCGAGCGCTCGGGACATCGAGTGGCGGTGGTGATGGGCTCGCCGCGAAACATAAAAATCACCACCCCAGCAGACATGGAACTGGCGGAGTTCATCCTGAAACGGTAAAGCGGCCACGCATCTTCAAGAATCACGCATCGAGTCATTTCTGTAATTGGCTTGGGGGGCGACGAACGAACCACGACTACCGACCAGACTGGAAACCTGAAATTTGAAACCGGAAACTCGCATCGGCTACGGATGGGACTCTCACGAATTTAAACGCAGCATTCCGCTGAAGATTGGCGGCGTGACTCTGCCCCACCCGAAAGGTTTGGGCGGACACTCTGACGGCGATGTTCTTCTGCACGCTCTCACCGATGCCCTGCTGGGCGCGGTAGCGGCTCCAGACATCGGAACCCTGTTCTCGCCTTCCGACACCCGCTGGAAGGGCGCGGACTCGGCGGTATTTCTGGCTGAAGCGCTGAGACGCGTGCGGGCCGCCGGTTACGCGGTCGTCAATGTCGATTCAACGCTGATTCTCGCGGCGCCCAAGATCGGACCGCACGCCGCAGCTATTCGCGGGCGGGTTGCGGGTTTGCTGGAAATTTCGCCTGACTGTGTGGGTTTGAAAGCCAAAACTCCGGAAGGGATGGGAACCGACAACGCCGCCATCGCGCACTCTGTCGTATTGCTGGAGAAAAGAGTTGCGCAGAAAAAGGCGGCTCGACCTCCACGCATAAAGAAACAAAGAAATAACTGACTGCGTACTCTGGAATCTGTTATCGCGATTTAAGTTCTTTGATCGGGCTGCCCCGCCTTGCCTGCTGCGGCTTCCACCAGGGCCCGGAAGATTGCCCGCGAAGCCTGATCGTCTTCGATAGAACGCTCGGGGTGCCATTGCACGGCCACCACAAAGTGGTCGGGAGCTATTCCTTCCAGGGCCTCGATGATTCCATCCTGCGGACATCTGGCTACCACGCGCAGGCCATTTCCTGCGATCTGCACGGACTGGTGATGACTCGAATTGACGGGAATTGAAATTGCGGTCTTCTCCGGCATGCCCGCACCTCCCGCAGCCACGATTCCCCCCAGCCTCGAATCAGTATCCAGATTCACCGAATGCGCCACCGGTACGCTCTTTCCCGCCTCATGGTTGACCGGGGACTCAATATGCTGCAGCAAAGTTCCGCTGCGGTAGACGTTCAAAATCTGCAAGCCATAGCAGATGCCCAGGATGGGCTTGCGAGTCTGGTATGCATCCTGCAGCAGCAATTCGTCTACGGCATCGCGGCCTGGATCGGCGGGCGCGGTTTTGGGATCTTTCGCGGCGCGGTATTTCGAGGGATCGACATCGGCCTTGCTTCCCGGCAGCACCACCGCATCGCAGCCTTCAATCAGCCTGGCGACTTCAGCCGCGGATTGGTCGAGAGGAATGCGGATCGGCTCTCCCCCCGCCATTTCCACGGCGCGCAAGTATTGGGGCAACGCCCGTTCGGCGTAATCGGGATCTCCAGAGTGGGGAACGGGAACGGCAACGCGCGGAGCCATGACATGATTGTAATGTAGGGCGAGGATTGTAATGTGGGCGCGAGCGTCCACGCTCGTGCCGGGCGAGTCAACCATTTCGCCCGTCGAACCGCACTAGAACAAGGCATCTCCGCGATAGATCACATCGCCATCAATCACACGCGCCTCCGGCAGCAATTTGTGGGGCTTGACCGGCCCGGCTCCGTCAATGTGGAGCACTTCGTGCCCGTGCGCGGTTAGCCAGTCCGATACCAGCATACGGTGACAACGAAAGTACACGCGCTCGGCGCACATGTATGCGGTCCGCGATTGCTCCGCCGACTGAAGCAGCTGGTTGATCCCCAGTCGAAACTCTTCTGTCAGCATGTAATCCGCATAGTTCCGGAAGCTTGCGTTGCGCAGCGCGATGTTGGGAGAGTCATCCCGAATTTTGCTGCGCCGCCCGCCCAGTTCCTTGATCCAGACATATCGAATTCCCGCCTCTGCCAGAGTCTTCTCCAGCGATTCGCGGTTGAAGTGGGGCAGACGGCGCGACATGGGGAAAGAACGAATATCGACTAAAGTGGAAATCGAGTGAGCCTGCAGAGCCTCGACCAGTTCGTCGAACGTGCGGGTGGAATGGCCGATGCTGTAGAGAGAGGACACGGGAGATCGCGGGTTGCAGATTTGAGATTGATGATTTCAGATTGAACGGCCCACAGCGAACGGGGCAAATTCTAAAATCCGAAATCTTAAAATGGCATTCCCATCATCCGGCCAGACTTTTCAATGCCATCAACAGCGTCTGATCCTGCTCCGGGAATACAGTGCGCAAATCGAGCAGGACGCGGCCTTCCTCAACGCGCGCGATAACCGCGGGATTAAAGGCTCGCAGCCGAGCCAACAATTCATCAGCGCTCAAGCCCCGGCAGGTTAGCGACAGGAGGCGAGTGGGCAGCACCGCTGACGGGGCCGCGCCCCCGCCAATCACCGATTCGCCGTCAATGACCTCTAGCGACAGTTGTGACGCCGAGATCTGCTCTGCTATTGCATCCGCCCGCTTCCCGATGTCGTCTTGGGACAGATGCATCAAGCGCAGAGCCGGAATCGCTTCGTGATCCTGCTTCACATACGCTAGCAAGGTGGCCTCGAGAGCCGCATAGGTCAGCTTGTCCACCCGCAGGGCGCGCAAAAGCGAATTGGCTCGCATCCGCGCAATCAGATCGCTGCGGCCGCTGAGAATTCCTGCCTGTGGTCCTCCCAGCAACTTGTCGCCGCTGAAGCTGACCACGTCCACGCCGGCGCGCAAGCTGTCGAGTACGCCCGGTTCCCCATCAACCTTAATGGAACGCAGATCGATTAACGCGCCGCTGCCCAGATCCTCCATGAGGGGGATTTGCCGCTTTCGCGCCAGTGCGCTCAACTCTTCGAGGCGGGGCTGTTCGGTGAATCCGGTGATCTGAAAATTGGAGCGGTGTACCCGCAACAACAAGCGCGTTTTCTCGTTGATTGCACGTTCGTAATCGGCAACTCGAGTGCGGTTGGTGGTCCCAACTTCGCGCAAGGTGGCGTTTGATTTAGACATGACATCGGGAATACGAAACGATCCTCCGATCTCCACCAGCTCCCCACGCGAAACAATCACTTCGCCATTCTCAGACAGCGTGTTCAAGGCGAGCAGAACGGCAGCCGCATTGTTGTTGACGACGATGGTAGCGATGTCCCGCGTGGTGCGTGCGCCTTCGCCCGCATAGCCCTCATTCAATAACCTTCGGAACAGCCGCTCGACGTGGACGTCGCGCTTGCCTCGCTCCCCCTTCTCGATATCGAACTCCAGATTCGAATACCCGGAAGCCGAGTTGCGTATATGTTCGAAAGCCGATGCCGTCAGCGGCGCGCGCCCCAGATTGGTATGCAGAATGACTCCCGTCGCATTGATCACCGGACGCAGTGAGTAACTCAAAGATTGCCGAACCTGCCGCTCGATCGCGCCCGAAATTCCAGACAGAGCCAGGTCAACGCCGTTAGCATCCAACCGGCCGGCGGCAATCTCGGCTCGCAAACGAGCCAATACAGCACGCGCCGCGTCCGTGACCGCAGCCTGGCCATCGCTCGAAACGACCGCCACCAGGTCGCGGCTTTGTAGCAAGTCATCGACAGAAGGAAGTTTGCGGTACAGATCGGTTTTGGACGAAACCGGCACAGGTCACGATTATCCCATCCGGGGGCGGCGGAAGCCAAAAAGCTGCCACGCTGGGGTGGCGCGGGCGCCCGCGCCCGCGGTTCTTGACTTTCAGCCTGCGCGGGCGAGGGCGCCCGCGCCGCACAACTGGATAAGCTAGCCAACCTCTACCAGGCCGTAGGTCTTTTGCCAGTGGGTGCGCATGTGGCGCAAGGCGCGGTCGATTTCTTCCTTCGAAATCTCTTCATTGGGACCAGCGAGTACTGCCGCCGCTTCGCGCTTGGCTGCTTCCAGCAACTGCCGGTCGCGAATCAGGTTGGCAACCTGAAAGCTTGGCAGCCCCGCCTGGCGGGTGCCGAAGAATTCTCCCGGGCCGCGCAGTTCAAGATCAAGTTCGGCAATCATGAAACCATCGGTAGTACGAACCATGGCGTCGAGCCGCCGTTCGCCGTCCTCGGAGATTTTCCCGCCGGTCATAAGGATGCAATAGGATTTGGCCCCGCCGCGTCCGATGCGTCCCCGTAGCTGATGAAGTTGCGATAAGCCAAAGCGCTCGGCATGTTCCACCACCATAACGGACGCGTTGGCCACGTCGACTCCCACTTCGATCACGGTTGTGGAGACCAGAATATCGAGCCCGCCTTTCTGGAAAAGCCGCATCACGTCCTCTTTCAAATCGGCGTCCAGGCGTCCATGGAGGAGACCAACGCGCAGGTCAGGGAAGATTTTCTTCCCAAGCTCTTTGTACATTTTGTTGGCGGCCTTGAGCGCGTTCTCTTCGTTCTCCTCGATGACGGGATAGACGACGTAGGCCTGGTGTCCGGCGGCGATCTGTTTACGGACGAATTGCCAAACTTCGTCCGCCCGGTCATCGGCAACGCGGCGCGTGACGATCGGAGTGCGCCCGGGCGGCATCTCGTCGATCACGCTGATATCGAGGTCGCCGTAGAGCGTCAGTGCCAGCGTGCGTGGGATGGGGGTGGCGGTCATGACCAGAACGTCGGGCTCGGCCGTTCCCGAATGACCGTTGTCGCTTCCCTCGGCAGATTTTTTCATCAGCTTGAAGCGTTGCATCACGCCGAAGCGATGTTGCTCATCCACAACTACCAGGCCCAGTTTGCCGAATTCGACTTTTTGTTCAATCAAAGCATGAGTTCCAATCACCAGTTGAGCATTTCCCTGGGTGATGTGGCGGCGAATCTCCCGCTTGCGGTCTTCTTCGACCGATCCAGTCAGCAGCACCACCCGGTATCCCGCGTTCTCCAGAATTCGGCGGGCGGAAAAATAATGCTGCTGCGCAAGAATTTCTGTCGGTGCCATCAGCGCCACCTGGTATCCGTTTTCGATGGCGATGATCGCAGCCTCGAAAGCCACGATCGTCTTGCCGGACCCTACGTCACCCTGCAGCAGGCGCCGCATGGGAAAAGGCTTCTCCATGTCGGACGCAATTTCCTTGAGCACTCGCTTCTGCGCCGCCGTGGGATGGAAGGGGAGAATCTTCTTGATCGCCTCGCGCACTCGATTGTCCAGGCTGAAGGCAATTCCGGTTTGCGCCTTCTGCTCCCGGCGCTTCAGTTCGAGCCCTAACTCCAGGAAGAAGAGCTCTTCGAAAATCAGGCGGACATGAGCCGGAGTTCGCGAGGCCTGCAAATCCTGGAAGCTTTCGCCGGGATCGGGCCAGTGCACCCTCCATAGTGCCTCGCGCGGAGCGATCAGGCTCAGATGGCGGCGTACCGCGGCTGGAACCGGATCCGGAAGTTCAGGTGGAAGATTCTCCAAAGCGGTATGGATGATGCGGCGAAACCAGCGAGGCGTCAGCCGTCCCTGACCGGCAGACTCGTAAATGGGGACGATCCGGCCGACTTCCAGGGAAGCGGCGGCTTTTTGCTCCGCGTCGCCCTCCTCGGAAGAATCTCCCAGGATTTCGAACTGCGGCTGTATCAGTTGCAACTCTCCGCTGCGATCCTGTTCCACCTTGCCGTAAAGAGCCACCAACTGTCCCGGCTTGAAGCGGTCACGCAGGTAGGTAGCGTTGAACCAGATGCTTTTCAGGCGGCTTCTGCCTTGCCCGGCGGTCATCTCAAAGATCGGCATCCGACGGGTGCGGAACAAGCCCGAGGTGCGCACTTCCGCGATCACCGTGGCCATCTCTCCCGCCCGCAGCTCGGAAATTCCTCGCGGATTTACCCTGTCTTCATAACGAAAAGGCAGATAGTGCAGCAGATCGTCGACCGTCCGGATGCCTTTGGCGGCTAGGACGTCGGCCAGGCGAGGGCCAATTCCCTTGACGTACTGAACGGCGGTAGCAGGCTCGAGCATCCGAAGGGAATGTTAGCAAAAGATCGTGACCCAGCATTCGGCCGTCAGCATGAAGTTGGGCGATGTGTATTCATCATTTCGTCGGGGCGAAAACAGAAAAACCTCAGCGGCTGACAGCCCGAGCAACTTTCAGCAATCGCCGGCACGACTGGAAGTCGTCCCTTTCCCGGAGTAAGGGTTTTGGAAAGGGCACGGCTTCAGCCGTGCCGCTGGCCGTCAAAGGCTCGTCGCGCTTCAGCGCCTGAGCTGCGCCGTTTCGGATTTGGCTCCTCTGCAGCCTCGGGAAAGTCAACGCCTATTCAGAACGCCTGAGCTTGATTTGCGTTCTTCCCGGCGCTACCCGCTACCGTTTCCATCCAATTCCGAGTAGTCTGCCGTGGTGTCGAGATCAGCGGCTAATTTCCTCCAGGCCCTGGCCGCCGTTCTGGCGGGGAACGCAGCCTATTTCCTGCTTCTGCCTCGACTTCCGCAGCCTCTGCGCCATGTGCCCTTCCAGATCGACCTTGGCTTGGCGGCGGACGCCGCTTTCTGCCTGGTGGCCCTGGCGCTTATCAAGGCAGTAATCGGCCGCAAAGACGACTCCGGATCGCACAAGCCCTGACCCGCCTCGCTTGCCGACCCGTTACCTTCGGCACTTCGAGAGGCCATTCCCGAAGGGTTACAATCCCGCTGGCCCCATGCAAAAAATCGCCATCCTTTACGACGCCAGCCAGGCGGTTCTGTCCACTTTCGATCTGGATGAAGTGCTGCAGCGTATCCTGGTGATTGCGCGCGACTATTTCCACCTGCAAAATGTCGCCATCTTATTGGTAGATAAGGATAAAGACCCAAACTATCTGTGCGCCCGTTCCCAGATTGGCGGCGATCCGGGATTCGACGGCCTGCGCGTGGCAATCGGGACTGGCATGATCGGCACCGCTGCCAAGTTGAAGCGCCCACTGTATGTGCCAGACTTCACTCAGGATGCACGCTTCGCCCCTTCCGGCAAGAAGACTCGTTCGGAGCTGGCCATTCCCTTGATGGTGCGGGACGAAGTTGTAGGAGTGCTGGATTGCCAGAGCGAGAACCCGGATCATTTTGACTCCCAGACCGTCGATCTGTTGACTCTGTTCTCTACACAGGCCTCGATGGCGCTGCAGAATGCCCGGCTTTACTCCCTCGAGCGCCGGCGCGCCTCGCAGTTAGAAGCCATCAACGCGATTGCGCGGGAAACCACCGTCGTGCTCGATATCAAAAATCTGCTCGGCAAGGCCAGCGAGAAGATTCAGAAGGCCTTCCAGGTGTCCCATGTCTCGATGCTGTTAAGAGACGATGACCACCTGGTGTTGCGCGCCCACCATGGCGAGCTGACCCCCCGCATCCCGGAAGGCGGAAGGGTTCCGGCTGACTCGGGATTGCTGGGACGCGCCCTGTTCGAAAACAAAACCTTAATCGAGAATGACATACAGGCCGCTGTGGACTACGTTGCGATGTATCTGGAAACCGGCTCTCGCATGTGTATTCCGCTGATTTCCTTCGGACAAGCCCTGGGAGTTCTGGTACTGGACAGCGCCCGCACCGGATCCTTCAGCACCAGCGATGTTCAATCGCTGGAATCGGTGGCCGATATCTGCGCTACCGCCATCCAGAACGCGCACTATGTGGAGCGGGTAAAGCAACTCGCCTATTTGGATGGGCTCACGGGAATCTTCAATCGCCGCTTCTTTGAATTGCGCATCGAGGAGGAAGTGGAACGCTCCCGGCGCTTCGACGCAGGAATGGCTGTAATCATGGTGGATATCGACCAGTTCAAACGCCTGAACGACGAATTCGGCCATCTGCTCGGAGACGAAGTACTACGCCAGGTGTCGTCAATCTTCTCGCAGCAGCTGCGGAAGATCGACGTGGTCTGCCGCTACGGCGGTGAGGAATTCGCCATCCTGCTCTCGCAGACCAACCAGCAGCATGCCATGGGCGTAGCGGAGAAGTTGCGGAGATTAATTGAGAACTGGCAATTTCCCGGCGTGCCGCGCCCCGTCACCATCAGCGCCGGGGTAGCCACCTGTCCCGATCACGGCTGCACACGCGACCATCTGGTAAAAGCCGCAGACGCCGGCTTGTATGCCGCCAAACAGGCCGGCAGGAATTGCGTTCGTGTGATTTCCGCCGCCCCAAATGTAGGCGCGAGCGTCCCGCTCGTGCAGCAGTAGCACAGCCCGTTTGGTCTTTGATCAGAGCCCGCCGGGAAAAGCAGAGGAACTTCCTCGAGAGATTTTCACCCGTGCGAGCGGGTGGCCCACGGATAGCCGCCGGGACGGGGGCGCCGCAAATTTAGGTATTTTAGATATCGGCCTGCGGCAGCTGCCACACTCGCTGCCTTGAATTCTCTTCCAGCTCGCGCTCCTGGTCGCGCAGCTCTTGTTGCAGTTCACGCATTTCCTGTTTCAACTCCTGCTGGTGCTGGCGAATCTCTCGTTGTGCCTCTTCCAGCGCGGGCCTGATCCGGCGTACCGCCTGGGTGATTTCAGGCTCCACCCGCGCCATCTCAGACTGTACCTGGCTCAGGTCGATCTCGGTTTCAGCGTCGATCTCCGGAGCTTCGATACTCTCATCCATCATCTCCGACTGATTGCGCTCGGGCAAACTCAGGGTCAGGGTTTGTTCTTTCCTGTCTCGGATAATGCTGACGTTAACGGTGCTGTTTTTGCGGCCGTGAATGGCGTGGGTGAAATCGCCGCTATCGTTGATCGACTCGCCGTTTACCTTTACGATCACATCCCCGGCGCGAAAGCCGGCCTTCTCGGCACGGCTGCCCTTCTCCACCGAACGCACCAGCACTCCCTGCCCGTTCTTTGCGCCAAAGAAGTCGCCAAGCTGGGGTGTCAGGTTTTCCACCATCAGCCCGCTGCGTGCCGAAGAGTGCACCACCACGATGGAAACCGGCACATCCATATCCGGCAAGGCTGGCATGGCCGGTATGGCGGGAATCGCGGGCAGCGCCGGCATGGCAAAGGCGAACTTGCCCGGGGTGGCCATGGCAAAGTTCTTTTTACGGTCCGCAAGTTGCGCTTTGAGATTCATGGATTGCCCATCGCGGCTGATTCCGATGGTGACGACCCGGCCCGGAGGGATTTCGTGGATCATGCGGCGCAGTTGCTCGACACTTTCCACCTGGCTTCCGTTGATGCTGAGAATTACGTCGTGTTCTTTCAGGCCGGCTTTACCTGCGGGAGCGTCCTGATCGACCAGGGTTACTTCCACGCCCTGTTCCTCTTTCAGCTTCAAGTCACTCAAACGGTCGGCGGTGATATCGCGAGTATCCACTCCGAGGTAAGATCCCCCGCCAAAATCTTCGCCGGAGTATCCAAAGTTCTCGTCGAAAGGCTCCTGCGAGTACCACTGAGCCCCGTAAGCGACCGCCAGAAGCACCGGAACAATGAGCACTCGAAGAATTGAGTTGCGCATATTTGCCCCCATTCGCTGAAGCCTCTTACCGGCTGGCGCGGATAAAATTAATGTTTCCCGTGGTAGTGCGTACCTTCAGAACCGGACCGCCACCGTTCAAATTCCCCTCTGCCGTCGCGCTGCCCGGTCCCCATTCCCCACCTTCTGAAATCACTCGAATCTCCGAGAAATCTGAGCGGATGCGGTGGCCATTGGCCAGTTCGATGGAAGCCCGAATCGTCATACTCAGGTTCGGCGCCAGATACACCGTGATGTCGCCGGCGGAAGTTTCAAGCGACGAATCGGTGTGCTCCGATCCGGGCACGAACTTGGCTATGATTCCACCCGCCCCGGTTTCGGCTCGGGCCGCAGGTACGCCGTTGAGAGTGATGCTGCCGCCGCCGGTTTCGGCACGAACCGCTCCAGTAGCCGAAGTCAGGTGAATACTCCCGCCACCGGTCTCGATTTCCGCCGGTCCGCCGATGTCTCCCAACTCGATGCTACCGCCGCCGGTGGTTACCTTCAACGGTCCGGCACAGTGTTGCACTTCGATGCTGCCACCGCCAGTCTCAAGCACGGCGCCTTGCAGGCCGGAAACCACCTCCACGGTGCCGCCGCCGCTTTCAGCATTGATCTTGCCCTTGGCGGCCATCACCTTAATGCTGCCGCCGCCGGTGCGAACGGTAAGATCGCCTCCAACCGTGCCCACGTCGATGCTGCCGCCGCCGGTCTCGGCGTTGATCGTGCCTCCAATGTCATCAAGGCGGATCGTCCCGCCGCCGCTCTCTGCCTCGACCTGTCCGGCCACGCCGGTCGTGACCATGTCTCCGCCGTCGGTCGAAACCTTCACCAGGTCGGTGTTGCGCGGAACATTGATTACGAATTCACTGGACGACCGGCGAGGCCTGCCGCCCTGCCATTCTCCCACTACCCAGGCCGTGTCTCCGCGGACGTACACGCTGATCTTGTAAGCGTCGAATTCGCGCCGGGCTTTGTCTTCGCTCGCAGCGTAAGAATGATTGCTGATCGAGTAGTTGATGGTCTGCTGCGAGCCGCCCTCGACCCGCACCGAGCCCGATTCTACTTTCACTCGCAGATTCTTCGCCGCGGGCAGTGATCCGGTAATCTGCCGCGACCACCTGCCATGTTCCTGAAAAACCCGCGTCTGTTCGTCCGGGCGGGTCTCTTGCGCCACTGCCAGGGGCAGGAGCATGAGCATCACCGCTACGATTTTGGGAAACGTTTTCACCCTTCACCTTCCGATTTCTTTTTTACTCTTCCTCGCGTGCCCGGACACTAGCCTCAATCGATCCCTGCCGTCTGCGCCAGCACGTTACGCGCCTGCGACTGGATGTACTGGTTGGAATCTTTTTCCGCCAGCTTCTCCAGCACCACGCGCACGCTGCTGTCCGCCCGCACTGGTTCCAGCAGGCGCAAGGCCTGCGCCCGCAAGCCGGGATTGGAGTCGTTCATCAGCGCTTCCAGGACTGCATCGCGCACCCGCACATCATCTTTCACGTAAGAACCCAGGCCTTCCAGAGCCTTCAGCCGAACTCCCGGATTCGAGTCATAACGCAGCGCATACAGCAGAGCCTCGCGCACGTGAGCGTCATTGGGCGTCTGCGTCAGCAAATCAACTGAATCCATGCGCACGCCCGAGTTGTAGTTATTACGGGTAGCGAACAGCAGTAGCTGCTGGATGCGCTGATCGTTCAACGATCCTTGCGCTTCCTGGGTTGAAACCGTGTTGTACCTGATGCTGATCTGGGAGGAGCCGGGCTGCTGCTGGATGGATTGGATTCCGGTAATAGAAGCTTCGCTGGGGGCGGGCGACAGAGTTTCAACTGGATTCCGGTTATTCATCACTTGATACGTGGCCCCAATTCCGCCGGCAAAGCCCAGGATGAAAATTGCCGCGGTAAGCGCCGGAGCCAGTTTGATCGGCCGCAGCCATGCGCCCGGGTCGAACACCAGCCGCTGCCAGAAGCCGCCTTGCTCGGTGGTTTCCAGCGCCTCCTGCAGCCGCATGCGCGACGCTGTGACCAGGTTGGGCGACGGTTCGTCCACCGGAAACTGGGAGATGGCGGCGTGAAACTGGCGCGTCGCCTTCAACTCCGCCGCGCATTCGCCGCAGCGTGCTACATGCTGTTCCAGTTCATAACGAGCATCGTCCGGCAGCTCGTTATAGATGTGCAGCAGAATATTTTGTTGTACCCATTCGCACTTCATGATTTCACCAGTTGTAGGGCGGACACTCCTGTCCGCCGCCGTTGATGTTGATCTTGCTCTTGATCTTGCTCCTGATCTTGCCCACAATCTTCTTCATCGCATATCCGCCAGAGAGCCGCGCAACTTCTGGGTAGCCCGAAACAACGTATTCTTCGCGGTTTCTTCGGTGGTATTCAAGATCTCGCCAACCGTCCGCAATTTCAATCCCTGATAGTGCTTCAACTCAAACACCATGCGCTCGCGCGGAGTCAGCTTGTCCAGAGCATGGTTGATCCGAATCCCCAGCTCGCGGCGCATCAGGTCGCGCTCCGGATTCGCCCCCGCGCGACCGTCGGGCACCTGGGCGAGGACATCATAAGCTTCGCCCTGCGCATCCACCGCCACCGGCGCGTCTTCCTTGCGCACCTGCTTTTTTCGCAGGTGGTCGAGGCACAGGTTGGTCACGATGCGGTAAATCCAGGTGTAGAAGGAGCACTCGAAGCGGAAATTACCCACACTCTTGTACGCCTTCAGAAACGCATCCTGATAAATATCCTGCGCTTCGTGTTCCGAGCCGGTGAGATGCATGGCCAGCCGCAGCACCGCCTGGTCGTAGTGCCGCACCAGCTCTTCAAAGGCAGCGCGGTTGCCACGCTGCGCTTCGCGAACCAACAAGCTGTCGTCGATGCGGCCTAGACTATGCCCAGCCATGTGGCCCCGCACTGAGGGGTCCTGGGTTTCGCTGCTGTTTCCCTCCACCGGCACAGGTTTCGAGCTCAGGTGGGGATATTCGCCAACCGCAAAGGGTACTGCCCACGCATCGGCCGGCATGTTTTTCTTTGTCCTCGGCTGAAACCGGGTGCCTTGCCATTCTTCCCGGTTGCATAGCTATGGACGTGACAGCGAAAGAACCGTGAGCAGGAATTATAGGAGTTTGGCAGGATTCTTGCTCTGTAGGGTGCTCAGGCTACAGGACTTGTCAGCTCCCGGCACCCAGCCGCCCCTGATTTGACTGTGCGGCTTTGGCTGACAAACGCCGTCATCGCGACGCTTCCGGCGGCGGGTAGTCCGGCAGCTTCTGCTTGGTGGTGTCGCCCCACTTTACTTCCAGGTCATCGAACAGAAGAGCGGGACTGAGCACGCTCTGCGGCACTGGATCGAGCTGATCCTCCGAGTCCATTTCTTTCCCCGCAGATATGATGTTGTTGCGCAGCGAGCGGGTGTCCAGATCGCCAAAAGCTCCCCCGCGTACCAGTTCTTCGTGCCCGTCCTCGGTGGATACGCGGTACAGTAGGCGTGGAGTCAGGCGCGGGCCCAGGGTTGCAACAAAGTATCCGAATTTCAGGTTGCGCTGCCTGCATTCCTCGATCAGCTTCTTCTTGAGTTCGTCGTTACTTAGCGGTTCGGAGGCCTGCACGATCAGATTTCCCAGACTTGCCATCGGCGGCCCGGTCACTGCGGCTCGGCCGTGACCGTTCGAGTCCGGGAAGTCGCGTATCGGCTCGCGCCCCAGCAGATAGTTCACCAGCCTGCCTTTCTCGATCACTTCAACCCGGCTGGGTTTGACGCCCTCATCGTCCACCTGATAACTCCCCAGCAAGCTATGCCCCTGGAAACTGGCAACCGTCGGATCATCCACCACAGAAATAAAATCGGGAAGCACCCGGCTGCGATAGTTGTTTGCCCAGTCCCCAATCGTGCGCGCATTCTGGCCGAGCATGGGCCGCCGGCCCTGCACATTCGGACCCACCAGGGCCGACATGACTCCCGCCGCCGCGTCGGCGGAAAATAACACCGGGCCGCGGTAGTCCTCTTCGCTGACCGGCGCCTCTCGCAACTGCTTCAAACTTGCCAGCAACTGCCGGGTTTCCGACAGCACTTCTTCTTTTTCGGGAAGGTCCTTTAACCGGCGTACCTGGTAGGAATGCGAACGGTCCAGGCGCATACCGTCGGCCGCCTGGGTATAGCCGCCGACATACACCTGATAAAAGCTGTCGCTGCTCCGCACCACCGACCCTTCGGAGTTCACAAAGTAGCGGTTGGCCACGGTGAAGCGGACGGAAGCGTTCAGTGACTGCATTTGCGGATCGCTTTTGTAAAGCGCGGACGCCTCCTCGATCGTGGATAGCCAGCTCTGGGGAACAGAATCCAGCCTCGCCAGCGGCGAGATCGACTGCACCGCAGACGCGTGCGCAAAGTCGTCGACCGGCTGGTCCACCGTGTATTTCTTCAGCTCCGCCTGCTTGGCGGTCAATGCTTCCGCAGCCGCTTTGTAGGCCCGGTCAGTGCCCAGCCAGAGCTGGTGGCGCAGGCCGGCTTCGTCGTCATCCAGCGGACCCACATCAACCACGCCTTCGCCCGCTCCAAAGTAGCTGTCCTGTTTGTAGTCACCCACGCGCACCACAATGCGCAGCATGCGGACTCGGGTCCGCAGCGTGCTCCGTACCGCGCCAAAGGCGGCCTCGGCAACATATTGATCAACGTCCATCAGCCGGTAGTCGACGTAATACGGCGGCTGCGTATCGGCCAGCTTGAGCTGAGACTTGGAGCGCTCCATCTCCGCTTGCATGGCGCGCAGGACCGGATCGTTTCCAGTCGCGGATTTTACGTCCGCAGCCCGCGCGGGAAGACCAATCCCGGCTGCCACCAGCATCGACAAAACCACCAAAGCGCGAATCGATCGCGTCATTCCGCGCCTCCGCTTTTGGAGGCTGATTTTGTCGCTGGCGCGTCCCATGCAGGCGGCGGCAAAATTGGCGGACGGTTTCGCGAGTGCGCCCGTTTTTGCACTTCCATCTCGGAAAACAGCATTGCCGGCGCCACCGCCGAGACCGGCACACTACCTGACTCCGCCCCGCAAATGCCGTTGAAGACTTCAGCCTTGTCGCCCGTAACTTCGATCCGGTTGAGGGCAGCCAGAGGTGTCCCCACGATGTCCACGCCGCGCACCAATTGGTCGGGCCGGCCATCGGGATAAACCTTCCACACCAGCACCGGCAGGATCTGGAACGACTGCGGCAAGGAGCGCGTGGTCAAGGTGAATCCGCCTTCGATGTCTTCGAAGTAAAGTCCGTAAGGCTTGGCTTGCTTCCTGATTTCGTCGATCAGCTTCTGTCGCAGCTCGGCATCCTTTACGGTGCGCGTGGAACTGACGATCAGATTCCCCTGCCGCCCGGTTGCCATCAGCCCGGCCTGGGCTCGCCCATGTCCGTTGGAGTCGGCAAAGCCATTGACCGGCATACGAGACATGAGAAAATTCTTCAGAACCCCGTCCTTGATGACCTCCACGCGTTCCGCCGGCATGCCTTCATCGTCATATTGGTACCAGCCGCCCAGGTCCATTCCGTTGAGGCTGCGCTGGGTGGGATCGTCAATCACGCTGAGGAATTCAGGCAGAATCTGCTGGTTCACCTTTTTGGTAAATGTTTGGCCCTCTTCGTCGCCACGCTGCCGGTGCCCTTCCAGGCGATGGCCGAGCACTTCATGAAAAAACACCGCCGCGGCCCGGCCCGAGAGCAGCGCCGGACCATCGAACGGCTCGGCCACGGGCGCCGCCCGCAGCGCCTTCAGGTCGGATGCCATCTTTCCGATCTTTCCCGCGATCTCCGCTTCGCCCGGCAAGCGGTCGGGTGTTGCCGCCTGAAAGGTTTCCACCCGCAGCAGTTCCATGCCGTCTTCGGCCCGGGTCTCGGCTTCGATAATCATGCGTATGATCGTTCCCGGCGTGGCCAGCTGCGCGCCATCGCTGGAGACGAAACGCAACTGCGTCTTCTCCGCCACCACCATCACCGCCGACGAATAGATCTCAGGGTATTTTCGGAAATAGCCGGAATAGCGCCGCACCCGGTCTTCCCAATCTTTCTGATCGAGATGGAAGGCCGGCATGGCGTAATCGAGATGCGTCTGCGGCTTTTCTTCCGCGAAGTCAGGCGAAGTATCGTCGTCCTTGGTGCGTACCGCTGCCGCGGTCTTGACGTTAAGATAGCTCTGAGCAGCCTGCCTGTATTCCTCGTGAGTAAGTTGCCATAACACGCGCGCAATCGCGTCGGGATCGTCCTGCAGCGGGATAAGCCCGGAAGTCATTCCAGAGTAGCGATTTTCCTGGTGCGTATTATCGAGCGCCGCGCTTCCCACCCTCATAGTGACCTCGCCCGTGCGGCGATGGAACTGGGTCGAGTTCAGCAGGCTTCCCAGGCCTCCCACCAGGATGGTCGCCTCCTGGTCATAAACCGAGTAACTGGCGAAATAGGGAGCCGGGTCAAGATGGCTCAGGTTATCGGAGGCCCGTTTCAACTCCCGCTGCATGGTGGAAAGCAGAATGTCGCCGTTGCCATTTGCCGATTGGCTGCCGGAAGCGCGATCTGCGCCACGTGACCCGGAGGACAGCAAGGAGGTACAAGCGAGCGGCAGCACCAGGCCGAGAGCCAGGCTGCGGATAAAAGTCTTCATACGAAGGTAGGACAAGTTTAACTAACTAGGAGTTCCGCAGGTAATAACTTGTTAGTCCCGCTGGGAGGTCTGCGGGTTTGACGGGGACATTTTGTAAATTGTCATCCTGAGCGAAGCACTGCGTTTCGCTTCGCGAAACGAAATGCGTGGTCGAAGGACCCCTGCCGCAGCACCCCAGCCAGGACCAAGATGACAACGAGATTGTTCAGTGCAGGCAGGCCTTGCTCAACCAAAAAAAAGCGGCCCCATTTCTGGGGCCGCTGTTAAAGAGGCAAAGTGGAGGGTTGATTCAGGGATGGCGATGCGGTGAGCCGGTCCGCCAGCCGGAACGGCAACAAGAGAGATGTCGAGAACTGCAAGTGAAGGTCATTCGATTGTCAGCGGCCTCTTTTGTTGGCCTACATAATGCATTTGCCCGTCCAAAGAATCATCATCGAATGAGTTCGCCTCGTCCTTGATATAAACCGATGCAATACAAACACTTACACCTAGGTCTCTGCAAGGAGGCCAGAAAGTCACAGGGGACCGCAATGCCGGTTGGAATGCAGAATCCTGCACATTCACTGCATTGCTCTGGGCGTTGAAAGCTGACGTCGGACCTTGGCCCCCGGGCGTCAGGCTCCTTACCGGGAAGTGCCTCAAATAGAACGGACCCTCGACAACAAGTCGAAGGTCCGAAGTCTGACGCCCGAGGTCCGGGTCTTACGAGTTTCCCGCCACCATGCGCAGCTTGCCGGGCAGGAAGTGATACGGGGGCCAGGGTCCGCTGATCGCCAGTTCGCAATTTTTCAACTGCTTGGCGGCGCTGCTGTAGCGGTTTTGATATTTCTCAACAGATTTGGAGTCGATAAGGTGGGCGATGTCGATCAGCATTCCATTTGAATCCACCCGCTTGCAGCTGATCTCTTCTTCCAGCGGATTGAACAACTTGTGGACTTGCACCGAGAGCGCTCTCGCCTTGGTCCGGCGTTCCCGATCCTGGGAGGCTTTCTCCCGCAGCTTGATCAGGTAGTCGCCACCGACCGTGTCCGGCAGGATCACGTCGGCCATGGCTTCGCGCAGCGAGCCATCCTTGACCCGCAGCTTGAGATGCATTTCGGCCTTGCCGCGCAGCCGGGCAACACTCTGGCCAAAGGTCCGGCGATTGGTGCGCACTGCCTGGCGCAGGGCTTCGTCGCTGTCGAAAATCGTGCCAAAGCGGAACGGCAGTACGGTCCCACTCCGGAAGCACATACTGACCACGCGTGCATGCTCCAGAACGTTCTTTTCCCCGAACTGCGCGTCATCGCGCGCATATTCGCTGACTACGATGTTGAACTCTCCGCTGGGATACGCCAGGACAGTCGCTCCGTTCACTCCTTGAACCCCTTCCAGAAGGGAAGGACGACGAGAACGCGTGCCGTTGGCCAGGGTCTGTTGTTCAGTGATGCAATAAGCGTACCACGCCATAAGGTCTCTCCGAACCTGTTGCGAGGCGAGATAGGGTCACCCCACGCATACTATTGACCACGTTTTGAACCGTTTGGAAGAAAGGGCGTACAGCGACGAGATTGAACGCTTACTGCCGCGTCCATTGTGCATATTACCTCGGGCACTACTAAAAATGCAACCATTTCGTGGCAGTGGGCATCTCCGGGCAGCCTGGGCGTGACCGATGACTGAGAAAATTGACGACGGCAGCCGGTCGTAACTAGCTTGGGTTCAATGCAGAAAAGCAAAAGGAAGCAGGAAACCTGCAGACGCTCCAGCCTGCAGGTCTCCGCTTCCTTCTCATCCCGAGCGCTGTGGCTCAGGCTCAACTTGAGCGTGTCTTACTGCTGCTGAATCGTTAGCTGGTCCTGCACTTCCCGGTGTCCAGCATAGGACTTTGCGATTTCAACCGCTTTGTCGCGCTGGTATGAGCTGTCGACCGTTCCCGACAACTTCACCGTACCAGCGGTCAGAGCAACGTTGATGTCCTTGTTGGCCAGATCCGGCTCGCGCTTCAGCTTCTCCTTGATCGCGTTCTCCGCCTCGGCGGAAGTCATGGAGTGAGCCCGCTCTTCCGAAGCTGCGGCAGGCTGCCTGGTTTCATGATTGGAGGCCTCCGCGGTGGCCTGGCCGGCATACTTTTTCACCGCAGCCATGAACGTCTGCGAGCCTTGCGGGGGCGCGACCGCTCCCTTCAGGATCTGGGACGAAGGAATCATGCGGCCGTAAAGAATGCGCGTGCCATCCTTGTCCTGGGTAATTGACGCGCCGTTCAAGGTGACGCCCGCGAAAATGCCCCGCGCCCGCGAGTACGTCAACACCTGGGCCCGCATCTTCCAGTCGGTCTCGCCTTCTACGTGGCGGCCTACCGGTCCGGCGGCCGCTGAAGCGTCGGCGCCGATCTTGAACTTGCTGGCAAGCATATCCTGCATGCCCTTGTCGTTCATCGCCAGCATGACGAGGTCGACGGCTTCACCGCCGATTTGCAATCCCCAGCTTCCGCCGGTGATGGTGAAGGGCGCGGGAGCGCTCCATCCCGACTTGGTGCGGCATACAGTCATGCCACGGCCATGACGCCCGCCAAACACCAGCCCTATTTTGACCATTGAGGGCACTACCGCGATGCACTGAGCGGAATCCAGAATCTCTTCCGGAATGCCCTTGTCGGGTGTCCCCATCAGTTCGTTAAGCACATTGGCAGAGGCGTCCAAACGCTTCACCTGTTCCGACGGTTCGTCAGCCGCTAGCGCCATAGTGCTTGCCACCATGGCGACGGCCAGGGCTAATACTGGCAGTTTATTAAATCGCATAAGACACATCCTTTTCGCCTGTTCCGATGGCAGCTAAGAAAGTCGCCCGGAAGAATTTGATTTATGAATTCGTTTTGAATTCACCTTATGCTAAGAGGTTCATTGCAAGATCGCCATCGGGCTGATTGAGTACGGTAGTGGGGGTGTCGCTGTAGTTCAAGCTTCCGATAAGGGTAGAGTGTGTGGGGCGGACACTCTTGTCCGCCGCCTTTGATGTTGGTTTTGAAGTTTTGATCTTTTGATCTCTGTCAGCGGCTCGGATCGTGATTTACACGAAAACCAACGTCAAAAGCGGCGGGCGAGGGCGCCCGCCCCACACACCATTTACTAGTTACTGAATCAAGGTCGGGCCGTTGACCGGCTCTTCTTCCGGCACAATCACCACCGCAGCGGCGACACGATCTCCCGGCTCCAGGTTCAGCAACCGAACGCCTTGCGCGGCGCGGCCCGATTCACGAATGGTTTTCGAATCCATGCGGATGATTTTGCCGTACTGGCTGATCAACATGACTTCTGAGTTTTCGTCCACCTGCGCGATGCCGACGACTTTACCATTGCGCTCGGTGGTTTTCACGTTGATGACGCCCGAACCGCCGCGGCCCTGCAGCCGGTATTCTTCGGCCGGAGTGCGCTTGCCGTAACCGTTTTCGGTAACGGAGAGAATCAGGGTTCCTTTTTTGCCGACATCAACTACCTCAGCGGTCGAAGCGGCTTCCGCGGTCGAGTCGCCCGCAGCTACACTGGCGGCCTTGCTTCCATTGGTGTCAACTCCCGGTTTTGGAGTCGTTGCCATGCCGACCAGATAGTCGCCCTTTTCCATACGAATGCCCCAGACACCGTATGCCTGGCGGCCCATGGGACGAACGTCTTCTTCGTCGAAGCGGATGGCTTGGCCTTCGTGTGTGGCCAGGAAGATGATTTGCTGGCCGTCAGTGACACGCACCGCGACCAGTTCATCGCCCTGCTCGATGCTGATGGCATAGATGCCGTTCGAGCGCACGTGCGAGAAATCCTTCAGCTCGGTCTTCTTGACCAGGCCGTTGCGGGTAGCGAAGAAAACATACTTGCCGGCTTCTTCCAGATTGCGGACCGCCACCATGGTGCGCACGTTCTCGCCCGGCTGCAGTCCCACCAGGTTGCCGACGTGTTTGCCCTTGCCGGCGGCGCTGATGTCGGGAATCTCATACACCTTCAACCAATAGACGCGGCCGGTATTGGTGAAGATGAGAATGAAGGCGTGAGTCGACGCGATGAACAGATGTTCGACGAAATCCTCGTCGCGCGTCTTCATGCCGGTGCGGCCCTGCCCGCCGCGGCGCTGCATGCGGTAGGTGGAAATGGGAGTGCGCTTCATGTAGCCGCCATGGCTGACCGTGACCGCCACTTGCTCGTCGGCGATGAGGTCTTCCAGGTGGATTTCCGCAGCTTCATCTTCGATCTTGGTGCGGCGTTCGTCACCGTACTGCTTTTTGACTTCTTCGAGTTCCTTCACGATCACGCCGCGCAATTTCTTTTCTGATCCCAGAATAGCTTCGTAGTCAGCGATGTTCTCCCGCACCTGGGCAATTTCTTTGGTGATTTCATCGACCGAGAGCTTGGTCAGGCGATGCAGTTGCAGTTCCAGAATCGCGTCGGCCTGGATCGTGGTGAACGGACGCTCTGGATTGTGCTTGGGCGCGCGGCCGGTGGTGTTGATGTCGATCTTCTTGCCGGCAAAATACGCCACCAGGTTTTCGCGGGCTTCGGCACGGTTGGCGCTGGCTCGAATGATGACGATCACATTGTCCAGGTGATCGAGCGCGGTCAGGTAGCCTTCGAGAATGTGCTCACGGTCCTTGGCTTTGCTGAGCAGATAAGCAGTGCGGCGCCGGACCACGTCTACGCGGTGGTCGATGAAATACTTGATGGCCTGCACCAGGCCCATTTCCTTGGGCTGGCTGTTCACCACCGCCAGCAGGATCATGCTGAAGCTTTCCTGCATCTGGGTGTGCTTGAAAAGCTGGTTGAGAACGAGTTGCGGCTCGCCGTCACGCTTGAGCTCAACCACAATGCGCATACCGTCGCGATCGCTTTCGTCGCGGATGTCGGAGATTGCGTCCACGATCTTGTCATTCACCAGTTGCGCGATACGCTCTACCAAGCGAGCCTTGTTGACCTGGTAGGGAATCTCCGTGATGACGATGGCCTTGCGGTCTTTATTGAAAGTTTCAATACCCGCCTTGGCGCGCATGACGAAGCGTCCGCGGCCGCTCTTGTAGGCGTCCACGATTCCGGCCCGGCCATGAATGATGCCCGCTGTGGGGAAGTCGGGGCCTTGCACAAATTTCAGGATGTCCGCCAGTTGCGCGGCGGGATTGTTGACCAGGGTGATGGTCGCGTCCACGATCTCGGTGAGATTGTGGGGCGGAATGTTGGTCGCCATGCCGACTGCAATTCCGTTCGAGCCGTTCACCAGAAGATTGGGTACGCGGCTGGGCAGAACTGACGGCTCCTGGTTGGAATCGTCGTAGGTAGGAACGAAGTCCACCGTGTTCTTATCGATATCCGCATTGAGATCTTCCGCCATGCGGGCGAGGCGGCTTTCGGTGTACCGCATGGCCGCGGGCGGATCTCCATCCACCGAGCCGAAGTTCCCCTGTCCATCCACCAGTGGGTAACGCAACGAGAACGGCTGCGCCATGCGCACCAGCGCGTCATACAGCGCGGTATCGCCGTGAGGATGGTATTTGCCCATGGTTTCGCCGACCACCCGGGCGCACTTCACGTACCTGCGGTTGTGCAGCAGGCCGGTGTCATACATGTGATAGAGAATGCGCCGGTGCACCGGCTTGAGTCCGTCACGCACATCAGGCAACGCGCGGCCGATAATCACCGACATCGAATAGTCGAGATACGACTTGCGCATCTCCTCTTCGATATTGACGGGTTGAATGTTGAGCGCGCCGGGAATGCCGGTGCCGTCTCCGCCGCCGGGCGGAGGTGTCAGGGGAAGTTCAGGATTCTGATCGTCAGCCATAGAAAGCTCTTAGCTCCTAGCTATCAGCTGCTAGCTTGCCGGAGTGCTGCATTTGTGTGGGGCGGACACTCCTGTCCGCCGCTTTTGACTTTAAGGTTCTGCATTCTGAGCTGCGACGTTTCAACCAAAATCAACTGCAAAAGCGGCGGACAGGAGTGTCCGCCCCAGACCCGTGTACCCAATCTCTTTTTCAGCTCTAAACAATTGCATTTACAGGGCGTTACCGTCGATTTGCAATATCAGAATTATATCATGACATGGTTCATTCAGGGGCTGGGTTCGGAAGGGGTTTTCGATGACGAATCCGGTACGTCGAGCATCCGCCGCAAGTGGGATAATTCGGGAGAGGATTATCAATCTATGGGAAGCCTGAACGGAAAGCTGGCTCTGGTGACCGGAGGAAGCCGCGGAATCGGAGCGGCGGTTGCGCTGTCGCTCGCCGGGGCGGGCGCCGAGGTAGTTGTAAATTTCAAAACTCGCGCCGAGGACGCCGAAAAAGTCTGCGCCGCGATCCGGAAACTAGGCCGGCGCGCGCTCGCGATTCCGGCCGACGTTTCCCAATCCGATCAAGTTAACGGAATGATGGCTCAGATTGAGCAAGAACTTGGGCCGGTGAATATTTTGGTGAACAACGCGGGAATAGCCAGTCAGCTTCCTCTGGACAAAGTCACCGAAGGCGATTGGGACGAGCACATCAACGTGAACCTGAAGTCGGCGTTTCTGGTGACCCAGGCGGTTTTGCCCGCAATGCGCGCCCAGCGCTGGGGACGAATCATCAACATCTCTTCCACCGCGGCGCAAATCGGAGGAGTGGTAGGCCCGCACTATGCCGCGTCCAAGGCTGGAATGCTAGGACTGACTCATTCTTACGCCGCGCTGCTGGCCAAAGAAGGGATCACCGCCAACACGGTTTGCCCGGCCCTGATCGAAACCGACATGTTGCGCGCAAATCCTCGAGCCACCGCCGGCATAATTCCGATCGGACGCTTCGGCACCGTCGACGAAGTCGCTTCCGTAGTGGTAATGCTGGCCGAAAATGCCTATATGACAGGGCAAACTGTCAATCCGAATGGCGGCTGGTATTTGAGTTGAGGCGCAGTCGTGCCGGCGAATGGGCTATTGATGCTGGGTGTGAGGCCGCGCTCGCTCAGAAATCAGGGCCTCATCACGACTTCATTGGGCCCGGAAGGCAACACGAAATTCAGCCCGCGCTCCTGGTTCTGCTTGAGGGTGGCGGGGACATCGAGGTCGGCGATCTGAATTTTCCGGGTCCATGATCCGCTGGTCCAGTAGTCAGCCTTGGAGTAGATCGTCCCGCTCATGATGGTATAGCTCGTGACTTCTTCGGTGCGGCCGTCGCGAAAAACAAGGACGGCAGGAGGAAGCTCCCGCGGAGGCGCTTGCCCGGCGGCTTTTCGCGAGGTCGTCTCTGAACCAGATACTCCGATCGTCGATGAACCAGGCCCGGACCTCTCCGAATAATCTGGCGTGGCTTGTCCCTTAGCCGCCGCCTTTTCTGACAAAGTCATTCGCTCGAAGTGGTCGCCTTGCCACTCGATCAGCAGGGGTTCGGGCGGCGGCGCCGGCGGTGCGGGTTGAACGGAAGCCGCCGCGGGAACAACCACCACCTGCGGCTGCACCACACCCTCAGCGTCGTAGCCAAAATCAGAATCGTAATAGTACGGGTATGGGTACAGTAGCGGACCTCTGCTGAACGTGCGCCCGTGATGAAAATGCCCGGACCCGGCAGCTCCGCTGCGCATCCCAAAGCCCGCGGTGACGGCAGCGCCGGACCCCACAGAACCCGCGCCTCGTACTTGCGCGTTCAGCGGCAAGGCCGCTGCCAGAAATAAGATCGGGATGGACAACCGGTTCCGCATTTACTTGTTCGTTTCTGGGGGCGCCGGAAGCTGAAAATTGATCCCCAGGTCATCGTTCTGCTTGGCGGTGGCTTTCAGATCCAGATCCGCGATCGCAATCTTACGATGATGCCCGGGGGTTAAATCGTAAAGCATGTTTCCCACCACCGCGTAATTCTGAACTTCCACCTGATGCCCGTCCCTGTATACCAGCACTGTCTGCGGCTGGTCCGCCACAGGAGACTCCGCCGGCGTCGCAACCGGAGCCACCTCGGTTTCTGACTGCGTCCGGGTTACACGTTGAGGATAATCATCGAGGTAGGGTGCAGGCCGTCCCGGGCCGCGGCGATCGAAAATTGTAAGCCCGCCGCGGTAATCATCCTGTTCCCGCTCCTGGGCCTGATTCGGATCCATCGCGGAATCGGCGACGTCGGGTTCAACCGGCACCGGATAAGGCACATATACTGCCCCGCCTGCCGGGAAAAACGATCCCTGACGGCGGCGATGATGATTGCGGGGAAAAAGCGGCGGGTTCGGATTTACCGGGAACAGCGGATTGATGCAGCAGTTGGGTGTGGTGAAAATCTGGTTCCTGGGCTGCAATCCATTCGGCCCCATTGAAGTAACGCTCGCGGGAACACCCTGATTAAAATGTCCGCCAAATCCGGGGGAGGTCACCGAAGCCGGCGTTCCATTGATTTGCGCCGCGAGCGAAGCCGGTAAGAAAATCAGGGCCAGCAATGCCAGCGCAAGTCCCGCAACCGTGGCCGAGTTCAGCCGTTCCACACCTGAATCATACTCCACTCTCGCAACCATGGCCCACCCCCTTTGCCATGTAGGGCGGGCGCCCTCGCCCGCCGCCTTTGACTCTGACTTTCACCGTCCGAACCTACTACTTTAGAACCTCTAAGCCTGCCTCCAGTTGCGTCTTTTATTTGTAAATTCAGCGGAAGCAAATGTTAACGCCAAGGCTAAGTGCTTGACGAAGCTACGTATTGGGGTTGTGTGCCGGGACCCGGACGTGGCTCCCGTCACCCGCGACCGGCTCGCGCCAGTTCCCAGAGATTCCACGCCGCGTTTGCTACCAGCAGCGCCCATACCGCGGCTAGAGCAACCGGACGCTGGCGGGTCTCTATTAAGTCCGCTGCGATTCCCGCCACAAAGACGAACAGAAAGGGAACTGCTATGAGTTGAAATCCCAAGCCGGGATAGTGTGGCATCGCCACAGCCATGGTCAGGAACAGAGCTGCAATCAGCAGCGGAGCGTTGTTGCCAAAATAGCGCGCTCGCGGCCAGCCCAAATATGCAACCAGCGCAATAGGCACGGCCACAACCAGCGCCGGGCAACTCTGTCCCAACTGAGCCAGCACCTGGCGGTAAGCCAATGGCATGAGGAACGCCCGCCAGGTCAGCCCGGAAAAAGTTGCGTGCTTAAGACCTCGCCACAGCTCCGCCGCATGGAAGAAATACGACGTGTACAAGATGAGGGTGCCGATCACGCATGCGACCAGCCAGATCGCAACTGCTGCCAGCCGTCGCATGGGCGCGAGGTAAAGCATGAACCCTAAGGCCAGCGGCAAGACTGCAACCAGCGAGAATTGCGAACCCACCGCCAGAGCCAGTGACAGCCCGAGCAGCACAATTCGCCGCCAGTTCCACAGCACCACTTCACGCGGCGCGTACAAGGTATGCGCTACCGCAATTGCAGTGAAGATTGCGCCGAACGCTCCCCATGCCGCGCCCACCTCGGGTTCGGCCGAGTACAAGGCGCTAGCCCGCAGAATCCCCGGCGAGAAGCAATACAAAGCCAGGGCCACATAGCCGCCGGCGTTGCCGAACAGCCGGCGCGAAACGTACCAAAGCGATGCCCCCAGCAGCAGGCCGAAAACCACATAAGGAGCCGCCGCCAGCCAGTGCAGCTCGCGGATATTTTCCGGCTGCAACTCCACCGGAGACAGCACCAGCGGCGCCGACGCAATCAGATACCAGAAATGTGAATGATTGGAATCGTGCCCGCTGCTCTCCGCAGAGTGCGGAGACGCTTCCAGTTCCCTCCCCAATTCGGGTGATATCTCGGGCGGAGGCGCCAGCACGCCCCGGTGTTTCCACAGCGCGGTGCCGCGTTCCAGGCGGTAAATCTCCTCCGGGTCGACTGCGGTTCGTCCGCCTCGATCGACCAGCCATAGACATTGCAGCAGAAAGGCGAACAGCATAATCGCCGCCAGCACTTGCGGCCGGCCAAAGCGTTCGCGCGTGAAGAATCCATCCATGAAGAGACGGCGAGTGTTTTACCATGTCGAGGGATGGTTCGGGAAACTTCCGCCGATGGACGAACCGCGAGACGACGCATCGACAGACACCAGGGCCGCGGAAAGCGGCCCGGGTGATAGTGCTCCTTCCCAGCCGCCAGCCGTCAGCACGGCTCTCTCTGACTCCTCTTCTAAATATGGTTTGATAACGCCGTCCCCTTTTGAACAGCGGGTCCACAAAGTTTTCATCGGACCTGATGGTCTTCGCCCGGTGTGGCGATTTGCCTTCTATCTCATCGTCTATCGGGCGCTGTATTTCGCTTTGCAGATCGTGATGTATGACGGCTTGCCCGATTTGGGGCAATTGCGACTGCAAGCCGTGGCATATCTGGGACTGGCCGTGGTTGCCGTGGCGGCCACGGCGATTATGGCACGCATAGAAGGCCGTCCACTCCGCACTTACGGCCTGCCGCTGCGTCGTGCTTTCGGCAAAATGTTCTGGACCGGCCTGTTGTGGGGCCTTATTTCCCTTAGCTTGCTGCTGCTGGTTCTGCACGAAGCCAAGACCTTCGACTTTGGGGCTATGGCGCTGCACGGCGCTCGCCTGGCCAAGTTCGCGGCGTTCTGGGCGGCCCTCTATCTATCGGTTGGGATTTATGAGGAAGTCTTTACCCGGGGTTATCCCCAGTTCACTTTGACTCAAGCGGTGGGCTTCTGGCCGGCGGCAATTTTGTTGTCGATCGGGTTCGGATTGCTTCATGTGCAGAATCCCGGAGAAAGCTGGGTCGGAATTCTCGGCGCAATTGCAATCGGTTTTTTCTTTTGTCTCACCCTGCGGCGCACGGGGAACTTGTGGTTTGCCGTAGGTTTTCACACCTCATGGGACTGGGGCGAAAGTTTTCTGTTTTCCGTACCCAATAGCGGCGCCATGGTTCCAGGACACCTGCTGCACTCCAGCCTGCACGGCTCAATCTGGGTGACCGGTGGCTCGGTCGGGCCCGAGGGCAGCATCTTTCTTTTTGTCCTGATCGCATTGCTCTGGGCAGCTTTCGCGCGCCTCTATCCCGACGTGAAGTATCCGGACCCGACCGCGTAGGGGCAGATGAGGACATCTGCCCCTGCGCGAGTCATGTCCTACCACGAATAATGCACGGTGTAAGTCACCACCTGCTCCCCGTCCGGCGCGATGGTCACTGGAAATTCAACCGTCTGCGCATCCATCTTGTGGGAATCCTGCGACTGTTCGCTCAGCTTCCAGTTGCTCCAGCGATACAGATGCTCGACTACGCGCACGCTTACCGCCTCTTTTTTGTGATTGCGGACGCGGATTTCAAACGATTCGTCTATCCAGTGTTGCGCCGAGTCCACCCGGATGTTGGTGCGTTTACGCTCACCCACAACGTCGAACGAATTGCCGGTGAAGATGCGGATGGTTTCGTCTTTCGGCGTATGGTCAATCACGTTCTCGCCGACAAATTCCAGATGGCCATCGGTATCGCGCCGGTAGAAGCGCAGCTTGCCTTTGGGCAGCGCAATGCCCAGATGGTTCGTCTCGGAATTTTTGAACTCCTCCATCACCCACACTTTGGGATTGGACTGCGTGCCGTAACTCTGGTCCTGGCGAATCTGCTCCATGTTGTAATAATCGTATTGCTGAGTTTGCGCTCCGTCGTAGACATAAAGCCGCAGCGCGTGGATGCCGGTCGAGCGCACGAACTCCACTTGCTTGGTTTCCTGATCGCGCAGGGTGGTGGGGCGAGCCAGGGTGTAGAGATGAAATTCGTCGAAGGACTTCTCGCGGACAGCAGGCGCCATGGCCTCGTCCGCCACCGCCATTTTGGCCGCCGCATAGGCGCGATTCGATAGAGTTCCCTCCTGAATTTTATTGACGTCGCCCGCCATCAGCTTGATGCTGGCGTTCTCGAAAGTCTTGCCGCTCTGGTTGCGCATGGTGATCCAGCCCACCATGTCGAGCAGATCGGTTTTGCCTTTGGGATTGTCGGAGACCACCAGGTTGTAATCCGACTGCCAGCTCATGCCGCCCGCGACGTAAGATATTTCCGCGTCGAACTTGCCGGGATCGTTGGTCTGCAGCAGCCAGCTTAAGGTTGGCTTGAGGATGGAGTCGCCACTGAGCGCGGGAAACAGGGGCTGGCCGGGTAGCCCGAAACGCAGCACACCATCCACTTCGATGATGGGCTGGGTGTACGACGGCTGTTGATAATTTTGCGCATAGTAGTTGCTGGGAACGTATCCGCTGCGCACCACTTTGCCTTTCACAACCTCCTGCCGGTCGGCGCGCTGCACCAGGAAATCGATCGTCTTCCCCTCGTAGAACGAAAGCAACAGCTCCTGCGAAATGGGATCGTTGCGGTAATTCTGTTCCAGGACTTGCAGAGCGCGCCCGTTAGGATCGCGCAGGATCACCGAATCCGGCTCCAGATGGGACGCAATGCCCGCGAACTGTGCCCGGTTCACCCCGGCGGTAAGGTCCAACGGAACATATTCCCGCGCCACAAAAAAATTCTGGTTGTAAATGGTGAGTGCGGGCTGGTTGTTATTGTCGGTCGCCTTATCCTGTCCCGCTACAACGCCGCACAGCAGAATCACGATCAGCAGCAGCTTCTTCATTATCGTTTCCCCTTGTTTGCCGTGGACGGGAAGGAGGAGGCTTTCCGGTCCTATCCAAAGAACGCAGAGGTTGGGGAAACTTGCAGGAAGCTTTTAACCACAGAGAACACAGGGGACACGGAGGTAATCGCCGGTAACCACCCCATCATCAATGCGGGAGTCGTCCTGAGCGGAAGGGCGATTTCGCGAAGCGAAATGGCCGCGCAGTCGAAGGGCTCCTATTTTTAGGAAAACAATTTGGGGTGTTGAAACTACTCGAGGGCTTCGGGCTCCAGCCCGATTTGCTTTTCGCCGGCTGCCTTCTTTTCGGTGTATTTCTTGACCCAGGCTTCCCAGCTTTTGCCCGCGGCGGTATCGCGGCCGGTGAAGGCCAGGGCGGCGATATCGGAGTAAGGGACCATCACACGCTGGTTGGAGGTGCGAGGCAGGACGCGCACGATGGACTCGGCCAAGGTAGGTCCGCTTTTGCGGTCGAAAAGATAGCCCTCCAGCGTGCTTCCATCTTTGCGGGTGATGGTCACATCGCCGCGGTAGTCAAACGCCTTCTCCAAGGCTTCACGGGTTTCTTTTTCAGAAGCCAGCGCCGGAACCCAGCCTTCAAGCTTTTCGTGTTGCCATCCGGGCGAAACCTCAAGCGCGTCCGGCGAGGAGGGGTTGGGCTGCGCCGAAGATTGGTGCGAAGACTCGTGCGAAATGTGCCCGGCCGCCTTTCCGGTCACGCCCGCGTCTCCTCGAGGGTTTCAGCTGCGTTGGCAATCTGCACCAGCGGTTGATGCCCCTGCTCTTCGACTTCGTCCAGAAGACACAGGGCGCCCTCGTCGCGATAGCGATGGAACAGCGTGGCTTTCGCCGTCGCCACGAAACCGCTGAGTGAACCGAATGTGTCATTTACCGCAGAGGCTTCGTAGCCGCTGTGCACCATGCAGTTGGCGCAATGCGGATTGCCCGACTCGGTCCCGTACGACTCCCAGGCCGTCTCCCGGATCAGTTCCTCGAAGGTATCGGCGTAGCCGTCCTGCAACAGGTAACAAGGCTTCTGCCAGCCGAAAATATTGTACGTAGGCATTCCCCAGGGAGTGCAGGCGTAGTGCCGCTTGCCCATAAGGAATTCCATAAAGAGCGGCGACAGATTAAAGCGCCAATTCTTTTCGCGGTTCGACAGGATCGCCCGGAACAGGCGACGAGTACGCGCCCGTCCCAGGAAGTGCTGCTGGTCCGGCGCTTTCTCATAGGAGTAGCCGGGCGAGAGCATCATGCCCTCGATTCCCAGCTCCATCATGTCGTCGAAGAAAGCCCGTACGCTTTTGGGATCGGCGCCGTCAAAGAGCGTGGTATTGGTGGTCACGCGGAAGCCGCGGTTCAAAGCCTCGCGGATGGCATCCACGGCGATCTCGTATCCACCTTCGCGACAGACCGCAAAATCGTGGTGGTCCTTCTGACCATCGAGATGCACGCTGAAGGTCAGATACTTCGTCGGCTGGAAGAGGTGGATCTTCTCTTTGAGCAGCAAGGCGTTGGTGCAGAGGTAGATGTACTTCTTGCGCGCCACCAGCCCTTCGACAATCTTCTCGATTTCAGGATGCATGAGGGGCTCGCCGCCGGGGATGGAAACCACGGGTGCGCCGCACTCATCGACCGCCCGGAAGCACTCTTCGGGACTTAGCTGGCGCTTGAGGACATGCGCCGGATATTGAATTTTGCCGCAACCGGCACAGGCCAGGTTGCAGCGGAACAGGGGTTCCAGCATCAGGACGAGCGGATACTGCTTCCGCCCGGCAAGCTTCTGCCGGATCACATAGCTGGCCACCGTCCACATCTGCGATACAGGCACACTCATGCTTTGCAGGGATCTCCTCCCATTATGCTATCAGGTCGAGCCGATCCCGTCCGCTGACAATGTAGGCGCAGGCATCCCGCCCGTGCAGAAACAACGCCCGGCCAAGCTGTTCTCAACCCTGTCCGAGCTAGGAATAAGTTCCGGCGACGTTATGCTTGACGAAGCACGAGCGCGGACGCCCGCGCCCACATAAAAGCCTCTGAAAATGCATGGTTTACCTGCCCGGTTCGGGGGTCGAAAAATGGCTTCGGTCATGGTACAATAAAGAACAACCTCGGAAGCCGTAAGTGTTAATAATTTCAGTAATTTGAGGCAAATTCCAGGGTATCGGAAAAGGACGCCGGCTCAGACCCACGCCCGGCCCTTTCCACGGAGCTGAATGGCTACGAAAGAAATCACTCCCATCGACGAAACCAAAGCAAAAAACGGCAAGCTGGCTGCCATAAATGGAGGCAACGGCGACTACAACGCCGACTCCATCAAAGTGCTTGGCGGCATGGAAGCGGTGCGCAAGCGTCCCGCTATGTATATCGGTTCCACGGGCGAGATGGGACTGCACCATCTGGTTTACGAAGTCGTGGACAACTCGGTCGACGAAGCTCTCGCCGGTCATGCCGACGAGATCGAAGTCACCATCCACCTCGACAACTCGATTACGGTCATCGATAACGGCCGCGGCATTCCTGTCGACTCGATGGAAATCGACGGCGAAAAAGTCCCGGCGGCGCAAGTAGTGATGACCAAGCTGCACGCCGGCGGCAAATTCGACTCGTCCTCTTACAAAGTTTCCGGCGGACTGCACGGCGTCGGCGTCTCCTGCGTGAATGCGCTAAGCGAAGAGCTGGATTTGGAAATTTGGCGCGACGGGTTTACCTGGGAGCAGACCTATTCCAAGGGCGAGCCCACCAGCAAGCTAAAAAAGACCGGGGCGGTCAAGGCCAAGACCGGAACCAAGGTTCACTTTGTTCCCGACAAGACCATTTTCACCGCGACCGAATATAACTACGACACATTGGCGCAGCGCCTGCGCGAGCTGGCATTTCTGAACAAAGGCCTGCTGATCACGCTCACCGATGAGCGCACCACAGAGGCCAAGACGGGCGAAGCCAAATCCGCCGAATTCAAATACAACGGCGGCATCGCCGAATTTATCAAGCACCTGAACCGCGGCAAGCAGGTTCTCCACGAAAAGCCGATTTACATGGAAGCGGAACGAAGCGGCGTGGTCATGGAGATCGGCCTGCAGTACAACGACGCATACTCGGAGTCAGTCTTCAGCTTCGCCAACAACATCAACACCGTCGACGGAGGCTCGCACCTCTCGGGATTCCGCATGGCGCTGACCCGAACCATCAACTATGCGGGACAGCAGATGGGCCTGTTCAAGGACGTAAAAGAGAATCTGACCGGCGATGACGTGCGCGAAGGCCTGGTCGCGGTCATCAGCGTGAAGCTGCCGCAGCCGCAGTTTGAAGGGCAGACCAAGGGCAAACTCAATTCCGATATCGCCGGCATCGTGCAGGCATTCGTGAACGAACGCCTGGGTGCATACCTCGAACAGAATCCCACCGTGGGACGAAAGATCATCAACAAAGCGATCGAAGCGGCCCGCGCCCGGGAGGCGGCAAGGAAAGCCCGCGACCTGACCCGCCGCAAAGGCGCGCTCGACGGTGGCGGCCTCCCTGGCAAGCTGGCCGACTGTTCAGAACGGCAGCCGGAACGCTGCGAGCTGTTTCTGGTCGAGGGAGAGTCAGCCGGCGGCACCGCGAAACAGGGCCGTGACCGGCGCTTCCAGGCTATCCTGCCACTGAAGGGAAAAATTCTCAACGTCGAGAAAGCGCGCTACGACAAGATGCTGGGGCACGAAGAAATTCGCGCCATGATCACCGCGCTCGGCACCGGCATAGGCAAGGACGACTTTGACTTCGCCAAGCTGCGCTACGGCAAGGTCATCCTGATGACCGACGCAGACGTCGACGGAAGCCACATCCGCACCCTGCTGCTCACTTTTTTCTTCCGTCACATGCAGGAGCTGATCAAACGCGGCAACGTGTTCATCGCGCAACCGCCGCTGTACTCGATCAAGAAGGGCAAGACCCTGCAGTACATCAAGGACGACGACGCGCTCGACAAGATCATCCTGAAGCGCGCCGCGGAAAACCTGATCGTGCGCTACGGCGAAGGGGCCGCGAAACTCGAAGGCGCGGGCCTGTCGAAATTCGCCAGTGGCCTGAAAGAGTATTTCGCTTTCTTCGACAAGGTGAACAAGCGGCTGCGCGACGAGAAAATCGTCGAGCTGCTGCCCCGCCTGGATCTTTCCAAACGCGCTGACTTTGAAGGCGACAAAAAAGCTGCGCCTAAAAAGATCGAAAAGCTGGAAAGGGAATTGAAGAAGCTGCAAAAAGAACGCGAGTTCAAAAGCGTGGAAGCCCGCTTCGATGAAGAGCACAATCTGTGGGAAGTCCGCTACGTCAGCTCCCAGGGCGCAGAACATCTCATCAACTGGGAGCTGGCTTCGACCGCCGAATATCGCCAGCTGCTGTCAAAATTCAAGCAGATCGAACCCTACATGGAGCCGCCCTTCGTGATCGAGGCCGTCCCCGACGCCGCACCAACCAACGGCGCCGCGGATGAAGCCGCCGGCGAAGGCGCCGAGACCGAGGACGCGGGCAAAGCGTCGAAGAAAACCGCCAAGCCTGCCGCCAAAAAGAAAGCCATCGAGACCGAGGTGGTCGAGAAGACCAACGTCCGCGATCTCTTCGACTACGTGAAAGAGGCGGGCAGCCGCGGTTATGAGAAGACCCGCTACAAAGGCCTGGGCGAAATGAATTCGGAACAACTCTGGCAAACCACCATGGACCCGGAGCGGCGCACGCTGCTGTCGGTGAAACTCGAAGACATCGCCGAGTGCGAAACCATCTTTACCACTCTGATGGGTGAAGACGTCGAAGCCCGGCGCAAGTTCATCGAAGACAACGCGCTCGATGTGAAAAATCTGGACATCTAGCAGCTTAGCCACAGTCAGGGAAGACGGCGGCCTTCGGGCCGCCTTTTTGTTTTCCCCTAAATTCACCGCAAGCTTTCGGCATAACCCGCTCTTCCATTAGCGACTCCAGGGCGGGAACAAAACGCCTCGTGGCCTGTAGATATCTGGCTGGAGAAACGGGGTGGCCCAGGGTAAATGTCAAATTTCTGTTAACGCACGGCAACGCGGGGCTTGCTCGTTCCGAACTTCATCTTTTCGATCAGCTGGTTTACTTCGTCTTCGCTTGCACCGATAAAGGTGAAGGATACCGCGTAACCCTTCTGCAGCATGACCAGCGAGCTCTGCCACATAGTCAGGGTGCCGCGCAATTTGCTGAAATCGCCGCGCACCAGATGGCTGGTCCCGAGTGGGAAATCGTAGGGCGGGTTGATCACCTGAAAACCTTTGGCTGTGGTCAGTTCGGTTAAGGGTCCAAAATAGTCGGCGGCGGTCTTCATCCCGGAATAGATCGAGGCGCGCTCGGCAGCGATCACGACTGCGGAATTGATGGTTTCGCCGCGCGCTTCCGGAGGCCTCTCGAACACGGCTAGAAGAAGGAGGGACTTGGACGTGTCGGCGGAGTCGTCCTGCATTTGCCGGGTGCGATCGACCCAGCCGAAGGGAAGCTTGTAACTGAATCCGAACGAGGAATTGTAATAGATGCCGTCGCGGATGGCGCCGGACTCGATAGCAGCCGACTTGCTGCGAGCCTGCGGTCCAGAACGGGGAACCGATTGCTGCGCAGACAAAGCCGACGCGAGCAGGAGGACGCAAGCCGAAAACCGGACCATGATTCAATACTACCTGCATTGAACCGCGTGGGGCGGACACTCCTGGCCCGCCGCCTTTGACGCTGGTTCTCGCTTTGAATCAATCGCGGAGATATACAAACAAAAAATCAACTTCAAAAGCGGCGGGCGAGGGCGGCCGCCCCACACACATACACAGACACTTCGCTCACCAGCGCTTCGACCCCAGCAGTTTCTCTCCGAGCGGGGTCAGCCTGGCGGGGGTGCAGTTTTTCTTTTCCCAGTCCCGCGGATCGCCTGGGAAAGCAAATCCCTGCGGCGGCTCCATCTCGCGCCATGAACGGACGCGTATTTCGCGCAAGTCCTCACGCGACTCATCGGCCGGGGTCATGGAGATGTACTGGGCCATCCGGACTTTGTCTTTCGACGTATTGGGGCGGATACCGTGGGCCAGCAGGCTGTTGAAGATCAGCAGGTCGCCCGCTTTGGGCATGACCGGCACGATTTCGAAACCAGCCGTATCCGGCTTCCAGGGATCGCGGTTCGCCGGTTGCGTCTTTCGCCACTCTTCCAGCGTGCGAAACAGTTCAGGCACGCACTGAAAGCCGCCCATGTCGAGTTCGTGATCGACCAGCGAGAGCACGCCCTGCACGTTGACCGGTAGCGGGTCGAGCGTGGTGTCGGCGTCCCAGTGAATGAAGCCGGTGAAGGGGCGCTGGCTGCGGTTGGGCGGATTCAGGTTGGCTCGGTCGATGGTCACCCAGAGCTTTTCGTTGTCCCAGATATCGACGAACGCATCGTAGATTCTCGGGTACTGTCGGTTGTCCCACAAATACTGGTGGTTGTAGATCTCCACCATGCCGCTGTTATTCAACTCTTTCATCGCATGATCGCGAAGCTGGTCTTTGTACCAGCTGGAGGGATCGTTGGGATTCATCTCCTGAAATTCCCACAGGAGATCCACCAGCCGCTTTACGTTTTCAGCGGGGACTGCCTGCTTGATCACCACATAGCCGCGGGTGATCCAGTGCTTCCAGTCTTCGGGCGAGAGCACGCGAAGCGGCAGGGTCTTCTGAATATCGCGCAGCTGGGTTTCCGCCACATAGGCGACGCTGGCATTTCCCGGGCGATTGTCTCCGTAAGCATAGCGATCCATATTCCTTCTCCTGTTTTGCTTCTGCAGTCCGGGCGGGATGTTCCGCCTTCACTGCCGACACGATAACCCAGGTTTGCGCCGGCAATTATCCTGGACTAGAAAGTTTCTGTACTTAAATGTCAGATTTTGGCCCCTGGATGTCGACCATGGAGATTTGGCGGCGTTCTCCCCCAATTCAATAAACCACGAAGGAAACGAAGTATCACCAAGGCTTAAGTCCGCGAGGTTTAATTCGTGTACCTTCGTGCCCTTTGTGGTCAATGGTTTCTGCCGCTCGCTCAGGCGACCTTAGCGGCGGGGGCGTGCATGGTGCGGAACTGCCGCGGCGTCATGCGTTTAAGCTTTTCGAACTGGCGGACAAAATTGGCATAGTTATAGTAACCCGCTTCGCTGGCCACGATGGAAATAGGCATTTCGGTATTCATCAATAGGGAGCAGGCCTTGCCGATGCGCAGATGGGCCAGGTAGGCGCTTAAAGGCATGCGCATATGCCGTTTGAAGAGCCGGTGAAAGCTGCTGACGCTGACGTGGGCGCGAGCCGACAGCTCAGCCACGGAAATTTCTTCGCGGTAATGGGCATGAAGATGAGAGAGAACGCGATCGATGGCGGCGCTGTCCTGGGCAGCGTGCGGAGAGGCGTCGGAGGGGTTGTTCCCGAGCGATGAAGAGGAGAGAGTCACGCGCTGGCTATCGCCGGCGAGAAAATTGAGAATCGACATCAGGCCCAGCAAACGGTCGGCGGCCGGCTGATCGAGCAAGGCCAGGATTTTCATCTCCGCCGTGCGCCTGGTCTCTGCGGAGAAGCAAACGCCGCGCGGAGCTTCATCTTTGAGCAGCCGCCGGGTGACGGCAAACTCGGGCCAGCGCTCGATGAGATGGTGAGCCAGCTCGCGCGAGAACCACAGCACGATCGCTTCATGCGGCCGGCTGGCGTCGATTTTCTCCCGCGAGCACCAGGTGTGCGGCAGGTTGGGGCCCAGCAGGATCAGGTCCTGGTGGCCATAGGAGCCGATGTGGTCGCCGATGTAACGCTGACCAAGGCTGTTCAGTGTCATGGTCAGCTCGAATTCCGGGTGATAGTGCCACTCGAAGGGGAAGGATTCCAGGCGGCGATGGAACGAGGTCCAGGAGCTGCCCTGATTGACCAGCACTTTTTCGAAGAAGGGCTTCATACCACCCGACGGAAAACCCAAATCTCGCAAATCCTGCTTATGCTGCCTTGCCCAGCACCGGCTGGGTGCAGAAGCCGCAGCGCCGGGCGTCGATGGGAATCTCACTCAGGCACTCGGGGCACTTCTTGGTCGTGGGATCGGCCGGCGCAGGCGCCTTGCGCATCCGCGCTACCAGGGCGTTGACCGGCGTCACCACAAAGAAATAGACCGCCGCCGCAATCAGCACAAACGACACCACGGCATTGATGAAGTCGCCCACAGGAAAGGGCGTGCCGTTGATAGTGAAGTTGATAGCCGAGAAATCGGGCTTGCCGACGACCGCCGCGATCAGCGGGGTGAGAAGGTCCTTGGTAAACGCCGTCACCACCGACCCGAAGGCCGCGCCAATGACCACGCCAACCGCCAGGTCAACCACATTTCCGCGAAGGATGAACTGCTTGAATCCGCTTAGCATGGAACCTCCAAAACAAGAGGCGGCTAATTTACGGTGGAAGTCCGGGGTAGGTCAAGCTGAACCATAGCCGGCAGGCACAGTCCTGCATAGGGCGGGCGGCCTCGCCCGCGGCTTTTGAAGTTGGTTTTCCTTTTTATTGTTAGGCCTGCCGAGGGTAGAAAGTGGTCTCTCGCGAACCAAAGTCAAAGTCAAAAACGGCAGGCGAGGGCCTTACCCGGTCCGTGCTCAGATCCGCATCGGCATAACGATGTAGCGGTACTTGTAGTCTTCGCTGTCGGCGGGGCGCAGTTGGCCGGCGGACTGCGCGTCCTTGAATTCCAGCTTTACATCGCCCGCACCCACCGCCTTGAGGAAGTCGAGAATGTATTGCGCGTTGAAGCCAACCGTCAGGGAGTCGCCCTGGTAGCTGGTTTCGAGAGTGTCTTCCGATTCGCCGGTTTCGGTCGACGAAGCCGAAAGCTTGAGCTCGCCCTTTTCCATGCGCAGGCGCACCGCTCGCGAGCGTTCGTCGGCAAACTGGGCTACACGTGAGATCGCAGCGCCCAGCTCATTACCGGGCAGAGTTACGCTCTTGTTATTGTCCTTGGGCAGGACCGCTTCGAAGTTAGGGAACTGGCCGGTCAGCTGGCGCGAGGTCAGCAATCGTTGTCCGATGCGGAAGTAAAGCGTGGATTCGTCCTTGGCAAAATCGATGGACTCCGCGTCGGTGGAGTCGAGCAGGGAGCGCAGTTCATCCATCGCCTTTTTGGGGATGAGCGTTTTCAGTTCGCCGGAAACGCCCTCAAATTTCTCTCCGCTCCGTTCGATATGCGCCAGGCGATGCCCGTCGGTGGCAACCATGGTAATGGATTCGGGCTTCAGCACCATCAAAGCGCCGTTCAAGGTGTAGCGCGATTCTTCGCTGGCGATCGCAAACCCGGTCTTGGCAATCATCCCGCGCAGCACCTGGGCGGGAATCTTGACTACTCCAACCGTCGGAAACACCGGCAGGGTGGGAAAGTTCGACCGCGCCATCCCTACCATTTTGGTGTTGGACCGGCCGCAGCGGATGCTGATCCAGTGATTTTCCAGCAGCTTGATAGTGATATCCGCATCCGGCAGCAGTTTCACATAGTCGTGCAGTTTACGCGCGGGAATGGTGCAGGAGCCTTCTTTTTTTACCTTGGCGCTGCAGACGGTGCGCAGGCTCAGATCCAGATCGGTGGCGGTAAGAGACAGCTTGTCGCCGGAAGCTTCGAACAGATAATTGGAGAGGATTGGAATCGTGGTCTTGCGCTCCACCACTTCCTGGGTTGCAGTCAACTCCCGCAAGAGCTCAGATTTGCTGACTGTGATTTCCATGGTGGCGGTCCCCGTGGCTGCGGCCATAGCTTCTACCGGCATAACCCAAGTCTCCCGTCAGGTGCGCTACTTTGAATACTTCCCTTATATCAAAATAAAAACTATTAAGACTAGTAGTAACAGTAGGGGGCGCGTAAAAGTGGAAATCCCGGCAAACCCTGCCCCTGACCGCCTTCTCCGTGTCCATCCTGCTGTCTAAAAGTAGACCGCTCGATGGCGGAGATGAAGGTATCGTTTGGCCGTGCCTGGCGATTGCTTCCCTCTCTTGCACAACTTCCACATCGCATACACAGGCCTGCTCAAGGAAGACTTTGCCGCTGAGTGGAAATCCAGGTGGAAGCCGCGTTTTATCCCCCCAACTGCTCAGTCATTTTATTGATCAACCTGTTCAAATCCTTGTCGGTCTTGCGAGTGCCATCGATCTTTTCGACCGAGTGCAGCACCGTGGTGTGATGCTTGCCGCCAAACTGCCGCCCAATTTCCGGCAATGAAGCCTCAGTCAAATGTTTGGCCAGGTACATGGCAATCTGCCGGGGATAGACGATGGCGCGCGAATTATTCTTGGCTTTGATCTCGACCAGGCGCAGACCGAACTGTTCAGCCACTGCCTTCTGGATGGATTCGATGGTGACCTTCCTGGCTTGAGAATCGATGAAGTTCTTGAGCACCTGCTGGGTGTAAGGCAGCGTAATCTCGGCGCCGATCAACGAGGAGTGCGCCACCAGGCGGATCAGCGCGCCTTCCAACTCGCGAACGTTAGAGCGAATGTTCGATGCGATGTAGAGCGCCACATCGGTGGGCAGGGTAACCTTTTCCTGCTCCGCCTTCTTCTGCAGAATTGCAACCTTGGTTTCCAGGTCGGGCGGCTGGATGTCGGCGATCAGGCCCCATTCAAAGCGGCTGCGCAGGCGATCTTCAATCTCTGCCAGTTCTTTTGGCGGCCGGTCGCTGGCGATCACGATCTGCTTCATCGATTCGTGCAGCGCATTGAAGGTGTGGAAGAATTCTTCCTGGGTACGTTCTTTCTGCGCCAGAAACTGTATGTCGTCCACCAGCAGCACGTCCACATTACGGAACTTGTCACGGAAGCTGATCATCTTGTCGTAGCGCAGCGAGTTGATCATCTCGTTGGTGAACTTCTCGCTGGAAACGTAGCAGATGGCCGACTGCGGCTGGCGGCGCTTGATCTCGTGGCCGATGGCCTGCATCAGGTGAGTCTTCCCCATACCAACGCCGCCGTACAGGAAGAGCGGGTTGTAGGCTTTCGACGGGCGTTCCGATACCGCCTGGCAGGCGGCGTGGGCAAACTGGTTGCCGCTGCCGATCACGAAGGCGTCAAAGGTGTAGCGCTGGTTCAGTTGCGCGGCGCCGTCCCAATCAAAGCGCGACTGCGAGACATGGGTTGGAGTGGCGGGGTGCGCCGACAACCCGCCATCGTGCCGCACCGGTGTGGACGCAGGATCATCTTCCGGGGTGACAAACTTCACTTCCTGAAATTCGCCGCCCAGATTGTCCAGGGCTTCCTGGATGAGGTCGGCATATTTGTCTCCCACGTGTCGGAACTCCGCCGTAGGCACACGCACAAAAAGAATGGGGCCGCTGGAATGGCTGTACTTGGTGGGCTTCAGCCAGGTGTCGTAGGAATGGCGGTTGATCTTTTTTTCCAGCGCGTCGAGAACGCGCAACCACGGATTGGGAGAAAGGCTTGGACTGGGAACGGACATATATAAAGTTTTCGTGGGGCGAAGGCCAGATTCAGCGCCCGCTATCAAAGCAGTGCAGCAAAAAACGCTTCCGTTTCCAGCAGAGCAGCCTTTTGCTCCTCGGGGCGGTTGCGCTGGGTACAGAAATCATCTGTAAGCTGGATCAGTCCGGCATACTAGCACAAATTTTTTCTCTCTGCGGGAATCTTCTCGGCAGATTTTTTTGTGCTCTACGATTCAGAACCCGAACCAAACTTTCTGTCAAGTGTTCAAGTTATAACTGCCGCGCGGGTGGTGCAGAAATGGCAGAAAGTTGTGTGGCGCGGGCGCCCTCGCCCGCCGTCGTTGACTTTGATCTTCGTTTGCTGCGATCTTCGCTGGTCTCTAAGATTCAGCACTGATAACAAAACCAACTTCAAAAACGGCGGGCGGCGGCGCCCGCCCCACACACAACTTCAATCTCGATTCCCTTCGCGGTTTGCCCGCCTGCGGCTGGTCATTTATACTTCTGTTTCGCATTTAATTGAGACTCAGTCGATCAGGAGCAGCGATTTTTCATGCCCAAGCGCACATTCCAGCCCAACCGTCGTCACCGCTCGAAGACGCACGGATTTCGTACGCGGATGAAGACCAAGGCCGGCCGCGCGGTGATTTCGCGCAGGCGCGCCAAGGGCCGCAAGCGGGTGTCAGTGAAACCCGGCTTCCGTGAGTAGTGTTTCCCCTTTTTGGACTCGGCAGAAGCAACCTAGAGTTGGGGCGTGAATCGTGAACGCTCTCGCTTCGAATGAAAGCGCCAACGTCTCCGGGCGCAGTGGACGCAACAAGTTCCCGCGAGGGGTTCGGCTACTCCGGCATGTGGACTTCGAGCGCGTGTACAAACAGGGCCGCCGCCACTTTGCCGCTCACATGACCGTGTTCTACCTGCCGCGCAGGAACGGCGAGGGTGAAGTTCAAATCAACAGCCCGCGGGTTGGATTCACCGTGAGCAAGGCGCTGGGCGGAGCGGTCGTGCGCAATCGCATGAAGCGGCGCTTGCGCGAGGCGGTACGGCTGCACGGCCCGATTCGCGGCGCCGTGGATGTGGTGATCAACCCTAAGAAGTCTTTGCTGGCGGCGGCCTTCGCCGATTTGCAAAATGAAGTCGGGAGGGCTTTCGAAGTGATCGAGAAGTCGGTAGGCAGGTCGTGAAGGTTGCGATGTGGGGCCTGGTGGAGAAGGTTAAGTGCTGAAGTTTGAGGGGGGAAAGTTAAGGTCATGAACCGGATCGCCAGAAGTTTCGTGCTAGGCCTGCTGCGCGGCTACAAGTGGGCGATCTCACCCTTGTTGCCGCCGGCCTGCCGCTCTGTTCCCACTTGCTCTGAATACGCCGTGGAAGCGGTCGACCGTTATGGAGTTTTTCGTGGCGGCTTGATGGCGATGCGCCGGGTACTTCGCTGCCATCCTTTCGTGAAGGGCGGTTATGATCCTGTGTTGCCAGTTCCTCGCTATTCCAACCTTGCCCAGCCGGATCTAGCCCCCTCAAATCTGGTCCAGTCTAAACCCTATGCCGCGGCACCCAGTGGGTTGCCACCGGCCAGTTGCGCGGTCACCGAGTAGAGAACTTGGCAGAATTCCCCAATCCTCAACAAGATCCCGGGATGGAGCGCCGGTTGCTGCTGGTCTTCGCGCTCACATTCCTGGTGATCATCCTGTTTCAGCCCTTGCTGAAAAAATATTTGCCGCAGCCGGCGACACCGCCGGCGCAGACTCAGGCACCGGCTGCTCAGCCGACCCAGCCGGCCCAGCCTGTTCCGCCGCAGCAGGCCCAGGCCTCGCCTCCCGTCGCAACTGCGAGCAGCAAGCAGGCCGCATCCGAAACGCAGACGGTAATTGAGAATGACCTTTACCGGGTCACCTTCAGCAACCGCGGCGCCGAGGTCAAGTCGTGGATTCTGAAGAAGTACGACGATGACCACGGCAAGCCCCTCGATCTGGTCAGCAAAGCAGCGGAGAAATTTGGATATCCCCTGTCGCTGTGGACTTATGACGAGACCCAGCGCAACAAGCTTAACTCCGCCCTGTACGTCGCTTCGGAGAGCGGCAATCTGAGCGCTCCGGCGACCGTTACTTTTGAATATGCCGACCAGGATGTCGCCGTTCGCAAGACCTTCAGCTTCGATCATAGTTACGTGATCCATACTGAAGTCTCGGTGGTAGCCAAAGGCAGCCAGGTGACCGCGTTTCCCATGTGGCCAGCCGGATTCGGCGATCAACAGAGTCCCGCGTCCTACGCCGCCAGCCGCATCGAGCACCAGTACAACGATAAGACCGAGCGTCTGGACATTAAAAAGATCAGTGGCGGCGCCACCGTGCCGGGCCCATTCAACTGGGCCGGGGTTGTGGACCAGTACTTCGCCGCCGTATTCCTGCCTGACGATCCGCAAAGTGCTGCTGCCGTGAGTCTGCGCAATCCAGTTGATATTCCCAAGGACTGGCGCAATCCCAACCCGCAGGAGACCATCAAGGCAGACGTTCTCGGAGTAGCGGTGGGCAATCTCCGTGGGGCCACCGAAGACCGCCTGTACGTCGGACCAAAGTCGCTTGGGGTTTTGGAGTCCATATCAGTTCCGACCGTGATCGGCGCACCGCAGGACTTGCGCTCCCTGGTCAACTTCGGCTTCTTTGGCGTGATTGCCCGGCCGCTATTCCTGTGGCTGAAGTGGACGTACGAAAAGGTCATCCATAACTGGGGATGGGCGATTGCCATCCAGACCCTGATCATCAACCTGGCGCTTTTACCGCTGCGCATCTCCAGTATGAAATCGGCTTTGAAGATGCAAAAGGTGGCGCCGCAGATCAAGGCCATCCAGGAAAAATACAAGAAGTACAGCATGCGCGACCCGCGCAAGCAGGAGATGAATCAGGAAGTCTCCGCCCTCTACAAGGCTGAAGGAGTAAATCCCGTGGGAGGATGTTTGCCCATGGTGATCCAAATGCCATTCCTTTTTGCCTACTACAGCATGCTGGGGGCTGCGCTCGATCTGCGGCACGCGTCCTGGTTGTGGATTCACGATCTCTCTTCTCCGGATCCGTGGCATCTGCTGCCCATCGGGATTATCATCACCATGCTCCTCACGCAGCGCATGACGCCGCAGCCCGGCATGGACCCGTCACAGCAGAAGATGATGACCTTCATGATGCCGCTGATGCTGGGCGTCATCAGCTGGAACCTGGCGGCCGGACTGTGCCTGTACTGGTCGGAGGGCAACCTAATCGCGATTGCGCAGCAGGCCGTTATGAACCGCACCAGCCTGGGCCGTGAGATGCGCGAGATCGCGTTGAAGAGAGCCAGGAAGAAAGAGAAGTAAGCTCCCAGCCTCTGGCTTCTGGCCCTAGCTCAACTCGGCCAGGAGCGTGTTGAGGCTGGCAGCTAGAAGCCAGGAGCTAGAAGCCAGTGGCAATTCCCGACAAAATCGCTGCCGCCAATAAGATTAACGACCTGCTGAAGGGCATAGTCAGCACCGGTGGGTTGCGTTTGAAATACCGCATCACCGTGGACCCGCCGTTGCAGGAAGACCGCGATTGGGAGCGTCCCGAAATTCTGGTGGAGTTTGCCGGCCCCGACTCGCCCCTGTTGCTGGAGCGTGGCGGCGAGCTTCTGCGCTCTATCGAATTTCTGGCGCTCGAAATGCTACGCCTGCCCGGCAATGAGCACGAAAAAGTCTGTTTCGATTGCATGAACCATCGCGGAATGC
The DNA here is from genome assembly GCA_036265205.1 of Terriglobales bacterium. GTDB lineage: Bacteria > Acidobacteriota > Terriglobia > Terriglobales > Acidobacteriaceae > JAIQFF01. Next base: position 47,865 of record DATAPL010000027.1, read on the forward strand.
GTCTTGAAGAATTGCGGCTGGCGGCCGGGGTGGCAGCGGAAAGAGTGCGAAAGAGCGGAGCTCCCTACGAATTTGCTCCCATGTCCTCACGGGAGAGGCGCATTGTCCACCTGGCCCTGCGCGACCATGCCGACCTGCGGACCCAGAGCGAAGGCGAGGGCCTGCGCCGCTACGTGGTTGTGTATCCGCAAAGCTACAAGCCTGCCGCCGGCAAACCCCCGCGCAAGACGATCCCCTGATCGCACGTACAATTAAAGAGTGAATCTCGACGACACAATCGTCGCCATCGCCACGCCGTCGGGCCGCGGCGGCATCGGGGTCGTCCGCATCGCCGGTCCCGAGGCGCGAACCATCGCCAGTCCCATGCTGCGCTTGAAGCATGATCTGGAGCCGGGACGAGCAGTGTTCGGAGAGCTTATCGAACCATGTGGAGCGGGCGCCCCCGCCCGCTTGGAAGCCGGCAGCAACTCAGAGGCAGAAGTACAAAACCAGCGGGCCGGGGCGGCCGCTCCACACGCTCGCGCCCTGAGTCAGCGCATCGACGAAGTTGTCGTTACTTACTTCGCCAAGCCTCACTCCTATACCACCGATGACGTCATTGAAATTTCAGCTCACGGTTCCCCGGTAGTCCTGCGCCACATGGTTGAACTGGCGCTGGGTCTCGGAGCGCGCCTGGCCGAGCCCGGCGAGTTCACCATGCGCGCCTTTCTCAACGGCCGCATCGATCTCACCCAGGCTGAAGCCGTTCGCGATCTGATTGAATCGCAGACTCTCTTCCAGGCCAAGGTCGCGGCTCAGCAACTGGAGGGCGCGCTTTCCCGCCGGCTGCAGCCGATCAAGCAGAAACTGGTCGAACTGATCGCGCTGCTCGAGGCCGGCGTCGATTTCGCCGAAGACGATGTCTCCATCCTGCCGGCAGCGCAGATTCTCGAACATATTGTGGCGGTGCAGGCGCCCCTGGCAGAACTTTCGCGTTCTTTCGCCTACGGAAAGTTGGTTCATGAAGGTCTGACCCTGGCCATTGTGGGCCGGCCGAACGTAGGCAAGTCGAGCCTGTTCAACCGGCTGGTAGAACGTGACCGCGCCATTGTTACTTCTACGCCCGGAACCACGCGCGACCTGGTGACCGAGACAGTGGCGCTCGAGGGTATTCCGGTGAAGCTCGTCGACACCGCGGGCATCCGGCGCGCTCTCGATGAAGCGGAAAGCATCGGCATTCGAAAGTCGATGGAGGCGCTCGCCGACGCTGATCTGGTGCTGGTTGTGCTCGATGCTTCGCGCGAAGTTGAGGAAGAAGACCGTCGTTTGCTTGAACTGGTGGGACCACAGTCCGCAATTCTGGTGGTCAACAAGTCAGATATAGGCAATGTTCGGTTTGTGCTTCCCAGTTCGCACTTTCACGGCGTGCCGACGTCTGCGGTGACGTCGCAGGGAATTGCGGAATTGCGGGATGAAATACTGCGCCACGTGGCCGGAGAGCATGGAGGACGAAGCGAGTCCGGTTTTCTGACCAACGCGCGTCATCAAGGATTGGTGCGCGATTCCCTGGCGGCACTCGAGGCTGCCGTGTCCGCGGTAGGAAACCACATCCCGCACGAGATGATCCTGCTCGATCTCTACGGCGCCCTGCGGCCAATGGACGAGATTACCGGAGCCACTACCAATGACGAGATTCTGAACCTGATCTTCAGCAGATTCTGCATCGGAAAGTAGAGTTACTTTGACAGCCCCGCCAGAGCCTGGCGGAACATGGCATCGAACTGGCCGTTCTTTGACACCGCGGCCAGAGCTTTTTCCGCCGACGTTCGCTGATATCCCAGGTTGACCAGGGCTGAAAGTACGTCTTCCTCCACCGAGCTCAGGGCCGGGGCGGCGGCAACTTCTCCAACTTTCTCCACGGGCAGCTTGTCGCGCAGCTCGAGCACCATTCGCTCGGCTGTTTTCTTGCCGATTCCCGGAATGCGCGTGAGCCGCGCAATATCGTTTCCCCGGATGGCGTTCACCATCTCCTCTGCCGCCATGCCGCTCAGGATGGTGATCGCAAGCTTCGGCCCAATGCCGCTGACGGTGATGAGTTTCTCGAACAGGGTCTTTTCGGAAGAACGCAGAAAACCGTAGAGGGCGAGCGCATCTTCGCGCACATGAGTGTGAATGTGAAGCGCGACTTCACCGCCAATCGCAGGCAGATCGGAAAATGTGGGAACGCTGATGGTGACGTCGTATCCGACGCCTCCAGCCTCGACGATGGCCTGGTTGGGATGCTTGGCCAGCAGCTTTCCACGCAGATGGGCAATCATAGAAAGTCGGTCGCGGGTCTTCAGCCGCCAAATCCAGATTTTCTGAGAACTGACAACCGATGACTGGCAACTGACGGCTAAAACAAAGAACTCTGTTTACGGTTGGGCGTGATGCCGAAATGCTCGTACGCCAATTGCGTGGCGACCCGCCCCCGCGGCGTGCGGTTCAGGAAACCTATCTGTATCAGGAACGGTTCGTAAATTTCTTCGATCGCATCCTGCTCCTCGGCCAGTGCCGCAGCCAGCGTGTTCACCCCCACCGGTCCGCCCTGATACTTTTCGATGATCGTGAGCAGCAGCTTGCGATCCACTTCGTCGAAGCCGTGGCGGTCGACTTCCAGCATCTGCAACGCAGCCTGCGCCGTCGGCAGGTCAATTTTTCCCGCGCTGCGTACCTGGGCATAATCGCGCACCCGGCGCAATAAGCGATTCGCAATTCGCGGCGTCCCGCGAGAGCGGCTGGCGATTTCGAGCGCGCCTGCATCATCGATCTCCACCCCGAGAATGTCGGCGGAACGTTCCACGATGATCCGGAGATCTTCGTGGGTATAAAACTCCAGCCGCAGCACAATGCCGAAACGCGAACGCAGTGGCGAGGAAAGCAGTCCAGCGCGGGTTGTGGCGCCGATGAAGGTGAACGGCTTCACATCCATGGTGTGGGTGCGCGCCGACGGTCCTTGCCCGATCATGATGTCCAGTTTGTAGTCTTCCAGCGCGGAGTAAAGAATCTCCTCCAGCGCGGGCTGCAGCCGGTGAACTTCATCGATGAACAAAACCTGCTTGTCGCGAAGATTGGTCAGGATGGCGGTAAGATCGCCCTTGATCTGCAGCGTGGGACCCGAAGTTTGCTGGAACGGCACTGCCAGTTCGTTGGCGATGATGGTGGCGAGCGTGGTTTTGCCCAGTCCCGGAGGGCCGTAGAGCAGCACGTGGTCGAGCGCCTCGCCGCGCGAACGCGCCGCCTCAATCGCCACCGCCAGGTTTTCTTTGACTTTGGGCTGCCCGATAAACTCGGCCAACCGCTGCGGCCGGAGCTTCAACTCAAATGATGAATCATCCTCAACCGGCGCCGCCGACACCAGCCGCTGCTTCAGATCGGGGATGTTTTTGGCGGTAGCCACTGACTGGATGGTAAGGCGAAAAGCGAAATTGGGCAATCGCTGAGATCGACCAACAACTGATGTAGGCGCGAGCGTCCTCGCTCGTGCGGGTGCGCCACAAAACCCAGAGGCCTCACTTCAAACCCAGCCGCTCTCTCACAATCCCACCACGAGCGGGACGCCCGCGCCCACATTACCACTTACTTCCGCGCCTTGGCCGGTTCCTTCTCCCCTACACGCTTGCTGACCTCGAACACCATCTTGCCGGTCTTCTTGTCCCCGTCCACAATGACGTGGTCGCCATGCAGCACTTCGCCGTCGAGGATCTTCAATGCCAGCGGGTCCTGCACCAGCTTCTGGATAGCGCGCTTCAGCGGACGAGCTCCGAAGTTCGGGTCGAAGCCCTCGTTGAACAGCAGGTCTTTGGCCGCGTCCGTCAGCTCGAGCGAAATCTTGCGATCGGCCAGCAGGCGGCGAACGTCTTCCAGGCGCAACTCGATGATCCTCACCAGCTGCTCCTTGCCGAGCGGACGGAAGACGATGATGTCATCCACGCGGTTCAGGAACTCTGGCTTGAAGTGCCCATGCAGGGCATTCAGCACCTGCTTCGAGGCTTCTTCAAACTGCTTCTCCGAGCGCAAGCCCTCTGCCTGCAAAAACGCGGAGCCAATGTTCGAGGTCATGATAATGACCGTGTTGCGGAAATCCACCGTGCGGCCCCTGCCATCGGTCAGGCGGCCATCATCCATCATCTGCAGCAGGACGTTAAATACGTCGGGATGCGCCTTCTCGATCTCGTCGAACAGCACAACCGCATAGGGGCGGCGCCGCACCTGCTCGGTGAGCTGCCCGCCTTCTTCATAGCCGACGTAGCCGGGAGGCGCGCCGATCAGGCGCGAGACCGCATGCTTCTCCATGTACTCCGACATGTCGATGCGCACCATGGCGTGCTCGTCGTCAAACAGGAACTCAGCCAGAGCTCTCGCCAGCTCGGTCTTGCCGACTCCGGTCGGCCCCAGGAAAATGAAAGACCCGATCGGGCGCTTGGGATCGCTCAACCCCGCGCGCGATCGGCGAATGGCGTTCGCCACTCGTTGCAGCGCCTCGTCCTGACCTACAACCCGCTGCCGCAGCCGCTCTTCCATTGTGACCAGCTTTTTTACTTCTCCCTCAAGCATCTTCGAGACCGGAATGCCGGTCCACTTGGAGACGATGCGAGCCACGTCTTCTTCGTCCACTTCTTCTTTCAACATTCGCGCGGGGCGGCCGCCCTCGCCCGCCGCCTTGCCCTGAGAAGTGCCATCGATCTGTGCGGTCAGCTTCTTCAGTTCCTCCTCTGCTTGCACCAGCAGCCCGTAGCGTATTTCGGCTACGCGTTGCAAATTCCCCTTGCGTTCTTCCGCCTGCTCTTCGATCTTGAGCTGCTCGATCTTTTCCTTCAGGGTCCGAGTACGGGCAATCAGGTCTTTTTCCTGCTTCCAGCTTGCCTTCAGCGCGTGGGATTTTTCCCGCAATTCCGCCAACTCTTTCTCGATGACTGCCAGGCGTTCTTTGGAGTTGGGATCACTTTCTTTCTTCAGCGCCTGCTTCTCAATTTCCAATTGCGTTGCCCGGCGCTCCAGCTGGTCGATTTCAGTGGGCATGGAATCAATCTGGATGCGCAGCGACGCCGCCGCTTCGTCGATCAGATCGATGGCCTTGTCCGGAAGGAAGCGATCCGAAATATAACGATGCGACAAGGTAGCCGCGGCCACGATGGCGGAATCCTTGATCCGCACCCCATGGTGCACCTCATAGCGCTCTTTCAATCCACGCAGAATTGCGATCGTGTCTTCAACATTGGGCTCGCCCACGAAGACGATCTGGAAGCGTCGCTCGAGCGCGGTATCTTTTTCGATGTACTTGCGATACTCATTGAGCGTGGTTGCACCGACGGCGCGCAGTTCGCCGCGGGCCAGCGCCGGCTTGAGCATGTTGGAGGCATCGATCGCGCCTTCTGCCGCGCCCGCGCCCACCAGGGTGTGCAGTTCGTCGATAAAGAGGATGATTTTGCCCTGCGAATCCTCGATTTCTTTCAGGACCGCCTTGAGGCGATCTTCAAACTCGCCGCGAAACTTGGCCCCGGCCAGCATTGCGCCCAGATCGAGAGCTACTACCCGCTTGTTCTTCAAAGCCTCAGGCACGTCGCCGGAGATAATGCGTTGCGCCAGGCCCTCAACGATCGCGGTCTTGCCGACGCCGGGCTCGCCAATCAGCACCGGATTGTTCTTGGTGCGGCGGGAAAGCACCTGCACCACCCGGCGAATCTCCTCGTCGCGTCCGATCACCGGATCGAGTTTGCCGCGGCGGGCGAGTTCAGTGAGATCTTTGGCGTAGCGCTCCAGCGCCTGGTATTTGGCCTCGGGATTCTGATCGGTAACTTTCTGCGACCCCCGAACTGAGGTCAGAGCTTTCAGAATGGCGTCGTACGTAGCCCCATGCCGTGCCAGAATCTCCTGTGCCGCATCGCGCTTCAGGTATGTGATCGCGAGCAGGAGGTGCTCGGTGGAAACATACTCGTCTTTAAAGTTGGCCGCTTCCTTGAAGGCGCGATCCAGCAGATCGTTCGCCGCCTTGGAGAGCGTAGCCTGGGCGGCCCCGCCGCCTGAGACCTTTGGAAGTTTTTCGATCTCGCGATAGGTCTCACTGAGCACGGCCTGCGGGCCGATTCCGATCTTCTCCAGTACCGGCTGCACAATTCCCTCTTTGTCTTCCAGCAGAGCCGCCAAAAGGTGCAGAGGCAACAGCTCAGGGTTGCCGTGCTCGGAGGCAAGGTCGTTCCCTCGCTGCACCGCCTCCTGCGCCTTCACGGTAAATTTGTCCCAACGGATTGCCATAACGGATTCCTTCTTGAATTCCAATTGTCATTCTGAGCGAAGCCAAGAACCTATGCAAATGCCCACGGCGGAAATACAAGGTGCCTTCGCTTCGCTCCGGATGACAAGCTTTTTTCGACAAACAAAACGGGAAACGGTTGAAACCGCTTCCCGTCAGAAATTGCCGAGCTAGGTTCGCCCGGACATGCTCTTACCAACTTACGCGGCCTGGCCGGCGCTCTTGGGCTGCTTGCCTTCCAGCGTCTTTTCTCCGCCCACGTTGACTTTGATCTGCTTGGGCTTAGCTTCGGCCTTCTTGGCCAGCTTTACCTTCAGCACACCCTTCTCGTAGTTGGCGGAAACGCTCTCCGTGTCCACCGTGTTGGGCAGGGTGAAGGTACGAGTGAAGCTGCCATACTGCCGCTCGACGCGACGGTAGTTCTCTTCCTTCTCGTCTTTCTCGAACTTGCGCTCGCCGTGTACGGTCAGGGTGTTGTTCTCGACGCGGACGTCAATGTCCTTCTCGTCGATCCCCGGGACTTCAATCTTCAGCGTGATGTTGTGTTCATCTTCGTAAACATCAACCGCCGGAGCGAAACTCGAGGTAGCCAGGGATTCATCCCGGCCTTCGTTAAAAGAGGCGTTGAACAAGCGGTTCAAACGCTCCTGAACGGTGTTGAACTCGCGGTAGGGGTCCCAGCGTGTCAGTACGGTCATAAAATCCTCCTTGAAAATCTTTTGAAAGTTTTGAGGGCTCCTGTCATCACTTTGGATGCCCATTTAGCCTAAGTGAATAATATAAGTTGAGTGTGTTATTGTCAACTGCAATATACTATTTATTTTCAATTACTTACATTGACAATAAAGCATTTCAAGTACTCGGTTTCGGAGACATTCATCAACATCGGATGATCCTTGGCTTGTGCGCGGTTTTCCACGATTCGAAGATTTCTGTGGACATCACGGGCCGAAACTCGCACCACATCCAGATATTGCGCCGGACTCACGTGGTAGGAGCAGCAGCAGGTCACCAGGATGCCGCCGGGGCGAAGCATTTTAAGCGCCCGCAGGTTGAGTTCTTTGTAGCCGCGAAGAGCAGTTTCCAGGGAGCTCTTGTTCTTGGCGAATGCAGGCGGATCAAGAACAATGGTGTCGTAGCGGCGGCCGGCGTCGGCATAGTCCCGCAGAAGATCGAACGCATTCGCCTCGATCCATTCAATTTCGCGTCCATTCAGCCCAGCGTTGCGGTCGGCCACCTCCAGCGCCGGACGCGAGCTGTCCACCCCGGTCACCTTGGAACACGACGACAACTGGGCCAGGTGGAGGGCAAACCCGCCCTGATAACAGAAAACGTCCAGAGCTTCGCCGTGAGCGTAGCGAGCAGCGGCCGCGTAGTTCTCGCGTTGGTCGAGGAACGCACCCGTCTTCTGTCCTTCCAGCGCTTCGTAGTGAAAGCGCACGCCGTTCATGGTGAAAATCGTGCTGGTCCTTTCTCCCATGACGAGGCCCGAGGTCCGGGCGGGAAGCTGTTCCAGTTCGCGAATGCGGGGATCCACGCGTTCGCTGATAGCCGCCGGCTTCAGCGCCGAGTTCAATTCAGACACTACAAGGTTGCGGAGCGGCTCAGCATCCATCGCCTGGGTAAGGATTTGCATGGAGAGCAGGTCGTGGTAGCGGTCCACGATCAGGCCGGGAAGGAAATCAGCCTCGCTGAACACCACGCGGTAAGCGTCGGTGTCGCGCACCACTTGTTCGCGATAGCGGATGGCCGCCTGGATGCGCTCGCGCACCATAGGGGGGAGATCGCTTACAGCGCGATCGGAAAGCATGCGAATGGCGATCTGCGAAGCGCTGCTGTAGAGGGCGGTTCCCAGAAATTTTCCGCGCTCGTCGGCGACGCCCACCGCCGAGCCCGGGGCCACCCCGTCGGCGGAGACAATATCAGAGCGATATACCCAGACATGGCCGTCCTGCAGCCGCTTGGCTCCCCTTCGGGAGATCTTTACGAACGGGAGCGAGGAAGCAGTTGAAGGCATACGATGATCTTACCTTGCACGTATGGGGCGGACACTCTTGTCCGCCGCCTTTGAATTTGATTTGTATTTGCGGATCTGGTGCGAGGCGCAGTGATACGAAACAAAAGATCGACGAAGGCAAATAATAAGTCAAACTCGACGGACAAGAGTGTCCGCCCCACAGGTGCCAATTAACTGGCGGCGGGGTGTTCGGCCGCTTCGACCGGAGCTACTCTTTGGGCCTTTTTCAGATCGGCGTGCAGTTCATCCAACTCCGTCATGGGCAGCTCGGATGCCCATTCTTCCAGCTGTGCCAAATCGAGTGTGGTGTGCAGGCGCACGGCTGATTTGATGTCGTCGGCAAAGGCGGCGCTGAAATCGCCCGGCTGATATTGGGTGTCGCCGATTTTCCGGCCGGTGTGCGCGTCGTAAAGCCGGCGGCTGGCATTGCCATCAACGTTCATGAACGCAAAGAAGACTTCACCAAGCTCGCCGTATTCAGCCCGGTAGAACCAGGCCTTGTCGACATGGGTCTTGGGTCGAGCCCGGCGTTTCGCCGTCAGGCTGGGCCGTTCCTCCGCCACGCCGGTTGCGGGATCGAAGTACAGAACTCGCTGGCAGGATTCGCAGACCACGATCTGTCCGCCGCGCACTTCGTTATAGGTCTGCGGACGCAGCATGACCTGGCAGCCCATGCATTTCTGGTCGCGAACCTCCGCGATCCCGGAACCGCGAAACTTTGCCACCCGCTCGTATTGACGCAATAGGTCTTCGTTCACTCCGGCACGCGCCTGGTCGCGCTTGGCATTCCATTCCGCCAGAAGTTTTTCGTCCTCGGCGGTACGCTCGCGGGCGGCGGCTTTTTCTTTCTCGATGTCCGCCATCTCGGCTTTGAGTTCCAGTTCGGCGGCCTTTACGTCTTTGTCACGAGCCTCGGCATTGAGCATCAATTCCAGAATCTTGTCTTCGTTGGACTTGATCTCCTGCTCGGCAAACTGTATTTCGTGTAGCAGCGCTTTGTACTGTTCGTTAGTTTTTACGGCCAGAGACTGGTCGCGGTACTTGGAAATTTTGCCCTGCAGGTCCTGAATGGCGCTTTCGTAGGTTCTACGAGTGGCTTCGTCGGCTTTGACCGCGGCTTTGGCCTTATCCAGCCCGGCTTTGGTCCCCGCCAGCTTGGCTTCGATGGAAGCCACCCGTTTGGGCAGCGCGGCCACTTCCTGATTGAGACGGAGGATTTCGCGGTCCGCCTGCTGTAGCTCCATGAGGTGTTGCACGTCTGGAAGCATTGGGCTGATGTAATTTTAGCATGGGGGACCAGCAGACCCGGCAGCTGGCACAGCTCGCGTAGGGACAGGTGTCCCCACCCAACCCTGTCATCCCGACCGGAGCGTAGCGCAGCAAGCGAGTGGAGGGACCTTGTGTGGAACAAACCGCGGACCTTCGCTCGGCCGGGCAGGTGGGACGCCTGCCGCTACGTGACCAAGTGGTAGGCTTTTATCGAGGGCACATTCCATGCAACGTATGACCCTGGGCGATTTCGAGCTGACCGCTATCTCCGACGGCATCTACCACCTCGATGGCGGCGGTATGTTCGGCGTTGTCCCCAGAAGTTTGTGGGAACGCAAAGTAAAGCCGGAGGGCAACAATCTGGTTCCATTGGGATTGAATTGCGTCCTGATCCGCACCGGCTCGCTGACGGTGCTGATCGAAACGGGTTCGGGCAACAAGCTATCGGACAAGATGATCAAGATATACGGCCAGCCTGCCCAACTGCTGAACAAACTCGCCGAAGTGGGCATCGCGCCGGAAGATGTCGACATCGTTATCAACAGCCATCTGCACTTCGATCATTGCGGATGGAATACTGTCCGCCGGGGAGACAAGATCGCCGCCACCTTTCCCAAGGCGAAGTACTACGTGCAGGAAAGCGAGTGGAAACATGCCCACGAACACCAGCGAGACGGCGTCAGCTACATCAACGAGAATTACGATCCGCTGGTCGAAAGCGGCCAGATGACGCTGCTGAGCGGCGATGCCGAAATCGTTCCCGGCATATCCGTCCGCGTCTACCCCGGACACACCCGCGCCATGCAGGCAATCCTGGCGCAGAGCGGCGGAAAGACGGCATGCTACATCTCTGACCTGATTCCTACCAGCGCCCATCTTGATTTGAACTGGGTGATGTCCTACGACCTGTACCCGCTAGAGACGATCGAAAGCCGCAAGCGTTATTACGCCCAAGCCGTGCCGGAAAAGTGGCTCACCATGTTTACCCACGATGCGGAATTGCCGTGGGCCTACGTGGCGAAGGATGAGAAAGGGAAGATGGTAGTGGCGGGATAGTTAAAGTCAGGCTGATCCACCGCGACTTTGCCCAGAGGCAGGAATCGTCGCGCGAAGTTTTTTAACCGAAAATTTACCTAAGTTTCATTGACTTCACTCGGACTTCGATTAGGCTAGTGAAGCGCCGCCCGTCTTTCATCCGACTCACCCCAGGAGGATTTATGAGCTTTTCGCACCCGGGCCGTGCTGCGCGCCGGCTTCGAATACTGATTGCAATCATCGTGACCGCCATAGCTGCCAGCTCCCTCGCTCAAGCCAAATGTCAGTTGAACTCGGCCAGCGGACGCATCAAGCACGTCATCTATGTGCAGTTTGATAACACCCATTTTCTCCGCGACAACCCGAATGTCCCCTCCGACCTGGAGCAAATGCCTCACCTGCTTAATTTCATCAAAAACAATGGCGTGCTGCTGTCGAATGACCACACCGTGCTGATCTCGCATACCGGAACCGGCATCCTGAGTTCCCTCACCGGTGTTTACCCGGATCGCACCGGCGTGCCGGTGTCGAACAGCTTCCGCTACTTCATGACTGACGGCACTACTCGGACCGGTGTTTCCTTTGCCTATTGGACAGCGCCGTTGTTTGACCCGGCCGGCAGTACCACCGACCTGACGCCCGAGATGATTAACGAAAACGGCAAGATCGCTCCGGCACCCTGGGTGCCCTACACCCGGGCTGGATGTGATTTTGGGGCGGTCGCAGCCGCCAACACCATTCTCGAGAACACTGCGATTGATATTCCCACCGTGTTCGGCTCAGGCTCGCCCGAGGCTGCCGAAGTCACCTCCAATCCCGGCCAGGCCTTTGCGGACTTTGTCGGCATCGGAGTGCACTGCGCCAAGGGTTCAACGATCTGCGCCGCCTCCGCCCACGCCCGTCCCGATCTGCAGCCCGACGAACCCGGGAACTACAACGCCTTCAGTGGCCTGTTCGGCGCCGCCTATGTGAACCCGATCATCAAGCCCAACGGCCCCATGACCGACCTTGACGGCAATGTGATTCAGGATGCGACCAACCATGTCGGTTTTCCCGGCTTCGACGGAATGGAGGCCACGGTCTCTCTCGCCTGGATCGCGCAGATGCAGGAAGCCGGCATTCCCATCACCTATGCATATGTTTCGGATGCCCATGACGGGCACGGCACCGCCGGCAATATCCACTTCGCCTTCGGTCCCGGCGAAGCTGGCTACGCCCAGCAACTGCAGGATTACGATCGCGCCTTCGAGAAGTTCTTCGACCGGCTGGCCGGCGACGGAATTGACAAGCGCAATACGCTGTTCGTCTTCACGGTTGACGAAGGCGATCATTTTGTAGGCGACGCGCCCACTCCTGATGGCTGTGACGGCGTGACTACGCCCTGCACCTACAATCGCGTGGGCGAAATTAACGCCGATCTGCGGCGCATGATCTTCACCCAGTTCGGCGACTCGACGGTCTTCTCCGTCCATTCCGACGACGCGCCGACGGTTTACGTCAACGGCACCAGCACTCAACCTCTCCGCGATCAGACGGACCCGATCGTCCGCAACCTGGAGCGGGAGATGGCCGGGCTCAGTTGGCTAAATCCATACACCGGCGCGGTCGAGAACAACATCATGGTCGCGCAGGTTGACCATGCCGGCATGAAGACGCTGCACATGCTCGCGTCCGATCCCTTCCGCAATCCCACCTTCACCCCGTTTGCCGATGCCAGCTGGTTCTTCTTCGCCACCGGTGCGACCGCGTGCGCGGCGCCCGCCGATTGCGCATCCATTCCGGCTCGTACCAGTCAAAGCTTTGCCTGGAACCACGGCGACATTCAGAATGAGATCGCTACCACGTGGATCGGTTACGTTGGACAGGGTGTGGCGAATATCGGCATCGACGGCAAGACCTGGTCTGATCACACCGACGCCCGGCCCACAATTCTGAACCTGGTCGGTTTGAAAGACGACTACGTGCACGACGGGCGAGTGATCTCCGAAGTTTTGGAGAGCCGGGCTCTTCCCCCGGCGGTGAAGTTCAGCCCGGGCTTCACCCTGCTGGCGCGGACCTACAAGCAACTGAACGCGCCCTTCGGGCAGTTCGCCATGTCTACGCTCAGGGCATCCACCAAGGCGCTGGCGTCGGGCGATCCCAATAACGATGCAACTTACACCTCGATTGAAGGGAAGATCCAGTCGCTCACCACGCGGCGGGATGCCCTCGCAACCGAGATCAAGGGCGCGCTCGACGGCGCTGAATTCAAGGGCCAGCCCATCAATACCCTGAAGGCGCTCGTGTTAATCACGCGAGCCAACATCTTGCTGGGAGAAGCGAGCGTCTTACCTCACTAGCTGGTAAGCGGGGGCGGTCTGCCCGAGCAAGATCTTCGGGAGCAGCCATCACCCCGCTGTCGAGCCTGGGAGTTTTGAAAAAAGCCGGGGCGTCGCAGATGGCGCCCCGGTGATGTTCCGCGGCGTACATGCGCCGACGTAGCCTACGCAGGCACGATCCTTCCATCGATATGGCCACGCGGCCTGCGAGGACCTGGCTTGGCAGTCACGGTTCCAGCCATAGCTTTTTTGAACGCGGCCTGGAATTGCGCCATCTCTTCCTGCGTGCCCACAGTGATGCGCGTCCAGTTGGGCATTACCGGCCAGACCCTTCCGATCATCACTTTCTGCTGGGCCATGGCTTCAACGATGCCCTTCGCGGGACGCTTGGTGTCCAGCATGAAGCAGTTCGATTCTGAAGGAATGTAGGTGTAGCCGTTGCGGTCGAGCCACTGAAAGGTTTCGGCTCGCACCGCGGTGTTGATGCGCTTGCGTTCCGGGACCAGCTGCGGATCCTTCAGGCTCGCAATCGCCGCCGCCACCGCGGTGATCGGCATAAAATTTCCACCAAAGTTATCCAGCCGGTCCAGCAGATCGGGACGCGCAATGGCAAAGCCGCACCGAATGCCCGCCAGGCCGTACGCTTTGGAGAAGGTTCGCAACACGATAACGTCTTTGTCGGCCTTGACCAGGTCGATCGCAGATGGAGCATCGGAAAAATGCAGGTACGCCTCGTCAACCAGCACCACCGCGCCCTTCGGTTTGTTCTCGGCGGCGTATTCAATCTCGGAGTGCGGGGTGAGCGTCCCGGTCGGGTTATTGGGATTGCAGATGTAGATGACCCCGGCATCGGGCGCGGACGCCAGCATCGCGCGAACATCATGCGCATAGGTTTTGGTTAACGGCACCGCCACCACACGCGCGCCGGAAACTTTGGACATGAAGATGCCGGCTTCGAATCCGGGATCGGCGGTGACGTAGCTCCGCGTTGCCGAGGTGAAGGCCAGTACCGTGTAGTGCAGCGGCTCGCTCGACCCCGCAAACAGGCGGATGTAATCTTCTTTCAATCCCTCCTGCTGCGCGAAGAGTTTGACCAGTTCGTCGGTCAGATCGTCGCGATAGCGCCCGCCGTCCGGAGTAATCGCCGCAATCGCCTCACGCGCCGCAGCCGACGGCCCCAGCGGATTCTCGTTCGAGTCCAGAAAGACGACATCTTTGCGGTCCGACGACAGGTGGTGGCGCCGCGCCGCATGGGCAAGCATGGGCTCGGTAATCAAGCGAAACCCGGCCACGCTCGCCGCCGTAGCCGAAAGCTTCAGGAACGACCGCCGTGACGAAGCCAGTGGATTCGAAGCCATAACGACCCTCCACAGATAGACGCTGGATTCTGGACTGCAGATAGACGCTGGATTCTGGACTGCCAGAATGAGGCAAGTCAAGAGCGGCCCGAGGCGCACAGGTTGCGCTCTTACCAAAGTCGCGATGGGCATCCAGTTCCGTGTGAAGCGCGATTTTTCGGCAACAATCTTTTGAGATACCGCCAACTTCACGGCTTTCATTGACTTGCCTGCCCTTCCGCCATAGCATGCTTGCGCATGATCGGCCAAACGATCTCGCACTACCGCATTGTCGAGAAACTGGGCGGCGGCGGGATGGGGGTGGTCTACAAGGCCGAAGACACCAGGCTGCATCGTTTTGTTGCTCTCAAGTTCCTGCCCGATGAGGTGGCCAAGGACCGGCAGGCGCTGGCCCGTTTTCAACGTGAAGCTCAGGCCGCCTCGGCGCTGAATCACCCCAACATTTGCACCATCCACGATATTGGGGAGGACGATGGCCATACCTTCATCGCGATGGAGTTTTTGGACGGAATAACATTAACCCACCGCATCGCGGGGCGTCCCCTGGCGCTGGAGATCTTGGTGCCGCTTGCCATTGAAATCGCCGATGCGCTCGATGCCGCCCACGCAAAAAATATCGTTCATCGTGATATTAAGCCGGCCAACATCTTCGTGACCAGCCGCGGGATCGCCAAAGTTCTCGACTTCGGTTTGGCCAAAGTATCGCCGAAACCGGGAGACTCGGTGGGGTCGAACGCACCGACCCTCGATCTGCAGGAACACCTGACCAGCCCTGGCACAGCCATGGGCACGGTCGCCTTCATGTCGCCGGAGCAGGTTCGAGGCAAGGAGTTGGACGCCCGAACTGACTTGTTCTCCTTCGGTGCGGTGCTTTACGAGATGGCAACGGGGACGCTGCCGTTCCGGGGCGACACTACCGGCGTGATTTTCGAAGCGATTCTGAACCGGACCCCCACGCCGCCGGTGCGGCTGAATCCGGCGGTTCCGGTTGACCTCGAACGGATCATTCAGAAGGCTCTGGAGAAAGACCGGGATTTGCGTTACCAGCATGCATCCGAGATGCGAGCCGATCTGAAGCGGCTGAAGCGGGAAACGGAATCAGGCAGAGTAGTCACGGAGGCGTCCTCGTCCGGATCTCCAACTTCGGTCCAGGCAGCCGCGTCCCCTTCTGGGCCCGTTGCGCCGAAGCGTTACGCCTGGTTGGCGTGGGCGCTGTTGGCGATGCTGGTGGCGGGCCTGGGTGCGTGGATTCTCGCCCGGCGGCCCCGAACCGTACAGAATCCGCTTTCCACTGCGCAGTTTGCGCTGCTCACTGACTTCGAAGGAGCCGAAACCAACCCTGCCATCTCCCCGGACGGGAAATTCATCGCCTTCATCTCCGACCGGAGCGGCACTTTCGATGCCTGGCTGATTCAAGCCAACGGCGGCAGCCTCACGAACCTTACACATGGCCGGATGGGAGATGCGCGCGGACCCCTTCGTGCCCTCGGATTCTCGAGCGACGGAGCCGAGGTGTGGAGCGGCGGAACGGAAAGCAGGAGGCTCATGCTCTGGCCGCTGATGGGTGGAGCGCCGCACAATTTCTTGGGTGAACATGCTGCCGAGGTTGCCTGGTCACCCGATGGCACCCGGCTGGTGTATCACAGCTGGGAACCGGGCGATCCCATATTTGTGGCGGATCATAACGGCGCCAATGAACGTCAGATCCTGAAAAGCCAGCCTGGATTGCACAATCACTTTCAGGTCTGGTCGAAGGATGGGCGCTGGATCTACTTTGTTCGGGGTCGACCAGCCACGCGTGAGATGGACCTGTGGCGTATTCCGCCGGACGGGGGAGAACCGGAACAACTCACTCATCTCAACACCGATGTCACCTACCCGGCTCCGATCGATGAGCGCACGGTTCTGTTCGTTGCGCACAACGAAAACGGGGCCGGACCGTGGTTGTGGGCGTTCGATATGGAGACCAGAACTTCACAGCGTGTGAGTTCGGGTTTGGAACAATACACCGCCCTGGCAGCGACGGCGGACGGTCGGCGTCTGGCCGCGAGTGTCGTGAAGTCTCAGGTCAACTTGTGGAGCGTTCCGATTACCAGTCACATTGACGAAGAAAAGGACGTTACGCCCTTCCCATTACCCACCGCGCGTGCCCAGGCGCCACGCTTTGGAGGCGGATGGTTGTTCTACTTGTCCTCGCGGGACGGGGCTGACGGAGTGTGGTGCTATCGCGATAGGCAAGCGCTGGAGATCTGGAAGGGTTCGGAAGGCGCGCTCCAGTCGCCTCCAGCAGTCTCAGCGGACGGGAGCAGAGTTGCGTTCGCGCTAAGGCGGGACGGGAAGCGACAGATGAACGTAATCGCCGCGGATGGAACGCGAATTCACCCTCTTTCGAGCGACGTCGATGTTCGGGGTACAGCTTCCTGGTCTCCCGACGGCAAATGGATTGTCGCGGCGGGCAGCGACCGCGATGGAGCAGGCTTGTTCAAATTACCCGACGACGGCGGCTCGCCGGTTCGAATTGCAACAGGATCATTCCAGGATCCGGTATGGTCTCCGCGCGGGGACTTGATCGTGTATGGCGGCACTCAGGTATTCACGCTCATGCCGCTCCTGGCAGTGCATCCGGATGGTACGCCCGCGAAGCTCCCCGAAATCAATGTACAGCGCGAGGGCGAGCGTGCGCGGTTCCTGCCCGATGGCCAGGGCCTGGTTTACATGCTTGGAAGTACGACCGCGGGGCAGGACTTCTGGCTGCTCGACCTCGGCACGATGCGCTCACGGCGTTTGACCCGGCTGAGCAATCCCGCCGCAATGCGTACCTTTGACGTCACTTCCGATGGCAGCCGGATTGTATTCGACCGTTTACGGGAAAATTCGGACATCCTGCTTATTGATCTTGCAGCCAAGCAGGATCGGCCGTAGTGGTTAGTAGAATCCTGACCATCCTCGTCATTTGGGCACTCGCACACAAAACGCGAGAAGAATCGCCGCGCGTCGGACCACCGGGATCTGACCACCAAAGCCCAGGACCAACCGGTCCTGGTATGGGGCGCAGGAATTTTCCCAGCGTTTATAGCGATACCCCTCATCGTTTGACCCACCCCGCACCCTCCAATAAACTGAAAACACTCCGCATCGAAACTAACCTATGGCAGACAGCATCCACGTCAAGCTTCCTGACGGGTCCGTGAAAGACGTCCCCAAAGGCACGACTGCGCTCGATATCGCCAGATCAATTGGCCAGCGTTTGGCCGATGCCACCTTGGTGGCCAAAACTAACGGCGATCTCATCGATGTCACCCGGCCGCTGGAAAAAGACACTGACCTCCGACTGCTGACCGATCGCGATCCTGAAGCGCTCGAAGTCTACCGGCATTCGTCGGCGCATTTGCTCGCCGCCGCGGTGCTGGAATTATTTCCGGAGACCAAGTTAGGACACGGGCCGCCGACCGACACCGGATTTTTTTACGATTTTTATCGCCCCACCCCGTTTACGCCGGAAGACCTGCAGAAAATCGAAAAGAAGATGCAGGAACTGGTGCAGCAGGATCTTCCTTACGCGCGCGAATTTCTGCCGCGCAACGATGGCCTCGCGAAGTTCAAGGGTGAAGGCGACTTCATGAAGTGCCACTTCATCGAGCAGTTCACCAAGCCCGATGAAAAGATTTCGATTTACAAGACGGGCAAGTTTCTGGATTTCTGCCGCGGCCCGCACATTCCTTCAACCGGCAAGATCAAGGCGTTCAAGCTACTGAACATTGCCGGAGCCTACTGGCTGGGCGATGAGAAGAACCCGCAACTGCAACGCATTTACGGAACGTCATTCTTCTCGAAAAAAGACCTGGACGATTTTCTCAACAAACAGGAAGAAGCCAAGAAGCGCGACCATCGCGTGCTGGGGCAGCAACTCGACCTGTTTTCCATCCAGGAGCTGGCCGGGCCGGGGCTGATTTTCTGGCATCCCAAGGGTGGGATCATCCGCAAAGAGATGGAAGACTGGATGCGTTCCGAGTATCTGAAGCGCGGCTACTCGCTGGTCTACACGCCGCACGTGGCGCGGCGGCAGTTGTGGCAGACCTCGGGGCACGAAGGCTATTACGCGCAGAACATGTTTGACGTTATGGAGCTCGACGATGCCGAATACCGCCTGAAGCCCATGAACTGCCCGTTCCACATTATGATTTACAAAGACTCGCTGAAATCGTATCGCGACCTTCCGGTTCGGTATGGCGAGTTGGGCACGGTATATCGCTACGAGCGGTCGGGCGTGATGCACGGCCTGCTGCGGGTACGTGGCTTCACTCAGGACGACGCCCACATTTTCTGTACGCCCGAACAGATTGAAAAAGAAATTGCTGACTGCGTCGAGTTTGCCCGCGATGTTCTGAAAGATTTCGGCTTCGACAAATTTCAGACCGAGCTTTCCACCTGGAACCCCGACGATCGCCGCAATTTTGTCGGCACCGAAGAGCAGTGGAACGGGGCCACGAATTCGCTGGAGAAAGTTCTCAAAGAGCTGAAGATCGAATACACGACGATCCCCGGCGAAGCGGCGTTCTACGGGCCGAAGATTGACATCAAGCTGGTTGATGCCATCGGCCGCCTGTGGCAGCTTTCCACCGTGCAGTTTGATTTCAACCTGCCGCAGCGTTTCAACTTGGAATATGTCGCGGAAGACGGCTCGCGCAAGCAGCCGGTGATGGTGCATCGGGCGCTATACGGATCAGTCGAGCGCTTCTTCGGCGTCCTGATCGAGCATTATGCCGGAGCTTTTCCGGTGTGGCTGTCGCCGGTGCAGGCCGTGATGATCCCGATTTCTGAGCGCCATGCGGAATACGCCAACAAAGTCGCCGATCAGCTTAAGGCAGTTGGAGTGCGAGTACACGTGGATGCCCGCAACGAAAAGATGAATGCCAAGATCCGCGAGCACGCCATGCAGAAAGTGCCGTTCCTTCTGGTGGTCGGCGATAAAGAAGCCGAAGCCGGCAAGGTGAACGTCCGCACCCGTGGCAAAGAGAAAACCGAAGACATGCCGGCAGCGGATTTTGTAGAGAAGATCAAGCGGCTGATTGTGGAGAAAGGCCCGGGTCTATAATCCCTTCCAAATTGGCACAAGCCCCGTAGGAACAGGTGTCCCAGCTGCCCGGCCCGGCGAAGTCCGGCTTAAAATCTATGTGCTGTGCCGCAAGCCTTCTACCGCCGCAACCTGCCCACCGGTGCCGAGCTTTGCTCGGCTGGGCAGGTGAGGACACCTGCCCCTACGCAGGCGGTGGTGGTCATCGGCGTTCTTTCCGATACGCACGGACTCCTCCGCTCTGAGGCTCTGGCCGCATTGCGCGGTTCCGATTACATCATCCACGCCGGCGACATTGGCGATCCCATTATCGTGAAGAAGCTCCGAGAGCTTGCCCCGGTTACGGCGATTCGCGGCAATGTGGACCGGGAAGCGTGGGCAAAGAAAATCCCTGCCACGGATGTGCTGGAAGTTGGGGGCATCTCCATCTATGTACTGCACAATCTTCAACAGCTTGAGTTGAAGCCGGAAGCTGCGGGTTTTGGCGTCGTGGTCTACGGTCATAGCCACATGCCGAAGCAGGAAATGAGGAACGGGGTGTTGTATTTCAATCCCGGCAGCGCAGGGCCGCGAAGGTTTCAGTTGCCGGTGACCACCGGTCGACTGACGGTTCAGGACGGCAAGGTTACCGCAGAGATTCTCGAGCTTTTATCTAGAACGGAGTAGCTTTAGTCAGCAGGCGGACGAGGCGTCCGCCCTTAAGCGTGCCGGATGACGCCCGCCCCTATGCGGGTGCTGGAGCAGTCGGTGCGGGTGGTGCCGGAGTCTGGCCACCGCCGGTATTCACCAGATCTTTCAACTCTTTGCTGGGCTTGAAGAACGGAATCTTTTTGGCCGGCACTTCCACCCGCTCGCCGGTCTTGGGATTGCGGCCGACTCGGGGCTTGCGCTGGCGGGTGCGGAAGCTGCCAAACCCGCGAATCTCGATCTTGTCGCCCACGCGAAGCGAGCGCACGATGCTGTCAAAGATGGTCTCGACGATCACTTCGCTGTCTTTACGGGTTAACTCCGCCAGCTTCGAGACTTCGTCGATCAGATCAGCTTTTGTCATTGCTTCGCTCCATTCTAAACCCTATCAAAAATGGACGGAAATCTTCGTCCGGGCAGGATGCACGCCTCACAAGTCTGCATAACCTTCTCAAATTTCAGGGGTTCTTGGCAAGGTGCTTTTCCAACAAGTCCCCCGGGTCCCCGCCAAGCCGGGTACTGCGTAAGCCACCTCGGCAGCCACCGACGGATTGATATAATCCGCCTTTCAACCGTGGGAGTGCAAGGTGGTTGGCTGGTTCCTACCGCTCGACCAGCAAAAATTCGCTGAGCAGTTAGCCTTGGCCGATGGGGATTCCTAGCGAGAAGCGCAACACCATAGCCTGTCTCCTGCTGATCGTCGTTACCCTTGCCGTCTACAATCCCATCACCCAGAACCAGTTCATCAATTTCGACGACAACGTTTATATCTCTAACAATCCGCACGTTCGTGAGGGATTGAGCGGGCAGACCATCGAGTGGGCTTTCACCGCCTACGATACCGGCAACTGGCATCCCCTCACCTGGTTGTCTCACGCGCTCGACTACCAGATCTTCCATCTGAATCCTGCCGGGCATCACTATGTGAATGTGTTGTTGCACGCGGCCAACGCCGTATTGCTGTTCTGGCTGCTGCAGGTGGCTACCGGGCTCACCTGGCCGAGCCTGATGGTCGCGGCCCTGTTTGCCCTCCACCCGGTCAATGTGGAATCTGTAGCCTGGGCGGCGGAACGCAAAAACGTACTGAGCATGCTTTTCTTCCTGCTGGCGCTGCAGGCTTACACCCGGTATGCCCGCAGGCCAGCAAGCTGGCGTTACGCTCTGGTCGCCTTGTTCTTTGCTCTGGGATTGATGGCCAAGCCTCAGGTCATCACACTGCCGTTCGTCCTGCTGCTGTGGGATTTCTGGCCGTTGCAACGAATCGCCGGAGCGGCCAGCGACCAGAAAGAAACTCCCGCCAGTTCGATAAGCTCGCTCGCTTCCATGGTGTGGGAAAAAACGCCGCTCTTCCTGCTGGCCGCGGCCAGCGCGATTGTCACCATGCGGGCGCAACGCGCGGGCCACGCCGTGCGTACTGTAGCCGAGTATGGCTGGTACGCCCGGTTGGGAAACGCCGTGGTTTCCTACGCGCGGTACCTGGGCCACGCCTTCCTGCCGCTGCGGCTGGCTCCGATCTATCCTCACCCCGGCAACTTGCCGGTGTGGCAGGTGTTGGGATCTGTGCTACTCCTGGCGGCGATCACCGCGCTGATTGTCTTTCAGAGGAGGCGGCGTTACCTGGTGATGGGCTGGTGCTGGTTTCTGGGCACGATGGTTCCAATGCTCGGTCTGGTGCAAGTGGGCGAGCAGGGAATGGCAGACCGCTACGCCTATCTCCCATACATCGGCCTCTTCATCATGATCGTTTGGACCGTGGCCGACGTGGTCAGCGAGCGCAAAGCCTCAAGTACGTGGGCAGCTCTTCCAGCCGTGGTAGTTCTGCTGGTCTTTGCCGGGATCACTCACCACCAGATCAGCTACTGGCATGACAGCGAGACTTTGTGGACATATGCGCTCAGCGTGACCACGCAGAATTTCATGGCACATGACAATCTGGCCCAGGCCCTGGCGAAGGAAGGCAGAAGCGACGAGGCAATCCAGCAGTTTCACGCCGCCGAGGAAATTCATAACTACCCGCCTTCGGAAATGCTCAAGCTCGGTCTCTACGAGCAAAACACCGGGCATCCGCAAGGCGCGATTGTGCAATATCAAAAGGTGCTGCAGGCTTCCGCGGACCCAGGGCTGCGCGCCGCCGCCTTCGCCAATCTGGGGCTGAGCTACCTGCAGCTCGGAGATGCCGATCATTCCCGGCAGAGCTACCAAGAGGCGCTGGGGCTGGATGCCCACAACGCACCCGCGATGATTGGTTTAGGAGTGCTGGCCCAGCGGAAGGGTGATTTTGCGGTAGCGGCGAATTACTACTCGGATGCCATGACCATCCAGCCCCGCGACCTGGGATACCTGCTGCTGGCCTCAGCCCTGCGCGGCGCCGGCCGCAGCGCCGAAGCCGCAGCGGCTGATGAGCAAGCTCGCCATCTTTCAGAGGATTTGCGGCCCGCCCAGGCTGCCGCCGATCAGTTGCTCGGCAACCAGTCGCCCGGGCACTAGCTGGTCGGGCACCGCAAACTGCCCGCTACTTCCACAAGAAATAAAATCCGGTGTGCTGGTCCAGCAATTTCTCCCGGCTGGGCAGCCATTCGGAGATGTCGCCAAACAGCAGATCGAGCAGAGTCTTACGGTCCCGGTCAGGATGAACCAGGACTGGTTTCCCGGTGATGCCCACCGACTTCGCGGTGTCGTCCACCGCGGCTTCAAAGTCGGCAATCTGGTCGATCATGTGCATGGAAAGCGCCTGCTCCCCAGTCCAAACCCGGCCGTCGGCGATGGCTTTGATGTCGTCGACCTTGGCGTGCCGCCCGTCCGCCACCGCCTTCACAAACTGGCCGTACATATTATCGATCAGCGATTGCAGGTAGGCGCGCTCCTTCGGGGTCATGTCACGGGAAGGATCTCCGGTGCTCTTGTATTCACCGACGGTCAAAACTTCCGGCTTCAGATGGGCCCAGCGCATCAGGTCACCATAATTCACCCACTCGGAAATTACTCCGATCGAACCCACCACGCTTCCGTTATCGGCGTAGATCTTGTTGGTTGCGGACGAAACGTAATAAGCGCCGCTCGCTCCCACAGTTTCGATCGAAGCCACGATGCGCTTCTTCTTCTCGTCGCGAACCCGCTTGACTTCGCGGTAAATCTCCTCCGACGCGGCCACTCCGCCGCCCGGCGAGTTCACATGCAGAATGATGGCTTTGATGGAATCATCGTCGCCAAACTTCTTGACCTGTTGCACCACCGTGCTGGGGTCGAGAATGACGCCTTCCAGTTCGACCACGCCAATCTTGTCCCCGAAACTGGCGCGGAAGGATGCATTCTCTCCCCCGGCGTGCAGGCTGAGGTAAACCAGCGTAAACACCGCCAGCACGAAGAGGAAGAAGGCTCCTCCTCCAATTACGATCCAGAGAAAAGTGCGCGAACGCCTGTTTTCAGCCATAAAGATGGCTTAGTTTAGCACTCAAGGCGCTTTCCAGTTTCCGGTTTCTGGTTTCTAGAAATCCGGAACTCGAAACTGGATCCTGGTGCCAGCTCCGCCTCCAGAAACTGGTTTTCAATGTTCTTGACGTGCGCTTACCAGCTTCGTAACATGGCGCACCGGCCGGTTTGCCTGTCTGGATTACAGCATTTCTGGGCCTCCATGAATCGTGGCTTCAAGTCGGCGCCTTTGCTGCTTCTGCTTTTACTGCTTCCCGCATGCTCGCGCCAAAAGTCGGCTTCGGAATCTTCCCGCGCCACTCCTTCCCGCCCTATCTCTCTGGTGGCGCTCAACCTGGTGCCCGATCTGACCACCAAGCCCGGAAATACCTTTCATGCCAGCTTCACCGATAAGGTAGTCAAGATGGACCAGGCGGCTTTTGTAAAGTCCATCCGCAGCATCAGCACCGACAATTCCACCTTTGTCTTCGATCCTTCCGACGGCGCCGCGTCCCGGCTGCAGGAGGGCAGCATCCTTTTTGTGCCCGGCATCGCCATGCGTAAGGTCGACGTCGTCACTAAGCAGGATGGCAATTGGGTGGTGGTCACGGAAGACGCGACCCTGGTCGAAGCTTTCAAAGACGCCGACATCAAGTGGAGCGCGCCGGTAAAATTTGCCGAAGTCCCCCAGCCGCGTGCCGATGCCGTTCCGCACCCGCCGGCCGGCTCATTCCAACGAATATTCGAGTCGGTTCAGCCCACCGTCTACGCGGATGCCGGCGGCTATAGCCTCTCCGGCGAGGATGACGGCTGGGCCTACACGGTTAAAGCTGCGCCTCTCCCTGACAAACTCAACCTCGATCTGGATGTGTCGCGCAAGTACAACGGACTGGTAGTCAAGGTGACCGGCTCGGGTTACGTGCAGAATTTTGAGACCGCCGCCACCATCATGATTCAGGACAGCCAGCTCAAATACTTCGACTACCAGAACAAGAACATGAACGGCCAGATAAATTTTGGCTGGGAAGCTGCCAAGGACGAGCCCGGAGTCGAAGCCCTCGAGCAAAGAATCAAGTTGCCCTCTTCCTTCACCATCCCGCTGCCCATCGGAGGTCTGCCGTTTTCACTGGAAGTAAGCGAAGCCTTGTTGCTTCACCCCGCGTTCACCGGGGGCAAGGAAGTGGCCCGCGGACGCTTTCGCGTGGAATACAACGGGGTGCAGGGATTCAGCGTTGATCAGGGCAACGTGAGCCAGGAGGGCAGCGGCAGCGCGGATGGTTCCATCGTCGATAATTTCTCCTTGTCCGCCGTCGCGCCGGTGGGATTTGTCGCCGCCGTGGCCATGCCCCGGATCGAACTGAAGCTGGGCACCGACACCGTCTTCCAAGTGGTGAAGACTTACGCGCCGCCCGGTCTGGCGGACGCTGCCTTGAACCTGTTAAAGAAGACTCCCTTTGGAAACAAGATCCAGCAGGCGGTTTCGGACAAGTTAAAGACTACTGGAGCAGCCTATGCCCAGTTGGTCATTACTACGTCGACCATCGCGGCGGGAGCGGGGTCGCTCATACCCTGCCAGAAGGCGCGCCTGATCAGCACCATTTCGGTGGGCGCAAATGCCACCATCCTGGGGAAAGAAAAGGGTAAAGTCTCCAAGGATATTTTTCACCAGGAAAAGACTATCGTGGTGCCGCCCACGAAATCGTGCGATGTGTGATCGACGCGAGCGAGCGAGTTTGCAGGGCAATACATTTTCGGAGGCGAAGCAATGGCTGCATTCTGTGTAAGTTGTGGAAACCCGCTGGCTGACGGAGCCAGGTTCTGTACCAAATGTGGCGCCACCCAGCCCGCCGCAGCGGCTCCGGTTCAGACCCCGGCCCCGGTCGCGCCTGTTCCCTCGAAGGGCAGCAGCACCGGAATGAAGATCCTCATCGGAGTGCTGGCCTTCTTCATGTTCCTGATTCTGGTGGTGGCTGGAAGCTGCGTTTATATCGGCTACCGTGTGCGGCAAAAAGCCCACGAGTTCTCGAAGTCCATGGGCGGAGACGCCAAACCTTACACCGGCCGACGACAACCTTGCGCCATGTTGTCGACCAGCGAGGCTTCGTCGGCTCTCGGCCAGACAGTTGCGTCGGTCGAACAGCGCGGCACCATGAGTTGCGAATACACCTTCGGCTCCAGCGGCAAGCACTTCGATATTGATTACACCTGGCAAAACGGCGGAATCACGATGGGGATCGCTCGCGGCGCCATGAAGCAGGTGGCCGGTATGGATACCTTTACCTCAGTCGAAGGCATCGGCGATGAAACCTATTTGGCGCCGGGCAACTCGGCACTGATGATGCGCAAAGGCGACGTTCTGGTACAGATCGACCTGCGTGAGTCTGGAATCAGCGCTGAGGCGGCCGAGAACATGGCTCGCAAGATCGCCAGTCACTTGTAATCTGCGAGCGAAGCGCAAGATCGCCAGCGACTTTGATCTGCGAGCCTGCGCGCAGGTTTGCGGTCCGCAGTTGGTCGGGGGAGGATTTCTGCGGGCTCCAGGAGTCTTCGCGCCGAGATCCGCCGAGGACCGCGGCTTTTCATAACGGGCGGAAACTTCATGGCCTTTTGCCGGCAATGCGGCTCTCCTGTAGGCGACGTCAAATACTGCGGCAAGTGCGGAGCTGCCGTCCTGAGCGCGCCGGGCGGGGCGCCCTTGCCGGCTGCTCCAGTCTCTGCCCCTGCCACCGCCCCGGTCGCGCCTTCCGTCAACCCCGCGCCTCAGCCCGTTCCCAGCCAGGGCAGCAGCGTTCTGGTCAAAGTTCTGGTGGCATTTCTGCTCTTTATTTTGCTGGTGGTTCTGGCGGTGATGGGCAGTTGTGTTTACATCGGCTACCGGGCAAAAAAGAAAGCGGATGAAATCCGCCAAGCCTACAAGTCGAACGACTTGAGCAAACTGGCGGGCGCGCTCGGAGTCGGATCTTCCAAGGGCGAGGGAGCATCTTCAGGCGCATCCGGCAGCGGCTCATCGTCCGCCCCGCTTTCATTTCCGGCCTGGCCATCAGGCGCCGCAGGCGGTTCCGGAAGCAAAGTTGCGTTGCGGCCCGGACTCACCGTGGTGACCGCAATCGCGCAGTATGGAGGCGACTACGAATCCATCAAACAAATTCAGCAGGTGACCGCGGCCGGCGTACGCCTCTCCTACCGCGCCGATAAACCACCCAATCCCGGAGAGGGCCTGCAAAAACTCAGCGGCGACAATGCTCCGAAGACTACCGGCTCGGTTTCATCATCGCGCACTGTCCGCACTCAGGATCTGCAATCCGCCCACGACTACATGGAATGGTTCGGCTCCAACCAGCCGGAAGTGACGCCCGGCAGCACCGCCATCAGCGTTTCGCGCGACGTTCTTTCCGAACTGAAGGGCAACGGAGAATCCCAGTTCAGCTTTCGGGTTGGAGGACTGAAAGGGATGGCTGGTTCTTTGCTGGGTGCGCTCAGCCAGATGGCCGGAGGCGGCGCGGCAGGCGCTCCGAAGGAAACCAAAGACCTGGCGGATATGGGCAAGGCCGAATGCACCTTGAAGCGCGTGGGTAGCGGGCTGACCTCTTTTCCCGTGCTGCTTAACGACCGGCGAGTATCGCTCCCGGCCGTGCATGCCCAATGCTCCACCGACGATGGCGCGAACGACTTCTATTTTCTCGATGACCTCGACAATCCCCTGGTTCTCGCCTGGAAACTGGCTGGTAGTGACACCCTGCAGGTAGTCAAGATTTCTTATCCTCCGCCAGCCGCGGCGTCATCGGGTGCGGGTAATAATTCGGCAGCGCCGGGCGGAGCGGGAGGCTCTAGCGCCGGCGGCGGTGGCCAGCAAATCGAGCAGGAACTGAAGCAGACCGGACAGGCCGAGGTCTACGGCATTTATTTCGATTTCGCCAGCGACAAGATCAAGCCCGAATCCGAACCGGTGTTGCGCGAGATCGCCGACGCGCTCAATCACAATCCCGCGTGGAAGCTGCGCGTCGAAGGCCACACCGACAATGTCGGCGGCGACGACTACAACATGGACCTATCGCAACGCCGCGCCGAAGCCGTGAAGCTGGCGCTGGTCACCCGCTACCACATCGCAGCCGAGCGCCTCACGCCCAAGGGCTTTGGCGCCACTCGCCCGAAAGAGTCCAACGACACCCTGGCGGGCCGGGCGCGCAACCGCCGAGTGGAGTTGGTCAGAGAGTAGTGCTCAGCTTGCGAAGCATCTTGCCCGAGGCGGATACGCAACATAGCGCAGCCAGTGACAGCACACGCCGGATCCCTCGGGACTGAAATCCCTCAGGATGACTCCGCCTTCCTGGATTTATTTCAGCGCGGCCCGGGCGTTAGACCCAAAGTCCAGTCTCCTGGCGCAATCTGGCGATGTCCCTGGTGGGCGCACTTCCGAAGAAGCGGCTGTATTCCCGGCTGAACTGCGAAGCGCTCAGATAGCCCACTCGCTGGCTCGCGGTACCCGCGTCCATCATCGTCGACAACATGAGACGTTTCGCCTCCTGAAGGCGCAACACCTTTTGATAGTGCAGCGGGCTCATCGAGGTGACGGACTTGAAGTGCTCGTGGAAAGAGGAAACACTCATGTGCACCAGTTCGGCCAGGTCTTCGACCTTCATGGGTTGAGAGAAGTTCGCGCGCAGCCAGGAAATGGCCTTCGCGACCCGGTGCACGCTGGATTCTGCAAAACCCATCTGAGCCACGCGAACTCCAATGGGGCTGCGCAGCAGCCGGATCAGAATCTCATCCATCACGAGCGGGCCCAGCAGTTCGGTGTCTCCGGGTTGCGCCAGGCACTCCATTAACCTGGTCGCTGCGTTGACTATGCTTGCGTCCATGGGCGTGACGTAAACGGCGCTTCTCTCTTGAGCCGGAGGCAGGCCATTGGGATACACCTTCAAAACCAGTTCGGCAATTCTGCGCGGGTCGAGGTCAAGCTTGAAAGCAAGATAAGGTTCGGAATGGCTGGCTTGGGTGACTTGCGAAGCCACCGGCAACGCAACCGAGAAAACGATCATGCGCGAGGCGTCGTAGTCGTAAACCTCGTTGCCGACGATGGTGGTTTTCTGTCCCTGGGCTACTATGCACAACGAGGGTACCCGCAGCGCATGCACACACTCCTTGTTGATTCGTGAAAAGCGGCTGGCGTGCACTCCCGGGATGCGCAACTCGAAACTGCCGTCGTGCGGAGCATAAGCCGCAAGGCAGCGGGCCAGTTTAGCCGTGTCTGGTTTGCTCGCGTCCGCTCCACTGCCCGTCCGCCGCAACGGCACCACTTTGAGGTTAGTCTTCACGCCTTTGAGGATACCCCTTCTGCGATTACGATTGCTCTCACTGCATCCGGGCGACAACCGCGACGTCCAGCTTTGAATAGTACTTCTTCACGTCGCTCGCCCCGTACTTCTCGCGGAATTTTTCGACCACGGACGAAACCTCGCTTCTACCCGTAACAGGAACGGCCTGAAGCTTGGAGTCTGAACCACGCACCTCGATCCGGATGGAGGGGTCTTTGCGCACGTTCTTATACCACTGTGTATCCGAGCCCCGCACCGGCAAAAGGTAAACCTTGTCATCCTCTAGTACGAACCAGACCGGTTGTGAGATGGCCCGTCCCGACTTTCGCCCGGTCACAGTGAGGTTAATTTCACGGTAGCGGGAGAGATGATCTTTCAATGCATTTTTAGGCGCTGGCATGGGTGCTCCTTCCACCCTCCATACAAACCTCGCTGCGCGACGATTGCGCGCAATCTGGTGAGATTGTCACTGAAACACCTCTCTGGCGACCCCGATGGCACTTACCGCGTTAGGCCATCCTGAGTAGAACGCCATATGCGTAATAACCTCGACCACTTCATCCCTGGTCACGCCATTCTCCCGCGCCCGTTGCAGGTGATGTCGCAGCTGTTCCGGACGATTCAGGGCAATCAGGGCGGCGACGGTGACGAGACTGCGATCTCGCTTCGAGAGCCCCGGCCGTTCCCAGACATCGCCGAACAGCACGTTGTCGGTTAATTCAGCCAGCTTGGGATCGAAATCACCGAATAACTTCTGTGCGGCAGAAGGCTCTTTGGCACTGCCCATAACCCCTCCCGATTGAGATCGGTCGGCTTAGCGATTCACCAATTTCTGCATGTTCTCCGGATACCTGGCTCCCTGCACTGGAATCTTCGAAGTCGCGGTGTCGATTTGGCGAAGATCCTCGGGTGTTAGTTCAACCGCAGCGGCGCCGAGGTTTTCTTCCAGCCGGTGCAACTTCGATGTGCCGGGAATGGGAACCATCCAGGGCTTCTGGGCGAGAATCCAGGCGAGCGCGATCTGCGCCGGCGTCACTTTCTTCCGTTCCGCAATCTTGCTGACCAAATCCACCAGGACCTGGTTCGCCTTGCGATTCTCCTGCGTGAAGCGCGGGACGATATTGCGGAAATCAGTCTTGTCGAACTTGGTTTGCTCGTTGATCTTGCCCGTGAGAAACCCTTTTCCCAAAGGGCTAAATGGAACGAATCCGATCCCCAGTTCCTCGAGCGCCGGCAAAATTTCCTGCTCAGGCTCTCTCCACCACAGTGAATACTCGCTCTGCAGCGCGGTGACCGGCTGCACTGCGTTGGCGCGACGGATGGTCTGCACGCCCGCTTCAGAGAGGCCGAAGTGTTTCACCTTACCTTGCTGAATTAGGTCCTTCACCGCTCCCGCTACATCCTCGATCGGCACGTTCGGGTCAACGCGGTGCTGATAGTAGAGATCGATGACGTCGGTCTTAAGGCGCTTGAGCGAGCCCTCGGCTGCTTGCTTGATGTGCTCGGGCCGGCTATTGAGGGCGCTCCATTTGCCTCCCTCTTCCGGATTCGGCGCCCAGCCGAACTTGGTTGCGATCACCACCCGCTCGCGGAATGGAGCAAGCGCTTCGCCCACCAGGTCTTCGTTCGTGAAGGGACCGTAGACTTCGGCGGTATCAAAAAATGTGACGCCACGTTCGACCGCCGCCCGAATAAGAGAGATTCCCTCCTGCCTGTCGACCGCTGGACCCAACCCAAAGCTCAGCCCCATGCAGCCCAGCCCAATGGCGGATACTTCCAGATTGCTTTTTCCAAGTTTGCGTTCCTGCACTGTTTTTCATCCTTTCCAGAAAGCTGTAGTGCAATGTTTGCGGAGGGCAGCCTAGTAGTGTTCCCAAGCAACTCTCCAGTGTTCATCAGGGTTGGGCGACTTCACGATGAGCTGCCCGCCGGAAAATTCAAATACCCGCGCCAGGTCTTTGCCGGTAAGGGTCCGAACCAGTGCGCCCTCGACGTGAAAGGTGAAGCGGTGAGCACGTTCGTCGATCTCATATGTGCCAAAAGAGGCCTCGTAGCCCCCCTGCGCGTATTGCACCGGCGCAGCGTTGGTCGTTGCCTGGGAGCTAGCCTGCGAGTTGGCCTGCGGGTTCCGATACATCACCTGGACCGACATGTGGCCGTCACGGGTATAGACGAGCAGACCGGTACAGTCAGCCCGGTGAATCTTGCCGTCTGCGCCTTCCTCTTCGAGCCAGGCTAGCCGCCACGCTCCGACAAACTGGCTCTTGAGGTCATCCCTATCGCGATCCTGGCTAAGGGGTGGAGGCGCGCTCGCCAAACCGATGAGCAAAAACAGTGCACAAAGAGAAAGCATTTTTTTCATGCTCGACTCCTTCGCCACCTGTGTGTCCGTTTGCCTCAAGCCCACTCCACGGCTAAAGCATAGTTTCCCGCACCCTGGGCCTCTTGCCTATTTCGATGAAGTTCTTGCCAGATTCTCCAAAGTCGACGTAGCCAACCTGTTCTGGATGCCTCGCAGCCTCAGCAAAGCACACAGCGAAAGCCGGCATCGCAGGCTAACTGAGCTAAAGCTAAAAGCTAAAAGCTGCTCCATCGGCTCTATGATCGGCTAGACTTGGCTCGATCCTTCACATGCCGCTTTCTGCCGGCGACAAACTCGGTCCTTACGAAATCCTCACCTCCATTGGTGCGGGCGGGATGGGGCAAGTCTATCGGGCCCAAGACTCGCGTTTGAATCGGGACGTCGCGATCAAAGTTTCTGGCGAGCAGTTCAGCGAGCGCTTCGAGAGTGAAGCCAAAGCCATTGCCGCACTGAATCATCCCAATATCTGCCAGATTTACGACGTCGGCCCAAATTATCTGGTCATGGAGTACATCGACGGGCAGCCGATTGTGGACTGTGAGCAGCCGCAGGCTCTTCCGCCGGCTGAGGCTTTACGGCTCGCCCGGCAAATTGCTGCCGCGCTGGAAGCCGCGCACGCCAAGGGGATCATTCATCGCGACCTCAAACCTGCAAACATCCTCGCGACCTCCGGCGGGGTTGTAAAGCTGCTGGATTTCGGACTCGCGAAGCAGAGTCCTGGCATCCTGACGGAAGGCGAAACCCAAACTATGGGCGCCGTCACCCAGGTGGGCATGATCATGGGCACTCCGGCATATATGTCACCCGAGCAGGCCGAGGGAAAGCCGGCCGACGCGCGCTCCGATATTTTCTCGTTTGGGGCGGTGCTGTACGAAATGCTCGCAGGACGACGCGCCTTCTCCGGGGGCTCGTCCGCCGCCACGATCGGCGCCATTGTTCACAAGGATCCGGCACCGCTCAACGCCCCGCCCGCGCTCGAAGCGATCGTGCGCAAGTGCCTGTCGAAATCTCCCGACGGCCGCTTCCAGACAGCAACCGATCTCCGCCGGGCGCTCGAGGGAGCGTCCACGCGGGGCATCTCGGGAATCACGCAGCGTACCATCGCCTTGACGGTTGCAGTCTGTCTGCTGGTGATCGGTGCAGCGGCGGTCGTCATTTATTTGAAAAAATCCAGGGCAGGTATTGATTCCATCGCCGTTTTACCTCTGGAGAATCGGAGCAATGATCCCGATGCCGACTACATTTCCGATGGCGTTACCGAGAGCATCAACAACAGCCTGGCGCGGTTGCCCAGCCTGAAGGTAACTCCGCACAGCGTTGCTCTCCATTACAAGGGGAAGGCAATGGATGTGCAAAAAGTTGGCGACGAGCTTGGCGTGCAAACCGTACTCACCGGCGACGTCAGGCAGCGCGGCAACGATTTAACCATCAACGTCGAACTCGACGACATTCGTAGCGGCAAACAACTGTGGGGCGAACAGTACAACCGGAAGGTGGCCGACCTGCTCGCGGTTCAGAGTGATATCGCCAGGGAAGTTTCTCAGCGTCTACGCGCTCAACTCTCGGCAGAGGATCAGCAGAAGCTGACCAAAGGCTCCACCGACAATCCCGAAGCCTACCGGCTTTATCTGAAGGGCAAATACTACACCAACAAACTTACCAAAGAGGGCTTTGACACGGGCATCGACTACTTTAATCAGGCCATCGCCGTCGATCCGAACTATGCCCTGGCCTACAGCGGTCTGGCTTTTAACTACGTGAACCAGGACGATTGGTTTATGTCTCCGAACGAAGCCGGGCCCAAAACGAAAGACGCGGCCAAGCGGGCCTTGGCCATCGATGAATCCGATGCCGGAGCTCATCTTTCGATGGCAATCGTCACGCACTGGTATGACTGGAATTGGGCGTCCGCAGAAACCGAGTTCAAACGAGCCATTGAGCTGAGTCCGAACAATTCGGACGCTCACAGCTACTACAGTTGGTTCCTGGCGCCGATCGGGCGGTACGACCAGTCCATCGCGGAAGCCAAGCGGGCCCAGCAAGCTGATCCACTCTCCGGATTCGCGGCCTTCACCGTGGGAGCGGCTTTTGTGTTTGCACGACGGTGGGACCCGGCGATTGAACAACTGCATCGCGCGATCGAGATTGACCCGAATTTTTGGTTCAGTCACTGTTTCCTGGGCCGGTCTTATGAGCAGAAGGGAAACCTGCCGGAGGCTATTGTCGAATTTCAGCGCGCGGTCGAATTGGAAAAGGACAATGCCGAGACCTGGTCAGGCCTGGGACATGCATACGCGTTGTCTGGAAAGAGGACCGAAGCGCAAAAGGTCCTTGATCATTTGAAAGAGGTATCGGTGCACGCATGGGTCGCGCCCTACAACATCGCCGTCATCTATGCGGGCCTGGGAGAAAAAGATCGGGCATTCGTCTTGCTTGAGCAGGCCTACAAAGATCATTCCTACTACCTGCCTACTTATCTGATGACGGACGCGCGTATGGACAACCTCCGCTCCGACCCGCGCTTCGTTGACCTGCGGAGGCGCGTCGGATTCCATGAGTGATGCAAGTTCTCCGCTGTGCCTTGTTGCGGGTTATTACCTGATCTCAGGCGACAATCACCCGTAGCGCCGCTTTTTCCACACTTACCTCCACCGGGGTGCGGCAAACGTACTCGCCATCGGCATAGACGTCCATCGGCCACTCGGTTTCCAATCGCAAGCGTTCTGTCTGGAAATATTTAACCTCAGGAATGCCGAGGTGGCTGCCGGAATAGGCGGAAGGAAACGACCGCAGCAGCCGCACTTTTCCCATGTTCCCAACGATGCAGATATCGAGTTTGCCGTCGTCGAGCCGGGCGTGGGGAGCGATCCTGATGCCGTCGCCGTATGCCGGAGCGTTGGCAAACGCCACAACCATCGCGCGCTCATCGTAAGTAACGGCCAATGCACCTGACGGATCCGGCGGGCTCGATATGACTTTGAGCGGGAACGCCTTGAAGCGGAGCAGCGCCGGCGGAAGGCTGAGCAGGTAGCCGCCCCGGCGGCGCATCCAGCGAGGAAGCTGGTTGGCTCGTCGCGCGATCTCGGCGTCCAGGCCCATTCCCCCGACGCAGCAAAAGTAGCGGCCCTGCCGCCCGAGGGCTTCCATACTGCCTGCCTCGCGGGAGAATCCGGGTATCGGGTCCTCCGAGCCGAGCGGTGTTATGAGCCCGAGGTCAATCGAACGGACATTTGTGTCGCCACCGCAGAAACTCTGCCAAGCGCTGACGGAGTCACCAGCCCGCCGAAGATTCAAGGCGCGCGCGAAATCATTGCCGCTGCCGCAAGGAACGACCAGCACTGGTAATTGCAGCCTCACCAACTCCGCCAGATGACGGTGCACGGTTCCATCGCCCCCAAAAATCAGGATGGCATCGGCATCGCATGCTCTGGCAGGCAACCCGACCTGCCAGGGAGCATCGGAGATACGTGCAAACGGGTGAAGTTGGTTGGTTGACGAACCCAACCCAAGAATGGCAGCGATTCGCATTTCGTCGCCCGAGATTAGCAAAACTTAATCGATAAAACACGGGCTGGCTGGGATTGTCTCCGCCCCTTGGGCAGAAATGTGCAGGCGGCAGAGATCAAGAAGATTTTTTTGCCAGGGCGATGTTGCGCCGGCGGACCTGTGTAAGTGGATGCGACTAAATCGATTAGGGCGGGACAGGCGAGGTCGAGCCCCCCGATTAAGGACTGCTCATTAAGACCGTGACTGAACCACTTCAAGCTATCCGGAGGAACCTTCGTAATCTAGGTTCGGGCCTGAAACGGACCCTATACTCACCCAGCCACTTCCACAAGGAGCATCCAGCCATGCGTTTTCGACCCTTGGGGACGGTGTGCGTGTGTATCGGTCTGCTGGTCACTCTGGGGGGGTGCGGCGGAGGCTCCAAGTCTTCTTCTCCTTCTTCTTCAGTTACGCCGCCCGTGATTAAGACCCACCCTTCAAACCAGACGGTGGCGCCGGGTCAGAGCGCGACCTTCACGGCTTCGGCCAGCGGCGGCGGTCCCCTAACCTACCAGTGGCAAAAGGACGGAACAGCGATTACTGGCGCGACCGATCCTGTGTACACCACTCCTCCCGTAACCCTGGCCGACAACGGCGCAAAGTTTGGGGTATTGGTGAGCAATCCGGCGGGCAGCACCAGCAGTAGCCCTGCCACATTAACCGTCAGCTCTTCGGCGCCGGCTGCACCGGCCATTACCCAACAGCCTGCCAACCAGGCGGTGACGGCGGGCAGCGCCGCGACCTTCAGCGTGGCGGCCACGGGCGCCGGCCCGCTCGCTTACCAGTGGCAGAAAGATGGGACTGCCATCGCCGGGGCGACTTCCGCGGCTTATACAACTCCAGCCACCGCCGCGAGCGACAGCGGTGCCAAGTTCGCCGTGGTGGTCAGTAATACCTCCGGGAGCGTGACCAGCAGCGCCGCGACCCTAACCGTGAACGCCTCGGTTGCGTCGTCGATCGACGTGGTGACTTACCACAATGACCTCGCCCGCACCGGGCAGAACCTGAACGAAACTATTCTGACCCCTGCCAACGTCAACTCCGCAACGTTCGGCAAAATCCGCTCTCTGCCGGTGGACGGCAAAGTCGATGCCCAGCCGCTCTACCTGGCAGGCCTGCAGAATATCGGCGGCGGCACTCACAACGTCCTTTATGTAGCCACCGAGCACGACAGCGTTTATGCCTTTGACGCCGACAGCGGCGCGCAACTGTGGAAAGTTTCCATGCTGGGCGCGGGCGAAAGCCCCAGCGATACGCGGGGATGCGATCAGATCACTCCCGAGATCGGGGTTACCGCCACTCCCGTTATCGATCGCACGGCGGGTCCGAATGGCGCCATTTATGTGGTGGCCATGTCAAAAGACTCTTCTGGCAATTATTTTCAGCGGCTGCACGCTCTGGATGTCACCACCGGCGGCGAGCTGTTCTCCGGACCCCGGCAGATTGACGCATCCTTCCCCGGCACCGGAGACAACAGCTCCAACGGCAGGGTGGTCTTTGACGCCGCGCAGTATAAAGACCGCGCCGCACTTCTGCTGCTGAACGGCATCGTCTATACCACCTGGGCGTCGCATTGCGACATTCGCCCTTACACCGGCTGGATCATCGGATACAACCAGACCACCCTGGCTCAGACCACGGTACTGAACGTTGTTCCTAACGGCAGCGAAGGCGCGATCTGGATGGCGGACACTGGCCCCTCCGCGGATAGTGCGGGCAACATCTACTTGCTGGATGCTAACGGTGACTTCGACACTACCCTGAATGCCAGCGGCTTTCCCAGCAACGGCAACTATGGCAATGCTTTTCTCAAGCTTTCCAGTTCGGGCGGGCTGTCGGTGGCAGATTATTTTGAGATGCACAACCAGCAGCAGGAAAACGACTCCGACGACGACCTTGGTTCCGGAGGAGCTCTGGTTTTGCCTGACTTGACCGACAATTCCGGGGCCACCCAGCACCTGGCGGTAGGCGCCGGGAAAGACGGCCATATCTACGTCGTGAACCGCGATGCCATGGGCAAATACAGCTCCAGCGGGAACAACATTTATCAGGAGCTGACCGGGGTTCTGGGAGCCGGAGTATTTTCCATGCCGGCGTATTTCAACAATACGATCTACTATTGCGCGATCGGGGATGCGATCAAGGCATTCAAGATCGCCGGCGCCAAGCTATCCACCAGCCCAAGCTTTCAAAGCGGTAACAGCTTCCCCTACCCTGGCGCGACCCCCAGCATCTCTGCCAACGGCTCCAGCAACGGCATCCTGTGGGCGGCGGAAAATGCCAGTGCCGCGGTCCTGCACGCTTACGACGCCAGCAACCTGCACGAGCTTTACAACAGCAACCAGGCCAGCGGCAGCCGCGACCAGTTCGGCACCGGCGACAAATTCATCACTCCCACCATCGCGAACGGCAAAGTATTTGTCGGCACCACCAACAGCGTAGGAGTGTTCGGCTTGCTGCAGTAGCAGCCGCGTAGTCGATTTGCGGCGGTCGTTCCTGAGCGGCACCCCGTCCCAAAGGGCCTTCCTCGAGTAGGGGTTCTTCGACTCCGCAGCCCGATTCGCAAGCGAATCGGTTTGCTCTGCTCAGGATGACTGGGCTTTTTTGACGGATCAAGCGCCGATGGCTTCAACTTTGACGCGAACTTTCTTGATCTTTCTTCCCACCTGCAACACCACGGGCTGGTTGAGGTCCAATGAAGCCACGGAATCGGTCTGCAACTCGCCGTTCAGTTTTACCGCTTTCTGCTTCAGTTTCCGCAGTGCATCGCTGACGGAATCTGCAAGCCCGACACGCGCCAGCAGCTTGTCCAATCGCACTCGCCCGTCACCGGTCAACTCCACTTCTGCAACGATCTCTTCAACATCCTCCGGGACGCCGCCCTTCTGAAACTGTTTCGCCCAGTCTTCCGCGGCCTTCGCTGCCGCATCAGCCGAATGAAAGTCAGTCACGATGCGCCGCGCCAGGTCCTTCTTGGCTTCCATCGGATGCGACTCGCCTTTCATCTTTTCAATTTCCGGGAGCTGCACATCGGTCAGCAGTTCGTAATATCTCCACATCATCTGGTCTGAAATCGACATCACCTTTCCGTACATCTCGAGCGGCGGTTCCTGGATGCCGATGGCGTTGCCCAGCGACTTCGACATTTTCTGCACGCCGTCCAGGCCTTCGATAATGGGCGTAGTCAGCACTACCTGCGACTCCTGGCCGTAAGCGCGCTGCATCTCGCGGCCGACCAGAAGGTTGAACTTCTGATCAGTGCCGCCCAGTTCGACATCGGCCTGCAGCGCCACCGAGTCGTATCCCTGCGCCAGCGGATAGAGCAGTTCGTGCAGGGCGATGGGCTTCTCTTCCTGAAATCGTTTGTGGAAGTCCTCACGTTCCAGCATCTGCGAAACCGTGAACTTGGCGGTCAGCCGGATCCAGTCCGCGGGCTTCATCTTGTCGAACCACTCGCTGTTGAAACGGGTTTCAGTCTTTGCCTGGGAAAGAATCTTGAACACCTGCGCCATGTAGGTCTTGGCGTTGCGCATGATCTCTTCCGGGCTGAGCGGCGGACGCGTGGCCGAGCGGCCGGTGGGATCGCCGATCATGCCGGTAAAATCGCCAATCAAAAAGATAACGGTGTGACCGAGGTCCTGAAAGTGCTTGAGTTTGCGCAAGAGCACGGTGTGGCCCAGGTGGAGATCGGGCGCGGTAGGATCAAACCCGGCCTTGACGCGAAGCGGCTTGCCGGTAGCCAGAGACCTCTCCAGCTTAGAGCGAAGCTCCGACTCTTTCACGATTTCCGCGGAGCCCTTCTTGATGTAGGCGATCTGTTCGTCGACCGGGAGGAACGTGGGCATAGGGTAACGATTATAGCGGTGGGGAGGCGATTGCAGATTTCAGATTCTAGATGTCAAAGTCCATAGACAATCTGGAATCTAAAATCCAAAATCTGAGTAGGTGCCGGATGGCTTAGCCGGCTGTGATCTTCATCACCAGCCTCCGCCCGACGATCTGGTAGTTTCCGCCGAGCACGATGCTGATCGCCTCCGAATACGCCACGTGTTCCTGCTGGAGAATTCGCGTAGCCAGCGTGTGCTCATCGTCAGTTTCCAGAACCGGGATCGCCTTCTGCACGACGATGGCTCCATGATCGAGTTCTTCGTCTACAAAGTGCACGGTGCATCCGGTGACTTTTACGCCGTAGGCGAGGGCCTGCTCCTGCGCTTCTAAACCGGGAAAGGACGGCAGCAGCGAAGGATGAATATTCAGAATGCGCCGCGGAAACAGCTGCACGAACCAGGGCGAGAGCAGGCGCATGTATCCGGCAAGGCACACGAGGTCGACATTGTGCTGCTGCAGTGCGGCCACAACTTCGCGATCGTGCTCTTCGCGCTGCTTGCCCTTTGAGGGAATCACGACCGCCGTAAGGCCGAGGCGGCGAGCCAGGTCGATCCCGCCGGCATCGCTCTTGTTGGAGATAACGACTGCGATGCGCGCGTCCAAAATTTTGCCGGACGCTACATTATTGGCAATGGCTTCAAAGTTCGAACCGCGTCCCGAAAGCAGGATGCCGAGATTTTTCATGGGAAAGCTTTCAACCGTCAGCTGGCTTTTGGATGGAACATCATAATTCACCCGCAGGTTTGCTTCGTGTCTGTCATCCTGAGCGGAGCGAACCGCTGGACAGCCACTGGCGCTCCATTGCGACGGCCTTCCACGCCCTGTATAGTTTTTGCATGTATCAGGACTTCCACGTAGTCGATCGTTGGAGCAAAGCCAGCCTGCATTGCGTCTACCAGGCGCTGATTGTCGCCATCGCCACGCGCCACGCCGACGCGGTCGATATTAAGTTTCTGGTGGACGGCCGTCCGGTTTGGGTCGCCCTGCCGCACCCCGCGTGGGTGGAGTATAAAAAACGCACCGGCCAGGCGATTACGGATACGCTGGCAGTGGAGATTGCCGGCCACTATTTGAAGGTCGCCGCGGAGTCCGGCGAAGGCCTGGGACGAGAAATGTATTCGCTGACGGTGGAAGAAACGCTGAAGCATCTGGATGCGCTGGCGAATCAATCGGCAGTCTCAGTACCTCAAGTTTAAGTGGAGGGGGCGTCTCGCCGCTCTCCGGTATGACGGACGGGCGGCCGGTCCCCAATTCGTTTTCTTCCTTTACAGCCGACAAATCAGCAATTCCCTCTCGTAAATCATCTCCGGCGGGAGATGGGCGTGCAGCAGGATGAACAATTCTTCATGCCCGATCACTTCAGAGCGCCAGGCGGCTCGATCGACCGTCTGCAGCTTTTCGAATCTCTCTTTCGAGAAGTCCAGCCCCTTCCACTCAATGTCTTCGTAGTGCGGAGTCCAGCCAATCGGCGTCTCCTTGCCCTGGGAACGTCCGTGGACGCGGTCCACGATCCACTTGAGGACTCGCATATTGTCGCGAAATCCCGGCCACATGAATTTCCCATCCGCGTCTTTTCTGAACCAGTTCACGTGGAAGATGCGAGGAGTCTTACTCAAGCGGCGCTGCATTTTGATCCAGTGCCGGAAATAGTCGCCCATGTGATAGCCGCAAAACGGCAGCATGGCCATGGGATCGCGGCGCACCTTCCCGATTTCTCCCCCGGCGGCAGCCGTCATCTCCGATCCTACGGTCGCCCCGACGTACACCCCCGCGCTCCAGTTGAACGCCTGGTAGATCAGCGGAATGGTGCTGGCGCGCCGCCCGCCGAAAATG
This sequence comes from Terriglobales bacterium, assembly GCA_036265205.1. Lineage (GTDB taxonomy): Bacteria > Acidobacteriota > Terriglobia > Terriglobales > Acidobacteriaceae > JAIQFF01. The sequence goes on from DATAPL010000027.1 coordinate 88,246, forward strand.
ATGGCGCTGATGGGCACGCCGCTGGGATCCTCCCAGGCTGCATCGATGGTGGGACATTGCGAGGCCGGAGCGGTAAAGCGCGCGTTAGGATGCGCCGCTTTGGCTCCGGTTTTCCGCCCGATTTCAGGGGTCCAAACGTTGCCTTGCCAGTCCAGGCACTCTGCCGGAGGCTGGTCAGTCATGCCTTCCCACCACACGCCGCCTTCCGGCGTCAGCGCAACATTGGTAAAAATGGTGTTGCGGGAGAGAGTCGCCATGGCGTTGGGATTGGTCTTTTCAGACGTTCCCGGCGCCACGCCAAAGAATCCCGCCTCGGGATTGATAGCCCGTAAACAACCTTCCGCATCCGGCTTGATCCAGGCAATGTCATCGCCGACGGTCCAGATCTTCCAATCGTCCAACCCTTTCGGAGGGACCATCATGGCGAAGTTCGTCTTGCCGCAGGAACTGGGGAAGGCGGCGGCCACATAAGTCTTTTTGCCCTTGGGATCTTCCACACCCAGGATGAGCATGTGCTCCGCCATCCATCCTTCGTCGCGCGCAATGTTCGAAGCGATGCGTAGCGCGAAGCATTTCTTTCCCAACAGCGCATTGCCGCCGTAGCCGGAGCCGTAAGACCAGATCTCGCGAGTCTCGGGAAAGTGAACGATGTACTTGTCCGGATTGCACGGCCAGGGAACATCTTTCTGGCCGGGCGCCAGCGGCGCTCCCAGGCTATGGATGCAGGGCACCACCCGCGTTTCGTCTTTATCAATTTCCTGGAACACTTCAATGCCGATGCGCGCCATAATCCGCATGTTCACAACCACGTAGGGCGAATCGGTCAGCTCCACGCCAATCTGCGACATCGGCCCACCCACCGGGCCCATGCTGAAAGGAAGGACGTACATGGTCCGTCCCTGCATGGAACCGTTGAATTTTTCCTTGAGCTTACGCCGCATGGCGTACGGATTTTCCCAATTGTTGGTCGGACCCGCGTTGTCCTTCGACAGGGAACAGATGAATGTCCGATCTTCCACCCGGGCCACATCGCCTGCGTCGGAGCGGGCCAGGTAACAGCCGGGCCACAAATCCTCGTTCAGCTTGGTTAAGGAGCCGCTGGCCACCATCTCCCGGCAAAGCTTGTCGTACTCGGCCTTTGAGCCATCCACCCAGTGGATTGCCTTCGGCTTGGTCAATTCCGCGGTTTTTTCCACCCACTTTATGAGGTGTATATTGCGCGTGAGTGGGCCGCGCGATCGTGCTGTCTTCATAGCCATCCTGGTCGGGAAACCGGTTGCGTCACCGCTGAAAATTCTCGACGGGTCCTTCCATTTTGCCAGAGAAGCGGCCGGAATGCTTGCCGGCCGGACCACCCCCCGTTCCTAGGCGGGCAACCGTCCAGCTCTAAAATGGTGACATGTTGTTATCTGCATGCAAAAATTGGAGTTAACTCAACCTTCGCTGCAAAGTCACTATTTATCTTGAGATGGTGCCGCGCCATCCTCCCATGCATCTAACCCAGGAAACCAAACCTGGAATCCTTATGTCCCAATCGCGTCCTGGAATGACTGTGGGAGAACTGTTTTCTGCCTGGGGAAGCATCCTCAGCGGCCACGCTCCCATGCTGTCTATCGAAATCACTCGTGAGTGCCCGCTAAGTTGCCCCGGATGTTATGCCTACGGCGATTCGCACCTGGGAGGTGAGAAAAAACTGACCGAACTCGCAGACTTGCGGGGTGACGCATTGGTAGGCGGTGTTCTGGCGCTGGTAAAGAAACACCGCCCGCGGCACGTCTCCCTGGTAGGCGGTGAGCCCATGATCCGCCATCGCGAACTCAGCCGCATCCTGCCGGCGCTCAGCGCGAAGAATATCTTTACCCTGGTCGTGACCAGCGGGATTATTCCCATTCCAGCCGAATGGATGGGGCTGCGGCGCAGCCGGGTCGCGGTCTCCATTGACGGACTGCCCGAGCACCATGATCCTCGCCGCAAACCTGCTACCTACGATCGCATCCTGGAAAACATTCGCGATCGCGAGGTAAACATTCATTGGACGATTACCGGCCCCATGATGAAGCGCCCCGGCTACATGGAAGAATATGTCGCGTTCTGGGAGGCGCGTCCGGAGGTGAAGCGGATATGGGTGAGCCTGTACACCCCGCAACAGGGCGAACAAACTCCTGAGATGTTGACCCTGGAAGAGCGCCAACGGGTCGCGCGGGAACTGCCCGGCTTGCGGGACGCTTATCCCAAGTTGTTGATGAATCCGGGCATCGGACAAGCCCTGCTGGAGCCGCCAAAAAATCCGCAAGACTGCTTGTTCTCCAAAATGTCCACCAATTTCTCCGCCGATCTGAAAACGCGGGTCGAGCCCTGCATCTTTGGCGGAACCCCGGATTGCAGCCAGTGCGGTTGCGTGGTCTCGAGCGGCTTGCACCATGTGCAACAAAGAAGACTGTTAGGGCCGCTGCAGATCGGCCACCTGGTGCGAGGCTCGACCGCGATTGGGACGCTGGTGAACCGTCTGCGCTCGGATTCGGCGAAGCCTTCCCGTTGGGGAGGGCTCAGGCCTGCGACTCCGACCGACCTGGTGCAGATCGAATCCACTGGGTCGGACTAACGCCTAGGCTTTCTTTAGTGCCCGGGCGATAACCACCACGATTACAGCGCCCAGTATCGCTACCAGAATGCTCGGGATCAGCCCGCCGCTGGTGTAAAAGCCCAACAGCCGCATAACCCAGCCGCCCACGATCGCACCCACGATGCCGAGCAGGATATCCACCAGCGGACCGTAACCCGATCCCTTCATGATCTTGCCTGCGGCCCAGCCGGCGACCAAGCCTACCAGGATGATGTAGAGAAAGAACATAGACGCCTCCCTTAGTGGCGTCGCGGAGACTATGCCCGAAAGCCCGGGCTGTCAAGCAAGGTTCGTGCGGGTTGTGTCCTGGAATCAAGAACCATCAAGGACACGAATGCGCACGAAGAAACGCCTAGGCTCTGAGCCTTTCTGTAAATTCCTGTCCTTGGATGGTTCTTGAATTCAGGTCGCTCAGCCCTGTGGTTAAATTGGGTGGCATGTTTGCCCGCAAGATTCACGTGGAATACGAGCACAACGGCCAATGGCTTCCCTGCCCCCTGAAATGGCTGGACAGTTTCTCCATGCGCAATTTCACCAATGCCAGCGTGTTCGACAACACCCTGCCCTTGGGCGACGGCCTGATGGAAATCGGGACAACTGTGCCGGTGGACGAGTTGAAAGATGCCATGGAAGATTGGTTCCGAAGGAAAAGCTACTTGCCGAAGGGATCATCTCTGAAGCTTAAAGAGATGTAGGGCGGGCGCCCTCGCCCGCCGCCTTTGAATTTGATCTTGGTTCGGAGAGGAATCACCCCTATCCAAGACGAATTTCAAAAGCGGCGGGCGGGGGCGCCCGCCCTACACATTCCTAGTACGGCTTGAAATCCTGCCAGTACGTCAGGTTAACCACGTCCTGCAACATGGGCGTGCCCGGAGGCAGCTTGGTCGGATCCAGGAACGCGGAGTCAAAGTAATACTGCCGGTTCGGCGGACCGTAAACCTGGTTGCAGCACTTGAAAATTCCGGTCTCGTACTGCGAGTAGTACAGGCTGACCAGCGATCCGCGATAGTACAGACCGCCCGCACCGCCCCACGACTCGATGTAGCGCAGGAAGTTGTGCACTCCGCCGTCGGTGCCGAAGTCGTTTCCTGTGCCCGCCGGTTGCGGGAAGTTGACGTTCTTTCCGCCCGCAATGGCCAGGCGATAATAGGTGCTGGTTGCCGTGCGATTTGCCAGGCCGGTTCCGGCGCCGTAGTAAACCGGGTTCTTCATGTCGTTCAAGTCAGTCCAGTTGTTGGAGAGCAACGTCACCGCGTCGGCAATCACGGCTGCGTTAGAGTGCGCAATGTCTGCAGCCGTCTGGTTGTTCCAGAAAGGATCACCAACGTTGGAGTTATAGTCGCCCAAAATGTAAACCGGATTTTCCGACGCCACAGTGAAGCCACCCAGGCTGCTGTCCAGACGCACCGGAAGATTTCCCAGGCTCCCGTCCACCAGCCGCAGCACATGGCGAGCGCCGGTTACTTTGTTCTGGCGGCCGCCGTTCAAGCAATCCACAATCTGGTAAGGATTCAAGGCGGTATTCTTGTGGAAGCCCAGGCCCACATTGGCCGCGCCCCAATTGTCTTTAAGCCCGTTTTGGTCGACGTCTTCGGGAGAAAAGTTGTAGTAAGAAGCGGCCTCGAGAGCGTTATCCGGTGTGCCCGTGGCCGAGCCGGAATTGATCGTGTCTTCGAATCCGTACTCACCGGTGAGAACATTCGGAGTAGGCGTCGCATTCGGATCGACCGCCATGCCGCGGCGATCGGAGAAGTAGAGCAGATAGCCGTTCTGGCTGGTGTACTCCACCTGCGTCCCGCTGCCGGCGATGGTGCCGTTTAACCACTTTTTCAAGTTGCCTACGTCGAGCTCAACCGCGTTCATGATGCCGTTGGCATAACCCTGCGTTCCCGCCGTCAGCGGCGGGTTGAACGAAGCCAGCGCAGTGAAGTCGCGGGGAAAGCCCTCGCGCGGATCGTAGAAGTTGATGGGATACCACGCGTATTGTGCGTTGGCCCCGGTGATTGCGCTGGGAGCATCATTGGCGCCGAGCCCTCCGCCGTCGGCGTTACGATCGGCCTCCTGCTGGAAAAGCAGGATGGCTTTGGGAAATATCGGGTTGCCTGCCGGGAACGGGGCAGTGGGAACCACGTTGCTCCGCCCAAATCCAAATTTCAACCACTCGTTGGTGACGCCGTGCCAGTTGCCGGCCGTGTCTTTATATTCCACGCGCAAGTAACCGTCGACCAGTGGCCACGGATTTGCCCCCGAACCCGGGATGCCGGGCGCGGCGGTCCAGTAGAGTTCCTTGGCAAAACCTGTCTTGGCCTGAGCCAGAAAGTAAACATTTCCGCCTATGGTGAAAGAAGCGTTGGCCAGGTTTACATCTTCGACGTCCAGGGCCGCGGCGCCCCGGTCAGGATGGAGATCGGCCAGATTGTCGGACATCAGAATGCGAATATTCGCCTTGTTGTATTCACGCGACGAGCCCAGCGGCGAAGTGACCAACTCGGCGGGGTCCGTCCGTTTGCGGATGATCTGGATCTGTCCGGCGGAGTTATTCGCGCCCTGCACGAAAGGCAGCTGCAGCGGCTGCACCGACAGTGACGTGCCGTTGCCGATGAACCCGCCAAAAGTGCTCGTGGAAGTGTTGGTCCAGGTAGTGGTGTTGGTCTGGGCGCCGGCGTTCGGAATTCCACCACTCCAGCTGGCCAGCGGTACCGTGAACTTCAGGCAGGTACCGGTCGCCGCGATGGCCTGAGCGACCGTTCCGTCGCAGCCCCCGGTCTGTTTCAGCACATACACGTCGCCGGTGTAGTTGGCGTTGCCGGGAAAGTTATTGGCCAGGCGGTCGCGGATGATTTGCTTTACCGCGGTTACCTTGTCATCCAGCACCAGCGAGTTTCCATTTCCTTCCGCCAGAAACAGGTTGCCGTTGGTATGCACCCGGCCCTGAAAGTCAAAATTGGGGCCGGCGAAATAGCTCAAATCACTGTCAGAGAACACGCCAAACTGGAAAACCGGGATGAGCGCGACTTCCACGCCGCGCGTCATATTTACCGACGCCCCGCTGGTCCGTGTCGCCGCCACCTTCAGGGTCAGAGGAATGATCTCAGCCGTGAGGCCGGCGTTCGATCCGGAACTGATCACGCCCGTCCGGCTGGCTGGGTTGCCGTTAGCGTCCGGAGTCCAGGAAATGTTTTCCTGGTAAGTCATTCCGTTGATCATGGTGCTGTCCGGCGGGTTGTTGGTCAACGCGGTAATTTGCGCCGGAGTCGGAGACTGGGACTGCTGGTACAGCGCTGCCAGGTTGGCAGTCAGCAGTTCCATGCCTGATTCCGCGCCATAATACGCCTGGTTGCTTTCCAGATCGTTGTTGCCGACCTGGCCCGCGCCGTGCACCATGAACAGCAGGCTCACAGCGATAGCGGATAGCATCGCGAGCACGAGCAAAGCGGCAATAAGAGTAAATCCCCGTGATCGGCCCTTGGCCCTACGCATAGTAGTGATCTCCTAAAGCTACGTATCTCTCCTCACTCACAAACCTTCACTGATAACGGTCCTTGAACGACAGGCTGCGCGTGCTGACCGAAGTCGCCAGCACTGTGCTGCGGGACTTGTTTCCATAAGGGGTGAGCGTCTGTCCCATGACCTGAATGTTCACCTTGTGAACCTGGGTAGGGGAGAAAGGTGCGGCCAGCGCGTTAGCGATATTGGAGCAGTTTGGCCCATTTGTTCCATCGCACATGTCGTATGTAACCTGCAGGTTGATGATGTTGTCGGCCACCGGCTGCGGTGTCTGTCCATTCACTTGACGCATCAGCCGGGGCGCCTGCCCGGTCGCTGCAGCGGGAACCTCGAGGAAATAAGTGACTGCCCAGATCCGAGTGGCGGTGGTGGTGCCCCCGCCCATGATGTACTTGATGTTTCCTTTGGCCGCGCCCGACTGGTTCATCCTCAGCGGATCAAGGTTGGCAAAGGTGATGTTGGTGTTGGCCGCGCCTGTGGGCGCGATGCCTGTGACTTCTCCGACCGCGTTGCCCACGTTATTGCTCAACAGGATCAAATCGCCAACCTGAATCCCGGTCGGAGATTGAATGGCGGGAAAGCCTACCGGCAGCGGCACGGGCGGTGCCAGAGTAATGAGATCCCCGTTCGGATTAGCCGCCGGAAAGGTCAGGGTGTACTGATTCAAAGGGAAAGCGTAGTCGGCATAGACGACTGTAATCGCATCCGATCCCTTGCCGGTGGCCGCGATGATGGCCGGACCGCCGGATTCAAGACCGTTGCCCGCTCCCGGGATAATCCCGTACATAAAGTTGCCGGGATATGTGTTGTTCGCAATCCAGGCGCGGTTGGAATCCACTGCGAAGAACGTAGGCGTCGACCCGGCGCCGAAAGGCAATGCCAAGCCTCCCGAAGGCAGCCCGGAACCGGCCATGCTCACATCCTTGGTGAGCAGGTTGACGGTAGAGCGAACCCCCTGCTGCATTTCGGACGACTGCGAAACCAGAATGGTCGCGTCCATCCCGTTCTTGAATAGCTGCGTGGTCGCAGCCAGAACCATCAAGCCCAGGGCGACGGCCACCAGCAACTCCATCAGACTGAAGCCACGCTCGTTTTTTCTGGTAGATCGCATGTCTCTCCTCTTAGCGGTACGACGAAATCAGAGCCTGCACCTGGTAGGTGCGAAACCAGCCTTGCGGCGTCGGGTAACGCACCGTGACCGTGATCTGGCGAACGTTGGGGTTGCCGGCCACGTTCGCGATCTGCACTTGACGCGTGAACTGGCCCAGATTTACCAGCACGTCCTGGCTGTTGTTCAGGATCACTCCGCTGGAGCCGGGCAATCGGATGGGTGCGGCCGGGGTATCGTCAGCCGTGTTGTCCAACCCGTCCGGACCGGGGTCAGTCATGGGCGTAAATCCCACCTTGAAAATTCCTGTGCCCGCGCCCTGGTTCTGAATCTGGTCAAACACCAGCTGGCTGGTTTGGCGCGCGGTGTAAATGCTTTCCACCGCCTCAGCCGCCTTCTGGCGGGCAATGCTGTCGTTTTGCATGGAGCTGGTATTGCCGACCGCCAGGGCAAAAGTCGCCAGCACGGCCAGCAGTCCAATCATCAGCACCACGATGGCAATCAGGGTTTCGAGTAAGGCGAATCCCTGCTGCGGATTTGTCTTTCCGGCTTGACCACGCGTCTTCGTTTTTTCGAGCTTCATTGTTCCATCCATTTTGCCGAGCCCCCGGAGTTAATCAGGCGCCATCCCCGGATTCTTCCCGTCGCCCCGTACAAGGTCACGGCCCGTGAGCTGTACAGATCTCCGGTGCGGCCGACGTAGATGATTCCGCTGTTCCAGCTTCCGGCCGTGTCGTGCGCCGAGCCGTCCGGCATGAACATGATTTGATTCTTGACTCCGCCGCCCACCCCTTGATCGAAGTCGATGGCGGTGATTCCGCTTCCGAATCCGTCAGGCACGCTGGTTGGATTTACCGGCACGCCGCTTACCGCCTGAAATTGAATGTCGTCGGGCAGCACGCTGGCGGAAATCTGGGCTGCGGCCGAAAGAGCCGTACCTGCATCCCAGCGGAATAGTTGAACGCTTGTCGCCGTGGGCGTGCCCATCGGGGTAAGCGCGCCGGTGGGCGCGGAGCCAGATCCGAAGCACACGATGTATTGCTTGCGTTCGGCGATGGCGCGCTGGCGAGCGACCCGCATCTGAATCATCACTTGATCGAATGCCTGGTTGGCGCGCGCGTCTTTCAGCCCCGGTTGCAGGGTGATGAAAGTCATTCCAGCCACCACCATGAACAGCGAAAGCACAATCAACAGTTCAAGCAGGCTGAAGCCGCGGGATTCGCGGAGTGTGCGGCGATGCGAAAATTTCGTTATGCGCGTATGCTGCATTGCCCGGTCCAGCCTCCATTCCGCACTTCGGCGGATTACCTAAACCACACAATTCTTGGGGAGAGAATGGCCGGAAGCGGGAGATCTCCCGTGCAGCGATTATCGTAGGGTCAGTTAGTGCCCGAGTCAAAACACTACAGTCACTTGTAAATCCACCCCAAATTTCTCCTTTGGTAAGTAACTTCCCAGTCAGTTACTAAAGTTCTGGAGTGAGATTTCGCAGGACTTTTCCGCACTAATTAGAGGATGGAGATCACGTTGTAATCGGGATTTCGGAAATGGTTTCGAGGCGCCCGCTCGCAGCTTGTCCATAACCTGCGCCGATGCCAATGGTTTCGTAATCCTCGGTGCCGTCGTGAAAATCCGGCGGGACGGCAACCGGCTGCTCCAGCACGGGCAGCGGAAGTTTGGCCGCATCGTCAATCGAAAGGTTTGCCGCTTGCAAGAGATCGCGCACATCAATGCAATAAGCGATACACAGGCTGATGATTTTGGCGATGTGGCGCGGCAGCTTCGTGCTTGCCTCGTAGTCGGAGAGCAAGCCTAACCCGATGGCATAGTCCCGTCTCTCCAGCATTTGAGAAATGCTCACGGTGAGCTGGCGCGCCGCCCGAAAAGTTAGACCTGTGCGCCGGCGGGAGATTCGAAGCAGGTCCGGAAGCTTGGTTTTCTCCCTGCCGCAAAACTGCTCTGAGCGACACTGCGGTGGTGCAGCTAGCCCCGCGCTTTCCTGCCGCGCCGAACCGAATTCAGTATCCACCACGCCAAGGATCCGCGCTTCCGTGGGCAGGCGCAGCGGCAGATTTCCCCAGGGCTGTCGGCTGGGCAGCAGAGTGATCTGGCGATCGTCAATCCATTGGATGTGGCAGCATGTCAAACCGCCGGGCACTTCCACCAGCCAAAGCAGATTTCGCAGGGCGGCAAGCGGAGGCCCTGCGAAGCGCTGCCGGTAGCGGCGATCCACCCGCACGAGGGCCCCCGGCATGAGCTGATGGTGAAGCAGGGCGTCCCGGCGTCCGATCTTGGCTAAAAGGTAGCGGCCCTGATCGAAGCTTCGGCCTGCCCTCTGCCATGACTCTTCCCATGGGAGATGAGCAGGCTGATGAAAGGCCCGCGACTGCGAAAACCCTGCGTAGTCGAACTCCACCGGCGTAATTAGGACCGTCCGTTCGGAGTGCAACCGGGTTTGCAGGCGGGGAATCTGCCGCAAGTCAAATCCGCAAATGTGCATCCAGTCGACGAAGCGGTAGCCGGTAATCTCACTCAATGCGGCTACCTGACAGACATGGGGTGTGATTCCACTCCTCAATTTGTAGAGGAATGTCGGCGGAATGAAATAGGGTGATCGGGCTCCGTATTGTCTGCCAGTGCTTGCCGATAGCTGGGTGACGCTATAGCCGGCGAGGCTCAAAATGCTCTTTACTTTGTCGGCTGGAGCCCCACAACCGTACTGCGGCGCGGCATTTTCGCCGGCTTTGCTCTGGCGAAATGCGTTGCTGACAGCGAATCGATACAAACCACGCACCGCGCCGGGCGCGCCCATTTCACGATACTAGGCGGACTTGTTGTCAATGAGTGAGGACCGGTAGCTGGCTCTTTTGGTTCATCCCACTTTGGGCCGGAAGGCCGTAATCGCCGCCTGAAAGCCGTCCGGCGATGGGAGACAATCCAAACTGCCGCTCTTCCTCGAGGGCCTGAGTCAGCGCGAAGTCCGCAGCAACGGTCTACCAGCGGGCTCCTCTATCCAGCACTCTGTCCAACAGACCCATGCAGCGTGCGGCCGCCGCGGCGGATCGCCGCTTGCGTGCCACTATTTCGAAGCATCCGATGCCGCACAGCGCCATCATTGCCCAAATCGCCCAGCAAGTTACCCGATCAAACCAGCCGGAAAGCGAACCTAGGCTTTACTGCCCCAAAAAGCACTACACGGAATACGCGACGAGCAGAGAGAGCTAACACCAACTTGTCACCTGGGCGTCCCTGCGGCCGCAGGACCGCTGGAAAAGCCACAATTTTCAGTGAAGTCTGGCGATTGAGGATAGTTTCAGAAGTGCTGGAAATGAGAATCTCGCCCGGTCCGTCGGTTTACCGACGAATGGGTTCCTTCCCCCTGGCCTGGGCCGCTCGCAAAAAACTTAGCATTTGACCGAAAAGCGGCAGGAACACCGGGAGACGGCGCGCCGATTCCACTTTCGCCCCCCAATCCTCTGGTCAGGTTGTTTGTCGGGATACCGACGGCTGCTGCGAACGACCGCGCGTTTTTCGAACACTTCCAATCTGCCTGCGGAAAGACGGTACGGTCGCAGTGAGCGGGGGTCCCCTACCCCAGAAGGAATCTCAATGAAAAGAATAGTTCATCTCATTTTGGCTACCATGCTGCTGCTGGGCGCTGTGTCAACCACGTCTTTGGCCGATGGCGGAGCTCCGCGACCCACCTGTTCACCGAACGCTTGCGGGAAATAAAAGCCGCGCGGCATGCTCGGCGAATAATCTGAAAATTCTTGTGGGCTGCCTGGTTTGCGAGTACCCTGCCAGTGCGGCCCATGAGTCTTTCACAGCTGGCACCGTCAGTCCTGTGGTTCGTCCCACTCGTGCTACAGGTAGTGATCGCGGTGGTGATGGCGTGCCGTGGTCTGATTAGGGTATTTCCCGTATTCTTCATCTACACCGTCTTAGTCGCTTCCCGCGATGCCATCCTGCTGCTCTTTCCCAATTCCGAGAACCGGGCCTATTCCTATGTCTTTTGGTGGGGCGACGCCATTGCAATTCTGTTAAGTCTGGGTGTCGTGGTGGAAATCCTGCAGCATTTGTTCCGGCCATATGCCTCGCTTCGAATCGTCTTTGCCGCGGTCTGGATACTGGCGGCTATCGCGGCCATTTGCGTTTTGACCGTGCTTGCGCTCAAGAGTCCCAAAGGAGTGGCTAACGTCTTCGAATCCATCATTCTGGTGGAACGAACCGCGCGAGTCTTACAAGTATGTCTGCTGATATTCCTGATTTCCCTGATGTCACGCCTGGGCCTGGTGTGGCAACACTATTCGGTCGGAATTGCCGCGGGATTCGGCGTTTATGCGGCCCTGGATCTGGTTCTGCTTGAACTGCGGGCTCATCTCCATTCGATCGCCGACGCCACGTTTGTGGTACTCGGTTCTGCCGCGTATAATCTGGCGGCAATTACCTGGGCTTTTTACTTTCTAAAACCGCGGGCTGAGAGCCCGATCCAAAGCTTGCCAAGTAATGACTTGGCAAAGTGGAACGACGCGTTGAGGGAACAGGTTAAGAAATGGTATCGACGATAGCAATCCTATCTGCCGCTGGGTTGTCTCTCTTTCTGGTCTGGACGCTGCTTCGTCCCGGACTGCCGCAAATCGGCAGTCTCGAGGACTGGGAAGCGAAAAGGCACGAAGTCGATCTCGCGGTGCTGCGTATTCTGATCGACCCCGGCGAGGAGCGCTATCTCCGCAGTTTATTTTCTCCGCCTGAGTATCGCCGGATGATGCGACGGCGGCTGACCCTGGCCCTGAACTCGCTGGACCTGATTGGCGAGAACGCGGCTATGTTGATGAAGCTGGGACAACTGGCCAAGGCGGGTGCGAATCCCGCGCTGGCCCAGGAAGCCGATGAGTTGAGTCATGGCGCACTTCGGCTCCGTGTAAACCTGATGTTAGTGGAGCCATATTTGCGCGTGAAATGGCTCTTTCCTGGATGGACTTTGTCGGTTCCGGCGTTTGAAATGCCGTACGAGGAATTGCTCAGTTACCTCAACCGGCTCCGGCAACAACAACGGTGGGAACTGAGTCAGGCTTTAAGAGCCGGTTAGGGTTCATCTCTTGTACAGGATGAATTTCTCGCCGCTGTCGTCGATTTACATTTCATTCAAAAAAGAGAGCGGAGAAGCAGGGGGATGTGTTCTGCGCTTCACCCAGGTATTTTCGCAGACCGTAGCTGCTTAGTGTCGAGGTCGGCGATTTTGCCCGGTGCAGCCAGAACCTTACGGCCACTCACATGGACTCGGGTAAATGGATTCGGGAGTTGCGCGAAGAGCGCTTCGTTAAGTCAAGCGATGTAGAACGCATCAGCCGCTCCATCGCCGACGTCAAAGGCAATGCAGATTTTTACGTCTCTCATTCCACTCTGGCGGACGTCGAAACCGGATCGGTCCCCAGCATTCACAAATTATTCAGCCTGGCAGCGTGCCTCAAAGTTTCGCTGGAGGAGCTGCTGCAGGTATTCGGAATTGACGCCAACGAAGTAAGGCAATTCGCCGGACCGGCAGAGTCTGGTCTGTCGCGGGTCGAACCCAACGAGTCCCGCGGACCCAGTTTCCGCTTCCAGCTCAATTTCGACGCCAGCCTCAACAGTCACGAAACCAACCTGCTGAAATTAAATCCGCAGGAACTGGCGGCGTTGCCCCCCGCTCTCCGTAAGCGCCTCGATCCCCGGCGATATCGTTACGCAGTGGTCGGCCTGAAAGACGACACCATGGGCGATTTGATCCCCCCCGGTTCCCTGGTGGAAGTCGATGTCATGCAGAATACAGTGCAGGTTTTCGACTGGAGAAGCATGCGCGAACGCCCCGTGTATCTGGTGTGGCACACCGACGGCCATAGCTGCTGCTGGTGCCAACTGGAAGGGAAGGAATTGACCTTGCTGCCGTATCCGCTGTCGCGCCAGCCGGTAAGGCGCTTCAAAGTGCCGCGCGAGGCCTCCGTAATCGGCCGGGTGATTAACGCGTGGCTCCCCTTCGAACAACTTCCCAGCGGGGCATCCACCCACTAGGGTTGGGAAAAAAGCCGGTTTAACTCGGCAACTGGCGGGTCAGGGCCTCCAGCGCGACCCCGATATTCAGAAAAAACAACTCCGTCGATACCGCAGCCGCTCCCACCGGGACTGTGGCGCGGTAGGCCTGCAGCGACTTCCAGGTTTTCAGCATGGTATCGGCTTCGCCGCGGGTGTAGCGGATATATTCCTGCAGCTGGCGCACGTACTCCGGCAGTCTCGTGGTTACTAGTCGGCGAAAAACCTGCTCATGGCATAGGCACAACGCCCGGTCGGCGGCGTGAACTCCCTCTTGCTGAGAAAGCTCGGGGTGCAGGTACAGGCCGCTATTGCAGTCCCGCAGCGATGCCAGGTAAATCATTCTGGTGAGGTCGTTGGGCAAGTGCTCAAGCAGCGTCTCACTGATGCGCTCCGCAAGATTTTCCCTGGAAGTTTCCCCGAGTTCGGTTCCGGCAGGGAATGATCCTGGGGCTAGAAATTCGACGGGCGCCGAATCTTCGAGTGGCTTATGCTCGGGCGGGGTAGACATTCGATTTATCCAGTTATTCAGTACTGCAAGTGAAACAGTAACCCCTGGTCTCGGCCTGGTCTTTCTGGTACGTTCCTGACCCCGGCAATTTCCTGTCTAGCCGGTCAGTGCCGCACATCCTTCCGTCGCCGTATTGTAACCCGACTGCGCCGGTTTCGAGCCTTCATATTTCCTGGACGGAGACACGCTTGCATGGCTTGGTCTGGCATCGAACGTCCAGGAAGCCTGGCCATCGATCAAGCTCCGGCGAGCACGCCCAACCTGCCAACCTCGCAACCCGAACCCCTGCGATTAAGTGTGAACGTGCGGACTCTGGGCGGGGTTCTTGCGGGGAGGCGGAGGAGGGCCCTTCACTACTTTCACCTCGAATATTACCGGCAGCTTCTTGGGCGGGTAACAAGCCGCATTATCGCAAGCCTGATACCGCAGTTCGCCGCGAATCATGTATTTGCCAGGAACCACGCTGGCCAGCGGCCGGACGTCGACGGCCACGGGAAATTCTCCGCTGTAGACGCTCAGCTTGTCCTCCGGGGCAAAAGCGAAGCTCATCTCTTCGCCCGCCGGATAGCTGACTCTGCCGATCACGATGTCCGTAGGCGGGTTGAAGCGGAGAGCAGTGGGAATCAGGAACTCAGACTTCGGCTTGTTGGAATTGACATGAAATCCAGCTCCCACGTGAAAACGCAAATTCACTATGTTTGGCTTGCCGCGGGTGACTGTGACCAGTGGCGCGGGGGCCATCGAAACCGATGGAATCCTCCTTCCCGGCAGGCTTTGGCTCACCGGTGCTTCCTGCGCTGCCGCCAGTGCGGCTACAACCACCAGAGCGGGCGCGATTTTTCGCAGCAGCAGGAGCATGACAAGAATGTTAGATCGATTTCGAGTTGCCGCCTACGTTACTTTTGCGCTTGCACTGCCTGGCCCTCGGCCAATGCCTTCTTGATGCTGTCTTCAATTTCGCCTCGTCCCTTCAGCCCGAATACCTTATCTACTACCTTGCCGTCGCGACCGATATAAAATGTTGCCGGCAAGAACTGCACGCCGCCGTACGCGTCCCCGACCGCTTCCTTCCCCACCAGAATGGGATAGTTCACCCCCAGGTCGTGAGCGAATTCGCCAATTTCCTTAGGGCTGGCGTCGTCCATGGCAATGCCCACGATCTGTAATCCCTGCGGTCCATATTGCTTCTGCAGCTCGGCAAACCAGGGCATCTCGATCTTGCAGGGCTGGCACCAGGTTGCCCAAAAATTCAACAACACACCCTTGCCGCGGAAGTCGGAAAGATGAACTGTCTTGCCATCAAGCGACTCCAGGGTGAAGTCCGGCGCCTCCTGGCCCTTCAGGTTGGGGCCGGCACTAACTGTTCGGCCGGAATTGCGCCGCGCCACCTGAAATCCAACCACCAGCATGATCGTCACCACCATGGCGACGACAATAATGACCACCGGATCGCGTTTCACGGCAGACTCCTCTTAAACAGTCCAAAACAAGCAGTACCAACGTTCGAAGCGCTGCGCCGGGTTCACAATGCGAACCGGTTCAGGAACGACAGATAGTTCGAAATAATGGTGAATCGCCCCACTACCAGCAAAATGCCGAGCACTATCAGCAACCCGCCGCTGGCTACTTCGAGCGCATGCATGTGCATGCGAAAACGGCTGTAGAACTTAAGGAAGCGTTCAATACCCAGCGAAGTCAGAAGAAACGGCACCGCCAGCCCCATCGAGTAAATAGCCAGGAGGAAAATGCCCTTGGTCACCGAATCCTGGGCCGCCGCAAAAGTCAAAATCACTCCCAGGATCGGGCCCACACAGGGCGTCCAGCCGAAGGCAAAGGCAAAACCGATTACGAACGCGCCCCATGGCGTGCTGCCGCCCTTCACCTGATGCAAGCGGGCGTCGGTATAGAGTGCCTTGATCTTGAAGAGGCCAGTGAGATGCAATCCGAACAGGATGATTACTACCCCCGCCACCTGCGCCAGCAGCGACTTGTAGCGCGCCAGAAGCTGCCCTACCTCGGTCGAGATCGCCCCCAGCGTAACGAACACCACGCTGAATCCCAGGATAAAGCCGATGGAATTCAGCATTACTTTACTGAACAGCCGGGATTCCGGCGCCTTCAGTTCCTCCACTCCCGCTCCCGAGATCAGCGAAACATAACCGGGAACCAGGGGCAGCACACATGGCGAGAGGAATGAGACCAGCCCCGCCAGAAAGGCCGCAATGGGAAGAGGAAGAGTAGACATCCGAAATTATTGTACCTTCTGGACCAAATTGGTCCCCGGTCATTTTGGAACGCTAGTCCTTGACCGCCTGCGTTGTATTGTTGGCCCTTGAAGCGGTTTCGCGGGATCTTTCGCCGCGATCAAATGCCGAGCTTCGGAGGTATCGCCCGAGTCCAGCGCTCATCCAACAGATGCGCCTCAGTCCAATAATGTTTCGGATTACTTGCCAGGCGGCTTGCCGGCGGGCGATGTCGCAGCCGGAGCGGGTGCCGGCAGGGCTTCGGCGGGCGGAGCCGCCACTGCCTTACGTATAAAGCCGGGCGGAATGGCGGCCGTTAGCACCGTGCGATCGTCGTGCTGCTGCACCTTCAATCCATCGAAAAACGCCTTTACGTCAGGATCGTTGCCCGGCGTGGAAACCGTCCCTTCGGCAGTGTGAAAAAGCTGGAGGAAAGTGCCCAGCTGCTCGGTCAGTCGCTGCGCGTCGTCTTTGCTGCCGGTAAAGGCTTCGGCGCGGAAATGTACCTTCCCCAGATAGCGTGCCGACGCCACTACCGTGGCTGGCTTGGCAAACAGGAATGACAAGGCGCTTCGGCTGGGCATGCTGTCCACGGGATCGACTTTGAAAATCGCCCAGCCCAGACTGGCGATTGGCACATATTTGTAGTAGTGGCGCAACAACGCGGGCCCAGCGAAGGGAGAAGCCAGCTTGCGCGAGCGGTCAACGATGCCTCGAATCACTCGGGGATCGTCGTGGTTAGACGCTGCCACCGTATCGAAGCCCAGAACCGCAACCCGCAGAGTGCGGCCGTCCAGCGGGATATTGTAGATATCGACGGAATTGTAGTCATCGACCGAGGCGGAGATTTTTCCCAGGTAAGCGCGCAGGCGCTGGCCGTCGATTCGGCCTACAAATATTTCCGAAAATCGCGCCGGCTCGGGAGTTGCCGCCTTGCCTCCCGCTTTGACGGCCGGATAGTGGATGGCAAAAGCTGCCTGGTCAAGGTCACGCTCGAACTGAAAACCGGTAGCCTGTATGAACTGCTCGTATTCAGGTTCGTGGGGAACCTCAGGCAGTTGTCCCGCGATGTCGGCGCGGCGAATCCATTTCAGGTTGGCATACAAGTAGCCGTCCGCGCCGGGCAGCAGGCGGGCTGGTTCGGGTGGGGCGTGCTTGCGCAACACGACCAGCAAAGCCACGGCGGCTGCGAACAGCACAAAGCCGGACAGGATATAAAAGCTACGTCGTCTGCGCATGAAATATGGCCGTCGGCGACAGAACAGCCGGATGCCGCCAAACGGTCAGGGAGTCCTAATCATAGCAGGTTCAATGTAGGCGCGAGCGTCCCGCTCGTGCCCCAGAGCTCAGAGGAACGGCCTCAAGACAGCCAAGCGGACCCTCTCCTTTCTTTCTAATGCTAATGGGCGAGAACCGGCAATCGCAACCATTTCAGTGATGATTTGAAACAGCACGAGCGGGACGCTCGCGCCTACATCCGGTTACTGCAGCTTGGCGTATTCCGCTTTTGCATCCTTGAGGATTGGAACATCCGGGTCGGCTTCTTTCCACTTGGCAAAGAAGTCCTGGTAAGCCTGCTTCGCTTTCGCTGAATCGCCTTGCAGCGCATAGGCGCGCCCAAGCCCAAGCTGGGCCAGGGTGTAGAGAGGACTGTTTGGCGCGATACCGTGGTGATCCAGAATCTTCTGATACTCGGTAGCGGCTTTGCCTCCATTGCGCAATCGCAGATACGCTTCCCCGCGAACATAGATTGGCCAGTAAATGGCGCCGATCGGCGGTGAGCCAAATTCATACGGAGCGGCCGCTTCCAAAACGTCAACCGCCTGTCCCGGCTGGTTGGCTCTGATCAGGTTGGTCGCCCGGGCCACCGGCAACCAGACCGAGTTCTGCAAAGTGTCACTTGGGAATTCTTTCGCCTGCTGGTCAATCAATTTCTGCGAGCGGCTGGTGTCGCCGGCGCGGGCGAGAATATAAGCTGCCTGGGTGCGAGTATCGCGATCATCCGACGCGGCCAGCGCCTGCGATGCCACCTGCCTTCCCAATGTTGGGTTTCCGGTCTCAGTAAGGCAGGAAGCGTCGAACAGCCGCATTCCCACGGCGAGTTCCTTCAGCCCGGAATTTTGAGCCAGGCTTGCGCCCTGAGCGAAGGTTTGTCTCGCGGACTTTATCTTCCCTGAAGCGCACTGCCCCTGGGCCACGATCAGCTGAATGATCGGTTCCGCCAGTGGTCCCTTCGCCATCTCCACGGCTCGCTGCATGCCGGCCTTGTCGCCGCGGTCAAAGGCCATGCTGTATAGCGAAAAGGCGTCGGTGGGAGATCCTAGTCCCTGCGCCGTGGCCTGCTCTGTGACCGTCTTGGCTTCGTCATAGCGGCCTAAAGCCGCGTAGGCATCCGCGAGATTTGCATAGGCAAATTTATCCTTGGGGCCGAGTCGCATGGCTTCGCTGGCATTCACCAGGGACTTTTCCGGCTGTCCCGTTGACTCGTACTCAAGCGCCAGGTTGTCCCAGGGCACCGAGTCCCGGGGATAGGTCTGCTTCCACTGCTCATAAACCGCGATGGCTTTGTCGGCATCCCGTGTGACCTCGCTGTAGTAATGTGCCGAGATGTAGAATTTTTCGCGGTCGCTCGCCCTGTCTTTCAATTCGAATGCCTTGCTGAGCTCCTCGATTTGATGATTGGTTTGCGTCAGGTTGCCGTAGACGACGCCCAGGGTGGCGTGAGCCATGGCAAAGTTCGGGTCCAGTTCGATGGCCCGCTTCAGATACGGAACCGCTTTCTCGTCCTCCAGCTTCGTGTGCTCGGCCTGCCCCAGGGTGAAGGCTTGCAGCGCCTCTAAAGAAGAGGTGGTCGCCTGTTCCAGCGGAGTGGCATATTTCTGTACCGATCCGATTGACTCGCCCAGTTTCTGTCGCAGATCAGACGCGGCTTTATCCAGCGACTTCAGCACCTGCTCTTTACTTTCCGATTCCACCTGGGCCCGAGCCAGCGAATCTCCGGTTTGCGCGTTCACCGCATTCAGGTCGATCACATAATGACTTCCCAGCGGCGAAATAGAGCCGGTTAGCATGGCCTTCACGCCGTCCCGCACGCAGATTTCCCGCGCTACGTCGCTGGTAACCCGTTCGTCGGGCGGCCGGCCCATCAGGCGCAACGCCGTCTGGATTCGCGATTGCGGAAGAACGTTCAGATATGGCGACTGCTCCAGTTGCACCGCCAGCGCCTGCTTCAGCGTTCCGTCAAAGACCGCGTCCCCGGTGGTATTGACGAAGTCCGCCAGCAGGATGGAATCTTTCTCCGTCAGCGACGCTGAACGCCGCGAGTAGAAGAATGCTCCCGCGCCAACGGCAACGACCAGGGCGGCAATCGGAAGCGCAATTTTCCAGAATGGAGTCTTTGCTTTTCGCGGCTCCTGCGATCCAACTGCCGCGAACTTTGCCGACGAGGAAGATGGAATCGAAGCCAATGCGGCAGCCGAGATGTGCGCCGCCGGCTGGGCCGCGGAAGAAGACGCCGCGGAAGGCGGCACTGCATTCGATTGCGCCGAAGCGGATGGGGTAGACCCCGACTCCTTGGCCACCGCCACGCTGCCGGAGCTGGCGGCAACTGCTCGTCCCGTGTCGGTATCTCGCTTCAGCCGCTGCAAGTCGGCGCGCATGTCGGCGGCGTGCTGGTAGCGCAGGTTGCGGTCCTTCTCCAGCGACTTGGTGACGATGCGTTCCATCTCCGCGGGCAGGTCCGGGTTCAGACGAATCGGCGGAGTGGGCAGGCGTTCCAGAATCGCGTTGAATACCAGAGCCGAGGTGTCACCCCGAAAAGGCAGCGTGCCCGTCGCCATCTCGTACAGCACCGCGCCGAAAGAGAAAAGATCGGTGCGCGCATCCAGCTCCTTGCCTTTGGCCTGCTCGGGAGACATGTAAGCTACCGTCCCCAGCGTCGAACCCGGGCTGGTCAGGTGGTCTTCGCTCATGGCGGTCGCTTGCGAAAGCATCCCGGCTGCGTCCACGGCGCCGCTGCTGTTGGTCACTTTGGCCAGCCCGAAGTCGAGGACCTTGGCATGGCCTCGGTCGGTAACGAAAATATTTCCCGGCTTGATATCGCGGTGAATAATGCCCTTGGCATGCGCCGCGTCGAGCGCGTCGGCGATCTCAATGGCAAGCGCCAGTAAGGTGTCGAGTTCCACAGGACGCCCGGCGATCAGATACTTCAGCGTCACCCCTTCCAGATATTCCATGGCGATGAACGCCTGCCCGTTCTCTTCGCCGATGTCGTAGATAGTGCAGATATTGGGATGGTTCAGCGCTGACGCGGCTTGCGCCTCCCGCTGGAACCGGCTCAGAGCCTGGGCATTGCGGGCAACTTCATCGGGCAGGAACTTGAGCGCGACAAACCGGTGCAGTCGCGTGTCTTCAGCCTTGTAAACCACACCCATCCCGCCGCCCCCCAGCTTGGAGACGATCTTGTAGTGCGAAATGGTCTGTCCAATCATGATCCTTGCGAGCAGTCGAGGGCCGCGACGCCATGTTAGGTGCGGTGAGCTGCCAAGTCAACGCGAACTCGAGGGTGGCCATAGCGGTGGGACCGTGGGAAAAATTGGGCTCGAGATATTTCAATGCAAACGCTGTCGAGTCTTTATGAACTTTTGATGCTTTTTTTACCTGTTTTTTAGGGCCTTCCAGCCATGATGGAGGCTAGAAGGGTCCACCGCTGACGAAAGGCGGAGAGGTGATCTCGTTTGACCAAGAAGCAGTTATCCAGCAAGAAACTTCTAGCGCTTGGTCTTTGCCTGGGATTGGCTTCCCTTTGCAGTGCTCAGAACGCACCCGCTACGCAGTCGCCGGACCAGCAAAATGCAGCTAGCCCGCCGGCCGCCCCTCCGGCCCCGCTTGCCACTCCCGCGGTAACCGGGCCGTTGCAGGCAGCACCCCCGATTGTGTTTGACGCCGGACCTTTGGGAAAACTTGACTTGGACGGCATCGTTAGCGGAATGGGGCTCTGGCAAGGAAATCATATCGGCAGTGATAACCCTACCCAAGCCGCTCTGAGTAATGGCCAGGTGTTCATCCAGAAGACTACTGGCTGGTGGCAGTTTTACCTGCAGGCCGGGGCCTACAACATCTTGGCCCTCGGGACACCCTTTCTCCCCACCGACAAGGCACTGACCGACCTCTATGGTCCCGTACCCGTCGCCTTCGTGAAGCTCGTACCCGGGAGGAACACTTCCATCCTTGTCGGCGCACTGCCTACACTGATGGGCGCTGAATCCACCTTCGACTTCCAGAACATGAACATCGAACGGGGACTCTTGTGGAACCAGGAAAACGCCGTCAATCGTGGAATCCAGGTGAATCAGGTAGTGGGCAAGTTCACCGCCTCGATCAGTTGGAACGACGGCTACTACTCCAACCGATACTCCTGGCTGAGCGGCTCGTTAACCTACGCGAAGGGACCGCACAGTTTGTCATTCATCGGCATGGGAAATCTCGGACAGACAGCGCGTCAGACCCTTGCGACCCCGGTGCAAAACAACGGCAGCATGTACGCCCTTATATACACGTACACGAAAGGAAGCTGGATCGTTCAGCCCTATTACCAGTACGGCAGTGTGCCGACCAATCCGAGCGTTGGCGTCGTGTACGGGGCATCGACCAATGGCGGTGCCGTGTTATTGAGCCATGCGTTCAAGCGCGGCTTTTCACTCGCAGGCCGTGGCGAATATATCGCCACCAACGGGAGCGCTGTTCAAGACTCCGTCAACCTGCTGTATGGTCCGGGCAGCGCGGCTTGGTCGCTCACGTTGACGCCTACTTTTCAGTATCAACGATTTTTTGCCCGCAGCGACCTCTCACTTGTCCGGGCAAACAGCTTCACTCCGGGTGATGTGTTCGGCCACAACGGCACGAATCCGAACCAATTGCGCGGGGTAATTGAAGTTGGCTTTCTGTTCTGATGGAGCTGGTGCGGGTTGCCGACTCCGAGTTGTCGAAAACAGCCGAATGCAGTCACAACTGGGTTCACCCCCTTCATTCTCGCCTGCTCAGCCGCTGTCCGCCACCGCGTTCGTATTTCGCCGGATTTTGTTGTCCGGAAAGGGCGGCGCGGCTATAGTGTGTGGGATTTTTCCCGCTGCCGTGACCTTTCGGAGCGAAGAGGAACCCATGCCACTGACCATCGACAACCGCCCGGTAGGCGACGTGACTATCGTGCAATGCAACGGACGCATCGTGGCCGGCGCGGAAGTATTTTCGTTGCAGGCCCATATCGGGGACGTCCTGCCCCACCGCGGCGATATCGTCCTGCAGTTGGAACAGGTGACATTCGTCGATAGCAGCGGGCTGGGCGCGCTGGTACGCCTGGTCTCCACCGCGCGCGCGAAAGGCGGCGACATCAAGCTCTGCGGAGTTCAGCCCCAGTTCCGAAAAACTCTGGAGATGACCAACCTGCTGGCAATGTTTGAAACCTATGACTCAGAAGCCGAAGCCATCATGGCCTCCTACCTTGGCTCGCGCTATTCCAAGGGCCAGTCCGGCAGTCCGGAATCCCGCGTGTTGTGCGTGTACGATTCGGTGAATGTGCGTACATTCCTGCGTGAAGTCCTATGCCGCGCCGGCTACAGCCCATTGACCGCCGCCAATGTGTTAGACGCGAAAATCCTGCTGAAAGCGACGAAAGCAAAACTGATCATCCTCGGCGCCAACATGCAGTCCCTGCGCGGCACCTCGGCCAAGAAGCTGTTCGAAGAGATTGATCCTTCAGTTTTTCTGGTGGTGCTGGACGAAAACTTTGAGAAACAGGACCCCGGCGAATGCGCGATGCAGCTTTTGGAAACTATTAAGACCCGCGCCCAACCGACAGTCGCGAAAGCCTGAGTTCGCGGGCTGGCCCGCGCTTTATCCGGCCCCGGCGGCAACTGCCTGCGCCTGGTCTTCCGCTAGATGCGATTTCGTGCCGGCGTCCTGACGAGCTTCATGCCGGGCAATACGTTGTTGTTCTCTTTACTGTAGCCCACTCGCATCAGCGGTCTGCGACGGCAGAAGTGGCATCCGCCGGCTTGCACTTGTGCGCGTTGAACTGTTGCTGGATCACCGCCTGTGCCCTCGCCTGCTGGCCGGCGGGCTGATGCTCGGCCTGAAACTGCATTCCGCAGGCTTCACAGATTCCGATGACCGGGACATTCTTGACCCGCTTGATGATCCGAAGATTGCGCCTCGGCATGATTACAGTCTCCCACACTTTGAGGCCTTGAATGTATCGCCCCGCCGGCTGTCCGGCGGGCGTCTCACCTGCCGCGACGGGAAGGCCTTGGCGAAGGCCGGCGCTTCCAGTTTAGCCTGTGGCACCACGCTCCTCGGTTGCGTAGAATTAGTGCCGTTCCGGTCAGCGAGTATGGCTTTCATCGATACCAGCAAACTGCCTACAATCGAACGCTTGCCCGGCTGGCGAGGCCGCTATTTCGATTCTCCAAGCATGACCTTTGCCCACTATGAATTCGACGCGGGCGCCTCGATCCATGAACACTTTCATCCCCAGGAAGAGGTCTACCACATCATCGAAGGCGAACTGGAACTCACCATCGACGGAGCTACCCGACGCTTGGGTCCCGGCTTTGTCGGAATAGTTCCATCCAACACCGTCCATTCTGTCAAGGCGATCTCCAGCGGCAAGGTCATCATCGCGGATTATCCCCTGCGGGAGGCTCCGCCTCCGCCGTCCACCAAGGGGGCGAAGTCTTAACTCCCAGTTTTCCTTCGTGTAGCTTCGTGGTCAACAGGTTTTAAGAAGCTGGTCCAGCCCTAGGGTCCCCCGCTTGCACGCAAAATGCCGTTATGGTAACTTTTAGAATTGTCCCGGACATCAGGAAGGGATCAGAGGGCGTGTTGTCCCTGCAGGGGATGGGCGCGACCTGAGAACTGCTGGCGTAGCTCAGCTGGTAGAGCATCTGATTTGTAATCAGAGGGTCAGGGGTTCAAATCCCTTCGCCAGCTCCAGCATTGGTTCCGGACGCAGATAAGCAAGGACAAGACACGCGGCGCGGCGGCTTAACAGATTTTCCAACAGCACTCCATAAGGGAATTTTCCAAGTGTGGTGTTTGCGTGCGACAGCATTCTCGCGCGCATTTCTGTTCTTCACGTTTGCAAGCATCCGTACTTTTGCAAATCCGTCTGAACGATCTCCGTACGCTGGCGTGACTATTCTGCGATGAAGCCGGATGTCGGCAACAACGGCCGGACTGTTCTGCAGTTCTGCACAGGTGGGTGAGTGGTTAAAGCCAGCAGACTGTAAATCTGCCCCTCCTCGGAGGTACGAAGGTTCGAATCCTTCCCTGTGCACCAGAGACTTGAATGAATCGTCTCTACATTGCGCTGGCCGCCTTCGTGGTTTTGGGGGCGTTGTCATGGGCAACCTTGAGTGATACGCGAATCCGGCTTGCAACCCTGGCGGTTCTGGCGATGTTCGCACTCAAGACCTGGCTGCGACGCAACGACGTGATGCACCCGGATGGCGACAGTGAGACGGAGCGAGGGCCGGGCCACGATTTAGCTGAGGGCTGACGGCTGAAAGCTGACGGCAGGTGTAAGCCGATGTAGCTCAGTTGGTAGAGCACTCCCTTGGTAAGGGAGAGGTCACCAGTTCAATCCTGGTCATCGGCTCCAGAAATTGAATTGACGAAGTTTGCAAGCAAATGGAAATCGGCGGCTGGAGCCATGGATTTAGCTGGAGGGCCGGCGGTCGACAACTGACGGCTGGGTTTAGAAAGCGGGAGTAACTCAGTGGTAGAGTCACAGCCTTCCAAGCTGTTGGTCGCGGGTTCGATTCCCGTCTCCCGCTCCAGAAACTTCTAGAGGAAGGAACAAGGCACGTCAAGATATGGCGAAAGAGAAATTTGACCGCAACAAGCCGCACTGCAACGTAGGGACGATTGGTCACATCGATCATGGCAAGACCACGTTGACGGCGGCGATCACGAAAGTTTTGTCCAAGCACAACCCGAAGATCCAGTTCCGGTCGTTTGACTCGATCGATAACGCGCCGGAAGAAAAAGCCCGCGGCATCACCATCGCCACGGCGCACGTGGAATACGAGACCGCGAACCGGCACTACGCCCACGTGGATTGCCCGGGCCACGCCGACTACATCAAGAACATGATCACCGGCGCAGCCCAGATGGATGGCGCGATCCTCGTAGTCGCCGCAACCGATGGTCCGATGCCGCAGACGCGCGAGCACGTGCTGCTCGCTCGTCAGGTAGGCGTGCCTTACATCGTGGTGGCGCTGAACAAGTGCGATGCGGTCGATGACGCCGAACTGCTCGACCTGGTCGAACTCGAAGTGCGCGAGCTGCTGAAGAGCTACCAGTTCCCGGGAGACGAGATTCCGGTGGTTCGCCTGTCCGCCTTGGGAGCGTTGAACGGGGAA
>DATAPL010000028.1:0-3324 GCA_036265205.1 Terriglobales bacterium
GTTTCCAAAAGTGGAATCCCCGCTGTGAAGCCGAATGCATCTCTGCAACGCCACGCGCAGCGCTTCCTGTGCGTTTGTCAACTTGATTTGGCCCACTTTGATGCTCTGATTTGGCCCCCCGCTTCGCTGCTTCTTCTCCAGTCAATCCCTGTAATCAGCTAAAACTCATCTATCTGCCACGAAGTTGCCTTTGCCTTGGTTCTTCCGGTTTTGGCCCTGACGGAAGGAGCCCGTAGGGCGACTGGAGTTAGGGCCAAAACCGACCGCCACCGCCGGCGTCGCTAAAATGGCGACTCCGGTTCGTTGCCCTCCGGATCAAACATATGTTCGAACGGCAGAGGCTCCGTGGCTTTGCTGGATCCCAACCCGACCTGGAACTCCGTCTGGTTGGCACCCAGGCAATCCAGTCTCACAATCTGTGCCAGCCTGCTTTCCACCCATCGCCGCCCTTCATCGTGGCTGTGCTCTGCCCGATGGCCGATCTCCAGCGCCCGCTGGAAGGCCATATCGCGGTCCTGACTGAGAAAGATGTGGACCGCCTCTTCCCATCCGCGCAACCCTTCCTTGCCATCCACCATCACCGCCCAACGAATCTGTGCGGAATACCATTGCTTGCCGCTCATGCCTTGCCGCCTTTCTTCGCCAGCGTTCTTCGGAATCGGTAGGATTCATCTCCGGTCTCAATGATGTGGGCCTGGTCCGTCAAGCGGTCCAGCATCGCCTTACACAGCCGGGCATTGGGAAACTTCGTGGCCCACTCGGAAAACGGCAAGTTCGTGGTCACAATCACCGCCGCGCGCTCGGCACGCCCCGCGATGACCTGAAACAGCAGTTCTGCCGCCGTGTCGGGCATCACTACGTAACCCAGCTCGTCAATCACGATCAGGTCGTAGCGCGTCCAGCGATTCCGCACGCGCGTCAGTTCCGCCTGTTTCTGGGCTTCCATTAACTCGGTCACCATTTCCGCCGCTGTCGTGAACCGTACGCGCTTGCGTTGCCGGCAAGCCGCCACTGCCAACCCGGTCGCCAAGTGAGTTTTTCCGGTCCCCGTTTCGCCCAGAAAAATGATCGGTTCCTTGCGCACCAGGTATCCGCCTTCGCTCAGATTCCTCATCAGTGCCGCTGAAATGTGCGGCACAGTCGGGAAGTCGAACTCTTCCAGCGTCTTCACCTTCGGGAAGCGGGCTTCCTGAATCCGGCGCGTCGTCGCCTTGCGGTCCCGCTCCTCGACTTCCCCTTCCAGCAGCGCCTCCAGGTAACTCAGGTGCGATTGCTTCTCTTTCACCGCCTCCCCGGCCAGGCGCGCAAACTGCCCACCCAGCGTCGGCAATCGCAGTTGCTTGGCGTACTGCTGGATCGCCGCCTCCTGCATCGGTCTGACTGCGGCGGTCATTGGATCACCTCCGTCACTGTCCAGTTCGGCCGCAACCGCTCATAGTCCTTCAGGTCAGGCTGCGGACGGTCATACCGACTCAGTACCCCGATATCCATCGCCGCGGCCGCCGGCCGCTGCTCCAGGTTCGTGCCATTCAGCAGATAGCGGATCGTCCCCACGTTCGGACATCCCAGTTCCAGCGCCTCTTCCACCGCAAGGCGCAACCGGGCCGGACCATATTCGCGGCCCAGGAGCAGAACGTCGATCATCGCCCGCGTCCCCGCCTGCTTGCCCTCCCGCTCTTTCAGCACAGTCCAGAACTGGTCGTAGCTGCCGGGCCAGCGCCCTTGTGCGCGACACTGTTCCAGTGCCGTCGAACCGGCCAACGCTCCGGGTTTCTTAGTCAGCACGTCCAGGTAGTGATCCAGTTCCAACACCTTCTGATGACGCTCGTAGCATCGCTCATGCCGGGCCACACACTTGCCCTGATGCCAGATCTCCACGTAGGCCGAGTAGACCTTTACCTGGACCGCAGTGCCTACCGGCAATGGCGCCGAGTAGAAGTTCGTCAGCGCCTTGGCGCACCCGCTGGCGTTGATCGCCGGAAAATGCAAAGAGGCCAGATCGAAACCCTCTTCAGCCATCGGCAGAAGGTGTTCCCGTTCGGCGATCATCCCCGCACCGATCGATTGCGCGCGGCCGGCAATCACGCGGTTCTGCTCTTCCCGCGACCCCGCCGCCAGCAGCAGGTTCAACTCTTCCAGATTCTGCACGCTCGGAACCGGCACCAGGTAGTTGCGCCGGAACTGTCCGCCTTCCCCTTCTACGCCTCCTTTTTCGTGACCTTCGCCCGGTGTGCAGAACTCCGCCTGGAATCCCCAGTGGGAGCGGAACGCGATGAACCGGGCCGTCTCTTCGCGTTGATATCCTCGCAGGATTTTCTTTACGGCACTCTTCAGATTGTCGTAACGCAAAACCCGAAAGACGCCCCCGAAATACGCGAATGCCAACTCATGCGCCTCCAGAAAAGCTTGCTGGGTGGCGTGCGGATAAGCCCGGTGATAGGCGCCGCCGCTAGCCATGCTGCGCAAGCAGAAAACGTATGTCTTGCGCTCCTCGCCATCGAACTCGACCCAGCCTTCATACCAATCCACCTGCGCTTCGTCGCCCCACTGGTACGACTGCGCGACGAAAGTTTCTTGCCCCAGCAGGCCCATCGCCGCCTTCTTGGCGCGCACGTACTGGCGAACCGTCGATTCCGCTACCATGGCCTCTGGCATCTCGCGGCACAGCCGCATCCATATCCGATGCGCCGTGTGCCGCTGCTTTCTGTGTGCCTTGCGGTCGGCCTCCAGAATCGAATCGATGAATGGGATCGCCGCGGCCAGCTTCGGCCGCTCGCGCTCCGGGACTTTCCGCTCGCGCGGCATCGCGCTGGCCAGCGCGTCCCGCACCATGCGCCGGTGGACCCCCAATTTCTTGGCCACCCCTTTTATCGTTCCGGCGCCATGTTCATACTCACGCCGGATCTGCTCGAATAGTTCCACTTTGTCTCTCCTGTTCTCCAAGCCGTATCCGCCTTCCGGGCTCGGAAGCCCGAAACAGGATAGTCGGTTCTTGGTTTACAGGGGGGCCAAATCAGAGCATCGAAGTGGGCCAATTCAGAGTATCGAACTCATCATTGCGCGCCGAAATCCAGGTGATCAGCAATCGACTACAGATGTCTATTGGGACGAGGGCCCAGCGCTGGACATACCGCCGGCGATTGTGCGCAAGAACGCACGAGTCGAAGACGTAAAGAACCGGTTCAATCAGATTTCTCACCTGCCGTCCCTGGACTTCTCTACAGAAGATCAGGTTGGATTTGCTAGTCGGCCGAGCTTTCGGGACATGGCTGCCTTCAACTTTCAGCCTCAGCACGTAGTTGCGAACCCTTACACGTTCTTCTT
>DATAPL010000029.1:0-1582 GCA_036265205.1 Terriglobales bacterium
CACTGGCCCGTTGGGCCACCCCTGAGGATGAAAATGGGGTGGCCCGGCGCTGGCACGGGTTCGATACACTTCGGGCGCGGCGAAGAGGTCGTTCAATATTCAGTTGAGAAAGACCGCTCGGCTGGGGCCCTTTGTGGGGACAGCCTCCGTCAAAAACATTTTCCAGCCAAAGAACTTCGACCGGCTGAAGCCGGTACTAGTATTACTGTGTTATAAACTACTGAGCACGTTGAAGATGAGAGTCATGGCCTGGTATTTTTGAGGGAATGCGTGTTGTCCAGGTGAAGATCCAGACTGTGGAGGATGTTTATCGGCTGGTCCGGACGGCAGTGCTGAGCAAGCGTCCGATTCGAGCCATTTATGACGGCCAGGACCGATGGTTCTGCCCCCACAGGCTGGGCTGGAATCGTGAAGGCCGGATTCGGGTACTCTGCTATCAATATGGCGGGGAAAGCAATAGCGGACTGCACCCAGCTGGTTCGCCGGAAAACTGGCGTTGCATCGCACTGGAGAAACTCGGCGCAGTAGAGTTGCTCGAAGATGAATGGCGCACAGCGCCAAACCATTCCCGCCCGCAAACCTGCGTGGCGGAAGTAGACGTGGACGCTGAAGATTAACCGGTTCTACTCGCTCCGCAAAAGGGACAGTGCAACAACTGCCCGAGCAGTTGTCTGGCGATGGCAATCCGCAACGTGGCGATGGAGGATGGGTTATGCCTCTCGGGACGGACGCGGTGACCCTCGCGGGTGGAAATCCGGCGACGGCTCCTGGGCTGGTAGTCCAACATGGCCAGCGCGGGCTGAGGGGGAAAAACGGGTCCTCTCGCTGATCAGGAACCCGTAAGCTGCGATACACAATGTGGCGTGATGATGAAATCCGCGCCAACCACGCCCTTCATAGTGCCCTAATCCCAACTCCTGCTTGAGTTCCTCATAGTCGCGTTCGATGATCCAACGGTGTTTGGCAATTTTAACGAGAGCTTTCAGCGAGGTCTTCTTCGGCAAGGTGGAGAGCCAGTATTTGGTGGGCTCCGATTCCTTCTTCGGCCATTCGATCAGCAGCCATTCTTCCGGATGCGGCTCGGTACGCTTGTAATCGCGATGCGCAGGGCGTACTCGGACTGCGGCAAAACGAGAGCGTAAAGCATCCCGACTGCCCTGGCGCCAGGCGATGTCCTTCCAAACCGCAGGCGGCAAGCCGAGAGCCATTTGCTTTACCGAAATGGGCTGATGATCCGCATTGCGCTGCAATCGTTTAGGTGGCGCTCCACGACCCGGTTTGCGCGAAGGTGCAGGCAACGGCGATTCTCCTGGCTCCCAGACCGTTGTGGAAGATTCGATGCCTGCCGCATACTGCAGTCCCAAGTGCGTGATGGCGGATCGGAATGAGGTGCCATTTCCATAGCCGGCGTCGGTCAATACCACTCCAGTCGGAATTTTCTGCTCCACTGCTCGTCGAATCTGCTGCAAGGCTATCTCAGGCTTGGTTTGAAACTCAATCTCTTTGGGAACTCCAGCCTGCTTGCGACGCTCGGAATCCTGACCCCACACCTCCGGCAGATACAGCCGCCACGCAATGGGCA
>DATAPL010000030.1:0-122983 GCA_036265205.1 Terriglobales bacterium
ACTCGCCTGCGATAGCAGAACCCGGAAGGTCGAAAAGCCGCGGGCGAGTCGCCCGCGACCACACACGCACCTACGCCTCCAGCAAAAACTGCCCGTTGCGCATGATCTGCGCCCCATCCACCCAGATGTCAAAATTTCTTCCCACGACGTCAATATGCGTGGACGAGTACCACTGTGCTCCGGTGTGCGCGCCGTAGGGGTTGCCGAAGGCGATGTGCACTCCGGGATATTTTTCGTCCTGCAGGATCTGCCCGATCAGGTCTTTGAGCTGAATGTTGGTCCCGATGGCGAACTCTCCCACGCGATCGCTGTTCTCATCGGTGTGGGTGTAACTCCAGAAATCGTCTTCCAGTTCGCGGTTGCTGGAATGGGCCTCGGTCAGCCGGTTGCCTCTTACGTGAATGGTCAGCGGATTGTCCTTCAGGCTGCCAAACTTCGCGCACAGCCAGTCGCCGACCACTCCATCAATCACGAACGTTCCATTGACCTCGCCTGGAGTGGTAAACACTTCCCCGCCGGGTAAGTTGCCCCACTTGTCAGGGCTGATGATGCCGCTGGTCTTGAGCCAGCGGTAATCCGGATTCAGGTCGGCGGTCAGATCGGTACCGGCAGGCGTCTTGGCGCGCACCTGCTTTGCCCGTCGCACGATGTCCACGACCTTGCTGCTGATGCGATCCACCTTCAGGAAATCTGCCCGCATGCCTTCCAGCATGATCTGATGATTGATATTCACCATGTGTGCATGGCGAATCTTGCGACGGTTGACCACATCGGTCATCTGCATCCGCGACTTCAGTTCGTTGGCTTGGGCCTGCACCGCAAAGATACTGACCTGGCTGGTTTCGAGATCATCCACGATTTCACGCGGGAGATCGTTAAGCGGCCTTGCTGCCAGTTCTTCCAGGATCCAGGCGTGGTAAGGCGCGCCCAGAAGCTCCAGTTCGTGCACCAGGCTGGCGGCAATTTCCCGCGTGGCTTCATCGGTGATGACGGTGACTTTCTCGCCGGGCTGGATGCGCAGGCACACGTTCACCGCAGTGTGGGCGCCGGGAGTAAGTTCAGGATCAAAAGGCAGCGTGCTTAACTCGCGCTTGGCTTGACTGGCAGGAAGATTCATTACCCTACTTTTCTGACCGGAACCTGGGCTTCCGTCTCGGCCAGTCCCACTTCCGTTTCTTCAATGATGTAGTCTACGACTTTTTTCAGGTCGCCGGTTTCGCGGAATACCCGCAACTGGCGGTCGGCGCCAGTGCCGTTATTCAGGATTTCGTGAATATAGTTCAACTCCTCGCGGGAACCGAGCTCGTCGACCACATCGTCGACGAAATCCAGGTATTCCAGCACCAGTTCGCGGGCAGGAACCTCCCTCTGCTTGCCAAAATCGATCAACTTGCCTTCCAGCCCGTAACGCGAGGCGCGCCACTTGTTTTCCATGATCAGGGCGCGGCGGTAGAGACGGAATCCCTGGTTCGCGGTGTAAAGCTTGTAGAGTTTTGCAATCGTTGCCTGGATCAACGCCGCCAGGGCAATGGTTTCATCCACCCGCATGGGAATGTCGCATACCCGGAATTCAAGCGTATTGAAAAATGGGTGCGGGCGGATATCCCACCAGATTTTCTTGGCATTGTCGATGCAGTTGGTCTTGATCAGCAGCTTGATGAAATTCTCGTATTCGCCCCAGCTGGGAAAATAATCCGGAATATTAGTGCGGGGAAATTTGTCGAAGACTTTGCAACGGTACGATTTCAACCCTGTGTCCATTCCCAGCCAGAAGGGCGAGTTGGTCGAAAGCGCCAGAATATGGGGCAGAAAGTAGCGCGCATGGTTCATCAACTGGATCGCGGTCTCGCGGTCTTCCACGCCGATGTGAACATGCAGGCCGAAGATCAGGTTGGCCCGGGCTACGAGCTGCAAATCTTCCACAATGTTCTTGTAACGGACGTCCTCGGTAATCTCCTGCACCCGCCAGTCGGCAAAAGGATGGGTCGCGGCAGAGGCCAGCCTCAGGCCATTCTCCTTGGCCAGCGCGATCATGTCGCGGCGCAGCTTTTTGACCTCTTCTTTGGCGTCCTTAATGTTGCTGCAAACCGAGGTTCCAACCTCCACCACCGACTGGTGCATCTCGGCTTTCACCCGCTCCTGCAAAAGCAGCTTGCCCTTTTCGATAATCTCCGCGTGGATATGCGAGCGCAGGTCGCGTGTGACCGGGTCGACGGTCTGGTATTCCTCTTCAATGCCGATTGTGAAAGTCGGAAGCATGGTTACCGCAGTCCTTCCGGGGGAACCCCGCTGCCAGCCGGGTACCGGCAGCTTAACCAAAAGCGGGCATTAGTATAGCAATCCGCCTTTGTCCCACGCACGGGAAAGTGCAGGGCGGACACTCCTGTTTGCCGCCGTTGAAGTTGACTTTGAAGTTGATCTTGAAGTTAATCTTGAAGTAGCCGTAGAACTTAGCCTTCAGGCTCGCCCTTTGTTTTCTTGCGCGCCCGAGTCTTGGGCTTGGACGCTGCCGCCGGCTCATTTCCTGCCAGAAACCCCGCCCAGCGCAATTCCCGCGTCGGGCTTTCGTCGCTAAGGGCTTTCTTTACAGCCATTTCAGCCACAGCATTGACGATCCACTCGAAATTTGGCTGGCCTACGGAATGGACGTCCGCATCAGGCGCCGGATTCAGGAAGTCAATTGCATAAGGCACACCATCTTCTACCGCAAACTCGACTGTGTTCAGGTCGTAGCCGAGCGCCCGGCACAAAGTCTGCGCATCCTTCACCACCCGGCTGAGCAATTTGGGATCGGCCGGCGGAGGATTCTTTACGTAGCGCTCGTGGAATGGCGCTTTGGGATCGTAGTGCATAACGTGCACTTTTTCCTGCCCGACAACATAGCAGCGAAAGTATTCCTTGAACTCCACCCCATGCTGCAACGTCATGCACAGGTCGCCGGTCTGGTTGTAATGATGGAAAAACTCCTCCGCCGAATGCACCTTGTACACATGCTTCCACCCTCCACCCGAATACGGCTTGAGGAAGGCGGGGAAGCCTACGTAGTCGAAAATCTCCTCCCAGTTCAGGGGGTAAATCAGGTTGCGCATTGACTTATCGGTAGTGCCCTCAGGATGTTTGTGGTGCGGCAGAATGACAGTCGGCGGAATCGCGATGCCCAGCCTTGAGGCGAGGGCATAGTTAAAGAACTTGTCGTCGGCCGTCCACCAGAACGGATTGTTGATGACAATCGTCCCGCCCAGTTCGGCATTCTTCAGGTAAGCGCGATAAAAAGGGATGTCCTGCGAGATGCGATCGATGATGACCCGGTAGCCGCTGGGTTCGGCCATCTTGACTCCGCCCAGCTTGACGAACTCCGCAATCACGCCCTCGACCTTCATGCCGTTGATCTTCTCCACCAAAGCCGGAGGAAAAGTATTCTCCATCCCAAACATGACGCCGATCTTGTTCACGATCGCCTCACTTTCTCCAGCATCCACTTCCTGAGAGAGCACCCTGTCATGCAGAGCGGAGTGGCTGCTTCGCTGCGCCAAACAGCCGCGCAGTCGCAGGATCTCTACTCTTCACTAGGCGCTTACGTCAGACGCAGACAACAAGCCCGCAACGCTCGTCGATGCCGTCAAGCCACCAGGGATTCTTTGACTTCGCCAAGCGATTCGCCAGCGAATCGGTTGCCTCCGCTGAGGGTGACACTTTCAAAAGATTCGGCAGGCGACGTCTTCCAGCAATCCCCTCTCTTCCTCAACATGCCAATAAAAAGGGAGTAGATAACCCATCACGAAAAATATTTTACCGCCATCCTCCGCCACAGCGGCCAGTCATGCTTCGAGTTGTCCCCCCAAACATCCAGCCAGTGGGGAATAGCCTTGGCATTCAAAATGGCGGAGAATTTGATGTTCTGGTCCAGGCAAATATCCCAATCGGCCGAGCCGAGAACGATGTTCATCCTGCGATAGCGGCTCAAAAACCAGTCATCATTCATGTTCGGCAGAAAATCCGGAGGACAGTTGAAATAGCAGTCGTCGTCGTAATACCCATCCAGAAACTGGTGGATGTCGAAGGCTCCGCTCATGCTCACGCAGTAGGTCACCACGTCAGGATGCTTGAGCGAAAAGTTCACGGCGTGGTAGCCGCCGAAACTGCAGCCGGTTACCGCCAGCCGGGGCGCACTGTTCTTCCAGCGCAGAAATGGAAGCATCTCGTGCAGCAGGTAGCGCTCATACTGCAGATGCCGCAACACCCGTACCCGGGGATGGACGCTTCTGTTGTACCAACTCTCGCTGTCGACGGACTCCGGGCAAAAGACCTGCAACTCCCCAGCCTCGATTTTAGGCGCCAAAGCGCCAATCATTCCCTGATCCTCATACTCGAAAAACCTGCCCTGCGAGGTAGGGAAAACAACCAGAGGTGTGCCCGCATGCCCGAATGCCAGAACCTCCATGTCGCGGTGCAGTTCGGAACTGTATGCTTTGTGGTATTCGCGGTTCATTCGGTTCGCCGCGTATCTTACCTGATTGGTCATGTGGGCGCGAGCGTCATATGGGTGCGAGCATCCCGCTGGTGCCGCCGCCCGCAGCCTAGCATTCACCAGACGAGCCGCGCCCGGTCTCCCAGCCTGGTTTAACCTTTGGGCGCTCCCCGCCGTCAGCGGTCTTATTTGATTTAGAATGAAAATTCGCGCCCCGTCATGAACCTAGCCGCGCTGAAATCCATTACCCGCCGTCCTCCTGTAATCCTGGCCAGTTTGCTGATTGTGGCGGTGCTCGCATTCGCCGGCGTCAATCGTCTGGTCAACCGTTTTGGCGAGCAGGAGAAGGCTCTGGCGAGGCACTTATACGAACACGGTCTGCAGGCTCAGAGCAGCGGAAACCCGGAGGCCGCATTGGGTGACTTTCGGGCCGCGCTGGGCTACAGTCACGATAACTTTCAGTATCAGCTCAGTCTGGCGCGCGCCCTGCGCGACACTGGACGAACCGCCGAAGCCGAATCCTATCTGATCAGCTTATGGGAGCGCAGCCCGCAGGAAGGGGCCGTGAATCTGGCCCTGGGACGGTTGTTTGCGCGGGAAAAACACTTCGACAAAGCCATCCAGTACTACCACAATGCGATTTACGGGTTCTGGCCAAGCGAGGCCGACACCAGGCGTCGCGACGCGCAATTCGAATTGATCGAGTTTCTGGTGCAGCAAAAGGCTTATCCTCAAGCGCAAGCCGAACTCATCACCATGGCATCGGCCCTGCCCGCCGATTCCAGTCTCCACTTGCGGGTGGCAAATCTGTTTGCGCGGGCGCAGGACTACGACCACGCTCTGGCACAATGCCAGGAGGTTTTGCGAACTGATCACGGCAATCAGACCGCGCTTTACGGAGCTGCCCAGGCGGCTTTCCGCCTGGGACGCTACCGCACCGCGCAGGGATATTTGCAAAGCGCGCTGCGGGCGGATCCCCAAAATGCGGACGCTCGGCAGTTGCTCGAGACCGCAACCCAGGTGTTGCAATCCGACCCGTTTGCGCCGCGTATTTCCGATGCAGAGCGCAATCGCCGGGTGCGCTCTGCATTCCTGCGCGCCGGCGACCGTCTGGAGGCCTGCGCCAAGAGCCAGGGGATCGATTTGAGTCCGCAGTCTCCCTCCACCGGTTTGCCCTCGCTGGAGGCTCAGTGGCTGGAGTTGAAACCGAAGGTGACAAGGTTGGGCTCGTCGAATGATGGATTGTTGGATCAATTAATGAACCTGGTTTATGAGATCGAGCAGCAAACCCAGTCGGTGTGTGGCCCCGCCGAAGGTCTGGACCGCGCCCTGCTTCTTCTTTCTCAAGGTCCGGCCGGGGCGGAACGATGACCGACCCGGCGGCTTCCAACCTGGTGGAGACAACTCCCCGAACTGCTGACGATACCGCTCAACCGAAGGGCGGGCGATCCTGGTTTACCCTCAGTACCACCCGGGAAGAGCGCTTCTTTCTGATGCTGGCAGTGTTCATCGGCCTGTTCGCAGGATTAGCGGTAGTGTGTTTTCGCCTGGCCATCGACTGGACCAAGATATGGCTGCTCGGTCCGGTGCCCGAACCGCACAGCTGGCGCCTGATTGCGGCACCGGCGCTCACCAGCTTCATCGTGGCTATTTTGGTAATTCACATTTTTCCTCTGGTGCGCGGCAGCGGCGTGAACCAGACTAAAGCCGCTCTCTACATCTACAACGGCTACATTCCGTTTCGTACTGCGGTGGGGAAATTCATCACCGCTGCATTGGCCATTGGCTCAGGACAGTCTTTAGGACCAGAGGATCCATCCCTGCAAATTGGCGCTAGCCTGGCGTCGGCCCTTGGCCGCCAGTTGGAACTTTCCCGCGAGCGTCTGCGACTGCTGGCTCCAGTCGGCGCCGCTGCCGGATTGGCGGCCGCATTCAATGCTCCGATCTCGGCGGTGCTGTTCGTGATTGAAGAAGTGATCGGGCGCTGGAGTGCGGGCATTCTGGGTTCCGTGGTGCTCTCGGCGGTTTCGAGCGTGGTAGTGGTGCGCTGGTTTCTGGGTTCGGAACCTCTGTTCCGCATTCCCGCCGTCGGCCTGATGCGACCCACTGAACTGCTGGCTTACGCGACCCTGGGCATCGTGGGAGGACTGGCAGCGGTGATCTTTGCCAAAGGCATTGCGTACTTTCGTCCGCGCCTGCGTGCCTGGCCGCGCTGGACACAATACTTTCAGCCGGTAGTGGCTGGACTGGTAATCGGGCTCATCGGATTTCTCGGTGCTCCCCAGATCATGGGAGCCGGCTACGAATACATGGACCAGGCAATGCATGATCAATTCACCTGGAAGATGCTGGCCATCCTGGCCCTGCTGAAAATCCTGGCCACCACGTTGTCATTCGTCACCGGAACTCCGGGCGGAATGTTCGCGCCTACACTTTTTGTCGGTGCCATGCTGGGCGGCGCGATCGGTGGGGTGGAACGCCTCTTTTACCCCAGCCTCACCGGATCGACCGCGACCTATGCGTTGGTGGGCATGGGAGTGCTGTTCGCGGGATTCCTGCGCGTGCCCATGACCTCGGTCTTCATGGTGCTTGAAGTCAGCGGCAACTATTCCATCATTGTTCCGGTGATCGTCGCCAACACGCTGGCTTACGTGATTTCTCGCGGCTTGCAGCCCACACCAATTTTTGATGTGCTCACCCGCCAGGATGGCCTTGACCTTCCATCTCTTGAAGAGCAGCGGGAGCAAACCGTGCTGCGCGTTGAAGACGCTATGAAACCCGCGCCCACTCCGGTCTTGAGTTCTGAAGATTCGGTGGAGCAAGCCATGCGCCGGGTACAGGACTTGCCGGGCAATTTCCTGGTTCGCATGAGCCCCAGCGGATGGGGCACCATCACCTCCGATACCCTGAAACGCCTGGCTGGCGAGGGCAAGGGAGAAATGACCCTGGGCTCGACGATGCCCATCCGAAACCTCCCCTATCTTCATCCTGACCACACCCTCGAAGCCGCGTTGCGCCACGTCTACCAAGTGCCGCTGGTGCCGGTCGTCCACCGCGCCGACTTCCGCCGCCTGGAAGGTGTAATCTCCCGCGAAGACGTCCTGGAAAAATACAAAAAGCAGGAAACCAATTGATCGGTGTGGGGCGGCCGCTCTTGTCCGCCGCCGTTGAAGTCCGAGGTCAGAGGTTACATTACCCCTTTCCTTTTCAATACTTTACATCCCATACAATGCTCCATTCCCCCGCTAAACCCCCGTTTTTCCCCTTTCGTTGACATCTGCGTGTGCTTCCCCCATGCCTTCAATAACATAAGGTCAGCTCACTCCATCAGGCGGATGGCGCTAACCAGCGTTCCCCGGGTGAAGATCGTAAGAGGAGCTGAAAAGTTAAGGAAAGCCTGGCTAGGCTCGACAGTTAAAACCGGGCAAACCACGTTATCTCCGTAAGTGGGCACGCCATTTCAAGGGCAGGAAAGAGAGAGCGCATGCATAAGCCAGTCAAGTACATGGAAAAGGCAGTCACAGTCGCCGCCAGAGGCGTGTGGGTGGTGTTTGATCGCTTCAACCGCATCAAGCAGAATCCCTCCCCGACGCCGAAATGGTCGGAGAAGCCGCTGCTCAAGTCCTACGAAAAGACCAAGCCGCCGCTCGGCTGGCCGCGTATGACCGACTCACTCTGCCCAAAATGCGTCCCTGAAATCCGCCAGCAGATTCTCGACGGCAAGCTGCCCTACGAAGTGCTGATGAACGAAAAAGTCGGCGAGATCAAAGCTGAAATCGTCGAGCGCGACGGCAAGATCCTGATGGTGAAGGATTGCGCCATCCACGGCCACTTCGAAGACGTCATGTCGATCGACACTGACTTCTCTCGTCACTTGGAAGAAGTTTTCCCCGGCCGCGACATCCGCGCCCACAACGACGAGAAGCTGCATCACCATGGATCATCCACGGTGAAATATGGACGCGGCTCGGTGCTCACCATCGACCTGACCAACCGCTGCAACATGATGTGCGATCCTTGCTTCATGGACGCCAACCAGGTCGGATTCGTCCACGAACTAAGCTGGCAAGACATCAAGACCATGCTGGACAACGCCATCACTATCAAGCCGCGCCGCCAGATGTCGGTGCAGTTCTCGGGTGGCGAGCCCACACTTTCACCGTACTTTCTTGATGCCGTCCGCTATGCCCGCAAGGTTGGCTACAACTCGGTGCAGGCGGCAACTAACGGAATCGAATTCGCCAAGAGCTTCGAGTTCGCCCAACAGGCCGCCGAAGCCGGCATGCGTTACGCCTACCTGCAATTCGATGGAATCGGCAACGCCGCCAATGCTCACCGCAAGGTCGGCAACCTGTTCGATGTGAAGTTGAAGGCCATCGAAAACATGCACAAGGCCGGAATTGAGATCGTTCCGGTAGTCACAATCGTCAATGGCATCAACAACGAGCAGGTAGGACGCATCATCAAGTTCGCGCTCGACAATCCCAAGACGATTGGATTCCTCTCCTTCCAGCCGGTTTCCTTTACCGGACGTGATGAAGCCGTCACTGACGATCGCCGAACCGCGCAGCGCTACACGCTGTCGCACCTGGCGCACGATGTGAAGAATCAGACCGGCCTCGGCGAGCCCTCGCGCGACTGGTTCCCGATTTCGTTCATGGGAACGTTCTCCGATTGGGCCGACCTGATGCACGTCAACGATGCCGACAACAATTGGGGCCAGCTGAGCTGTGGTTGCCATCCTAATTGCGGTACGGGCATGGCAGTCATGATCGACAAGGAAACCAAGGAAGCCGTGCCCGTCACCGCCTTCCTGCACGGCGACCAGTTGGCCAAGGACATCGCCAAGGTCAACGATGCCGCTCGCGGCAAGTTCCTCACCGTGGTCGGCATGGCGCTGTGTTTGATGAAGAACTACGATCCCTTCCAGTCGCCCACGCACTTCAAAATGATGGATCTGTTGAAGAAGTTCGACAAGAACTTCAACGCTACCGGCAAAAACTACGGCAAAGTCGGTCCGGACCGCACGATCGACGATGTCATGAAGCGCCGCCAGGACCGCTGGAACTTCCTGTTCATCGCGGGAATGTGGTTCCAGGACCTGTTCAACTACGACTTCCGCCGCACCGAGCAATGCATCATTCCTTATGCCACGCAGGAAGGCGAAATTTCCTTCTGCGCCTACAACACCGGCGTAGGCTGGCGCAACATTATCGAGAAGATGCACATGACGGCTACGCTCACCAAGTGGTATGACGAGCACGGACGCCACGAAATCTTCGCCGGCGGCAAGAATGTGAAGATGGAATCGGTCGCCCACAACCTGGTTCTCAAAGAAGAACTGGTCACCAAC
Organism: Terriglobales bacterium; assembly: GCA_036265205.1. GTDB lineage: Bacteria > Acidobacteriota > Terriglobia > Terriglobales > Acidobacteriaceae > JAIQFF01. The sequence continues at coordinate 9,822 of DATAPL010000030.1, forward strand.
GAAGAGCAACACGATCTCGACAAGCTGGGCATCGCCAAGAACTCGCGTGAAGAAAAAATGCGGGCGCGCGACGCCAAGCAGAAAGAAGATCCCGCTTACAATGCCCGCATGGCGGCGCTGTATCGCGAAGTCGTACTGAAAGAGAAGCCGGTGGTAGCAGAGAACGGCTTCATCCCGCTGGGCGCGCTTACGCCGCCGAAAAGCAATGGCAACGGGCACACTCCGGCTAAGTCGGAAGCAGAGCCGGTGCTGGGAGACTAAGCAGGCAGTCTCTGGTTTTCAGTTTCAAGAAGGCCGCTTCTCAGGCGGCCTTTTGTTTCTTTTCAGGGCGCCTTGCTTGACTTCATGGCAGCATCGGAATAATCTCCGCTCGTCTTCGGGTTACCTCTTTCGTTGTTTGGGTGCCAGGCCCTTCCAAGAAATCTGATCCAAAAGTCTATTTCGCGACCGGGGAGGTCAGCGTCTATGAACATGAAAAATGTAAGGAAGACCGCAGGTGTGCTGTCGGGATTATGCTTTTTGCTCGGGGGACTGAGCATGGCAGCGGCGCAGGAGACCACACCGCCGCCCAAAGTGCTCACAATCCTCCGTGAGTTCGTTAAGCCGGGCAAGGCCGGAGCCGCGCACGAAAAGAGCGAAAGCGCTTTTGTGCAGGCTATGGCGCGCGCCAAGTGGCCAAGTCACTACCTGGCATTAAGCTCGATCACCGGCAAGCCGCGAGTGTTGTTTTTGACTGGCTACGATTCTTTCGCAGCCTGGGAAAAGGATTACATGGCTGAGCAGGCTAATCCTACTCTTTCCGCCGCCATTGAAAAAGCCAACGTCGCCGACGGCGAACTGCTCAGCGAGGTCGACGCCAACGCGCTGGTCTTCCACGAAGAGTACAGCTTGCGCCCGGCGGTCGATATTCCGCATATGCGGATGTTCGAAATTTCTGTCTACCGCGTGCGCCCCGGCCACGATGCGGACTGGGATGCGATCGTCAAAATGGTCCTCGCGGCTTATGAGAAAATTCCCGACGTCCATTTCGCCACTTACCGGGCCACCTACGGCCAAGAGGGCACAACCTATGTGGTCTTCAGCCCGATGAAATCGGCGGGCGAACTCGATCAGGACAGCGAGCGCAGCAAGCAGTTCATGGCCAACATGGGTGAAGACGGCGCCAAGAAGTTCGCTGAGCTGCTGGCTGCCACCATCGAGACCAGCCAGCACAACTTGTTCTACTTCAGCCCCGCCATGAGCTACGTGGCGGATGAATGGATCAAGGCGGATCCGGATTTCTGGAAGCCCAAGCCGCACGCCGCTGCATCCAAGAAAGGCGAAGAAAAGCCGGCAAACAGTCAGTAAACGCCGGGCCGTCATCGCCAGGAAAACTGCATGGCACCTGTCCAGGTAGTGTGCTGATTCGACCGCCAGGGACACGAAGGTCACGAAGGAAATGCCCGAGATTCGAGCCATCGTGTAACTTCGCGTCCTGAGTGGTTCATGAATTTAGGACACTACTCCTACCTAAGGGCAGGTGCCATTTACTTCTGGGACGAGTACAATACTCGAGAACCTCCGCTCACCATCTGCATACACCGGCGTCAGAACGCCGCAATCATTGGTCTGAGCTCTGACAGTCATTAACCCTGATAGGTAAGGAGATCGTAAATGACAGATGTTCATGTTGCACTCTGGGTTCGCCTCGAAGCCAAGCCGGGCAAGGAAAAAGCAGTGGCAGACTTTCTCCGCGGCGGCTTGGCGATTGTGCAGGAGGAACCTGCGACCACGGCCTGGTTCGCGATTCAGATGGCGCCCTCGGTCTTTGGCATCTTCGATGCCTTTCCCAATGAGGCGGGCCGGCAGGCACATCTTACCGGACGTGTGGCCGCTGCGCTGATGGCAAAAGCCGCGGACCTGTTGGCGAAGCCGCCCTCTATCGAAAAAATCGATGTGCTGGCGGCCAAGCTTCCCGGATAAACTAGTCACATATGTAATTCTTAAGAATGGAGCGCAGGTGCCGGGCCGATAATCCATTTATCACCCCCATCACTGCGCCCTTGCCAACGATTTCCGCATCTAAGGGGCTTATGGACAACAATGCGATATTCGATGAAAGGTATAGGGTTATCGCCATTGACGAGCAGAATCTCATTCTTCGCGGCGTCCGCAGCGGAGAGGTCCTGACCATAAAGAACGCCGATCCGGAACACCCGCTCACAGCGGAAGATTACCCGCCAGGGAAGCTGATCGCCCTGAATGATCCGTCGATTAAGACGAATAGCTGATTAAGCGGGGCGCGAGTGACGGTTCCGGACTCGCCTTGAAGGCGGAAGGGGTGCAGGCTACCCTTTGCGCCTTTTTCCTTTGGCCCCAAGTTCACTACCACCAAGGACACGAAGCCACACGAAGGAAAATCAACCGAATTCCTACCCGCTCGATATTTGCCCACCGCAGGCGTACCCCTGCGCTGAGAACTATGCTGATTGCGGTCATGGCGATCGTAGTGTGGATTGTGATTCGGCGACTTCAGTGAACTCGGATCAACCAGAAATATTTCCCGCGTGTTCCAGCTGCCACACCTGTGTTCCGCTATCACAATCTGCAAACGCCTGTCCCCGGTAACTCTCGCCTAATCAACCGTCTTCGATATGGCTCCTGGCGTGCGATGTCTCTGGCGGGCAGCGACCCAGGAGGAATATATGACACAACTCAATTTGTCCGGCCGGCAGTCAGAACCCACTCAGCAAAAACCGGCCGCAGATCTCGAAGATGGATCGATTAAGAATCAGACCGTGGGCGCGCTGGGTGCGCTCGCCATGTTTGCCGCGGTAATGATCGTCGGCAGCTGCTCTCGCAGCAGCAAGCCGGTCGCAGTGCAGCAGCAACCGGTTCAACCCACAACACCGGTCTCGGCTCCGGCCGCTACCGCCTCAATCCGAACGCCGGGTCCCGAAAAAGCGAAAGCTAAGACGCCCAGGAAGCGGCGCGCGGCAACCCTTGCCTATGTCAATCGAGAATACGGAGTCACCTTCAATTTTCCCCGCCAGTACAGCCTGAAATCCGGTGACCAGGCGCAGTTAAGCTGGGGAGATCTGGGACCGTTTCAAATGGATTTTGTCCACCCTGGCGGAATGACTCTGGCAGCCGTAGAACTGCCGGCAAATTCCTATCCGGAAACGGATTTCAAATCCGGGTTTATCAATCTCAGTGTGAATCCGGGCATAACGCAGGAAGCCTGCACTCAGTTCGCCTTTCCTGAAGGCAATGCCGCAGCCGATCCCGCGGCCGGCAAAGAAACCGGCAAGGTCAAGATTGGCGGCAACCAATTCAGCGAAGTCGAGAATTCCACCACCGCTGACTTGAAGCAGACCGACGCACGGTACTATCACACCTTCAGCAATGGGGCCTGCTATGAGTTTGCCCTGGGCATTGGAACCGAAGCCGCCGGCACTACGCAGAAAACTACTGCGGTGGATCGCGAACAGGTGTTTGGCAAGCTGGAAAAGATTCTCGCCAGCGTAAGAATTCAGGCGTCTGAAACCGACGCACCGGTTCCATCGGCGGTCACCATTAGCCCGGCCGATTCCTCAAACAATCTGGAGAGCGCCAAGACCGCTCCAAAGCCATAACTCTGCGGTCAATACGCAGCGGGTGCAACCGGGCTGCCGGAAATTGGCGGCCCGGTTATCTGTTTGTCGGAAGGCTGATAATAAGTCTTGAATCCGGCGCGCTGCATCCCCAGGATGGCTTCCCGATTCTTCATGAAAGTGTTCCAGATGAATCCGGTGCGGGCATTCTCTGCCATCAGCAAAGTGATGCCGGTGTCGATGGCGACCACGTCGCTGTCATACCAGTTTTTCAAGGGATTGAACGCGTTCACGAAGCCATAGGTGCACCAGGCCTCGGGATAGTGATTCCTGATGTTGCGCAGCACGCGCATCACCGGCTGCGGCAGGAAGGGAATCGATCCGCCGGCGGCGCTGGGGACCACGGTTCCGTCGATAGGACCCATGGCCGGCGGCCCGCCCCAGATCACGTAGCCTTTTTCTGAATCAGATGCGGTGATGCCCCATAGATCGTCGCTGTAATCGGGGAACTGTTTTGCCAGTTCCATGCAAAAGCGGCGATGCACATCCGTGGCGATCATGGAATTCTGAAAGTAATCGGCGTAGCGATCGCGTTTGCCGCGGAAATCAAACCAGGCCTGGGAATACTGGTGGACAAACAGCGGCGCGAACGATCCGATGTAACGCAGCCCGTCATATTCAAAGATATTTCGCTTCCAGGCGTCCCAGGCCTCTGCCCGCAGCGGGTGAGAAGCCGAGCCCAGGCCCAGCAGGTACATCATCATTAATTCACTGTAGTAATCCCAACGGTAGGGCAGGAAGCCGGCTTCTGGCAGCCATCCGTGAGGCAGCAGCGTAGTATCTTCCGAGAGCCAGGTCCAGTCCACTCGGTCGAAGATATCGCGGCACAACTGGCGAATCTCGGAATTCTCGAAGTGCTGCCGGCAGCAAAGAATTCCGCACAGCAGGATCGCCGTATCCACCGACGAGATCTCAGAATCCCACAACCGCTCGCCGGTGTTCACGTTGGCGAAGTGATAGAAAAATCCTCGATGATGGGGCAGGGTCTTCCACAGAAAACGCAAGGTGTTCAGCACCCGCGTTCGGGCTTCGTTCAGCGAAAGGTAGCCCCGCTGCTGACCGATGCAGAGCGCGGAAAGTCCAAATCCGGTCGCTGCAATGCTGGCCACGACTGCGCTGTCGGTGGAAGCCTTGCGGGCGTTGCAGCGGTCTTTGACCAGGCCGGTCTGCGGGCTGGCCTGTTCCCAGAAGTAGCAAACCGTTACTTTTTCCAGGTCCTCCAGAAACTGATCGTCGTCTGGCGTGAGCACAGTTTTGGTCGGGGGCGGCGCGGGCCGGGTGTGTTGTTCTGGAGTTGGCGATAAGGGAGCAGCCATCGGCGAGGACAATCCCAACCGAGCCAATGGCAGGCACATTCCCGCGCCGGCGATCCGCCGCAGCAACTCCCGGCGGGAGCGGCTTACCGGACTAAATTTGTTGTCGTTTACTGGACGGCCCACCCCCCAAATTTAAATGATCTTGGGCCGAGTAACGATCAGGAAGGGGACCAAAGGTAACAGGATTGGTTACACCGCTTGAGTCTAAAGAGCTTGACGGAAGAGATTGGGAGACTAAAAAGTCTGCTCTGCAAACCCGGCATCGTAGAATGTGTCAAGACAAGCGGGCTCTGGCGGCAGCGATTCAGTGGCCAGCGGTATAAAGGGGCAGCAAAGAATGACCGGCAAACGAAAGCTGATCCTTGAACTGGCGGTGGTAGTGGTGGCGGCGGGGTTGATTGCCGCCATGCTGCTGATCCGTCCCCACACCCGTCCCATGTCGCTGGGCGGTGCGGTCATCCGCGAGGATGCCGATCCCAAAAAAGAGCTTCCTCTGGCGGATGTGCAAATCAAAGCGGTCGCCAACGGTGCGGTCATCGGCGACGGCAAATCGGACGCTTCCGGCCTGTTCACCATTATGTTGCGCACCCGGCTATGGATCGGGCGTCCGGTCACCCTCCAATTCCGCCATGCCGACTACCAGCCCCTCGATCTGCATGAGTTTGTGGGAGACAAGGTTTACGTGGCCCACATGATTCCGGTTCCGCATGAAGCCAATGCTTCGAATCGCCCTGACATCGTCGTCTCCAACGTGCTGGCGCGATATTCGATTAAGAGTACGACCGCTGCCAACGTCGGAAGCGCGGTTAAAACCTTTGAAGTGCCCAACGTCGGCAACGTGGCCTGCAAGAAAAAGCCTCCCTGCTCCCCCGACGGCAAATGGAAAGCTGCCATGGGCTCGGCCACGCTCGATGCCGGGGAAGGCAACGAATTCCGCAACGTCAGAACCTCCTGCATCGCCGGTCCCTGTCCCTTCACCAAGATTGAAGACGAAGATCTTTCACAAGGCGGCCGCGTCGTCACCGTGTCCGCTCGCAACTGGTCGGATACGGCGACCTTTCTCCTTGAAGCCGAAGTCTTTCACCCCATGGTGAGCGATATGGTGCGCACCTCGTATCCCGTAATCTTTGGCCAGGCCTTGAACTTTACCGTGCCGGGTTCAGCCGAGGGAGTCACCATTCAGGCCGAAATCAATGGCGAAGCCATCACTTTTCCCCTTGGTCCGAATCTTTACCTGAGCTGGGCAGACTGCAACGCTCGCGTCAATCGCGACCAAACCAAAGTCTTCCGCTGCGAACTCAAGCCCGGCTACCGCTTCCGCTAGCGGTCTCGCCGATTCCATCTTTTGCAACCGTCTCGGCCTCCGAAATCAGAAGATATAGATGGTGTCGAACTGCAGGCGCAAGAGCCAAGGCTCGACAGTGCCGAGCGGACGCCCGATCAGGGCAGTGAACCCCAACTGCACGCTATCGTCCCATTGGTAGAAGGAGGTGAACCGGTGCTCTGAGACATTCGTCCCTTGACGAATGTCGCTGTAATTGAAATTGCCCAACACCGCCTCGCGCTCGATGTAGATGCGGGCGTATCCGAGCTGCAGGTCGCCTTTTTTCTGCAAGCGGCCGACTGTGCCTTCGGCCCAATATCCGCGCCGTTGACGCGGGTTGCAGGGGGCATTCAGCGTTTGTTTGAAGGTCTGCGTGGGAGTATTCGCCGCGGCAGCAACGATGTTGGCCAGGTTGCCGCAAGCCTCCGTATTCTGCACGTAGTCGCCGATAAACGTCAGCGGCAGACGAGGGCGTCTGGTATCGATGTCGAAGCGGGCGATGGTGTCGAGCAGCCCGAACTTCGAGGCGAACTGCGCATTGCTGATGGAAGCAACCCCGGTCGGATAGGCTGTGCCGCCGACTGGGATCACGGTGGTCGCGGTGGTGGTGTAGGTCGAGTCCTGAACCGGGTTGCCCGCAGCCAGTGGAAGCACGCCGGTAAATGGGGTCTGTGGATTCTTGCTGCTGGCCCGGGCTAGCGCCAGCGCAATGGAGTCGGTGCCCCGATAGTCATAGTAGCCGGTATAGGCGCTCAGGTTCAGCCACGGCGCAAGCCGCCAGGACGTCTGCAGTTGGCCACCATAGGTAACAGCTTGCGTAATTCTTTTGTCCGTAGCAGAGGTACCAGCCAACTCGGCAAAGGGCAACTGAAACCCAACCAGCGCAACTCGTTTCAGGATTGGCGTATTCAGATTGAAGGCCAGGGTCTCGGCTGCACCCTCAGGATTCAGGTCTTTATCCCAGGTGAGTTCAGTGTTGTACCAGGGATAGCGGAATTTCCCGCCGGTGAGGGTGAGCGGCTTGAACGCCGCCGGGGTGAACTCGACGAACGCCTGGTCCAACGCAACTGCTTTGCGGGTGTAAAAGCCGGTGAGAGTCCGGTTGGTGGATGTGGGGTCGTTTATGTCGCCGCTGGCGAGGGTGACTCCGGCGCGAAATTGCTGCCCGAGATTCGCGACCGCATTAAAGCGGGCACGAACGCGAGCCCGCATGCGATCCAACGATTGATCCGTGGGGCCACCGAAGAAAGGTTCAGCGCGAAAGCGCACGTCGCCGCTGAATGAGATCGGGCCCAGGCCTTTGATTTGCCTCTCCAGGTTCCGGATGCGTTCATCGGAGCTCCCGGCGTTCTGGCTACTTCTGTCAGCGTCCACGGCCTGGCTGCTTGTTGCGACGCTGGTTGCCGTATCAAACGGTGCAGCTTCGGCGGGCGTCATCAGAGCGGTCGGCGCTGATCCTGCCTGCGGCTGTGCCTGGCCCTTATTTTGCAGTTGCGCCCGCAAGGCCTGAATCTGCAATTGCTGATCGGCGAGAGCGGCTTTTAACTGCTGGATATCGGCCGCGGTGACGGGCGCGTCCGGAGTTGAGCCTGAGGCAGCACATTCCTTTGGAGAAGCGGTGTCCAAAGTTGCATTCGTTTGTGCCAACCCGGTTTGTGCCAACCCGCCGGTAGTCAATGCCGTCAGGATCAGAGTTGTGAGAACCAGTTCCTTGCCGGATTTCATGTAAGCGCTGTCCTCTTTTTTCAGCCTGTTCTCGCCTGGTTGCTTCAAGCGCAGATAACGCGCAGCCGTCTCGCCGCTCCATCGCGGTGCGAATTCTTGGCGAGTCACGAGTCATTCGTGAGCGGATAATTAAGTCTACTAATATAATAGACATACTGGTAAATAGACAAACATATGTGAGTTATTTTTATTTCTGCGTCCATTGCCTAGAAATATGTTGGGTAGCCCAACCGTTCGATCAGTCCGCGAACCTGGGGCACCCGCTGGATATCCCATAGGCCACCCAGAGCCAGTTCGAAGACGACCAGAGCAGTCGTCACCCAATAGGCGATGATGCGATAGCGGGAACTGAAAGAGGAACTCGCGAGGTTAGTCCTGGCACCGATCTGCAGGTCACAACGAGCTCGGGGTCGTACTGGATATGATACCGACGAGGCGCGAGAACGGTAGACGATCAAGGGTTAAGCGCTTAACAGCAGGATGGCAATAAATCGCTGCTTTGCCTAACCAATGGCCGCTTTGATTACGCTGGCCCGCTCCGTCACGCTTCCTGGCTCGACTGAGAGCAGTTCGAAGCCGAAGTCTCGATAAGTCTCTTCGTGAATTTTCTCAAAGCGCACCGTTTCCTCGAAGCTGATTCGCCGCGCTTCTGTAGCCGTGATGAAGCCGAGATTCCGAACCAAGAAAACTCGGGGTTGGTAGATTGCCTCTTTTTTGATGCGCTCCAGTTCGCTGGCAAGGACGGGTGAAAAAGGATGCCCGAGGTAGATCGCCAAAGCCGCGGTGCACACAATCGAACGGTCATGAAACTGAACCTGATCGGGTTGACATGAGGCTCGAATCTGGCGGTCCCTCTGCAGCCTGGCGATTTCGTCAATGAACGAGGGATGCATCCATGGCTGAACCGTTCTCTGGGCCTGCGCTGCGGCGATGACGTCAGTAGCTGCCTCTTCCACTACGCTGAACCCGTCGAGCTCCAACTGACGGATGATGGCTGTCTTGCCTGCACCCGGCGCGCCGGTGATGATGAATCTCCTCATATGGTCTTGTTTCAGAGGCTGTTAAGTATGTGCCCGCCCGCGAATTTCTTCAAAGTACTTCTGCCTCAGAACGCCGGAGAGGTTTAGAAGTTTTCTCCGGCAACGGCAGGAGTGCGAACCAACAAGCAGTCTGCCAACTCGATTTGGACGGGCGAATATGAGGCGAAGCTGCCCGACTGGCAAGATGGAAAGGGGGCGGGAAGCACGTCGCCGCGATCATGGCGGGATACTGGTCGTGAAGCAGTCTCGCGAAGATGAGTTCGGGCAGCACGGCATGAGCCCACGCACTCAGCCATCAATTTCCAATGCTGTGGCTTGGGCCGAGCGCATCGTGCGTCACGTTGATGGCGTGTTCCTTGGAAAATGAAATCCTTGGTAAAATGTAACCTGGAGCAGCGATATGAAACACAAGTTTGACGGTCAAAATTGCGTTTACTGCAACGATGCGCCGTCGGAGACCTCCGATCACGCATTGGGCAGAAAGTTCTTTCTGGAAGAGAGGCGCGGCAATCTGCCTCAGGTTCCGGCGTGCCGTAAATGTAACAACAAGAAGGCAGAGTACGAAGCGTATTTGATGACGGTGCTGCCGTTTGGCGCAAAGAACGTTGACGCGGCTAGAATTCTGGCGGAACTTGTTCCTCCGCGGCTGGAGAAGAACGCGAAGTTGCGCCGGACGCTGACGCGTGGGTACGACCGAAGCGGCGGCACATCGATTCCGTTCCATCACAAGCTGTTGATGGGTTTGTTTTCGATGATCGCCAAGGCTCTCGCGTTCCAACATTTCAACGTCAGATTGGGCGACGGCTTTTCATCGACGGCTGCGGTCTTCATGGATCAGGCCAGTCCTGCGTTCCAGCAGATGCTGTCGATGGGCAATCGCGTCGGCGGCGACCTGGGGCAAGGCACGTTCAAGTACATTGGCAGTCAGCCCGGTAAATACCCAGAGCAGACGCTCTGGCAATTGGAGATTTATGGCGGCATAGATTTCGCAGGTTCCAACATGCCGGGCGGCAGAGCCTCGCTGGCGATGGCAGCAACGGGCGAAAAAGAGTTCATTCGGAATCTGTTTTATAGCACTCAGATGACGGATCGAGAGATTCAGAAGAGCACGGGCAGGAACGATCCATGCCCTTGCGACAGCGGCAAGAAGCACAAGAAATGTCACGGCTCGGTTGAGAAGCAAGAAGCCCGCGAGCGTATGCAGGCTCAGGCGCGTGCGAATCAGTTTCCGCCGTCGGTTTACCAGCCAATAGCCGCACGCGGCCACGATCCGGGCAAGCTGAGTAAATGAGCCGGTGCATTCCGCAGATTCTGAATCGATAAAGACGATAAGGCCGGAGGGATTTCTCACCCCTGCCTTTTTCGCCTACGTGGTCCCGGCGGGACAAAAACAGGGAACAGACGGGACGTTCACCAGTTTCCATTCGCCTACAAACTGGGGAACGCTTCGTCCGTCCTCGAATTTTCCAGATTCGAATCCAGCTGTGAATCTACTGATGCAACGAGAATCCTGCCGGCAAAGATGCCTCGAGATTGATTTGTTCGCCGGTGATGGGGTGCGGGAAGTTTAGGAATTGGGCGTGCAGCAAATATCCTCCGTCGCCGGGAAGGCCGGGGAGATTTTCTAGAGGCTGGCCGGATGTGCCGTACAGAGGATCGCCAACCAGCGGATGGCCGATGGATGCCAGATGGATCCTGATCTGATGAGGGCGCCCGGAATTCAGGGTTACCTCAAATCTTGTGGTGCCTGGTGTGCTGCTTGACGCCGTGCTGCTTGGCGCCCGTAAGATCACCTTCGCCAATGACTTTGACGGCTTGCCACTCGGGTTGGCGGCCCACACCATGCCGATGCGCGGGTGCGGTACAAGTCCGATGGGTGTGAGGATTTCGTAGGCGTCGTGCTGTGCGATGTTTTGCGCCAGCACACAATAGATTTTTTGAATTTTCGGTGTGTTCCAGTCCGCGCCCAGTTTGGAAGCTGCCTGCGGCGTTTTGGCGAAGAGCACGATGCCGCTAGTGCCCCGTCCCAAGCGGTGGACAGGGTTTGCGTTGGGGGTTTGCTTTTGCACCAGACGCAGCAGCGTGTTTTCCATGAAGCTGGCGCCGGGAAGGGTGGGCAGCCCGGCGGGTTTGTTGACGGCCAACAGATGCGGGTCATCGAACAGGACTTCGAAGTGCTGAGGAGTGTCCGGCTCGATCCAGGGTGGACGGTTCCAGACTAGGGTTTGGCCTGAAGCGAGCAATTCGCTTCCGGCGGCGGTGACGCCGTTCACGGTGACTTCGCGGTGGTTCAGGTTTTGTTGCCAGGCTTGCGGGGTTGAATGTGGGTAAAGGCTCGCCAGGTGGGAGAGCAGGGTCTGTCCATGATGTTTGCGGCTGACGATTGTGGTATAGGCGTAGCCCCGGTTGAGCATGTGGTTTGAGTGTAAGCTATGGCATCTGCGGCAGGAGTGGCTGGGTTTCGATCTTCACTGGATTTAGGCAGCGAGAGCTCTAAAGGCGTCCAGTGTGGGGACCCAGATTCCGCGCCGACCGAGGACAATCCCGAAGTTATGCCTTTGGTTCAGTACCTGGAAAGACTACGAGATGCGAAAAGGTTTTACCAGACAACCACAACCGGACGCGCCCGCGACGCACACCAAGAACTACATCACGCCGCGCGGCCTCGAGCGCCTCAAAGATGAGCATCGGTTTCTGCTCAGCAGGGAACGCCCGGCTGTGGTGGAGGTGGTGGCGTGGGCTGCGAGCAACGGCGATCGCAGTGAGAACGCCGACTATCAGTATGGCAAGCGGCGGCTGCGGCAGATCGATGGGCGGATTCGCTTTCTCACCAAGCGAATCGAAGCCGCGGAAGTGGTGGACCCGGAAGCTCCGAGAGCTGGTCAGGCGGCGACGAGGGCATTCTTCGGAGCAACCGTGCGCTACGCCAATGCCGCGGGAGTATCGCGAGTGGTGAGCATCGTGGGCACAGACGAGATCGATCTCAACCGTAACCACATCAGCTGGGTGTCACCGCTGGGACGCGCATTGATGAAGTCGGCAGCGGGTGACAGCGTAGTCCTTCAATTGCCGGGCGGTACAGAATCTCTGACGGTGCTGGAAGTGCGTTACGAGCGCATTTCTGTGGAACCGTTCCGCGAACCACCTGGATCCGAGGCCTCGGCAAAGAGACGCACTCGCCCACGCTAAATCCAGACCACAGATGTGAAATCACAGGTGTGAAATTTCGGGCTGGTCCGCTAAACGATTGATGATAATGATGGTGGCCAGGGGCGGAGTTGAACCGACGCCAGCCTTTCCAGAGCAAAGCTCAAATCTCACTTGAAGAAGGTTGCTGGAGTGTCGCCTCTACCGAGTTCTCGGATATCCCCGATTGTTTTCCGTGGTTGTGCTTTCAGTACTCGGTTTACTTCGATTCCTTTATGATCGCGTCCGCAGCATTGCCGGCCACGACCCAACTGGCCGACCCGGCCACGACGGCTTCATCCTCAAACCACAGAAATCCGAAGTCGTCGATGCACTCCGGAAAATCCGGCTTGATGATGATGTATCCCGGAATCACGGCACCTGGGATGTAAGCATTGTCGGCGCGATTGTTACTGTACGTCTTCGTCTTCGAGACGGTGCCGACTCCAGCGACATACGAAGTGCTGGATACCGGGTGCGTGCCGAGAATGTAGTTGACCGCGCGAAGTGTGTATTCGGGGCCCACGAGATCCGAAAACGTCTTGTGCAGGAAATACATGCGGATGGCCATGTCCACCGCGGCTCCCGATCCGCCCCACGTGCCGAGGCTCGGGGGCACGCCAAATGGTGTGGCATCCAACTGCTTGTCCAAGGCCGCCATGTATGTCTTGACGGCTTCGTGCATTTGATCTTTCGCGCTCGCATCCAGATAAGGCAAAGCCCGGACTGCTGTCCAACCATGGAGGTCCATCTGCTGCGGAGTGATCATCTGAGGGAATAATTCTTTCAGACGGGACTTGTATGGCTCGGCACCATTGGTGGCGATGGTCAATTCCAAAGCCGCAGCCCAGTCCATGCCGACAAAAGATCTGCCGCGGCCGAAGCCGGTCGGTGGAGCTGCCGGCGCTGCAGAGTTTGTCGCAGCACCCGAGATGTTCTTTGGTTTACGAGCGCCCTGTTCGCCAGAGACAACACCCTGAGAGGCCGCCAGCACGCCGTTTGCGGGAGTCTCTCGGTCCGGCCCGCTGGATGTCGGATACAGTGTTGGATTCGCCGATGTGTCCTTCCACGCTTTGATTGCGGTCTCGAGACAGTCTTGCGCTAATGCGTCGTCCCAACCTTTTAGCGCATCCGCCGCTGCAGCCAGCGCGGCAATGGCATTCCATTGGAAATACGGATTGTTGCTAGTGAAGATCCAGCGATCGTCCGGCTTGCCAGAGTAGTCGCCCTTCACCTCGTTGGGGCCGAGCTTCGGATCGTAAATGCGGCCGTCGGTTTTCGACGCTCCGTCCCCCACCTGCGTGTACTGTCGCAGATCTGGCTCGTGAGTTCCGCGGATGGCGTGGCCAATATTGTGGAATTGCGCCAGGATAAGCAAAGCGCCGTGCTTGACTTGCTGCACCGTATCCGGCACGCCATCAGGTCGGTGCATCTCAACCGTACGGGCAGCTTCATCCACGGTAAGCTCGTCGTACTTGAGATTGAATTCGCGATAAGCGAGAGCGAGGCTCTGGATCACGCTCAGCTGTGCCGGTTCCTCAAGATCGAAGTCGCCCGCGTCGTACCAGCCGCCCACGTTCATCCCGGGGATGTGATCGCCGCCTTTGTACTGCCCGTCAGTTGCCGTGGCCTGGTTCCAGCCGTCGAATTGCTCTCCAACCACGGGCGCCATGCGGCCATCATCCAGGTGAGAAGCGCCATGCCACATGCGGTAGCCTTCACGAACGGAAACGTGATCCATCTGCTCCGCCAGGTGATGATCCAGACTGTCTTGCCAGATGTTTGCGTAAGGGTTCTCTGCGACGGGGAACGGCGCCGTACGCTGGTCTGCATACTCGATTGCATACAGGCCGGGATGCTTCACTGGGGTGAAGTCGAATTTCGAATACACGTAGCGCAGCCAGGGCGTCGAAGGCGTGATCGAGCCCTCGAATACCTGCTTGTAAGATCCGTCCTCCATCAGGCGCAGCACTCTGGCCGTTTTCGGAGCGTTGTACTTCGGGTCGAGTTCGAGCACCGCCACCTTTGAGAAACCGGGCGCATAGCCGACCTGGCTGTGCGCGATCATCGGCCGCCGCGTCCAGTTCGGAATTACGTCCGGCCTGATGTGCCAGACGATGGCGCCGGTCGTCTTGCCCGAAGGGATCAGCGAACGCAACACGAACCAACCGTTCGGCGCGCGATCGCGTCCATCGAACAGCATGAGGTTGCCGGTATCCGAAACTACATTCACCCGGGCCAGCGCATCGTCGACCCCCAGCGTGATGCTCTTGCCTTCGGCGAACGGCAGCGGCTGAGTGTATCCCTTGGCCTTATCCCAGTCCTCCAGGTAGTACGCTTTTTTCGGTTCATCCGGCAGGGGCAGGACCTTGATCATCGGATCATTCGGCGTACGCGGGAAGATGCCGGCTTTCGTTCCGTCCACCAGATAAGCTTTGCCCATATAGATCGAAGGCAGGAACTCCAGGTTGAAGCCTGCCCGCCCCACCAGTTTCTGCGGTAGCGGTTTGTCGAGATTGATGCTGACTTTCACCCCGCCTGGCTCCGCTGTCACTTCCAGCGTGTAACTGAGATCGAACGTCGGGAAAGCAAGATCGGCGGTGAGCTGGCTGTTTGCCTTGTCAGCATGCCGATCTTTAAGAGTTGCCACCAGGTCCCACTGCTCCGGCGTTGGCATCAGGCGCACGTCTCCGTTCGTGGCGATGCGATGGCCGTGAAGAATCATCTCCATAGCCGTGTTCTTTTGGTCCACAAAAACCGGATGGTAGGTGCTGTCGTAGAGAAAGACGCTGAAACCTTGAGTATCGAGGTAATCCTTGTCGGTCACCTTCATGACAAAATCGGCGGCGAATAAGCCTGGGGCCGAGATTACGGCCAAAAGGAGACAAACTCCGATTCGCGCGAACATAGATTGGGATAGATACTGCTCCTTTAGGTCAACATGATATGACATGGAATGCCGATTGGGTGCCATTTGTTCCTCAGGCGCGTGGATTTCTGAGCGGGGTAGACGGGGATAGATAAATATGACGGGCCCAGCAATCGAACCTGACGAGATTGAAGTCGGCGACCGAAGCGACCCGCACTTACGGCACCTCTGTATCGACCGAACTCGAACGAATTGCTGCGATCCTGCGAAAATCCTTGATGTGGCGTCAGAACAGTCTCGGCGCAAAATCCTTTAGGGAAACTCTGAATAAGCCAGTGTCTTCGAGGTAGTACGTGTTCTGCCAGGCCGGTGCAAGCGTTTGGATTCGGTTTTTCCGGTCTTCCGCCCGCTTCGTCGGCGGCGGCTCGCCCGTGTTCAGTCACCTTCGCTCTCAGACTAAGCCGGTGCCAGAAGCAACAGTCTTTTCCGCACCAGATACAGGTTCACGAGCGCGCACACGGCAAACAGCTGGTTGGCATTCTTCTTCAGCCCTCGATAGCGTAGCTTCACAAATCCGAACTTCAGCTTCATCACCCCAAACACGTGCTCCACCTTCGAGCGCACCGTCGATTTCGTCCGGTTCTTCGCCCGCTCTACTTCGTCCACCTGATCCTTGTAGCGGTAGCGCCGATGGGTACAGTCCTGCGCCTGGGGCGCGCCCTCGCGAATCACTTCGGTCTGCCCGCGATAAGCCTGATCGCCCCACACCCGCGTTTCTTCGCCGTGCAAGAGATCGGGCAGCACCGCCGAGTCGGCAACGTTGGCCGCCGTCGCCACTGCCGTATGGATGATCTTGGTCTTGCTATCCACTCCCACGTGCGCCTTCATCCCGAAGTACCACTGGTTCCCCTTCTTGGTCTGGTGCATCTCCGGATCGCGCTGCTGCTCCTGGTTCTTGGTCGAAGTGGGTGCATGCAGGATGGTCGCGTCCACGATCGTGCCGGTCGTGATTCGCACCCCCTGCGCTTGCAAGTGCAGGTTCACCTGCCCCAGCATCTGTTCGCCCAGTTGGTGTGCTTCCAGCAAATGCCGGAACTTGCACACCGTGGTCTCGTCCGGCACCGGCTCACAGCCCAAATCAATGCCCACGAACTGCCGCATCCCCGCCGAGTCGTACAGCGCCTCTTCCACCGCCGGGTCCGACAGGTTGAACCACTGCTGCAAAAAGTAAATCCGCAGCATGCGCTCCACTCCCACCGGCGGCCGACCGTTCCCGGGCTGGGGATAATGCGGCTCCACCAGCGCGCACAACTCGCGCCACGGCACCACCTGCTCCATCTCCTCCAGAAATATCGCTCGCCGCGTCTTCTTCGTGTACTGCTCAAAGCCGGTCATCATCGCCAGGGTCCTCTGTTTCATTTCTCAGACACTTTAACTTGACCGGTTGTGGAAAGCAGAGAGCTTAATCAGAGTCTCCTTAGGTCCCGGCGCCAGGTCTGCCATTCGTGGTCCGTGCCGGGGGATTCGTAGAACACATGCCGGATGCCCGCCTCCTGCAACGAAGTATGTAGCCGTAACAGTCCTCCCCGCATTCGTTCCGGTTCATTGGTTCCGACGCCGATCCAGAGCAAGTGTACTTTCTTGCCGAATGCAGCCGCATCGGCAAACACCCCGTTGTAATCGGTCTTTGGATCCAGTTTCCGGTTTCCTAGCACCAGCATACCGCCGGCCCCGCTGAAACCTCCGATATAGGAAAACAGATCGAGATGATCGAGCGTCACCCGGAAGGTCTGCATTCCACCCATGGAAAGTCCGGCCATGGCGCGATGGTCGCGGTCTGACATCGTCCGCAAGGTCGAATCGATGTAAGGAATCAACGCCTGGGTCACGTCGTCTTCAAACACCGCCGACATGTCCTGCATGGCTTTTAACATTTCGGGAGAACCGAAGGGCTTCGCAGTGAAATCAGGCGGCTCGCCGGCGCGCCGGGCATAGCCATACGCCATCACGACGATCATGGGCTTGCAGGTTTTCGTGGCAATGAGATTGTCGAGGATGAAGTTCGCATGGCCCTGCCTGATCCATCCTGTCTCATCTTCGCCGGCACCGTGCTGCAGGTAAAGCACCGGATAACGCACCTTGGTTTGCGTATCGTAATTCGGCGGCAAATACACCAGCGCGTGTCGCCAGGTACCAGTCACCTTCGAGTTGTACCAGACCTCGCGCACTTCGCCGTGGGCGACGTCCTGGATCGAATAGTAAGTCGAGCCCGGCTCTGGAACTTCAACTGCGCTGGCATATTTGCCTCCGCCGAAAAACGCCCGGCTGTTGGTGTCGCTGACTTCTGCGCCGTCGATGATCAAGGTGTAGTAGTGCAGGCCGGGAACAAGAGGCGGAGTGGTGATGGTCCAGAATCCGTCGGGCTGCTTCTCCATTTCCGCTTTGGGGCCGCTCCAAAAATTCACCCGGACCTTGGTGGCGTTCGGAGCCTTAACCCGAAGCTGCACTCTGCCCGCGCTGTCAACCTGCGGATATTCGGCTCCCCAGACGTTGGTCGCGGCAGGTTGCAGAGTGCTGGTATCCTGTGCGCAGCACAGCGTCGCAAAGATAAGCATCATCATTCCGGCTGTTTTCATATATCGTTTTGTCCTCATGTTCTGGTTTGCTGGTGCAGCGATTATGCGGTATCAGAAATCGTTTACTGGAGAAGGAGCCCGTTGTTTGCCGGCCGCAATTCGCCACTTAAGATCGATCAAGCAAACGAATACTACGCTCTCGAATGGGCAAAGGAAAAACCATATTTTCGCTATTTAGATCCCTATTTTTCCGATGAATTTAGCGATCCCCGACTTCACAGAAAAAGGACACTGCCTCGCCATGCGCACTTGCTTAATTCGTCTGATTCTTCTGGCCGCGATTCTTGCGGCTCCTCTCATGGCCGCGGACAAGTTTGCTTTGTCCGTGGACGCCACCAAAGCGGGCGCGAAGATCGACCGCAACCTCTTCGGCCAGTTCGCCGAACATCTTGGTCATGGCGTCTATGAAGGGATCTGGGTGGGGCCGGATTCCGCGATTCCCAATACCCGCGGCATTCGCAACGACGTCGTCACCGCCTTGAAAGCTCTAAAAGTGCCGAACGTTCGCTGGCCCGGCGGCTGTTTCGCGGATGAGTACCACTGGCGCAAGGGTATTGGCACCCCACGAGCCGTTAGCCTCAATCCTAACTGGGGCGGGGTAATCGAACCGAACACCTTCGGCACACATGAATTCATGGACTTTCTCGAGCAGATTGGCGCCAGCGCGTACTTGTCGGTCAATGTCGGCTCCGGCACTCCTCAGGAAGCGTCCGAATGGCTGGAGTATATGACTACGGCGCAGCCGACTACGCTGGCAAAGGAGCGTGGCGCCAACGGCCACCCTGCTCCCTACAAAGTGAGCTTTCTTGGCATCGGCAATGAAAGCTGGGACTGTGGCGGCAACATGACGCCAGACTACTATCTGGATCAGCTCAAGGTTTACAGCCGCTTCGTCAGAAACTTCAATCCCGATCAGCAGAGTAAGGCGCAGCAGATGCTCAGGATCGCAGTGGGCCCCGGCGGCGATGGGCCCCGTTGGACCGACTGGACCGAAGCCATCATGAAAGCCTACCAGCATCACTCGTGGAGCTGGGACATCGACGGCCTGTCCATGCACAACTACACAGTGGTGAACTGGCAGGACAAATTGGCATCCGTCGGATTCGGAAACGCCGAGTACGCGCAAATTCTCAAGACCACGCTGGACATGGATAGTCTGATCAACACGCACTCGGCCATCATGGATAAGTATGACCCCGAGAAGAAAGTGGCCCTGGTTGTAGATGAATGGGGGGCGTGGTATGCGCCGCTGCCCGGCAGCAATCCCGGCTTCCTGGTCCAGCAAAACAGCTTGCGCGACGCGATCCTGGCGGCGCTCAATCTGAACATTTTTGCGCGGCACGCCGACCGGGTGCGCATGGCCAACATTGCGCAGATGATCAATGTGCTTCAGGCCATGATCATCACTGACAAAGAAAAAATGGTCCTGACACCCACCTACTACGTCTTCAAAATGTATGTGCCGTTCCAGGACGCAACGTTTGTGCCCGTGACATTCGACCCCGGAACCTACAAACAAGGCGACATCACGCTGCCTCGGGTGGACGCCATCGCTGCCCGGGACACAACCGGCAAACTATGGCTGGAAATCACCAACGTTGATCCGGATCAGCCAATCGATTTCGAAGCGAGTCTCCCCGGCATCACGGCGAAAACAGCAAGGGGGGAGACCCTGACCGCGCCGAAGGTTGACAGTGTCAACACCTTCGATGCACCGCACACTGTGGCTCCAAAGCCTGTCTCCGCGAAGGTCGCAGGCGGCAAACTGACTCTGAAGCTGGAACCGAAATCGGTCACCGTTCTTTCAGTGGAACAGTAAGGCTAAATTTTGGGAGGGGTTCAGCGGCATTCGAAATTGCTCGCGTCCTCCGTATCGCCCTGTCCTTTGTATTGGGCGTGTTTGGGGTAGGGGCATAAAGGACGGCTGCGCCCTGGGAATGCCTTGCCAGTCGCGATGATTGCCGTAGGAGGCGTCCCCTTCTCCACCCAGTTGACGGTTGCGCCCAGGAGATCGAACTGGTCAAGGCCCGGGCCTCCGCCGCAGTGCCCCATTCCTGGAACGAAATAGAACTGGCTCCATTTGGAAACGGCTTCCAGGCCGCCATTCGCCGCCGCCATATCCTTGTAGTACTCGAATGTGTCGAGGGGAGAGAACCAGGGATCGCTGTCGCCGTGATAAAAGATCAGCTTACCGCCATGCCCGGAAAACGTAGTCAGGTTGGTGGACATCGAGTCCACCAGTGGCCGAACTTCCGCGAGCGCTTCCTTTTCGACGTCAACTTCCAAGGCGGTGGTTGCCGGCCCGAAAATGCCGGGGCCTGGCAAGAGAATGCCACGGATGGGAGCGCTGGCCGTGATGCCGGTGTCGTACAGGAAGCCGGGATAAACCTGGATACCACCCTGCGTTTTTGGCCCGCCTACAGCTTTCTTGATGGCAGCGACCTTCTCCGGACTCAGGCACGACTCGCTTTGCCCTGCCTTGCACGCCAATACCGCTGGATCAAAATCGCAGCCCAGAGGATCGGAGATGAGACCATCCGCCACGCCGTCCTTTGCATCACACTTCTCGAGCAGAGCGTCCCCGATCAACTTGCGATCAGCATCGCTGATGGCCTGCGCGATGATCGGTTTGCCATCCGCGTCTTTCGGCGCAACTTGGTTGAACGCAACCGGGATCCACTTGCCGATCGCCAGATTGGAAAGTCCGGTGCGCATCGCGGGATCACCCGAAATAATGCCGTCGAAGATCGCGGGATAGCGCTGCGAGAGAATCATGCCCTCGCGGCCGCCGGTGGAACATCCGGAAAAATACAAAAACGCTGCCACCTTCCCGTAGTATTGCGCGATGAGTTGCTTGGCCAGGGTGGCGACCTCGGGGTTCGCGAGATAGGCAAAATCCAGATACGCTTGCTGATCTCTCATGAAACCGAAATCGAATCCGCGTTGACTTGCGTGGCCAGTATCGGTGCTGACTACGGCGAATCCGCGCATGAGGCCGGGCGTATCTCCGGCGGCATTCAGACCGAGCGGGGGAAGCACTATGCCGTTACTGCCAGCGCCGCCTTGCATCAGGAAATCGCCATTCCATTGCTTGGGCAGGGCGAGGACAAAGTTGATGCCAAACTCCTCGCCGCCAACTCCGGCGCGGCGATTGATGACGCCTTCGACTCGGCAATATGCAGGTATGGGAGCACTGTGGCCCGGCCCGTAGAGATCAGGCACGGTGGTCCCATAAGGGATCTGTTCGGCTTTCGTGATCTCGGCTTTTATGATTTCGCTGCTCGGAGTTTTAAAGCCCTTCAGCGCGGCGCAAGACTCTGCCTGCTGGGCCCACGCACCGGCACTCAGCACGAGTACGGGCCATACCATGGCGTGCCACAGTCTGGCATTCAATGTTGTCCTCACTTCCCGTCTTCGCACCGACTATCGAGAATTCGGCAGTCGGAGAATTTGTGTAAGCAATTGATCAGCTTGATTGTTTCAGCGCAGGCTATTCCGGGAGTGTATTGGTGCCTTTCACTTGAAATGTGCCGGCCACTGTCGTTGCGCTCGTGCCCGGCTGGCCTCCACCAACAGACACCGAATATCTCCCTTCCGCGATGATCGGCTTGCCGGCTGCGGTTACCATGCTCAGGTCGCGTTCCTTCAACCTGAAGCTCACCTTCTGCGATTCGCCCGGCTTTAAGTGAACGCGCTTGAACCCGCGCAGGGCGCGCATCGGCGCTCCTGCCACGTTCGGAAAACTTAGATACAGCTGAGCGACCTCGTCTCCCTCACGCGTGCCGGAATTGGTGACGGTCACCTCCGCAGTCAGTGGATCGCCGGCCTTGAGCGCCTTCTGCGGAAGCATCAGGCCGCTATAAGAGAATGTCGTGTAGCTCAAGCCATGCCCGAAGGGATACAACGGCTTGCCTTCGAAATAGCGGTAAGTCCGCCCTTTCATTGCGTAGTCTTCAAACGGCGGGAGTTGATCGATGCCGGTGTAGAAAGTAACCGGCAGGCGTCCGGCGGGGTTGTTCTTTCCCGAGAGCGTTTCCGCGACTGCCGCGCCGCCCTCCTCGCCCGCATACCAGGATTCCAGAATCGCGTTTACGTGTTCTTGTGCCCAGTTCACGGCGAGGGCGCTTCCGTTGGCGAGCACGACCGCTACTGGCTTTCCCGCAGCCGACAGCGCTTCGAGCAACTGCTGTTCCGGCTTCGGTAGATCAATGCTGGTGCGGTCGCCGCCCTTGAACCCCTCTTCGCTCACCGCCATCTCTTCGCCTTCCAGCTGGCTGGTGATTCCCACCACCGCAACCACCACATCCGCGTTCTTCGCCGCGTCAATGGCGGCGGGGTCTGGTTTCGGATCGTACTTCGCCCAAATCAGCTGCGCCTGTGTGGGCCCGGGTTTCGTCTGCCGGTACCTGACTTCGAGGGCCGTCTTCTTACCCTGCTCAAGATGAATGTGTCCGACTTTGCTTTGCGGCCGCTCGCTGTCGAGGTACTGCATCACCAATGGTTTGCCATCAAGCAGGACCATTACGAAGTTGCCGCTGGCGCGTACCCCGATGCTGTAATCGCCGGTCTCGGTAACCGTGAGAAACCCTGCCCAATCCACCGAGAGAGGGTAAGTGCCGGCGGCTTCTTGCGGAAGACTCTCTGAATTCAAGTCAACTGTGCTCGCCGTGCCCGTGGCTAATACCGGGCCCTGGCCTGGATCCACCCCCGAAGAGAACTTCGCGGTGAGCCCTGGCTGGCCTTCCGCGCTGGTCAGCGCTGACTCCGGGACCAGTTCCCCATCGGTTCGCAGAAACTGCGTCCCCGGAACGAAGTTGATTTGCGCTTCCGGGAACTCCGCTTTCATGCCGTCGAGAATAGAAACGATATGGGTTGGGCTTCCGCTGTAATTGCCAAGCAGATATTTCGTTTGATCGGCCAGCGGACCCACCAGGGCGATTTTGAGTTTGCCCTGCTTGAGCGGCAGGGTGCCGTCGTTTTTTAGCAGAACCATAGACTCGTTGGCGATGGTCCGCGCCAGCGCGCGGTGCTCCGCGCTGTCCAGTTCTTTTTCGTCAATTTTCGCGTAGGGCACCATCTCCGGCGGATCGAACATGCCCAGCTTCATCCGCGCGGTAAACAGGCGTATGAGCGCGGTATCGATCTCGCTTTCCTTTAAGAATCCTTGCTTGTATGCGTCGTAATACGGGCGATAGTCGTGATCGTCGTTGACTTTGGCGAAGTCGATGCACTCGTTGTCCATTCCCCGCTGAATGGCCAGCGCAGACGCCTCGGGCTGGGTCTTGGTGAAATGATGGTCGCGGAAGATGTTGACGACCGCGTCGCAGTCAGAGACGACGTAGCCCTGAAACTTCCATTTGTTTCGCAGTTGGTCCTGTAGCAGGAACTCATTTACGCACGCAGGCTGTCCGTTGATGCTGTTATAAGCGCACATCACGGAAGCAGCCTTGGCTTCGGTCACGGTCGCGCGAAATGCCGGCAGATACGTGTCCAATTCGTCATGTTTACTGACCATCACATCTGCCTGGTGGCGCGTGCTTTCGGGTCCGCTGTGGACTGCGTAGTGTTTCGGCGTCGAGATCACGCGATAGTATTTCGGATCATCGCCCTGCATGCCCGTAACAAACGCCACGCCCATTCGGGCCGTCAGGAACGGGTCTTCCCCGTAGGTCTCCTGGCCGCGTCCCCAGCGGGGATCGCGGAAAATATTAATGTTCGGCGCCCAGAAATCCAGACCCTGGAAAAGATCGCTGTGCCCGTCCTTCATTCCCTGAACATACTTGATTCGCCCCTCAATACTCGTCGCGATGGCCATCCGGTGAATGAGATCGGTATCGAATGTCGCTGCCAGTCCAACCGGCTCCGGAAACGTGGTGATGCCATCATTGTTGGCCACTCCGTGCAGCGCCTCGCTCCACCAATCGTAGTCCGGAACATTCAGCCGCGGAATGGCGCGTGACTGATTTACCAGTTGCGAGACCTTTTCTTCCACCGTCATGCGGTGGACCAGATCGGCTGCCCGCTGTTCTGGAGACAACGAAGTATTCAGGTATAAGGGTTGTTCAATGTTTTGTGCGTTGAGAACATTGAGGGCAAAGACAGGAACAAAGAAGACAAATAGACAGAAGTTAGAACAACGCATCGCATCTCCGGTTGAAATTCAATTCGACCTTACTATTTCAGGATCGCGATCTTCATGTTGCGGAAATACACTTCCGACCCTTCGCATTGAAATAGGATCTTGCCCTTGGTGGTGTTTGCATTCGTTCCCAGTAATGCGAGTTTTCCGTTCACAAAGTACAAAATGCGATCGTGATCCACGACGAGTTCCAAAAGATTCCATTTTCCGTGCGGCCGCTCCAGATCGTTTACGGGGTCGCGGTATCCCGTCGCATTGACCAGCGGGCCCCTGCCAATGTGCGGGATGCGAATATAGGCGCCGGGCCCGGATGTTGTACTTTCGTATACCTTGCCGGCCACGGTTGCGCCAGTGCCGCCGACCACCCACATATCGCCGGTGCCGCCTTCGTTGATCTGAAACTCCATCATCCGCGGCCAGACTTTGAGCGGTCCCGTAATGTTGTACTGGATGCCGCTGTCCCTGGCTTTGCCATCGCGCGGCGGATACGTCTTTTCACCCCATTTGAATTCGGCGCGCAAATAGTAATTTTCATGTTCCTTCTGGGTTACAAGCCCGCCGAATTCCTGCCCCGAGATGTGGAGCATGCCTCTCTCAACCTGAAAGACTTTGTTGGGATCGCTGTTGATACCTTGTTTCTCGAGCAGGGTGTCGAACCCGGTCAGATCTTTTCCATTAAAAAGCAGCGTCAGTTTTCCATGTGGAGGGATGGAAGGCTTTGCCCGCGCCCATGCCGCCAGGCTCAGCATGAGCCCAAGCATTGCGATCCCTAAGATGCGGAGTGTCTGCGGCCTGATCTGAATCCTCGTTGGTATGCCTTTTCGGAATTCCATCAAGCTTGAATCTCGTGGTAAACAAAATAGCGTTCATGCAGGATGCTCGAGAGGGGAACCAACGCAACCGTCTGCCCCTGCAAGCTTCCCTGGAACGTAAGCTTACGTTCGCCAGGCCGGAGCCAGCTCGCCGGATCGTCAAGTTTCCCCTTGAACTGCAATGGTGGCGCAGCGTCCTGCTTGGTTTGTGCCTGGTAGTGGCGATACCACTTTTCCTTGGGCTCGTCCTCTAAGCGCGCGGCCAGAACCAACGGCCCGTACATCGCTGCTTGCAGGTTTTCCCGGTCGGGCATGGGCGCGGCGTGCAGAGCCATGGGCAGGCTCAGTTCAATACGGTCTCCGTTCTTCCAGGGTCCGCGTAGAACAAGGTAACTGCCGGGGTTGGCGAAAGCCGGCAGGATCCGTCCATTCACCTTTACGCTCCCGTTTTTCACCCAGTACGGAATGCGCAATTTCAAATCCACATTTACCGGTTTTGCTGCTGAGACCACCAGCGTGGTCCCCTGTTCTTCCGGGAACGTGGTCTGCTGGCTCAGGCGGACTCCCCTCTCTGGCCAGTCCACGCTCGAAGCGATATAGAGGTTCACCAAGATGGAGTTGTCATCGTGGAAGTAGATGGTGTCGGTAAGCTTGGCGAACTCTTCTGCGCCCGAACCGCTACAGCACCAGAATGAATCGAAAGGTTTGGCGAAGATTTTGGAGTAACCTCCTCCGACCGGCACGAAATAAACGGTGGTTCCGGTCTCCGGGTCGATGGTTCCCAGCCGGTGGTTGAACATGAGCCGTTCGTAGTAATCCATGTGCTCCGCCTGCGGCGACCAGGAGAACACATGCCGCGTGAGCTTCATCATGTTGTACTCGCAGCAATCTTCGGACGTGTCTCCGCTAAGCTGTGTCGACAGCACACCGGGGTCTGTTTTCCAAAACTCGAAGTTGCTGACGCCGCCGGTGCAGTAGGCGCGCTCGCTGGTTACCTCATTCCAGAAGTAGTCGGCGATATTCCAGTAGCGTCTGTCGCCGGTAACTTCGTACAGACGGGCGGCGGCGATTACCTGCGGAATATGCGTGTTTGCATGCAGTCCCTTGAGTTCATCGCGATGCGCCGCCAGCGGATCGGTGAACACCTTCTTGTCGAAGCGTTGAGCGAGCCCAAGATACTCCTGCTTTCCCGTCACTCCATACAAGTTGGCGAGGACTTCGCCCATGCCGCCGAATTCTTCCTGAAGCACTCGCTGCATTTGCTGGTCGCTCAAAGGATCGCTCCAGCTCTGTACCCAACCCGCCATCTTCTCCGCGGCATCAAGCGCCTGTTGATTGCCGGCCAGTGTGTACATGTCGAGATGTCCGGCCATGATCTTGTGGTAGGTGTAGAACGGAGCCCAAACCTTCACGCCGTCGCGTAAGCGATCAAACCAGGTGATCGGGAACGCGCTGAGATACCCGTTCTTAAATTGCGCCTGGCACTTCCCGAGTTCAGTGACCATCGAGTCGCCATTGCGCTTGAGTTCCTCATCTCCCGATGAGGCGAATGCCAGCGCGCAAGCCGAAAGATAGTGCCCTCCGGCGAAGTGGCCGCGCAGTTCGCAGTCAGGTTTCTCCCACTCGCCCAGCGGTTCGGCAGAGGATGGGAGTCCCGCATTTAAGCGGAAGGTATGCAGCAACCGGTCTGTCGCGAGCGTCTTCAGATACTTCCGATTCGCTTCCGCCGCCGAATTGAAGACGCCCGGCTGGAGTCTGACGCTCTTCCTCGGAAAGGGGATCGCTTGTGAGGTAACCACTTCATGGCTCACCGGCTTGCCCGTGCCCACGGAGACTGCCCCTGCATTCTGATTTTCAAAGGCTAACGAAGGCGCGCGCAGGACTGCGCTTGCACCCACAACGGCGGCGGCGGCAACGAACTTACGGCGACTGATTGCTTGCACTACAAGCTCCTTCCGGGGCAATGGGCACTCACATCTTCGGCTGAACCCGGACTGAGGCCGCTTTACCGTCATACTCTACCTTGGCGTCAGGCTCGGAGGTGGACGCGATCCCCGTTCCATGCCCTTCGCGGACGATCACGATACGGAAAGTTCTGTGTTCGAGCATTCCCGGAAAGCTCCCTTCGCGGGCCGCAATCGTCACGGTTGAGGACTGGTCATCCCAGTGAATAGGGATGACCGACCGCGCCCCGTGCTCATAGTCGTAGTTGTCCCCTTCATCTTCGTAGAGCGTGAAGTCGCCGTTGGCACCAGTGTAGACGCGCAAATCGATCGGGTCAGCCTTACCGGCCGCCGATTGCACCACTGGTCCGAAGGGAACAATCGATCCGCTGCGGGCATAGACTGGGATTCTTTCCAGCGGAGCCTCAGCGGTGATGCTCTGACCGCCGTTCGTATGCTTGCCGGTCCAGAAATCAATCCAGTTGTTGCCCGCAGGAAGATAAACGCGCCGCTGCGTCGCTCCTTCCACGGTTACAGGATTAATCAGCAAGGCGGAGCCGAACATAAACTGGTCGGAGATCGCGCGCGATCCCGGATCCGATGAGAACTCCAGTGGCAGCGCCCGCATCAGGGTCTCACCTTTGCTGGTGACACCCCAGGCGGCGGAATAAATGTAAGGCAGCAGATGGTAGCGCAGCTCATCGTACTGTGTGGCGATGTCCAGGAACTTCGGACCATAATTCCATATTTCGGCATTCGAAATCCATCCGTGCACCCGAAACACGGGACAGAATGCGGCGTACTGGAACCAGCGAGTCAGCAATTCATGGTAAGCCTCATTCGTATACTGGTCTTTCGGCCGGAAGAATCCGCCGCCGTCGGTCGTCCAGTAAGGCAGGCCAGCCATGCTGAAGTTGAGTCCGGCCGGTATCTGGCGTTGAAAGGTAATCCAGTTCGCAGAAATATCTCCGGACCATGAGATGGCCGCGTTTCTCTGTTGCCCGGCATAGGCGGAACGGGTGAAGATCACTACCCGTTTGCGGTCGGTGGTGGAGCGCTGCCCTTCATAGATTGCTTTCGTGACATATAAAGGATAGGCGTTGCGCACCGACTCGCCCCTGCCGAGAAACGTCTGGTGGCCCTTGAGGATGTCGAACTCCGGCTCGGACGCGTCCATCCACCAGCCATCCAGTCCGTAGTCAAACAGACCTGTCTTGAGTTCCGCCCAGAATGCTTTTTGTGCCTCAGGATTGAAGAAGTCCGTCCAGGGTGTTCCCGGAATCAGTAGGGACTTCGCGCTCATCCGCTTGTAGATGTCCGAGTCCTCGCCAAATCTCGACCACACCGAAATCGGCACATGTTCGTCCATGGCGTGGAATTGATCCATCATGGCCTTGGGGTCGGGATAGTTAGTCTCATCGAACTTCATGGCGTTCCAGCCGTACTTGCCCCAGTACTGCCAATCCTGGACCAGGGCGTCCACCGGAAGGTTGCGTTTGCGGAACTCCATTCCAGCGTCCAGGATTTCCTTCTGGGTATGATATCGCTCCCGGCACTGCCAGAAGCCATACACCCACTTGGGAAACATCGGCGCTTCGCCGGTGAGCTGACGATAATCGGCGATGACCTGATTCAACTCCGGGCCGTAGAAAAAGTAGTAATCAATAGCCGGCCCCACCTGGGAGCGGAAAGTAGTCGTGTCCTCGGGTGGACGCGCGGACAATTGAAGGCCTCCGGGTCCGCCCTTGGCGGTGATCTCATACTCCTTGTTCCCCTCCAGCTCTAACACGCCGGACGCCGAGCTCGGAGTCCACATGTTCACCAGATTAATTGCCGGCTTGCCGTCCACATCCACCACCAGCTGATTTTTGTTGTCGCTGGCCAGCAGGAAGCCGTAGCTCCCTTTCGCTCCCGTCCTGAATTTTCCCTTGCCGATCGGATCGATGGCAATTGCCTGATCGGCGGGATTGAAGTCGGTCAGGGATGGATTGTTCCAGAGCAGGCCATAGCCTTTGCTCGACAGCAGGAATGGAACAGAAATATTGGTGTTCGCCTGATGCAGGCGGATGGGTACTCCGTGAACGTTAAAGATGCCCTCCTGATGCTGGCCCAGCCCGTACTGGTACTCATCGGCAGGCGATAGGAAGGTCTGTTGGATCTGCCAGGTTTTCGTTTCGGCGAGCGAAGGCACGTCGAAGGACTTGCCGCCGTCCTTGGGCTCGGCCAGTACAGTCTTGCCATCCCTGGAGAGAAAACTTACGGCGCCCGTCGCCGCATTCACAGACGCAGTAGCTCCCGCGGTCGAGAGCGTAACGTCCTTCTTTCCAATCTTGACCACAACGTTGTCGGCGCGGCACGGTTGTGGGACGACCGGCACCTTGGGGGCGGGAATTTCACCGGTCGGGCTGGCTACCACGTGAATGATGCGGTCGCCGCAGGCTTCGATGCGCATGGTTCCGGCCGACGTCTTCAAGGTGACGCCTTTCGAATCCTGGTGAGATTCCTGGATGGCGAATTGCGGGCCGCTGGCCCAAGCGGCAGCAGGAGTGACCAGAAGAATAGTTGCGAACAGAATGATCCGGTGGGTTTTGTTCATGTGGGTTCTATGATTTCCTTTCGCGCTTTGGGGAAAAATATTGACAACCATGGATACAATGCGCGGGAACGATAACGATAACCTCGCAGGCTTTCATGGGGATTCGGTATCGTTTGTGCCTTGTTCCATGGCGACGCTTGCATGGATCAACCCTTCTCGCTGAATTCGTTTGGAAACCTCAAATGCCTGATCTGCCGACGCCCGGTCCCCCACTTTCAAATAGAGACGTGCAAGCTGATAGTGCAGGCTGCCGTCCCTGTCACTTTCGAGCCCCAGCTTCAACTCGGCGATCGCTTCCTGCGTGCGATTCGTCTTGGCATACACATTGCCGAGCAAGGCGTGAACCCGGGACACAAACTCGGGCTTGGTGTTGAGGCTCTTTTTCAGGAACGGCTCGGCATCGGCATATTCATTGCGAGCACAAAGGATTTCGCCCATCACAGCGTTGAGTTCCGGATCGTCCGGGTTCTTGGCCAACGAAGTCTGTGCCAGGCTCAACGCCTCGCCGTTCTGCCCCGCTGCAAGCAGGGCCAGGCACAAGCCGAATTGCGCGCCGGTATCCTCCGGACGTAGCGAAAGAGCCTGACGGTATTCCTTTTCGGCCTCCAGAACATTCTTTTGCTGGCGATAGATATCCCCCAACAGCACATGCAATTTAGGAGAGTTGGGATCAGCTGCGCTGGCGCGAGCGAGCGATTCCGTCGCCAGATTCCCGGCTGCCTTGGTCTCCCAATAAAGGCCCTCCGCTTCCGTTGCAGGATTTTGGGCCAGTCTTCCCGACGACTTCAGCGCACTCGAGTAATCGCCGGTGAGGTAAGCACACGAAGCCAGCAGCTGAAGGCTCTTTACTGCCAGGGGCTGCGGACGAGAGGCCAGCACGTCGCGGCATCGCCCGTAACTGCCTCTCGCATAAAGTTGTGTCGGATCGCCGGTAAGGCCTTTGCCGCTTTGAGCCGGGCGGTGGGTTCCTGCGCCCGCCGCGCCTGTCACGGGATTTTCGCCGGATGCGTCACCGAACAGGGACGCTGTTTCTGGCGGAATATCGCCGGAAGCCTGCAGTTCTTGCAGCGCGATGTGCAGCTCGCTGCGCATGGAAGCAGCCAGGCCGGCTTTGAACCGTGAGGCGTTGGCGCGCGCAAAACCCGAGTCGGTTTTCCAGATTTCTGCGACTTCCTTCGCTGCCTTTGCGCCTGCACCCCGTTCCAGATGCAACCGCGCCATGCCCAACTTCGCCAGCAGAGAGCCGGGATGGACCGCCAGTTCTGCGCTCAATTCCCGCTCGGCGCCAGCAAGGTCATGCTGGCTCAGCAGCATGAAGCCGTACCCGGCATGCGTGCCGTCCGGGAAACTGGGTGAAGCCAGAACTTTTTTATATGCATCGCCAGCCTGAATTGACGCCCGCTGCTCGGCGAAGGTCTCTGCCGTCAGTGTCTGCAGGTAAGGCGACTCCCTGTGCCGGATAAGCAGGATCCGGGCATCAGCCTCTACCTGCTCCAGGTAGCTCACCCCGAGGTGATACCAGGCGTCGGCATTTCCGGGAGATATTTGGGCCGCGCGCGAATACGCAGCGGTGGCAAGGCGGGTCTTCCCATCACCGGCGTAAGCCTGACCCAGGCCGAGCTGGACCTGGACATCGCCCGGTTGGACGAGTGCGGCCTGCTTGAAATACGTAATCGCCTCGCTGAACCGTTTCAGCTTTACGTATTCGAGGCCAAGAAACAAATGCGGGACCAGCATTCCCGGCTTCAGGCGGGCTGCACGATGAAACGCTTCGATCGCCTCTTCATCTTTCCCCGTCTGGTAATACATCAAACCGAGGTTGGCCTGGAGTTCGGGGATTTCTGGGTGCAGATTTACGGCTTGCTGGTAAAACCTGGCGGCAGACAAAAAATCGCTCCTGGCCTGGGCATCTTGCGCCGAGGCCAGGAGTGACTCAAACTGATCGGATTGTTGCGGGGATGCAGCCCCCGGTAATACAGACGCCAGCCAGCAGCAGCCGACAAGAACAACCCAGATGGTTCGTCCCACGTATCACCAGTAAAGCTTTAGTGCTGCCTGCATCAGCCTTGGCGTCCAGGCTTGATTGATCGTCCCAAATCCAGGTCCCATGGTCGTGTTTGGGCTGTAGAAGTTGGTGTGATTGAAGGCGTTGAACATATCCAGACGGAACTGGAGTCGGACGCTTTCTTTAATCGGGAAGTACTTCTGAATACTGATGTCGAAGTTGTCATAGCCGGGCGCACGCAGATTCGAGAAGAATCGCGGGGCATCCCCCAGACTCCATGGCGCTGCGACCGCGAAGGCGGACGTGTTGAACCATTCAGTGCGGTTCGGATGAGCAACATTGACGTCACCGACGACATCCACGTGCTGGCCGGCGCCGAAGTAGTTGACGCCATTGCCAGAGCTGGCAATGCTGAGAGGAAAGCCTTCTTTCAGCGTCAGCGTGCCAGAGGTCTGCCAGCCGCCGATGACCTGATTCAACACACCATTCACCCCAGAAACGAACTTCCTGCCCTTGCCGATCGGAAGCTCGTACACATAGCTGAGAACGAAGCTATGAGGAGTGTCGGTCGCATCGACCGATTTCTCCGCAGCCAGGTTGTAGACGTTGCGAATATTTTCCCCGGACGCGTTCGCCCAGGAGTCAGGTCCTCCTACGTTGTCGATGAATTTCGAAAAGGTGTAGGACGCCAACAGCGTGAGTCCCTGCGACACCCGGTGTGTGTAGTTTACGTCCAGAGCATTGTAGTGCGAATCGCCAGCGGGGTCCTGGACTTCGGTAATGTCGCAGAATTCCGGATGGGGTCGGAGTAATTGCCCTTCCTGGACCGTGGGCTGATCGAGGCTGCAACCGCTCGAAGTAATGTGGCCGAAGAACGGGTTGGGCACTTGATTCAGCAAGGCGTTACCCATTGAAAAGAACTTGGGATCGATCGAATTCAAATTAAGGCCGGCGTCGACAACATGGACGGCGTGATTTCCGACGTAGGTAATGTCAATGACATCGTTGGACGTCGGGGCATACTGGATTCCGTACGTCCATTGCTGGTCATAGTAAGCCTTTCGGCTGGGCGAGACAGCGGTTACGCTAAATCCCACATTGGTCAACCCGCCCAACGAACTTCCAACGACTGGCACCAGGCCACCCGAATAGGCGGTGCTCAGAGTATTTGCCGGAGTCAAGCCACCATCGTTGGAAAAGACGTAAGGCGTATCGGAGCTAAATCCAGGCGCAGGACCAGTGCCGCGAAAGCTTGGCGGAAAGAAGATTCCATAGCCGCCGCGCATGACCAGCTTCGGCAACAGTTGATAGGCGAATCCGAAGCGCGGAGCAATATTCTTGTAGTTAGTGTTGAACAGTCCGCGGTTGCCGGAGTTGGCGAAAGTGAGTTCGCCAAGGTAATTCTGACCCACGTCGGCGCTGATAGGATTAATCGCATTGTAATTAAAGGACGCCTGGCGGTTATAGCGTTCGGTCACTGGACGCTGAACTTCCCATCGGAGGCCAAGATTCAGGGTGAGTTTTCGGGTAGCCTTCCAGTCATCCTGCAAATACACTCCGTGGAACCAGGTACGGGTTACCTCGGAAATTGAGATACCGGTGTTGCACGCCGCGCCGAGGACGCATCCCGTACTCGTAGAAAGACCCATCATCATCGCAGCGATTGAATCGCCGGTCCCCGCTGTCGCGTTCTGAGGATCCGGCCCGGCGGTGAACAGGTTATTGAAATTAAACGTCGTGAAATGGAAGCGCCCGCCGTTTTCGTCCGTCGCCACTGCCATGTATCCGAAAGAGAGTTGGTGCGCCCCCCGCACTTTCACAAAATCAAGTGATCCGCTGGCAGCGGCTCGCGGAAATGCGCCCTGCCCCGCGCCTGATACCGGGCCTTCTGGCAGATAACTGGACACGGTGATAATCGGGAATTGCGGTGAGATTGAGTCTATAAAACTCGGCAACCCAAGGGATGAGGCCTGGAAGCCATTGCTTTGGACGTCGTTGCCCTCCACCCATTTCATCCCGCCCAGATTTACGCTCATGGTGAAAGTGGGGGTAAAAACCTGGCTCATGCCCACAGCGACATTCCAACGATTGTTGGGATTTCTCTGTCCCGGACCGGCAGGATTGGTGTCACCAAAGAAAGCAGCTTCTTCGTCTTTGTATTCCTTCTTGTAGGAAAATCGTCCGTAGAGCCGGGTTCTGTCGCTGAAGTTATGGTCCACGCGGCCGCTGTACTCGTCCGAATAGTCTGCCAGCAGGCCGATGGCGCTCCAGTTATTGGTCAACGCACTGTTCAGCGGAGTGGGGTAAAAGTTAACCAGTTTTTGGCCAATAGGATTGATGAGCGACGCCCCCGTAAAGGGAGAGATGTAGGTCGCCAGATTGTTTCCCGGGATTGGGTCGCGAATAAACCCACCGCCGACGGCGCGAGTGCTGTACGGGTCGTAAAGCTGACCGCTCAGAATCGGCCTGCCCAGCGCATCGGTCCCAACTTGCGGCCCCAACAGCGCCGAGAAGTCTCCCGCGCGGAAAGCCGGCGTTGGAACGGTACCGGCGTAGTTTCCGGCATTATGGTCCCGATGACCCTCGTAGTTGAAGAAGAAGAATGTCTTGTCACGCTGCTTGTAAATGCCCGGGAGGTACACCGGGCCTCCCAGGGCAACACCAAACTGATTGCGATGCGAAACCGGCTTCTGGAGCCCGTTCAGATTATTGAAGTAGTTGTTCGCGTCGAGAGCAGCATTACGAAGATAATCGTATACGTCTCCGTGCAACTGGCTGCCTCCGGATTTGGTCACAACGTTGATCACATTTCCGGTGCTCCAGCCATATTGAGCCGAGAACGTATTCTGCTGAACCTTGAACTCCTGCACGTTGTCAGGTGAGGGAACGTAGACAACTCCACCCCAGCCTTCACTCGCGTCCCAAGCGCCGTCCAGGAGGAATGCAGTGGTTCCAAAGTAGCCGCCGCCAAAATTAAAGAAAGAGACATCCTGGTCGGCGGAGCCTTGCTGTCCGCCCGAGGAAATGGTTTGCCTTTGCGACAGGTTGTTGACCGATGAGTTCAACTCAACAAAGTTGAATACATTGCGGAGATTGAGGGGCAACTCCGTTACCTGCTTGGTCGAAACTTCGGCACCGATGTTGGCATTGTCCACCTGCAACAGGGGGGCTACAGCCGTCACTTCGATCTGTTCAGCCGTCCCGACCGTCAGAGTGACGGCCTGGCTTGCAGATTGGCCGACCTCCAGAGTGATACCTTGCTGCTTGAAAGTCTTGAAACCAGCAGCCTCCACGCTCAGCGTGTATGTGCCGGCGGGCAGAAGCGCGAAGGAGAAATTGCCTTCATCATTTGTCTTGAAGGCGCGCGTAATGCCCTTCTCCGGGTTGGTCAGAGTGACGGTAGCGTTGGGCACACGCGCTCCCGACGGATCGGAGACGGAACCCGATAACGCGGCCGACGAAGCCAGCGTCTGGCCATGAGCGAAGGGAACGGTTATGCCGACGGAAAACAGCAAAATCGCCAAAAACAGAACGGAAAGACTCCGAAATTTGGGCATCGACAGGGACCCCCATCCCTCTGAAAGTTACGGTATCGGTAACTGTACCGAATTCTGCGGATTCTAGTACCAACCTACTAGGCGTTGTCAAGCCCTTTCTTCGGAGGTGCCGCCACCGCGACAACACTCGGTCGATCCGGCGAAGTTTTTTTAGGCGTCTCGGTCTAACAGTCGGAAAGTGTTGAGAGAACGCACAAACAGCGACATGGCATTTTGCGCGCTGCGCACGATGGATAAGCCTTATTGCCTCATTTGTCTAGGCTGACTACCGTAGGCTACCGGCTCCGGGTTCCTGTAATTCCTCGGTTGACAATGGATTACGAACCGGGATAAAAAGCCGATCATGCGCCGGGATCAGAGGTAACATACTGTTAGTTTTCCCGCCCGAAGCTTAAATGCCATCACTGTCTTTCTATGTCGCCACATCAGAACTCGCTTCTTGACGCAACGCCTGCAGCGGCTCGGCCTCAAATCCGGCAACTATCGGACGATATCCTTCGCAGCGCGCCGTTTCGCACCAGCCGGCAATGCCAGGACCTGTTTCGTTTCGTGGTTGAGCATAGCCTCGCAGGGTCGGAAGAATCGCTTCGCGAACGCATCATCGGGATTGAAGTATTCGGGCGGGCTGCGGACTACGATACGGCTGCGGATCCGGTGGTGCGCCTTCGAGCTGCCGATGTCAGAAAACGCCTGGCTCAGTACTATCAGTCTCGAAAAAGCGAGCCCGGTGATTGGACGATCGACATTCCGACCGGATCATACAAGGCCCATTTCCATCGCTCAGAGCCTGCTGCAGCCCAAGTTCCGGCTCCCGGTACCTCGATCCCTTCTTCGGTAGAAGGCGCTTTGTTGAGCGCGAGCGACGGGTTGGCTTCGAAGCACCGCCGCATTACGGGAAAAAGATGGTGGCTGGTAGCAAGCCTGGTCACCTGCCTGGCGGTCGTGCTCGTCTTTACCCTGGTCCAGACCAGACCCCGCCCCACGAATTCGTTAGATCTTTTCTGGGGTCCGATTTTGGATAACCCAAGACCAGTACTGGTCTGCACCGGGAGCAATTCCGTGTATCTGCTGTCGAGGCAGGCGTTGGACAAATACAAAAAGACGCACTCTCCCCAGCAGGATGCCAGCGCAAACCTCGAAAGGCTGGTTCCACCCGAGGATTTGAAAAATTTTACCGGCGCTGACTTTTTTCCCCTGAAGGACACCTATCTGACCCTTGGCGACGCTTGGGCTACGGCCCAGATTTCGTCCCTGCTCACCTCGCACCAGCATCCCTTTGACCTTCGCTTTGGCAATGATCTCTCATTCGGCGATTTGCGGCAGGGCTCCGTAATCTTGATCGGCGCGTTTAACAACAGCTGGACCCTGA
The DNA here is from genome assembly GCA_036265205.1 of Terriglobales bacterium. Lineage (GTDB taxonomy): Bacteria > Acidobacteriota > Terriglobia > Terriglobales > Acidobacteriaceae > JAIQFF01. The sequence continues at coordinate 45,971 of DATAPL010000030.1, forward strand.
ACATGACGGACAATTTGCGATTCGTCTTCGAGTCTGGCGACAGTTCTCAAATGCACATCCAGGATCGGATTGACCGTTCACGTTCCTGGTGGCCCAAGGGCTCCCAGGGGAACGTTGCGGGAGACTACGCAATTGTTTCGCGCATTCTGGAGTCTAAGACGGGAGGTTCCCTCGTGATCATTGCGGGGCTCAACCATGAAGGCACCCGGGCGGCCGGCGAATTCGCCACCAATCCGCAGATGATCGCGGATCTTGTAAAGAATTCGCCCCAGGATTGGAAGAAGAAAAATCTACAGGTCGTGCTCCACACCGACGTGGTAAATGGTGTTCCGAGTTCACCGACAGTGGTTGCCGTCCATTACTGGTAGCCTTTAAAGTCTTCGCCGCCTGCCAGCAAGCCGGTTCACCTAGTTCGGGCTTCCGCCGAATTTCACGCGCAACACGTAAGCATATTTAGGCGGATCTCCCGCAGGCAACCGGACATGCAGACCATCCGGACGCTGCTCGAAATGCAACGCGGCATCGTTACCCAACAAGGCCAGGCTTTGTACAGGTTCATCCCCCGCCGTTTTCGCCAGCGAGTGAATTACCGCTTCTCCATTCGCCGGCCAGCCAAGTCCGATCGCATAAAGAACATTGCCCTTTGTCGTAAAGCGGAAGTCCTGGGCGGTAAATGGCCTCGTGTCGGCGTCGTGAAACGAACCAGTGGACACTTTGGTTGGGCCTTCGCCATAGGTCCGCCAAGGGCGAGTAGCATAGATGGCTTCTCCATTCACATTCAACCAGCCGCCGACTTCAAGCAGCACCTGCTGCACCTCGTCCGGTATGGTTCCATCCGAGCGCGGACCGATGTTCATAAGCAGGTTGCCGTTCTTGCTGACGATATCGACGAGTTGATGGACGATGAATTCCGGTGACTTGAAGGTGTCATCCTTGATGTAGCCCCAGGACTTGTTGCTCACCGAAGTATCAGTCTGCCAGTAGAGAGGACGAATGTCCCCCAGTTGCCCGCGCTCCACATCGAGGACAGCGGAGTGCGCCTGCATGGCATAGTCCTTGTAAGTGATCACGCCGACGTGGTCCCCGTATTTCAGGGAACGGTTGTAGTAGTACGCGGCAAAACGGGTGAGGTTGGGGCGGATCGAAGCTTGCCCGATCCACCAGTCGAAGAACACGACATCCGGATGATATTTTTCCACCAGTTCCGCGCTGCGCGCCAGCCAATCGTCAGGCCAGGCGGTGGAAACATAGGTGAAATCATTCGCGACCGGATCGAGCCAGGGTGTCAGCCAGTTATGGGCCGGGCCGTAGAATGCGGCATATTGTGGATCATTCACATCGGAAGTGATGGCGCGGCCCACACCGAGGAAGAAATTATGTTCTACGCGATGCGAGGATAAACCGAAATGCAAACCTGCCGCCCGGACCGCTTTCGCCAGTTCACCGGTGGTGTCGCGGTGCGGTCCCATTTTGACTACCGTCCAGTCGCTCAGACCGCTGTCATACATGGCGAAGCCATCGTGGTGCTCGGCGACGGGTACCACGTATTTCGCGCCCGACTTCTTGAATAGATCCGCCCATGCCACCGGATCGAAGTGCTCGGCTTTGAACATGGGAATGAAATCTTTGTAGCCGAATTTGTCCTGTGGGCCGTAGGTCGCAAGGTGGTGCTTGTATTCTCGAGACCCCTCCGTGTACATGTTTCGTGGATACCATTCGTTGCCGAAAGCGGGAACTGAATAGACTCCCCAGTGAAGGAAAATCCCGAACTTCGCATCCTTGTACCATTCCGGCGTCTCATACTTCTGAAGCGATTCCCAGTCCGCCCGGTACGGCCCCTGGGCATTCACGCTGTCCACCTCTTTCAGCAGGGCGGCGCGCTGGGAATCATATTTGCTGCTCGCCTTCTGCCATACCTGGTCGATCACCGCCGGGTCCTGCGATGCGGTCGGCATGGTGGCGTTCTGAGCGTACAGGCTGGAAAGTGCAAACAAGACGGTCATAGCAACGGAGAATCTGAGAAGGGAGTGTGTCAGCAATGAAAAATCGCGTGACATGGCGTTCTTCCTTTTATCCCGAAATTGCCGTCACACTCCTTCGTGACGGGTTGACAGGCGTTAACCATTAACCGCAGGTACGGTATCTTGCCGGCTGAGTCTGGCCCAGACCACTCCATAGAGGGCGACGAACACAAAACAGATAAGCGGCACCACAAAGCCGGCGCGCATGGAGTGCTGGTCCGCGATGTGGCCCATGAAGGGCGGGCTGATGGCGCCGCCGACGATGGACATCACGATCAGCGATGAGCCGAACTTGGTATGCTCGCCCAAGCCACGAATCCCGAGGGCAAAGATGGTCGGGAACCCGATTGACATAAAAAAGAACGAGGCGAACATAGCGTACATCCCCGTTTTTCCGCCCCCTATGGTGATTCCCACCAGGACAACATTCATGAGCGAGTAAATCGCGAGTACGCGCTCCGGTTTGAACTGACTGATCACGGCGCTGCCACACATGCGCCCGACCATGAACAGGACAAATCCAATCAGACCCAGCCAGCGCGAGGCCTGCAAGCGGGTCACTCCCGGGTCATTCTCCAGGACGTAGTTCACGAAGAAACTGAAGATTCCGGTTTGCCCCGCCACATAGAGAAATTGTGCCGCGACGCCCAGGGTGAAGTGCTTGCGCCGGAACAAGTCCCAGTTCCGGGAAACGGTCAGGAAAGCCGCCACATAGGCGGCGATCAGCAATCCATATTTCGTCGGCTGGAACAACGCCTGGTTCATATGCAGAAGCGTCCAGATCAACTGCAGGATGGGGCCAATGAAGAAGTACAGCAATCCGCAGACCGCCCCCAAAACAATGGCGATCCAGGCCTGTTGCCTTCCGGTAGGTTGAAGCCGGGTGTTTCCCGCCGCCGCTATGCGGCTCTCATCCTCGGCGTGCAAATCGGGAATGTTCGAGAAAGCAAAAATGACAATCAACAAAACCACGAACACGCCAATGCCGACGTAGGGCGTCGTAAGGCCGGCGTTAGCATTGACTCCGCCGCTTCGAGAAAAGACAAAGTACCCGCCCACGATTGGCCCCAGGATCCAGCCCAGGCCGTTGGTTGTTTGGGCGATGTTGATGCGCGTCGGCCCGCTTTCGGGCGGACCGAGCACGGTCGCGTAAGGATTGGCAATAGTCTCCAGACACGTCATACCCGCGGCGATGACAAACAAGCCGAGGAGAAATGCCCAATAGGTGCCGATGCTGACCGCCGGAATAAACCAGAAGGCGCCGGCCGCAATCAACGACAATCCCACCAGAATGCCGCCCTTGTAGCCGAATTTCTTGGCCATCAGGCCGGCGGGGATCGCCATCAGAAAATAGGCCAGATAATTGGCCGCCTGCACCAGGCCTGACTGTTCCTTGTTGATCCGCAACGTGTCCTGGAAGTGCTTGTTGAGGATGTCAATCATCCCGTTGCAGAAGCCCCACAAAAGAAATAGTGAGGTAATCAAAACAAATGGAGTCAGCAGGTTCCTGCCTTCCGCAGTGCGAAATAGGCTGCTGCTGCGCTCACTGGAACGGGCCGGGTTGGTCGATTCGCTAGCGTAGGTGTTCATAGTTGACCTTGATCCAAGGACACAAGAATCTTCTTGAAGCTTGACGGATTCTCGCTCCAGGAGCGCAATGCGTTCCCGGCCTCTTCGAGAGGAACGGTCAAGCTTACGGCCTGATCGACAGGAAATTTCCGCGCCTCCAGCAGCTTGATGACGGCGTGGAAATCCTCCGGCAGGGCATTGCGCGATCCCATCACGTCCAATTCTTTTTGCACAAAAAGCTTGGTCTCATAGCTTACCGGCTCCTTGGCATATCCGATGTAGACCACCCGGCCGGTAAATGCGACTTCTTCGACTGCCGCGCGGAATGTCGCGGGCGAACCGATCGCTTCTATCACAACATCCGGCCCGCGTCCTTCGGTCAGCTCGAGCAGGCGGTTGTGCAACGGTTCCTTCGCGCTGTTGATCGCATGGGTGCCGCCTGCTGCCAGGGCCAATCGGAGCTTTTCATCCTCCACATCAACACAGATAGTGCGCGCGCCGCGAACGCTCGAACCAGCCACGGCGCCGAGCCCTACTCCTCCGCAGCCGAAAATCGCCACCGTATCGGACGCTTCAACCCGTCCGCGGGCCACCGCGTGAAATCCGACCGTGAGCGGCTCAACCAGGCACAACTCCTTCCGCGAAAGCCTGGCCGGATAAAGCTTCTCGCGGGGCATGGCAATGAATTCGGTAAGCGCGCCGTCCCGCTGCACGCCCAGAGTCTGGTTGAACTGGCACGCATTGGGACGCCCCCGCCGGCAGGAGGCGCACTTACCGCAGCTGGTATAGGGAGAGAGCGCCACATCGGTTCCGGCGGTGAGATCGCCATCAGCCTCCATGATTGTGGCTGATACTTCGTGGCCCAGAATTCGCGGGAAGGACACCAGCGGATTTAGCCCGCGAAAGGAATTCAAATCGCTTCCACAGAATCCCACCATTCGTACTTTTAATAGCAGGTTTCCGGGGACAACCACCGGCTCCGGGACCGCCGTGAGGGATGCCTCGCCGGGCTTTTGCAGCACCAGTGCTTTCATGATTGAACACAGTTTGCCGAGCCAAGCAATTAACGCCGCTTTTTGTGCTTGGCGACCTTCCGTTTTCTACCGCCGCTTCGCATTGCCGCACGAAGGCGCTTCTCGGCCTCGGCGTTCCAATATCCGCATTCCAGTTCTAAAAACACCGAAGTATACGGGATGCACATGCTGGTCTTGATCAAAAGCACGCGAAACATCTGACCGACGCTGTCCAGCTTGGAAATGATCTGATCGTGCGGCAGGACGCGCACGTCCCGTCCCTTCAGGATCTGTTCAAGTTGCCCGCGGTAAGCAGTAACACCCTGGGCGTCCGCCTCTGCAACGAAATTCAATTCCTGGTCGGTGTAGATGGTCGGCTTGATGTGCCGGCATTCGCCCAGAAGCGCGAACGTCCTGGCGATCACAGCCGTCTGTTCTCCTTCGGAGACAATGGTTTCCACGCCGTCGCTGGACTGGGCTGGATACGCCGAGTCCGCGATGACAACCCAATTGCGATGGCCGTAGAGAGGCAGCCGGTCTTTAAGGACGTCTTCCCATTTTGCGCTCATTTCGAGATCAGCTCCTCGTCGGAACAGACCGCCACTTTACCGCACTTCCCCGAAGCCATCAGGGCGTATGCGTCGGCAGCTTTCTCCAGGCCAAAGCGGTGCGTAATGATGTCGGCGGGATGGAGATTCCAACGCACAAGACGCTCGACCAGTTCATCCATGAGCCAGGTCGAGGTCACCCATGAGCCATAAATGGTTTTTTGATCGTGAATGATGTCTGGAGAAGGATTGAACTCGACTGTGCCGCCTTCGCCGACAAAAGCAATTTTTCCCCACTTGCGCGTGGCCCGAATCGCGGTCGCTCGGGCAGCGGCGTTTGCCGAGCAATCGAACGCGCGCTCGACTCCGTAACTGTGCGTCAAGTCTCGTACCGCAGCCACGTTGTCGGGACCGGATTTAAGGACCGAATCACACAGCCCGAGGGATTGCGCCAATTCCAGGCGCTCGGGCACGACATCAATACCGATGATCTGCGGCGCCCCAAGCTTGCGGCACAATGCCGCCGCGGCCAGTCCTACAGGCCCGAGCCCAGTGATGAGCACAGCGTGGTTGCCGCTGACCCCGACTTTCTCGATAGCTTCGTAGACCGTCCCGAAGCCGCAGGCGACCTGCGCGCCATCGGCATATGAAAGCTCGTCAGGAAGAGCGATGAGATCTTTCTCTTCCGCAATCATGAAATCGGCCATGCCGCCATCGCGTTGCCAGCCGTAGGCACGGCGATACTTCTCACTGGTGCAGGAAATCATGTACCCGCGACGGCAATCGTTGCACACACCGCAACCGGAAATGTGATACACGATGACGCGGTCGCCGACCCCAAAACGGCGGCAGCCGGGACCAATCTCTACGATTTGCCCACTGGGCTCATGCCCGGCGATTACGCCCTGATAGCCCTCCGGACCTTTGCCCAGATGCTCGTGATAGATGCAGCGGATATCGGAACCGCAGATGGTTGAAGCTTTCACCCGGAGAAGCACTTCGCCATGCGCAGGCCGCGGAATCGAGAGTGTCCGCAACTCGACTTTGTCGTTGCCGGGCAGATATGCGGCCCGCATAGTCTCCTGGCTAGTGTGCATATGGGTGACTCACGCAGATTGGCCGGTAGAAGGGGTCACGGAGGAGTGATCTCTCCATTCACATCCCACAAATCTTCCCAGGATTGCCCATCTTTCCAGAGAAAGACCTGGCCTTTTATCAGCCGGCAATTGCGATCAATGGTGCTGATTTCACGCATGTCATCTGCGGTTAATGAGCCGCCGACCGCGCCTTCCAGATTGCCGAGGTAATGGTCGCGATTCGCCGAAAACGGAATTGGCACCTGCCCGCGTTGGATCGCCCATTTGATGCAGACCACCGCCGGATGCACCCCGAGGCGATTTGCGATCTTGATAATCACCGGATCCTGGGTGGGGACGGTGTCTTCAGCAGTACGGTCGCGGTCCGGCCGTCCCGGCGAGCCTATCGGGCAGTAGCCTACAGGAACCATGCCGTTGGAGCGAACGAACTCGAACAACTCGGGTTGCTGAAAGTGTGGGTGCAGTTCCATCTCATTCACCGCGGGCTTGATGCGTGCCTCCTCAAGAAGCGGCTTGAGCTTGGGGACGGTCATATTCGAAGTCCCAATATGCCGCACCAAACCCAAGTCAACCAATTCTTCCATCTTGCGCCAGGTCTTCATGAAGCCGGCGTGCAGGTACGGTTTTGCATCCTTGCTGCGGGAAGTCACGTCACAACCGGGCGGGTGGAAATTGGGGAAGGGCCAGTGCACCAAGTAGAGATCGAGGTAGTCCAATCTCAAGTCCGCCAATGACTGCTTGCAGGAACGAATTACATCGTTTTCTCCATGCTTGTCGTTCCACAACTTGGAGGTAATCCATACCTGTTCGCGCCGAATCGAGCTGCGCCAAACTTGCTGAAGCGCATATCCAATCTGCGGTTCGTTACCATACACCGAGGCGCAATCAAAATGACGGTATCCGACCGCAGCCGCTCCCTCCACGGCAGCAGCCACCTCGCTCGCCGAGACATGGTCGGAACCGAACGTTCCCAGCCCTATCGCGGGCATCCTGGCACCCGTGTACAAAATTTTCTGGGGTACAAGCGCAGGATCGACCAACCCATTCGCCACTGACCCGGATGCGTTCCGAACCTTCATGCTGCAGACCTCATTCCGCCGCAAGAGATTCCGTCGACACCACCGCTCTTTGGCAGGAACTGCGGTGCGCACGGCAAAGGAACGATAATCGGTAAAGTTATCGATGTCAACGGGTCAAAATGGCTGCTTTTTGGGGAAGCCGGCCTCGTAAAGCCGGTCATTTACGGAAATCCGACCATTAAAGATCTTGCAGAGCCAGTTTCCGGCAACGACCGCCCGCTCGTCAGACAGGCAATTTCAACCTGGCTATGGCTGCAGTCAGGCCCACCCGAGAGTTCCTATATACTGACTGGCCAATCATGAGCGTGCGAATGAAGGACATCGCCAAGGACCTTGGCGTATCCGTGATCACCGTTTCCAAGGTCCTGCGCAATCATCCTGACGTCGGAGACGAGACCCGAAAGCGGGTCTTGGCCCGGGTTAAAGAGCTTGACTACCAACTGAACCTGGCCGCACGGAGCCTGGTCACCGGACGCACCTATTTGGTGGGGTTGGTAGTTCCGGATCTCCTCCACCCATTCTTTGCCGAGATTGCCAAGGCTCTTTCCGAGGTCCTGAGGCAGAGTGGCTATTACCTGATCGTGACTTCGTCCGACGAAGATCCTGAACTCGAGGAGCAGGAGATCAATCAGTTGCTGGCCCGCCGCCTCGATATCCTTATCATCGCCTCTTGCCGCACTACCGTCGATTTGTTCTTCAGAATTCAGAATCAAAAAATACCGTATGTGCTGATCGATCGCTGGCTGCCCGGTCTCTCCAGCAACTTCGTGGGTGTCGATGATGAAGCCGTCGGAGTACTGGCCACGCGGCATCTGATCGACGTTGGCTGCAAGCGGATCGCCCATATCCGCGGACCGGAGACCAGCCCTGGAATCCGCCGCCTGGAAGGATATAAGCGGGCGCTCCTGGAAAACGGGATGAAGATTGTCGATGATTACATCATCTCTGAACGCAAGGGCGATGTCGAAAGTAAACAAAGAGGCGCAGAAGCAATGAGCCAACTTTTGACCCTGAAGGCGCGACCCGATGGGGTTTTCTGTTTCAATGACCCGCTGGCCATGGCAGCGATGAACTATGCCACGAAGCGAGGGCTGCTCATCCCCGATGACATCGCTGTAGTGGGATGCGGAAACCTTCACTATGACGATTCGCTTCGGGTTGGACTCTCAAGCATTGACCAGCACAGCCGACAGATCGGGGTAGAAGCCGCACGCATCACGCTAACGATTCTCAATTCCAAGGTACCGCCCGCTCCTGAAACGATCGTGCTGCAACCGGAACTCGTCATTCGCGACTCCAGCCGGCGGCGTCCGGGGATGAATGCGCGATCACGGCCACGAAGAAAGAAATAAAACCCCCGTTTAATTCACCGCAATTTGACCTCGACAAATTCCTCCCTCTGGGGGATACATTCCATAGAATTTGCGATACAGTTACCGATATCCTACGTTGTCTTACGGGTCTCCTATGAATCGCAGAAGATTTCTAGCATCCAGCGGCGTCGCTGCCTTCGCCACTCTTGTCCCTTCAGTCTCTCGCTTTGCCTTAGCGGAAGTTCCATCCAAAACATTTGAATGGAAAGCCAGTGACCTTGTTTTCACATTTGAGGTGACAGCGGGAAAGCTGCGGCAAAAGCGCGTGGTTCCGGCTGGCGCGCCGCTTGGCGCCGGGGATTCTTCCGGCGTCGAGGTGGCCCTTCAATGCAGCGGAGAGAACTCTCCCGATCAGGGTATGAAATCGGGCGTGGGACAGCCTGGGGCCCGGCTGATCTTTGTCGGCACAGGTGAGGAATCCACTCCCACAGGTAAGCGGCTGGTATGCACGCATAACGACCCAGTCCTTCGACTGGAGGTGAAATCGTTCTACGAGTCCTTTGCTGGAGTTCCTGTAGTTCGGCGCTACACCAGAGTCAAGAATACCGGAACGTTGCCGGTAGGAATCGAATTCCTGAGTTCGGCCATGCTTCATGGGTTGGCTGCGCCCCAGGACTATGACCGCGAGCTGCGTATTCACCTCGCGGTGAATAGCTGGATGGCGGAGGGCCAGTGGCACACGCTTCGCCCATCCGAAATGGGCTTTGTCGAGAATGAGCGCACCAGTTGGTCGGAAGCGCAGGCTGGAAGCGTAGGCAGCTGGTCCAGTGAGCGCTATCTGCCGATGGCCATGGCTGAAAACACAAGTCTCGGGCTAACCTGGTTTTGGCAGATTGAACATAACGGCTCCTGGTATTGGGAAGTCTCCAATGTATCGGCTCGCAATAACTATGCTGACGACGTCTATGCCTACCTCGGTGGTCCGGATGACTTGCACTCCGCAGCCTGGAAGAACCTGAAGCCAGGGGAAACCTACGAGACCGTTCCGGTTGCAATCGGCTGCGTACGCGGCGGGTTTGGCGAAGCGGTCGCGGCCTTGACCGGTTATCGTCGCGTCGCCTGCGTGAAGCCGAGCAAAACCAACTCGCGCTGCCCGGTAATTTTCAACGACTACATGAATTGTCTATGGGGCGACCCGACGGAAGCCAAGGAATTGCCGCTCATCGCCGCCGCAGCCAAGGCGGGTTGCGAATATTTCGTCATTGACGCGGGTTGGTATGCGGAGGCGAATGAGGATTGGAGTCAGACCATCGGCGCATGGGAGCCTTCAAAAACACGCTGGCCGCATGGTCTTAAATTCGTGCTCGACCAGATACGGCAGGCGGGCATGGTTCCGGGACTGTGGCTCGAGCCGGAAGTGGCCGGGGCAAAGTCGGTGCTGGCGCAAAAGCCGGACAACTGGTTCCTGATGCGGCACGGCAAGCGAGTGTTTAAAAACTCGCGGCTTATGCTGGATTTCCGCAACCCGGATGTACGCGCCTACCTCGACCAGGTGATGGCGCGGCTGGTACACGACTACGGAGTTGGCTACATCAAGATGGACTACAACGTTGATTCGCTCCAGGGCACTGAGATTAATGCCGACAGCTTCGGGCAGGGTCTGCTCGAACATAACCGCGCACACCTGGCGTGGCTGGAGAGCATCGTCAATAAGTATCCCGACCTGATCATCGAGAACTGCGGCAGCGGAGGCGGGCGCATGGATTACGCCATGCTAAGCCGTCTGCAGATGCAGTCCATGACCGACCAGGAAAACTATTTGAAAGTGCCGGCGATCCTGGTAGGCGCTTCCGCGGCCGCATTGCCGGAGCAACTGGGAATCTGGACTTACCCGTTGGCCAACGCGGATGCCGATCAGGCCAGCTTCAACATGGTGACGGCGATGCTTTGCCGCATTCATCAGAGTGGGCGGCTCGATTCCATCGCTCCCCAGGTGTTGGCGCAGGTCGCCGAGGGGATCCGGGTGTACAAAGAAGTTCTCCGCAAGCACATTCCCTCGTTCGTGCCGTTCTATCCGCTGGGAACATCCGATGTCACCGATCGCGCCGCGCCCCTCGCATTGGGGATGCGTTCTCCGCAACAGACTGTACTCGGAGTATGGAGAATTGACGGTGCTGCCGTCACCCAGGTTCCGTGGACGTCATCTGACGCGAAGCTGCTTTACCCGCTAGACCTCGACATCAAAGTTGCAGTTGCCGACAACAGCTTGAGAGTTGAGTTCCCCCGACCTCACATGGCTTGCCTGATCACCGCATAGGCCCACTGTTTGTCTAGAACGTGGGCCAAGTTTTACGAATTTCTGTCTTTCGGCTGTTAGAAACGTGCTTGACACCGCCGACATTGTTAGAGATAGCGATTTTCCGCCGGCTGACGTCAGAACTTCGATGATATGCTTTGTCGAGCGGCCCACCGTGAAGCTCTCACCTACTTCTGCCTTCTTATCGGTCGTGTTCGTTTCCTTCCTAAGCATGCGGTTACTTGCGCAACAGTCGCCTGGCGTGCAGGCAATAGATGGAATACGGGAAAATCAGCGGGTTACAACGTATGAGAGTGCGCCGAACACCGCGGTGATTATCGTTCACACCTTCGCCGAGGAAAAGCCCGTTAGCCTCGACCGCTCGGCTCGGGTGGATCTAACGAATCTTGGAAACCATCGCGGGGTTTTTCTAACAGTCTCGGGGCGCGAAAATGCTGTGTTCACCAATACAGCCCTCGGTAGATACACCATTTCGGTGACCGCCGTGGGATACATGAGCGCGACTCAGGCAATTAACGTTTTGAGTCCCGAGAAGCAAGATGTTGAAGTTGTGCTTCACCGTGATCCTGCTGCCGTGACTCTTAATGAAGCATCAGGCCTTCTATCGGGCAAGGCACGGAAAGAAGCGAGCCGAGCTGTATCTCTCCTGAAATCCGGTGATCTCACTAACGCCGAGAAGCATTTGAAAACGGCTTATGTTTCAGCGCCATCGAATGCGGATTTGAACTTTTTGCTGGGATATTTGTACTTCCAGAAGAATGACCACGCGCAGGCTGGGACCTACTTGGGCACGGCCGCCAGCCTTAGCCCTCACTCCGCCCAAACGCTAACTCTCCTCGGTAGAGCGAAGCTGGCAGTGCAGAACTACCCTGAAGCAGAATCAGCGCTCGAACAGGCGATTCTCGTCGATTCGGAAGAATGGCTGGCGCACGACTTATTGGCTGATACATACCTTCACCAGAGGGAATTCAGCAAGGCTCTCGACGAAGCTCGGGTTGCCGTTGCGAAAAGTGCGAGACATGGAAAGGTTGCTTCCGCCGCCGCCGAACTCACCCTCGGGCAAGCACTGATTGGAGTCGGCCAGAAGAACGAAGGAATTCAGGCGCTTCGAGTATATCTCGATGCGTCTCCCCCCAAAAACATGATCGAGCCAGTACACGCTCTGATCACAAAGGCACAGGAAAGCAATCAACAACCGGCGGCAGGGTCAGAGATTACCACGTCGCCTGATCCCCTCACGGCCGTGCCCAAACCTGTGCTCTCGATGCAGACTTGGCGTCCTCCCGATATCGACGATACCAAGCCGACCCTCGAACCGGGGGTAACTTGCCCGTGCGCCCAGGTACTCGCAAAAGCAGGACAACGTGTGCAGGAGTTGGTTCAAGATATAACCCGTTTCACCGCCGAGGAGAATCTGTTTCACAAATCGCTAGACGGGGTTGGGCTTTCAAATCACGCAGAAACAAGACGGTACAACTATGCTGCCGCAATTTCGTCGAAACCGGGATCGGTTTTGATCGAGGATTATAGCGAAGACAGAGTTCCCCAGAGTGGCTCACCCGACGGAATCGCAAGTACGGGTTTCGTCATGCTGGCGCTCGTTTTTCATCCAGAGATGCAGAGCGATTTCGATTTCGACTGCGAGGGACAAGGCAAGTGGATTGGAAAACCTACCTGGTTAGTACACTTCCGCCAACGTCCCGACCGTCCAAATCGCATGCAAGACTACAATCTCTCTGGCAAGATTTATCGCATCGACTTGAAGGGGAGAGCATGGATCTCTTCCGACACCTCTCAAATCGTGCATATTGAGGCTGACATGGTCAACCCCATGCACGAAATCCAAATGCTCAGTGAACATCAAGTCGTGGAATACGGCCCCGTGCCTTTTGCAAGGAAAAGCACGATGCTGTGGCTGCCAAAAAACGTCGAGATTTACTTCGACTTTGGCAAGCATCATTATTACAGGCACTACACCTTCGATAACTACATGCTTTTCGATGTCGATGCTTCAGAAAAGGTCAAACTTCCGCCGGATACCGTCCTCTCAGGACCCACCTCGCCAACACAAAAGATCCCGGATTAGGAACTGTTCGATCCTACGAACCAACTGTGCTCCGCAACAACTCCACCTCGTCATGGATTGGCCGCGCAGGGAGAGAAGCGGGACGCTATCGGGCTGTCCGGAGATGGTGAATTGACTACCGGGTGGAAAGAACCGGGTGAAGAAAGACGGTTGGAATCGGAGAATCGTTCAAAGTCACTAATAATGATGGTGGCCAGGGACGGAGTTGAACCGCCGCCGCCAGCCTTTTCAGGGCTAGGAAGCGGCAGCGGCCCGGTCGTCAAGGCTTTTTGGAACGGGCACGGGTCTGTCCGGGGCACACGATCTGCTCGCGCCAGATGTTCCAAATGCCAACGAAAACTACGCGAGTTCCAACCATCGAAACGCCCGGACCTGCAGCCTCACCCGTCATCCGTTAAGAACCGCGTATGACTTTGAGTCCGCTTGCAATTTTTGCGGATTTCCTAAAGTCTGTCGAATGGACCCATTCTCGTTCGTCATACGGATAGGCGCCGGAGACTCGACGAGACTCGCGTCAATAAGAGAAAAGGAGAAAACGGATGCAGTTTGCCCTGATCATCTACCACACACCGGAAGAGTTTGCCCTGCGGAAGAATGACTATAACGACCCTCATCTCGGCGCTTGGCGTGCTTACTACAAGGCTCTGGTCGAGGCCGAGGTGTACGTCAGTGGCGACGCAATTGAAGTGGCGGAGACGGCGACGACAGTGCGTCTTCGAGATGGAAAGCGCCGTGTGCAAGATGGCCCATACGCCGATACCAAGGAGCAATTGGCAGGAATCATCGTGTTAGAGCTTCCTTCCATTGATGCCGCACTTGACTGGGCGGCGCGATGTCCGGGAGCGTCGCTTGGGGCAGTTGAAGTCCGGCCGCTCGCGCCGGAAGCCAAACGGCGGGGGTTCACAGGGTGAGTGGGGTCTATGTGGAGGACGCCCACCGGGCCATCGAGCGCGTAGCCCGCGAATCCTACGGCCGGTTGGTGGCCTATCTATCCGCGAATACACACGACGTCGCCGCTGCGGAGGACGCGCTGAGCGAGGCCTTGCTCAAGGCGCTGAAGGTGTGGCCGCAGGATGGCCTTCCGCAGAATCCAGAGGCTTGGCTGCTAACGGCGGCGCGGAATTCGTTCATTGATCTCATTCGCCACCAACACGTGGTCTCGGAGAGCGAGCCGACGCTCCTTTCGCTTACGAAGGAGTCCACGGAGATGAATGTGTCCTCGGAGTTCCCAGACGAGCGGCTCAAATTGCTGTTCGTGTGTGCCCATCCGGCGATCGATCCGGCCATGCACACGCCGCTGATGCTCCAGACCGTGCTCGGGCTGGATGCGGCGCGTATTGCCGGCGCATTCCTCATCTCACCGAAGACCATGGGACAACGACTGGTCCGCGCCAAGATCAAGATTCGCGATGGCGGCATTCGGTTCGAGATTCCTGAACAGAGCGAGCTGTCAACCCGGCTTGATGCGGTGCTGGAAGCGATTTATGCCGCGTTCGGAATCGGCTGGGACGACATGGCAGGCATCGACCAGCGTGGTCGCGATCTTGCGGAAGAGGCGATCTGGCTCGCGCGTGTGCTTCTGCAACTTGTCCCCGACGAGCCCGAGGTGCGGGGCTTGCTTGCACTAATGTTGTACTGCGAATCCAGACGCGCAGCTCGACGGGGACTTGATCGCGAGTACATCCCGCTTTCCGAGCAGGATACGCAGCAATGGTTGAAGCCACTCATTGCCGAGGCGGAGCAGCATCTTGCGGTGGCTTTCCAATGTAGACGACCAGGTCGATTTCAGCTCGAAGCGGCCATCCAGTCAGCTCACACCGAGCGCAGCCAGAGCGGGCGAACCGACTGGACGGCCATAGTCGCCTTCTACCAGCAACTCATCCGAATCTCGCCCACGCTGGGGCGGTTGACTGGGTATGCCGCCGTTCTGGCGGAAGCAACCGGACCACAAGCTGGAGTTGCTGTGCTTGACGAACTAGAGCCGGAGGCTGTCTCGTGCTATCAGCCCTACTGGGCGGTTCGCGCTTACCTGTTGCAACGGCAGGGTAAGGCTTCAGAGGCGCTGGCAGCCTACGACCGGGCGATTGGCCTGGCGGAAGACCCTGCAGTAAGAAGATTTCTGCTTGGAAAACGTGCTGAATTTTTCTCCTTCCCCCTGTAGAAATCCCCCCCTCTG
Source organism: Terriglobales bacterium (assembly GCA_036265205.1). Classification (GTDB taxonomy): domain Bacteria; phylum Acidobacteriota; class Terriglobia; order Terriglobales; family Acidobacteriaceae; genus JAIQFF01. The sequence goes on from DATAPL010000030.1 coordinate 61,190, forward strand.
ACCCGTCACCAATGTAGAGGCGGCTTAGCAGTCACGCTTCGCCACCCGATTGAGAGGTGATGCGATGTGTCCATTCTGCTTTTCGACGATCGGACTGGTCGTAGCCGGTGCAGTTTCTACCGGTGGGCTGACGGCATTGGCTGTAAAGCTAACTCGCAGGGAGAAGAACAGAAATGAAAGCACTATCAACTCCAAGGAAAGGAGCAATTCCGATGAAAGAAACAATCAAGATGTCGACCGAAAGAATCGCTAATTCGAAAATAGTCTCGCAGCAGGAGTGGGAGGCCGCTTGGCAGGGTCTCCTGGTTAAGGAAAAGGCCTTCACCCACTCCCGTGATGCCCTGGCCGCCGAGCGCCGGCGCATGCCGTGGATGCTAGTGGACAAGAAGTATGAGTTCGAAGGGCCCAAGGGTAAGGTCAGCCTGCTCGACCTGTTCGAAGGCCGCAGGCAGTTGATTGTGTATCGCGCCTTTTTCGAGCCCGGAGTCTTCGGCTGGCCGGATCATGCCTGCCGTGGGTGTTCAATGGGCGCCGACCAGGTCTCGAACCTGATCCATCTGAACGTTCGCGACACCACCCTCGCCTACGCCTCTCGCGCTCCACAAGCGGACATCGCGCGGTTGAAGGCGCGTATGGGCTGGGGGCAGATCCCCTGGTACACCATCACCGACAGCTTCGACAAAGACTTCGGCGTCGATCAATGGCACGGCCACAATGTATTCATCCGCGACGGCGACAAGGTGTTCCGCACATACTTCATCAACAACCGCGGCGACGAGGCCATGGGCACAATCTGGAGCTACCTCGATACAACGGCGCTCGGACGTCAGGAGACTTGGGAGGACTCTCCAGAGGGTTACCCGCAGATCCCGCCGTATAAGTGGTGGAACTGGCACGACAACTACGACGCAGAGGCCGCGCCTGACCGGAAGTGGGTCGAGGTGTCCGACGCGGGAGAGGCCGCCTTTCGAAAGCGCAGCGCTCGCGAATAAAACTCAGGCAGTAGACGCATCATTGAACGTTGGATCGCAGTTGTTGTTTTTCATGTTTCGAAATTGGAGTGACTCAGAACCGCTCAGTTGCGGTTCAAAAGGAGAACGGTTATGAACATTACGATGGCTTGGAAAAAGGCGAAGAGGAAATTTTTCCCGATCCTGCGTCCCAGTCCATCGCCGAGAGCTGGCGCGCCGGAGTAAGCAAGGCACTGGAGCGCCAGTTCGCAGCGTTCATGCCACAGAGCGTGACGGCGTAAGGGGTGTACTGATGTAACAAACAGATGGGCAACGGGAGCAATTCACGTACCACCCGATCTGACAGTAGGTTCACGGTACGATCTGAAGGTGTGGAGGCCGCCGGACAGCAGCAAACATCCGATCCTCGCACACGCGACTGCTATTCAACACTGACCGTCCCCATCCTGACGGATTACTTCGCTTGGGCAAGTTGTTCGAGGTCGGTCAACCAGTGTTGCAACTTCCTCTTTAGCACATCAAGTTGTGCCTCGGAAGTATTAACCTCGGCCAAGAGAGCTTGCGTTGTTGAGAGTACGTCCGTGCACTCTCCGACTGGACGCTGGTTCCACCGGGAAGAGTGCATCAGCTTTGCCAAAAGCTCGATTCCGTGTTGGCGGCGAACGAACAGTTGAATCCCACAGGGATTGCAAATGAAATAAGGCTTATGATGTTTATCGGTGCGTTGTTCCAGCTTTGCACCACATAGGAAGCAAAGTAGGAAGTTATTCTGTTGGTTTGGTGGCGCGCCAGCCATCCGACCTGTACCTCCTGTTATCACCTGTGTACGGACCGCAGTTGATAGTTGTTCCATTGTCTTCCTCGAAAGAAGCGAGTCAACGCGTAAAACCCTTTGGGAAATGCCGGCAAATGTACTTCCAGGCCGGTTCTGGGTATCTAAACGTACCCTCATCGCTTGGGATACCTCAGCGTCCGTAAATCAGGACACGTGCGGTGCCCTTAATGGCGTGGCGCTCGCCCCGCGTACCGCTCGCAGTGAAATCCGAGGTGACGAGAATCAGGTTATGGCTCTTGGGATCCATCGCCATCGTCTTTGCTCCATATTGGGTTCTGATGTTACCAACTACGCTGAGCCTATTCTGAGAGTTTTTGTGAAACACGTGAATCATGCCCTGGCGTGTTGAACAAAACACCGTACTGGTTTCCGAGTCATAGATGGTCGTATCCACTCCTGCGGTAATTGGAAGAGACTGAAGAACTTTTCCGTTATCGGTATTGACCATTAGAAGCATCTGAGGATTTCGGCCGGCAGAGAACAGGAGCTTATGTTCTCGATCCATTGCCATCGCAACCGGCTCTCCTGAAGGTGCGACCGGCCATCGCGACTTGACGATAAGAGCGCGGGTGTCGATGACCACTATTTCACTAGTTTCCTCATTGTTGTTATAGATTGTTCCTTGGCCATCGGCGACGGATTGCTCGGGGCCACCCCCCATGTCTAGTGTTTTTACAACAGTTTCCTTTACGGGATCGATGACTGAGGCGTTCTTACTATCCCCATTGAATGCGAATATAAGCTTCGACGCTGGATCGTAAACGATCCCGTCTGCGTCCGGATAAGTCTTGATCAGGCGGGTCACCTTAAGACTCTCGGTACTAAACACCGCTACGTTACCAGCGTCGCCGTCGGTGACAAATCCTCTACCCAACTCTCGAACAACGAGGACTCCGTGACACCGCTTGAAACCCACAATCGTGCCCACCACGGAAAGATCGTCGGCATTGAGAACTTTCACCTCGGTGCCGTGGGCAATATAGATTCGACGGTCGGCGTCGTCGACAGTTATATAGTCGAAATACTCGCCATCCCCTTCGGCAGCCCCTATCTGAATTGTCTGGATTAGGTGATAGCCACTTGGAGCTGAATCTGCCAGAGCTAGAGCTACGAGTAGCCCAACCACACAATAGATGCGGAGACAACGGATGACGGTACGTTTCATAGAACGCCTTTCTTGGTTCAACTAGAAGCGCGTGTACGATAACCGTTAACTGGCGCAGTGTCTCTTTGAAGTTCTTTTGTTCATGACTACGAATGCCGCCCGTGATTGGTCGTCGGTCGGTGTTTGTCTTGACAAAGTCGTCGTACGATGACCTGCTTACTTGATGATTTGGCGCGCAATCAACGACCGCGCCTCGACAGCAATCCCGGAGATACCAGGAAGGCTCCGTCGCTACAAGCGATGGTCCGCCAGGATGCCGCGAACGCCATCGCGGTATGTGTTGCTCTCGGCCCACGCGAGTGAGATCGAACAGGCGTGCGTCCCATGAGGGAATCTACGCACCTGGATGTAGCGGGTTGATCACTTTGCCAGGGTCATTGAAAGGAGCATGATTGCTCGCAAAGTAAGTCCAACAAAAGTGCAGACTCTTTCATCGTGTTCATGCTGAATTAAACTCCCTGGACCTCAGGCGTTTGTGACAAGTACGTCACTTCAAAAGATGACCTTTAAGGCAAATTGAATCTGCCGCGAATCGTTCGTAGTACTGTCGATTGTTCCTGCGCCGCCGACCGGTGTTCCGTCCTGATTTAAGAGGTAGTTGTTGTCGAGAGGCGACTGGAAGTTAGGATGGTTGAAGACATTGAAGAACTCTGCGCGGAACTGAACCTTGAAGGTCTCGGAAATTCTCGGGACGGCGAAGTTCTTGAACACCGAGAAATCGAGATTCGTGAAACCGGGTCCAATTAAAGAGTTACGACCGGCATTGCCGAAGAGATTCATGCACGTGTTCGGAATCACCGCAGCAACACTCGGCGCCGCCGGCTGGCACATAGCCGCAAATGAAGCCGGTGCGACAGGAGGAGTGAAGCAGTTTAACTTCACATAGTCACTTGGATTTCCAGAATTGACTGGATTCCCCGTGCAACCTGGCCCGGTGAGCCGGTCTGGAAAGGGCCACGGGTCACCGCCCTGGCCAACTGGATCCCCGGCGATCAGCACCGAAAAAGGAGTACCAGTGGAGACAGTGAAGATACCACCCAGTTGCCAGCCACCGAGGACGTACTGCGCCAGTCCTCCGGATTTCGGCGAGGGCAATTCCCAGACGTAGCTGAGGACGAAATTGTGGGTAATATTGTAATCGCAAAGCCCCCGCCGGACTTGGGGAGCGAAGAACAATAGAGTTGCGATCGAATTGTTGAACGGATCGGAAACTCCCTGGCTCGAACCAAAGTCGTAGCATTTGCCCCAGGTATAGCTGCCTTGAAGCAGCAGATCGTTGCCCAGTCGTTCCTTTACCTGTGCGTGAAGCCCGTCATATCTGCTGGAGCCGTCTGCCAAGATCGCCCGAAGGCCACCAACTGCAGGATTGAGCTTTGTGCCGCTACCCACAGGTAGAGGCCAGAGATAGCCTGCGGACGTCAGCTGTGGAAGGACCATATTCGAGTTGTCGGTGGAGAACGCGTTGTGAACGCTATGCGAGCCCACGTAGCCGACTGTCGCCGTCAACCTGGAGGTGATTTCCCGCTGGATGTTCAAGTTCCAATTCATTGCGTAAGCACGGCTGGGGTCCTGATCGTAAAAGGCAACATTGGCTTTCGTTGGATCGAACCCAAGCAGTTGAAACGCACCGCTGGGAAATGAACCCGGGGGCAGATTGCTAGCCGACTCAGTGAATTGGAACGGCAGAGCGGAGGCGTTGTTCAGGCCGGTCTGCCAAATAAGGGGAAGGACATCAAAGATTCCGAAGGCCCCGCGAACAGCGGTTTTGCCATTGCGAAACGGATCCCATGAAAATCCCACTCGGGGTGCGAAGTCCAATAGAGTCTGATTGTGTGCCCAGAGAGTCTTAACCGGGACGGGGCTCCCTCCATAGAAGTTTTTTACCACCTGGAATCCGTCATGAGCCTCGGTCGGTAGAGTCGCCGGTTCGTAACGGACACCCATGTTTATTGTGAGGTTGGGGCGAAAGTGCCAATCATCCTGCAAATACGCGCCGAAAAGACTTTGCCGATTCCCAACTTCTCTTGTCAACGTAGGATCGGATAGAGAGACGGAAGTAGGAAGGTTTTGAAGGAAGCCGGCCAGTGAGGGAAATTGGAAGTTCCCATTGGCTCGAGATACAGAGGAGACGTTGTACTGCATTCGCTCCGCTGAAAAGCCGAATTTCAGGGAGTGATTCCCTCGAGTTAGGAACGCGTCATTATAAAACTGAAATGAATTAAAGACGTGGTCGGTATGTGACGGAGAGTTCAAGGATCCTTGCATAGTCGTAAGACCGGGTACCACGATGATCGGCGCATATCCTCCAGGAACCGCCGCGAAGCTGTGGTCCTCCGCGAGAGGGTTAAGAGCTTTAAAAGGGACATTGTTGAGCCCGACTGAGCGGCTAAAAGCAACCCGTGCAACGTTGACCAGTGAGGAGGAGAAGATGTGGGTCTCTTCCAGCCCGCCCGTCTGTCTGGATGTGGACAGCTCGTTGAGCACGTTCACTAGTGGATCGGGCGATATAAACGGCGCCTTGTCCCGAAACCAAGACACCGAGAGACTATCCTTCTCGGAAATCTTGGTGTCGCCCCGTGCAATCACATAGTTTTCGGTGAATTGTGCAAGCCCTGTAGTGTTGAAAACGCCGGTATCCCCATTTCCTACCAGACCCCCGTTGGGCAACGGATAAAACCCGAAAAATGGTGCGACTTGTGGATCTACGGTTATCTGATTCGGCGTGCAAGTTCCATCGGGGGTCGAACAAAGATTTCCTGCTCGCGCCGCCGGCGAAGGCACAAAATTGTGGAAGCTGAAACTCTTATCCTGCCGAATTCCTTCGTAAGAGACGAAGAAAAACGTTTTATTCTTCTGAATCGGCCCTCCGAGAGACCCACCGAACTGGTTGCGGTGGAAGGGTGGGAGGGTGGTGTCGAAATAATTCAGTGCGTCGAATACTTTGCTACGCAAGAACCAAAACGCATCCCCGTGTAAGCCGTTGGTTCCTGACTTTGTAATGGCGTTGATCACCGCGCCTGAGGCACGCCCATACTCTGCCGTGTAATTGCTTGTGACGACGGAGAACTCCTGAATAGCATCCACGCCCAACGAGGCTCCCAACACATTCCCTGGACCTTGATTCGCATAGTCAACGACACTGATGCCGTTAATCCGATAACTGTTTTCCGACGGTCGATGGCCGGCATCAGACAGCTCATTCCCGAATCCCCGATTGCCGCGGGGCGTGGTGCCTTGCGACCCGCTTGAGGGTTGAGTACGCGCCGGAACAATTCCAGCTTGGAGGGCCGCCAGTTGGGTCCAATCGCGCCCGTTAAGGGGTAACTCACGCACCGTCTTGGCGCCGACCTCGGAGCTAAGCGTAGAGGACGAGAGCTGTACATTCGACTGAGTGGCCGCCACCTCAATATGTTCAGAAACTGAACCCAACTTCAAGATCTGATTCAGGGCTCGCGTTTCCCCGACCGCCAGCACAAGGTTCGATTGGGCCACGGTCTCAAACCCCGTAGCCGAAAAAGTCACTTCGTATGAGCCCGGCAAGAGATTGGGAACCGAGTAGAAGCCGGCAGAATCCGTGGTGACGACCCGTAATACCGCCGTCACCATGTTCTTGATTGAGACCGTGGCGGCCGGTATCTGGGCGCCAGAGGCATCAGAGACGGAACCTGAAAGTAAGGCTCCGGCTGTTTGTGCGAACACACGAACTGGAACGAATATATTGAACACAAGGACAACGACCACAACGCAGCTGAACGAACACCTTTTGAGATTCTTCCAGTCGATCATGTTGTAGCCTCCGCTTCGCGTTCAATGATGAATCGCGTCACTCGCTCACGCCGCCCGTCAAATTTATTTCGCGTCTCATGCTTGATTTCAATGCGAACAAGTAAGCCCATCGTTTTTGAACCGTGAGCATTAATGCAATACGAACGGAGCATTAAATTCCGTTCAGACTTCGGCCGTTGCCGCTCATGGCATCCAGCAATATGGCCTCTCCCTATAGGGATGAGGTGCCATCGCGCGATGCTGCAGCGATTCTGCAGGCTGTCATATAAATTAGGAGCTTTTGGTGACGAAAGAGCGGAAATCGCGGCGAGTTTGTGAGGATCTAATCAGGGCATTCCTCATAAGAGGCCACGGACAAGACTAAAGTTATTTCAAATCGGATGGAACCGGAATGACCACCTGGCCCGTGGCAGCCCACTCCGCGCCCCGCTGGAGAGTGATCTGAAAACCGCCGCTTTGCATAGCTTTGGTATCGTGCCCAAGAGCGGTCTGAAATACCCGGCCAGCGCCGTAATGTTGAACCCAAATCAAAGGTTCGTCCTTCCCGGTACCGCAACGCTCACCGGGGGCTCTACAATTGTTCGGATCGTCCCAAGCCGTTGCCAAAACCCGGATGTCCGGCTGCATTGAGAGTCCATGATAGAGTTCGTCTGTCTCCGGAAAGGTACTTGGCATGCCGTTCGTAATGGGATGATCGCGGTCGACGACCTTGACCGTATAGGCGTGATAAGGAGCATGTCCGGCATTCTCACGCCAAGTGCCGCCCACGAGCTTGTCATATTCTGGCCATCCCCAAAAAGCATTATTGGAGGAGTGGTAAAAAACGATGCCCTTTCCATTTCGGACGAAGTCTAACATCGCTTGTCGAGCGCGATCATCCCACCACGGTCCAGAGTTTTTCCAGTCGTTGTAGTTGAGCAATAAGACGTCGTAAGGGGCGAAAGTCTCCGGACCGCATCCCCGAACTTCTTCATCGACCCGGGTGTCGAAACGGCCGGTGCTTTCCAGAATCGCCCGCAAGACCGGTGTCGTTGCCCGCCAATCGTGGTTGTTTACGCCGGTAAGGATTAGCACCTTGATTTTTGCTGGCGACTGAGCGTGCGCCAGAACGCTTCCAAACAACGTCAAGATCGTTACCAGGATCAAACGCGACATGCGAGCACCCTCTTTCGAGATTGAACCAAAAGAACAAAGTGTGAAAATTATTGTTAGCCTGAGCTTGAAAGCAAAGAACATGCTATAGCGTGGCTCCAGGAAGCGTGATTTTGGGATTGCCCCAACTACCCCGCCCCAGAGGACCGGTTCTTCTGTTAGCGTGCCCGGTTGTGAATTGATCGCAAGTCACTCTTCGTGCCAGCGAGAGGAAATTCTGTTCGAAACCGGCTTCCATGCGGTTCCTGACTGAAAACCTTGATTTCTGCGGCATGCGCTGAACAGATCGCTTTCACAATGGCCAGTCCTAAACCCACTCCACCCGTATCGCGAGAGCGTGCTCTGTCGGCACGATAAAAACGGTCGAACAAAAAAGGTAGGGCTTCAGAAGGGATTCCGGGGCCGTTATCGGAGATCTCGAGAATACCGATATGGTCTCCAGACGCGACTCTTACTTCAACCCATCCGCCCATTGGCGCATACTTGATGGCGTTGTCGACCAGGTTGACGATTGCTTGTTTCAAATACAGTGGATCTCCTTCAACCTCAACCCCTTCGGACACAACGTAGCGCACCTCCACCGACTTCACCTCAGCGAGCAAGCGCATCTGTTCAGTGGTCGTTCTAGCCATATCACCTAAATCCAGGCGCACCCTTTCGCGAAGGCCCTTTCGCTCATCCAGCCGCGAAATTTCGAGCAGATGATCCACAATCATCTGCAAACGATCGGTTTCCTCGAGAGCACTAGCAACGGAATCCAGCAGCTCCGGCACGCCTTGCCGTCTCACGGCCTCCTCGAGTTCACCCCTCAGAATTGTCAAAGGTGTCCGCAGCTCATGCGAAACATCCGCTGAAAAGCGGTTGGATCGTTGAAATGTCTCATCCAAGCGAGCAAGCATTCGATTAAGAGATCGAGCGAGTCGTTCCACCTCGTCTCCACTCTCAGGAATGGGCATAGGCTCGGATTGGGTTGTCGAACTTATGCGCTCCGCGTATCGTTCGATGTCCTCGAGCGGCTTGAGAGCTTGCTTCATGAAGAGATTGCCGCCTAAAAGTGACACGCCGACAAGGGTGGGCAAGCCGACTGCGAGAGCCCATAGCAAGCGACGCAAAACTTGGTCAGCAGTGTCAAAAGTCCTGCCCGACTCGATCAAATACCAACTTCCGTCTGGGCCGGTAAAAGGAAGAGTATAGATCTGCAAGTGATGGCCATTCGGGAAGGTCTCAGTCCTTAAGTAGCCCCCGGTAAACGGACCTTTCGGAACTGATAGAAGGGCAGGATTGAAACCCAGGTCGGCGGGAGAAGTCGATTGATACAATACTCTTCCGTCTTTTCGTGTCACTCTGATGAAGCGTGGATAAATTTCCGCAGCGTAGCGCTCGCTTAGCTCATTGTTAAGATACTCCTCCCCACGAGCCGCATAATTAGCCAGCAACTTCTCTCCGATTGTACGGGCGTGATACTCCACTGAAATGCTGAGGCCCTTGATTAGATAATGACGAACGATGGTGTAAGTCAAAATGCCGTTCAGCGTCAATGCTCCTGCAAGCAGGAATGCATGCCATACAGAAATTCGAAATCGAAGCGCGTGCACGTTCATGGTTCCGCCGCGTTGTCAATTGAGTAGCCAACTCCGCGCACCGTGAGGATCAACTTGCGAGTATGCCCATCATCGACTTTGGAACGAAGGTGCCGAACGTACACGTCGACGATATTGGTCAGACCATCGAAGCTCTGGTCCCACACGTGCTCGATAATCATGTTTCGTGAAAATACTCTGCCAGGATTAGTCATCAGATATTCTAATAATGAGTATTCTTTGGACGTAAGCTCGAGCCTCCGTCCAGCCCTTTTCACTCGCTGAGAAAGACGGTCGAGTTCCAAATCAGCTATCCGGACGGTGCTGGACCGGGTAATGGGACCCCGTCTGAGCAGCGCTTTCACACGCACAACTAATTCGGCAAACGAAAAAGGCTTGGTCAGGTAGTCGTCGGCTCCTGCCTCGAAATGGTGCACCTTATCTTCAAGAGCACCCCTAGCGCTGAGAATGAGAATTGGTACGTCGGTGTTCCTGCTACGAATAGCCCGCAATACTTCGCTTCCGTCGATAATCGGCAACATGAGATCCAGGATGATTAAGTCGTACTCGTAGCTGCGGGAAAATTCCAGTCCAGTATTGCCATCTCTCGCGACGTCTACGGCGAACCTTTCGGCCGTCAAACCCCGAGACACAAAATTTGCGACTTTCGGTTCATCTTCGATGAGAAGGAGGCGCATTGTTTAGCCACCATTGTCCAATAATCGGTCTTCGACATTAACGTACGAAGACGGCGAAATTAAATTCCGTTCACGTCTGCTCCGAACGAGGCTAACGGAAGTCCTAAGCACTGACAGGCCTCTGCCTCGCCCCAGACCTCGCCCTCTGATTGGGGAGCCTATTGTGAGAGCGAAGCACGCGTTGATCGGACAAGTGCCGACCGACTTCGCAATCTGGATTCACCTATCTGACGCATCGCAGAGGAAAGCTAGCATTGTTTGTGCGCGCCCCACACCGGCCGGAATTTACTTGACAGCGTCGAAGTCTAGCATCGAAATCTTTTGAACAAAAACTATTTCGTCGCTCCATGGCGTCAGGTCCATCAAATCTGAATGAAATTTAATCATGCGTTCGCACTAGGTTAATCCTCCCTGCCCATCCTTTCAAGCGTAACGGGGATCACGTTTTGTGACGGTGAGTTGGCGTTCCCTTTCCCGGGCTACGTAGCCCGCGCCGCGGGTGTGCGACGTGTGAGCGTTTCTGGTTTTGGGGTGATGTTGAGCGTCCCCGTAGCCGCCTTGCAGTTGTAAGCGTGAGGTTCGGGAGTTTTAGTCGTACACCTTCCATGGCGAAGCAGGTCAGGGAAGGACGAGTTCTAGGAGAAAAGAGCATGACAATGCGCATGAAACTTGGAGCGAGCACGTTGACGGCAGTTATTGCCTTTGCCGCATTATTGTTTGGCCAGTCCTCACCGCAGGTTGTTGCTATTCGTGCAGGCCGACTGTTTGACGGTAAGAGCGATCGCCTGACAACGAACCAGGTGATCCTCATCCAAGGCGACCGAATCGTGGAAGTGGGCCCCGCAGCCAGCGTAAAAATACCGCCCGGCGCTCAGGTCATTGATTTTAGTCAAGCAACAGTCTTACCAGGGCTCATCGATACGCACACGCATGTGTTTGAGACCGGAGACATTCCACGAGATCTGCTCACAACGTCTCCGCAATATCGTGAACTGGAGGCGATGGTAGCCAGCCAAGCGGATCTCAATGCCGGTTTCACGACTCTTCGGGACGTGCGCTCTATGGGAGCAATGTACGGCGACGCGGATTTGCGTAACGCCATAAACCGCGGCCTTGTTCAAGGTCCTCGGATGCAGGTAGCAACTCGCGGAATTAATACAACGGGTAGCTATGGTCTGAAAGGCTATTCACCTGCCTTGACCCTTCCCAGGTACAGCGAAGACATCGATTCGCCCTGGGAAGCTCGCAAAGCGGTTCGAGAGCAGCTGTTCAATGGTGCGGACTGGATCAAGCTCGATTCCACAGATCATTATGAATTCTCCAGCAGTGGTCATTTTTGGACAATGCCGACTCTGACACGGGAGGAGATAAACGCGGTCGTTGACGAGACTCACAGACGAGGTGGGAAGGTGGCCTGCCACGCCTTCGGAGGGTCTGGTTTGCGGGACTGTGTGGATGCCGGCGTGGATTCGCTAGAGCATGGAATAGACATCGACGATGCGACTATCAAGGAGATGGCCGAGAAGGGTATTTACACCACCGCGACGCTCTATCACTATATGCTCGAGGAAGATCGCGACTTGGCAAAAACCGGCGGCCAATACAGCTTATATAAAACAGCCTGTGAAAGCTTCCGAAGAAAAGTTAATGGAGGAGTGAAGGTCGTATTTGGCAGCGGAGTTGGCCCCTTTCCTCACGGCACCCAAGTTAAGGAATTCGCACAGATGGTGAAATGCGGGCAGACTCCGGCTCAAGCGTTGCGGTCTGCGACATCGCTGGCTTCCCAGCTCATGGGATGGGAAGATCAGGTGGGATCGATTCAGCCGGGCAAGTTTGCTGACTTGGTTGCAGTGTCCGGAGATCCACTCACGGACATCACTGAACTCGAGCGTATTAAGTTTGTAATGAAGGGTGGTAAAGTCGTCCGAAACGATCTGAGATGAAGCTCTCAACTCTAGCCAAAGGGTACCTCGAGGAGTTCATTTATGCCCAATGATGTCCCGAGAGGTGGCACACGGGGTCATGCTTCTCGCCGCGAGTTTTTCATACGTGCAGCTGCAGGTGCGGTGGCGTGTTCGTTTGCTGGCATTTCCGGTGCGGCAGCTGCGACCTCACCTTCGGTTGATAAAAAAAGCCTGAAGCTGTCAGCGGTCTGGGGCACGCTCGGAAGGGTATCAGTTGCGGATGGCATGTCGCTGCTGAACCGTCATGGGTATGCCGGATTTGAACTGCCCGATTGGCGTAACCCGGAAATGCTGGAGGCCTTCGTCACAGAGAAAGAAAAGTATCCGCTCGAGTGCTTTTGTTTGATGGCAAATAAAGGTCCAGCAACCCCGGGATGCGGCCTTGTGATACCCGCGGAGCGCGACGGTTTCGTGGCCCAAGTGAAGTTGGCCATTGCGGCGGCGAAGAAGCTGAATTGCAAAGGCTTGCTTGTATTGTCCGGAAATGAGATAGAAGGGGTCACTCGCTCGGAACAGCTAGGGAACGCCGTGTATTCCCTGCGTGCCGCTGCTCCCATCCTGGAAGACAATGGAATCACGGCACTCATCGAAGTAGTCAATAATGTCGACTACCCAGGATATCTCCTCCACAGCATCCACGACACCGCAGTGGTCGTCGATCGCGTCTATAGTCCCAACGTCAAAATCCTCTGCGATCTCTATCATGTGCAGATGATGGAGGGAAATCTTATCAACAATATCCAGCTCTACAAGGACCGAATTGGTCATTTCCATGTCGCTGATCTTCCGGGACGCCACGAGCCGGGCACAGGTGAAGTGAATTACCGTAATGTCTTTAAGGCGATCCACGAGTTGTGTGGGGTTCCCGAGATGAGCGTTGGCTTAGAATACCGTTCATTGGCGCCTCTCGAAGACAACCTGGTTGAGATGCGGAAAATGGCGACCTTCGACTGACATTCGCTGAATTCTCCGCGCCAGTGTATTTCGTGGATAGGGGGGAGACTTGAAAAAGACGTGACAAATAAAGCTGATCAATTCGCCGAAGTGGAACTGTTGAGCGTACCCAATCAGTTGGTTGCCGAAATACTAACTTCTGATGCTTTGAAATTTGTGGTTGATTTGGAGCGACGTTTCGGTCCGCGACGCCGGGAATTGCTGGCTGCGCGTGAGGAGCGGCAAAAGAGACTTGATGCTGGCGAGCGTCCCGACTTCTTGCCGCAGACTGCGGAGGTCCGCAACTCAGATTGGACTGTAGCTCCGCTCCCCCCGGATCTACTCGATCGTCGCGTTGAGATCACGGGCCCGGTGGATCGTAAGATGATCATAAACGCACTGAATTCGGGAGCCAGTGCATTTATGGCGGATTTCGAAGACGCCACGACTCCTTCGTGGGGCAATCTCATTGAAGGGCAGCACAATTTGCGTGATGCGGTGCGCAGACGCATTTCTTACTGCGATTCGAAAACCGGCAAAGAATACCAACTGAATCCCAAAGTAGCGGTTCTGCTGGTGCGTCCGCGAGGCTGGCATTTGCCGGAGAAGCACGTGCTCGTCGATGGCCAGCCGATGTCTGGCTCGCTGTTCGATTTCGGTATCTTTTTCTGGCACAATGCAAAAGAGCAGGTCGCACGAGGCACAGCGCCTTATTTCTACCTTCCCAAACTAGAGAGCCATCTTGAAGCGCGCTTGTGGAATGACGTTTTCTTATATGCCCAGGAGACATTGGGGCTTCAACGTGGAACCGTCAAGGCTACGGTGCTTGTTGAGACCATCCTGGCGACTTTTGAGATGGACGAAATTCTGTGGGAATTGCGTGAGCACTCAGCCGGCCTAAACTGCGGGCGCTGGGACTACATATTCAGTTTCATCAAGAAGTTTTCCAACGACCCGGCGGCGGTTCTGCCCGATCGCGCGAGCGTCACCATGACCACGCACTTCATGCGCTCCTACAGCAAGCTCTTGATCAAGACATGCCATCGACGCGGCGTCCATGCCATGGGGGGAATGGCGGCGTACATTCCCAACAAGAATGATGCGACGGCAAATCAGAAAGCCATGGAACAGGTGCGCGCTGACAAGGAACGCGAGGCTACCGACGGACACGACGGCACCTGGGTTGCGCATCCCGGTTTGGTGGCGCTTGCGAAAGAGATATTTGACCAACATATGCCCAGACCGAACCAGATCGACCGCAAGCTCGATGATGTCGAAATCAAAGCTGCCGATCTGCTTCGGGTGCCAAAGACTGGAATCACGGAGGCAGGGCTCAGACAAAACATCGCCGTAGGGATCGGATATCTAGAGTCTTGGCTACGGGGCGTCGGATGCGTTCCGCTCTTCAATCTGATGGAGGACGCGGCCACCGCTGAAATCAGCCGTACCCAGTTGTGGCAGTGGATTCACCACAAGGCGCGTCTGGACGACGGACGCCAGATCACCCCGGATCTCTGTCTCACGATTATCGATGAGGAGATGGCAAAGTTCCAGCTATCGGTGGGAGACATTCAGTTTAAGAACGGCCGGTACGACGAAGCTGCTCGACTCTTGAGCGACATGATTCAATCCTCGCGACTTGTCGAGTTTCTTACCCTGCCCGCCTATGAGCGGTTGGATTAGATTGGGTGCGCTTGAGAAATCTTGTGGCCAAGATGAAAGGGAGGGGCAGAGGTTTTTATCTGTCAGAAAGGTAAATTGACCCATTCCGGTCGGCATTTCCTCCAAATTCCGGGTCCTACCAACGTTCCCGACCGGGTCCTGCGCGCCATGGACCGTCCGGTAATCGACCACAGGGGACTTAAATTTTCTTTCCTGGCCAAAGAGGTTTTGGAGGGATTGCGTCCGATCTTTCAAACTGCCGGGCCCGTCGTGATGTACCCGGCTTCGGGGACGGGAGCATGGGAAGCCGCCATCGTTAACACGCTTTCTGCAGGGGATCGCGTGTTGATGTTTGAGACTGGACATTTCTCGCAATTGTGGCGCGAAGTCGCACAAAGATTCGGCGTCGAAGTGGAGTATGTACCCGGCAATTGGCGTCGGGGCGTGGCTGTTGAGGACGTGGAAGCCCACCTCGCGGCGGACGAGCACCACCGTTTGAAAGCAGTAATGGTGGTCCACAACGAGACTTCGACGGGCGTGACCAGTCGCATTCCCGACATTCGCGGCGCGATGAATCGGGTTGGCCACCCAGCCCTGTTGATAGTGGACGCTATTTCGTCCCTCGCCTCTATCGACTATCGCCATGACGAATGGGAAGTTGACGTCACGGTTGCGGGATCACAGAAGGGCCTCATGCTTCCACCCGGTCTGAGCTTCAACGCGATCTCAGAAAAGGCTCTTGCTGCCAATAAGACGGCCAGATTGCCCCGATCATTCTGGGATTGGCAGGATATGTTGAATGCGAATGTTGCCGGATCTTTCCCTTACACGCCCGCGACCAATTTGATCTACGGGTTGCGCGAAGCGCTGTTGCTGTTGCAGGAGGAGGGGCTGCCCAATGTATTTTCACGGCATGACCGCCATGCTGAAGCGACTCGCACCGCGGTGCGAGCGTGGGGCTTGGACATCGTCTGTGAGAATCCGCGCGAATACTCAAGCTCTCTGACCGCGGTTTTTATGCCACCTGCTCACGATGCGGATCGCCTGCGACAAGTCATCCTTGAGCGTTTTGACATGTCGCTTGGATCCGGACTGTCGAAACAGACGGGCAAAGTGTTTCGCATAGGCCACCTCGGCAGCTTCAACGATCTGATGTTGGCCGGAACGCTGGGCGGAATCGAAATGGGCCTTCATCTGGCAGGCGTGCCTCACTCCAGCGGGGGGGTTACGGCAGCTCTCCGATTCCTCTCCTCAATAGAAAGAAAAAGCGAGCTCGCGATACCGGTCAGTTGACGTCTTGCACAGGTAGCGGCAATGAAGCGCCGAATCGTGGATGCCTGCTCCCGTGGAGCACTATGCCTCGAAAACGATTTTCCGCAACCACAAATGTGCTGATACTGATATGTGTGATGTATGGCATTACTTACATCGACAGGGTCAATGTCAGCACGGCGTCATCGATCTTCCAAAAAGAACTTCATCTTACCAACGTGCAGGTCGGGCTGGTATTCTCCGCCTTCGCCTATCCTTACTTAGCATTTCAGATTGTCGGTGGCTGGGTCAGTGACCGGTTCGGCGCCCGTTTGACGCTCACCGTTTCCGCGCTGATCTGGGCCGTGGCAACCTTGTTGACCGGCTTAGTTAGCGGCCTTGGGGCCATGCTTTGTGCCCGCGTCATGCTGGGCTTCGGAGAGGGGGCAACCTTTCCCACTGCCACGCGTGCAATGTCCGATTGGACAACTGCAACCAAGCGGGGATTCGCCCAAGGCATCTCGCACTCCTGCGCACGCCTGGGGAATGCCCTCACCCCGCCACTGGTGGTCGGGTTGATAACGCTGGTAACATGGCGGGGATCGTTCATTATTCTAGGTGTTATCAGCATGGCATGGGCGATTGCGTGGGTTTGGTATTTCCGCGATGACCCTGGCTCTCATCCCAGCATCACTGCCTCGGAGTTGGAGGGACTGCCGAAATATGCCATGCGCGAGCAACAAAGACGGGCGCACACGCCTTGGCGTCGACTGACTCGCCGCATGCTTCCGATCACGGCAGTTTATTTCTGTTACGGATGGACGCTATGGCTATATCTTGCGTGGATACCATCCTTTTTCCTTCAGAGCTATCATCTCGATCTCCAGAAGTCGGCATTGTTTTCCGCCGGCGTCTTCTTTGGCGGGGTTGTGGGTGACGCGTTGGGCGGGGTGGTGAGCGATTGGATTTTGAGCAAGACCGGGGATCTCAACAAGGCGCGGCGGAACTTAGTCGTAATCAGCTTTCTTTGTTCTCTGACTTTCATGTCGCCGATTTTGTTCTTGCACAATGTCACCTGGGCAGCTGTCTGTCTCAGTGTCGCGTTTTTCTTTTCCGAGTTTACGATCGGTCCCATGTGGGCCATCCCGATGGATATTGCTCCACAGTTTTCCGGTTCGGCCAGTGGCCTGATGAATACGGGATCGGCGCTAGCAGCCATCGTGTCTCCTTTGGTTTTCGGATATGTGATCGACAAAACCAACAACTGGGAACTGCCGTTTCTCGGTAGCATCGGACTGTTATTAGTCGGTTCACTCGCCGCGTTTTGGATGAAACCCGGAGAGAAGTTTGCACTGGACAATTTGGCGGAGGTCGCCACTCTGGCCGTAGAAGTCTAGACGCATGCTCAAACCAGCCAATGGGTGTAGCTAAGCATATGCCACTGCCCTCTCCCTTGCCGCCCAGCTCGCACGCAAAACCGGTCGACTCATTTCCCCAGGCGCGCGAGCTGGAGATTGAATTGACGCGAGCGGTGCGGGGCGACGTGCGCTTCGATCGCGGCAGCCGTTCAATGTATGCAACCGATGCGTCTAATTACCGCCAGATCCCAATCGGACTGGTGGTTCCACGCGATGCCGACGATGTAATGGCGGCGATTGCTTGCTGCAGGAGCTACGGTGCGCCTGTGCTGGCGCGCGGTGCGGGCACCAGCCTGGCCGGGCAATGTTGCAACGTTGCAGTCGTTCTTGATTTCACAAAGTATATGAACCAGATCGTCGAAATCGATCCCCAGCGACGATTTGCGCGAGTGCAACCCGGCGTCGTGCTGGATTCTCTCCGTACCCGGACCGAAGAACATCACCTGACCTTTGCACCCGACCCTTCGACCCACAACCGATGCACCATCGGCGGAATGATTGGCAATAACTCCTGCGGCACCCATTCATTGTTGGGCGGAAAGACCGTGGACAATATCGAAGAGCTGCAGATCCTCCTCTACGACGGAACAGAGATGACGGTCGGTGCAACCAGCGACCACGAGTTCGAGCTAATTCGCCACGCCGGAGGGCGGCGAGCCAATATCTACACCGAACTTCGTTCAATTCGCGACCAGTACAGCGCTCTGATCAGGGCGAAGTTTCCCCAGATCCCGCGCAGAGTCTCAGGCTATAACCTCGACGAACTGCTGCCAGAACGAGGCTTCAATGTTGCTCGCGCACTGGTAGGAACGGAAGGCACATGCGTGACCGTGCTCGGGGCTAAACTGAAACTCATATCCAGCCCGCAACACAGAACATTGGTTGGGGTCGGTTACGAGGACGCTTTCATCGCGGCCGATCATGTTCCGGAAATCCTGGCTTTCCAGCCCATCGGTTTCGAAGGCTTTGAAGGAAGCATCGTGGACGGCCTGCAGAGGAAGCAGGCGCCACATCTCGATCTGCTGCCCCACGGGCGCGGAATCCTGCTGGTGGAGTTTGGCTCTGACGATCCGGAAGATGTACAAAATCGTGCCCTGCAATTGATCGCTCGGCTGAAACAACTACCCGATGCGCCAGATACAAAGCTCTACACCAAGAACCAGGCGCGACACGTCTGGCATTTGCGGGAAGCGGGTCCGCGGGCCGCAGCTTTTGCTCCCGGAGCTCGGCCACAGTGGGAAGGATGGGACGATGCTGCGGTTGCTCCCGAGAAACTGGGGGCATATCTCCGCGATATCAGAAAGCTGATGGATGAATACGACTACCAAGGGGCTTTTTACGGCCATTTTGGACATGGATGTATCCACATGCGTGTCAGTTTCGATCTGCAGAGCGAAAGCGGCATCCGCAAGTACGGAGAATTCGTCGAGCGCGCAGCCGACCTGGTTGTCAGCTACGGAGGATCACTTTCAGGAGAACATGGCGACGGGCAGTCGCGCGGTGCTTTGCTTACTAAAATGTTTGGGATCGAACTTATCGATGCATTCCGTAAGTTCAAAGCCATATGGGATCCCGGCAACAGACTCAATCCGCACAAGGTCGTTGACGCCTATTTGCCCACGGAGAATCTGAGGTTGGGAGCGGACTATAACCCGCTGCAACTCTTCACGCATTTCAAGTTCCCCGAGGACGGCGGTTCCTTTACCAAAGCAGCCGAGCGCTGTATCGGCCTTGGGGCGTGCCGGAAGCAGGATAGCGGCACCATGTGCCCGAGTTACATGGTTACGCTGGAAGAAGAGCACAGCACCCGTGGCCGTGCCCACATGCTATTTGAGTTGCTTCAGGGTGAGACTATTACCGACGGATGGAAAGACAAAGAAGTCAAAAAGGCTTTAGATCTGTGTCTCTCGTGCAAGGCCTGCAAGTCGGAATGCCCAGCCAACGTTGACCTGGCCACCTACAAAGCCGAATTTCTGTCTCACTACTACGAAAGCAACCGCCGGCCGCTGCACGCATATGCCTTTGGCATGATCGATCGCTGGGCGCAGCTTGCCTCGGTCGCGCCCAGGGTCGTTAACTTTGTTAACCGGGCGCCAGGACTCAGTCACCTTTTGCGCAGAGTCTTGCGTCTGGCCTCGCAGCGTCACATTCCCAGGTTTGCTTCAACCAGTTTCCAGCGATGGGCTCGAAAGCAACGCACGTCGATGCCCGGGGGAACGAACGATCGAACATCAATTAACGCTGGGGACCGTGAGGTAATACTTTGGGCGGATACATTCAACAACTATTTTCATCCTGAAACCGGTCGAGCCGCAGCAGAGGTGCTGAAGCATGCAGGCTTCAGAGTAACGGTTCCCACGAGTCATCTTTGCTGCGGGCGGCCTTTATACGACTTCGGCATGATCCACCGGGCCAAGAAATATTTGCAACACATAATGCGAGATCTGGGGTCTGCGATCGATGCGGGAGTACCGATCGTAGTCCTGGAGCCAAGCTGCGCCTCTGTTTTTCGGGATGAATTGCGAAACCTGTTTCCTACCGATGGTCGCGCTATGCGGTTGCGAAACCAAACTTTTCTCCTCAGCGAATTTTTGCAGCATCACGCTCCCGGCTATCAACCACCGCAACTTTCGGGCACGGTTCTGCTCCACGGTCACTGTCATCACAAAGCTCTTATGAAAATGGAGGACGAGGAGTCCTTGCTGCGACGGATGGGGTCGGACTTGAAATCAGTTGATTCCGGGTGTTGCGGAATGGCGGGCCCCTTTGGCTTCGAGGAAAGCAAGTTTAAGGTGTCGCAGGCAGTGGGGGAGCGAGTCCTGTTACCGGCTGTACGCGAGGCTGGTTCGGAGACATTTATCGTTTCGGACGGATTCAGTTGTCGCGAGCAAATACAACAAGCCACGGGACGCAAAGCACTTCACTTGGCAGAGATCATGGAATTTGCCCTGCGACAGAGGGCGCCGTCGAAATGAATGTTCCGATCTTGGAATTACAAAACGGCACTCAATGCTAACCTCGGGGTCACGCGACACGAAGATCTTACTGCTTGCATTTGTATTTCTGGCGGCAGTGTCTGCTCGGGCTCAGGATAATTATGAAATCCAAGTTTACGGAGCGGATACGGTTCCGCCTGGCGCCACGATGGTCGAACTGCACTCCAACTTCACCCTGAACGGGAGTAAAAGCACGATCGACGGCGTTCGCCCGACTGAACACGCGGAACATGAAACCGTTGAAATCACTCACGGTTTCACTGACTGGTTTGAGACAGGCTTTTATCTTTTCACCAGCATACAGCCAAATGACGGCTGGCACTGGGTTGGCGACCACATACGCCCGCGATTTCGCATCCCAGAATCCTGGCATTGGCCGGTTGGCGTCAGTTTATCTCAGGAAATCGGGTACCAGCGCCGGGACTTCTCGCCGGACACCTGGACTTGGGAAATCCGTCCCATTATCGACAAAAAGAGCGGCCGCTGGTATTGGTCCTTCAATCCCACTCTTGAACGCTCTCTCCACGGCCGGAATGTGAGCAAGGGCGTCGAGTTCTCGCCGAATGCGAAGGTCAGCTTTGATTTCACCAAAAGGATTTCCGCTGGTCTCGAATACTATGGTGCATTAGGACCGATTGTCGGGTTCGATCCACTCAAGAATCAGGAACAACAGATAGTCCCTTCCATTGATCTAAACCTCGGGCCGCAATGGGAATTCAATTTCGGTGTCGGGGTGGGGATGACGGGTTCAACGGATCACCTCATCATTAAGTGCATTATCGGCCGTCGCTTCACCTGGGGGCATAGAGAATAATATTCTTGAAGCAACATGGAACCGCAGATGAAGCTTATCAGGTTCGGGGTTGTTATCTTGCCGTAATCCAATTTCACTAGCGCCCAGGGACCTCGTCTGTCTAGTGGCTTAAGTAGAAGTGCACTGCCGGTGTAATGATTAGTGACAACACCATTGAAACCACGATCCCTCCAATCACAGCGATAGCCAGTGGCTGTAGCATCTGAGAACCCGCGCCTAATGCGAATGCGAGAGGCAACATCCCCGCCACTGTCGCCATAGCGGTCATGACAATCGGTCGGAGACGGCGGCGGCTAGCTTGGAGCATAGCCTCTTCGGCCGAAGTTCCGGTCGCTCGAATCCTCTGGTCAGCATCGAGTAGCAGAATGCCGTTTTTCGCCACGATGCCGACAACCATAATCATTCCCATAAATGAAGAAACGTTAAAAGTGGTATGAGTGATGATCAGCGCCAGAAATACGCCGGAGGCCGACAGCAGCGCTGAACAGAGGATCGCGAGCGGAGCAGCAAACGTGCCGAATTCAAACAGCAGGACGATGAACACAAGAATAATTGCCAGTATCAGCACAAATGCTAAATCGCGAAAAGATTTCTGCTGTTGCTTGTAGGTTCCGCCATACTCCACACTGATATTGGAAGGCAGGTGGAGTTCAGCAATGGTCCGCTGTACTGAATCCATGGCACTTCCCAGGTCGGTGCCCTCGGTCCGTGCGGTGACTGCGACGTCGCGGAGCAGGTTTTCACGGCGAATCTCTGGTTGCGGGGGCAACTCCGTAATCTTCGCCAAGGATCCGAGGGTTGCCGTGCGGCCAGTCGTGCTGGTCAACATCGTGTCAGTTATGGTCTCCAGCGAAGTGCGCTTGCTTGCGGGGAAGCGTACCCGTACTGAATATAGACGATCGTTTAAAACCACAGGAGTAGTAGCAGGTTCCCCTTCGATAATGGCGGCTCCGTCAGTCGCAATCTCCTCCGCCGTAAAACCCGCGCGGGCCGCAACTTTTGGATCGACCTTAAAGATCACTGCTGGCCCACTGATTGTATTTTCGATCCCGTCCAGCACATCCACAACACCATCTATCTTTCGGATCGCATCTGCGACTTTCGGCGCCCAACGTTGCAGATCCGCCGGATTTGGGGAGAACAGCTTCACCTGAATTGGTTCCGGCTCACTGGTAAGATCTCCGATCATGTCTTGCAACACTTGTACGAATTCTGACCGCACAGCTGGTTCCTGCGTCTCGACTTGCTGCCGAATATCGTCCATCACTTCGTCGATATCGCGCTTACGGTCTTGCTTTAGCTTGACGAGGATGTCCCCGCGATTAGCTTCAGTTACCGCTGCCAATCCCAGTTCGAGACCGGTACGCCGCGATGTGCTCTCCACTTCTGGTATGGACTTTATGATCTGCTCGATATGCAGGATCATCCGATTGGTTTCGGAAAGTGATGCACCTGCTGGGGTCCAGTAGTCCAGGGTGAATCCGCCTTCGTCCATTTCCGGCATAAGGTCAGAGCCTGAAAACCGATAACAGAAGTACGAACCCACGATTAGTAACACGCTCAGTCCGGCTAGCCACCAAGGCTTTGCCAGGGCGAGGCGCAGCCAGCGCTGATGGAAATTTATGATCTTTCTGAAAAAGGTTCCTATTGAAGCTTCTTCTGCTGCCAGCAGCCGTGCGAGCGATTGCTGCTCAAGCTGCGTACCTTCGTTCTCGGAAGTATGCTCACTCTGTCGAATGAAGTAACTGCTTAGCGCCGGCGTCCAGGATAAGGCAAGCGCAAGCGAGGTTAGTAGAGCCACGCCGAGCGTCACGGCCAATGCGCGAAAGAATGTCCCGGTCACGCCGGTAATTGATATCAGCGGGAGAAATACAACGATCGGAGTCACTGTGGAACCAATGAGGGGAACCGTGATCTCGCGCAGGGCGCTGTGGATTGCCTGCAATCTTCCCTGACCGGCGTCGCGATGCAAGACGATATTCTCTACGACGACAATGGCATCGTCGATGACCAGGCCGACAGCGGCCGCCAATCCCCCCAAGGTCATCAAGTTAAAGCTCTGGTCCAATAACTTCAGGACAACGAACGTCACCAGGATAGTCACAGGTATCACCAAACCAGCGACGATCGAGGTTCCCCAGTCATGTAGAAATATGACGAGAATTACAGAAGCCAGTACTAAGCCTATAAGAATTGCGTCACGCACGCTCTTGATGGATTCATCGACGATGATGGACTGATCGTAAAATGGGGTAATCTCAACCCCTGGGGGAAGGGCCTTGCGAATTCGATCCAGCTGCGCGTGTACTTCTCTGGCAACCTCCATCGTATTGCTATCCGGCTGGCGGTTCACGTTGAGAAGCACTGCCGGCTTTCCATTGGCAGTGACAATCGTGTATACCGGCTTCACTTCCGGAATCACGCTAGCCAGATCTCCGATCTGCACGGGAATACCGGCTGGAGTTTCCTTCACTACGACTTCAGCAATCTGTTCGGGCGTGCGCACTTGACCGCTGATCAGCCCTAGCACAAGTTGATGATTGCGCTCAAACAGTCCGGGCGAGTCAACCATGTTGGCGCGCTTCATTGCATCCAGAATGTCGGTGACGGTCACGCCGGCCGTGAGCAACTTTGCCGGGTCCGGCTCGATGTGAAATTCCGGTTCTTGCCCCCCTTGAATTATCACGGTTGAAACGCCGTTCAGGCGATTTAGCCTCGGCTTAAGCTCGTAGGTCGCCAGTTCCCACAGCTTGGTTTGCGAAACTGTATCCGACGTTAGGCTATAACCGATGATCGGAAAGCTGGCGAACGTCATGCGGTTTGGAACAATGATCGCGGTCGAGGGAAGTTCCGGCTGGACACGAGAGATGGCGGACTCTACGTATTGCAGAGTCTGGAACATGTCCACGTGCCAGTCGAAGAACAGGTCTATTTCGGCGGACCCTCGACTGGTAGTGGATCGAACCTCCTCGAGCCCAGGCACGCTGTTAACCGCTTCTTCGATGGGGCGGGTGACCGTTACCATCATCTGATCGATCGGCATTACCCCGTTATCCGCGGCGATCAAAATGCGTGGGAAATTTGTTGTGGGAAAAACTGCGACGGGGATCGTAAACGCGAGATAGCCGCCAAGCGCGGCCAGCGTGAGGATCAAAAAGATCAGCGGTTTGGAGTGGCGCGCAAACCAGTACGAGGATTCCGGACGATTCAAACTTGCTCCCCCTGTGCTACTCCTTTTCATCTTTCGCTTCGGGAGTGGATTGTGCAGCGACGATTTTGCTGTTCTCAGGCAACCCGTAGGCCCCCGAACCCACAATCCGTTCGCCTGCGTGCAGGCCTTCCACAATCTGCACTCGGTCGTCCGTGCGAATTCCGATCTTTACATTTCGTTTTTGCGCATGACCATCAGGCGTGACAACCATTACGAAGGGCTTCCCCTCCTCCTCCAAGAGCAGGGCGGTTGCAGGTATGGAGAGGGCATCGGTTAGAGAGCGGGTTAGCATGGAAACTTGAACGCTGCTGCCCGGCTTCATTTGTCCGCTGGGATTCTTGGCCCGTATCCACACTTCCACGGTTGTGCTGTTGGGGTCGAGCGCCGGACTTACTAAGGTGACACGGGCCGGGACTGTTTTATCGGTGCCGGGCAGTTCAATCTCGGCTTTATCCCCAACCTTTAGCTGCGCCGCACTCGCTTCCGGAATGTGCACTCGAGCGATCACCTGAGAAATATCCATCACTGTCATGAGCGGTGTGCCGGCAGCAGCCATTTCACCAGGAAAGAGTAGACGTTCAGTAACCACGCCACTGATCGGACTCCGTATTTCGGAGTAGTTGAGTTGAGTCGTCGCGCCTTTGTATTTTCCCTCGGCAGACTCAAGTTGTCCCCTTGCGGACTTCAATGCTTGTTCTTTGCCGATTGCATTCAGCGCTTCCAGATGTTTTTGCGCTATGGTGTATTGATTGCGTGCGGTAGTCAGGTCGACCCGGCCCTGATCCAGCTCTTTGCGCGGCAGCGCGCCTTGTTGAAAGAGGTCCTTCCTGCTGTTGTAAACCTTCTCCTGCGCGTCGAGAGCTTCTTTTGCGACTTGCGCATCCAGTTGCGCTTTCTGCAATTCCTGCGGGAGGTCCGCTGCCGTAGTGGTGGTATAGACAGCTTCGGCTTGGTCGTAGGCGCCCTTGTTTTCCTGAGCAGCGGCAGCCAGATCGCTATTTTCCAGCACTGCCAGCAATTGCCCGGCGCGAACATGGCTACCGCGGTTTACAAGAAACTTTTTCACAGGGGAGGTAACTTTCGGAACCAGCGCTGATTGTGCGACTGGAAACAATACGGCATCGGCGCTGATCCTCTGCTCCAAAACGGTGTTTTCCGCCGTAACAATCTGGACCGGGACAGCCTGGGCATCTTCTTTCTTGTCGCCTGAACATGCTCCAGCGAGCAGCAGGGCAACAACCAGCAACGCGGACCCGATTAGCCGTAGAGAAAGAGTACTAGTTGAGATTGAAACAACGGGCAGCGTTTTAATTTTCACTCAGTATTGACCCGTGAGTGTCTGCAAATTTGCCACTGCGACGCGAAACCTCAGTTCCCCGTCTCCTAGGGCATTCTGCGACGAAGTTAGTGTATTTTGGGCATCTACAACTTCCAGCGCCGTAGCCTCTCCAGCTTGGTAGCGTAATGTTGTGAGTCGTAAACTCTCTTCCGCGAGATCAGCAGACTGACGCAGCTCCTCGATCTGCGATCGCGCGGTCTCGCTTTCACGGTAAAAACCCTTTAAATCGGCCACCATCCTGCGCTGGGCGAAGGTCAACTCCAGTTTCGCTTGATCGCGCTGGAGACTTGCACTTTTTACCTTGCTGCGGCCGGCCCCCCAATTCCATATCGGAAGCTCAAGGGTTGCGGTGGCCGCGTACCCGAGATTGCGCACATTCATTCCGGAAGCCGGATCGAATCCGTTGGCCGCAAAGTGACTGGCGTCAATGCCGTAGAAATAGTCCGCGGTAACAGAGGGCAGAAAGCTGTTCCACGCGACAGCAACCTCCTGATTGGCCGCGCTTAGAGCCGCAAGAGCGATCCTCAAGTTCGGGTTATGATCTCCCGCTCGAGCCTCAACCTCCTCAAAGGACGGCAGCGGCTGAAGGCTCTCTAAGTCATCCACGGTCGCGAAATTTTCATTAAAATTCGGGAAAATCAGGACCGCTAGTTCCAGGCGCGTGCGCTCCATTTCAAGTTGCGCTTCTTGCAGTGCACGCTGTTGCTGCTGAAGCTGAAGTTGCCCCTTTATAGTGTCAGAGTGAGCCACTTCCCCTCCGCGTTCGAGCTTTTGCGTGATATCGAAAAAGTGCTGCGCCTCAGCAGTCGCGCCCTGGGCGGTCGAATACTTGCGTTGCGCCACAACATATCCGTAATATGTCTCGACAACAGTCACTACCAGGCCACGTGTTGCAACCTCCGATTGGGCCTTTGCCAAGGCCTCTTCCGCGCGCGCGAGTCGGTATTCGGCCACGTTTTGCAACGATATGGACTGGTGCACATTACCTTGACTGATGTATTCGTGAACACCATTTGCACCTACATACCGCCCCGTGCTGGTGCCGTTTCCCTGTGTGTAAAGGAATCCGGCGTTGTAGCTGACGTTTGGCAGAAGCGCAGCACGGCTCTGTACTCGGCCTTCTTTCGCTACGGCGTACTGAGTCAGCGCTGCACGATACTGCAGCTCGTTGGTGCGAGCCCGGGCGAGCGCGTCCGCCAGGGTCAATGGAATCGGCCCTCCCGGGCTGGGCGAAGACACAGCCTGGGTCGGCTGCTGCCCCCATGCGGGCATAAGAAGTCTTGCCACGACGATCGCCAAACCGACGAGGCGGATCATTCGAGTTCGATACTGGACCGTGCTGGGCGTAGTTCTCACAAAGTTGAGGCCGATCATGCTGCTCCAGCTTGGATATGTGAACCGAGGACCGCACTAACTCGCTATCTCACCAACCACCACATTTTCAGGACAAAACCAATGTCATTATCTCGACTCGGCAGTATTGCCAATAAGTCGGACAAATCGTCTTAACGGAAGATTAAATTGCATTAATGTTTCGGGCCGGGTAAAGATGCGAAGCGTAGATGCTGGGCCGAGGTCGTCGATGTAGAAGCTGTGCCAGAGCGTCAGCATGACCGTGAGGAGCAGAATAGGGAAGCCGATACTCAGGATGGTTGGCACGCTGCGGCGCTTGTTGCGCAAGGCGTTCTTGGCGACCAGTCCGGTCAGGGTCATGAACTTCGCCTCACAGAACAGAAACAATATCGGGATGCATTCGACGAAGCGTCCGTTCTCGTTTCAACAGGGAATATACCTACGATGGACAGCGGAAGGTTCGAAGAAGTGCCGGCCGGGTCATCGACAGGTTCTTGATGTAACCAGGCGTGGGTGTTGAAAAAGTCACTGAGGTTAGCGCGTGAGATTCAGCGCAAGCATGTTAGAAGGAATCGATGCTGCGCTGGATTTCAATGCTGGAAGGGCTGCTGATCAATTCACAACCGCAGGGATCAGATTCAATAGAGCCGCACTCGCCGGGTCTCTGCGAGCTGCGTTGACAATCACTGAGGATTGCTACTTGCCCGCCCGTCCAGTTCTGCAGGACTTCCATCAGCTCATGTTCGAGACCGATCTCATTTCGAACTTCGCCAAGGCTCGTTGCGCCGATCTGGTCGACCGCGTTTAGACTGTCAGCGAAGATTCGCTTTTGCATATTTTCAAGGATGCTCTCGAAACTCTTGGCCGTCCACCCTTAACAGTTCTCGCGAGCGTGAGCCTCGGTTTGAACTCATCGCAACAACGGTTGGGCCGATCAGGATTGGTATGAGAAACGCGGTACCGTAAACCGAACCGGGGTCAGTTCCTCAATCGTGAGCAACCCGAAAGTTAGGGGCTGCGACAGACCACAGGTGTGAAATCACAGGTGAGAAATGTTGGCCTGGGTTGCTAAGTCACTGAGAGATATGGTGGCCAGGGACGGAGTTGAACCGCCGACGCCAGCCTTTTCAGGGCTGCGCTCTACCACCTGAGCTACCTGGCCACGTTTGGCTCACAGCTTGTCTGCCGGCGTGCCTCGTCTGGCGGGCGAGGGCTTGGACGGAATTGCCAATCGATTCGGGCAGTCAGGGTGCTGGAAGCGTTTGAACAGGGACGATTATAGCAACCTCGTCGGGTTCGCTCAATGGTGGGCCGACCTCTGGATTTTTGTACGGGCCGCGGCGCGCTGTTTTTATTCTGCCCTCGTTACGGGAGGGCGTGGCGACGTGTCTGGGAGTGGTCGCTTCCTGTTGAGAACTGAATGAACAGCGGTTCATGGTTTGGCGTCACGGCAATTCTTCACGTTCGTTAATCCTTCACGTCCGTTATCGTCCCTGTCCGTAATCGTTCAAATAGAGGACGGCTACGTTCGCGTCTTAATCCCGGGTCGTCTTATCACGGCCGGTGGAAGCTGCCACTTCGCCGTGAAGAACTGCGAATGCGCATCGATTGGACGCCACCCAGTAAGCAATTTCACGGTAGTCGGCCACGTCGAAGACTGCCAGATCTGCGTCTTTGCCGGGCTCGATGGAGCCTTTTCTTGCCTGCAGGCGCAGCGCCCAGGCTGCGTTCAGGGTGGCAGCGGCAACAGCTTCAGCGGGCGACATTTTCAGGTGGGTGCAGGCGAGGGACAGCACGAAGGGCATGCTTGAAGTGGGCGAGGAGCCTGGATTGTAGTCGCTGGCCAGGGCGACGGCGACGCCGGCGTCGATTAATTTCCGTGCCGGAGGAAATTTTTCCAGGCCCAGAAAATAATTTGCGCCTGGCACCAGGGTTGCGATTGTGTGGCGTTTCGCCAGCAGGTTTATGTCGTCGTCGCTGACCTGGTCCAGGTGGTCGAAAGAGGCCACGTTGAAGCGCAACAGCTGCCGCAATGCAGTTGCGGTGAGCTGGCAGACGTGCGCGCGGAGCCCGAGGCCGTTTTGTTTGGCAGCATCAAAGATTTTCTCGGTATCGTCAGCGGTAAAGGCGCCGCGGTCTGTGAATACGTCGACGAACTGCGCCAAGCTTCGCCGGGCGACTCGCGGAATCATTTCGTTGCACACCAACTCGACGTAATCCCGTGCCCGCCCCCGAAATTCGCCAGGGACGACATGGGCGCCGAGCAGCGTCGCGACTACCGTTCCTGGCCAGGCAGAGGCCGCGGCGCGGATTGCTTCCAGCGATTTGATCTCAGACTCAACCGTCAACCCGTAGCCGGATTTGGCTTCGACTGTAGTCGTGCCCTGCTCCGCCATCTCATGAAAGGCACTCAGCACGTGATGCGCCAGCAGTTTCTTGCTGGCTTTGCGAACGCCGTCGACACTAGAACGGATGCCGCCGCCCGCATCCGCAATCTGTTCGTAAGTTGCGCCGGAGATACGCCTTTCGAAATCCACCAGCCGCGGAGCGACGAAAACCGGGTGAGTATGGGAATCGACGAATCCCGGCAGGACAACCTGGCCGGCGCAATCGATCTCGATAATTTTCCTGCGATGCTTCTTGATCCAGGGATCGCGCAGCGCGTCTTTGGTTTTGCAGGCGGAGACGATCTTGCCGCCGGAAATCAGCACGGCACCGTCGTTGATGATGCCGAGGTCCTGCAGCGCAGAGCCGCGGCGGGGATTGGCATTGCCGGATGGAGAACGCAGCGTCAGCAACTGGCGAATGTTGATGAGCAACAGAGGATGTCCGGCAGCTGATTCGTTTTTGCTGGGAGGATTCACGCAGGGGCTAGTTTAGCAGTGACTGTGTGGGGACGTGTCTTTGACCCGTCCTTACATCGGCATCGGCACCTTTACTTGCTTCTGTTTCGCGAAATCTTTTGCCTCTTCGTAGCCGGCATCCACGTGACGAACTACACCCATGCCGGGATCGGTGGTCAGGACACGCTCGATGCGCTTGGCCATCATTTCTGTTCCATCCGCCACCGTGACCTGGCCGGCATGCAGGGAATATCCGATGCCCACGCCGCCGCCATTATGAATGGAAATCCAGGAAGCTCCTGCCGCGGTGTTCAACAAAGCGTTGAGCAGCGGCCAGTCGGCAACTGCGTCGCTGCCATCTTTCATGCTTTCGGTTTCGCGGAAGGGCGACGCCACTGAGCCACAATCAAGGTGGTCGCGGCCAATCACGATCGGCGCCTTCAGCTTGCCTTTCTTTACCAGGTCGTTCATGGCCACGCCGAATTGCGCGCGCTCGCCGTAGCCCAGCCAGCAGATGCGGGCAGGCAGTCCTTGAAACTTGATGCGCTTGCGGGCCAGGTCGATCCAGCGGCGCAGGATGCGATTTTCGGGAAACAACTGCAACACCAGATCGTCGGTTACAGCGATGTCGGACGGATCGCCGGATAGCGCCACCCAACGAAACGGGCCGCGCCCCTCGCAGAAAAGTGGACGGATGTATGCCGGAACAAACCCTGGAAAGTCGTAAGCGTTCTTCGCTCCCCGCTGGAAGGCAAATGTACGGATGTTGTTTCCGTAGTCAAAGGTGACGGCACCCATTTTCTGCAGACGCAACATGCCTTCCACGTGGAGGGCCATCGAATCCAGGGACCGCTCCTGATAAGCCTGAGGATCGAGTCGGCGCAACTCCAAAGCTTCCGGCAATGTCATTCCGTTGGGAACGTAGCCGTTCAAAGGATCGTGCGCCGAAGTCTGATCGGTGAGGATGTCGGGCAGCACGCCGCGTTCGGCGAGTTCCGGAATTACGTCGGCGCAATTCCCTACCAGCCCGACGGAAACATTTTCTTTCTTGCGCACGGCGTTTTTCAGGATGCGCAGGGCCTCATCGAGAGTAGTGACCATGAAGTCGCAGTAGCCGGTCTTGAGCCGCTTCTTGATGCGCTCGGCGTCCACGTCGATGCCCAGAAACGCCGCGCCGGTCATGGTTGCGGCCAGCGGTTGCGCGCCACCCATGCCACCCATGCCGCCGCTCACGATCAGCTTCCCGGCCAGGTCGCCGCCGAAATGCTTCTCGCCCGCGGCGGAAAAAGTTTCGAAGGTCCCCTGCACGATTCCCTGCGAGCCGATATAGATCCACGAGCCCGCGGTCATCTGGCCGTACATCATCAATCCAGCGCGCTCGAGTTCATTGAATTTTTCCCAGTTCGACCAGTGGCCTACCAGGTTGGAATTTGCGATCAGCACGCGCGGCGCATAATCGTGAGTTTGGAAAACTCCCACCGGCTTGCCCGACTGGACTAGCAGAGTCTCATCATTTTCGAGATTCTTCAGCGCTGCGACGATGGCGTGGTATGCCTCCCAGCTGCGCGCCGCGCGCCCAGTGCCGCCGTATACCACCAGGTCTTGCGGGCGTTCGGCAACTTCCTCGTCGAGATTATTCATCAGCATGCGCATGGCGGCTTCCTGCTGCCAGCTCTTGCAGGTAATCTCGGTTCCGCGCGGGGCGCGGACGGGAGTGTAGGTTGCGGCGGTAATTTCGGTTTCAACCGGCATGGCCTGATGGTAGTGCTTTTGGCTGGGGAGATTCAAATGAGGGGGCGTTGGCCTGATGTGGTCTCGGGCAAGTCGACCCGCCAGGGCCAGGTGCTGACCCAAGAAACCCGCGGGCGAGCCGCCCGCGACCACACTAAAACCTAAAGTCTTACCAACTGCTGTAGGCGGTGCCATCGCTCGATATCTGGCCGGCGCCGCTGTGTACATCGCTGATGCCGGGATCTTCCTGGTCCACCGACATGAGCGAGTCTTCCTGGTCGACTGTCCAGGTGCTGTTACTGCCGGTCATCGGATCCACCGGGATTTGCTTGATGTATCCCGCGGAAACCAGGTCGTCGAGCGACTGTGGCGCTTTCTGCTTGTCCAGGGTGTATTGCGAAATCAGCGAGCGCAGCTGAAATAAATCCTGTTTGAGCACCGACTCCTTGGCTCGCAGGATGGATTGGTTATAGGCGGGGACGGAAATCGACACCAGAATCAGAATCAGGCTGATGACAATCATCAGCTCGATCAGGGTAAAACCACGATCCCGTTGGTGTCTGAGTCTTGTCATTACCAGGTCTTATATTCGGTTCCGTCGAGACCAGTGCCCTGCGCCTTGGTGAAAACGTCAAAGACGTTCTGGCCGCCCCAGGAGTCCGAGTCAGGATCGTCCTGCATGGAGCGCAGGCCCCAGTCGGCGTTGTTGGTCATCGGGTCGGTGGGAATGCTGCGCAGAAAACGCACTTTCTTGCCACCCACATCCACGCCCTTGACCAGGGTTTCAAGGTCCGGCGGGTAGCCTTCGCTGCCCACCTTGATCTGGAAGGCGCCGCGGTCGGCAGCGTCTTTATAACGATCGATGGCGTCGCGAACTTCCCACAGATCGCGGCGTAGCTCCCGCTCTTTTTCACGCTTGATCGCCAGCCGCGCTAAAGGCACCGCCAGCCCGGTCAGAATCACCAGGATGGCTGTGGCCACGATCAGTTCTATCAGCGTAAACCCCCGTCGGCCGGATACGGAGGTGGATTTCAGGACCACAGACTTCATAGGACATTATCGCCGAAAACGGGCTCGGAGTTTAGCGCCAGTGGTACCTCCCTGGTGCGCTTTCCGGCCACAAGCTTTCGACATCCGGGCATCGCAACCGACCCAGATCATTGCACCGTAACTGTAGCCACCGCTCCGGAGACTGGGAGCGCCTGCATAGCCGGATCACGCGCGCCGCCTTTGGAGATGGTCAGAGTCGACTGCCCACTCGCCTTGGTAAGGAAAGTGAGGGTGACGACCGAACCTTGTCCGGAAACGCCGTTGGCTCCCGGGGGACGGGTTGCGGTAATCTGCAGGGCGCCGGCGGTGTCATCATCGCGATGGACCAGCGCCACCACCTGTCCATCCTGCGAAAGCAAGCCGCCGTTGGAAACGTTCACCACCTGCAGAATCTTGGGATCGTAGCTCACCTGCAAGGGGACCGAATATACGTTTTGGGCGCCCCGCAGCAGGACATTCACCGCAAAGGTCGAACCCACCGGCTGGGTGAGAGTGGCAGGATCAAACACAAAACTGGCGGCTCCAGCCGCGGGCGGCGGCGTGGGCGAAGGCTGAGCAGGTACCGAAGGCGGAGCGGCCTGGCCTCCGGGTGCGGCCGGCGGTGCCTCGCTGGCGCGCCGCAACTCGATGGCGGCTGCAGTGCCAACTTCCAGGGCTTTTTCATTCAGGTCGGTAACCTCACGCGACCGGATAATATGCGGGACCAGGGCGAAGACAATCTCGTTGGTGGAATGATCGACGTTGCTCTGGGAAAAGAAGTATTTCAGGATCGGAATCTGCGCCAGGCCGGGGATGCCATTCAGCGATCGAATATCCTGATCTTCCAAAATTCCGCCCAGGATATTTACTTCGCCTTCCTTGAGGCGGATCTCGTGTTCGATCTTGCGCTGCCCGATCACCGGCTGGCTGATGCCGCCGATATTCGATTGCCCGGTTACCGAGGAAATATCCATGGCAACTTTCAGCGTAACTTCGCCTCCGGCATGCACCTTGGGCGTGATATCGATGTTCACGCCGACGTCGAGATACTGGAATTGTGTGTTCACCAGCGGGTTGATGCCGACGCCGCCGATGCCCGGCTGGAACGAACCGGTCGCCACCGGCACCCGGCTGCCGATCTTGAGCGAGGCTTTCTGTCCATCGACGGCGCGGATTTGCGGATTTTGAATCAGCTTGGTGCTGCTGTCGCTGAAGAGCGCAGTCGCGGTGGCGGGTGGAATGGTCACGGTAAAGTCGGTGGCGTTCAGGTTCCCCAGGCGGTTCAGGTTGACCTGGTTCGCGGTTCCCGATGTGGTCGAACCGTTCGTGCTTGGGGTGGTACTGGGCGAGGTGGTGTTGATGTTGTTCTGCAGGGCCACGGTCGCGCTGGTCGGCGGACTGATTCCCAGATTATGCGTCTTGTCGCGGCTGACCTGCATGATAGCCACGTCGACGATGACTTCGGGACGGGCCTTGTCCAGATCGCTGACTAATTTTTCTGCCAGCGCAATCTGGTCTGGTGTTCCGCGCACCACCAGCGCTCCCTGCGAGGGCAGCGGTTGAATGCGGGATATTTCCAGAATTTGGCGCAAGGCGTTCACCACGTCCTGCAGTTCGGTCGGCTGCGACAGGTTCGCCAGATAAAAAGTCTTGATTACGCTCTGTTCGACTTCTTTGCGCTTGGCCGGATTATCCGAGGCCACGAAAATTGTGTTGGGCGTCACCGGGCGCCAGAAAGTTTTCGATTCCAGCGCGATAATCTCCAGCGCTTCCTGCAGGGTGACCCCGTTCAGTTCGATTTTTACCCGCCGCGAGGTGTAATCCGGGTCGAAGAGCACGTTGATTCCGGCCAGCTTGCCCACGGTTTCATAAATGACCTTGGTGTCTTCCGTGAGCTTCAGGGTGATGGGAACGTTGGAGATGGCGGCCAGGTCGACCGGGCCTTGGGCTTCCGCCACGCGCTTTTCCAGGCCGGTGGGCGGCGTCGCGACAGACTGGGGTTGCGGCGCGTTGGCCGCTTCAATCATGCGTTGAGTACGGCGCAGCTCCTGTTGGGCGATAAAACTGGCGGAATCGGTTTCGACTGCCTTCTGGAACTCGGCGAAGGCCTCCTGCAGCTTGCCCGCGTCGCGCAACAACTGCCCGCGATGGACGTGGGAAGCTCCCGCCAGAAAGCGGGTTCGCTCATAAGACGCCCGGTAAGCCAGATCCCTGGGTTTTTGTCCATAAGCCTGCCGGTAGAAATCGAAGGCGGCCTCGTAATCCTGGCGAGCTTCGGCGTCTTTCCCTTTGTTGTATAAGGATTTGGCACTGTCGGCGGCACCAATCGGCAAAATGACGGCGACGACAAGCAATATGATCGCTGCCGGGCGAATCAGGCGTGTCTTCACTAGTCCCTCGCAGGCAGTCTTCCCTCGGGGATCCGTGAACAACCCCGGGCTTAGGCCGCTAAATATGCTCTGATGGAGACGTAAGCTGGCTGATTATAGCATCGCTCCTCAGCGTTGGAAGTGACTGCTGTGGTAGCAGTTAAACTCACAGGTCTTAGTCCCAAACGGGTTACTCAGAAGTCCATTTTGGGAATTGTTTTGTTCAGATTTAAGACGACCTCGCTGCCTCATCCCTACTTACTTCGGATGCAGAAATGGGGGCGAAAGCGTACCGCGTCTGTGGGATGCTCTGACCAATGCGGCGGCACGAAACCACCATGATGGCTGCAGACCCGATCCAGCACGAGCGCGGACGCCCGCGCCCACATTTGGCTTATGTGAGATAAGCTAATTACTGCCATGGCTCGCCAGTCGGCGCATCAGATCAAACCGAATCCCGAGAAGAACCCGCGCCGCGACCCCACCGCTGCCGGCCAGCGCGATGCCGCGGTAAACCGGGCTGCGTCCCATAATTACTTCCTGCTGGAAAAATTCGAAACCGGGGTTGCCTTGACCGGCACAGAGGTCAAGTCGGTCCGCGCCGGACTGGCCAACCTGAAGGACTCCTATGGCCTGCTGAAGGATGGCGAGCTGTGGCTGCTCAACTGCCACATCGGGCCCTACGAGCATGGCAACATCTTTAACCACGCTCCGCTTCGCACCCGCAAGCTGCTGGTGCATAAGGAAGAGCTGCGCAAGTTGGTGGGTAAGACTCAGCAAAAGGGACTTACCCTGATTCCCACTCGCCTGTACTTCAAAAATGGACGGGTAAAAGTTGAACTGGCACTGGCTAAAGGCAAGCAGCTTTGGGACAAGCGGGAGACCGAGCGCCGCCGCACCGCCGACAGCGAAGCCAGGGAAGCTGTAGCCCGCTCCCGTAAAGCACGCTAGCGCGGGGTACGTCCCTGTGGCGACGGTGGTGAAGGCGAGCGCTCCGGCTCTTGCTAATGAGGGTCGGAGGCCTGCGCTTCCTCGGTGTCGTCGGAACTAAGCGACGACGCCGCTCTGGCGTAGTAGCCTTTTCGAGCACGAATCTCGAGCTTTTCTCCGTTCTTGTTGGTTTCGATCCTGATAGTGCGATAACGGCCGTCGGGGACAAAATCCGCGGGCTTGTAAGAAACAGAGTACCGGCTGCGCAACTCGTCGCCGATTTTGACAAAAGCTTTGGCGACTTCCTGAGGACTGCGGGGGCGGAACAATCGGCCGCCGGTCTGCTCTGCCATCTGGCGAAGGTTCGCATTCCCCTTCTCGGCGTCAAAATCCGGGGCGTCGGCATATACCGAATGGTAGTTGGTGCTGATGGTGTAGATAGTGACTTCGGCTTCCTGGGCGGCGTCGACGGCGCCTTCCAAGGTTACCGTGCCCGCATTATTCTGGCCATCAGAGAGAATCACCAGCACCCGCGCCACCGCGTCCTCTTCCGTCCGATGCACCAGTTTCTGGCAGGCAACGCGAACTGCATCGTAGAGTGCCGTCCCTCCCCCGATTTTCAAGCGCTGCACGCCTTGCGAGAGCAAATCCGGATCGGCCGCGAAATCCTGCGTTATGTGGGGATGATTCTCGAATCCCATGACAAAGCCAAGATCGCTTTTGCGGTTCATGTTCTGCTGGAAGAAGGCGCTGGCCGCAGCCTGTTCGAAGCGGAAGCGCGGGGTGACCGAATTACTGGTGTCGATGGCCACGCCGACCCGTAAGGGCAACGATTGTTCGGTGCGAAAGCCCAGAATAGCGACTGGCACCTTGCTGTCGTCGCGAACCGAAATATCGTCGCGCGAGAGATCGCCAACCGGTTTGCCCTTGCGCGCCGCCACAAACAATACGTTGACTTCAGTGACCTGCTTGGTGAGCAACCATTCGCCGGTGGTAATCGGCTCCTGCAGGTCAGCACTGACGGCGCATTGCACGCACTCCTGCGAGAAAGCCAACTGGCAGATGCTTGCAAAAGTGGCGAGTAATAAAAATCGCAGCCACAAACATTTGCTTGATGCTAAGGCTGGGCGAACAGTACAGACGCAACGTTGCGTTGCCATGATCCACCTCCAGGAACGCTCCCCAACTTCGTGCCCGGTCGGTCTCGGCTGAGCTTGCCAAGGCCAGAATCGTCGGCTAGTGCCCGACATACTTGCAGGTGGGGGGCCAAGATTCAAGTGGTATGCGGATAAAGAGGTCCGCTGCGTCAACCGCGTGATTCGATGGCGGGTTGCCGGCGGCGTTTGCAGAAAGTATCTCGGGTGCGGGTGGCTGGCGGGACGGCTACGCTAACCCGTGGGTTAGCGTAGCCATCCGATGGGTTAGCGGTGAAAGTCCTTTGAACTAGCTTCGGGCCAACATCTGCAGCCAACTCGCCCGTTTGAGGAGAGATTTCAGGCCGCCGGATTCTACCGCCGAGCAGGCAGTATGAATCGCGCCTTCCCCTGCGGAGTTGGTGGTATAGGGGCGGCCATCGCCTACCGGCTGTCCACACAATTCGCAACATTCCAAAGCATTTATGGGCTTTGGGCTGGGGGCGAGATCGGTTGCCTGAAGCGGCCAGTTGTGGGTGGGTCCCAGGAGAATACGCCATTCGAATCCGTCGCTTTTAGTGGTTGTAACGGTAGCCATAACAACCTCCTCGCGTCGTCTTTAAAGGAGCGCAGAGCAAACGACTGGCCAAAGGCTGTGGCGGGGTATTCGTCCGGATTTATCCTTGGCGATCCCTCCCAGTGACGGGACTCATCCAGTCTTGAAACTGAGTATGACTCCGATGCATACACAAACCATGACAGCCGTCGCACACCACCCGACCCATCTGAGGTAAGGAGGTATCACAAACTTCCCCATCACCTTCCGATTGGACGCCATATCACCAGCAGTCGGGGCTGCTTCTCGCGCATCCACGCCTGCCACTTAGGGTAGGCGTCGAGGTTGGTGCGATAGTCCAAACTGCTCCGCTTTGTAGCGACATGCCGCAGCGAACCGCCGGCAAAACTCACATCGTTAAAAGCTCACATCGTCAAAACGACACGGAACTGGGCTTTGCCGCTCATCATTCGCGCGTATGCCTCACCCGCCCGTTCGAGCGGATAGGTTTCGATCATCGGGCGTACGCCGGAGAGTTCGGCGAAGCGCAGCGTGTCGTCGGAATCGGCTGGTGTTCCCGCAGCCCAGCCCTGAATCGTTCGACTGCCATTGA
Source organism: Terriglobales bacterium (assembly GCA_036265205.1). Lineage (GTDB taxonomy): Bacteria > Acidobacteriota > Terriglobia > Terriglobales > Acidobacteriaceae > JAIQFF01. Next base: position 99,522 of record DATAPL010000030.1, read on the forward strand.
TGAGTTGGAGCGGCGTGACCTCAATCGGGTCGAATGCGGCGCCGACGACCATGAGCTTGCCGTTCGGTCCCAGACCGTCGATCAGTTCGGACATCGCTTTCGAGCTTGGGGCCGTCGCCAGAATCACTCGTGCGCCCCCCAGCTTTTGCAATTCCTCTGCGGCGTTAGTCGATGCACTGTCGATGTACAAGCTCGCTCCGAGTTTCTTTGCCAGTGCGGCGTTTTCAGAGCCGCGCCCGATAGCCGCGACTTTGTAACCAAACTTGTTCGCGAATTGAATTCCCAGGTGACCCAGGCCGCCGATGCCCTCCACCGCGACCAGGTCGTCGGGCAGCGCGCCACTGTGGCGCAATGAGTTGTAAGTGGTAATTCCGGCGCATAGCAGTGGCGCTGCTTCGACGTCGCTAAGGGTTTCTGGTATCGAAGCCAGCGCTTCCACGGGAGCCACCATGTATTGCTGGTAACCGCCGTCGTAGCTGATCCCCGGAATTTGCAGGTTCTTGCAATTGCGGAAATCTCCGCGCCGGCACTCGCGGCAAGTGTTGTCGTGGCCGCCGTGCCAGCCGACACCAACACGCTGCCCTTTTTGCCACGTGGAAACACCTTCGCCTACTTTATCGATAACGCCCGCAACTTCGTGTCCGGGGACGCGAGGATACTGGATTCCTGGCCACAAGCCTTCCTTGGTGAGTACGTCGCTGTGGCAAACGCCACAGGCCTGCACCCGGATGAGTACCTGTCCTGAACCGGGCTCAGGAATCTTGCGCTCGACGATCTGGAAATCTGCTCCGGGTTTTGAAATCTGCGCCGCCTTCATTGGCGCAATCTCTGGTTTCGCTGCCACTCTCATCGTTGCCATAAATCCTCCTATGAATTCTCTATTATGGTATGGGTTGTCAATACTGTTCCTGAGGCGCATTGCCTTCAGGCGCGACACATCCTTACTTCATCATTCATCCTTGCTATGTGGAGAAGCCGTTCCTTTTTGGACGACGCTGCCGTCCGTAGACTTGTTGCTAATTGGCGGGGTCGCTATATTTACTCGCGGCTCCATTGAAGACCGTTCATGGCGTACCCTCGATCTTAGTCTTCCCCAACCGCGCATGACAGAGAAGCCATCTCAGAATCAATACAGAAGATTCGGATGGCTTCTCAAAAAACTGTTGCGGTGAAACGGCGGGATTCCGATAAGATTCAGCGGAGAAATTTCTTTAGTGGCTCCCAATATCTTTCATACCATCCCGAGTCGAGGTGGCGAAAACTGCCTTCGGGAAAGCCGGTGTGGTCGAGAACGACTTTAGTTCCTGAACCTTGCCCTTTGAGTTCAAACCTGACCATCGAATAGAGCCCTGGGTCCCAACTGGCCGGGCGCCAAGCTTGGACGATCCTCTGATTGGGGACCAGTTCTATGTTTCGCCCCACGATCAGGCCTCCGAACATGGAAAACGTGCCGCCAGGGTCGCGGCTGATCTCGGCAGGCAAGCCGGTGAGGGCGGCAAACTGTTTGGAATCCAGCAGGGCGTCGTAGATGCGCTGTGAGGTCGCCTTAACTTCGATTTCCTGATGAAGATAGGTGAGAAGCCCCTCTGTTCCAGTGCTCTGGGCTTCGGTCATGGCAGGCTGAGTTTGTGCCTGACTGCTGGAGGCTGCGACCATGCCACCGACTGCTGCCACAATTCCGTAAACCAGTCGTCGACGAGTTGGAGCACCTGTTAATGCGGTGGGATTTACGCCAGGTTTCATGCAATACCTTCCAATGGGTTGGAACAAGATAGCATGGCGAGAGCGACGCATCCCAATTGCAACAAATGTCGGATGATTTGTAGCCTATTTGGTCTCGCTAAGGGCCTGAGTTGACGCGACCTGCATTTGCTTTAGTTGCTCGACTTCGGCCTGAACTTTGGCCCAGCGTTTTGGCTTGTGTTTGATGCTGTAAGGCGCATCCGGATGCCCAAAGAACTCGAGCAGTTCTGCCTGAACCTCAGAGGAGGCGCCGCGGAAGTCATGCTTTGCCAGCGAGTCCAGTAACTTGGCTTGGGCCTCATCGGCGAGGCGATACTGCCCGGGTCCGGTAATTCCGCCGGTATCAAAATTATCGTTGGGCAGATCAAGCTGGCCGGTCCCTGCCCGGCTCAGCAGACGGCGGTAACGATCAAGAGTCGCGTTAAAGCTGGCTTCGAACATTCGTTCCGTGTCAGGCGTCGGAGTCTTCAGCTCCAGCACTTTCAGCGGGCCAATCTTGGGCAGGATGCGAACCAGAAAGGCGAGAAATTTTTCGCCAAACGAGGGTGGCTGGTATGTTTGTCCCCATTCCTTGCGGTAACGGGCGCGGGAAATATTGTATAGAAACTTCTTTTTTGTTATGCCGGGCTGATCTTTCATGATGTCGTTTTTCTTCAGACTCCAGGCAATTCGCGTGGCCTTGGGAATAAGCTGGCTGACGTCGTGACGGTACGAGCCGATTACTTTATCTTCGTCGGAAAGAACCTGTTTCAGATCCAAGCCGTAGGTTTCCTGGAAGGCCTGTTCCAGTAACGGCGCGGAAACTCCGAAGCCGATGAAATCGTGATAGCTATCCGGGGCGTAGCGTCCACGGGCGACCTCCAGCACGTCAAAACCGAATTCAGTTTTCACGTGCGCCAAGCGATCTTCTTCGTAAGTAACCGAGTCTCCGTATTTCTTTTTCAACTTGGGATAGAGAAGCGGGACGGCGCGATTCGTGCCGATGGGGTGACCCTCATTGTCCGCCGCGTAGTGAGACAGGGCGCCAAGCGCAAAGGCGTAACCGTTAAGGTCGGTGGAATCACGCAGCAGGGCGAGAACAAAATCTCCGCTTCGCACATAGTGCGCTAAGTCGCTAACAAAAAAACTTCCGTGCGGATAGTAACCCATATCCTGGATGATGGCGCCGCCATAGGTGTAGGCGTGTGCCTGTTTGAGCTGTTCCGGCGTGGCACCGGGGAAACGCTTCAAGAGCAAGGGGCGGATGTCGGTATCCCATGCGCTGTCGATGATGGCTTCATGGGCGAGCACGGCATAGGCCGCGCATTCCCCTGGCCAGCACAGAGGCAGCACCAGAGCCGCCATCATAATCAAGTCTCTCAGCAAGGCCACCTCCCATCTACGTTTCATTTCGCGCTCCGGCGTCGCGGTGATGCCAGTCGATTGAATCGTTTTCCAGTTCGAGCCTCGATTAGATGCCGGAAGCCGGGACAAGACCTAAAGTCCCAAGAAGATTTACTTATCTTAGCTGCTTATTGAGGCGGCTCACATAAACCAGGGATGAGTGAACTTCATTGCAGGCGTCCGGAGGAGGGCAACTGCACTCGGTCAGCTGCCATCTTAACCTGTTCTCTGCGTATCCGGTCGGCGGGTGGCAGGCCCGGTCATACTATGGATCATGTGGTTGTTGCTGGGCTCGCCGCAATTGCATTCTCCGTAATGGCCCCATGCCAAACCGCGCCGATCGCACAGTCGGCAGTCAGGCCGGGGGCAGTCACACCTTCGTCATTAAGCTTCAGCGTAAGCGCCCTGCGGATGGATGCTCCGCCTGCGGACCATACTCCCGCGGCGGCGACGCAAGACGCCGGCCAGGCTCATGGCTTCTTGACGCGTGTATTGAGGCGCGGCCTGGAGGATCAGAAGCAACTCTACGCAGCTCCGTTCAAAGTATCGAACCTCAAGTGGGATGCCCTGTTGCTCGCAGGAACCGCGGGCCTACTGGCTACCGACAGGAGGATAGAGGCGCAGCTGCCTGACGGCCACTTTCAGCGTTACCAGAACAGCTCCAATGTCGCCCTGGGAGGATTAGCCGCCTCGCTGGCGGGGTTGTGGATTTATGGTTTGAAGGCAGACAATCCACATGCCCGTGAAACGGGCAATCTGGAACTGGAAGCTTTGACCAATACGTTCCTTATTTATGCGCCCATGCAATTTATTGCTGGCAGGCAACGTCCCGGAGAAGGCAACGGCAATGGAGATTTCCTCCGCCATCACGCGATGAATACGTCGTTTCCCGGCGGGCATGCGATGTTCTCATGGACGATGGCGACGGTGGTCGCGCGCGAATACCCCAAGCCGTGGGTGCGAGTGCTGGCATACGGCGCGGCCGCAACCGTCACGGCGGCCCGTTTACTGGCTCATGATCACTGGTCTTCCGACATTCTGGTTGGGTCGACGCTCGGCTTTGCGATCGGGACGCATATTTTTCACGCGCATTGCGATGCTGAGTTAAGCCCGTCGTGTCATCATCGCGCCAAGCAGTAGGCCGAGCCGGCTTCACCGGCACGACTCGAGACAGGTCCAATCAATTTTGGGGTTGATCTGGCAAGTGCGAGATGCGTACCTTGGGTTTTTGATTCTGGTTGTGATTCTGGTCGCCCAAGTCGAGACCGAAGGATGGATGCTCGTAAGTACCAGTGATCTTGACCGGCGCGGTGTAGCCGCGACGCTTATTTTTGAAAAATGGATCGAGTACTTTCAGCATTAAAGCTTTTACCCCGTGAGTTGTCTTGGAGACCTCGGCCTCCGTCTTCAGTGTCCCACGCAAATCAATTTTTTCGGTGATCAGGTTGTAGGTTCCCTGCATTTGGGCTAATGCTCCCGGAACGCTGAACGAAAGGTTCGACAAAGTGGCCGTGCCATTCTTGAGCACCGCATGCCCTTTCAGATCGGATAGTACGGTCTCAGGATCGTCGTCTGCTCTGTCCCCCTTGTGATGATCCTTGTCGAAGCGCGCGCCCTCACTGAGGCTATTGACTCCCTTTTGGGTGTCGGATTGTGTAAACCTGCCTGCGTCAATTCCAAAATCGCCCTGTAATTCCAACTTCTCAAGAAACGGCCGGGATCCGGGCGGGAGGGAAACTTTTGCCTGGAAGCTGACGATTCCTGACATCGGGGCGCGCGGCGATTTTGCGAAAAGGAGCAGGATGTCCTGAATGCGGCCCTGGTGGGCGGTGAAATCGAGTGACGCAGTTTTTCCTGGGAGGCCGGGCGTTCCCGCTATGCTGCCGTTAGTCAAGAGCGTGGTTTCGCCGAACTCCGTGGTTACCTTTTGCAGAAAGGTATCTCCGTTTTCGCCATTCACAACCGCATGGAACCGGGTCTTCAAATCAACTTGATGTGAGCTGATGGTAACGGAAAAAAGTGGGACCTCGGTGGTTCCGTCGACCTCGATATGATCGATCTCGCCGGCAAACTTTCCCGCCGAGGAAAGCATGCCGCCGATTCCGTCGAACACGCTCAGATCCGCATTTTCGAAGCGATACTCGCCCGATACCGGCGTCTTGCCAACGCTGTCTGCGTTCCACGGGCCAAACTCACCAGAGGTGGATATTTCGCCGGGGGGCTCGGGGTTGGAAAACCGCGATCGAAACGAGGCCGGGCCATTGCCGCCAATTTGACTCAGCGTGAATTCACGGAAAGTGAACTGCAGCGCTTTTTTCTGGGGTTGGCTCGACGCCACTTCCAGAATCGCACCATCCGCGACCAAATCGTCAATTTCGACTTTCGTTCTCTGCGGCGTTTCAAAGTGTTCGCCCGATCCCCTGGGTGGCACCAGAATGTGCAGCCCTTCCGCCAACACGCGGGTGACGTGCCCGCGGAACAGGCCGAGAAAGCTGCCCTCGATTCGTAGTCGCTCGATGGTGGCTAGCGGGGGCGCCCCGGCTCCTGGATTGTGCTGAAAGACTACTCGTTCAAGCACGCAGCCGGGATGCGGAAAATAGGTCTGATGAAATGCGCCCATCTTCACCTTGCTGAAGGATTCTTCCTCCAAAGTTTTGACCACTGCGTCACGGCGGAACGGCCATCGTGTCCCCACAAAGATGAATACCAGAAGAAAGAAGACCACTGCGGCCAGGATTGCCAGGGGCTTTCGCGACTTATGGAGCGCCACTGGCGAATTCGCTAAGGTCATTTTATCGATCGGATCTGACAGGCCTTTGACGTCGATTACCGGGCTAAGGTTACTTACCAAATTGTCCAGTATGGACCTAATTATGGTGTCGAAGCCCTCAAACTACACCTGCCCGAGGCAATGTTGCTGCGGCTGATAACGAAGGCTGCCAATGAAGTGAGGACGGTAGGATGAGATTTGGCGCACGGCGAAACAGCCTGCGCCCAGTAGAAGCTATACCTGTTCTACTGCATTCCAGGCGAAGCCGCACAGTATAGCTTGTCATGCTGAGCGCAGTGCTGGTTTTTGCGCAGTGAAGCTCAGACAGTCGCGAGGAGCCTCTACCAGGAGTTCCCATCTTGCATCAAAGAAATCTCAGGCTTGGGCAGCACGACTGCCCGAAGTAATAGAGGAGTCTCCCGACTTCTTTACGCGGTAGACCTGATGCCGCAGACATGGCAGGACAAGCAAGATGAGAGGTTGCAAGAAGCTAATGTCCGAGCTGGCGGGACGCGATCTGTCGATCTTACGAGCAGCCGGCGTCATGGCAATGTGCTTCGCGCTTATGACTGCCATGGGCTGCGGCGGCATGTCGTCCGGCAGCGGCGCGCAGCCAGGGCCGCCTCCAGTCGCATCCGGGTCGGTCCCGCAGTTCGCCCATGTGGTGCTGATTCTTGAGGAAAATCATAGTTATTCCGAAGTGATCGGGAACTCAGCCATGCCCTACCTGAACAGTCTGAGTTCGCAGTATGGCTTGGCCACCGAGTACTTCGCCAATACGCATCCTTCGATCGGAAATTACTTTATGCTCACCACCGGTCAGCTGGTTACTAATGACGACACATTTGCGGGGACGGTGGATTCGGACAATCTAGTGCGAGATCTGATTGCCGCCGGCAAAACCTGGAAATCGTACGCCGAGAGCATTCCATCAACCGGATACACAGGCGGGGATTCGTACCCTTACGCGAAGCGCCACAATCCGTTTTCATATTTTACCGATGTGGTGAACAGCAGCAGTCAGCTCAATAACCTGGTTTCGCTGTCTCAATTCAAATCGGATATGGCTAACGACGAGCTGCCAGACTTCTCCTATCTGGCGCCGAATCTTCTCGATGACGCGCACGATGGGACGCTTCAACTGGCTGACGCCTGGCTGCAACTGAACATCGCGCCGCTCATTGCAAGCCCGGGATTTCAGAAAGACGGTTTGCTCGTCATTGTTTTTGACGAGGCCGATACCAACGATTCGACCGATGGAGGGGGACACGTTGCCGCTCTCGTGGTTAGCCCGAAAGCAAAACGAGATTATCAATCCGTAATCAGGTATCAACACCAGAGCACATTGCGCCTGATTCTCCAGGGACTCGGAATCTCAAAATATCCAGGGGCCGCGAGCACCGCTCCGGAGATGAGTGAATTTTTCTAAGCCACTGAAAAAGCAGGAGGCTCCCCGTCGAAAAAATCCCGCTTTTTGAGAACTCTTTCCCAATTTTTCGCATCGAAATTTCAGGCTGAAAGCATTGCCAATGGTAGGTAATGTGCGTGGATAATGCCCTGGCCGGGACGATCCATTCACGGGCTGGTTTTGATGAACACCCAGGAATTTCTTCGAACGGTAGCCGTTGTATTTTTGTTCAGCCTGGCTGGATTGCTGGTCAGCTGCGGCGGGGGCAGTTCGACGCCTGCCCAGTCTCCGCCCGCGGCATTACCTCCGCCGGCTACCACTACACTGCAGGCGGAGACCGGTAACAACACCAGTGCGGCTGATTCCTTTGTCCAGCAGACGAACGGCAATGCGGGTGTCGCTAACGTCAGCAAACTCCCGATCCGATCTCTACTCTACAGCGGCTCAAACACCAAGATATACGTGACCTGGCTGGGCTGGTTCGGCAAGCCCGACCATATGAGCGTGGGCTACAACTCCGCCGACGCGGCGCAGGTCCACCGGCAGGTGCAGGACATGATGAGCCGCGGCGTACAGGGTGCCATTGCAGCGTGGTACGGCGCGGCCAGCACCATCATAAATACGTCGACCATGCTGCTGAAAAATGAGGCGGAGGCGCAGGCAGGGCAATTCGAGTTTGCCATCATGGAGGATGTTGGCGCACTCGGCTCTGCGGCAATAGCCAATCAATGCGATGTGACCGATCAGCTCATACAGGATATGACGTATGTTGCATCACAGTACGAATCCTCTCCCGCCTACATGCGCATCAATGACCGGCCGGTCGTCTTCTTTTTCGGCGTGGACGGTTACTACATTGACTGGAGCCGCGTGGTTTCCTCAATTCCCGGCAATCCGCTCCTGATTTTCCAAGGGAAAAGTGGTTTGAGCCGGAAGATATCGGACGGAGGATTCTCCTGGATCGCCATCAACTCGGATGATCCTTTCGACCTGCAACTGGACGCCCAGGATGCCTTCTACAAACTGGCACAGCAAACCCCGGCTCGGCTGGTGTTTGGGGCGGCATACAAGGGTTTCAATGACACGATTGCGATGTGGGGAACCAACCGGGTGATCAATCAGCAATGCGGGCAAGCCTGGACGCAATCCATCAGCGAGGCAGGGCAGTTCTACTCGAGCGGAAACCAGCTGCCTGCCATACAGATCGCCACCTGGAATGATTACGAGGAGGGCACTGCGATCGAGCCGGGGATAGACAACTGCATTTATCTGACGCCTTCGCAATCGGGTGCGACGATTCATTGGGAGGTCAACGGCGGAGACGAGAGCACGATTGACCACTACACCGTTTTCGTCAGTACTGACGGTACGAACCTGGCCAAGCTGAGCGACGTGCCGTCTGGTACGCACCAGCTTGATCTGAGCCAGTTCAGCCTGCCTTCGGCCACATATCTGATTTACGTGAAAGCGACTGGCGAACCCAGCTTCCAGAATAAAATGGCGCCCGCGATTGCTTATCATGCCGGGGACCAGCCGCCGAGCATTTCGCTGAACGTTTCGCAAACGGGACCGCTTACTTATACTGCGTCCACAGCGGGTTCGGGGGGCAGCACGGTCCGCTCGACAATTGATTTCGGCGACGGCACGGTGGCGAACGCGGCGTCCGCTTCGCACACCTACACAGTTGTGGGATCGTACCTCATCACCGCCACCGCGTACGATGCGGCGGGCGCATCCTCGGTGGCGGTGCAGCAGATTTCCGCAAAATCCCAGGCAGATGGAGTCACGGTTTTTAGCCCCGCTGACGGCTCCACCGTGAATTGGCCCACCAACCTCGTGGCCTCAGCCAATCCGGGAATTCCGGTCTCAGCCATGCGTGTAATGATTGACGGCGCGGAAGCCTACGCAGCCGCCGGCGACACGCTCAACACCGCCCTGAAGGTCTTTACCGGAGCCCATCAGATTACAGTGCAGTCGCTCGATGCCGGAGGAAACACGACTGCCAGTGCGACGGTGAACGTGGTTGCCGAGCCTAACGACATTCCGCCGGTTGCCAACATCACCCTGAAGCCGCTGCCCAGCATCTCGCCCACAACCATGCTGGGGTGCACCGTCAACTCCACGGACGCGGACGGATTTCTGATCAGCCACGAGCTGCAGTTCTCGGACGGCAGCCAGTTCTTTACCACAGGGGCAGTGGAAACCTTCCCCGCGACCGGGTCATACAAAGCTACGGCCACGGTGACGGACCAGTACGGCGCCACTGACAGCACGTCCCTGACATTCAGCGTAGGCGGCGGAAATTCACAGATAGTCGTGGCGCCCTCGACAAGAGCAGTCCAGCAGCCGCAACGTCGGCCGGAACATCCACTTGGCCCGCCTTAATTGCTTCTTGGTTCAGTCTTCGAGCGTGTTGAACAAAAATGAAACGGCACGAAGGCGCTGCGGTGAAGATCGAACGATAAATTGAGCGCGCAACGGGCAAAGATAAAGTGTGGCGCGGCATCCAAGTCTTTGGCAGTCGGAATGTATGCAGTCTGGAGCGTGGTGGCGTTGGTCCTGGGGGTGGGTCGCAATTGGCTTTGTGGTGTTCATTTCTTCGGTGCATCTGGGATGCGGCGGGGCCCAGGGCACTTCCAACTCAGGTCAGTCCGGCTCGGGTCAGTCGAGCTCAGGTCAGTCGAACGCAGTTCAGCGGTTGTATGTAGGAAACCAGCAACAGAATACCGTCTCGGCCTATCTCATTAATAAAGATGGATCGCTTACCCAAGAGCCTGGGTCGCCGTTCGCCCTGGGCGGAAATTCCCTGATCGCTGATCCGAACGGCCAAGTTCTGTTTTCGACCGGGCTCATTTCCAACGCGATCCAACTGAATACGGACGGCATAAATCAGGACGGGTCGCTAAAGGTGTCATCCACCGTGACCGACGATACCCTGGATGACGTGCGGGCGACGAATCCCGCAGGCACTTACCTTTATGTGAGCAGCGTAAGCGCGGCGCAGGAAAATTGGGGCTGGAAGGTCTACTCGATCAGCTCCGACGGAAGCCTGCAGTTCGTCGATGGCCTCATCGACCAGGACGCGGGCCGCCTGGTGTTTACTCCTGACGGCTCCACTGCATTTGCCGCCTATTGCTACCAACTGCTGCCGAACATCGAACGATTTACCGTGGGGTCTGATGGCATGCTGACTAATACCGGGAATCAAATTAATCTCCCGGTGAACTACGGCGAATGCCCCAACGCCGTGACGCTGACGCCCGCTGGAAGCATGCTGGCTGCGCCGTGGAGTGACTCGAGCGGCTTGGGCGGAGTGGAAAACTTTATCACGCTCTTCAATGTCGATCCGACCACACACGAACTGAGCTCAACGTCGGGATCGACTTTTCCCGCCAGCGGCGCCGGCCTTGACGCTGTGTTCGATCCTTCAGGAAAATTTCTGATTGCCGCTCAGGACAATGGAATCGGAGTTTACCAGGTGGTTCAGAATTCACTCACGGAAATCCACGGCTCGCCATTTGGGGGAGTAGAGATGGACCGTGTGATGTTCACACCGTCTGGGTCGTTTCTGGTGGCGCTCAGCGACGCCACGCAACAGATATTCGTCTTTGCATTTGACCAGTCCACGGGAGCACTGACCCCGGCTCCCGGGACGCCGGTATCAACGCCTAGTCCGACTGATCTTGCGATTACTCTCCGGTGAAGACTCTCAAGTAAATTCAATGCTAAACATTGGCCGTGGCCGCTGGCCCATGCGCGCGTCTTACCCGTTTCTACCAGAAACTGAAATGCAATTTGTCCAGATAAACGGTGTAAGGCGATTGCTTGTAATTCCCGTCCATCTGGAAGTTGAGAGTAATGCCGTGCCATCCGGACGGTGCCGAGGAGTGGGCATAGTATTGGTTGATGTTATGAGTGACGCCGTTCAGAGTGATGGACTGGTACAACAGATAGTTGTCCGAGGTGCGCTGCACCTGGATGGTCAGGTGATTCCAGGCGTTGTTTACCGGGTTGCAGGGAATGCCACTGCGGATCCACTTGTTGTGAGTGTTGTCCCAGATATCCCACTCATGGCCGCCGGCGATGCGGCACTGGTGCCCCCAAATGAAGCTCCGCGCCTGAAAGAATGCGCTGATGTCAAACTCCAGAACCTGGGACAGCGCCAGGTTACCGGAAAAGAAGTAGACGTCGTAGACGAAGTTCTTGAGGCTCGGAACCATGGTGTGATTGTTGTCGGGGAGGCCCTGAGTGGATCCTTGTCCAATCACCGGGTTGCTCCAGAGAGCGTCTGAATAAGGTACGGTGCCACCGATCTGGAATTTGCTCGCGCCGCCGGTCTGGTGCATCGACCAGATGACCTTGGGGCTGCACGACGAACAAATCTGATAGCCCGGCGCCAGTTCGCCCCACCCTTGCCATCCGCCACTCGCTTGTACGTTGTAGACGGTGGTACCTCCAACCTTAATTACGCGAGGAGTGAATGTGGCTCCTCCGCAATAATCCCACTCTTCCACCACGGTGCTGTAGGTTCCAGGACTGAGGGACAACTTGGTATTCAGCGTAGCTCCCTTGGTAACGTACTTCAGTTGGCTATTCACATAAATGCCGATGGAAGCTACTCCTTTCGCGCATGTCGCGGAACTCGCTCCAGCGACGAAACTTACCGGGGATCCAACCGTTGCACCATTTCCAGGGCTGCTTACGCTGACGCTTGAGACCGCGGTCGTGGCCAAACCCGCAATCAAACAGATACACACACAGAGACTTCTCATTGTCTACAGCACTCTCCGATTGATTTTTTGATTTTCCTTACGAAGTGGAGGGCAATCTGACTATTGACGCCGATTCTAATAACCATGCCGCTATAACGCAAGTATTTAACCAGTGAGAAGTGCCTTTTTTTTCGCGGCATCGCTTAGTTCGAGCTGTGGGAAAAGCTGGCCGACGGCAGGGTTTCGATGGAAAGGCAGATCAAGCGGGAGCGGCTTCGGATTTTATGAAAATCGCGCTCGCCGGGTCGCCACGAGGTTGAAGCTGAATGAAACGTCGGCCTGACGATCTGCCGGTGCGGTTCGGCTTATGAGATAGACTCTTCGGGGACACGCAGCCGATTCATTCGGTCTGGCATGGTTTGTCCTATGCGCAGGTTGGTGAATTCCAATAGAGTCATGGTTTGGCTCTATGACGCTTACGGCGCTACACCGTCGTCCTAGTCTGCGGCGTTGCTGTCCTTGCCGAAGGCCTCCGGGATTACTTCGAAGGCGATGGCTCGCAGATAGCGGATGTGGTCCCTGATGGCGGCCTTTAGTTCCGGCAGGATGGAATCCAGTTCAGCCTGAGTCTTTGCGGCTATGGCCTGATCACAGAGTGTCCGGACTCGTTCTTCTAGACTGAGTGCCATGATGGCTGAGCAATCTGACGATGATGCAACGCAGGAGTGAGTTTATCCATACCGTCTTAACTGTAGGGCGCCTTGAGGAACAACAGATCGTCCAGCAAAACAATTTTAAGACAAGAGCGAATGGCTGCAAAAAGTGAGTCGAAAAATATGAGATTTCTGCTGAGGCTGGCGCTGGTGTTGCTGGTGGGAAATTCAATCCTGAGCCCTGCGGCCGCTCCTGCTGACGGCAACAACGCTCCTCTGCTCGCGGCCACACCGCCCATGGGATGGAACAGTTGGGATGGGTACGGCACCACGGTCAAGGAAGCTGACGTCAAAGCCAATGCACAATGGGTCGCGGAGCACTTGAAGAGTTCGGGCTGGCAGTATGTCGTCGTGGACATGGAATGGTTTGTCACCAACCCGATACCAGAAGGGAATTCGAAGACCTCGCAGTACAGCATGGACGGCTCCGGCCGCTACACGCCGGCGGTTAACCGTTTTCCGTCCGCCGCAAATGGCGCCGGTTTTAAGCTTCTCGCTGATTATGTTCACTCGCTGGGACTGAAATTCGGCATCCATATTCTGCGCGGCATACCGAAGCAGGCGGTGGAGAAGAATCTGCCAATCGCCGGGTCGGCCTGGCACGCCGCAGATGCCGCCGACTCCTCCGACACCTGTCCCTGGAATTTCGACAACTATGGCATCGATGGTTCAAAGCCGGGAGCGCAAGCCTACTACGACTCGATCGCCAAACTCTACGCCAGTTGGGAGGTGGATCTGATCAAGGTTGATTGCATCAGCAGCCGCCCGTATAAAGGCGACGAAATTCGGATGTTGAGCACAGCGGTGGCCAGGACCGGCAGGCCGATTGTCCTGAGTTTGTCCCCAGGGGCGGCGCCACTGGAAAAGGCGGAGGAGATGCGGAAGTACGCTCAGATGTGGCGAATCTCCGACGATATCTGGGATCTATGGCACAGCACGGTTGCCTATCCCCAGGGCTTGGGCGATCAGTTCGCGAATGTTGCAAAGTGGGCAGGAAAGGCTGTGCCGGGACATTGGCCCGATGCCGACATGTTGCCTCTGGGATATCTGGGGCCGGCTCCCGGGTGGGGTCAGCCGCGCTATACCCGGCTCACGCGCGATGAGCAGCGAACTCTGGTTACGCTCTGGTCTATCTTCCCATCCCCTCTCATGGTGGGTGGCGACTTGACGAGGGCCGATGAGTGGACAATTTCATTGCTTACCAATCCCGATGTGATCGAAGTGGACCAGCATTCAAGCGCGAATCATCCGGCAATTGTGACCGACAAAACGGTCGTGTGGGTGGCGGACTCGCTCGATGCCGGCGACAAATATGTCGCGATCTTTAACCTGGAAGACTCCACGCAGAGCATCCAGTATTCATGGAAGGAGTTGGGCTTAACGGAGAGAAAACACAGGTTGCGGAATCTGTGGGAGCGCAAGGACCTGGATGCCGTGAATGCACTAAAGGTCACGCTGCCGCCGCATGGAAGCGTGCTTTACCGCGTGCAGTGACTTTCCGGTAGTGGCTCAATTTGAGGAGTTGGTTGGGCTATTGCAACATAGTTCGGCTGGAGCAGGTATATGACCGCGGTTCTCTTTCTCGGATTTGGCATCTGGTGTCTCATTTATGCATGGCGCGGAATTGCGCCAGATCTGCGACCGCGATTTGGTTTTGCAGAACCAGGCACGCCACTGCGCCCGAGTACGAGAATCATCTTCGCGGTTGGCGGAGTACTCTTTACTTGCCTCGGCATTGTCATTGCTCAACGCTTGATTTCAAATTGAGCCACTACTGACTTTCCGAACTACTTCTCTATACTGCTGCAAAGTGCTAATTTTAAATCAAATGACTAGCGGCTCTGATACTCAAGCGATGGAATACCGAAAGCTGGGCGGCACCGATCTGCAGGTCTCGGTGCTGGGCTTTGGCACGGCTCCGCTGGGAGATCTTTACGGGATCACCGACCCCTCGGAAGGACAACGCGCCGTGCATCTCGCCATTGATGAGGGGATCAATTTCTTTGACTCGTCTCCTTATTATGGTGTGACCCTTGCCGAAGAGCGACTGGGGCAGGCGCTGGCTGGAAAGCGGCACCAGGTTTTGTTAGCCACCAAATGCGGCCGCTACGGCTTTGCGGATTTTGATTTCTCGGCGCAGCGAGTCATGCGCAGCGTCGACGAGTCGTTGCGCCGACTTCAGACGGACTATCTGGATCTTTTCCAGGCCCATGATGTCGAGTTTGGCGATGTGGAGCAGATTATCCATGAGACCGTGCCGGCGATGCGCAAAATCCAGGAACAGGGAAAAGTGCGATTTATCGGCATTACTGGCTATCCGCTCAAGACTCTGGTTCGCATTGCGGAAGCTGTGCCGGTTGACACGGTTCTCTCCTATTGCCATTACAACCTGATGGTTACCGACATGGATGACGTGCTGACTCCGTTGGCCAGGAAAAAGGGGATTGGGCTGATCAATGCGGCCGGTCTGCACATGGGCATCCTCACCAAGGAAGGCGAGCAGGCATGGCACCCGGCTCCTCCGGAAGTTCGCGCAGTGGGTCGCAAACTGGCCACGCTCTGCCGCGAGCGGGGGACGGACATCGCCGAAGTTGCAATCCGGTTTTGTCTGGACCATCCCTACGTCTCAAGCACTCTAGTGGGAATTCCAAGCCGAGCGCAGTTGAAGGCGAATCTGAAGCTGCTGCGCGCGCAAACGGATGCAGAATTGATGAAGGAAATTCGCTCTGTGATCGCGCCCGTATTCAATTATGTGTGGCCGTCTGGCAGGCCGGAGAACAACGGGTGAGAACGGCGAAACTCGCCTGACCTCATCACATCACAAGACCGCCAGCGCATGGTTCCGGTGCAAGGCCGGGGGAATGCGGAATCACCGCATTCCCCAAGCTCTCTCCACGCAACAACGCGAGAGTGGTCAACGATGTTTGATGAACCCGCCGGTTTGCAATTCGGTCATGGCCTGGCGAAGCTGCGCCTGCGTATTCATCACGATCGGCCCATACCATGCGACCGGCTCTTCGATAGGCTTGCCCGATACCAGCAGGAAGCGGATGCCATCCTCGCCCGCCTGGACGGAAATCTCGTCGCCGCGATCGAAGAGGACGAGCGAGTGGTTCTTGGCGTCATACCTGGCGGGCGCTTTGGGATCTGCCGCTTGTTCGGTCAGAACCGCGCGAGCATCCGAGGCATCCCGAAATGTGCCAGAGCCCGCGAACACATAAGCGAATGCATTGCGGGTGGTTTCGATCTTGAGCCGCTTGCGCTGGCCGGGAGCGACCGAGATATCGAGATAGTTCGGATCGGCCGCCACTCCCTCCACGGGTCCTTTCTTACCCCAGAACTCGCCGCAGATGACGCGCACGCGAGTGCCGTCATCGTCGGTGACCTCGGGGATGGCACTTGCCGGAATGTCCTGATAACGCGGGTCGGTCATTTTCAAGGATGAAGGCAGGTTCGCCCACAACTGAAAGCCGTGCATTCGGCCCCGCTCATCGCCCCTGGGCATTTCCTGATGCAGGATGCCGCTCCCCGCGGTCATCCATTGCACATCACCGGCGGTCATCTTGCCGGTATTACCCAGGCTGTCGCCGTGCTCTACCGAGCCGGCGAGCACATAGGTGATGGTCTCAATGCCCCGATGCGGATGCCAGGGAAATCCGGCCAGGTAGTCATCAGGGTTTTCGTTGCGGAAATCGTCCAGCAGAAGAAAAGGATCGAATTCCTTTGTCTTACCGAACCCGAAGGCGCGTTGTAGCTTTACCCCCGCGCCCTCAATCGTGGGCGTAGCTTGAATGATCTGTTTAACTGGGCGGAGTGACATGGTTCTCCCTTCTTTGTTCTCTCTTCTTATGTCTGCGTCTTCCCGGCCTCTGCACTTAAGCGCGACGGAGAGAGCGCGCAGTCGAATTACGCTTTTACAAACTGGACCTCGAGATTGATGGTCACTTCATCGCCCACCAGAATGCCGCCGGTTTCGAGCGCCGCGTTCCAGGTCAGGCCAAAGTCCTTGCGATTGATCTTCGTGCTCGCGGAGACCGCAACCCGGGTATTGCCCCAGGGATCTTTCGCAGGCGGGGTGGGACCTTCCACGCTAAATACAACTTTGCGCGTGACGTCCCGAATGGTCAAATCGCCCTCAACAGCCAGTTCTCCATCCTTAACCACGCGAACGCTTGTGGACTTAAACGACAGGGCAGGGAATTTCGCCACATCGAAGAAGTCGGGGCTCTTCAAGTGAGCGTCACGCTGGGCGTCGCGCGTTTCGATGGAGGACGCATCGATCGAAACTTCTACGCGAGAGCTCGCCAGATTCGATTCGTTCAGGGTTAGGGAGCCCGCAACCTTCGCGAATTGTCCCTTCACGTTTGAGATCATCATGTGCTTGACCTTGAACTCGGCCACGGAGTGAACCGGGTCGATGTTCCAGTTGGTGGCGGTGATTTGCGGTGTAGCCAGAGCGTTCATAGTGATTTCCTTTCTGCCTGGATTAGATGCGTGAAGACGATAATCGTTGCAACATATATAAAACCCAAAAAAATCAAGACGTTGACTTGCGGGCGGCGCTTAGAAGCTGGCTCAGCGCAATCAGCCGTTTCCGGCCCAGATGGCCGAGTTGCGCGCGATGAGCATTTCGGACCGGTTCGTCCAGACTGGCCAGAAGCTTAAGTCCTTCGGGCGTGATCCGTGCCACTACGGTCCGCCGGTCCTGGGTTTCGCGGCAGCGTGAGATCAAACCGCGCTTTTCCAGGCGATCCAGCAGTCTCGTCACATCGGGGTCCCGGGTAATCATGCGGCTGGCAATCTCCCCGCAGGGAAGCCCCTGGGGTGAGCCGCGAAGGATTCGCAGCACGTTATATTGGGTTGCGGAGAGGTCTTCGGGCTTAAGCAGCCGCGCAAGTCCGCGGGATAACAAGTCGGTAGTGCGCAGTAGGTCCAGGAAAACCACCTCTTCGGGAAGCGTCCTCCTTCGTGATTGGGTTCGAGGCTGAATTCCAGTTTGCATTCCAATCCATAATATACGTTATAACGACTAGTGTCAAGACAGGTTACAACCCAGCCTGCCATGGGCTACCTCTCGAAGTTATCTTTTCTGGATAAGGGTAATTCTGGACCTTGAAGCCTGGGCGCGCGGTGACTGCGTTTCAGGGTCTGTAGCCCAGAACTCCACGGCTCAAGAGACTGGCAGCTCTTCGGGCAAGGACCTTGGCATGAGCCCGATTCTGCCTGAGCACCGCGGGACGGATGAACCCAAAGTCGAAGCTTAGAGAAATCAAGGTATGGGCCAGCGCTTCGAGATCCTGATCTTTGGCGGAACGACTCTGCTTATAGCCGCGTAAGCGCTGGGCGATCAGCCCAACGCGGGCGGGCATATATTTCTTGAGGATCTGGCTCAACCGCGGTTGCAGGACGGCGCACGAGAACGCGACGCACAGAAACTCACGCTCTTTCCACAGATGATCCAGCTGCCAATCCATCAGCTTTGCGATTTCCGCCTCAAGGGTTGCGGCTGCGGGGCGTTCGATGGTCGTGGCCGTGTCCTGGGCCACGTGAAGTTTGACGAGGTTGAACAGCAGTCCAGCCTTTCCGCCAAAATATCTGTGGATCAGGCCTTCCGCGCAACCCGCCCGCGCGGCGATCTCGCGGGTAGTGGTGGCTTCGTATCCCCGGCGAGCAAAGAGGCTGGTGGCTGCCGCTATCAGGGCCTTTTGCTTGCCGGAACGACTACGTGGTTGTTTGGCCATCGATGGACGCGTTAACGTTCTCGCGGAGCCGACTTACCGGGCCAGGTCGAGGCGCGCGACGAACTCCTCCGTCAATTTCTTATATGCAACTGGGTTGCATATAACAAGCAACGGGTCAAATTTGAATTTATTTCTGCTAGGGAGTCAAGCGAGGCAGGAACTTTCTGTTGCATACCGTTTGCAACTAGGTGCAACTTCCGTTTTGCAGACTGTTAAGGACTGGCTGAGGCCCCGAAGGCTTCTCGGGGATCGAAGAAGCAGCGGCGCCAGAATGCTTCGTCGGAGAGCATTCCAGTTTTCCACTGCCGCAATGCCGCCATCGTCGTGGCCACCATACCGCCATCATCTGAGTCGAAAATCACTACGACTCCCATGACGGCGCTCGAAGTACTCAGCAGGTCCGCATACTCCCGGTCAAACATGGACTTGGCATAAGTCAATTTCGCCTGCGGACCGGTGGCCGCGGCGTCATCGCTGACTTTCTGCACGGTAACAACCCTCACTATTTTTCCCAGCAGCGGAGCCCACTCTCCGGGGAAGGATGCGACCTGTTCATTTTCCATGCGGAAAGGCTTATTGTCGGTCTGCGCCGGCTCGGTTCGAGCTTCGGTTTCTGCCGGCGGCGGATCAGGGTCGGCTGTGGGCATCTCCAAGCTGGACCGCCGGATCCAGCCGCGGGAAATTCCGGAGATGCGAATGTGTACCCAGTTGGGATTCACGTCCAGAATCTCAAACTCATCCTCAGCTGCGGCAAGAAACAATACTTTTGCATTTTCGATGGGACTGGCAAGTACGGGCGTACCAGCTTTTTTCACCGCTACAAGATTATTGGGATGGGCCTGGTTGCGAAGGATTTCTTCCAGACCACTCGCTTCTTTTCCTTGTTCCTCGGCCTGCCGATCCAGCACAGCCTTTTGCGTGGCCAGAGAAGAATTGTGCTCCGGGCTCAACGGGTTTCCCAGGTTGAATGGCGAGCCGACTGGAGCTTTGGATCCCACGCCTGGCGCGGAAGGCTGTGATGCCCGCGACGGTGACGCAGAGTGAGGTGCCTGCGGATTGGTTTGACTGGTGGCGGAAGACGGCGGCTGGGATTCCGCCTGCGCACGTCCGGAGGACGACTCCTGACCACCCAATGCCTGCTGCAAACGATCGAGAAAATCTGCTTCCAGCCGACCATTCGAAGGAAGAACCTGGTACCCCGACTTCCCTGAGACAGGGTCTGCGTACCAGGCAGAGATAATTGCGTTGACACGCACCACGGATCCACCGGCCGGGCTGGAAGTCACCTGGGTTGTGCATTGATAGAAGCCGCGGCGGAAATGATCCAAGGGACGATCACCCGGAACGGCGAAGCCCTCCAAAGTGGGGAGGTGACCGGCGCTCGACGATTGCAACTCTTTGAGTCGCGCCTCAACCACGCTCTTGGATTGAGGGAAGGTTCGTTGGTAGGGCACGCTCTGTGCTTGTCCGGCCAAGGCAGATGTCAGCGATAAGAGTGCCACCACCCAGAAGATTGCTCCCTCGCGGAGCTTCAATTTGGCAGCGCTCAGGTAGTTCACGGCAGTGGCTCCAGTTGACCGTGGTGAATCCAGCCGTGTTGTCCGTCGGTGGTTTCGACGCCGTACCAGTATGGAGTGACGATCAGGATCACGACTTCCGAGCCGGCTTCCAGGGATTTGACATTGGTCGCGCTGTGAAAGGGAGCGGATTTCAACTGGCCGCCCGGAGCTTTTACCACGCGTTCGGCCTGGTGACGCAAGGAGTCGAGACGTTGATCGAGTGTCTGAGCCGAGCTTTGCGCGGCCGCGAGCGCGGAGGTTTCATCCGCCACGCGCTTACGTTCCAACTGCTCCCCCGCCAGTTTCTCGAGACGCTGTTTTTCGCGCTGCTCGCTTTGCTTCTTTTCGCCCTCGGCAGCGTCGATCTGATTTTGAATTTCCTGGCATTCGGCATTTTCCACGCTCCCGTCGGAGGGATGGACGTTGCGATGTTCGACGAAGATGGCGTCGATCCTCAAGATGCTCGTCGACGCGTCTTTGCTCTGCACCACATAGCGCACGACCACCGTGCCTTCGTCTTTAGTGTCCTTGAAATTCAGCGGGGCGAGCACACCGGTGCGCACTTTGTAAAAGACCTTCCCCGGTTCTTTCCATTCTGCAAATAACGGCGACGAACTGGCCGCAGTAGCGTCCTCGATGTATTTGTCCTTATTAAATTCCTTGCTGCCCTGAATGATTCCGTTGTTTACGTTTAGCTCTACGGCTTTTAAAACTTCGCTCTCAGGCGAGGAGATCTGAGTGGAAAACACCGCGCCGTACTGTTCTTTCTTTTTTGGGTGTTCGCCACCCTGCAAGGGAAGAACGGCCAAAAACAACAAACAAACCGCGGTCAGGAGGATGGACGATTGATTGCGCCGCGGCGCCTTGTGTCCGGCCACTGGCCGGGGCCCGGGACGTTGAAATCCAGGTGAAGTTACCCGTGGACCGACTGCTTCCATCACCTGTTCCATACTCTTGACTGAGGGAGGCTGTCAACTGCGCGAGATAAGGACGGCGAGATACAGTGCACGACACTCGCTAATCGCGTAATGCAAATCGTCATCGATCATGCCTGGTTCCGATCTCCGTTTGGCGCGTGGGATCGTGATTTAGTGACAAATCTTTTACAACTTGTCCACAAAATGGATGGTAACCTGACGCCGTATTTGCCGTGTGAGCGATACCGCGCCATGAAACCGCCGAATCAACGCACACGAACGGTTCCCGAGGCCGCCTTGAACGGGCATAGATCCCGATCGCGGCGTACCCGCGACCGTGCCGGGAAGCAGCAGGCGCTTATTATCGCGGCGCTGAAATTATTTGCCAGCAAAGGTTATGACACTACCACCACGCGCGAGATTGCCGCTTCCGCCGGTTGTGCGGAGGGACTGATTCATCGTTACTTCAAGGGAAAGGCAGGACTGCTTCCTGCCCTACTGGAGTACCGCGTCTCGAAAGAAGTGGCCGACCTGGCGCATCAGATCCGTCCGGCTGACTCGTTCGAAGATGAATACCTGCAGCTGGTCGATTGGGCGGTAGAGCACATCTGGGAAGACCGCGAGTTCCTTAAGGTGGCCATCCCGCGGGCGCTTTTGGATCCCAGCTTCGGGCAGGTCTTGCGTCAAGTCGGCCCCATCCAACGGGCACGGGCGATCAGTGCACGGCTCAAAAAATTCAGGGAAAGCCAGGCGCTGTCTGATGTCGAGTTTGATGCCCTGGTGCAGTCGGTCAGCGTTATCGGATTTATGTTCGGATTCATGCGCCCCGCGGTGCTGCGGCAGGACCGGAAAACTGCGACCAAGACCGCCTCGAGCATCGCCAAACTAGTGGTTCGCAGCCTTTCTTCCGGGCATTTAGTGCGTCTGCCCGCCCCGCAGGCGGCACTGCTTCTCACCTAAACTCCACCCGCAACTCGCGGCTCTACAGTATTCACTGTAGGCCTGGGCGCAACATTTTTCTTGACGGTTTTCTAACGCGCATGATATTAAATCGCGAATAAGTAAGTGCGCCTGCACGCACTTATTGAAGGAAATGTACAGAAACTGAACAGTAGTCGGGACCCACAATCCGTGGGTAAAAGGGGCAGTAGCTTTTGGTTCGTTGTGACTGGACCGAGTTGATCCAGTTTGGCGTTGCACCAGGAGGACTCGATGACCTCTGCCCGGAAACGTTTCGCCAGTGGTGTGCTACTGGCGTCCTTCTTCCTTCTCATTTCCGCTAGCGATGCGCACGCCATTCCCGCCTTCGCGCGAAAATATGGCCTGCGCTGCTCCGCCTGCCATGAGGCGTGGCCGATGCTCAACTATTTCGGCCAGAAGTTCAAGGACAACGGCTATCAGTTGATGAACGATCGGGATGCTCCGATCTGGCAGAACAATGGCTACTGGCCGGTGACCATCCGCATCACTCCCAGCTGGCACCGCGAGAGCACCGACAAGTTGGCGGTCGACCAGGCTGCGAGCGGGCAACAGCAGGTTACTTCCTCCGGTTTTGACGTTGGCGGTCTTGATCTGCTTTCCGGAGGCACGCTCGACAAGAATCTTTCTTTCTTGTTCGTGCTGTCGTCGGACGAAAACGCCGCCTTCCACTTTGAGTCGGTCAATGCCCGATTCGATAACCTGTTCGGCAGTCCCTGGCTCAATGTCAAGGTGGGGAAATTCGAACTGGACAACATCGTTTCTGAAAAGCGTGGACTGACGCTTTCGGCGAATGGGGGAGGCTACCAGATCTATCACTTCGTCCCGCCGAATGACAACAACATCATGCAGATCGGCGATAACCAGTTTGGCGTGGAATGGATGGGGCACTCGGCGAATGATCGCACGCGTATCTCGGCCGCCCTGCTGAATTCGAGCGCCGGAAATGTGGACCTGCCCCAAGGCAACTCTTCCTATACTGGATTCTTTGCGGGGAGTCATGCTTTCGAAGCGGGCAAACTGGGTACCCAGAAGGTTGGCTTCTACGCCATGGTAGGCCAGGCGCCAACGAATTTTCTGACCACGACCTCCGACGGGGTGACGGCACCGATCTCCCCGGGCGGAGGCTATGGTAACAAGGGCTTCAGCAGGGTAGGTTTCAACGGGATCTTCTATCTCGGTAAGCTGGATTTCCAGGTAGTGACGCAACACGGTTCGGACAACGCATATTTTGCGACCTCCACGGCGTCCCCCGGCCCACTTCCGGGCGGAGCCCGATCGGCGACCTGGAATGGTGCGTTCGTCGAAACCCATTACGTATACAACCCGCAGCTCGTGTTCATTCAGCGGTCGGAGTGGATACGAATGTCGCAGCAGTCGATCCCAGGAACGCCTTCCAATGCGGGGGACATCGACAATTACGTGGTGGGATACAGGTTCTATCCGATTATGAACAGCCGTGCCGGGTTTGCCATTCATAACGAATACTCCTGGTTCCGACAGCGCGGAGGCGCGCCGGACGGCACTGACTTGACCAG
>DATAPL010000031.1:0-148455 GCA_036265205.1 Terriglobales bacterium
GCAGAATCATCCGCAACGCGCTCACATCATGGAAGGTTACAGGAAGATGATGAAGGCGCTGCTGCAGTATCAGGACAAGGACGGCATGTGGCACCAGTTGATCGATCATCCCGAGTCCTATCCGGAAACTTCCTGCACCGGTATGTTTACCTTCGCCATGATTACGGGCGTGAAGAACGGGTGGCTCGACAAGAAAACTTACGCCGGAGCGGCGCGCAAGGGTTGGCTGGGATTGGTAACTTATCTGGAACCGAACGGCGATATCCGCAATGTGTGTCGAGGCACCGACAAGAAGAATGATTTGCAATACTATCTGGACCGGCCCAGACTCACTGGTGACCTTCACGGGCAGGCGCCGATCTTGTGGTGCGCGTCGGCATTTCTGCGTTGAGCCTATTTCGCGCTGAACGTTTCGGCTAAACCAAGGCCGGCGATTTCTAGGGCTCGGCGTAACCTTTTGGCGATCCGCAGAAATCTCCTCATCACGGAGGCTACGATGAGATGTTCCGCATTGTTCCTGCTGCTTTCGATTGCCGGTCCGGTGATTGCTCAGCAGGCGCGGGTGCCGCAGATTTCCTATCGTTCCGTGCCGGGCTTTTTGCAACTGCCGTCCGATTTGTATCTGGGAGAGGTTGCCGGGGTTTCGGTAAATTCCAAGGGACACATTTTTGTCTTCTCGCGTGGTAACTCCGCCGGTCCGGCATATGGCGCCGCCGCCGCACAACTGCTGGAGTTCGATGCGGACGGAAAGTTTGTGCGCGAAATTGGACACAACCTGTACGCCTGGTCGTTCGCCCACTCGGTGAAGGTCGACAGGGATGACAACATCTGGGTGGCGGACAAGGGCTCGGACATGGTCATCAAATTCGATCCCGAAGGGCGCGTCGCGATGGTATTTGGCCGAAAGCAGGAAGCCTCCGACGAGGGAACTGCGCCTTTGAAGCATCCCCGACCACCATTGCCGCCGGTGGATGGAATGTTCCGCCAGGTGACTGACATGGCTTGGGACGCCGCCGGCAATACTTTCATCAGCGACGGCTACATCAATTCGCGGATCGCAAAAGTCGACAGAAACGGCAACTGGCTCAAGTCCTGGGGTGAACCTGGCAGCGCACCCGGCCAGTTCAGCACTCCACACAGTATTGCGGTGGACGCGCGGGGGAACGTGTATGTGGCCGACCGCGGCAACCGCCGCATTCAGGTGTTCGATGGCGATGGAAAATTTCTGCGGCAGATCGTGATCGACGTGCCATTCGACCTGAATGCTCGCCCGGCCATCGGCAACAAGCCCGAACTGCCGATCACTGGCGCACAGACCATGGCGCCGGGAGCGCCCTGGGCAATCTGTATCACTCCTCCGCCGAACCAGGTGTTGTTCAGTTCAGACGCCTATCCGGGGCGGATCTACAAGCTCGATCTTAATGGGAACGTCCTGGGCGTTCTGGGCGAGTCTGGCAAGCAGCTAAAGCAGTTCGGCTGGATTCACCAGATTTCCTGCCCGTCGGAAAACGAGCTTTTTGTGGCTGAGTTGCTGAACTGGCGGGTGCAAAAACTAGTCCTGGAACCAGTGCACTAGTGTCGAACTGCTCCCCGCGCAAATACCGTTGTCATCCCGATCGAAGTGAAGACCCCATACGTCTTGTTTGCGGCGAATAAGCGAAGGCCGGCGCACACTTCAGCGCTTTGGAGTTGCCGTAGCCGCCGGCATTCCCGTGCCCTGCGTGAGCACAACAATCTGGTTTGCCCTTCCACCGGGAAATGCTTCCCTCTGCCCGCCGGGCCATTGCACTTCAATGCGCTGGTAACTGGTGTCGTCGCCCAGACCAACGTGCACCCGGGGGTCGTTTTGCGAGAGAAAACTTGCTCCGGTCTGTATCTCGCCCGAAAGGCGGTGGCTCCCGGCATAAACGTAAACCCGCGCTCCAACAGCTCCACGGTTGCATTTGGTGCCGACGCAGCGCACCATCAGCCAATTCTTCTTAGTCCCAAAATTCTTCAGCAGGCTGGGGCGAGAATCGAGATTGTTGATCACCAGTTCGATCGAGCCGTCGTTGGCTAAATCGCCCGCCGCCATTCCTCGCGAGGCCCACGGCTCACTGATTGCCGGCCCGGAGTTGTTTGACATGTCCTTGAACTTCCCGCCGCCTGCGTTCCAGTACAAGAGTCTCGGCTGCCGGTATTTGTAATTTAGCGGGCCGCGCTCAACTTCCGGATACACGTGCCCGTTGACCATCACAATATCTTTGCGGCCATCGTTGTCGACATCGACGAACTCAATGCCCCATCCCAGATACTGGGTGTGCGTTCCCAGGCCGGCCTCGTAGACGCGGTCGGTAAAAGTGCCGTCGCCATTGTTGTGGTAAAGGTTAGGCACGTCGTCGCTGAAGTTGGTTTTGGCGATGTCAACGTATCCGTCTTCGTCGTAGT
Organism: Terriglobales bacterium; assembly: GCA_036265205.1. Taxonomy (GTDB): domain Bacteria; phylum Acidobacteriota; class Terriglobia; order Terriglobales; family Acidobacteriaceae; genus JAIQFF01. The sequence goes on from DATAPL010000031.1 coordinate 2,428, forward strand.
CAGACACGGTTACTCCCATGCCCGCCTGTTCCTGTCCGGCATCGCTTAGAGCTACGCCTGAGGCCACGCCGACTTCTTCGAACGTTCCGTTCTTAAGGTTATGGAAGAGCAGGCTGGGCCTGGAGTCACAGGAGACATACAAGTCAGGATAACCGTCGTTGTCGAAATCCGAGGCGAGTACAGTAAAGCCGTAACAGCCTTCGGGCTTGCTTATACCGCTGGCCGTGGAAACGTCTCTGAACTTTCCCTTGCCATCATTGTGAAAGAGAAAAGAGCGGCCCGTCGGCAGGCCGCGGGGGCCGCACATAACCGGCATGCCTTTCCACTGGCAGTATCCCCCGGAACCGGGCGCCGGAATCTTATCGCGATCGAAGTCGACATATCCGGTGATGACCAGATCGAGCTTGCCGTCGAGATCGTAGTCGAAGAACGAACAACCTGTATCCCAGCGAACGTTGTCAGACTTCAAACCGGCGGCTTCGGTCACATCCTTGAAAGTCCCATTGCCCTCGTTGTGATAGAGAACGCTGTGGCCGTAGTAGGTGATGAACAGGTCGGTGAAGCCATCGTTGTCGTAATCTCCGGCACAAACGCCCTGACCCCATCCCACCTTTCCAAGGCCGGCTTGTTGCGTAATGTCGGCGAAATGTAGATTCCCCAGATTGCGATACAGGTGGCTGGTCGATTTCTCGCCGCGCCCCTTGCCGTCCATCGTAGTCGCATTCACCAGAAGAACGTCCATGAGGCCGTCATTGTCGAAGTCGAAAATGCCCACGCCGTCGCCGGTAGTTTCGAGAATGTAACGCTTGTTATCAGCGTCGCCTGAAACATTCTCGGCGGTCAATCCAGCCTCAGAAGCAATATCTCTAAAATCGATAGTTGACTGGGAAGAATTGCCCGGGGCAGCCTGATCGGACCGCGCGACCTCAGACATTTGTGGAACTGCAAGCAGGCAGATAAGCAGGCCGGTCTGCAGTACCCGCAAAAAATTGAAGCCGAGTTTGCTCATTTCTTCGTTTTGATGCTTGATTGCCCGCGCCTAGACCAGGTTGCTGCAGGTGAGGAATGTACTCAGCTCCGTCTGACTCAAAACTATCATAGCCGTTTTCGAGGGCCGACCTCGCCCGACGCCAGGCCGGCAAGTTCCGTGAGTACCTTTCATGGTTCAGGGCCAACCATTACGAAAAACTTCGTTCGGCAAGCGCGCGTGCTTTGCGAATTTAGCTCAGAAGGCATCATGCGCTCGTGCGGCGCCAATACAGCGCTGCGCGCGGTGCGGCTGAGGCGCATTCACAGTCATTGCGTAAGGCTGCGCGCAACCTTTCAGTTTTATCAAACGGAGAATTCGGAAAAACTTCGTTGACACTGTTTTTGCAGTGATGTTACCTACCTAAGCATTCGGAGAGTGCGTCAATAGCATTTTTCGGTTAGTCCGATAAAATTCGCGGCGCGGGGGGGTGAGCCCATGATCCCACGACGGGTCATTCTGTCAGGTTTTGTGTTGCTGGTGTTGGTTGTATTGAGTGCCTCTAGCGCCTGGGCGCAGTTTACCAGCGGCATCGAAGGCACGGTGACAGATCCTACCGGCGCCGTGGTAGCTGGGGCGACAATTACCATCAAGAACGAGGAGACCGGGGCGTCGCAAACGGTGCAAACCCAGGATTCCGGATTCTTCCGCTTTACCACCCTACCTTCTTCCGCGTTTACCGTCAGTGCTTCGTCGCAGGGATTCAAGACCACGGTTCAGGAGCACGTTCAGCTGCAGGTAGCCGAAACCAAGACAGTCAACATTCACATGGTGGTCGGCGGGACCGACTCGACAGTGACTGTGACCGAAGAGGTGCCGCAGGTCGAAACTTCTGAGGCGCGAGTTTCAGGCCAGGTTTCGGAGAAGGAAGTTCACGATCTTCCTCTGTCAGGGCGGAATTTCTACACCCTGGTGGTGCTGACCCCGGGCGTGAGCGGAATCGCGAGTTCGGGGGGGCAGGCGTATGCGCAGGCTACCGGAGACATATTCAATCCGGAATATGGCATCAACCTTAATGCGAACGGTTCTCGCGCTGAATCCAACACCTTCCTCATTGACTCCGCTTCTATCGATTCCAGTCAGCGCAACGGCGTGACCAACGTGAACCCGAATGCGGAGGATGTTCAGGAGGTGCGGGTCGCGGCTAACAATTACTCTGCCGAGTTCGGACGCAACGGCGCCGCTCTGGTGAACATCATCACCAAGCAAGGGACCAACAACTGGCATGGTACCGTGGGCTTCTACCACACTGACAACAAGCTGCAAGCCCGCAACGAGTTCCAGACCAAGGTGCCGGTGTTCCGCAGAAATGAAGGCGCGTGGAGCCTGGGCGGACCGCTTTGGAAGAATCACACCTTCGTCTTCCTCTCCATGGATATTCTGAGGTCAGGCGTTGCATTCTCCGAAGCCGCCACGGTGCTTACGCCAGACTTCATCAATTACGTTAATACCAATTTTCCGGCCAACGTCTCCAACCAGGTTTTGCAAACCTACATCCTGCCAGCCTACTCGGCCTCGGGAGCCGCTGGTGGCCTGAATCCGAACAGCGGCATTCAGACCGCCGGGCAATTGGCGGGATCGAATTGCACCGGGACGACGATCATTACGCCAGACAGTATGGGCATCTCTGTTCCGTGCAATCTTCCAGTGACTGGCGTAGCCAACTATTCGGCTACGAATCCGCGCAACGGGTTTCAGTACACCGGACGCATCGATCACTCCTTCACCGACAAGGACAAGATTTTCCTGACTTTCGACCACACCGATCTGCACCAGGTGGCGTTTGGCGAGCCGTTTGTCTATCCCGCGTTCAACACCATCGAGCCGACGTACAGCGAGCACTTTGCGGCGGACTGGGTGCATGCCTCGAACAGCTGGGTGAACGAAGCTGGATTTTCCACGCAGCGGCCGTACGGGAACTTGTCAGTGAACGATCCCCAGGTCCCCGGTATAGCGATAAACGGTCTTACCCCGGGCGGAAACAATGCGGAAACGTTCCAGCAGGGCTGGGGACCGAACGCCTTCGTGCAAAATAACTTCGAATGGCGCGATGTAGCCTCGCTGACCCGGGGCTCTCACAGCCTGAAAGTCGGCGGCAACGTAACCCGCGGGCGCGCCGACCACGAATCTTCCCGGGTGTTTGACCGTCCCGACTTTTCATTCAACAGCATTTTCGATTTTGCGAACGACTCCGCCACCGCTGAAACAGGAATCGGCTTTAACCCGGTCACAGGCGCTGTAGGCGACAAGCTGTACAGTCTGATGAGAACCGGTTCGCTCTCAGCGTTCGTACAAGACGATTGGAAGGTGAAGCAGAACTTTACCCTGAGTTTAGGCTTCCGTTACGAAGACTTCTTCAATCCTTCGGACGCAACTGGACAAGTCTGCGAGATGGCATTCCCCGTCAAGGGCGCTCTCCCCACCATGATTGCGAACGGCGTAATGAGTTGCCGCAAGAACATGTTCAATCACACCATGAACACGTTCAGCCCGCGCATCGGTTTTGCCTGGGATCCTACCAAGGAAGGGAAGATGTCGATCCGGGGCGGAATCGGAATCTTCTACGACCGCCCGTCCGACCAGCTGGATAACAACTATTACACCAATACTCCGCGGTTCGCAGTAGGCGGGGCATTCAGTAACACTCCGAACAACCTGCCCTTGTTTGCGCTCGGAACCAGCCCCATCCCGCCCTATAACTATCCGCTTCCCCCCGGCCTGGTGCCGACTACGCTGCCCGACTTAAACGCGCAGGGCGGCTTGCTCAACGGCGCAGCCAGCGTGCAGGTCGTGGACCCCAATATGCCGGCGGCATATATGCAGAACTGGTTCTTTGGGGTACAGCGCTCGCTTGCCAAAGACTGGGTCGCCGAAATCGACTACATCGGCTCGGTTGGCCGGCACTTGTACGCCACCTACAACGTCAACCGCTTCGATGGAGACCTGATCCAGAATGGAGGCAGCTTCACCGGCCTGACGCCGGGCTTCAGCGGGATCAACTACGGCCAGGCCAACGAAAACAGCAGCTACAACGGCCTCACCGCGGCCTTGAAGAAGAACATCGGCAACGGCTTGACCTTCAACGCCGCCTACACCTATTCGAAAGCCCTGGATGATTCCAGCCGGCTCGACGGCCCTGAACACGTCGACGCTTTCCTGGATGCCAGAGAACGCGGCCTTGCCGATTTCGATGTTCGTCACCGCCTGGCGTTCACCACTCTTTGGAACATTCCGGGCCCGCATGGCGGTGGTTTGCTGAATAAGGTGCTGGGCGGCTGGGAAGTCACCAATGTGACCATCCTACAGAGCGGTCCTCCATTCTCGGCGATCTGTACCGCGGCATTTGCTCCCGTGTTTAACGGCGCCCAGGTTGTCGGCAATACGGGCTGCGACTACAACGCTGACGGCAACAATTTGGATTATCCCAACACCCCTGCCTTTGGCAACACCTTGACCGGGCTATCCCGATCCGACTATCAAACCGGAATATTTTCCTGCGGCGGAACAGCCAACTGCTCTGGCGTTTTCCCCGCACCTGCGTTTGGCCAAGAGGGGAACCTGGGCAGGAACACCTTCCACGGTCCGGGATATGCGAACACGGATTTCTCCGTCATCAAGAACATTCGCATCCCCTGGTTCCTGGGGACCGAAGGCGCGAACATCCAGTTCCGAACCGAGTTCTTCAACGTGTTTAATCGCGTGAACCTGACCAACGTGAACAACCAGATCAACGGCGCTGCATTTGGTAAGTCCACGTCAACCTATCCAGCGAGAGATATTCAGTTCGCGCTGAGATTGGCCTTCTAGGCGAACACCCCACACTCCCCGGAGCGCCCGCGGACGATTGCGGTCTTGCTCCGGGGAACTTTTAGTAGTGATAATGGGTCTATGCCCCACCGGGCGATGTGGCGGTTTGCGGTCGCGCTAGGCTTTTGCCTTCCCCTATCTTTGCCGCTTCAGGCCTCTGACTGCGATCAGGCTCCCTACGACTGCGCCGTCAACTATATTCAGCACGGAAATTTGCCCGCTGCGATCCAATCCCTGACCGTGGCCTTGCAACGATCGCCTGGCGATCTGAAGGCCCTCAATCTGCTAGGTATCGTGCTGACCGAATCTGGCCAGATCAAAGCAGCGAATGCCCGATTTCAGGAAGCCATCGCCCTCGATCCGCATTTCTATCCCGCCCGCAAGAACCTGGCGATCAATGAATTCGACCAGCGGCGCTTCACTGAGGCGGAAGCGCAGTTCAACCAGGTTTTGCAAGCGGCGCCCGCGGATCCGATCGCGCAAGTGTATCTGGGGGAAATCAACTTCGAGAAAAAGGATTGCTCCACCGCCCTCAAGCACTACGAGAAGGGCCGCAGCCGCATCGCGCAGAAAAGCGCCTGGGTGATGCATGATGCGCAGTGCCACCTCGCGCAAAACGATCCCGCAGAGGCGGCTGCTGTATTAAAGTTGCTGCCGCAGAGCGACGCTGACGGCCGTTTTCAGGCTGGATTGCTTCTCGGCCGCGCCGGCGCCTATACCGAGGCTGCCGATTTGTTTGGATCTTCCCGAAAGCGATATAGCGACCCCTACGTCGCAGGCTACAACCAGCTTCTTATGCTTACTAAGGCTGCAAGCTATCCGCGGGCGATACAGGTTTTTAACGAGCTGGTAGCGCAAGGCTACCGGCACGCGGAGATCTATAACCTGGTTTCGGAGTCGTACGTCAAAACTGGGCGACTGCAAGAGGCTTCCGATGCACTGCGAACTGCAACCCGCCTTGAACCAACTGCTGAGGACAACTACGTCGACCTCGGCATGCTTTGCCTGCAGTATGAAAACTATGATTTGGGGCTGGAAATTCTCGATGTCGGCCTTCACTATGTGCCCAATTCCTATCGCATGTACGTGCAACGCGGCGTCATGCTGGTGATGAGAGGGCGCATGGAGGAAGCGGAGAAGGAATTCCGGATCGCCAGCAGTCTCGCGCCGGACAAGCCGTTGCCTTACGTGGCCATGAGCGAAGTCTGGATGCAGAGCGGCCAGACTCAAAAAGCGGTGGACCTGTTGCGCGAAAAGAGCAGTCTTCCCGGAACCGACTTTATCGTTCCACTCGTCTTTGCCTTGGCTTTGATTCGTTCCGGAGCCGACGCAGGCACGCCGCAGGCCATGGAGGCGATTCGTGCCCTTGAAGAATCTATTCGCCTGAAATCGAATTTTCCACGCTCCCACGCAGAACTGGGAAGGCTGTTGCTGAAGGAAGGTAAAGTCGACCGTGCCATCGCCGAACTCAAGATCGCGACCGACCTCGATCCCAGTGACTCCGGCCCGCTCTATCAGCTGGGTCAAGCCTACCGCCGCAACGGTCAAAAAGCTGAAGCGGAGGCGGTGCTGGCGCGCGTCGCCCAGCTTCATTCTCCGGAGCATGATTTAGACGTTCGACAAGAGCTTAAGAGGCTGGTGAGGCTGGATTCCGCGCAGTCCGAAGCCCAAGCCAAACCCTGACCATGGTGATCCGATGCCGCTGGCGCTTTCACGAGGCGACACAATCGCTCAGGGTGCATTACCAGATCGCAAGTTTGGTGGGCCTGTTCCTTTTAATTAACGTGCATGGCCTGGCACAAGCCTCGAAGACGAAGCAGCCACCAACCGCCGCCGCCTTTCGCAATACGGCGCCCGGAGTACGCTACCTTGGATCGAAAGTGTGCGTGGGATGCCACTCCCAGATCTACCAGCAATTTTCTCGCACTGACATGGCGCACTCGACTTTCCTGCCGGGGAAGATCGTGGACCTGGGATGGCTGAACAAACCAGTCGATATTTTCAACGAAAAACATAACCGGCACTATCAGATCTACTCGCGAGATTTCAGGATCTATCAGAGCGAATACGGCTTGGACGAACAAGGAAAAGAAGTCTTTCGGCACACCCAGGAACTGGCGTACATGGTGGGCTCGGGCGTCAATGGCGACACACCAGTTGTGCGTAGGGGCAATTATCTTTTTGAAGCTCCTCTGTCGTACTACAGCGCCACCAAAGCTTGGGGCCTGTCTCCGAACTACGATGTCCGAGACATGGGGTTCGGCCTTCCGATTACCGCGGATTGCATGGGTTGCCACACTGGCAGAACTCAACCGCTGTCGGACCGGGCGGGGCTGTATAAAGATCCTCCGGTGACGGAATTGTCCATCGGTTGTGAAAACTGTCACGGACCGGGCGAGCTGCACGCCAACGAAAGACTAGCGGGAATGCCAGTGCGCGGCACGATCGACAGGTCTATCGTAAATCCGGCCAAGCTGCCGTCCTGGCTCGCCGACAACATCTGCATGAATTGCCACGAGGGCGATATCAGGGCTCTGCAACCGGACAAGTTGGACTCTGACTTCCGGCCGGGGACTCCGCTGAATGACACAGTTGTGATCGTGAAGGCGCCGATCGACGTCCGCGACCAACAGTCGCCGTTGCTGGAACATTATTACTCGATGACCCTCAGTAAATGCTACAGAGCCACCGGCGGAAAATTGGGTTGCCAGAGCTGCCACAATCCGCATGTGCAACCGTCGAAGGAAGAAGCTCCGCAATATTTCCGCAGCCGGTGCCTCGCTTGCCACACGGAGAAGAGTTGTAGTGTCGATTTGCAGACCAGGCTTGCTCAAACTCCTGCGGACGCGTGCTCGAACTGTCACATGCCGAAGCGGCCCGCGCTCACTGTCTCGCACTCTGCCCTGACCGACCACCGCGTCACCCGCACCGCCGACGAACCATTTCCCGAAATCGCGCTCAAACCATCAATGCCCGGAACCGGTTTCATTCACGTCGATGCCGTGCCCGGCAAGCCTGACAGCGTTCCGCCGGTAGCGCTGCTCAAGGCATATCGAAAAGAGTTGATTCGCGGGCATCTGGAATTCAAGGACTACTATTTCTCGCTTTTGGATCGCCTGTCGAAGTCAGGCAGCACGGACCCGTTCGTGCTTTCTGCGATGGCGCAGAAAGTCGGGAGCGATGGCGATCTTCCCAAGGCCGTTCGCTTCGCCCGGCAGGTGATTGAACAGCCCTCTGCCTCGGACTCCGACTACCTGCTGCTCGACGGTTTCCTGGCGCGCTCCGGCAACCTCGCCGCGTCCATCGATCTGCTCAAGCAGGCGATTTCAGTTACGCCGTACAGCAGCGCACTCTATGAGAGCCTCGCCGCGCGCCAGGTCTCAGCCGGAAACGCCGGCGATGCAGTAGCCACAATCAAACACGGGCTGGAACTGTTTCCCGAGGATGCGGCCTTGCGCGGCATGAGCCAACAAGCTTCCTCCGATGGGCTGGTGCGGGAGGGCATTGCCCGATTCAAGCAGGGCAATTTGCAATCTGCAATGGAAGCATTTCAGGCGGCAGCGCGGGCGAATCCCGACTCCGCCGTCGCTCACGACTACATCGGCGTCATCCTGGGAGAGTCGGGAAAGTTGACGGAAGCCATCGCGGAATTTGACCAGGCGGTACGCCTTGATCCTAACTTGCCAGATCCCCATTTCCATCTGGGATTGGCTTATAAACAGACCGGCCGTGTGAACGATGCCATCTTCGAATACAGCGAGGCTCTGCGGCTGAATCCAAACTTTGTGCAGGCTCGCTACGGCCTGAGCGCGATTTGCGCGAAGATGGGCGATCTCGATGGCGCGATTCGTCTGCTGCGGGATGTGGTCAGGGCTGAGCCCGGCTTCGGCGAAGCGCACTATAACCTGGGATTGAATCTTTGGAATAGATACAAGCTTTCGACAGGCCTAAAGCAGAAGAGCGACATCGATGGGGCTCTGGAAGAACTGGAAACCGCCAGCCATCTGGCTGCAAAGCAACCCACAGTGTTTTTCGCCCTGGGTCAAATACTGGCTGACCGGGGAGATCTGGTCCCCGCCGTAGAGAATCTGCGCAAGGCAGTTGATCTCGATTCTTCCAACCCCGAATACCACTACAATCTCGGACTTGCTCTCCGGCAGAAAGGCGACATGGAGCTTGCCGGAGCGGAATTTCGCGAGGCGCTCAAGCTCAATCCAAATCACGCTCTTGCCCACCGCTCGCTGGGCCTGGTGTTGCGGGAGGCAGGAGATCTACCCGGCGCCGCTGCAGAACTTCGCCTGGCCGTATCTGAACTACCTGACGACCCGGAAGGGAATCAGCTGCTGGGAACGGTTCTCCTCAAGATGAACGATCTGCCAAGCGCGATTGACAGCTTCCGTAAGGCGATCAGCCTGAGCCCCGGTCTTGCGGAAGCGCGCGCGACCCTGGCGCTGGCTTTGCGTAAGTCCGGGCAACCAGAAGAGGCAAAGAAGGAACTCGAGGAGCTGCAACGAATCGACACGGCAAAGGCGAATCAAGGGCGTGCCATGATTCTGGTGGAAACCGCCGAAGGGCGGATGAAGAAAGGTGAAATCACCCCGGCAATCACTGAGCTGCAAGAGGCGGTCACCTTGAGCCCTGAGTTTACCGAAGCCCATTACCAATTGGGCGTGGCCCTGGGAGCGAATCCGGATAGCATGACCCGCGCCGAAGCCGCCTTCCGGCGCGTGTTGGAGCTGAATCCGAACGACGCCTCAGCGTATCTTCAATTAGGGTTACTGGTTCAGGCCTCCGGAGATAAGGCGCAGGCCTCATCCCTTTTCGAAAAGGCCGCGTATCTGGCCCCAGGGCTCACGGAGGCCCATCTTCAACTCGGGCGGATGGCGAGAGATTCCAGGGATTGGGCGACCGCCGTGCGCGAGTTTGAAGCCGTACTCGCCTGGAGTCCCGACGACGCGAAAACTCACTACGATCTGGCTACGGCCTTAAAGGCTAATGGCCAAATGAAAGAGGCGGCCCACGAATTAGAAATCGCACAAAGACTCAATCCAGCGCTTGCGGCTCCGCGTTAGGCCCTCGCGAAGGGAAGCTTGGGAAGGGCACGGCTTCAGCCGTGCCGCACAAGCTCAAAACCGGCGGCTTTAGCGCTGCGCTTTCGCTGTTTGATCTGTTCAAACTATTTCACGAGGCGAAGTCCACATTGCAGAAGAACACAGATAAACAAAGCGGCCAGCGAACCGCCGGTTCGCTTTAGCCACAAGGAGAAGATAGCCATGCGATCAGAGTTTTCCCGCCGCGATTTTATTGCAGGCCTGGGCGTATTAGCGGCAGCCAACAAAGCGCTTTCAGCCAGTCCTCTTCAATCGTCGTCAAGCTCCATGTCCGCCGCAACCAGTTTGGCAAAGTCGCCGTTCAAGATCGCCGTTATTAACGACGAAATTTCGCAGGATTTCGGTCATGCTTGCGAAGTGGCTTCGAAACAGTTCGGGATGGAATGGATGGAACTGCGAAGCATGTGGAACAAAAATGTAGCCAACCTGGATGCCAATGAAATTGCCGAGGCCAAACGCCTCCTGAAAAGCAACAATCTGCGGGTCACCGATATCGCCAGTCCGCTTTTCAAAGTCGATTGGCCGGGCGCGCCCAAATCGAAGTTCAGTCCCGAACACGATCAATTCGGGGCCAACTTTACCTACGACCAGCAGGGCGAGGTCCTGGACCGGGCTATCGAATTGGCCAAGACGTTCTCCACCGATCGCATTCGTTGCTTTGATTTCTGGCGACTGGAGGACCAGGCGCCCTATCGCCAGGCGATCAACGACAAGCTGCAACAGACCGCGGAAAAACTCGGCAAGATTGGAATCATTCTGATTCTGGAGAATGAATTTGCCTGCAACACGGCCACTGGCGCGGAAGCAGCGAAGACCCTCGCCGGCGTGCCCTCGCGCTCGTTCATGCTGAATTGGGATCCTGGAAACGCCGCCATGCTCGGAGAGAAGCCTTATCCCGACGCCTACAATCTCTTGCCAAAAGAACGGATCGGCCACTGCCACTGCAAAGATGCGGTCAAGGTTGGCGATAAATTCCAATGGGCCGCCATGGGCAAAGGCTCAATTGACTGGGTCGGGCAGTTCGCGGCCCTCAAGCGTGATGGATACCACCATGTCGTGAGCCTGGAAACGCACTGGCGCGGCGCCGGAACCCCGGAAGCCTCTTCCATACAGAGCTGGGCAGGGATGAAAGATGCGCTGCAAAAGGCCGGTGCGCTCTAGCGGTCATGTAGCGCGGACATTCCTGTCCGCCGCTGCTGAGTTTGAACTTGATTGTGAAGTTGAGTTTAAGTAGGTGAAAGCTGCAACGGGGCCGGACATATTGTTAACTGACTTGATTGCATCAAAACCCGTAATACACTTAATCCGCCAGTTGAGCTTGGATCGCTCCGCAATCGTGGCCTATGTGTAACATGTAATATATCGGCGCAAACGCCGGTTTGCGCTTGAAAAAGACTGAGACATGCCGCCGGTGGTTTAGTTTTCTGAAATAGGGCGGCAAGAATCGGTGAAGAACGAATACATGACGATCGGTAAGAATGCGGCGCAGGGCCTGCTCACCAACGATGAAGTCCATGAGATCGTTGCCCAGGCGGCAGCGGAACTTAGGGTAAACGGCAAGCGAGTGCTCACCATCATTCCTGACGGCACCCGCACCATGCCCATGCCGTTGATGTTCCAGCTTTTGCAGCAGGAGATTGCAGCCAGGTCCGCCGCTTGCGACTATCTGGTAGCACTCGGCACTCACCCGTTCATGAACGAAACACAACTCACGCGGCTGATGGGTTGTCCCGTCGTCGATGGAGTATGCGGCAAGGCCCGCGTCTTTAACCATCGCTGGGATCTTGCCGGGACGTTTGCAGATCTTGGGACGATTCCGGCGCAGCAGGTTGCAAAGGCTTCGGGAGGACTTCTGTCCGATCCCATCCTGGTCAAGATCAATAAGCTGCTGTTCGAATATGACCAGGTTCTGATTTGCGGCCCGGTATTTCCACACGAGGTGGTTGGATTTTCCGGGGGCAATAAATATCTGTTCCCGGGCGTCAGCACCGGCGAAATGATTAACCAGACTCACTGGCTTGGAGCTTTGCTGGGAAGTTACAACCTGATTGGCACCCGCTGCACCCCGGTGCGTGAGTTGATCGATCAAGCTGCTGAAAGGGTGAAAGTGCCGGTCGCCTGCTTCGCGCTGGTACTGGCCGCCCAGGGCATTTCCGGCATGCACTTTGGCTCGGCGCGCGAAGCCTGGAAGGCTTCAGTCGAACTCTCCTCGCAAAAGCACATCCAGTGGGTGGATCGCCCATTTCGCCGTGTGCTTTCCGTTCTGCCGACAATGTACGACGATGTATGGACGGGCGCCAAGGGTATGTATAAGGTCGAACCTTCCATGGCCGATGGCGGAGAAGTTATCATCTATGCTCCGCACATCACCGAGTTCAGCTACACGCACGGAGCTTACCTGGAAAAGATTGGTTATCACTGCCGGGACTATTTTCTGAAACAGTGGGGCAAGTTCTCTGACGTGCCTCGCAGCGCTATCGCTCATTCCACCCACTTGAAGGGACAGGGCGAGTACGACGCGGCCACTGGCGTGGAGACTCCGCGAATTACCGTAACTCTGGCCACCGCCATTCCGCAGGAACGCTGCCGGCGACTGAACCTTGGATATCTCGATCCCAAATCCGTCAACCTGGAAGATTGGAAGGGCCGTGAGGCTGAAGGAATCAAGCTGATTCCCCGTGCCGGAGAGACTTTGTATCGGCTAAAAGCTCCCGCGAGTATGGACGCGTAAAACCATGAGCGTACTTAAACTGCTGCAACGGAACGTAATGAGAATCGGGACGGACGACAACGTCGCGGTCGCATTACTCCGCCTGGAAGCAGGCGAGGAGGTGGTGCTTGCCGGGCAAACCTACCAAATTCAGTCGCGAGTACCGGCGAAACACAAGTTTGCATTACAGGATTTCAAGGCTGGCGACCGCATCATCATGTACGGCGGCCTGGTAGGAGAAGCCACGACGGCGATTCGCCGGGGCGAAGCGATCACGGTTTCGAACATGCGACACCAGAGTTCCGATTTCCACCCGAAAAGCAGCTCCCAGACGTGGGATGCGCCCGATGTTTCGCGCTGGAAAGGCCGCACGTTTCAGGGATACCGTCGTGCTGATGGCCAGGTGGGAACGCGCAACTATTGGGTGGTGATTCCTCTGGTCTTTTGCGAAAACCGCAATATCCGCGCCCTTCAGGAAGCGTTCGAAAAAGAGCTGGGGATTTCTGCTCAGCAGCCCTACCGCCGGCATGTCGCCGAACTGGTGAAGCTCTATCGTGAAGGGAAAGCTGCTGAGATCAACAATTACGAGTTCACCGGTACTCCCTCTGCGCCGGCTTCGTCGACGATTTTTCCCAATCTCGATGGCATTAAGTTTCTCACCCACGAGATGGGTTGTGGGGGGACCCGGCAAGATGCACAAGCGCTGTGCGGGCTGATGGCCGGGTACATTCACCATCCTAACGTGGCTGGCGCCACGATTCTCAGTCTGGGCTGCCAGCATGCCCAAGTTTCAATGTTGCGCGAGGAGTTGCACAAACGGGATCCCCGCTTTGATAAGCCGCTGCTGATTTTCGATCAGCAAGCCAGCAATCTGGAATCAGCGATGCTTGGGGACGCGATCCGGCAGACTTTTCTGGGGCTGGTGGAAGCGAACCGGCTCACTCGGGTTCCGGCGCCGCTTTCCGCGTTGACCGTCGGCCTCAAGTGCGGCGGTTCGGACGGATTTTCGGGAATCACAGCCAATCCCGCCATTGGTTATCTCTCCGATCTGGTGGCGGCGCTGGGAGGGAAAAGCATTCTTTCGGAATTTCCGGAATTGTGCGGGGTTGAGCAAAACCTTATCGATCGCTGCAAAAGCGGGGCAGCAGCGGATAAATTCATCTCTCTCATGCGAACCTATGCCGCTCGCGCCGAAGCAGCCGGCTCGGGCTTCGATATGAATCCATCGCCCGGCAATATCAAAGATGGCTTGATCACCGATGCCATGAAGTCAGCCGGGGCAGCCCGCAAAGGCGGAACATCTCCGGTCAGTGACGTTCTGGACTATCCCCAATATGCGGTCGAGCCGGGCCTGAACCTTCTTTGCACTCCGGGAAGCGACGTGGAAGCGGTCACGGCCCAGGTCGCCGCCGGCGCCAATATTGTGTTGTTCACGACCGGACTGGGAACGCCAACCGGCAATCCCATTGCGCCGGTCATCAAGCTGGCCACCAATTCCGAGCTGGCCGGCCGCATGCACGACATCATCGACATCGATACCGGACAAGTCATTACCGGAGGAGTCACCATCGAGCAAATGGGCGAATCGATTCTGGAACAGGTAATCAGCATCGCCAGCGGAGAAAACCATACTAAAGCTGAGCTGAAATCGCAGGAAGATTTCATTCCGTGGAAACGCGGGGTTTCGCTCTGACCGAACAAGCTGCCGGCAAGGTCTGAGAGGAACGGCCTGTGCCGGTGACCAACCTTATTTAAATTGTCTTTCTCTTCCCAGACTCATCAGGTAGCTCACCAGATCATCCAGCTCCCCCTGGCTGAGCTTCGATCCATAGTCGGCCGGCATCAAACTGCGGGGCTGATATTCCACCCTCCGCAGCTCCGATTTCTTAAACAGGTGGAAGCTACCGTCAAAAGTTTGCATCTGGAGAGAGAAGTTATCTTCGTTGCGCGTGATTCCGGTCCGCGTCTTCCCGTCCGCAGTGGTCACCGTGACCCCGCGCCGTCTCTGGTCGAGGTTCCGGTTGGGATCGATAATGGCGTTACGAATCTCCTGGGCCGACTGGATGCCGGCGTAGCGCGAAAGATCGGAAGCGATAAACCCTCCTTCACCTTTCGCAGTATGGCATTGTGAACATCCACCCTTGCCAAAAAAGACCGCCTTGCCGCGCCCAGGATCGCCGGGCAGCTTTTCCATCGGGCCTTCTCCCTCCAGGGTACGCAGATAGCGAACCACCCCCTGGATCTGCGCCCTTCCGAGAGAACTGAAGGACGGCATTCCAGTGCCCGCGATGCCGTCCTGGACAATTCGGAAAACATCCTGGTCAGCTAACAACTGGACTTCCCGCTTAGTCGCGATATCGGGTCCGCGCTCGCCGCCGCGCCCATCCAGTCCATGGCAAGCGGCGCAAGTCGTGGAAAAAACACGCTTCCCCTCAAGCAGACTGTCGGTGGCCGAATCCGGCGTGCTGGCTTGCTGCGCGGGCAAGCGCACGGGAAAAATTGCCATCCCCGTGCCCAGCAGCATCAACAGGGTGAGTCGAATGGATTTGCCGGACATGAGCCTATTTTCGCCTTACCGCGATCGCGGAAACCTCAATGTGTGCGCCATTCACCAGCGCAGCTGCCTGCACCGTGGCCCGGGCTGGTTTGGGATCCGGCATGATCCCTTTGTACACCTTGTTCATATCCCCGAACTCGTGAATGTCGGACAAATATACGGTCACGGAGACAATGTCCTTCAAATCGAATCCCGCCGCTTTGACCACTCTCACAATGTTCGCCAGGGCGGCTTCCGTTTCTGGCCCAATCCCGCCGGCCGCGAGCTTCCCCTTGTCATCGGTGCCTTCTTGTCCAGCGATGTAAAGCGTATCGCCCGCGATAACTCCATCGCTGAACGGCAGACCTTCGGTGCCAGAAAGCTTGATGGCGCGGTGTTCCAGCGCCACTGCAGTCGGCGTCAGGCACACCATTGATCCGGCCATTGCGAGCAGACCGAAAACAACACGAACCAGCGTGAGTCTGAAGTTCCCGATATTCATGATTATTTCAGCTCCTTTTTCACAATTTAGTTTCACAACATATAATGCAAATTTCGCGGCGACCTCGCTAATGAATACCCCAGTCCGAGCGGAGCGCAGTGCAGCAGAAGCACCTGCTTTCGGCTGCCACTCGCAACCTTGCCGTCCACACAAGGCACGAAAGTTCGCGTCCATATATACAACCAGAAGGACAAAATGAACAAATCAGAAAATTGCCGAACCAGCAAAGGCTCGAGCGACGGCCATCTTAGCGATTGCAATCTGCCACTTTTCATTGCATAATCCGCGTTCATTAAATCGATTGAGTGACGACCCCTTTCCAGTCCAGGCGCAGCCTCACCGCGGTGATTATTCTGGCGGCAAATTGCCTGCTGGCAGCCGCTGATCGCCTGCCCGATCGGTCAACCTCGGCGACGATCGAGGTGCTCTCCGAACAACTGGCGGCGCAGCCTCCAGGCGCGAACTGGCTCTCCTACAATGGCGATTTCACCGGACGCCGCTACAGTCGCCTGTCACAGATCAATGTCAAGAACGTCGCACAGCTGCGAGCTCACTGGGTGTTCCATTCCAGCAACTCCAACCGGTTGGAGGTAACCCCGGTGGTGGTTGATGGCATCATGTTCGTGACTTCCGCCAATGACACTTATGCGCTCGACGCCGGCACCGGCCGCGTGATCTGGCACTACGCCTCGCCCATCTCCACCGGTCTGATCGACGACGCTTCCGGACATCTCAGCCGCGGCGTAGCGGTGTGGCACTCCCGCGTCTACCGGCAAACCGACAATGCGCACTTGCTCTGCCTGGATGCACGCTCCGGCCACCTGTTGTGGGAAGTCGCCTATGCCGACTGGAACCGGAACTACGGTGCGACTGCAGCGCCCCTGGTTGTGAAGGACAAGGTTATTGTCGGAACATCCGGCGGCGATGATGGGGTTCGAGGTTTTGTCGCCGCCTATGATGCTGTCTCAGGAAAATTGGCCTGGCGTTTCTGGACCATTCCCGCGCCCGGAGAGCCCGGCGCCGAAAGCTGGCCCGGCGATTTGTACCTGCATGGCGGCGGTACCACGTGGATGCCCGGAACCTACGATCCCAAGACTAATACGCTGTTTTGGGGAACGAGTAATCCCAGCCCGGATTTCGATGGCAGCGTACGTCCCGGCGACGACCTCTATACTGACTGTCTGCTCGCTCTTGACGCCGATACCGGAGCGCTGAAATGGCACTTCCAGTTCACCCCTCACGATCTCTTCGATTATGACGCGACTGAGACCCCGATACTGATTGATAAGGTTTACCGGGGCAAGCCGCGAAGCCTGCTGGTGCAAGCCAATCGAAACGGGTTTCTGTATGTGCTGGATCGCACCAACGGAAAGTTTCTTTCCGCCGTCCCTTTCGTGGACAAACTGACGTGGGCGAAAAACGTCGATCAACAAGGCAGACCGGTCCGATCAGGACTGGAACCAACCGCCGATGGAACCCGCATCTGCCCCGGGTATGGCGGCGCGACCAACTGGTTTGCACCCTCCTACAACGAATCCACCCACCTGGTTTATTTCATGGCTCTGGAAGAATGCCAGCTGTTTTTCCTGAAGCCGCAAAAGTTCGAAGAGGGCAAGACCTTCTATTCCACCGGGGTAAAGAGAATTCCCACGGAGAGTTCGCAGAAGATTCTTGTAGCCTATAACCTGGACACGCAATCACTGGCATGGAAGTATCCCCAGGTAGGGGATGCCCATTCCGGTGGCGGCACGATGACGACAGCCGGAGGCCTGGTTTTTTTCGGCGACGACGCGCAATCGTTCGAGGCGGTGAGTGCCCGGACGGGAAAGCCGCTCTGGCACTTCAACACCGGCCAGGAATTCAGCGCATCGCCCATGAGCTATGCCATCAAGGGCAAGGAGTACGTGGCCGTAGCCGCGGGCAGCGACGTTTTCAGCTTTGCCTTGCCGTAGAAGCTTTTTAACACGATGGACTATTCCACCTGGACCTTAAAGGAGACTGATTCATGACTTCGACATTGTTCAATCGCAGGATGCTGATGACTCGCCTGGGAGCCGGACTTTCGGCGCTGGGCGTGGGAAGCCTGCTCGCGCCGCGGGCCGAGGCCAAGCGCCGGGATTCGCAGGTACGCAAATTAAACCGTGATGGTAAGCCGGCTGATGGCAAGCAGATGATCACCGCCTTGATCACCCACAACGATCTGCTGTATATCGCCGGACAGGGCGCCAACTCCAACGGGCCGGTCGGGAAGGATGATATCGACAGCCATACCACCAAGGTGATGGAGAATGTGAAGGAATTGGTGATTACCGGCGGCGGCACCATGGACAGCATTCTGCAGCTCACGGTTTACCTGGCTGACATCGCCTACTACGAGGCCATGAACAAGATATTCAAAACCTATTTCCCCAACGGCGGGCCGGCGCGAACCACCGTGGCGGTGGCAGCGTTGCCTGGGAACTCCATGCTGGAGATCAACTGCATCGCCGCCATCGTAAATAAGTAATGCGAATAAATGACGCTGAGCAAGCAATCCTGAACAAGTAAGCTTGTGGCAAATAAGGGAAGGAGCAGCCATCATGAGACTCGGGTCAAATTGGAATCGCCGGACATTTCTCGGAAGCCTGACGGCCGCCGCAGGTTCGCTGCTGGCGCCGAACAAACTGTTCGCGGGGAAGAGCGCCAGCTCTGCCAAAATGAAGGTCAGCGGGTTCGGCCAGTCCGGAAACCCCTACCAGGAGCTCGGAGTCAAGACCGTCATCAACTGTGAAGGGACCATGACGGTGCTTGGCGGTTCCATCCTGCGTCCCGAACTGGAAGCGGTGATGGGGCAGGCGGGCCGCCACTTTGTCCGCATCGTCGATCTGGAGGTGGCGGCCGGCAATCGCGTCGCGCAGATGCTGAAACTTCCCGACGACTACACCGCGCTGGTGACCTCCGGCGCCGCGGCCGCGATGGAATCCGGGCTGGCCGGCATTCTTACGGGGAATAACGAACAATTCATCAAACAGATTCCCGATCTTACCGGCATGAAGTCGGAAGTCATCATCCAGAAATCCCATCGCAATCCCTTCGACCATCAATTGCGGAATACGGGAATCAA
Organism: Terriglobales bacterium; assembly: GCA_036265205.1. Taxonomy (GTDB): domain Bacteria; phylum Acidobacteriota; class Terriglobia; order Terriglobales; family Acidobacteriaceae; genus JAIQFF01. The sequence continues at coordinate 21,224 of DATAPL010000031.1, forward strand.
ACTGGTTGTGATCGAGACTCGCGATGAGTTCCGCCAGGCAGTCAACGAAAAGACCGCGATGATGCACTTCAGCAACTTCGCCAACGCCGCCGGGCAGATCAAAGTGGACGAGTGGATCAAGCTGGGAAAGGAATACAAGATTCCCTGCATGAATGACGCCGCCGCCGACACCCCGCCGGTTTCACATCTTTGGGACTATGCAAATATGGGCTATGACCTCATCACCTTCAGCGGTGGGAAGGCCATGCGCGGGCCTCAGTGTGCCGGCCTGTTGATTGGAAGGAAAGAACTGGTGGCCAACGCCCTGCTGAACAACAGTCCGCACGAAGACACCATCGGACGCAGCCAAAAAGTCGGCAAGGAAGAAATCGTGGGTATGGTAAAGGCGCTGGAGCTTTATCTCAACGAAGATCATGAAGCTCTGTGGAAGGAATGGCAGAATCAGCTGGACTATATTTCGCAAAAGATTTCAAGCGTGCCGGGGGTCAGTACATCCTTCTTCGTGCCAGACATCGCCAATCACGTGCCCCACATGGCGATTACCTGGGATGCGGCCCGCATCGCGCTCGCTCCCCAGGACGCTTCCAAGCTGCTGCTGGAAACCGATCCGTCCATCGTGATCGGCTCAGGCGAAGATCGACCCGGCTTGGTGATGAACTCCTTCATGCTGCAAGACGGCGAATACAAAATTGTGGCCGATCAGCTTTCGCGCGTCTTTCGCGAACACTCCGCCGGCGGAAAGTGATGGCGAGGCCGCCGCGTCTGGTTCCTAGCAGATTGGAGAAGCACACATTGTCATTCTGAGCGGAGTCGAAGAATCCCTGACGTCGCCAGGAGGGCAAAGCGTTAGGGATCCTTCGACTCCGTGAGTTTGCTCGCAAGCGAGCAAACTCACTACGCTCAGGATGACATGGCAAGCGGATGAGGTAGCGATATATCGCTCTCTCCGGCCTGGCTTCACATACTCACCAATGAGGTGATAGGTTGCTGCGTCCCGCGAAGAGCAATGTGCGCTGGCTGCTCATCTTCTGGATATTCATCCTGAGCGCGGTCGCTTTTCTTGATCGTGTGAATATCTCGATTGCCGGCAGCTCGATCGCGGCCTCTTATCACCTCAGCAACGTGCAACTTGGCTCGGTGTTTAGCGCGCTGCTTTGGGGATATGCGCTGTTTCAAACTCTCGGTGGGCGTCTGGCCGACCGGATTGGTCCGCGCCGGGTGCTGGCTGCGGGCGTGATCTGGTGGGGCGCGTTCACGGCTTTGACGGCCTCCATTCCGGAGGGCGCCGGAAATGCTCTGATCCTGTTCGTTGCAACCCGGTTCCTGCTGGGCGCTGGCGAGGCGGTGATGTACCCGGCGTCCAACCAGTTCATCGCCCGCTGGATTCCGAGCCAGGAGCGTGGCATTGCCAACGGCTGGATATTCGCCGGCGTAGGTGCCGGCGCCGGTCTCTCGCCGCCGCTTATCACCTACCTGATGCTCAACTATGGCTGGCGGGCATCTTTTTGGGTTTGTTCCGCGCTCGGACTGATTGCGGGAGCAGTCTGGTATTTGCTGGCTCGGGACACGCCGGCCGACCATCCGCGGGTGTCCGCGACGGAGCTAGCCTTCATACAGTCTGGGTTATCGGCGGATGCGGAGCCTGAACGGCTGGCGCTCGAGCCCAACCCCGACCTTGTTCCCTGGAGCCGAGTCTTCGCCAGCAGGGACGTGATCGCGGTCACGCTTAGCTATTTCAGCTTCGGGTACGTTGCCTGGATCTTCTTTAGCTGGTTTTATATCTACCTGGCGCAGGTGCGCGGGCTGAATCTGAAAGCCAGCGCGGTTTACGCCATGCTGCCGTTTCTGGCGATGGCAGTATGCTGCACGGTTGGCGGCGCCGTCAGCGACCGCCTTACCCGTTGGCGCGGCCCCAGGCTGGGACGATGCATCCTGGCCGCGGTCGTCATGCTGGGCGCCAGCATCTTTCTCGTCCTGGGATCGCAGGTCGAGAGCGCGCGGCTGGCCAGCGTGGTTCTGGCCGGCGGCGCAGGCGCGCTCTACCTGGCACAAAGTTCGTTTTGGTCGGTGACTGCGGACATAGCCGGCCGCTCCTCGGGATCGGTTTCCGGCTTCATGAATACTGGAGCCCAGGTGGGCGGCGCGGTCACCGCTTCGCTTACGCCGTGGATTGCCGCTCACTTCGGATGGACGACGTCGTTTCTGGTCGCGGCCGGGTTGTGTTTGCTTGGAGCAGGAGCGTGGTTGCTGGTCGATCCGCGGCGCAGTCTTTCGGTTCAATAAGGCCATCTTCCGGGATGCACGAGCGGGACGCTCACGCCCACATCTTGATCGACTACTCGATTCGGATATCGCCGGATCCGGTTTCCACTTCTACGGGCACGCCGCCTCCGCCAACTTTGCCGCGTATTTCCTTGCGCCCAATGGAGCCTTGCACGCTGTGCGGCTGATCGACCGAAATCGATCCGGAGCTGGTGTGGGCAGCCAGGTCGAAAGACGCATCAGACGGCATTTTTAACTGTACCTCGCCGGACCCGGTATGCACGCTCCAGGCTCCGGTTGGGCTGCCCTCAGCCTGAATGGTGCCGCTGCCCGCCTTGGCATCGAGCGAGCCTCGCACTCCCCGCAGGTCCATACCTCCGGAACCGGTATCCACTCGCACCGATCCGGGCGCAGTCTGTTGCAGGGTTATATGCCCGCTGCCGCTGTCCGCTTCAAAAGCGCCGGCAATCTCGTCCGCCTGGATCGAGCCGCTGCCGGTCTTGGCATGAACGTTCCCTCTTACTTGCTCAATTTCAATGTCGCCGGACCCGGTCTGCGCCCGCACCCGGTCGCCGATTCGGGAAATGTTCAAATCACCAGAGCCGGCGCTGATGTCCAGTGGGCCCTGGATGCCTTCCACTTTCTGATTGCCCGATCCGCTCTCTGCCCGTAGCTCGGTTTCCGCCGGGACCTGCACCTCATAGCTGATCGAAATACCGTGCCGCAATTCGGGATCATCGATATGGCCGATGCGGATGACATTGCCACTCTGTTGAATTGGTGGGTTGGCTTCCAGACGCTTGATTTTCTCGTCAGCGTCTCCCCCAAACCATTCGTTGGCACGGATGCGTCCGGTCACCTGCACCTGGTTGGAACTGCCGGTGCGCACCTCAACGTTGCCCGAGCCGGTGGTCAGGTCTATGTGAACCGCGCCGGTTACCTGCAGAGTGCGCTGGAACGAGCCCTCCGTGGCCGCCTCCGCGGGCCAGGCCTGCAGGCAAATCAGAATTGCGATGGCAAAAGCACTGAACGCCCAGGGGGAAACATTTCTGAGTTTCATGATTTCTCCAGCACGCTAATCGGTGACCGCCCACGGATCGACCCGTACCGCCAGCCTCACTGCAGAACGACCTGGTCGCCTTCTTTCAGGCCGCTGAGCAGCTCGGTCTTGGCTCCGTTGGAGATGCCTATGTTGACGGCGATTTTCTTCTTGCCATCCTTGGCGCCGGTGTCGGGTATTTCGACGGATGCCTTTTTGTCCTTGTCGTAGATAATCGCGCCTTCCGGGATCTGCAGCACATTCTTGTGCTCTTCCAGAATGATTTCCGCGTTTGCGGTCATCTCCGCCTTCAGTTCACCGCCGGGATTGTTGATGGACACCCGGACTTCAAAGGTAGTGACATTATCCTTTTCCACTCCCATGGGCGAAATCTTGGTGACCACGCCATTGAAAGTTTTGTCCTTGAACGATTCAACCTTGATGCGGGCGGGCTGGCCGAGATAGACCTTGCCGATATCACTCTCGTCGACTTTTCCCTTTACGTAGACCTGGCTGGTGTCTCCTAGAGTCATTACTAGGGTGGCTGAGGAGCCCAGGACCAGGATGGAACTTACGGCATCGCCCATTTCGACGTCACGCGACAGCACCACCCCGTCAATCGGCGATTCGATGTCGGTATAGCTCAACTGCTCTTCGAGCTGCTTGAGGTTGGCACGATCCTGAGCAAGCTGCCCTTGCGATTGGGCAATCTTGGCCTTGAGAACGGTTACCTGCGCCTTCGATACATTCTGCTTGTTGAGGGCAAGCTCGTAGTTCTTTTGGGCGTCTTCCAATGCCGAGGTAGAAACCACGCCTTCCTTGGCCATGCCAATGGCGCGTTCGTAAGCTCGTTTTAGGAGCGGAACGTCGGGTCCTTCCGCGTCAACTTTGGCGCGCTCAAAGTCTGCCTCGGAGCTGGAAAGACTGGCCTCGGCGGCTTGCACGGCGGCGCGGGACTGCTCCACCTGGGCTTCAATTTCTTCTTTATCCAACTGCGCCAACAGCTGGCCCTTTTTGACTTTATCGCCGGAATCCACCAGCAGCTTCTTCACGATGCCGCTGGCTTTCGACTTGACCTCAACCTTGGTGATGGGAGTTACTTTGCCGGTCGCAACTACACTCTTGGCAAGGTCCCCCTTTTCCACCTTTTGCAGTTTGGATGGGTCAATTTTGGTGCCGCCGTGAGTGGCGGCAATCAACCCGCCGGCGATGAGGAGGACGATCCCGACGGCGATGCCGCCGTAGATCAGACGCTTTTTCCGCTTCTTGCCGCTGCCGTTACCGTTCACATCCGCCTCCTGGAGAGATCATGCCCGCATCGGTAGTTACGCACCCCACGCGAGATTTGTTCCAATAAACCCTTGGGCGCGACCATTGCCAGTGGTACTAAATGGCCGACGTGTCGAGAGTTAGACCAGCCAGATGGCGAAATGAAAGCAGCAAAATCGCAAAAAACCCCCCACCGGCGCCCGGGGAGATCACTTGATTCTACAAGAGGTTAGGGGTCGTCGGGAGAGCATATCGCGATGCAATGCTAGAATTGGGCTTCCATGATTGCATACGCGCTGCTGCGGGTGTTTCTGCTCCTGCTGCTAGTGGCAGCCAATGCCTTCTTCGCGGCCGCCGAATTCTCCCTGGTAAGCGTGCGGGATACCCGCATTCAGCAGTTAATCGACGCCCGACGCATTGGCGCCCGCATCGTGCAAAAGCTGCACCGGAACCTTGATGAGGTCGTAAACGGGGTGCAGTTAGGCGTCACCATCGTCAGCCTGACCTTGGGCTGGGTTGGGGAGCCGCTGCTGGCCCAGATGGTGCTCGGACCGGTACAGGACCTGCCCCATGCTTCGGTGTATGCCCACGGGATAGCTATTGTCATTGCCTTCGTCCTGATCACTTTCCTGCACGTCATTCTGGGTGAGCTGGTACCTAAATCGCTGGCCTTGCAGAGGGCCGAGCAGGTGGCGCTGGCCGTAGCCGGGCCCATGGATGTCTTCCTCACCTTGACCCGCCCCCTGCTTTTCGTGATGAGCCGCTCTGCAGCCTGGGTCTTGCGAATATTTGGTTCGCGACGCATTCGCCAGGGGCCGGTACATTCGCCAGACGAGCTGAAACTGATCGTGACGGCCAGCCGTCAAGTCGGTGAAATCCCGCCTTTCCAGGAAGAGATGATCCACAAGGCCCTGGAACTGGACAACGTGGCGGTGCGCGAAGTCATGGTGCCACGTCCAAAGATATTCTCGCTGCCCGGCGACCTGACCCTCTCCGACGCCCTGGGGCGAGTGGTCGAAGAACAGCATTCCCGGGTTCCGGTGTACGATCCGCAACGCGGTCCCGAACACATTGTGGGTGTGCTTTATGCCAAGGATCTGATGCGGTGGACGCGTCTCCGTCTCACCTCAACGCCCGACCAGCCGGTGGCGGCCCGAGTATCAGCTATGCGCATCAGCCAGATCATGCACGATGTGCTGGTCGTGCCGGAGACTAAAGTCCTCACCGAATTGCTGGAAGAATTCAAGGAACGCAAACGCCACCTTGCGGTAGTAGTGGACGAGTTCGGTTCTACGGCTGGGGTAATTACGGTGGAAGATGTCCTGGAACAGATCGTAGGCGAGATTGAGGACGAATTCGACGTAGCTCCGCCGCAACAGGCGCTGGCAGAAGGCAAGATCGCAGTTGTCCTGGAAGGCTCGGTCAGTATTCGCGACCTGGAGTCGCAATACCAGCTGTTGCTGCCGCACGATTCGGGCTTTGAGACACTGGCCGGCTTCATCCTGGCTCGTATGCAGAGAATTCCCAGGCAGGGCGAAAGTTTCGAGTATGACGGCCACCGTTACACCGTCCAGGAAATCGATGGCCATCGCATCGCCAAAGTAAGAATCGAGAAACTGGAGTCGAAAGCCGTAGCCCAAACCGCAGACTGAGAACAGAGAACTAAAAGCTGTAAACTGCATTCAAAAAACAAGATCTCAGCGGTCAAGGAATCGGGCCGGCGCTAGCAAAAAAAGAAGATGCCGAAGACTGACGACCCAACCCACTACTGATGCTCCGCTACCTTTCCCTGCGCCTTCTCTATACTCTGCCGGTCGTATGGCTGGTGGTTTCGCTGGTATTCCTGTTGATCCATCTCGTGCCCGGAGATCCCATCCTGCAGATGCTGGGAGAAGGCGCTCCGGTAACCGATGTGCAAGCCGCCCGGCACGCGTACGGACTCGATCTCCCGCTTGGCCGCCAATATCTGAACTACTGGGAAGGCGTGCTGCGCGGCGATCTGGGTCGCTCCATGCGATTCAACCAGAATGTAACTCGCCTGATTGCCCAGCGCTATCCTTATACCCTGCAGCTCACTCTGGCGGCGTTGATAGTCGCCGTGCTGCTTTCCGTTCCGGCTGGAGTGCGCTCGGCACAACGGCGCAATCGTTGGGACGACCGCCTGCTCAGCGTGATCAGCTTATTCGGATTGTCCTTCCCGAATTTTGCCCTGGGTCCCATTCTTATTCTGTTATTCGCCATCTACCTGGGATGGCTTCCTGTCTCAGGTTCAGGAACCGTGGCTCATCTGGTGCTTCCGGCGATCACGATGGGTGGCGCCCTGGCCGCGATCCTTACCCGCATGGTGCGTACATCGATGCTGGAAGAGCTGGGCCAGGACTACATTCGCACCGCCCGCGCTAAAGGATTGTCTGAGCGCACTGTGGTTTATGGCCACGCCCTGCGCAACGCCATGATTCCGGTGATTACGGTTTTGGGCTTGCAGTTTGGCGCGTTGCTGGCCGGCGCCATCGTGACCGAAACAATCTTTTCCTGGCCGGGAATTGGACGTTTGACCATCCAGGCTATTTCCAACCGCGATTATTATCTGGTGCAGGGCTGCATCCTGGCGATTGGATTGACCTATGTGGCAGTAAATTTTCTGACCGATCTGCTGTACTCGGCGGTGAATCCGCGGATACGCCAGTGACACGTAGGACCGGCGTCTCGCTAACCGTCGGGACAAAGATGCCGCCGAGCCAGCCGGCAAATTGCCGGCGCCGCAATGTCGTGAAGTTTGGAGTCGCTTAACCTTGTCCACGCTCTCCATCTCGCTGCCCCGCGCCTCCCGGCACAACCCGCTGGCCACTACCGGCGCGGTCCTGATCATAATATTTTTGATCTTTGCTCTGTTCGCTCCCTGGATCGCTCCCCAGGATCCTGCCTATATCGATCTGCCCGCGCGCCTGTCCTCACCGTCCTTCTCTCACTGGTGCGGAACCGATGAGCTGGGCCGAGACATCTTTTCCCGCCTCGTCTATGGCTCGCGGATTTCAATGCTGGTGGGAAGCTCGGTGGTCGCAGTCTCGCTGGCGCTCGGTTTGATCGTGGGATCGATCGCCGGTTATTACGGCGGAAACATCGATCGTTTCGTGAACGTCGTGGTGATGAACGCTTTCCTCTCTTTCCCCGGAATTTTGCTGGCTATAGCCTTCGTGGCTTTCCGCGGCCCGGGAATCTTCAATCTGGTGCTGGCCCTCTCGCTCGGGGGATGGGTGGGTTACGCCCGCCTGGTTCGAGGGCAGGTCCTGGCGGCGCGCGAGCGAGAGTTTGTCGAAGCGGCGCGAGCCCTGGGCGCGAGCGATCTGCGCATCATTGCGCGCCACATTCTGCCCAACATTATTCAGCCCGTCATCGTGCAGGCGGCAATCGGCATGGCGGGCGCCATTCTGGCGGAAGCTACCATGAGCTTCCTCGGTCTGGGAGTCGCCCCGCCAACGGCTAGTTGGGGAGCAATGCTCAACGACGGCCGCGCCCATCTTTTCGACGCCCCTCATCTCGTGTTGTTTCCGGCTCTGGCGGTGATGCTGGCGGTGCTCTCCTTCAATTTCATCGGCGACGCGCTGCGCGACTTCCTCGATCCGCGCTCGCGAATCGAAGTCGGACTGTAACTGCCGCGATTACCCCATTCTTGAGGCCCATGCACGTTCCAGTGCGTTGCGGTTCAGCAGCTTTAGTAACCATAAGCAAATTGTTGCACCATGCCGATTGTGACCATCCCGCGCAACATTCCCCGAAACCCGGTGTTAAAGGAAATGGCCCAAGAAATGGGGCTGGCAGTTGAATATGGGAGCAGGGGAGAAGCAATGAAAACGCACCATAAAGGATTCATTTTGACCGCAGTTATGGCGAGCCTGATGCTGCCAGCAGTGGCGCAAACCAGCAGCACGCCGCCCACCATCAACCAGCGCAAGGAAAATCAGCAGGATCGCATTGCCAACGGAATTCAGGACGGGCAATTGACAGCGGGTGAAACCAAGCATCTGGAAAAGAAGGAGACCGAACTGAATCAGGAAGAGCACGATATGCGCAAGCTCGACAACGGCCACCTGACCACGGCCGACCGCGCCACCCTGAATCAGCAGCAGAACAAGCTTTCCTCGGACATCTACAAGCAGAAGCACGATGCCCAGATGCAGAATGTGAATCCCAAGAGCGAAGTGGGCCAGCGCGAACGGCTGCAGCAGGAGCGGATCGCGCAAGGTGTGAAAAGCGGTCAGTTGACGTCGGCTGAAACCGCCCACATGGAAGGGCGCGAATCTGCCATCAACAAAGAAGTCCACAACGATCGCGTGGCCAATGGTGGCACCCTGACCCAGGCCGAGCGCCGGCAGGTCAATCGCCAGGAAAATCGTACCTCGCGCGCCATCTATCGCAAGAAGCACAACGGGCGAGTGCAGTAGTTTTCCAAGCCGCCGCAAACGCAAGCCAAACGCCTCCGGAGACGGAGGCGTTTTTCTGTTGTAGGTCGGACACTCCTGTCCGCCGCCTTTGACTTTGATTTTGGTTGTGTTGGCGGACACAGATCGACTTAGGTTGCAAGATCCAGATCACCAACGTCCAAAGCGGCGGACAGAAGTGTTCGCCCCACACACCCCGCGGCGGGGCCGTAACCTCTAGAAAACGCCTCAGATCGAGTCCTTGACGACAATCGCAATTAGAAATATAAATATAGCGATCTGTAATATGACGTTGGCGGAGAAATTACGCTACTTGCGCGAGGTGGAAGGCTCGTTGCGCGGCCTGTCTCGCCCCATGACGCAACAGGAACTGGTGCGCGCCATTCGGCAGGAGCAGGGCAAGAGCATCAGCCAGTCCTACATTTCGCAAATCGAAAGCGGCGTGCGCCCGCACATGACGCAATCGACGCGCACCCTGCTGGCGAAGTTTTTCAAGGTGCATCCCGGATTTCTGGTGGACGATCCCGAGGGCTATCACACCGAGCTGGTCTCCGACCTGCGCACCACCGAAGGCAAGCTGGATGTCTGGCTGTTACAGGGATCGGAGCGCTTCGCCAGCGACCCGGAGGTGAGCGAAGTGCTGATCAAGGCGGCGCGAGAAAAAGACACGCGGCGCTGCTTCCTGCTCCTGGGAGCGATCCTGGACACGCCGGGACTGGCCGACCGGCTGCTCGAGGCGCTCCACCCGCGCGCTCGCAGCCGGCCAGAAAGGCGGCGGATATGACCTGGGCAGATTTTTATCTCATTTGTTTCGCTGTGGGATTCTTGTTCAGCCTGCTGTCATTTCTGGCCGGAGGCCTGCGCTGGCACTTGCATCTGCCGCACTTCTCGCATATGCACGCCGCGCCTCAGGTGCACGCCGCGCCGGGCACGGCACCATTCGGCCAGGCAGCTGCCGGTAAGGGCACGGCGACAAATGTTTCGCCCTTCAACTTCATCACGCTGACTGCGTTTCTGGCGTGGTTTGGCGGAACCGGGTATCTGCTCACGCGCTATTCCAGCCTTTGGGTGGTATCCGGTCTGGGGCTTGCCGCTTTCAGCGGAGTAATCGCTGGTGGAATTGTTTTTCTGTTTCTCAGCCGGGTTTTGATCTCGCCGGAAGAAAGCATGGATCCCGCCGACTACGAGATGGCGGGCGTGCTGGGCCGGGTTTCAGTTCTGATTCGTGAGGACGGCACCGGAGAGATCATCTACTCGCAGGCGGGAACGCGGCGCACATCCGGCGCCCGCAGCGAAGATCGGAATGCAATCGCAAAGGGAAGCGAAGTGATGGTCACGCGCTACGAAAAAGGAATCGCATACGTGCGCTTGTGGACGGAAATGTCAGGCGACGACCAAATGTAGGCGCGAGCCTCCACGCTCGTGCAAGGCCGGCAGGAACCGTGCAGACGTTGGTTGCGGCTAAAAGGGGAGAAAAGGGGAGACGCAATGGATAGCAGACTCTATCGAGCGATGACGGCAGTGCTCTGGCTGGCTGCCCCCCTCACGGCCCTCCAGTACTGGTCCGTCTGGGACAAGCTGCCCGCTCGAATGGCTACTCATTTCGGACTGTCTGGCCAGCCCAACGGCTGGATGCCGCGTGAGACCGCCCTGATCTTCGCAATAGCACTGACGGTATTCCTGCTGGTGGCGTTCACCTGGGTGCTCGTTCGCATGCGCAAGCCGGACATTCTCGCCTGGTCCTTGCTGGCCATGCTCTTCGTAATGATGGGTGTGGTCTATAGCATCAACGCGGCCCTGCTCGACTACAACCTTTATCACAAGCCGCTCAACATCACGATTCCGATGATCGCTTTGTTTGTCGCGTCATGCATCGTGGTCGCGATCGCTCTGATGTCAAAGCGCGGACCCGAACTTCCGCGGCACCGCGAAACCTACCAGGCCGAAGAAGTTCACGCGGCTCCTCTCTGGGGCATGGCTTTTATTTTGCTTACCATATTTGAGCTGGGGGTTAGCGCGGTCATCCCGCTGCATGGCCTGCGATTGGTGATGGCGCTTCCGGCATTGCTGCTCCTGGGCGCGGCCGCCCTGGCCTGGGGCGGTTTTCACTATCGCTTTTCCACCCACGGCGTCGAGATCAGCACGCTCGGATTTCGTCTGCGTTCCATCCCGCTGCAAAACATCAAGGCTTATACCATCGCACCCTGGAGCGCCCTGGGCGGTTACGGTATTCGCGGCATTGGGGAGAAGCGCGCTTATGTTTGGGGCAACACCGGCGTTCGCATCGTGCTTTCTGACGGAGAAGTGTTTCTCGGTCACCGCGAGCCGGAAAAAATTATGAATGATCTGAACCTGATCACAGAGCACAAGAAAGTTCGCGAACATGCATAAGGGAACGCTTCGACTTCTTTCCGTGTACCGGAGTTTGCACTGAGCGAAGTCGAAGTGTGCCCTTTGTGGTTAACGTATTTCGGGGCACCCGAAAGAGGAGGCAATATGTTCGGGATGTCACACATTTTCGAGATTTGGATTTTCGTTGGCCTGGGAGTGATGGTCATCCTGTTCCTGATGAGCAGCATGGCCAGGCTGTATCGCAAAGCCGGACCGCATGAAGCACTGATCGTTTACGGGCTGGGCGGCACGCGCGTGGTGAAAGGACACGGAACGCTGGTATTTCCGATGGTCCAGATATGCCGCGAGCTGTCTCTTGAGCTGATGTCGTTCGACGTGGCCCCGCAGCAGGATCTGTACACCAAGCAGGGCGTTGCAGTCACGGTCGAAGCAGTCGCGCAGATCAAGGTTAAGTCGGACATGGAGTCGATCCTGACCGCGTCCGAACAATTCCTCACCAAGACTGATCAGGAGCGCGAGGGGCTGATCCGCCTGGTGATGGAAGGGCACCTGCGCGGCATCATCGGACAACTCACGGTGGAAGAAATCGTGAAACAGCCGGAGATGGTTTCCGACCGCATGCGCTCGACCTGCGCCGAAGACATGAACAAGATGGGTCTTGAGGTGATTTCGTTCACCATCAAAGAAGTTCGCGACAAGAACGAGTACATCACCAATATGGGCAAGCCCGACGTCGCCCGCATCAAGCGCGATGCCGACGTGGCCACCGCCGAAGCCGATCGCGATACTGCCATCAAGCGCGCTCTGGCGCAGCGCGAGTCTGCGGTCGCCAGGGCCCAGGCAGATCAGGAGCGGGTTCTCGCCGAGACGCTGTCGCTTGCGAAACAGGCGGAAGCCCAACGTGACCTCGAAGTCAAGAAAGCGCAATACGTCGAAGTCACCAAGCGCCAGCAGGCGCAGGCCGACAAAGCCTACGACATTCAGACCAACATCATGCAACAGCAGGTCATCGCCGAGCAGGTGAAGGTACAGCAGATCGAAAAAGAACAGCAGGTCAAGGTTCAGGAAGCCGAAATCAACCGCCGCGAGAAAGAGCTGATCGCAACCGTGTTGAAGGGCGCCGAAATCGAGCGCCAGCGAATTGAAACGCTGGCGCTCGCGGAAAAGCAGCGCCTGATGTCGGAAGCGGATGGTCATGCGTCGGCGATTCGCGCTCAAGGCGAAGCCGAAGCCGAGATCATCTTCAAGAAAGGCGAGGCCGAGGCCAAAGCCATGAACGTGAAAGCCGAGGCCTACCAGGAGTACAGCCAGGCTGCGGTCATCGACAAGCTGTTTACCGGGATGCCTGAAATTGTTCGCGCCCTGGCCAGCCCGCTGGCCAACGTGGACAAGATCACGATTGTTTCGACGGGCAACAGCGACGCGTCCGGAATGAACAAGATCACGGGCGACATCGCCAAGATGGCCGCGCAGGTGCCCGCGTTGTTCGAGACTTTGTCGGGAATGCCGATGTCGGAGCTGCTGGGCAAAGTGCGTCAGATCGGAGAAAAGTCGCCGAGGCCTGACGCGCTCCCGTCCAACGGCGGAGCAAAGTAGTCCGCGGGTGTGTGGGGACGGGATTCATCCCGTCCCTTCACCAACCCGAAACTTGGTCATTCCGAGCCGGCTTCCGGCAAGGAATCTGCGGTCAGGGCAAACCAACATGAAGAAATCTTCGACGCAAATCGGTCTGGGTGTCGCCCTCGGCGCCGGGATCGGCGCCTCCACCGGGGTCTTCGCAGGACACATCGCGATTTGGCTGTCCCTGGGAATTGCCATCGGTGTCGCCATCGGAAGCAGGTTACGCAACTCCGACTGCCCCGAGTGCGAAGTAATTCACAAGAAGCACCAAGCGAGAAGCTAGCAGCCAGCTAGAAGGTTATTTAAAAAGGAGTCCCATCATGGCATTACTAGAGCGAGTTTCCACATTAGTTCGCGCCAATCTGAATGACCTGGTCGACAAGGCGGAGCATCCGGAGAAAATGATCAAGCAGGTGATCCTCGACATGCACAACCAGCTTCTCCAGGTGAAGACGCAAGTGGCGATTGCGATTGCCGACCAGCACCTGCTGGAAAAAAAACAAAAAGAAAATGAAGACAAAGTGGCGGAATGGATGCGCAAAGCCGAGCTAGCCGTCGATAAGAAACAGGACGACCTGGCGCGTGCCGCCCTGCAGCGCGTGGAAAGCTATCGCGACCTTACTGAAGGCTTCGCCCAGCAGGTCATCGACCAGAAGGCGCAAGTGGAGAATCTCAAGACCGCTCTTCGCCAACTGGATCGGAAACTGGCTGAAGCGCAAGCCAAAGCCGATCTGCTGATGGCGCAGCATCGCCGCGCCCGCGCCGTAGCCAAAGCCAGTGACGCCAAGATGGGCGCCGGCAACGGTTCCAGCGCCGCCGCTTTCGACCGGATGAAACATAAAGTGGCGCACGCCGAAGCTCACAGCCAGGCCAAGTCCGAGATCGCGGCCGACGATGTGGAAGAGCGCCTGGCCGCGCTGGAAAAAGAAGACCGCATCGAGCAGCTTCTGACCGAGCTGAAAACGAAGCGCGGAGCGTAGAGGCAAGTGTGGCGCGGGCGCCCTCGCCCGGGCAGGTGCCGGACTGCCTATGCAAGAGCCTCGTCGTTTCGCCGTGCTTAGAGTCCTGTGACGTCATTGTGAGTCACGCAGCGAGGCATTCACACGCTAACCTGACCAGCGCCCAGCTCAGCCCCGGCTCCAGTCCTCGATTTTCAAGCCGTTAACCCGCCGGAACACGCGATCATGGGTCACCAGCACTGCCTTGGCAGCCAGCGCCTGGGCCGCGATCATCATGTCCATGTTGCCCATCGGCCTCCCGGCTCGTTCGAGGACAGCGCGAATCCTTGCATAGTTCTGTGCTGCCTCGGAGTTCCAAAACAACACCTCGACGCGCAGAAGGAACTCGTCCACCGCGGTCTTCAGGCGGGTCGCTTCGGGGATTCTGGCAACGCCGAAACGCAACTCCGCCTCGGTAACGACAGAGATTCCAACCTCCGCCATAGGAACTCGCTGCAGCCGCTCGCGCACACGGGGAACATTGCCCTTGATGACGTAGCTGGCCATGTTCGTGTCCAGAAGATAGCGAACCGGCATCAGAAAAGTTTGCGTTTCTGAGGTTGAGCATCACCTCGAGCCGCCATGAATCGCCTGGGTATATCGATCGCTTTCATCAGCTCGAAGAAGTCCTCCCAGGACTCCGGCCGGCGAGAAAGGACCACGTCGCCTGTAGCCCCGTCCCGGCGGATGAACACTTCGGTGCCCTGGAATCGGTATTCCGAGGGCAGCCGAACGGCCTGGCTGCGCCCGTTGTGGAAGAGTTTTGCGGTACGAGGCATGGAATATCCTCCGTGGTATATATCATGATATCCGACAGGGCGGTCTATATCAAGATATATACCAGTTTTGCCTGCGTCACTTCGGGCTGCTCTCGCGACAGAAGATTTTTCCCGGCTGAATCCGCCCGGATTGACATGCGGGAGAGTAGTTGAGGCCTAGCTGTTTGCGGAGACTTGCAGGACGTCAGGCGCTCGCTTTATCCGTCAATGGCAGGCTGGGCTCCTCCTCGCTCTTCGCGGATGCTGCGTCCAGCTCCAGTTGCTCCTGCCCGCTTAAGGCCGTCACCCGGCCGCGATAAGTTTTCAGATGCCGTTGCGCGGTGTCAAACGCTTCCTGGGCTTTGTTCAGGTTCTTGCCAACATTTTCAAACTGGTTCTGGAAGTGATCAAACGACTTTTGTGCTTTAGCCAACTCTAGGCGGCTTTTCTCAAAGCGGCTGGCTACTTCGTACCATTTGTGTACCAGCGCAATGGTCTGCAGGGTCATCAGCAAAGTATTGGGTGAGACCGGAAACACGTGCTGCAGGTTGAGCCAGTCTGCCAGCTCGCGGTTGCGGACGGCCTCCATATAAAGCGTTTCGCTGGGCAGGTACATCAGTGCAATGTCGGTGGTGCCATGTTCCGGTTGGATGTACGCCTTGATGCGCTTGGCTTCCGCCTTCATGACCCGAACAAACTCGTGGCGCGCGTCATTAATTTCCGACTCCACATTGCTTTCAAACAGCGCCAACACCTGTTCGCGGGGAAACTTGGCATCGATGGGCAAACGACGATCGGGGAACTGAATCACCGCGTCGGCTCGTCCATTGTTGTCACCCGGAGAGGATTGGATCTCGAACATGTGCGCGGGCAGGAAATCCGCCAGCAGGCGTTCCAGGCTGGCTTCGCCGAACTGGCCACGCAGGTGGGGAAGTTTCAGCATGTTGTTCAGGTCATTGATGGAATGTCCCAACGCCCCAACTTCCCGTAGCTGCTCCTCCGCGGCTTTCAAGTGCTGCTGTACTTTCTCAAACTGGGCGAAGCCTTCCTTGATGTTCTGGTCCAGTTTCTGCTGCACTTGGTCGGTGATGGCGAGCAGCTTGGCATCGACGCGGTCGCGAATCGAATCCAGGCTTTGCGCAGTTTTCTGGTTCAAACTGTCGAACTCCGCTTTGAGTTGCGACGTGGTCAGAGCTAAAGCCGTTGTCAACTCGGTGCGAGCCTGCCGCAAATCCTGCGTCTGTTCGCGCCGTCCGCCGGCAAGCTGGCCTTCGACGGCATTGCGGATTTCCGTAAATCCCTGGCCCAGCCGATCGGTCACTTCCTGCCGCAAATCGCCCTTGGTGTTTTCCAAGCGGGTAGCCATGTCGGCGGTGGCGGAAGCAAAGCTCTGCGAAAGCGATTCACGCAGAGATGCCGACTCCCGCGCCAGCAGCGTCAGCTCGGCAGCATGAGATGAGTTACCTTCCCGGCGTAACAGCGCGACCGCGACGCCCAATAGCGCAAGATTCAGAGCGATAACCAGTATCAGAAGGAAAATTCCCATGGGATTCTCTTGATTCTAGAGTTTCCGGCAAGAGAAGAAAAGGAGAAAGTTTGGTTCTTTCTTCTTGCCTGTGGAAATTGGTCCTATGCTAACCTGCCAAGAAGGATTTTTTGCTGCCTCCGTGGAATCCTCCCCGCAAATCCGCATCGGAACGGCCGGTTGGTCCTACAAGGACTGGGAGGGAATCTTCTATCCGCCGGGAATGCAGCACCGGAAACAGCATCCGCTGGAGATTCTGGCGCGATGCTTCGATATGGTGGAGATCAACACTTCGTTCTACGGACACATCAAGCCCCACCTGGCTAAGCTCTGGGTGCGCACCGCCAAGGCGGTCAACCCGAAGTTCATGTTCACCGCGAAATTGCACCGCTCTTTCACCCACAATCCCATGGCGGTGATGGAGCCGACCTCAGCCGCGTCGATCCGGCCTAACGACGAAGACGAGGCGTTGGCGCGAGAAGGACTCGAGGCGCTGGCAGGCGAAGGGAAGCTGGGTGCGCTGCTGATCCAGTTTCCGGTTTCGTTCAAAAACACTTCCCTCAACCGTGAATACCTGGAGAAGCTGTTGCGCCAGTTCATCGAATATCCGCGGGTGGTCGAAGTGCGCCATGACAGCTGGGACAATCCCGATACGATCGACGAGTTTATGCAGAAAAACGTCGCTTTCTGCAACATCGATCAGCCATTAATCGGGCGCTCGCTGGTGCCGACCGAGCACGTGACTTCCCCGGTCGGTTACGTGCGTCTGCACGGACGGAACTACGATCAATGGTTCCAGGCAGAAACCGGGGCCGACCGCTACAACTATCTTTACAGCGAAGACGAACTGGCAGGATGGAAAGAGAGGATCGGACAAATCGCCCGCAAGGCAGAAGTCACTTATGTAGTTGCCAACAACCACTTCGAAGCCAAGGGCGCGGTGAACGCCCTGCAACTCAGAAATATGCTCACGGGACAGCGTGTCCACGCGCCGGAGCCTTTGCTGGAGCACTATCCAGAGCTGCAGCAAATTGCCGATCCGCTGGAAGACGATGGGGCGAATCCGAATTTGCCGCTGCGAGCCTGATGTAGGCGCGAGCGTCCCGCTCGTGCGGCAGCGAGATGAACTGTTCCCAGGTGGGACTTAAGGGTTTCGCGGCGTTTTCCCATTTCGAAACATATCTGCAAATGTAGGCGCGAGCGTCCTCGCTCGTGCGCTTTTCTGTGATATTCGTGGGCCATGCGCCGAGTCTATGAATACCGCCGCCATCTCCCTCACTATCAAGGCGACTACAAAGCCATTTTCATAACGTTCTCCACCCATCTCCGCTGGATATTACCCGACGCCGCTCGAACCATCGCAGTGGAGTCCTGCATCTGGGGAAATAGGAGCCGATACAACCTGCACGCAGCAGTCGTGATGCCCGACCACGTTCATCTGGCCTTGACGCCCTTGTACGAAGGGGACAGTTGCTTCAGCCTGGTGGAGATCATGCAAGGCATCAAGAGCGCTTCTGCGCACAAGATCAACTGTTCGCTGAATCGCACCGGCCAGATTTGGCAGCGTGAATCGTTCGACCGGGTGCTGCGACTTGAGGAGAGTATGCACGCGAAGATTGAGTACATTGTTCAGAATCCGGTGAGAGCCGGATTGGTGAAGGTTGCCAGTGATTATCCTTGGCTGTGGGTTCCGGGTATCGTTGATAGACAATGATTCGCAAGGGGATACGTCCGTGCCGCCGCCGCACGAGCGGGACGCTCGCGCCTACATTTAACGTGCTGCTAGTTCTTCTTTGGCAGCGTAGTGCGACTCGACATAGTCGTCGAGAATCTTGATGAACTCGGCGACGATCTTGTCGCCCTTCAGAGTGGTGAACAGGCGGCCGTCCACGTAGACCGGAGCCTTGGGCTCTTCGAACGTTCCCGGCAGTGAAATGCCGAGGCTGGCGTGCTTCGATTCGCCGGGACCGTTCACCACGCAGCCCATCACTGCAACTTTCATCTCTTCCACGCCGGTGTAGCGCCCTTTCCACACTGGCATCTGGTCGCGCAAATAGGACTGAATCTGCTGGGCCATTTCCTGGAAGAATGTGCTGGTGGTGCGGCCACATCCCGGGCAGGCCGTCACTTGCGGCGTGAAGCTGCGGATCCCAAGCGATTGCAGAATCTGCTGCCCTACGCGAACTTCTTCGGTGCGATCGCCGCCGGGAGCGGGAGTCAGGGAAACCCGAATGGTGTCGCCGATGCCTTCCTGCAACAACACGCCCATGGCCGCGCTTGAGGCCACAATCCCCTTGGCGCCCATGCCGGCCTCGGTGAGCCCCAGGTGCAGGGGATAGTTGCAGCGTGCCGCCAGCGAACGGTAGACGTCGATCAAATCCTGCACGCCGCTTACTTTTGCGCTCAAAATAATCTGGTCGGGGCGCAAGCCGTATTTTTCGGCCAGGGCGGCAGAGTTCAGCGCGCTCACGACCATAGCTTCCATGGTCACTTCGCGCGCGTCTTTCGGCTCTGCCAGAAGGGAATTCTCATCCATCATCTTGGTGAGGAGCGCCTGGTCGAGCGATCCCCAATTGACTCCGATACGCACCGGTTTCTGGTTCTCGACCGCGACCTCGATCATGGTGCGGAAGTTGTTATCGTCTTTGCGCCCGATGCCCACGTTGCCCGGATTGATGCGGTACTTGGCCAGCGCCCGTGCGCATTCGGGATACTTCTTCAAGAGGATGTGCCCGTTGTAGTGGAAGTCGCCGATGATGGGAACCCGCACGCCTTGCTGCTCGAGTTGCTCCACGATCGGCGCAACCGCGGCAGCAGCCTCTTCATTGTTGACGGTTACCCGGACCAGTTCCGACCCGGCACGCGCTAGGGCTGCGACCTGCTTGACCGTCGATGGGATGTCGGCGGTGTCGGTATTGGTCATGGATTGCACCACAACTGGTGCATCGCTGCCGATCTTTACTCCGCCAATCGAGCCTGTAACCGATTTCCTGCGTCGAATCTCCGCCATGGGGAACTATTAGTTTAACACGCTGGAAGGAAGCCCTCAGCCGTCAGGTCTCAACTTTAAGCCTTTAAGGGGCGTTGAATCAATGGGTTACAGTAGTGTTTGGTTTGGTGCCGCAAGGGCTTTCTGGTCCGAAGCGGCAGGGGCCATCAAGCGCAAGATTCCTCCCACCGCTTCGCTCCGGTCGGGATGACAGGGTTTGAGCTGAAAGCTGACGGCTGCGTTAAGGCATTCTCCCCATCACGCTGGGCAGCATTTTGGCTACGTCGTTGTAGATCACCATCACCGCGAACAGAACCAGAAACACAAACGCCGCCTGGTAGATACGTTCCTTGATTCGTAGGCTGATGTCCCGGCGGATGATGCTTTCGACGAACAGCAACAGAATGACGCCACCATCCATGATTGGAATGGGCAGCAGGTTGAATATCCCCAGGTTCAGGCTGATTCCGGCGGTCAATTCCAGAAGGGGGGTCCAGCCTTTCTTGCTGGCGGCCTGCCCGGCGGCGCGTCCGATGCCGATCGGACCTTCAATCGAGCGGATGGAAATCTTGCGCTGCACCATCTTCTGAACCAGTTCCAGGATCAGCAGGGAGCCCTGTTTATTCTGTTCCACCGACTTGCTTAACGCGGCTGCAAACGGCAAGGACGACACCTTCATAGGCGCACTGCCGATGCCTACGCGGTAGCGTTGATCGCCTTTGACGTCGGATAAGACCGGCTGGACTGTGAAGGTGAGAAGCTGACCATTGCGCTTGACCGTGATCTGAATCGGCTTGTCTTTGCTGTGCTTCAGACTCTCGATCATGGCTTCCAGGCCGACGATAGGCTGGCCGTCCACGCTGACGATCTCATCGCCCAGCTTCATGCCAGCTTGTTCGGCGGGCATGCCAGGCTCGAGGTCGGTGATGGGGAAACTGGGTTCTTTCGGAGCCCATCCTGCCGAACCCATCTGGTTCGGTCCGTAGGCTTCGGGCACGATGGTTTTGTTTAGTAACTGGCCGCCGCGCTCCAGAGTGATATCGAGGGGCTGGTTGGGATTCAGCGCTTCCCGTGGAATCACCTGCTCCCACGTCGGGTTCTGTATGCCGTCAATGCGAACGATCCGGTCTCCCACCTGAATTCCGGCCTTGGCCGCGGGAGTATCCTGCAGCACCCAGCCGATCACCGCGGGCTCATCCAGCACCGCGGGATATTCGTAGCGGACCATGTAAACGCAGGTGAGCAGGCCGACTGCGAACAAGATGTTCATGGCTGGGCCGGCAATGGCGATGATGAAGCGGTGCCATCGCGGATGCGACATGAATTCCCCGGGATCGCCGCTGCGATCATCCATCGGGTTTTCGCCGCTCATCTTGACGTATCCGCCAAGAGGAATAGCAGCGATGCGGTAATCGGTGTCGCCGCGCCGGAAACCCAGCAGGCGCTTTCCGAAGCCGATAGAGAAGACCTCGACCCGGACTCCCAGCAATTTGGCGGCGGCATAGTGGCCAAATTCGTGAATCAGGATCATGAATCCCAGAATCACGCCGACCGCGAGTACAGCGGTAAAGAATCCCGACATATAAATTTGTTACTCCACGCGCATTTCGCTTGAGACCGGCTTTAACCCAGCAGCCCCTACTCCCCAACGCTCGACTCGCTCGCCAGCTACCGCGCGTGCCTGAGCGTCTGCTTCCAGTACCTGAGTAATAGATTCCAACTTGCCGGTTTCCGTTGCAGAGAGAACCTCGCGAACGATCCTGGGAATGCTCTCGAACTCAATCCGGCCTTGCAGAAAGGCCGCTACCGCCACTTCGTCTGCGGCATTGAGTGCAACTGTTTTCGCACCCCCTGCTTCCGCCGCCTCGTAAGCCAGGGCCAGACAAGGGAATTTTTCCATATCCGGCGGTAGAAACTCGAGGTGTCGTAAGTCCATGACCGGGAAGTGCATAGCCGACGGGATCCTCTCCGGGTACGTCAACGCGTAGAGGATCGGCAATCGCATATCGGTGACTGAAAACTGAGCAAGTATGCTGCCATCCACGAACTCGACCATGGAGTGAATGGTGGATTGCGGATGCACCATCACCTGTACCCGGCTGGGCGGCAAGTTGAACAAACGGCAAGCCTCGATCACCTCGAATCCCTTGTTCATGAGGGTAGCGGAGTCGATCGTGATGCGTTGCCCCATTTTCCACGTAGGATGATTCAACGCCTGCTCCACCGTGATTGCAGAAAATTTGGACTTCGGTGTGTAAAGAAATGGACCACCCGAAGCGGTCAGCCAGATGCGTTCCACTTCCTCCATCCGGCCGCCCCGCAAGCATTGATGGACGGCGTTATGTTCGCTGTCGATGGGCAGAAGTGGCTTGCCCTGCCGACGCGCCTCGGCGGTGATCAGTTCTCCGGCCGCAACCAGGCATTCCTTATTGGCTAGGCCCACCGTCTTGCCCGCCTTGACCGCCTCGTATGTAGCCTCAAGCCCAGCCACGCCCACAATGGCACTGACCACAAAATCGGCGTCTGGATGGGTCGCTACCTGCACCGTGCCTTGCGGACCATGGACGACTTCGACACCTTTTACACCAGCCGTTTGCAGATGGGAGCGCAGGATTTCCGCGTCTACCGCGGTGGAAATCGAGATGAGTTTTGGCTTCCAGCGCCGGGCTTGCTCGAACGCGCTCTCCACGTTGCGGCCAGCCGCCAGCGCAACCACCTGAAAACGCTCGGGGTAGGATTCAACCACGCTCAGGGTGCTGCGACCGATCGAGCCTGTGGAACCCAGAATGGCAATACGTCTCATGAGTAGAAAAACTGAGTGGGGCGCCGACCGGGGGGAGTCCTACTGCATTACGCGCCAAGCCGCATAGTACCACAGCACAGGCGCGGCGAAGAGCAGGGCATCAATTCGGTCAAGCATGCCTCCGTGTCCGGGAAGCAGGGTGCCTGAATCCTTCAGTCCGGCCCCCCGTTTAATCAGCGATTCCACCAGATCGCCCAGCTGAGCCGCTACATTGACCACGGCCGAAAGCAGCAAAGTCGGCCACAGGGGCGGCTTTTCCAGTGCGAACAGGCCGTCCTTCTTCTCGATGAGATGAGCGTTGAGGAGCGCAGTGCTGATGGGCAGGGCATACTGGTAAAGCAACATTCCCACTGCCAGGCTGGCAATCAGCGAGGCGAGGGTTCCTTCCCAGGTCTTTCGCGGACTGATGCGCGGGGACATCAGATGCCGCCCCAGAGAACGTCCCACGAAATAGGCAAAAATATCTCCTGCCCAAACCACAAAAAGTAAAAACAGCAGCAGGAAGGCCCCCGATGCCTGCTCGCGTAATTGCACCAGAAATCCCAGGGGCAGGGCAATATACGCAAAAGCAAAGGCGGAAGTCATCGCCGCCGGAAACGCGCTTCCCAGATTCACTTGCCTCATGCCGATAACCAGAAACACGAAGGGCGCGAGGGCGGCCGCAAATCCCACGCTGCCGGCAAACATAGCGGTTGAAAGCAATGGCGTGGCGTGGCTGGAATTTAGCGCCAGCAGCAGGAAGAACATGCCGATGAATATGTAGGTCGGCCAGTGAAAGGGCGTGATTCTATACGCTTCCGCAATCTTGAGCAGCTCCTGCGCCGCCAGTAGCGCCACCAGCGCCGCCACCAGGGCCACCACGGGCACCGGAGCTCGCAGCACCAGCAGCAGAACGATCGGAATCAAAACCACCGCGGTGAGGATTCGTTTCAGTAGCTGCAAGCCGTCTTAGCTCCGGCCAGTCTTATTTTGGTTGTGATGATGGTGAGAGCCGTTGGTGTGCGCGGCATCACCGGCCAGCCCGCCATAGCGGCGCTCCCGTTTTTGGTATTCGGCTATGCCTTCCAGAAGATGCACTCCGCGAAATTCAGGCCACAAAGTTGGGGTGACATAAATTTCAGCATATGCCAGCTGCCACAACAGGAAGTTGCTCAACCGCATTTCGCCGCTGGTGCGGATTACCAGGTCCGGATCGGGCAAATGACGGGTGTAAAGGTGTTGCGAAACCGCGTCTTCGTCGATCTGCAGATGATCCAGTCCGCCATTGCGTGCAGCCGCATCGACGATCGATCGAAATGCATCCACCAACTCGGTACGCGCGCTGTAATTGAGGGCGAGGGTGAGCACCATGCCCGTATTGTGAGCGGTCGCCTGGCGGGCCCACTCCATTTTCTCCTGCACCACCGGCGGAAGTTCGTGCTGGCGTCCGATGTATTCCAGCCTGATGTTGTTCCTGTTCAGCGTGGGAACCTCCGCTTTGAGGAATCGGCAAAGCAGCCCCATCAGGAAATCCACTTCGCCCCGGGGACGCTTCTTCCAGTTTTCTTCCGAAAAGGCGTACAGGGTCAGCGACGGAATTCCGATGCGAGCCGCGGTTTCTACGGTGGAGCGAACGGAGGCCACGCCCGCGCGGTGTCCGGCTACACGCGGAAGGTGGCGGCGGCGCGCCCAGCGCCCGTTGCCGTCCATGATGATAGCGATGTGTCTTGGGAGTCGCGCCGGATCAAGCCGATGATAAACTTCCGCTTCCTTGCGATCCAACCCGACAGGAATCGTCGCTTGCAAGCTAACCTCTGCTGTTTGTTGACGCTAACATAGGGTGGCGACGCTTGCAATGATACCAGAGTGGCATCGGGGTTAAAGGAGAACCTCGGTATCCGCAGTGCCTCTGTGGTTTAAGCAATTGTTTTCTGAAAATCGAAACAGATGACCCACCGGAACCGATTGTCATTCCGAACCGGCGCCAGCCGGTGGGGAATCTGCTTTCCTCAGCGCCTCGACAGCTGTTTACTTTTTCATCGACCAGCCCCGCGCGGCCGGGAGGTTCAAGGCGAGGACTTCATGGATCAAGATTCGCCATCACAGCCGTCGGGATCTGCGACGCCCAGCCAACCCCCAACCTTTGTCATTTCGAGCCGGCGTCAGCCGGAGAGGAATCTGCTGTCCTGATGAGCGCTGGTTTTCCCCACTCCCCAGCAAGATCCTCCCATGTCGGGTTGCCTTTCTCGATCAGCAACACCTTTTTTCGCCGCCATTTCTTAATCTCGGTCTCTCGTGCGATGGCGTTGTTCACGTATCGAACGACTTCGTAGTAAACCAGCCGATTGACCTATATTTCTGGGTAAAACTCTCCGATGTCCCGGATTTGTGCTGTAAAACTCGTGTCATGAGGAAGCCGGTCACGCCGACATACAGAACGCGGCTTTTGCTGGCCAGAATATAAACGTAGTATCGCCTCTCACCCCGCACAGCAGATTCCTCTCTCGCCCTCGGCGCGCTCCGCGCGCCTGTGGACGGTTCGGAATGACAATGGGCGGGAGTTCGTATGAATACAAGTTCAGTCGTCACCAGACCTTGTGACCAGCGACCTACAATCCTCAATCCCGAAACCGTATTCCAATTCTTGTCATTCCGAACCGGCCTCCAGCCGGTGAGAAATCTGCTATAGCGTCGCTAGTGCTTTACACCTGCTAGCCCCTGCGATTATCCTCGCGCCCATGAACCGACGAACCTTCCTCCGAGCCACCGCCGCCGGCGCCGCTTCCCTTGCTCTTTCCAATAACACTTTCGCAGCGGACACCTCCGACATCGCCGCCATCCAGAAGGAAATCGAGAAGCGGCACGACGAATCGGTGCAGCGCCTGCAGGCATGGATTCGCCAGCCGTCGATCGCCGCCGAAAAGCGCGGCATGGATGAAGGCTGCGACCTCACCATGCGCATGCTGCGCGACGCCGGATTCGGCGAGGTCACCGAGGTTCCCACTGACGGCCAGCCCGGTATCTTTGCCACGCTAGACGCGGGCGCTCCGCGCACCCTCGGCCTCTATTTCATGTACGACGTCAAGCAGGCGGATCCGGCGGAGTGGTCTTCGCCGCCATTCGAGGCGGCCATCGTCGATAAGCCGGGATTGGGAAAGGCCGTCGTCGGCAGGGGCGCGGTGAACCAGAAAGGTCCCGAGGCCTCATTCCTGGCCGCGCTGCACGCGATTCGCGGCGCGGGGAAAAAGCCTCCGGTGAACTTTGTTTTTGTCGCGGAAGGCGAAGAAGAAATCGGCTCGCCTCATTTTCCCCAGGTCGTGCGCCGTCCCGAAGTGCTGGCCGCACTGCGTAAATGCAGCGGTGTGTACATGCCCTCCGCCGAGCAGGATCTCGACGGCAAAGTCACCATGACTCTCGGCGCCAAGGGCGTGATCGAGTGCGAACTGGTTTCCAGCGGCGAAAAATGGGGACGCGGCCCGCGCAAGGATGTTCACTCCAGCACCAAAGCCATGCTCGACAGCCCAGCCTGGCACCTGGTGGAAGCGCTGGTCACGCTGGTCTCGCCCGACGGCAACACGCCTGCAATCGAGGGCTTCGCCGACAAAGCTCGTCCCATCTCCGCCGCCGAAAAGAAAATGATCGCCGAAGCTGCGCGCCGCCTTGATGAAAACGTCGCCAAGAAACAACTGAGCGTCGACCACTGGGTGCACGACGTCAGCTACCAGCAGGCTCTCGAACTGCTGCAGTCACGTCCCACGGTGAATATCGAAGGCCTGGTGGGCGGCTACACCGGACCAGGCGGCAAAACTATTCTTCCGCACCGCGCCGTGGCCAAGCTCGATCTGCGCCTGGTGCCCGACATGAAGGCTGACGAAGCCCTGGCTGCGCTGAAAGCTCACCTCGCGAAGCACGGCTTCGGCGACATTGAAGTGAATATGACGGGAGGCTACGATCCCAACAGCACCTCGGCTGACGCTCCCCTGATCCGCGCCCAGGTTGCGTTTTATCGCGGACAGGGAATCGATCCCATCATCCTGCCCCGCAGCGCCGGTTCGTGGCCGGGATACGTCTTCACCGGCGATCCTCTGCATTTGCCCGCAGGCCATTTCGGAATGGGCCATGGCAGCGGCGCCCATGCCCCCGACGAGTATTACGTGATCGAATCCACGAATCCGAAGGTGCAAGGAATCGACGGCGCGGTGCGCTCGCATGTGGAATACATGTACGAACTGGCGTCGATTTGAAGATGTGGGGCGGAGACTCTTATCCGCCGCTTTTGAAATCGATCTTGGCTGTGTAAGGGAAATGGAATAGCCACTGCATGGCCCCGCAGTCGCAGCCAAGGGCGGACAGAAGTGTCCGCCCCACACAGATAGCTCTACAACCTACTGAGCCTCTTCCGGCACCACCTGAAGTTCAAGCTTTTCTGTCCAGCGCAGCACGGTTAGCGTACTGCTCACTCCCACCCGCGCATCCGTAAGCAGGCGGTGCAGGTCATCCACCCCGGCCACAGCTTTACCATCGAGCGCCACAATCACGTCGGCCTCGCGCAAGCCTGCCCGCTGCGCCGGGCTGCCGCCGGTCACCGAACTCACCACCACGCCAGTTTCCTGAGGCAGGTTGTAGAAACGCACCAGGCGGCGGTGCAGCGGAACGGTCTGGGCTTCAACCCCGATGTAACTGCGGCGGATTCTTCCCTCCTGCAGCAGCCGTCCGGCAACAAATTTCGCGGTGTTGATTCCGATAGCGAAGCACAGTCCCTGCGCGCCCATGATGGTCGCAGTATTCACCCCGATGACGTGGCCGTCGGAGGTTACCAGCGGTCCTCCCGAATTGCCCGGGTTGAGCGAGGCGTCGGTCTGAATGACGTCGTCGATCATTCGCCCGGAGTAGGAACGCAGCGAGCGTCCCAGGGCGCTGACCACGCCGGCGGTCACCGTGTACTGAAAGCCGTAAGGATTTCCGATGGCGATCGCCAGCTGCCCCACTCGCACCTTCTGTGAGTCTCCCAGCGGAGCCGCAACCAGGCTGGGAGCGTCGTTATTGGGCACATCCACTCGCACCACCGCGAGATCAGTGGCCGGATCGTCGCCGATAGTGTGCGCCGGGAAGCGCCGCCCGTCGGCGAAAGAAGCCTGGATTCTGGTGGCTCCATGCACCACATGGCTGTTGGTGAGAATCAGTCCATCGGGCGTAAAAACGAAACCTGATCCCCCGCCCTGCCGTTCGCGAGGTTCGCCCGAACGGCTTTTGCCGGCCTGGGCCACATCGATCTTTACCACCGACGGACTAAGCTTTTCCGCGGCTCCTACCACGGCGTTCGAGTACGCATCCAGCAAAGCGGCATCGTGCGGCGCGACCGCGCCCAACGGCTGAGCCGTCTGCTCCGAGTAATCCGAAAGCAGAGAGAAATTTCCTGGTTGATTCATGATTGCTAGATGAAAGAAACGAGGTCCGGGATTCAGTCCGCCTGGCGCTCGGCTCTCTCAAACGTTCCTACCCTCTGATCTGCTGCCTGCAGTGCGCAACTGGATACAAAGTGCCAAGACGTCCTTGCAGAGGTAGGGATCCTTCGACGACGCAAACCGATTCGTTCCGAATCGCTTTACTCCGCTCAGGATGACATTGGGAGGGCTGGTTATTGCTTGGGACGCAGCTTGGTGGAAGGGCTGGGCAGGATGCATGCGTTGGAAGCGTCGGTCAGCGCCCGCTGCAGAGCCGCCCCTACGGACGATAGCTCTTCCGGCGTCATTCGCGTCTGCATTCCTTCAAACAGCTCACGCTCTTCCTTGCGAATATGGGACGCCAGCTTTTCCACCAGCGCCTGCAGTCCGGCGACGTGGAGTTTACGGGCGGCGGCGCGCGAAAAGAAGTCGCGCAACAGTACGTGTCCGGTCATGAGTTCCTGGACAAGTGGCTGCAGTTCGGAGAACCTGGCCGCGGCGGGGAAGAGTTCTTTTTCCTCGGCGGCAAAGTGAAAGGTGATTTCCTGTTCGAACATCTGCTGGATCTCGGCCTGCCACGCCTCCAGGTCGACCTCTCCCGCCTGGATCGCGCGGTCCAGGCGCACACACAGCGCCAGGCAGTGCTGGTGCTGGTGAGAGAGAGGAATAAGGTTTTTATCGCGGAGCATGTTTACCTATTGTCAACGCATGGCGGTCAAATGCGCAACCGGTCTCCCGTTCGCTCTGATGACTGTGGTTACGAGTCAGTGTGGGCGCGAGCGTCTCACTGGCGCATTCCTACCGCTCGTGCCGACCGATGCACGAGCGAGGACGCTCGCGCCCACATTTAGCGGCCCGGTCAGACCGAGGCCGCCACGGTCTGGGTCTCTTCTTTTGTCGCGGGTTTGATCGCGGGTTTTACCACTGGACGCAGGGTCAGCCAGTCGGTGCGTACACTGTCCCATTCCTGGATCAGTATTCCGTACGACTCGAAGAACTGGCGGATGCGGGCGCGCTCCCATCCCACGGTTTCTTCCAGAATCGGGCTCAACACAGCCAGGGCGTTGGTGCTTAAAACCGTGCGGCGGGCTACCTGAGAGACGTGCTTGGCTTCCGAAACGGCGATAGTGAAACCGTCGCGCATTTTCACATGCAGCATCACGTTGATATCGGAGCTGCCGTCTCCGGTGTAGATGATGTGGTCCGGGCCAATCTGCAATTCGGCCTGCAACTGGTCGAGCGCCGCAACCTTGCCGTAGCCGGCGGTAGCTCGCACCAGCGTCTCAATTTCACCTTTCGCGCTGTAGATGAACTCAGTGCCGTAAATGTGATCGCGGGGCACAATGCCCTCGAGGGCCGATTGAATGACCTCAACCGGAGACGCGGAAATCACGTAGAAATCGAAGTTGTATCCGTCGACTCCATTCTTGAGAATCTGGTAGAGCAACTCGATGTTGTCCTTGAGGCGAATATTCTTGCCCACCTCGTACAGGTGTTGTTTCCGCACCTTGGCGCGAAACTCGGGATCATGCAGCAGCAAGTAAGCCAGTTCGGCACCCTGCTGCACCAGGTTCAGTTTGGCCATGCCTTGGGCCTTGCGCTCGAATTCTGCAGTCGGAATACCAACCAGTTCGCTCAACACGTACCCGGAATCGTCGAAGGTAAGTGTTTGGTCAAAATCACTGGCAAAAAGGTAGTGCTTTAAAGGTTTCTCACTCATAGGCGTATTAGATTCACCAGAAACCAGGACGACCAATAAATTACATTGATAGCGGCTATCAGCAAAGAAAAGGCAGCGGAGTGTTTCTTGATCTCTTTGGAGGGCCATGGGCTTGCAGGTGGCCACGGTACAGGGAGTTAAGGATTATTTAACTATATGGTTAACTCAATCAGCCGCCGTCCCAGAGCCCGGCGTTTGCGGGTAATCGCAACTTTGGTAACTGGTTTGGGTCGCGAGGACCGGCGAATTCGTTGGAAATCTACAAGAACGGCTGCCCGGTAGCGAGCCGGTTTCCGAAACCGTTGATCACAAAGGTCAGGAAGGTACACGAGGGAAAGCCTTGAGAAATAAATCTTAGTGGTACTTCGTGACCTTCGCGGGTCGGGATTTGCGGAGGAGTCTTGAAACTGACACATTACCGAGGTCCCATCCACCTTTACTAAATGCGTTCCACCATTGAGAATGGTCCTATCACCAGCGCAAGGCGATTTCACTTAACTCAGCAGGAATGCTGTGATCGCCCGGACAGCGGGCAACAGGAGCAGGCTTAACTATGGCAGCTACCGGAGAACTCATTCGACTGATTAATTATGTCGACGACATCAACACCACGCTCCGCCGCATCAGCGCTTCGATACCATTGATGGATGCGGATGAACGCAAGCGGCTCGCCGAGAACATCCGCGCCGCGAACACCAATCTCGATGCGGTGTTGGGACAGCTGGAAAAGGGCCAGTAGTGTCCGGCGCCGGCCCCGACGTGCGCGTGATCGGCGTCATTGGCGCGGGCAACGTGGGCCGAGGCATCGCGCAGGCGGCGGCGACGGGCGGCTACCGGGTTATTTTGGAAGACCTTTTACCCAACGCTCTGCGCCGCGCGGAGAGCGAGTTTCACGCTACATTCGATCGCGCAACCAAGTCCGGCAGACTTTCGGCGGCCGAGGCCGAGGCCGCGTTTTCCCGCGTGGAATTTGCCGGCAGCGTCGAAGAGGCTGCCCGGCGGGCTGACCTGGTAATCGAAGCCGGACCGGAGGAATTGGAATCGAAGATCGAGATGTTTACCCTGCTCGATAAGATTTGCCGCCCGGGAACCATCCTGCTTTCCAATCTTTCCACACTCAGCATCACGGAAATTGCCCGCGTCACCTATCGTGCCTCGGCTTGCATGGGCATGCGCTTCACTGAGTCTGACGGAAGCAAACGCCTGGAGATCATCCGGGGTCTGGAAACTGGCGACGAGGCCCTGGCCGCAGTGCTGCAGGTGGGCAAGCGCATGGGCAGGGAAGTGATCGTGGTCAATGACAAAACAGGAAGTTCGCCGGCGCACAAAGGTTAACCACAAAGGGCACGAAGGTACACAAAGGAAAACCGACTAAGCCTTCGTGATACTGGGTGCCCTTCGTGGTTAAGGTTTTGCGGCATCCCCCTACTTGTTGATGTCTTCTTTCGCCTCCAGGCGTTTGGCGAAAGCCTGCAGCGGTTGCTTCTGTCCTTCCGGAGCGCCTGCGGCCGCGGCATTCATTTCCTTGACCGCGTTGGGAAAGTCACCCTGGGCAGAGTACATGCGCGACAACCCAACGTGCACAATCCACTGATCGGGATTCTTCTTGGCATTGTCGCGGAAGATGGCGAAGGCCTCAGCTTGCTTGCCGCCAATCTGCAACTGCCGCGCGTAGGAGTGCAACTGGACGGCATTGGCCATGGCCAAGGCCTTGTTGCGAGAGGTCGTGGCTTCATCCTTACGGTTCAGTGCGTCGAGAACTTGCGCCTTAGTCATGAAATTGTCATAGCGAGCTTCGTTTTGAATCGACTTGTCGGAGTAGTTCAGAGCTTCATCCAGGTCGATTTTCTCCTGCAGCAAATAGTTGGCGGCATCGTCCCACCCTTCCCAGGTGTACTGGGCCAGGCCGCGCAGTTGGTGGTGCAGGCTCTGCTCGACGATCTCGTGCGTGTTCACCCCGACTTTGAAGGGCACCGCCACCTTCTCCCAGCGCAGTGTCACCAGGGTTGAATCCGGTTTCACATCATCGAAATCGTAAGTCAGGGCTTCGTGAAACTCGGAGGCTTGAGGTTTCACCGTAACCCGCAGCGCGTCTTCGGCCTGATCGTAGGTGAAACTGCCCCAGGAGGTTGAGTTTTTGGAGAAGATGACGGTCCACTCATTTTCACCGGGGATCATATGCAGCCCGTAGGCGCCTTTTGCCAGGGGCTTGTCTTCGATGGTCACGGCATCGGTAAATTCTACGATGGTATTTTCATTAGCTCCGGCTCGCCAGACTTGCCCATAGGGCACGAGTCCGCCCCAGACTTTGCGCTTGTTGACCATGGGGCGATGGTAGTTGATGGTGACGTCGGTGATTCCGATACGCTGGGTCACCACCGCGTGCTGGCTGGGCCGCGGCAGATCGAGAACAAATGACTGCGCGTGTACCGTTGACCCGAGCAGCAGCAAGCTTTGGAGCACAAGCAAAGAACGCAGAAACAGTTTGAGCACGGCGCAAGCCTCCCCATGTGAGTTGTAATTCGGACGAGCCGAAAAGGGCCTGAGTTACAGAACGCTCGTTTAGACGCTGCGTCAGGCGGCTGGATAGCATGACGGCCGAGACACGTTTAGCCCTCCGAGGGACAGCCGGCGCAAACTTGAACTGAGCGGTTCAAAAGCAGGGCTATCCTTTTGGTTGCAATAAGGTCTAAAAGTGGAGGAAATTGCTGGAACCTGTGACTGTCCTGCCACGTATAGAAGTCAGAGGTTATGGGGGGACAGTGCGAGTATCAGCAGCCCTTTCCGTACTTCCGGCAACGCGCTAAGCTTATGCACGTGCTTTTCGAGATTGTCCGCCAATCCCTGGCCACGTTGTGGGCGCACAAGCTGCGCTCCTTCCTGACCATGTTTGGCATTGCCTGGGGCGTGGGGTCGCTGCTCTTGTTGGTGGGGTTGGGAGAAGGGTTCCGCAGTGGTCAAGTACGAAACCTGGCCACCCTTGGCCAGGACATCATGTTCATCTTCCCCGGCAGGATTCCAGCCGTGGCCGGCAGTTTGCAATCCGGCCAGACCTATCACTTTACCTATAAGGATTACATCGCTATTCGCAACGAGTCGCACAGCCTACGTGCCTTGTCGCCGGTGATCAACCGTGAGGACATACGGGCGGTCAGCGACTACGGGTCGACCAATGGCCAGGTATTTGGAGTGGCTCCGGAATATAACCAGATACGTGCCGTGCCGGTGGGGACCGGGCGCTGGCTCAATGATGAAGACAATGCCGAACGGCGCCGGGTCGCAGTGGTGGGTTGGGAGCTGCTGAAGAATGTTTTTCCCGGCCGGCCGGCAGTGGGCGCAACCATGCTCCTCAACGGCATTCGCTTTGACATAATCGGAGTGCTGGCCAAGGTGGGGAAGGATGGCAACAATGGCACCAACGCCCGTATCTTCGTACCGGTTGAGACTATGCGCAACCTCTTTCCCTTGAAGCAGGAGAACTCCGAGGATGCGCTTTCGTTCATCAACTACCGGCCGGTGAACAAGGCTGAACACCTGCGCTCGAAGGAAGAAATCCACCAGATCATCGCCCGCCGCCACGGATTCGATCCCAAGCTGGAAGATGCATTTGAAGATTGGGACACCATTGAAAACTCGCAGCGGGTAGACAAGATATTCGATGCCATGGACTATTTTCTGGGGATTGTAGGGTTCGTCACCCTTGCCCTGGGAGCGATCGGAATTGTGAACATTATGCTGGTCTCGGTGGCCGAGCGCACCCGGGAGATTGGGTTGCGCAAGGCTCTGGGCGCGACCTATCAAAATATCCTGACCCAGTTTTTCATCGAAGGCGCATTCCTTACCGTTTTCAGCGGCGGAATCGGGCTGCTGATCGCCACCGCGTTCGTAACCGCGCTGGCGCAGCTGCCTGCCCCGCAGGGTTTTGACACGCCGCGCATTGTGCCCTTCTCGGCGGTCGCCGCCATCCTATCCCTGGCCATTGCAGGCATCGTGGCCGGCATTTACCCCGCCCGCAAAGCTGCCCTGCTTGCCCCGGTTGAAGCCATGAGGCAGGAGTAGCTGTGATTCGAGAGCTTGGCGCTCAAGCCTATGGCGCGCTGCGTCACAACAAGCGGCGCAGCATCCTCACCATGCTGGGGATGGCTTGGGGAATCGCAACCGTGGTGTTGCTGTTGGCCTATGGCTCCGGCTTCGAGCGTGGTCTGTGGGTTGCTTTCCGCTCCTTTGGAACCAACCTGGTTTTCGCCTTTCCCGGCCGGACCTCGCTGCAGGCGGGCGGCACCAAGGCGGGAAGTGAAATTCGCCTGACGGTAAACGATCTGGATTTCATCCGCGCAGAAGTTCCGCTGCTCAAGCGGCTCTCTCCCGAAGTTTTCAAACAGTGCACGGTAAGCTGGGGGACGCGCAGCGCCAGCTACGGAGTGAGCGGAGTGTATGCGGTATATCCGCGCATGCGCCGCATGGAATTTGCCGAAGGGTCTCCCTTCGGCGATGCCGAGGATTTTACTCACTCCCGCGTAGCCTTCATCGGCGCCGACGCCAAGAAGAAGCTTTTCTCGGGACAGAATGCAATCGGCGAGAGCATTCGCGTGGATGGCATCGCTTACCAGATCGTCGGGGTGCTGAAGCACGTCATCAACAACAGCGACGATAATCTGAACGAGCACGTTTATGTGCCCTTCAGCGCCATGAGCGACCTGAAAGATACGTTCTACCTGACCTCCATCGTCATGGAATACGAGGGCGACAACGCCAAGGTGGTGAAGGCGCTGCGCAACTCCATGGCCTTCCATCACGGCTTCGATCCCAAGGACGAACGCGCCATCTTCGTGTTTGACGTCTTTGCCGATCTGCTCGACCTGCGTGTAATTACAACCGGAATCAAGATTCTTCTCGGCTTCATTGGGCTGCTCACGCTCGGTATTGGCGGTGTGGGCCTGATGAATATCATGCTGGTTTCCGTGACCCAGCGCACCCGCGAAATCGGCGTGGAAAAGGCCCTGGGGGCGCATCGCTGGCATATTTTGTTCCAGTTTCTGGCGGAAGCCATGGTCATCACCGCGCTCGGAGGACTGCTGGGCGTGGCATTTGCCTACCTGGTGTCGTGGTCGGTTCCTCCCCTGACTCTGTGGAGCGCTTTTCAGGAGGGTGCTGATGAAGGCGATATTCACCTGAAAATTGACGCCATCACCCTGATCTGGTCAACCGGCATTCTCAGCTTCGTTGGCATCATCAGCGGCATGCTGCCGGCCATCAAAGCGGCCAAACTGGATCCCATCGAAGCTCTCAGATACGAGTAATCACCGGGAACCGGGAACCAAAATCTGGCAACTGGTTTTAATAATCGAGTTCTTCCGCCGGTTGCTCTCGTTCAAAGCATGCAATTGCTGCTCCCATTACAATCTTCTGGTGACCGACCAACCTAACCCAAGGCTCGAACGGGTGCTCGCCCAGCTGAAACTTTACGAACATCCTTTGCTGGATTTCTCCGCGCGCGCCAAAGGCGAGGGAGTCGAAGTTCTTATCAACTTCAGAAATTCCCCGGTGCCTGTGCACACCTACAATTGCGAATTTCATCCCCGGGATCTGGATCACCCGCAGTTTGAATGGGAGTTCCAGCGGCAGCTTTACGACTGCCTGCACGACTACCTGATCGAAATGTTCATTCGTACTCCGCAGGACAGGGCGGAACGCCGGCGAGAAGGCCGGTGAGCCTGCGCCACCTGCTTGAGCAGGAGATCCGCGAGCGCGGCTCGATCCCGTTTTCGCGTTACATGGAGATGTGTCTGTACCACCCTGAATTTGGTTACTACTCGCGGAATGCCGAACAGTTTGGCAAGGCGGGCGATTTTTATACCTCGAGCGACGTTCATGCTGTCTTTGGCAGGCTTTTGGCCCGCCAGTTCGAGGAGATCTGGCGTGTGCTTGGATCACCCCCAAAGATCGAAATCCTGGAATTGGGCCCGGGCCGGGGGCTTTTCGCGCAGGACGTTCTGGACTGGTCGCAGAAAAAGTTTCCGGCGTTTTCCCAGGCGCTCCATTATTCGTTATTGGAGGGTTCAGCGGCGTTGCGCGGGAGTCTTGAACAGACCCTGGCCCGGTTCATCGAAAGCGGCCGCGCTTCTTTGCTGGTGGATATGCGGGCTCTGGCCACACCGGGTCCCGCTATCGTCTTTGCCAACGAGTTCTTCGATGCCCTCCCCGTCGAGATTCTCGGAGTCGAGGGAAAACTTGCCATCGCCCTGCAGGACAACCGTTTCACCGAAATCTGGACGCCGCCTGCACCAGAGGAACTGAAGTTTCTTGATCAATACGGTGTGCATCCCGAGCCTGGAGAGCTGATCGAAGTCCCGTTGCAAGCGCATCGCTACATGTCGAGCCTGGCGGACTCGCTGTGTAACGGGATCGTCATCGCGATCGACTACGGCTACACCCGCCAGGAGCAAATTGCCGGGCGCCATCGCGGAACTTTGATGGCATACCGCGAACACTCAGCCGGCACGAATCCTTACGAAGCCCCGGGAGAACAGGATATTACCGCGCATGTTAATTTCACCTCGCTTTCGGCTGCTGCCGAACAAAACGGCATGATGGCGCAGCCTCTGCTTACGCAGTCGCAGTTTCTGATGGGAATTGGCGAGAAGGATCAGTTTGCAGACGCTTTTGCCGACTGCCGTCTGCCGCAGGAGCGCGCCAAGGTCGCCTTGCAGCTCAAACACCTGGTAACTCCAGCCGGCATGGGAGAAAGCTTTCAGGTGATGGTGGCAGCCAAAAACATAGAGAATCGGCAGATCGCAGATCTGAGCGGGCTGTCTTTCGCCAGAAGCCGGTTGCCGGGCATGGCATGAGCGGCAATTCTTTCGAGCATAAGAATCTTTCATAGCATAAGTGTGGTTCCAAAAACGGAGCGTAAACATCTAGTAAAAGGACTCTGCAACCCACGCAAAGTTGATCACAAAAACGAGGCCAACCCAGATGGAGAACGAAGCCCGTCCCGCATCATGGAAGATCCTGCTGGCATTTTCCATGATCTACTTCGTCTGGGGATCGACGTTTCTGGCGATACGCGTCGGGGTCCATGAAGTGCCGCCATTTCTGCTGGCGGCCATGCGTTTTTTTACCGCAGGACTGGTTATGTATGCCTGGCTGCGGCTCAAAGGGACGCCAGTTCCTAAGCGTCGCGAGTGGATTGCCGGTTCGTTGCTGGGAACTATCATCTTTGTCCTCGACTACGGCTGCCTCTTCTGGGCCGAGCAGCGCGTTCCTTCGGGAGTAACGGCGGTCGTGCTGGCGACCATCCCCGTGTTCATCACCCTGATGGAAATTGCTTTTCTGCGCACACAGCGCCTGACCATCCGTCTCAGCTTGGCTCTCATTGTGGGATTGTGCGGCGTCGCTGTGCTAATGAGCCATTCGTTGTCGCTGGGAGAGGTGCCGATTAATCGCGCCGGAGCTGTGGCTCTTTTGGTCGGTGCAGTGACCTGGTCGATCGCTACCATCCTGACCCGCCGCCTTCCATTGCCCGCTTCGAAGCCGATGAGCGCGGCAGTTCAGATGTTGACTGGCGGGGCCCAGCTATTCGCGCTGGCGGGAATCGCGGGTGAGTTCAAGGGCCTTCAGCTGCAGGCTGTCTCGGGGAGGGCATGGTTCGCGCTGGTTTATCTGATCATTGCGGGTTCGATTATCGGATTCACAGCTTACGTCTGGCTGCTGCACTACGAGTCGCCTACCAAAGTTGGGACTTATGCATACGTAAATCCGGTCGTGGCAGTTGCGTTGGGATATTTTGTCGGTGGGGAAGCCGTCGGCCCGCGGACGCTGCTGGGGACGTTGCTCGTGCTGGTCAGCGTAGTCACGATTACGACCACACCGAAGGCTGGGCCGGCCATGCGCGCCAGTGGCATCCAACCTGTCGCCGAGTTGAGTCCGGCTAAGGCCGAATAATTTCGTTGCGGCAGTCTCGCCTTACGGCCGGGTCATCTTCTCCGGTTTCATCAGGTCGTTAAACTCCTCGCGGGTGAGATAGCCCAACTTCAGCGCTGCCTCGAGCAGGCTGGTGCGTTCCACGTGGGCGCTGTGCGCGATCTTGGCGGCTTTGTCGTAACCCACTTTTGGCGCCAGCGCGGTGACCAGCATGAGCGAGTTGTTTACGTACCAGTCAACCTTGGCGCGGTCGATCTCGATGCCCTCGATCATGTATTCAACGTAACCATGGCAGGCGTCTGCGATCAGGGTGACCGAATGCAGGAAGTTGTAAATGATCACAGGCTTGAAGACGTTCAGTTCGAAGTTGCCCTGCGAGCCAGCAAATCCGACTGCGGCAGTGGCGCCATGTACCTGCACGCAAACCATCGTCATGGCTTCGCACTGCGTGGGATTCACCTTGCCCGGCATGATCGAAGAGCCCGGCTCGTTCTCCGGAATGGACAATTCTCCCAGACCGCAGCGAGGGCCGGAAGCCAGCCAGCGGATGTCATTCGAAATCTTCATCAGCGAAGCCGCCAGCGTTTCCAGCGCGCCCTGGGCAAAAACAATCTCGTCGTGCGCCGACAGTGCCGCGAATTTGTTGGGATGCGAACGGAAGGGAAGCCCGGTAAGCTCAGCGATCTTCTTTGCGGCGCGCTCCGCAAACTCGGGATGGGCGTTCAGTCCGGTGCCGACGGCGGTGCCGCCGATGGCGAGGTCGTAAAGCCCGTCCAGCGCCTGTTCCAGACGTTTGATATCGCGCTGCAGCAGGCTGGCCCAGCCGCCGAATTCCTGCCCGAAGGTGAGAGGGACGGCGTCCTGCAAGTGGGTGCGTCCGATTTTTACGACGTCATTGAACTCTTCGGCTTTAGCCACGATCGCATCGTGGACACTCCGGATGGCAGGGATGAGAGCGGTTTTGACCCGCTCAGCGGCTGCGATGTGCATGGCCGTAGGAAAAGTATCGTTCGAGGACTGCGACAGGTTGACGTCGTCATTGGGATGCACCGGCTTCTTCGAGCCCAAGACGCCGCCCGCGAGTTCGATGGCGCGGTTGGCGATGACCTCATTGACGTTCATGTTGGTCTGAGTGCCGCTGCCGGTCTGCCAGATGCGCAAGGGGAAATGTCCGTTGAGTTTGCCGGCTGTGACTTCGTCTGCTGCCTGCACGATGAGTTTCGTCTTGTCAGCGGGGAGCTTGCCTAAATCCTGGTTCACCAGCGCGCAGGCTTTCTTCAGGATGCCGAAGGCGCGAATCAGCTCCGGCGGCATGGTGTCGGAGCCAATGTTGAAATGACGCAGCGAGCGCTGTGTCTGTGCGCCCCAATAGACGTTGCCGGGGACCTCGACCTGTCCCATGCTGTCGGTTTCGATGCGAGTTTTCGATTCGGCGGGCGAGGCCATGTCGGGTTCCAATGATTCGCTTAGAGATGAGAGTAACCCGGCATTATAGCGCGGTGGGATGTGGGCGCGAGCGTCTCGCTCGTGCGTCCTCAATTCCAGCTCTTGCTGCAGGAAGCGGCGTTCAGTCCCCGCATGAGCGGGAAGCTTGCGCCCACACCGGTTACTTTATCCCGATCACTACGCTGAAGAAAGTCGGTGGAAGCGAATGCAATTCGCTGCCGCGATAGCCGGAGTTTCGCAGCATCTGCTGAAATTCCTTGAAGGTGTAGGCGTCGCCGGCGGGGGTTCCTGCCAGCATGATCATGCTGAAAGCGGCGGGCAACGGCGGCGACACACGATCTTCATTGGGCACAAACTCCAGAAGCACGGCTCGTCCGCCAGGTTTCAGCGCGTTCTGCACCTTCGTCAGGAGCTTCTCGCAGGCCGCCGCATCGAAGTGATGCAGAAAGTTGACGATGAGAGCCAAGTCATAATCC
This sequence comes from Terriglobales bacterium, assembly GCA_036265205.1. Taxonomy (GTDB): domain Bacteria; phylum Acidobacteriota; class Terriglobia; order Terriglobales; family Acidobacteriaceae; genus JAIQFF01. Next base: position 60,266 of record DATAPL010000031.1, read on the forward strand.
TTGCCGTACTCCACGTCGAAAGCGCTGCCGGGTATGGTGTGATAGCGCTCGGCAACTCCGGCCTTGGCGGCATTCTCGCGAGCCACTTCCAGCACATTCGCCCAGTCGACGGCCCAGATTTCCGCATTCGGATTGTGGCGCGCGACCGCGATGTCGTAAAGCCCGTGCCCAACGGCCAGGCTCAGCACCTTCCACTTGTGGCCCTCATCGGCTTTAAGCATTTTAGCCAGCAGCTCGGCGGGCATCGTCATCATGGGCGCCATGCCGCGGGCAAACTCAACCCACATCGGATTCTCCGGGGTCAGACTATGCTGCTCGATCACGGTTCCGCCCTTGCGCACGATCTCGGTGAGATGCTTGTACGACTCCATGGTCTTCGGCATATTCAAAAAGCGGAGCGCTCCTCCCAGATATGCCGGTGACCGCTGGTCGAGAAAAGCCGCTGAATCCTGAGTCAAACCGTATTCGTTGCCTTGCTTGGTGAGAAAGCCATTGATCACCAGGAAGTCGCACAAAATGCGGGTGCCGCGTGCCGACGCCCGGCAGCGGGTCGCAAGATCCGCCGCCGTCTTTTTGCCTTCGGCGATGGCGGTAAAGAGCTCAAGTTCGATGGCAGTTCTCAGTGCCTCGGTCTTCTGAAACGCGTTTGCGGTTTCGAAAAACAATTGCGGCGAAGGCGGCTGGCCAACCGGTGCCCCAGACATGGTTCGACCTCCAGGTGTTGAAGTTCCGATATCTTACAGCGAAAAGCTCACCCGTTAATTGGCCTGTGGAGCCGGGCTCCGGCCCGTTCCACATGCTAGAATCCTTAGCTTCGAGAAAAGCCACTGCCGGCGCCGCTGTCGGGCGCGCATCCCAGTTCCGCAGAGACAAGCATTTGGTGACTAAACAGATTTCGAATGTGACCCAACAAATTCCCGACACCTTGCCGCGCGCCCAGATGACCCGTGAGCCTGACCTGCGCGCGGATGTTATCGTGATCGGAGCCGGTCCGACTGGCCTCGCCTGCGCCATTGAAGCTCATCGCGCAGGCTTCAAGACGATGGCCATCGACAAAGGTTGCGTCGTCAATTCCATCTTTCACTATCCCGCCAATATGTCGTTTTTTACGACGCCGGAGCTGCTGGAAATTGGGGATATTCCCTTCAGCACGGCTCGCCAGAAGCCGACGCGCGAAGAAGCGTTGGAATATTATCGCAAAGTAACCGAGCACTACCATCTCGACGTGCGCCAATATCAGTGGGTGAAAACGGTCACCGGGCGGGACAGCGACTTCCAGATTACCGCCACCGACGGCCTCGGCCGCATTTACGATTACCGCGCCCGCAAGCTGATTGTGTCGACCGGATATTACGATCTCTCCAATCCGTTGAACATTCCCGGCGAGGATCTGGCCAAGGTTTTTCACTACTATCGCGAACCGCACCCCTTCTTTGACATGGACGTGGTGGTCATCGGTGGCAAGAATTCGGCTGCCATCGCGGCTCTCGATCTCTGGCGGCACGGCACCCGGGTGACCCTGGTGCATCGCGGGGCAAAATTGCACAATCACGTCAAATACTGGATTCTCCCCGACATCGAGAATCGTATCAAGAACGGCGAAATTGCCGCCTACTTCCGCAGCACGGTTACCGAGATCGAACCCGATTACGTCAGCCTTGAGACCCCCGAGGGCCCGGTGCGCCTGAAGAACGATTTTGTGTTTGCCATGACGGGATACCATCCCGACTACGATTTTCTGCGCTCGATGGGCATCGAGCTTTCCGCCGAACAATGCCGCCCGGTGTGCGACCCCCTGAGTCTCGAAAGCAATGTGCCCGGAATCTATGTGGCGGGGGTGATCGTGGCGGGATCGAGAACCAACGAAATCTTCATCGAGAACGGAAGATTCCACGGCAAGCAGATTGCCGACGACTTGAAGCGAAAATTGTCGAGCGGCTAGTTTACGAGCTACGCCAGCGTGACCAACTCTTCCCCCAGCTGCTGGTTAATCAGTCGAGCCACCAGGGCTTTCAGTTTCTCTCCGGTTTTCGATAATACAAAATTCTGCTCAGCGTCCGACCAGTCGAGCTTGAAGCTCGTGGCCAGCGCGGAAATCCAGATCTGGCGGACAGGAGCATTCGGCGAGATGACGAACTTGCTGCCGTCTTCAAAAGAGACATGCAGCGCGCCCGACTGATCTTCCACTTCGATCTCAGCCGACTCCTCCGCCTGCATCAGCGACTTTTTCAGGGAATCGAGCGCGGCATCCGCCCGCTTGCGAAAATCGTTTTCATCCATCATGCATAGATTATAGTCGCTAGTCGATGTTCGTCAGTCTCCGACCAGCGGCTGACGAGCATTGGCCAACAACCCAACCATGGACCCGCAACCGGAGCGCGCAGCCAACTCGATTTCTCTGTCCGCATACCTGCGCCTGGTGCGTTACAACCACAATTTTCGAAGGCTCTGGCTGGCCCAGATCGTAAGCGAGATTGGCGACTGGTTTTATACACTGGCGATCTACAGCCTGTTGCTGCAATTGACGGGCAGGGCAAGCTCGGTCGCGCTGGCGCTGGTGTTGCAAGTCCTGCCCCAGACTTTTGTCGGCCCGGCCGCCGGAGTGGTCAACGATCGTGTACGCCGCAGACGGGTCATGATAGCGGCCGATCTGGCGCGCATGGTCATCGTGTTCGCCATGTTGCTGGTTCGCTCCCGCTCCACGGTCTGGCTGGTTTATCCCCTGCTTCTGCTGGAAACCGTGATGGCTGCATTTTTTGAGCCGGCGCGCAACGCTGTGATTCCGAACATAATTCCCCGTGAAGATGTGCTGCTGGCAAATACCCTGTCGGCGGCCACCTGGTCGGTGAACCTGCTGGTGGGCGCGGCTCTGGGCGGAGTGGTAGCCGCGCTGCTCGGGCGCGACGCGGTATTCATGCTCAACGCGCTTTCGTTCCTGATATCGGCAGTCCTGATTGCCCGGATGAGATTTGCGGAACCACATGCGCAATCGGCGGCGCCGCTGCGGGCGAGTGATGCCTTGGACTTCTCGCCGGTTGTCGAAGGCATACGCTACGTTCGCAAGGATCGCCGGCTGCTGGCGGCTGTACTTGCCAAGGCCGGCGAGCTCATGATCGGGCCCAGTTGGGTGCTGTTCACGGTCATGGGGACCCAATATTTCCACGTCCACCTGCGTGGAATCGATCCTCAGCGCGGAGCACTGCTGGGGATGAGCTTGCTGATGGGAGCGCGTGGAATCGGCGCCGTTATGGGCCCGTTATTCTCGGCGCGCTGGGCGGGGCAGTCGGACCGGCGCCTTCGGCTGGGTATTCTGTTGGGCTACGTCGTAGTCGGAGCCGGCTACTTCGGGCTGGGTATTTCGCCGAATGTGTGGGTGGCCTGCCTATGGATCGCGTTGGCGCATTGCGGAGGCTCAACTGTTTGGGTTTTCTCCACGACCCTGTTGCAGTTGAACACAGAAGATCGCTTTCGCGGCCGCGTCTTCTCCGCCGACTTGGGTTTCTCCATGCTGACCATCGCGATTGGAGCTTACGTGTGCGGGATGTTTCTCGACAGGGGAGTATCGGCACGATTGGTGGCTTCGGCGACGGGCGCCATCATGCTGGTCCCCGCAGCGCTGTGGGCGTGGGCAATGAGAAGAAGCGGAAGACAGGCTGCGCTGAGCACAGAAGAGCAGAGAGCGGCCGGCTGAAGCCGGATCGGGGTTCAGCCCGGGGAAAGCTGGTCAATCTTGGCTGCCATGATGAAATCGCTGTGGGTGAGCCCGTCGATCTTGTGCGTCCACAGGGTAATTTCAACTTTTCCCCAGGTCAGCAGGATGTCGGGATGGTGTCCCTGATGTTCCGCGACTTCCCCTACGCGGTTCACGAACTCGAGCGCCTGCTTGAAGTCCGGAAAAGTAAAGGTGCGGGTGATGTGGTGCTCGTCAACCGCCTTCCACTGCGGGACTTGTTGCAATATTCCTTGCAGCTCCCGGCCCTTCATCGGAGGTACACCACCGCGGCAGGGAACACAAGTCTGGCTGGCAAGATCTTCCGGCATGGCCGTTTCCTATTCTAGTGCGGTGGCAGCATGTCCACTTGATTGACTGGACACTCGCGCACGCTCTCGGTGCAGTTGCGGTACTGCAGGTTCTTGTCGACGCAGACTTCCAGGCTTACCAATTCTCCCGCGTGACAGGAAACGCGGAAAGCCTGCAATGGAGCCTGGTTGGTTTCAGCAAAAGCCTTTTCCAGATCCGGCACGCTGAACTGCTGCTCATGGTTCAAGCTTCCATATTGCTGCGGTACGTGCACGTGGGTAAAGGCCTGCTCTGCCTGTGCGAAATAATCCTGCGCCGATAAGCCGGTGCAGGTGCCATGTTTCTGCCACTCATGTTGGATAAGACCGCGGCTGGGCATGAAGTTCAGCATGTGGTCCACGGTTGCGGCGGCCACCGGGCTTGCATTCGAGCAGGACATGGGTGGCGCCCCGCTGCTGGCCTGCGGCCAAAGGCCGTGCAGGACGAAGGCTTTGTGCTCCCCGAGTCTGCACTCACTGGAATGATCGCTGGGATGTCCCGCGCAATAATTGGGCGCCCAGGAGAGCGAAAGCAGATAGTAGTCAAACTGCCCGGCTCCCTCCGAGTCATTGTGGCGGTGGTGGTGTTTGGCAAAAGCCGGCGCGGTGAGAAAGCAGACCAGGCAGAGCAGAGCTGCAATCGTGCAGTATTTCATAGTGGTGGAACCGCTCCCCACCTTTGCGCCACAGACGCGCAAAGATGGGGCATGCTCATCTAACCTGGTTTAACTGATGGCTGAAAGCCGACAGTTTGTATCAGAACGGAATATCTTCGTCGCTGATCGGGCTCGATGCGGTTGCCGGTTCCGCTTCCGGCGTGCGTTGATCGAAATTATTTCCGCCGGCGGATGCGCCGCGCGAGCTGCCCGCGAAGTCTCCGCCGCCTTCGCCGCGCCCCCCCAGAAGAACCAGGTCGCTAGCCACTACTTCCGTCATGTACTTCTTCTGGTTGGTCTGCTTATCGTCCCAGGAGCGGGTTTGCAGACGGCCTTCGATGTAGACTTTCCCACCCTTTTTCAGATATTCGCCGGCTATTTCTGCCAGCCGCTGCCATAGCACCACGTTGTGCCACTCGGTGCGGTCCTGCCATTCGCCGTTCTTGTCCTTGAAGCGTTCGTTCGTGGCCAGCGCGAGCTTAGCTACGGGCGTGCCGCTGGGGGTGTATTTGACTTCGGGATCTTTGCCAAGATTGCCGATCAGGATGACTTTATTGACGCTTTTGCCTGCCATGAGTGCTGCTCCTTCCGCCCTCTCGCTTGGGGCATTGAACCGGGAGCCGGGAAAAAATAAACGGAGTTCGAGGGGCTGGAAGGCCACTATACCAGAAAGTCGGACCTCGGACCTTAGCCTCCGGACCTAATAGCCGAAGTCGAGGTCTGACGCCCGGCGTCCGCTCTTGGGTTATAATCAACCCGATGCCTGCCGAACCCTTCAGGGGAATTGTCGGGATGGTTCCCGACGAGTTCAAACACGAGCCCAGGTCCAAGGGGCTGCTGACCGCACGCAAGAAGAAACCCAAAGAGCTGGCTGTGATCACCGAATGCTGCACCGGTTGCGCCGGCTCGCCGGCCTGTGTGGAATACTGCCCGGTAGAAGACTGCATGTTCTGGGTGCCGGATGAAGATCATCCGCCGTTTGGCCGCATCCAGGTGGACCCGATTCTCTGCATTGGCTGCAACAAATGCACCAGCAAAGGTCCGGAAGGATCTTTCCTCGATGGCTGTCCCTGGGACGCGATCGTGATGGTGGACACCGCTGAAGTAGAAAAAGAAGTCGGCGTAATGCCGTTCTGAGAACCGGGAACTAAAAACTGTTAACTGGTTTTTTGTAAATCCTGCGAACCCCGGGAACCGCAGCCGGCCCAGTTCTATTTAGCCCTCTCCCGAATCGCCTGCTCGGTCTCCACTGCCTGCTTGCGCACGTGATCGGGGATCTCCGGCAACTCTCGCTCATAGGGCTTGACCGCGGGAATATCTTCCGGCTGGCCAACCAGGTAAAGCGCGCGCAGCGCCTCCCAAACCTGTTCTGTTCCAGGATCAAGAGTTGCGATCGGATCACCGGCAGCCACCGTTTGCCCCGTCTTGATAGACAACTCTCGCAGGCGGCCGCTGACAGGCGAGCGCGCTTCGGTAGTCTGAACTCCGGTCTGGCCAGCGGATTCGATCTTGGCGATGATCCCGCCCTGATGAATGACCGTTCCCACCGCGCTCGAATCCGTGATCTTGCCGGCCATCGGCGCAACCACCTTCGCCGGCTGCAACAGCGAGACGATCTGCGGCCTTCCGCTGGCATCGCCGAAGCGCACCAGCGACAGCGCTGCATTTCCGCGGACCATGAGCGAGGGGTCGTCAAGCATCTTCAGCAACGCCTGGTGAAATCCGGCGCTGGCAGCGTCTTTGCTGGCGACATCCTGACCCATGACCCAGGCATCGGTATTGCGCACTTCCTCAATGGGATAAGACGCCAGGCGGACCACGTCTGGATACCAGCGGGTCACACTGGCGTCGTGACGCGTCACGCGCTCGCCGATTTGCACTAAGGCATGCTGGATGTGGCGCGGTTTCTTGTCGTCCTGCAGGTACTCGCTAAGCTGTTTGTCCGAAAGCTGGCGCCCGAACCAGGTGTTCCACCAGAAAAGAAAGGGCATCAGCACAATCAGCCATGCAGTGAAAAAAAACAGCAGGCGGTTGCGCGTCGACATGCGAGGTTTTGCATGTGGAGCGGCCGATTCCGTACTGCCTCGCGAGATTTCCTGCGGTGAGTCTGGAAGAGCCGACATGCCTGGATCCACGAAAACTATAACAGATGGGACGGGCGCCTTAGTTGACGCGACCCGAATGAGGGATCGTCCATGGCGCCGCCAGCCCTTGAGCCGGCTGGGAAAGGCCAGGTCAATCCACCACGTCCGCATCCAGGACTCGGTCCTGTTCCAGATAGTGCGAGACCGCATACTGAGCCAGCAGCGGGGTTTCCAGTTTGACTTCTGCTCCCACCCATTCGCCCTTCGCATGCGGAAGGTTGGGAGGATGTTTGCAGCTTCCGCTGGATCCGAATTTCGGTCCGAACGAAGCACTCTGAATTTCGTCAAACTGGCGAAGATTGCGCCAGGCCTCATCCCCCACAGTTCCGGACACATCGATTTTCAGTTTCACGATAGCCATAGGTTCACGATAGCCAGAATCAAGCTCACCACGGAAGCACAGAGCCACAAAGAAGGCTTTGTTTTTCTCTGTGTCTCCGTGCCTCCGTGGTAATTCCAGTTCTAGGCCGCAAACAGGTGGTACAGCATCACGTAAATCACCACGCCAGTTACCGACACGTAGAGCCACAGCGGAAATGTCCAGCGAGCGATCTTGCGGTGACTGTCGAACCTTTCGCGCAACGCGCGGCTCAGGGTGATGATCACCAGCGGGACAATGGCCACCGCCAAAATCGTGTGTGAAATCAGGATGGTGAAATACACAGGACGTGACCAGCCTTGTCCCTGAAAATGCACCGAGCCCACGTGGGCGTGATAGTACAGATAAGAAGTCAGAAATAGCGCAGAGGAAATCAGCGCGGTAATCATCACTGCGCGATGCGCGGCCATGCGTCCCCGCTTGATGTAGCTTCGCCCCACCAGCAGCAGCACCGCGCTGGTGCCGTTGAGAGCGGCATCGATCACCGGATAGATGGCATATTGTGCGGGAACCTGCATCATGCAGCCGGCTTGGTAGTGCGCCGGTTCACCATGATGAATGAAAGCCCGAACATCAACGCGGAGAAAAGCACCAGCGTGGCGAGCGACGAGGACAGAGGGAAGAACTCCGGGCCTGCGGGATAGAGCAGGTCGCGCAAGGCTTCAACCCCGTAGGTGAGGGGATTAATTCGAATCAGAAATCGGATCCAGCCGGAAGCGCCCGCAAGAGGGAACAGCGCTCCCGAAAGCAGCCAGAGCGGGATCAGGAACAGATTGATAATGGCATGGAACGCCTGGGTGGAATCCATCGACCAGGCTATGGTGAATCCCAGCGCGGTGAGGGCGAACGACACCATGAAGACCGTGAGGGCCACCAGCAGGAAATCCGTGATTCCAAGATGAATACCGACGAAGGGAGCAAAGGCTAGAAATATGAGCCCTTGAATCGTCGAGAGTGTGGTGCCACCCAGCACTTTCCCTAGCACGATCGCCGATCGCGGCACTGGGGCTACCAGCACCGATAGCAGGAATCCCTCTTTGCGGTCTTCAATCACAGACATCATGGTAAAGATCGAGGTAAACAGCACGATCATGATGAGCGCGCCGGGGTAAAAGTAATCAAGATAGTGCTGCTGTCCCGCGGCATCGCCGGAGCGAAATGAACTGCCGAAGCCGGAGCCGATCACCACCCAGAAAAGAAGCGGCGAGGCGATGACACCCACAACCCGCGCACGCTGGCGGTAGAAGCGAACCAGCTCCCGCCACCACAGGGTAAATGCCGGCAGCACGATCCCCGTGGGCGGTGCGGCCTGGGCTGGAAGAGTGGCAGTTTGAGTGACCACATTATCTCGTTTTCTGCGCCTGCGGCGCTTTCTTAACACTGAACTTCTTGCGTGCTTCCAGATACACGTTCAGAAAGAGTATGGCCGAAAGAGCCAGCAGAATTATGCTCATAAACAGACCGTCCACGGTTGTAAGCGTGCCGTTGGAGGCGATCCTGGCGATACCTGCCAGAGGAACAAGTCCGAGGAGCACCGAAAGCACAAGCATCATAGGTTCGTTCCTGGTAGCGCCGGCGGGACGCTGGCGCTATGCCTGCCGTTCTCCATCCTCTTCTTCCTCTGTCCAGAATTTGTGGCCGGTGCGATGGATGAACACATCCTCCAGCGAGGGCTTGCTCACCGACACCGCTTGAATTTCGCCGGGAAAGGCTTCCACCACGTCGGTGATGAAACGGTGGCCATTCTCCCGTTCCAGACGAACCTGGCGCGCAAGCACCTGGACGTCCAGCTGGTAGCGAGCGCGAATTCTCTCCGCCAACGACTCTGGATCTTTGGCATCGAACAGAATCACGTCGCCGCCTATTTCCTGTTTCAGCTCGGCGGGGGTCCCGAGCGCCACCAGCTTGCCCTCATTGAGAATCGCCAAACGGTCGCAACGTTCCGCTTCTTCCATGAGGTGCGTGGTCACGATCACGGTGACCTTTTCTTCGTCACGCAGGATCTGCAGATACTGCCAGAGGTCACGGCGCGCTCCGGGATCGAGCCCGGTCGTGGGCTCGTCGAGAAGCAGCACCGCGGGATGGTGGAGCAGCCCCTTGGCCAGCTCCAGCCGGCGTTGCATTCCGCCGGAGAAGGTCTCCGCTTTCTCCTTGGCGCGATCCGCCAGTCCCACCCGCGAGAGCATTTCAGAAATGCGCGCTTTCAGGGCGGCGCCGCGCAAACCGTAAAGATGACCCTGATGCCACAGGTTCTCTGCGGCGGTCAGCTTCAGGTCAATGCTTTGAGCCTGAAAGACCACGCCGATCTCGCGCCGCAGTTTGGTCGGCTCTTTCGCCACATCGAAGCCCCGGATGACGGCACGGCCGCCGGACGGCACCATGAGTGTCGAAAGAATACGAAACATCGTAGTCTTGCCGCTGCCGTTGGGCCCCAGCAATCCGAACAGCTCGGCATGAAGCACCTCGAACGAGACTCCATTGAGGGCGCTGCGGCCCTCGTAGCGGTGGACCAGATCCTGGACCGAGATCACTGCTGGAGGGCCTGGAGGGTTATGGCGGGAGCCGAGCGCGACGTAATCGGGGGCTTTGGAGACCACAAGGTATTTTATCTGGAACTGTCCGGCTGTGCTCGATTTGAATGGCGGCCGGCGGTTTAAAAACCGCATTCGTGGTGCGTGAGCGACCTGCCGACTTTTACCAAAGCCCGCTCTACTGGCTGGTATTGAGCATCATCAGGGCGAACAGAAGCGGCAAGTAGAATACGGTTGCCTGCAGCAACTGGCGCGCCCGCTGTTTGGAGCGTGGCGTAGCCGGCGCCGACTTAAAAGTCGCCAGCCGCGCGCCCACATACAACAGAGCCACGCCTGATAGCAGAGCCCCCGCGAAGTAAATCTTGCCGGCCATGCCCAAAAACGTTGGCAATAAGCTGACGGGGATCAACCCCAGGGAATACAGCACAATCTGACGTCCGGTTGACTTGCCATCGGCTTCCACCACCGGCAGCATGCGGATGCCGCCATCTTCGTAATCCTGGCGATAAAGCCAGGCGATGGAGAAGAAATGCGGAAACTGCCAGAAAAAGACGATGGCAAACATGACCAGCGCGCCCCACTCCAGCCGGCCGCGGGCCGCAGTCCAGCCCAGCACGCCCGGCATGGCTCCGGGAAAAGCGCCGACAAAAGTACAGATAGGATGAACCTTCTTTAACGGCGTATAGGCGGCAAGATAAACCCCGGACGTGGCAAGCGCCAGCACAGCCGTCAGCGGATTGAGTACCAGGCCGAGGTAGAGCGCGCCGCCGAAGGTCATCACGGCGCCGACTGCGGTAGCGTGCCTCAGGCTGAACCGTCCTGTGGGAATCGGACGCTGCGCGGTACGGCGCATCCTGCCGTCAGTCTCCCATTCCATCACTTCGTTCAGCGCCGCCGTTCCTCCCGAAACCAGGCCAATCCCCAGAAGCGCGTGAAACAGCCCCCACGAAAGGGAAGTAACCCCCGACTTCGCCGCTCCGAAGTAGTATCCGCACCAGGCGGTCATGATGATCAGGGTGGTGACCCGAAGTTTGGTCAATTCGGCGTAATCACGAAACCACACCACCGCCGGGTTACGCGGAACGGCTAATGATTGCGTTGCCGTACTCATGCCGCCACCGGCTTTCCTTCGCGGCTCGGAACCCGCTCGGCAAATGGGATGGGAACGTGCCGCCAGACCTGCGCTGCCAGAACCACGGTGGTCGCCAGGAGCAGCGCCCCTACGGCTACGTGAGCCACGGTCGAGATCACCATCGGCAGCTCAGGCTGGACTGCGTCATGTCCCCAGGCTACACGGGTTAGAAAGGCGACGAATCCCAGGCACAGTTGAGCGATAAGTAAAGAAAGCATGGTTATGGCCGGGCGCCTCACAGCGTCGATCCTGGAATATTGCGACAAAGCGCGTATGGCGGTCCAAGATAGCACAACCGCCACTGTTCCGGAATTAACCACATGCGGCCACCAGCTCAGGCCGTGATGGCGGAACATAGCGCCCAGAATCAGTTGCACGTATAACACGAAAATAGAGAGCAAGGTCAGGGTGAATAAACTCGGCCGCTGTTGGTCGAGGTCCACTTCTGGCACTTCCTCCACCCACCGGCGCCCGGTGAATATGGCGATCAATACGGCCACGCAGAAAAAAGTCTGCGCCAGCGCGGCGTGCGCCGATGAAATCGCCGGAGGCAGGTAGAACAGCACCGTGAGCCCTCCCAGAACGCCTTGCGCGATCACCAGCCCGAGAGCAGTTATGCCCAGGTATTTCATCCAGCGCCGGCGGTCGGAACGCCATGTCCAGACCGCGAGGATGATGGTGAGGAACCCGACAAACTGGGCAATCATGCGATGCGTGTGCTCGAACCGCACACCGCCGACCAGATGTGGAATCTTGTACAGCGATCCAAATGAAGTCGGCCAATCGGGTACGGAAAGGCCGGCGTCATTGCTGGTTACGAGGGCCCCGGCAATGATAAGCAGAAAGGTCACGCCCGCCGTGAAGACGGCAAACCGGTGGTGCGCTCGGTTGTAAGGCAGGGAAACGGCCTTCAGAATCGGCTCCTCGAAGTTTGCGTAGCGCCGGCGTCTTGCCGGCTGTCGCGAGGGCATCTTGCCCTCGCTGCGGTGGGCAGGACGCCCACCGGACAGCCACCGGGACGGCGGCGCCACGCACAAAGCAGTTACGGTTTAAAGCCCTGGTCTACCGTTTTGCTGTCCTTGGCGGCCAGCGTAACCTTCTGGTCCTGTTCGCCAAGCTTTTCCTGAACAAACGCCAGCGTGTAATCACCCGGTGGTAAGCCCTTGATTTCATACTTCCCATCGGCTCCCGTGACCGCGTAGAACGGCGACTTCACCACGTTCACGTACATCTTCATCCAGGGATGCTGGTTGCACTTGACCGGCAGCATGATCTCTTCGCGGGCAAAATTCTTCTCGATTGCGGCTGCCTTGGGAGGTTGCGACTCGTTCCACTCGCGATTGTCTTTGGGAGTGGGATGGATGTTGTGGGTGGTCTCGTCGTCGTTGCGGATTTCGATGTTCTGTCCCGCCATCACGCCCAGTACGTGAGGATGATACTGGCAGCCCTTCTGATCGATGGTGGCCGAGTCCTTGGGAACATCAAAAGTGCGATCGCCCAAGCCATCTTTTACATAAACGAAAACGTTAGCCAGCTTGCCATCGTTCGCTACGATGGTTTCGGCCATGTTATTGCCCTTGCAGGCCGCGTCCTGGCTCATGTCAATCTTCTGCGCCTTGGGAGCTGCCCCGCCGAAGGTCACAGTACCGCTTACGCTGGCTGCGGTGGCGGGATCGATGGGAGTCGACGTTGCCGCCGGCTTCATTTCTGAACTCGGAGACGTGCTCTGCTCCTCGTTGGTGTTTTCCTTCTTGCTGCAGCCCGCCAGCAGTCCCAGCAAACTGAGCAAGAATAGTGCTGCACAAAGTTTCCTATTCATTATTATGTCGCCCTTTCGTCAGGTGTGAGTCTCTAAACCGAATCTCTCCAAGCAGAAGGTCGTCGGTCCTTGGTCGTTGGCTAAAATCAATGCCCATGGCTAGAGGCCAGCGACCAAGGACCAAGGACAGAATTTCAAAAACATTCTACCGCGAACCACCGCTGCTTGCCTCCGAAGTCGTGGTGGCAGCCTGCTTCTGTTTATGCGGCTCCTGAGTCGTAGCCCGCGCATGCCCCATGGAAGCCGCTACCCGCCGCTGTTCCTCTGGCGTGAGCTGGAATATGTAATCGACCAGCAGCTTGCTGTGGTCTTTGTCATATCCCTGGAACGAGGACGGAGTCGGGCCGGAGAAAACCCAATGTTCGTTTTCCCGCTTGAACAATCCTGAAGGCATGGCCGTCCCCGGGCTGATCGCCTGCGGATCGATAATCCAGCGCTCGACCCAGTCCGGTTTCAGCCGTTCCTTGGCCAGCAGGAAGTTGGGCGCGGTGGCGATCTTATCGTGCTGCGGATCGCCCGTGGCATGGCACTTCAGGCAGGGCGCCGCGGTGCTCGAGAACAGGCTGCGCGCCATGTCCGTTTCCTTGGTGGAAAGAACCGGCACCTGCTCGGGAATATAGGGCATGGGCTGTTGCGAGAGCGCCTGGAAGAATCGCACCAGTTTGCGCAGTTCGTTATCTGAGAACGAGAACGTAGGCATGCGCACCTGCAGGTACGGTCGAACGCCATTGCGGTTTGTGTCCGTCGTGCTCAGTGCCGGATTGGAAAGGAATTTCCGCAGCCACTCGGGATCGACGCGGGCGCCTTCCGTCAGCAGCTTCGGAGGCAATTGCTCCTGCACATCCTGATAGCGTTTCATGCCCATCAGGATGGTGCTCTGCTCCGGAGTCAGCTGGTGGCAACCCATGCAGTTGTATTTCTCGACGATCCACCAGCCTTCCTGGATGTCATGCCGCGCGTCGCCCGGCTTGTACTGGTAGCTCTCCGGTAGGGAACTTTCTTCGCTACCCAGCAGAAACGTCGTGAGATCCTGAATCTCCAACTTGGAGAGGTGCAGGTTGGGCATGCGAAGCGCTTCAGTCTGCGACTTGACCTTGCCCTTGTCATAAACATTCGGTTCGGCAAGTTTGTGCTCGAAGAAGCCCTTGTGGTCATACCACGGAGTCTTAGCCGGACCCTCTGGCAGCCGGGCCAGATCTTCAGGATCTGTGATCGGTTCAGCCCCTTTGCCGCCACGCTGCGCAACCTCGGTGAACAACGCGAAATCGAGACGCTCAATGGGCTTGCTGCCTTCGTAAGTCAGCTCGGTGCCGATGCGGCCTTCATCCTCAAAGCCGGAGATTTCATGGCAACCAGCGCAGCCGTATTGCCGAATCCACTTCTTACCCTCTGCCTTCAGCTCAGGATCGTCCATAAAGGAAGCCTGGGCATAAGCAGTTGGCTCCTGTTTCTTCTGCGTCATCAGATAAGAGGCGATGTCCTGCGCATCTTCCACGCTCAGCCGCAGGCTGGGCATGACCGTCATGTTCTGCACCTGCAGCTCGTGCCCATCGTTGGGGCATTGGCTGTGCTGCAGATCGAACTGGTACGGTAGCCCCTTCTTGGCGTAATCCTCAGGACCGATATCCTTCTTCTCGTATGGGCAGTACGGGCGGGTGCGCTCGCGCGCATTGTGAATCCAGCGCACCAGGTAGTCGTAATTGTCTTTCTCGCCCACGCGGGTCAAGTTGGCAGCGAATGTTCCGCCTTGCGTCTGCTCGCCTTCGCCGATCGAATGGCAGGCCAGGCAGCCCCGGCTTTCGAACAATTCCTTGCCATGATCGACGTTGCCTGGCTTCTGCTTGGGCAGAGCGTCGGTCAATCCCGACTGCCACAGGTACGCCGAAATCGTCTGGATCTGATGATCGGTCAGGCGGAAATTCGGCATCTTGGTGGTCGCCCGGAAGTCGGTAGGCTTCTTCAACCACACCGGAATCCAGTCCCGGTTCAACTTGAGCCGGACATCTTTCAGGTTCGGCCCGATCTTCTTCATGTCCTGCATCAGGCTGTGCGTCTGGAAGTCAAGCTGCTGGATGCGGCCGTCAATCTTGCTGTTCGAAACCCGCAGTGCCACCGCCTTCATATTGAGCTGGTTGGCTTCTTCGTTGCTCGATGCCGCGTCCGCCTGCTTCATCAGATCGGCAGCGGTCTTGGAATTGTCGACCTTCTGTTGCTCGAACAGTTTCAGTTGTTGTGTGATCGAGGTCAGATCCTCTGGTTCTTTATCGTAGCCTTCATAGCGGTGGCATCCCATGCACCCGCGCTGGCGGAAGAGGAATTTGCCGTCGGAAATATGCGCCCCGACGTCGCCCACCGCCAGGTGCATGTCGGCGGCGTGGCAAGTCTGGCAGCCAGCTTCTGCATTTTGTTTAGGAAACAGCGGCCACAGCCAGTGCTCGTAGTCGCCGTGCGCCTTTTCCACGCTGGTGGTGGCGCGGCCGTTGCCCTGGTGACAGGGAGAGCAACCAAACTTGTCGGGATCGTGCGTCTTTAGTAGTGCCGGTTCAGGATGGCTGGTGAATGCCTGGGCATACTCGTCAGGCCTCTTCTCGCCCTTAGGTGTCATGACCGCCGCCGACACCCGGATTGGTTCCCGCGCGTTCATGTGGCAGGACTCGCAGCGATCCACGATGTTGGCTTCCGCCACATTGATCTGCACAATTTTCGGGTCCCACTCCACGGCTTTCTTTTTCAAGCCATCGATCTGAGACGGCGTGAGGTCAACCATGTGGTCGGTCACGAAGGAGGACATCTTGGTGCTGGCCTCGGTGACCGGCTTCAGCACCTCGCCTAAATCGGCGCTGACCTTGGTCCGCTTATCCTTGAGCGAGTTGTAAGTCTCTTCCAGCTCCTGAAAGTTGAATTGTTGCCTGTGGCCGTCCGGAAATTCGACCGTAGCTTTTCTCTTCTTGTAATCGTCGATGTCCTGTTGCTTGCTTTTTTTGCCGGACGCGCTGGTCTCGGTCTCAAGCTCGTAGGTAAGAGCATTCACATAGGCGCGACGGTCAGTGAAAACGTTCTGCACCGCCAGAATCTGGGCGCTCAAATCCGTAATCTGTTTTTGCAGTTCGTCGCGGCGCGGCTTGGCCGTCTCATAGGCGTCTTTGTAGGCTTTTTCCAGCTGCTGGTACTGCGAATTCTGCTCGACTTCCTTCTGCGATTGCGATGACTTCGATCGCGCGCTGTTCAGGAACGTAGTGTAGCGATCCTTCCATTCGTGCTGGAACGCCTTCCACGGGCGCTGTCCGAAGGATTCATCCCACAATGCCCAGAACAGCGTCACCATGAGGATCAACATGGCGATCACGTAATGCGCCGCGTAAGACTTGCTTACAATCGGATCATTGTCAGGGACGCGTTGCTCGGGCACCAGGATCCTCCAGGATCAGTCGTTGGTCCTTGGCCGTTGGTCGTTGGCTTACACCGGAAACCCGTTGGCCTCGGCTAACGACCGAGGGCCAACGACCAGCGACGTGTTCTAAACGTTAAACCACGGCGTTATCCACACATACTTGATATGCCAGGCCAGCCGCAGCAGCATCTTTGCCGGCAGTGCCACCATGGTGAGCAGGAAGAACATCATGATGGAATATTGCAACAGGCTCATGCGCTTGTAGTCTTTCGGGTTGTAGCGGCGGAAAAGAGCGTGAGTAATGAATCCACCCACGACATAAAACCCTCCCACCACGAGGCCGCCGAAAATCGCCTTGCCCAGGTTTGACGTGATGCCGAAGATATCCGGCAAATCGCGGTTCACTTCGTAAATAAGGCGGTTGTGGTCCCAGGTTTGTCCCGGCCAGAACCACTGCCAGCCAGGGCCGCGGATAAACGTGCCGATAATGATCATCGCGACCCAGAGAACGATGAAGCCGAACAAAAATGTGCCGATGGAAAATTTGCGCTGCTTCCAGGTGTAATAACCGCTGCCCAGCGGGTTGGTGTCGATATATGGAATCACCATCAGGCCGACAATAATCAGGGTGGGCATGACCACGCCCGCGATCCAGGGATCGAAGTACACCAGCATTTCCTGCAATCCCAGGAAATACCAGGGAGCCTTCGCCGGATTCATGGTCAGGTTGGGATTCGCCGGCTCTTCCAGAGGCGCGTTCAAGGTGATCGACCACACCATCAGGATGATGGTCACGATCATGGCCGCGAGAAACTCTATGCGCAGCAGAAATGGCCAGACATGAATCTCCTTCTGCCATCCGGGGCGGAAGGGCCATGATTTGCGATGATGGGTCTTGGCCATCGCCGGGTTGGTTTCCAGCTCGCCGATCAGTTCGTCATTGGCCTTGGCTTGTTTCCACGCCAGATAAATGTAGAAAACAAGCAAAGGAATCAGCCCCACGATGGGCACGTTGTCGGGCGCCGAACAGATCTCCCAAAGTTGTCGCCAATCCATAATTGCTCCCTGGCCGTGGCCTGTGTGGCGCGGGCGCCCTCGCCCGCGTTTTTGGAAGCGGAAATTACTTTGCTACCCGCCGCAGACTACTTCTTCGGCTCTTTCACTTCCGCCGCTAGCATTACCGGCGCCGGCCCCGAAATCCCGCCATCTTTCCTTACTCGCCAGAAGTGCACGATCATCAGCACCGACGCCACAATCGGAATTCCGATGCAGTGCCAGATGTAGGATCGCAGCAGTGCATTGGCATCCACGATCGAGCCGCCCAGCAGTCCGAAGCGCACGTCGTTGTAGGGAGTCATGTGGAGCATCGCTCCGAAGGGACCTTCATGCCCCAGCATCGGCGTTGCCCGTGCCATATTCGTTCCCACCGTGACCGCCCAGAAGCCGAGTTGATCGTCGGGCAGCAGGTAGCCGGTGAAGGAAAGCAGCAGCGTGAACACCAGCAGCAGCACGCCGATATTCCAGTTAAACTCCCGCGGCTTTTTATAGGACCCAGTGAGAAAGACGCGGAACATGTGTAGCCAGACGGCAATCACCATCAGGTGCGCCGCCCAGCGATGCATGTTGCGCAACAGCTTGCCGAAGGGCACGTCGTGCTCGAGATAAAGGACATCGCGAAATGCCTGCACCTTGCTGGGGTGGTAATAAAACATCAACATGACGCCAGTCAGGGTCAGCACGATAAACAAATAGAAGGTGATTCCGCCCATGCCCCAGGTATAGCTGTAGCGCACCGCATCGCGGTTGATCTTGGCCGGGTGCAGATGCAGGAACACGTTGGACAACACGCCCAGGGCGCGATTGCGCGGCGTGTCATCATGTTTGTGGCGGAAGATCGAAGTGTAGACCTGGGTCTTGGTGGGATCTTTCAGACCCTCGATCTGCTCCTTGGCCTTGACCGGCATGTCGGTCTTGAGCGACTGGACGTCTTCCTTGACGCCCGCTTTCACCCGTTCCAGCAGGCCGACCCGCTTCCCGTTATTGCCGTTGCCGTTTCCGTTTTCTTCAGGCATTGCACCTCTTCTCGTTTCATGTGCGGGCAAGTGTCACAACCTGCACAGTCGGGCGAACCCCCCACAATTTCTAAGTCGGCAGAAACGCCCCTTGATCGTTGAACTGGCTGGGCTGTCCCTTGGGCCATTGGTAAAGCTTGGAAACATCCACCAGAATCTGGCCGTCAGGCGCGATTTCGACCTTGGCTCGATCCATGGGACGCGGCGCCGGCCCTTCGAAGTTGATGCCTTCGCTGTCGTACCCGCTTCCATGGCAGGGACATTTGAACTTGTTCTCGGCCGGCTTCCAGTCGGGCGTGCAGCCCAAATGAGTGCAACGCGCATAAATTACGAAAATCCGGTCGGGTGTGCGATCGACCCAGATGCGAAATTTTTGCTGAAATTTGGTATCGACCCCCAGGCCGAAGTCGGCCGGGTATCCGATCTTGAACGACGTCGCGGGCTCGAACAAAGTGCGGGGCAGGAAGAAGCGAAAGAAGGCGATGAACCACGCTGTCATGAACGCCGCGAACGCGGCCCAGGCAAATCTTCTTCGTGCCTGATTGATGTCATTATCTTCCGGTCCAACCGAGGCGACTCCTCCAGCCGCTGCGGCTCTGGAAGTGCCCACTGCCGGAGTTCCAACGTAGGTTGTGGATGCGCCACTCTGCGAAACCGACATGGCGGCCGATGGCGGGCCGGCCGCAGGTCGAGCGGCCGCGGCTACTACTGGCTTGGCGGCTGGAGCGGCAACTGCAGCTGCCGCGGGCGCTTCTGCGGCCGCAGGTTCACCCAGCAAGGCAGTCATTTCCGCCGGTGTCAACGCCGGAAGGCCTTTGCGTCCACGTCGCGCCTGTTCCGCGGCGATCGTGGATTTACTCCACTTCCTGCCTTCGGCGACCCATTTAGCAACTTCGGCGCTGATCGGACCGCTGGGCGCTGCCGCAGCTGCCGCAACCGGCGCGGCCACAGCCGCTGGCGCAGCAGGGGCGGCAGGCGCGCTCGCCTCTACCGGTTCGCCGAGCAGAGCAGACATCTCAGCGTTATTGAGGAGAGGCAGTCCCTTTCGTCCGCGGCGAGCCTGTTCTGCGGCGATGGTCGATTTGCTCCATTTCCTGCCTTCGGCAACCCACTTGGCAACTTCTTCGCTTATGCCACCTGACGCTGCTGGGGGCACGGCCACAGCAGTTGCAACCGGAGCGGCGGGTGCCGGCGTAGCCGCTATCGGAGCGCTCGGCGGAGTCGCAGACACTCCGCTGCCGCCTTCCTCCCACCACATAGGCTGGCCAGCCTTCAGGGCTTCGATGTCGGCGTCGGTCAACAGGGGCAAGCCTTTGCGCTGGCGATACGCCTGCTCCATCCCGATCACGGAATTGTTAAGCGCTGCTCGAGGCAGGGGCGGTAGCCGCCCGAGAATGCCCGCCTTGGATTCGTCTGCCATCCGTTCCTTCCCTCAAAGAACTCGATCCGTCCACATCATGTCCCCGGACACGCGGAGCTTCATTCCGCCGGGCAGGTGTGCGTACCTGCCCACCTGTTCCCGTTTAACTCGCCGCCACCAGGCGATCCGGATTACTTCGCCGGTCCACACTCATGCCCAGTGCGTTCTCCACCAAATCCGCCAGCGCCGCAATGAACGTGGGCGAATCGTTCAGACCCGAGGTCATCTCAAACTGTTTTATCCCCAGCGCTGCCGCTTCCTTGCGCGCCTCATGATCGATTTCGCCCAAAGTTTCGACGTGATCGGAGACGAAAGCGATGGGCACCACGCAAACGTCGTGGACTCGCTCCTCCGCGAGATCCCGAATGGTGCGATGCAACGACGGCTGCAGCCACTTGCTGGCTCCCACCTTGCTTTGATAACAAAGCCGGTGCCGGTTGCGCCATCCCCCACGCTCCATCACCAGTTCGACCGTTTCTTCAATGTGGCGCTGGTAGGGATCTCCCTTGTAGACCACGGCCACAGGCACGCTGTGCGCGCTGAAAACAATTTCCGCGTCTTCAGGTTCCGGAAAACGTGCCAGAGCTTCATCCACTTTCTCCACCAGCGAGTCCAGGTAAAACGGGTGACGATAGAAAGTCTCGACGCAATGCACCGGAATGTCGTCGTGAAACAGCCGCCGCCATTCGTTGAGGCTGCTCCCGGTGGTAGTACTCGAATATTGCGGATAAAGGGGCAGCAGCACAACCTCGTCGCAATCGGCCGCGCGCAACCGCTGGATGGCTTCCGCTGTAAAGGGATGCCAATACCGCATGGCGACGAAACACTGAGCGGTCACTCCATCGGCCGCCAGTTTCTCCCGCAGGGCATGCGCCTGTCGTTCGGTGAAACGCCGGATCGGCGAAGCCCCGCCGATTACCGAGTAATGATGCAGCACCTTCTTGGCCCGGGTGGTCGAAATCAGCTTGGCAAGCGGCTTTCGCCCGATGCGGGCAAAAGGAAAATCGATAATATCGGGGTCGCAAAAAAGATTAAAAAGAAACGGCTGGATCGCTTCCGGCGTGTCGGGGCCGCCGAGCTGGAAGAGTACTACACCTACCCGCCGTGTTGGGTTAGCCATCCCCCGGGTTTCCTTGAAGAAGGAGGATGTTACTCAAAATCTGTACGCCGCGTCAACGTGGACTTTGCGGGCGATGGTGTTTTGATTTTCAAAATTCGCCCGCGATGGCAAAAATCCCTCTCATCCTGAGCGGGGTGATTGCTTCGCTTCGCGAAGCAATCACGGAGTCGAAGAGCTCCCAACCTTCCACCGCCGTTTTCGGGGAATCTCCGCGGACGTGCTCAAGGCGCAAACACCCGACAGCGAATCAGCTCATAAGGAGTCCTTCGACGCCAACTTTCGCGAGGCGAGCTGTTTCGCTGCGCTCAGGATCACAGCTGAAGAAAGAATTTACGCGTGAGAAGATTCGGCCTGCGCTGGAACGTGGGTGCTGGTTTCCATGAACTGGATGATGGCATCCGCAAACTCCGAAGTGCCCGCTTTCCCGCCCACATCGCGGGTAAGTTTGTCCTTGGTGCGATACACCTTTTCCAGGCCGTCATGGATTTTGTCGGCCGCCGCGTGTTCGCCGAGGTGTCGCAACATAAGCTGTGCCGAGCGAATGACCGCCGTCGGGTTCGCAATGTTCTTTCCGGCAATGTCGGGAGCCGAGCCGTGAACCGCTTCGAAGATCGCGCACTGGTCTCCCAGGTTGGCGCTGGGCACAAATCCCAGGCCCCCGACGAAAGCGGCGCATAGGTCGGAAATGATGTCGCCGTAGAGATTTTCCATTACCAGCACATCATACTGATAAGGATTCATCACCAGCTGCATGCAGGTGTTATCCACGATGTGCTCGCCGTAAGTGATCTCCGGATAGTCCTTGGCAACATTGCGCGAGCAACGCAGAAACAGGCCATCCGATAGCTTCATGATGTTGGCCTTATGGATGGCGTGGACCTTCTTGCGATGGTTCTTGCGGGCATACTCGAAGGCAAAACGCGCGATTCGCGTAGATGCCTTCTCAGTAATGATTTTCAGGCTCTCGACTACTCCCGGCACAACCTCGTGCTCCAGTCCCGAATACAGGCTCTCGGTATTCTCCCGCACGATGATCAGGTCTACGTCGGGATAGCGAGTGGGAATATGCGGCAGGTTGCGAATGGGGCGAAAGTTCGCGTAGAGCTCGAACTTTTTGCGCAACGCCACGTTGATGCTGGGAAAGCCCTCTCCGACCGGCGTGGTCACCGGCCCCTTTAGCCCAACATGGGTTCGTTCAATCGACTCGATGACCTCTTTAGGAATGTACTCGTGATACTTCTCGAAGGCCTCGGCGCCCACCTGAAAAGTTTCCCATTCGAACTTTACGCCCGTAGCTTCCAGAATACGCACCGCTGCCTGCGTAACCTCAGGTCCAATGCCGTCGCCGGGAATAAGGGTAACCTTGTAAGCCATAAATTCTGTTTGGCAGCGTAGTCGTGTGGTCGCGGGCGACCCGCCCGCGGGGCTTTGGACTTTGTCGTTAAGCCATTCGCGGGCGAGTCGCCCGCGACCACACAGACACACAAAAGCTTAGCTCTTGGCCGCTCCTTTACTGCGAATCTCGGGCGGCTCCTTGGTCTTCAACAGATCTTTCAGCTCGGTCATGAACTCCTGCACGTCTTTGAAGTCCAGGTAAACTGAGGCAAATCGCA
The DNA here is from genome assembly GCA_036265205.1 of Terriglobales bacterium. GTDB lineage: Bacteria > Acidobacteriota > Terriglobia > Terriglobales > Acidobacteriaceae > JAIQFF01. The sequence goes on from DATAPL010000031.1 coordinate 82,602, forward strand.
CATACGCGACTTTGTCGTAACGGCGCAGCCGGTTCATGATCAACTCACCCACTTCGCTGGTCTTGCGCTCCCGCTCGGCCGAATCGATCACGAAGGCTTCCGCTTCGTTCACGATCTGTTCCAGGCGGCTGATCGGGACAGGGCGTTTTTCGCAAGCCCGCAGCAGACCATTCAGAACTTTCTGGCGATCGAATTTTTCGCGGCGACCGTCCTTCTTCACCACCATGTAAGGGATTTCGTCGATCCGCTCGTAGGTGGTAAAGCGTTTGCCGCACTTCAGACACTCGCGGCGGCGGCGGATGGAATCAGCTTCCTTGCTCTCCCGCGAGTCCACCACTTTGTCATTTTCAAAGCCGCAGAAGGGACACTTCATGTCGCATGGGATGATGCTTCGCTTGCATTGTAACAGGCGTAAGACGACGCCCGCCTAAAGTAGGTACCTTGGTAAGGGGCTAAATATGTGGGCCAAGCCGCTATCGGGTCGGGTTGCGACAGAGAACGTACAACGTCAAACCGCAGGCGGCGATGGGGAGAACGACTCGTTAGCCTCCTCCTGTTGACTCTCGCGCGACAGCTTGCGTAGGGACAAACGCTCGTGGTGGGCCAGCATCAGGCCCAGAGGGATGACTGCGACAAAGGTCACCATCCACAGCATGATGCCGCAACTCGCGGCTAATTCCTTGGGCACGTCGAAGATGTGCTCCAGAGCGGCGATGGTGGCAAGCTGCGAGCCTCCGCCCACTCCGGGCAGTTGCAGAACCGAGCCCAGCATGCTTGAACCCATCAACAGCAGCACCTGCACCAGGCGGATGTCGAGCGGATCGTCGCCGAAGACGTGCGCTGTCTGATGATAGGCAATGGTCACTTCGTGGTAGGCCACCGCGATGATCCACCACATCCCGATGGACACCGCCACCAACATGAACAGCGACACCGGACCGTGAATCGTATTCAGGCCCTGTCCAAATTCACGGATCTTCTGCGCAATCCGGTGGCTCAACTTCGCGCCCCAGTGGGAGAAGCGATGTTCCACCCAGCCTGCCAGCGCCTCTCCTTTGCGGCTCACCACCACCGCCCCCAGCGCGAGGCCGATGACCATGCCAAAGAAGAGAAGGCCGCCATCGCGGAAGCGGTTGAAATACTCAGGATGTGGCAGGGAGCGCCGTGAACTCGGCAGGAATATGCCCAGCGCCATGAGCACGGCAAAAGCGCCGATATCGAAGATCCGCTCGACCGCCCAGACCGCCACCTGCGAGGAAACCGGCAGGTTCTGCCGCCGGGCGATCAGATATGGGCGTATGAATTCTCCGGGGCGACCCAGCAGTGCCAGTCCGGTAAATCCGATCAGAGTGGGCGGGACCAGCTCCAACCATGACGCCTGCGGACGGACCGGCCGCAGGAAAATCTTCCAGCGAATCGCCCGCAGGATATAGGCCACATAGATAAGACCAACCGCATGCGCAATGTGCCAAGGCCGGACCTGCTCCGTCTCGGCCCAGAAAGTAGCCCAGTCGAAGCTCCGCCAGTGGCGGAACTGGAGATATACCAGGACGGCGAAAACAATCAGGATTCCGCCGGTTATAAAGATGCGCTTTCTATCCATGTCGTAGGAAAGGACCCAAGCAATGGTGTGACGTCGGGCACGGCGCCCACTCAAGGTAAAGGCCTAAGCTGGCTGATTCAAGGTAAATGACACTGGGACAGGGGTCAACGCGGCGAATCTCCTCGGGCCGAGCAGAATCCCGAATTTGCTTGCGGGGATGATTCTGTCGAGGATGATTCAATCGGGGATGGCTCAACGCACAGCCGTCGATGCGATTGCGGGGAGAGAGGCTTGTTTTACCATGGCTGGCGATGCGGCTTCCGGTTTCGTACGGTTGGCTTTGGCGGCGATAGCCGCCGCCTTGCGCTGCGCCAGCTTCTTGCGATTGTAATCGCGAACGATCTTGGCCACGTAAACCCGGGTCTCGTAGTAGGGCGGCACTCCGCGGTATTGTTCCACCCGACCCGGTCCGGCATTGTAGGCAGCCAGAGCTTTGACCACGTCAAAGTTGTAACGCTGCAGCAACTCGCTCAGGTAACGCGTGCCGCCTTCTACGTTGGCCGTGGGATCGAAGGAGTTGGAGACCCCCAGCTTTGAGGCAGTCTGCGGCATGAGCTGCATGAGACCGCGCGCCCCCTTGGGCGACACCGCCCGGGGATTGAATCCGCTCTCCGCGTGGATCACGCTATTAATAAGATCGGGATCGATATGATGCCGGTCGCTGATGGTGTTGATGACTTCATTCAGGCTCTGCGATTTTGCCGGCGCAGGGGGAGCAATCGCAATAGTCGCGGCGGGCGCAAGGTCGTGCTCGAACCGGTCAATCTGACTGGTGGCAATGTCCACGTAGCCGCCCTTGTCGGCTTCCAGGTAAAGGCGGGTAACTGGGCCCAAAGTCTCGCGGCGCTCGTGCCGAATGGAAAAACCATTCCGCAGGACGGCAAGATCAGCCCCGAAAGCGGGAAGGGCAACCAGGAAAGCCAGGACAAACCCGAGTTTGTTCAAATTGCGCATCATTCAAATTGCGCATCCAAATTGCGCATCCATATAGCACCTGCGTCCCGCCCGCGGCGCCTTCGCTGCAAAATCCAGGCTACAAAGATCCCACGCCCAACACCTGCTCAATCGCCGCGGCCACGCCGTTCTGCTCGTTCGACAGGGTTACCGACCAGCCGTTGCCGCGCAGTTCCTCGGATGCATTTCCCATGATAAATGGCACTCCGGCGAAGGCAAGCATTTCTATATCGTTGTAATTGTCACCAATGGCCATGACCTCTTTGCGGGGGATGCCACGGTAATTGGCCCAGCGTTCCAGCGCATGCCCCTTCGAACAGCCCTGGTTGAGCACATCCACAATGGAGAGGTCGCGCCCCGGATACTCGGTTCGAAGCACGGTAATGTCCAGACCGCTTGACCCCAGCGCCGCCTGGGCCTCTTTCATACGTGCGATCGGCCCGCAAAACATGGCCTGCACCGGGTCGCTGGTCAGCGAGTTCTCGATGGGGATTACAAAATCGATGTATTGCAGGTTCTTTTCCAGCCAGCGCTGGATGCTGACATTCAATTCATTCATGTGCTCCAGCACGATTGCGCCCTTGCCCTCGGTATCAAAGGTCAGCACCGTATTTCCACGAAATTCCTGCATGTGGATGCATAATCTGCGGCAGGTTTGCGACGGCAGCAAGTCGCGATGAAAGGTCTCTCCGGCCAGCGATCGGGTAACCCCTCCATTTGAGCTGATGACCCACAGGTCAAAGCCCAACTGCTGCACAATGGGCAAGGCGAAAGTGTGGCGCCGCCCCGTAACCACCACTACCTCAATTCCTTCTTTACGCACGCGTCTCAAGGCCGCCATATCGGTCGGCGAGATCTGAAATTCGGGGTTCAGCAGAGTGCCGTCAATATCAAGGGCAAGCAGACGGATAGGAGGCTTCACTAAAGGATTTTAGCATCGGCGCAAGAGCCAGTCCGACGTCCGACCGCGGTTGTGCGGGGACAGCCGATTGAGGCCCGGCTGGAGTCCGGCTCCGCAGTTCCCAAATCCGAGTACCTCGGCCCGGCCGAAACTCCGTAATATACTGCTGCATCGAGACATGGGATCGTTACTCCTTTTCGCATTTTCGTGGTGGGGCATCCTGCTGCAGGCGGTTGCGATTATTCACTTTATCCGCCGCCGCCCCGACACCTTCTGGCTGTGGATCATCCTCATCGGCGGATGGCTCGGAGCCCTGGTCTACATTGCAGTCGAAGCCATTCCCGACGCCGGGCTGTTACGCCAGTCTTTCAAGGCCTTCCCGCGACGCAAGCGTATCCGCGAATTAGAAGCTGCGATCTTAGATAACCCTTCAGCAGGGAACTACGAAGAACTCGCCGACCTCTACCTTGAAGAAGGCCAGTTCGCCCGGGCGCGCCAGGCCTACGACAAAGCCATCTCTTCGCGCACGGATTCGCCCGACCCGTTCTACCGCCGCGGCGTTGCCGCCATACAGATGGCCGACTTTGAGGCCGCACTCCCCGACCTGGTACGAGTCGTGTCGAATGATCCGACCTACGACTTTCATCGCGCCGCTGGCTTACTGGCCCACGCTTACGCCAACACCGGACAACCGGAGAAGGCGGCGGCTCTTTTTCAGCAAGTGACCAAAATCTCAACCTCCTCCGAGACCTACTACAACTACGCCAGCTTCCTCGCCTCCCAGCAGCGCACCGCCGAAGCGCGGGAGTGGGCCCGCCAGATCCTGGCCAAGAAACCCACCATGCCCGGATACCTGCGACGCCGCGAGCGTCCTTGGTTCCGCAAAGCCAGCGCCTTGCTGAGCCGCCTGCCGGCCTGATTTCACATCGCCCGCGCGCGTCACCGGATTGGCCGCAATGCCGTTGCCTCCTGTTAAACTTCACCCCATGTTCCGCATCGCCTATCTGGAGTGCACCAAATGTGGTGCACATCTCTCCGCCCACCATCCCCAGACGACCTGCCCGAAAGATGGCGGCGTGCTCTATGTTCGCTATGACCTGGAACACTTAAAGCAACACTTTAAGCGTGACTCGCTGACAATCCGACCGGCAACTATGTGGCGCTATGCTGAAGTCCTGCCCGATGCCCCGCCGGTCTCTCTAGGAGAGGGTTTTACTCCCATGCTGCCCAGCCGGCAGTTTCCCAACGTCTATATCAAAGACGAAGGCCTGAATCCCACCGGCTCCTTCAAGGCGCGCGGAATGTCAGCCGCCGTCACCATGGCCAAAGCTTATGGCCTGAAAAAGTTGGCTGCGCCGTCTGCCGGAAACGCCGCCAGCGCTCTGGCGGCCTATTCGGCTGCGGCCGGCATAGAAGCGCATATCTTCATGCCCAGGGATGTGCCTATGGCGAACCGCGTAGAGTGCGAAAGCTACGGCGCGAACGTCACCCTCGTTGATGGTCTGATCAGCGATTGCGCCCGTATGGTGGCCGAGCGCAAGGACAAAGAAGGATGGTTTGACGTCTCCACCCTGAAGGAACCATTCCGCCTCGAGGGTAAAAAAACCATGGGCTACGAAGTGGCCGAGCAGCTTGATTGGAAAATGCCGCAGGGGATTATTTATCCGACTGGCGGCGGCGTCGGCTTGATCGGCATGTGGAAGGCCTTTGAAGAAATGGAAGCGCTGGGATGGATCGGTCCAGAACGCCCAAAAATGGTTGCCGCGCAATCAGAGGGTTGTGCGCCAATAGTTAAAGCTTGGAATGAGGGTAAAACCAGCGCCGAATTCTGGCCCAACGCCTCTACGCTGGCGGCAGGTCTACGCGTCCCCAAAGCCTACGGCGACTACCTTATTCTCGACATTCTAAAAAGGAGCGCCGGCATTGCTTTGGCCGTGAGCGACGCAGAAATAATGGATGGTTTTCGCCAGTGGGCTCAGATTGAAGGCGTCTTCGCCGCACCCGAAGGCGCAGCCTCGTTGGCCGCCTATCGCAAGCTGCGAGACAGCGGCTTCTTCAGTGCTGAAGACCATGTCGTCCTGTTCAACACCGGCTCGGGATTGAAGTACCTGGACGTAATCCAGGGACAAAAGCCCACCAGCCCACCAGCATCGCGACAAATCGGCGGCATCATTGGCCCCTATTAGTAGGAATGTAGCGTCTTGGTAGCACGCGTGTACCGCCGGCTGTCCGGTCGACGCCCCGACCACTGCAGACCCGGCTCTCACAACAGTCATCCGAGCGCCCGATGTCCTTCAAGGCGCCGCCTTCGTGCTACATTTCCCTCAGCGCACGTCGCGGCTCATCGAATCGTTGCGGCCATCGAACCATGGAACAGCGTCTCATCCTTATCAATCTTCTGATCAAGCTGGGCGTTGCCGCCTCCGCTGCCAGCATTCTCGGACGCTCGGTCGAGTTCAAATCTCTGCTTTTCCGCGACGAACGCAATTGGAAGCAACAAATCTACCTTGTTCTGTGGATTGGCATCCCGCTGGCAATCGGCGTCTGGATTCGCTTCAGCGCCCGAAGCTTCCTCGCCGGCGACTTGTCCTTCGAGACCACCATCCTGCTGGGCGTTATCGGTGGCAGGCTGACAGGCGTGCTGGGTGGCGTCGTTCTCGCCCTTCCGGCCCTCTGGCATGGCGAGTGGGCGACACTACCCTTCAACGTGTTGTGCGGCTTCGTGGCTGGCCAGTTGCGCAACTTCGCCCCCAATCGTGAAGATATCTGGTCGTTCTCCCCGTTCGTCGACCTCAGCATCTACCGCTGGATCCGGCGCAACCTGCCCAAGCCTCACCCCTTCGAATGGCAGACCATGTTCTTTGTAACCATCGTGGGACTACGTTTTGTGCAAACCGAGCTGTCACGCCTGGTGCCGCGGGCCACGTTCAGCCTGGAGAGCCCAAATTGGTGGGTAGAGATCCTGATCTACGCGAGCTCGGTGATCGTGATCGGCACAGAACTGAAAATCTGGAACAGCGTCCGCATTCAAATCAAGCTGGAAGAACAGGAGCGCCTGCTGCTGCACTCCCGCATGGAAGCGCTGCAGAACCAGATCAATCCCCACTTCCTCTTTAATACGCTGAACTCGGTCTCCTCGCTGGTGCGCTTCGATCCCGATACCGCCCGCCTGTTGATCCTCAAGCTGGCCAATATTCTGCGGCGGCTGCTCAATAGCAGTGACGCCTTTGTGCCGCTTCGCGAAGAATTGGAATTCATCGACAACTATCTCGACATCGAAGTCGTCCGCTTCGGCCGCGACAAGCTGCGCGTGGTCAAGGAGCTGGAAATCTCATCCCTCGACACCATGGTGCCGAGCATGCTGCTGCAACCGCTGGTGGAGAACTCGGTCAAGCATGGCTTGTCTTCGAAGATTGACGGTGGAAGCATTTATCTCCGCAGCCGCCTCACCGATTCCCACCTGATTATCGAGGTAGAGGATGATGGCGTGGGGATGGGCTCTGCCAATTTACTGGAACGGCCGACCGGCCTTGGCGGAACCGGCATTGGGATGGCCAACGTGGCCGAGCGCTTGAAAGTTCTCTATGGAGACACCGCCCGCATGACCATCGACAGCCACGAAGGCAAGGGAACTCTGGTTCGGTTGCGCTTGCCCGTCCTGCAGGGATCGGGCGCTATTCCCGAAGCCTTCTACGAAGCGCGTTCCAGCACCCGACGGTAAAACTCTTCATACTGCGGAATGATTCTGCTGGCGCAAAAACGCGATTGCGCCACCGCCCGGCTGGCTTTGGCCATATCCCGCAAAGCTTTTTCGTCACTCAACAATTCGATGGCGTAGCGCGACATGGCCTCTACGTCGCCGACCTCCGCGAGGTACCCGCTCTTTCCGTGCTCGATTAATTCAGGGATGCCGCCCACGCGGGTGGCGATCGGCACGACCTCGCACGCCATGCCTTCCAGCGCCGCAAGCCCGAATGACTCCAGTTCGCTCGGCAGCAGCAGGATGTCGGCAATCGCCAGCTTCTCCTGCACCATCTCCTGCTTGCCCAGAAAAATTAGGTCGTTGTGAATGCCCTTTTGCACTGCCAGCCATTCCGCGCGCGAGCGATCGGGGCCGTCGCCGATCATCAGCAGCTTGGCGGGAATCTGTTTGCGCACCCGGTCGAAGATCTCGATGCAATCGGTCACGCGCTTCACCGGACGGAAATTGGACAAATGCACCAGCAACCGCTCGCCGTTCGGGGCATACTCTGCCTTTAATTCGGAAACCTTTTCGCCCCGGCAGTACACGTCGCAATTGACGAAGTTATAGATCACCTGAATGTTGTTGCGGATATCGAACTCCCGCACGGTGCGCTCCCGCAAATATTGCGAAATGGCGGTCACTCCGTCGCTTTGTTCAATCGAAAAACGGGTGATAGGAAGATAAGACCGGTCCAGTCCCACCAGTGTGATGTCGGTTCCATGAAGCGTGGTGACGAAGGGAAGTTTCCGCCCGCGAGGCTTGGCCGCCATCATCTGGCGCGCCAGCAGGGCGCTCACCGAATGCGGAATTGCGTAATGCACGTGCAGCAGGTCGAGATCATAGAGTTCGGCGACCTCCGCCATGCGCGAAGCCAGCGCCAGGTCATAAGGCGGGTACTCGAACAAAGGATAGCGCGACACTTCCACTTCGTGGTAGTGAATGTTGGGATGCGTGCCGCTCAGCCGGATGGGCAGCGCATAAGAAATGAAGTGGACCTCGTGACCGCGCTCCGCCAGTTCCAGGCCCAGTTCGGTCGCGACCACGCCGCTGCCGCCGTAGGTCGGATAACAGGTGATGCCGATTTTCATATCCGTCTTTGGGCCTCAAGTTGGCAGCTCGGAAACTCTTCCTTGACCTGCAGGCTCCTCCATTCGATGGCCACGGCCCGGCGGCGATTCAGATTTTGGAGGTAAGAAGGCTGGAGGGCATCCTAGACCCCGTCCGGCGGGGCCTTTGCCGGGGCTGAGTTCGCAGCCATGGCTTCAACTTGCTGCTGCAGCCGGTCCTGCGTCGCATCGTCGAGTCCCGTGAATTCGATCCCCATACCCACCCCGCCGTCGCAGGTCCGCACAATGGCCGGGGTGTGAACCGGTTCGGAGTTCAGCCAGAACGTGATGTTGATAGTCTTTCCCGCCGGAAGGGGCAGCATGGTCTCGACATAACATCCACGTCCGTTTACATCTGCCGTCTTGGTGCGCATATGTGTCCCGACGCCCTGCGCATCGCGGATTTCGATCGGAAAGGGAACTCGTTGCCGGGGGAATCGCCTTTTGTCTTCCGTCTCGGGCGCGACTCGAGCCACCGGCGGGGTCACGCCGGCAGGCGGTTTCTCCAATTCCTTCTGCCAGGGACAAGGCTGTCCCTCCAGCATCTTTACCCCGACTTCCGTTTTCTTCACCGGCCCCGCATCTACCACCCATATCACCTTGCAGCGGGCCTTCTGGTCGCCGAACTGTACCCCGATGACGTCCCCCGGCTTCAGCTGCTTCTCCAGCCCGGAAAGCTTCGCGCCGTGATCGCTTATGTTGCGGGCTTGGGCATTTTGGGAAAAAGGACGGCTGTTCGCGTCCATGCCAAACACTCGGATTGGGAGGTCGACATCGACTCTGGGTTCTGGCTTGTCGGGCATGCAATCGTCCGCGCATTCTACCTTAGGGAATGCTCAGCATGTAATCATAATCGCAAAGGGCGGGTTTCCCGGTAGCAACTTAAGTGGTCTTGGCCAGGTCATGGTAAGAGATGATCTCAACTCCACTCGCAGCCAACAAATCACTGGTTGCCTGTGAAGTCAGAACCTGCAACTCCTGCTCTCGCGATTCCCGCAAACGGGTGTGAACTTTCTTCAACTCGTCGTCGTTGTAGCCGGGATGGCAAACCAGTTCCCACACTCCTTCCGGAAGATTTTCCACCATGCGGCGAAGCAATCGCTCATCCAGGCTGCCGGTCGCCACTATGGCGAAGGTGCCGTCGGGCGTGATCATTCCAGCTTCTCGCACAGCGTCCCGAAACTGTTTTGCCAGGCTGCGCAGAATCCCCACTTCCGCCCAGCGCCTCCACAAGCCCGGACGCTCCGCCAGTTGCGAACGGCGGATTCGCTCGAATGGATTTCGTATCGCTCTCACCCCGCAAGCCTGGGCTGCTTTTAAGAGCGGGCGAAAAACTTGTGGAAACATATGCGTATGTTTGTGTGAGTCCAGGTGAGTCACCGCAATCCCGGACGATTGCAGCCTGCCGATTTGAGCCATGGCTTCGGCTTCAATCTCCTCCGGGGAAAGTCGTCCCGCCAGCGCCAGCACGGCAAATTTTCCAATGCCCTCGCGGAAGCGCGGATTTCCGCCGCGACTGCCGTTGCCATCCAGCAAAGTGTGGGTCGCCGCATTCTCCACCAACGGTGAGCCATCCACCAGCACGATGTGGCATCCCACTCCCAGCCCAGGCTGCGATCGAGCCAGTGCCACCGCATCGTCAAAGGCGCTTCCGTTCGCCATCAGCGTAGCCGAGCTCACCACCCCGCGTTGATGCGCCTCCACGATGGCGCGGTTGACTCCCGCAGTCAGCCCAAAATCGTCCGCATTGATGATCAGCCGGCGCACCGGCCCAGTCTAGCAGGGAAGCCGGACAGGAAAAGGCGAGTAGGAAAGCGAGTCAGAATAACTCCGCACAACAACTCAGCCTAAGATCAGACTGCGACACACCCTGTCATCCCGACCGGAGCGAAGCGAGCATGGTGGGGGGACCTGCTTTACCCCGATGCAATCTACGAGCCTCTCGTCCTTGGCGGTTCACGAATTCAGGAACTACCCATTTTTGGTCCCGCTGTCTGCACAGAAATCGGGGCCCTTTTCTCTGATTACCATAGACCACCATCCTCGTTGCACCTTCCACACCTTCATGTCACCCAGGACATCGGGCTACGATGACTCTTCGACGAAAGAAACAAGAGGATCTCGTGCAACGGCATCTGGTAATGTTCGCTTCGTTATTTCTGTTTCTCTGGGGCGCCATCTCGATCGGCTGCTCCAGCAAGACGTCCAACCCAGAACGGCCCAGGCAAACGATGGCTCCCTGACAGGTGGAAGACGTTACCGTGCCTGCACAAATCGCGTCTTCGGTAATCTGGGACCTCGGTGAAGGGATCGACTAAATTCGGGTTAACGAGGTTGCTCAATCATGAAATCGCCGTCCGTTTTAAGCACGTCAATACTGGCCTTATTGTTGGGAACAGCCATGCTTTCCGCCGCGCAGAATGGCCACTCGACAGGCCACGAAGGCGGTGGCTCCCATCAAGGGGGCGGTAGTGTTCACCAAAGCGGAGGCGAGCACCAGTCCTCCCGGCAATCGCCGGAACCGGCTCAGCATGCGGGTAATCCAGGCCGCCCCAGTAGCCCGAACCACGCGGGTGCTACGGGTCATGTATCCGGGCCGAACCATGAAAACTCGCATGGTCAAGGATCTGGCACGGGCGCAGCTTCGAACGGTTACGGCAACGGCAGTCGAAGTGGAAGCATCGGCAGTCGAGACGGGAACACGCACGGCAACCATGACGGCAACATGTCCGGTAATCGAGGTGGAAATTCTGTTGCCAACCGCGGCGGATACACGGCGGGTCATCGCGAAGGCATGAACGGCCGGGGAGCTCCGGGGCGAACCGTATCACTGAGAGGCGGCGGATCGGCGAACTTTCGACCAAACGGACAGATCCGCGTCATCAACCGGAACGGAATGCGGATTCAACACAATCTCCGCGGCGGGCGCACCATTGTGACCGAACGCCACGGAGTGCGGATTGTGACCAGAGGCAGGGATCGTGGCTACGTTCAGAGGGTCTACATCACGCGTGGCGGCCGATCTTACTATTCACGCACCTACTATGATCATGGCGTCTATCGGGTTGGGATCTATCGCGGCTACTACTACGGCGGCCGTCGCTACTATGGATACTATCCCGGCTACTGGTACCACCCCGTCTTTTACGGTTGGGCATACCGTCCATGGGGCCCACCAGTGTACTGGGGTGTGGGATTTGGTGGCTGGGGTTGGGGTGGAGCGCCGTGGTTTGGTTTTTACAGCGGATATTTCGCACCCTATCCAGTTTATCCGTCGGCGGCGTTCTGGCTTACGGATTACCTGATTGCGGCGGATCTGCAAGCCGCCTACGAGGCCAGAGCCGCAGCCAATGCCGAAGCGGCGGCGGAATATCAGGCGCAGAACTACGGTAACGGAGGAGGACAGGTGGCGAACTCCGGGGCGGTAACCCTGAGCCCGGAGGTGAAGCAGGCGATCGCGGAAGAAGTGAAGGCGCAACTGCTGGCGGAACAACAACAGTCCTCAGGCGGGCAGAGTGGCTCATGGGATGGACAGGCGCAGGCTCCGCAGCCTGCCAACGGTGACATGTTGCCGGCACTGGATCCTGCGCGTCGCACCTTTATCGTGTCCAGCGACATTACTGTTTTGGCCGATGGCCGTGAATGTGAACTCAGCGCAGGGGACGTTATCACCCGGCTTACCGACACTCCCGATGCTGACCAGACAGTCACCGCCAGTGTCTCAGCCAGCAAGAAGGGTGAATGCGCCGCGGGCAAGAAAGTGGCGGTTTATGTAGACGATTTGCAGGAGATGCATAACCACTTTCAGGAACAACTGGACAGTGGGATGAAAGCCCTGGCCGAAAAGCAGGGAACGGGCGGCTTGCCGAAGGCTCCTGATACCGGCACGACGGCTTCTGATGTGCCACCTCCGCCGCCGGATCAGACCGCGGCCAAGGATCTGACCGATCAGGAAGCAGCAGCCGACCAGACTGAAGGGCAGGTCAAACAGGAGAGTGCGGGAGGGCGGTATCCCTATTAGGAGAATGAAAAATTGACGGTTATCTGAGTCTCGAATTCCGATAGCTGACCGTTGAGGTCATGTGGTTTGAACCGCCACTGCCGTACCGCGGCGGCGGCAGCGGCAGCCAGATACCGATCGCCACTGACTACCACCAATTGATGGACAAGCCCGTCGGTTCCCACCAGGACGTTCATTACGACCCGGCCTTGTATGTGTCGTTGTTTCGCCTCTTTCGGGTACTGAGGCTCGACTCGCGTGATCAGGGAGCTTTCAGTGGCGCTTGTGGCTTCGGAAGGTTCGGCGGCAAGATCGATTTGCGATACTTGTGTCGCTTGGGGCTCTTCCGTTTTGTCCTCAGAGAGTTCGGCGTTTACCGGTGGCACTGGAGTTGTTTTTTCAGGATTGTACGGAGATGTGTCTGCGGTCGCTTGCGCCAAGGCCTTCACTGCTTCCTGAGGCTGATACGCGTGACTCTCCGCTCGACTGACCGCCATATTCCAGCCGGCGCGACCCATCAACCATCCTAGAAGCACGGATAGCGCGATGACTGCAGCGGTCTGGATCGCAGTCCAGTGGTGTCGACGCCGGACTCGGGCATGGCGCCGGGCTGGTACCGTCGCGATTTCACCGGTCAGAAGTTTCGTCAGAATCTCGTCCGCGGCCGGGTCTTTACCGGGCAAGGCTGCATCAGCGATAGGCTGCGCCGCCTTTACGCATTGAACAATTTGACCTGCCACGAGTTCGAAAATGTGCAAATCCTGGCGTTCAAAAGCGTCCGCCTGCGGCCATAGAAGTTCGAAGACTCCGAACAATTCGTCAGAATCAACAAGGGGCAGCACCGCAATTGATCTGACATTTAAACGCCGGCATGCTTCGAGGTTCACGCGAGCGTCGGTCTCTGCGTCATTGCATTGCTGAAGCTGGCGGGTTTGTATGCAGCAACCTGACAATCCGGCGTGTGGATCAAGGCTGCTGCCTAAAGCGGGAGCGGCCGGGCCTGAGGAGGCGCAGCAGACAAATTCCTCTCCCCGGCGCAAAGCAATTGCTGCTCCAGTACCGCCGGCGGCGACTCGAGCTTCTTCCAATATCTTATGAAGGCGGGATTCTTCCGGGCAATTATCCGGCCCTCGATCAACTGTTGAGTCGCCAGACGCGCCTTCGGAGGCAGAAGAGCCGGCCAGGTGGGTTACATCACCGCCGGACTCTGAGCTGACAAGGTCCCGGTTAAGATGGTCATGGTTAAGATTGATTATCGATAGTCGATTTGTCGACACATTCATCGTTACTAACTCCGAGCGTCCCAGGAAAATCAATCCAGTTCAAACCAAGTTTCTCAACAGGTGTCGCCGAAACCTGGGACCTCTGCGAGAACGTGCTCCAATCCAGAAGGGACTGAAAAACCTCGCGCAGGTCGATGCTGCTAAAACTTGGCGCCAGGAGCTTACCTGCAAACCGAGCGCCAACCGCCATGTTTGGCGGCACAACAAGTCGAATGGAATCAAAGCCAGATCGCGGATCTAAATCCACTCTCAAAAAAGAAGATGCAACATCTTGCGGGCGTGCCGGTCAGCTTGAACGGTGCACGATCACCGAGATGCAGGTTACTAAGGTAACTTCCGAGGTAGGCGGGAGATCGCGGCAAATGCAGAACGGCCGTGTTCTGCTCCACCGTACGAATCGCCAAATGCAAACGCAAGGTCAGTCGAAACAACTGTACAAAGTACTCGCCATAGTCGGCCATCCAGAGAGGTGCGCCGTTCGCTCCACGTGTTTCTACTCTCTCGGTCGTTGGGGTACTTCCGTGATGATGCAAGCGAAGTCGATTGATAAGTATGCTGAGTGTTCACACGCTAACGCCAGGCAAATTCACGGAGACCGCATGCGGACACCTCGGTTGGTCGTTGTCGGACTGCTTGTTGTGTTGGGTTTTGGACTGCCGGTAATGGCAGATCATGGAGACGAAGGCAAAAAGCATCACGGAAACAAACACGCCGACGTCGATGATGACCGGGGCTGGGATCATCGCGACGGCTTTGAATACCGAACCTATGATGACCACGATGGGCGACCACCGGGATGGAGCCACGGTAAGAAAACCGGCTGGGGAAACTGCGGGCTGCCTCCAGGCCAGGCTAAAAAGTACGGTTGCCGGACCTACGTTTATCAGGGGCGCCCTCACTACTACTACCAGGACGAAGCAGGGCGGATCTTTGTGCGCCGCCCGATTATCGAGGTTCACGGAAGCTTCGACATTCGCTAGTCCCGTCGCGCCTCAGCACCGCGAATTCGAATAGGAAAAGCCGGCTGGCCATAGCCGGCTTTTCGCCGCGTACGGGTGGATTGCATCAGCCACTGTCCGACCTCTGCCCTGAAATAACCGGGTTTTCGGGCAACAGTAGGTCGTTTACCTACAATGAGTTACCAAAACCACTGGTTTTAGCGTCAATTTACGGGCATACTATTGCGGCCCGTACCCCCACCGGGCAAGGTGGTGGGTATGCCAACGCTGGTTGAAAATAACGAACCCAAAATCAATTTTGAAGTGCTGAATAGCGGCTCTGAGCCGAAGCGCCGCGCGCAGTTGTTAATCGCTCTGGCCCTGCTATTCGCGGCTCTTGCTTTGGTGGTTGTGAGAAATTGGGAGTTCTGGCTCAGTGCTCTGAACCTGGAAGAAGCCTCCAGACAGACGACTTCCGATGCCATCAAAATAGATAAGACGGGGATTCCCGCCACGGTTCGAAAAGGCAGTGCCAGACCAGCCTCAGGCTCAGCCATTCCGGCGCGAGCGTTAATGTTCCCGGCACCCGACGTTCCAATCCTTGCGCCGCTCCAAGTTGACGTGACCTATGCCAGCGGAGAGCATCAGACTCTGGTGGCGCGCAATTCTGCCGTCCACATCGATCTGCAATCCAGTTCGCAGCCTGTGAGCGAAGGTTCCGGCGACCAGGTTCGTTTTTCGCCTCAGACCGCGGAGGTCGTAGTGCACAGGGTTGAACCTGTCTACCCGCCACGGGCGCAGGAAGAGCATGTGCAAGGTTCGGTGGTTCTGCAGGCCCGAATCGATAAGGACGGCAGCGTGCAGGATGTGCAGGTGCTGAGCGGCCCAGCGATTCTGACCGGGGCGGCTTTGGAAGCGGTTCGGCAGTGGCGCTTCAAACCTCATTTCGAGGGCGATCAAGCCGCCCCGACAGAAACTCGCATCACGGTGAATTTCACCATCTCCACCCAATAATTTGAGCTCAGTCCCGGAACGACGGACCGGTCTGTACGCCGGGAAAGAGTGTGCCTGGCTGCGCCGGGATTGGCAAGGGCGGACGTCAATCTCCTAAAACTTGGACATCAACTCGGCGCGAGAGGGCGGGTTTACTTCGGACGGGGCAGGGTGACATACGACTTGTACTCATCTTCAACTGCATTTTTCGCCGCCGCCGTCTGATTTTGACAGTCAGCCGCGCCAGGCGAAGCCATCGTTTTCGGGGAATTCTGGCTTCCCGCCATAGCCGGTGCGCACCTTATCTCGCCGCCTTGTATGGAAATCCCTCGGTTCGCCGGGACGGAACCTGCATACGCGCTGCCGGCAAATTGTGAAGTCGCCGTCGAATTCTTCAACTGGCGCGCCTGACTTTTTACTTGAATACCTCTTATCCGAGTTGTTTGAGCGCCCGACTGGATCGGGCTTATGGTTTGCCGTTGTATGCGATTGCCGAGTTGCCTGGTGCTATGGTCCAAGGCATGATTCAACGCAGACCCGGCCTTTGCCGCCGAAGAGGATGACAAGGTGCTGGTTAAGGCTGACTCGGCTGCCGCCTGAGAGAAGGCGTTCGCACGGAGCCCAATCACGGCAAATAGCGCCGTCAGTAAGAGCAGCGATCTACTGGTTGTTTCGGGCATCAGTGGCACTAACCCGACCTCGTTTGAGAAACAATGCAATCCCAACCACGACGAGCGTATAGGTTGTCACCCCGCCGCGCAGATGAAAGCAGAAAGCTGCAATCCAAAATGCAAACAGAAGACCGAAGGCGAACCACAAAATAGGAAAGCGCATGAAACCGTACCTCGACAAAGATTAAAGATAAAGATAGCGTATGACAGCAACCGATCCCCGAAGGATGGTTGGACGAACCGTACCGGGTGCTTGCACCTTGCCAGGCGAACCTTGAAGCGTGGCCGCCGCGCTCACGAGGATAAAAGACAAGTCGGGTAGGAAAGAATGGCTTAGGGGTGCCACGGACATGGCACGAAGGTTCCATTGCAGCCCGAATCTGGCACCCTGCTTGGGGTCGCTAGTGGGTCGGGTAGTGTCTGGCGTGGGACAGCAAGGAAACTACCAGCATATTCCAGATCACTATGCCGATGTAGAACAGATTCACGATCCACAGCAGCTTCCGCATCCTGAAAGCGATTAAGATCGCGACCACCTTACTGACCAGGACTCCACCCGCGGGACCGAGCACCGAGACGAGGCGTCCCACCAGAGGATTCACTTCGAATGCACCGAAGTGGAACGCCAGCAGAGTGGTAAGCAAGTCGAGCACTTGCAGCACAATGAAACTGGATTTCGCCTGCAGTATCTCTGGTGGTTTCATCCCTGGGGCCTGAGACCGAGCGGGCGGCGCTCGATTATCCGGCCCAGCTATATTCTCAGACCCAACCTGCTCTAGCCAGCAATTTCAGCGGGAACGTCTCCATCGCAAAACTTCCGTGCTAGACCGAGAATTACAGTCGGAATTCCCTTTCGAGACCTAGGGATCTTGGCGGAATCGGGCAAGAATCAAGGTCGTTGGCTCCTTCCGCGGCCCGCGTCGCGAGAGTTGCCCCGGCGCTCCCCCTGGTTGACGGGTGCAGTGGCCGCAAATCCCCCGACCGTGCAGCCATGCACGGGGCAAGAGGCGACACTTGAAATGGAACTGGTTAGTCGGCGTAGGCGGACTCGTTCTCAGCTTTGTGCTTTCTATGGCTGCGGCCTGGGGGCAGGTAACTGCTAACCCGCCGAGCATGAACTTCAACGCCGTTCAGATTGGCAGCAGCTCGACCCAGTCACTGGCCTTGAGCAATTCCGGGAAAACCGCCGTCACGGTGTCCCAGCCGACTCTCGCCGGATCGAGCTTCAAATGGAACGGCCCAGCCATGCCGATCACCCTCTCACCCGGCCAACAGGTGATGTTCAGCATCTCGTTTGCGCCGCAAGCTGCCGGGGCCGCAAGCGGGGCGCTTTCCTTCCCGAGCTCCGTGACCACCGTTCATGATCGCTCGGGGAAGCACAACAATACGACCAGCACAACTGCGACGGTTTCTCTGACCGGCAGCGGGACGATCGCGTCAGCGACCAACACGACGCCGGGCCAGCTGGTAGCCAGTCCCGGAAGCCTTGTTTTTTCGCCGGTGCAGGTTGGCTACAGTCAATCGCAAAATGCAACGCTGACCAACTCAGGCGGCTCCAGTGTGAATATCGCACAGGCTACAATCGCCAGCGGTGCGTTTAGCATGACCGGGCTGAGCCTGCCGCTCAGCCTGGGCGTGGGGCAAAGCATAACCTTCAACGTGGCCTATTCCCCGACTTCTGCGGGCGGTGCGAGCGGCACCTTATATGTCAGTTCTGACGCTTCGAATCCCACGCTGGCAATCTCTTTGGCGGGCACTGGGACGGCCCAGGGTCAGCTGGCGGTGACGCCGACGACCGCTAATTTCGGCTCGCTGACGGTGGGCAGCAGCCAAACTCAGAAAGCCACACTCAGCGCGACGGGCTCGAGTGTGACCGTTTCCTCGGCCAGCATCACCAGCCCCGAGTTCTCGCTCAGCGGACTAGCCCTCCCCATTACAATTTCCGCTGGACAGAGCGTTCCATTCACGCTGACTTTTACTCCGCAAGCCTCCGGCGCGGCATCGGCCGCGCTTTCATTTGCCAGCAATGCCGCCAACCCGGTTGTTCAGAACCTGACTGGCTCAGGAACCGTGCCGCCGTCGCACAGCGTGAGCCTGACCTGGAACGACGTCTCAGGCGTCCCTGGTTATAACATCTACCGGGGCAGCCAATCCGGCGGGCCGTACACAAAAATCAACCCGGTGCTGGACCCAAGCACCAACTATGCCGACAGTTCTGTCCAAGGCGGGCAGACCTACTACTACGTGACGACATCCGTCGATTCGAGCGGCACGCAGAGCGGTTATTCGAACGAAACTCAAGCCGTGATTCCAAGCCCGTAGCACACATAACAGAAAAGTGGCGCGGTCTCGACCGTCCTGCAGGATGATTCCGGTAAGCTGCAAGTAAGCTCCAACTATCATGCGCCCAGCCGGAAAATCGATTTTCGCTACCCTTAATCTGTGGCAGAGCCATCCCCACGTCTGCAGGGTTTTGGCTGATACATACCATTTCGACGGGCTAAACCCAATTACGGCCATGACGGGCAGGAAATCTACCCACGCAAAGAAGATCAAATGACCGAACGGAAAAGATTGGGGCCGTGATTGGCGTAAGATCTCCATTTCACTCACGCCGCAGGCTTGCGACCGCCGGGCACGGTTGGATTTCACTGCCCAAGCGATCGCGCTCTTTAGGAATTTCTTCTAGGCTACGGAGGCCGTTGCGGCGCACGCTAATACGCTTCCGTGCCCACGTCCGGTCCACGAACAGATCAGCGGACTGGGATATTTCATCTCGGTTCTGGTCCAGGAATGAAATCGTGATTGGTGCGGTCGTCCCATGATGCCACGATTCCGGTATACCCTTTGAACCGGTGGCCAGAATCACGCCCTCCATCGTGTGGCCGTAACCGTAGAACTTGAGATGGTTCTCGATGCGCGGATTGAGCACCTGGCGGCGCGGAAAATCTTGGTGCCCCAGCCACCAAGTTGGCTCCCCGTTGTCGAAATTGCCAGTTAGCCGAATATCGTCATCGCAACTGGTGGCAAGTCTGCAGTCCATCAGCATGACCCGCCTCCGCGCGACCAGGCGGACCCAAACGGCATAGGCAGCCGTACCACTGTCCAAGTCAAAGGCCGTGGCGGGAAAGTCTCCATCGACCATGATGTCTAAGGGTCGAGCTCTTTCTTCCCACTCTTCGGGGATCTGAAGATCGACGCCGCAAGCAATCATTTTTCTAGCCCGGGCTATATTGGCCAGTGTTTCTGCCAGGCTCAGAGTGCGCTTGATGGTTGGCATGCATTCCCCCACTCTTTGGCGAAAGCATTTCCGCCAGTCACACCAGTCACACCCATCACACCCGTCACAACTGTCACTCCACGGGTGTTTCGGCCGGCTGACAGTCCGGACATCCGGGCACGCTTTTCTTGATTCCATAGCTCTGCGCCAGTTGATGAATACGGCGGCTGGTCTTGCGGTCCAGCACCAGGAGTGCGGCAGTGTTGGTTCTCTTCTTGGTGAGTCCCAGCTTCGCGGCGCGCGCGCCGACTTCCTCCGAGCCGTACTGCCGCGTTTCTCCGCAGGTGAGCAAGAAAGTATTCACCTCGGGCGTAAGTTCGGCTCCGATCTTGATGCCCACAGTGGCCCGTGCGCTCTGATGCACCCGAGGCCAAAGGACTTCCACGAGCGCGTGGTTCAGATCGCATCGGTCGATGAGGTCCTCTTGCGAACGCAGCAGGGGAACGACTTGGAGAGCCAGGTTCGGATCTCCCTGAATGCAGGCGCCGAGCGCGCGGGCGAGGTCGCAGATCGGAAACCGGAGGTCGGGCGCCACAAACCGCGACTCTCGAACCTGTCTCGCATGATCCAGCCGATACTGAAGGAGACGTGGCTGGAAATGATTCGCAATATCGTTCAATACTCGGTCATCTAGCAACGGAAGTATGTGGTCGGGCGGGAAAAGGGCAATTTGGATGTTTCCGGCACTCGGCGGTGGCGCGAACCCAAACATTCCCCAAAAGACCGCCTTTGAACAGGTGGCGTCGCGAACCTTGCCCCTGCTGCCACCAGGAACAACAAACCCACGATAATTTGATTCGCACCAAAGGCTGCGAAGTTCGGGACGCAAGCTGGGCTGATGAACCAAGAGCGTCGGCTGAAAAGACAGTGGCAGTGACAGAAATCCAGCCTTGGCGACGCCAGTTAATCTTATCCCGTGGCGGCATATGCAGGAGAGCAGCGCCAGAAAACCTGCGGCACCGTCAATGTCAGACCCGGAGACCCACAGAGACGGCGGATTCAACAGGCAGTCAGAGAACCAGGTGGTCAGGACCCAGAAAGCACTCAATCCTGCCAAATTCGCAGAGAAACCCAGGTACTTCTCGAACGCGTCCCTCAACTCTGTAAAGAGTTGCAGAGTCGTGCCGTAATCGACAGCCCCTGGTGGCAGGCGCATCGCGCCCAGAACGCTACCGTGCAGTTCTTGGGCTTGATAAGTGCGGCCGCCATATTCGACTTGCGGCGCAATGAAGCGCGTCTCACCGTCCCAAAGAAGCAGGTTGGGCTGCTCGCCAGGAGCGGAAGCGACCAGCTCGATCATGTCGCCATTGGGGAAGACCTCACCGGTCGTTTCGGCGATGGGAATCGGCGCCGCAGCGCCACTATTGTCGGCGCGACTTGCAGTTTTCATCATGATCCTCCGCGGCATGCCACGGCTGGTGAGAAATGGGTGCGGGAGTCCATTCTACGGACTCGCGAGCAACGCCATATTCATCAGCGCGGCTAGACTGGATTAACTACTTCTGGACCACGATGGATACCAATCTGGTGGGACTATACAGACCGCTGGGGACAGCTGTGCCAGATTACCGCAGCTCGGCCGGTTTCGTCCAGCTAAACCCGCGCTGGGCGGAATAAATAATGCCGCTACTGAAGTCCGGCCTCGACGCCTCGCAGATCACCTATGACCCGCGTACTTGAAATGTTTCCGTCCTTGCAGTCACAACGTTAGCATTAACGGCCCGAGAGTGGGTTCCCGGTGAAGACGGCCTCTGGATATCGTAATCCCCCTTCCGCCCAGCCTCGATCGTGCACTCTGACTTCGAGGTGCGGGCATCGCTTTTCCAGTCATCTGGATCTGGGGACTTCCGCGGGCACCGACCCGTGCGACTTGAAGCCGGGCTATTTGCTCGGTCGATGGGAGATCAGTGGATTCCTGAGTTATCAGACCGGCCAACCACTGACTTTCAAATACTGACGCCAGGACGCGGCGCTATGCCACTGGCGCGAGGTTCGCATCAGAGCGACGCAGTGCCATTCACGAGCGGGCGGTGAAGGACCATCAATTCCTCACGCTCTAAAAAGGGCTTCGACGTCCTGATTGATGCCTCCAGCGGCGCCTCAAAATGTGTATTTCAGCGCAAACTCGATTTGGCGATTATCGGTAGAGGTGTTGGTAATGCTCGCTCCTCCGGGCACGTCCACCGGAACGGCCGACCCGCCTCCCGGGAGGCCGAAGTTGGGATGATTGAGCAAGTTGAAGAATTCTGCGCGGAACTCCACTTGTTGAGACTCCCGAATCTTGAAGTTTTTCTGCAACACAAAGTCGAAATCGACCAGGTCAGGACCTCTCAAATTGCCGATCCGTGAGTTCCCGAAGCTATGGGCAGACTGTTGTCCGGGGGCCAGTGCAGGTGCGGTAAACGCTGCCTGGTTAAACCAGCAGTCCAGCGTCTGGTGGCCGGGGTTGGTGCAGCCGAAGTCCGTTCCTTGAGAAGCCGTATTGAAGGAGAAATCGTACGGGTTCGCAACCTGATCGGGTCGATAGCTGAAACTCCCGGTATTGCTGAGATCGGAGGACATTACCGCGGTCAAGGCCTCGCCACTCTGGGCGCTTGTAATTCCTGCAACTTGCCATCCGCCCAAAATCGCGTCGGCAACGCTGCTCATTCCCCCCATGAACCGGCGGCCGCGCCCGATGGGCAGCTCGTATAAGTAGCTGAGGGTGAAACGATGCCGCAGGTCGGGAACGACTGGCCCATGCTCGAGGTCAGCTCGATAGGAATTCTGGATAAATCCACCGACGTTGCCGTCTGCATTTCCCAGGTTCTTAGCGAATGTGTAGGCGGCCAGGAAATTGAAACCGTTTGCGAACCGTTTGTTCAGCGAAGCCTGAAACGCGTTATAGAACATCTGCAGCTGCGGATAATCGAGCGGCAGCACTGCCGTCATATTGGGCTGCTGGTTGAAGTATCTTCTGCCAAAGTTCGGAATGCAGTTATTGGGATCGGGGCCGCAAAAATTGGTATCGAGGATTTGCAGAGGCTGGTTCAGGTCACTTGCCTCATGGTTCCACAAGTGGTTTGCTCTGGTGCCGACGTACCCTATTTGAGCCAAGAAGTTGTCGCCGAACTGATGCTGTACGCCGAGATTCCATTCCATAATGCGAGGAATGATGCGCTTTGGCCCGGTGGTCTTAACCGGTCCGGAGATATTGGTCGCGTCGCCCACCGGCAGCGCGCTGGGAAAACCAGTCGATATAAGCTGTGCCGCCGAAGGTATCGCGCCAGGGTTGAACGTACTCGCCAGGAACGTGAGTTGTGGCGGATTCAAACCGAGATCATCGAAGATATTCGCCTCAGGCGAGTAGAAGACTCCGAACGCGCTTCGAACCACAGTGTTTCGCTGCACCGACCATGCGAACCCGATGCGGGGCGCCCAGTCACCTTTGTCGAATTGCACCCCGGCGTGCGGCACCGGATTCTGTCCGTACGATGTGACTACGATAGCGCGATTCAGGTCGAAGTTGCCTACCCGTCCATTGGCCGGCGAAGTAACGTCGTAGCGAAGCCCCAGATTGATCGTCAGATTCGGGCGAATCCGGAAGTCATCCTGCGCGAAGCCGCCGAAATCCCAATAACGAGTAGGGTAAAGGCCCAGGAGGAAGTCTTGTTCGTTGGCATCCGGGGTACCGAGCAACAGGTCCGCCAGCCCGTTTCCGCCGTTCGCCGTACTCAGATCGTTGGTGTACACCCCACCGAAGTCATAAAATCCCCGGGGAGCTGTGACCTGATAAAAGTTTCGTTGCTGGCGGCGAAAGTCGACGCCGATCTTCAACGAGTGCCGTCCCCGGATCCAGGTAACCGTATCCGCAACTTGAAAGATGTTTTCAAAGACATGTTCCGGCAGGTACATGGAGTCGCCCAACGGGGTAAAGCCGGCAATATCGATGTTGGTCAGCCCGGAAGAGTTGGGATCAGTGCTGCGATTCGCATTCGGAATCCCAAGTTCGTCGGTGCCGATGGATTTACCGAAGTTGAAGGGCAGGGCATTGACGGCATAGCGGAAATATCCGCCATGAAGATCGTTCAGCAACTGCGGCGAAAATGTGTGCGTGTAGCCTAATCCGAGGTGCTGCGCGCGAGAATTGCTGGCGCTCGGGCAGCAATCGGAACCGCCCCACAACGGGCCGAGCGGGCCGGGCCGTTGGCTGCGCACGTCGCCGAAACTGTAGGACGCGAACATCTGATCCTGATCGCGGAAGCGATGATCAAGCCGCACATCAAAAGAATCCTGGTTGTTGATGTGATTCTGGTTGGCAAGATAGTTGTTGGTCAGCCCGGGAAGGTTCGCCTGGGGATAAAAATTAGCCACGTTCTGCCCTACAGAGTTGATGGAAGCAGTAGGAATCACGTTGAGCTGGCCACCACTCGAGATCGGATTACGGAGTGAGACCACCGAGCCGTCTCCGCAGGTGTAGTCGTGAGTGCTGAAAGGATCGAATATCGTGCCGGTGTCAAATGTGTCCGCCGGAGAGGGCGTTGCGCAAGGCGAAAACGTGTCTCCCGTCAGCCGGTCGGTGAAATTTCCCGCCCGCTCGTCCGCCGTGGGGACGGTCGAGAGAAACGGCTGGCTTTCCCGCAGCCGCGAACCCTCGTAGTCCCCGAAAATGAAAGTACGGTTTTTCCTGATGGGCCCGCCGAGGAAGGCGCCAAACTGGTTGCGCTTGAAGGGCTGTTGGCCCTGATTGAAGTAGTTCACTGCATCCAGCTTGTCGTTGCGAATGAACTCGTAAGCCCCGCCGTGAATCTGATTCGAACCTGATTTCAGGACGACATTGACAGCTGCGCCCCCGCGTCCGAATTCGGCGCTCATCGAATTCTCTTCGGTGCGGAACTCCTGGATCGCATCTGGCGGAGGTAAAACAATCACGCCACCAAGTCCGAATTCGTTGTTATCCACACCATTCAGCAGGAAGTTATTGTTGGAGACGCGAAGTCCATTTACCGAGACTGCTTCGTTTGCCCGCTCGTTTTCAAATACACCTCCGCTGACATTGGTTCCTGTTTGTCCTCCGTTGGCTCCGGGACCGAGATATGCCAGCTGGATGAAATTTCTTCCGTTCAGGGGGAGTTCTGAAATGCGTCTTTCCGTCTCAATCGTTCCCAGCGAGGATGCTTCGGTTTGCAACAGAGGGGCAGCACCCGTTACCTGCACCGATTCCGTGGCGGAGCCCACGCGCAATGCAATGTCCACGCGCACCGTCTGGTTCACCCCCACATCCACGCTCGACTGGACTGCTTTTTGGAAGCCTGATTTTTCGACGGTTATCGAATAGCCTCCGATCCGAAGCAGATCCGCGGCATATTGGCCGGCACCGTCCGTGGTCACGACAATTGACTGGTTGGTCGCGAGATTGGTTACTGTAACCTGCGCGCCCTCCACACGAGCTCCTGCTGGATCGGTGACCAGCCCTACGATGCTGCCACGGTCGACTTGCGCAGCCAGGCGTTCGGAGTTTGTAAGCAACCAGCAGGAAAGCAACAGGATAACGGCCAGGGACAACCGAAAGCTCGCACGCATAGGGCCTCCCGGATGCCGGTGCACAGGCGGATCGCAACGGTATGGTCGGCAACTGTTACATCACCCGATCCAACCTGTCAAGACTTCAACGATGACCCGTGGACACACGCCTCAGAATTCGAGACTTCAGTTCTCGCGGGCTCGGTTCGACGAATCCTTTCCTTTGCGCTATCGTATTGCCGCTGGGTTTCCACTGCCTGGTTGGAGAATTCGATGCGGACCTGGTTCGCGCTTTCGTATTGTTTCCTGCTCACCCTGCTCCTTAGTCCTGGTTCGGCACAGGCGCAGGAAACCCGTCTCGAAGACCTCCACAATAAAACCATCCTGGTCTTTACCCCGCATCCTGACGACGACGTCTTCGGAGCCGGCGGGACGATTGCGTTACTCAATCGCAATCACAACAAGGTGCTGATCGTTGTTTATACCAATGACGACAAGGGTTCTTACGATCTGGACATGACGTCTCAACGCCTGGCCCGCATCCGGCGTGAGGAGCAGGAGGTGTCTGAGGGCCTGCTGGGTACTCCCAAGGAAAACATAATGTGGATGGGGTACGACGACGGTATGCTGGAGTACGCTCCCCAGCCCAAGCTCACCGAAGAAGCCACCGCTATCATTCGCAGAATCCGTCCTGATGTCCTGCTGAGCGTGGATCCCGGTGAATGGTACGAGCGTTGGCACAAAACCGATCACCGGATGGCAGCGTTTAATACGATTGATGCTGTGCGCGCTGCCGAATTCTGGCTGTATTTCCCCAATCAGCGTCTACAGCAGGGTTTGCAGCCTTA
Source organism: Terriglobales bacterium (assembly GCA_036265205.1). Classification (GTDB taxonomy): domain Bacteria; phylum Acidobacteriota; class Terriglobia; order Terriglobales; family Acidobacteriaceae; genus JAIQFF01. The sequence goes on from DATAPL010000031.1 coordinate 108,426, forward strand.
CAAAGTTCCGGAAATGTACTTCTTCTATCCGGCGCCGCAGGAAGCAAACTATTTCGTCAACATCGAAAGCGTAGCTGAGCTCAAATTCGAAGCTGCCGCCAAGCAAGTCAGCCAGTTCGAGCCGGCGGTCAACAAGTATCGCCCGGACTGGACGCCTGAGGATCTGAAGAAAGCAAAAGACGACATGCGCAAGGAACAGCCGAAGAAGGACGGACACTACGTCGAAGCTTTTCGGCGCGCGACGGAATTCAACCAGTATTGATAGGGTTTTTATTAGAGGAGACGGAACATGTCGGAGCTGGCACTGCTCGGCGGCAAGAAATCCAAAAGCAAACCTTTCCCGGAGTGGCCGCAGTTCGACGACAGCGAGCGGCGGGGCTTGAATGAAGTCCTGGAGAGCCGTGTCTGGTGGCGTACTCCCGGCACCAAGACCTTGGAGTTTGAAGGCGCATTCGCGCGTTTCCACGGCGCCCGCCACGGCATTGCAGTGACCAACGGTACGGCTGCTCTCGAAGTCGCCATGGCGGCACTCGGCCTTCAGCCCGGAGACGAAGTGATCGTGCCTGACTTTACCTTCGTGGCCACGGCCAGCGCGGTGCTGTTTGCCAACGCACTTCCGGTGCTGGTCGATGTCCGCCCCGACACCTACTGTCTCGATCCCGAACTTGCCGAAGCTGCGGTCACTCCGCACACCAAGGCGATCATCGCGGTCCATATGGGTGGGCATCCTGCTGATCTTGACGCACTGAAAGATCTTGCAAACAGGAAAGGGATTGTGCTGATCGAGGATTGCGCTCACGCTCACGCCAGCGAATGGCGAGGGCAGCGAGTAGGCACGTTCGGCCGCGGCGGGACCTTTAGTTTTCAATCAAGCAAGTTGATGACCGCCGGCGAAGGCGGAATCGTGATCTCGAATGACGATGGATTCGAGCGTCAGGCGCGCTCCGTCCACGACTGCGGCCGCTTGCCGGGAGAGTGGTTTTACAGCCATTTCAGCTACGGGTCGAATTATCGTCTCAGTGAATGGCAAGGGGCCATCCTGATGGCGCAACTGGGACGCCTCGATGAACAGACTCGGCGGCGTCATCAGAATGCCCGGTTGCTGGATCGTGAGTTAAGCCAGATTCCTGGCATTACTCCCCAAAAACTCGATCCACGCTGCACTCGCAATGGCCAGTATGCTTACATCTTTCACGTAGACAGCAGACAATTCGGGGGCATATCGACCGAGAATTTTATTGCGGCTATCAATGCCGAAGGTATTCCGAACCAGGCCAGCTATCCGCCGCTGCACGACCTGCACATGTTCCGCAACGGAGAATACCGCAAACGTCTCAGTGGGCCACAGGCCAAGGCGGATCATGGCTTTCTGCGGCAGTCGTTTCTGAACACCCAGCGCGCGGCCTGGGAAACCGTGTGGATCCCTCAGCCTGCATTGCTGGGAGACGAAAACGATATGAACGAAATCGTAGCCGCGATCCGGAAAATCCAGAAGAACGCCAAAGAACTCGCGGCCCACGACGCCCATGCCACGCCGGTGCCAGCCAGAAGTTGAGCGCGACCCGACCCATGCTGGAGAGGATCAGCTATCGGGGATGGGAAAATGCGTACAGGATTTCAAATGGCACGGTCGAACTGGTGGTTCTGGCCGATGTCGGTCCGAGAGTGATCTCATTCAGTTTCGTTGGCGGCGAAAATATTTTTCACGAGGTCCTCGACCACCGCGGTCTGATTGGCGGTACGGATTTCCGGCTTTACGGCGGCCACCGGCTTTGGGTTTGGCCGGAAGTGGATCGTACTTACTTCCCCGACAACTCCGCGGTGATTGTTTTTCAAGACAATAATGATAAGGTGGTGCGATTTACCGCGCCTGTGGAGAGTGCGCTCCCCGGAAGCAATCTGCAGAAGGAACTTGAAATCCGGATGGAAGAAGTGGGATCACAGGTTGCCGTGAGCCATCGCATCACCAACCATGATGGCCGGCCGACGGAGCTCGCGCCCTGGGCGCCGACCATGCTGAAAGCCGGGGGGCGGGCAATTTTACCGTTGCCTCCACGAGCTGCGATGGACAAAGATCACTTTCAGTCGGTTGGCCCCTTGACCTTATGGTCCTTCACGGACTTTGCGGATTCACGGTGGCGATTGGGGACCGAATTCATCCAGCTGAGTCAGCACTCGAAACCCACAGGGCGATTTCCGGAACAGATGACTGGCATCTTCAACCCGGCAGGGTGGGGAGCCTATTTCGTGAATCATCTGTTATTCGTTAAACGCACTCACGTGATGTCCGGCGAACATTATCCCGATTTCGGCTGCAATTTCGAAATATTCACCAACCCGGAGTTCCTTGAACTCGAGAGCCTCGGTCCAGAGGTTCGACTGGCGTCGGGAGAGAGTACGGTCCACGAAGAAATCTGGACGCTGTTCCAGAATGTTCCGGAGGGCGAGGATGAATTGTGGATTCGGTCCGCCGTGGCCAGCCTTGCCGCTCAGTCGTAAGTGGAGCAAGCGCCCTGACAATCGCAACGGAATGATGTATGGTACGCGTGCATAATTTCGATCTATAAAATCTCTTGCTTGTCTGGATGGAGGGAAGCGATGCGAACACTGGCATCCCGCAGTCTTCACAGGCAGTTCTTACTGGCCGTCTCCGTCATTGTGTTGTCCTGGGTCTTGGCGCCTGCGAGCATGGGCCAGGAGCGGCCGGTGCCCGACCACGTTCCTCCCAAACGCTCATCGCAGATCGAGGACGGCTTCGGCATCAACTCCGACCTGCCCCGGGATCCTTATCTACCCTGGAACCGCTGGTGGTGGACGCGGATGTTCGACGCCGGATTCAAGTGGATCCGAATCGGCCAGTACGAGAATAGCTCGGATTACACCAGTTGGGATTGGATTGAGCAGAAGCGCGGGGTTATGGCAGCGGTGCCGGAATTGGACGACTATGTTGACTCGTTGGTCGACAATGGCGTGAATATCCAGGTTCAGCTCATGTATGGGAACGTCATGTACACCTCTCCGTCTGGCAAACTGCCGGATGTCGGCACCCCTGAATCAGGCGCCTTTCATAATGACGACCGAAGTTTGTACTCGGTGTTCTGGGCCCCCACCACGCCAGAGCAAATCGCAGCTTTCAACCGGTACGTGGGCTGGATGGTGAACCGTTTTCATGATCGTATCCACTATTGGGCCTTGTGGAACGAGCAGGACATTGGGTATTGGAACCCTTGGGGCAACCCCGAGCAGTACGGGAATTTGCTGGCACCGTTTATTCAGAAGGTGCACGGAGCAGATCCGAAGGCGAAAGTAATCTACGGCGGACAGGCGGACCCCTCGCGCGAGTTCACCCAGAAAGCGCTTGATACGTGCAAATGCGCATCTGGAATTGACGTCTACGCCTACCACACCTACCCGGGCTATGGCCAGAACCTCAATCCCGAATCAATGGATTATGGCGCCTATCTGAATGAATCTCCGCGTGCCTTGCGCGATTTGGTTACGCATTATCCCGGGATCAAGCCCGACATCCCATTCTTTGACGACGAATTCAATTCGATTCCGTCGTGGATAGGCTCGGATGAGTCGGTACAAGCGAAATACGTGCCTCGCGGTCTTATATATAACCATGCCGCGGGAGTAAAAACGTTCGTGTGGCTGCTCGCCGCCGGGGCCGACGGCAATGAATATGACGATTTCGGAATTATCCACGGAATTACTAACCATGATACCGACTTCACGCCGCGTCCTGTCTTCCAAGCTCTGCAAAACACAAATGCGCTTTTCTCCGATACCAAATTCGATGCTTCCATTGAAATCTCCGGAGTTGACCTGCCCGCGCTGCGCCGTCAAACCGGCTTTCCCTTCATGGCGTACGGGTTCCGTTCAAATCACGGCAAAGCGATCGTGGCTTATTGGTTAGCGGCGCACAGCCTGCCGGGAAATTCTTTTCCACCGCTCTATACCAGTTTGTCGCTGAAGAATACGGGAATCACGCATCCCGTCCTCATCGACGTCGTAAGCGGAGAGATCAGGCCGCTTGCCTGGAAGCCGGGGACGTCTGACACCCTGGAATCGGTGCCGATAAAAGACAGCATCATGGCGATCGCCGATGCGAACTACTTCGACTGGCCCGTTCTCCCCGAAGCCCCAAGCTCGCTAAATGTTGTCGCTACGGCCGGAAGCACGAAGCTGACATGGCAAGTGCACGGCGGGAATACAACCGGCATTTTTGTAGAACGCCGAATCGATGACACTAAAGACGGACAAGGCGCATGGAAGAGGATCGCGAAACTGGCAACCGGCGCAACCGAATATAGTGACACTGACTCTAGATCTGGCCAGCGGGTCGCGTTCAGGGTTCGTGCCGTTAACGCCGACGGCGAATCCGCGTACTCGAACGTTGTCCGAGTTCCAGCGCCCTCCAGATAGCATGTATCGCTCTCGACTGTTGTAATCAGACGACAGGCGAAAGCGCAAACAACTGGTCGGTCAGCGAACTCATGCCCTTGCCAGCACCACGTTCAGCCTGAGCTGCGGAGCTAGCGCAGCGAGGACCGTCTCCGTGACCGCTCGCTGGCTGATCTTTGAACCCAGCATCTCTACAAGCGTCACCGCGGAGATCGCAGAGTAAGCCTGGCCCGCCGCAATCAATTGCACCAAGGCGGTCTGGAGCGGGGACAGACTGGGATTGAAGGCGACATTCTCGATGTAGCTACCTTGAAAAATGCGCCCGCCAGTTGTGCGAATAGCGACACCTGCCGGCGATTTGCTGTACGGCGCGTAGGACATGCATGCTGCGTCCAGGGCCGCGTTGTTGAGAGCATCCGGCGCTCCTCCGCTGAGGGCAAGATTCACTTTTCGGATGGGCAGCGCCCCCTGGGTTGCTCCCAGGGCGGCCGGTCCGAAAGCCGCAGGCAAAATCGACGCCAGCTTGGCTGACGGGTGATTCGGGATCAGAATCAGAATCTCTCCGGAAGGCGATATTTCTTCCATGAACTGCCGGCAGTGGCCGCAGGGGGCGCCGCCCACCACTGCCAGCGAGGTGACGGATTGCTCGGCGTTCATGTAGGCGTTCGATAGGGCCGCTTGTTCCGCGTGCACGGCGAATCCCAGACACTGGCCGGGAATCTCGATGTTAGCTCCCAGATACAGGCTTCCGCTGGCCCCACGCACCACGACGCCAACGAAAAAGTTAGAAATCGGCGCCCGCGAATAGGTTTGTGCCAGCGGCAGCAAGCCCAACATCAGGCCGTCGACGCTGGCGCTCTCGCTTTTCGCAAGTGTTTCGACGGCGCTGGCAGGAATCCGGCCGCTGAAGTTGGGATCTTGCAGGACTTTACTCAGCAAAGTGCGCGAGCGCTCGTTGAGCTTCGGCAGTTGCGAGCGGAGAGCCTCATCTTTTATTTCGGGAGTGAACTGCGAAGAGTTCATAAACGCCAACCCCAGGGCTGATGCGCCCAAACGAGTGATTGCAATACGACGGCTGATGCCGCTGTCCACAAACAGAAAACCCATTCTGCCTCCAGGTGAGAAGTCGCGAATGAGTATATCCACCCGCTGCTCGCTCGAACGACAGAAATTACGACGCGGCGCGGGCCATGCCGCGCACTAGGGGAAATCCGGTAGTCGCGAGATGAGCGCGGCCTGTCAAAATCCCCCCGCGCGCGCCTAATTTTGTCTCTGAACAGCCAACTGCGACTCCACATAGATCGTCTCATAACCAGACCAAATCACCTGCACAGGTGAATCTGGTCGTGTTCCCTCTGGAGGTTACGTCTATGAAAACCGTTCTTATTACTCTTGGACTCCTGCTGATGACCGTTGGAGCTTTTGCGCAATGGCAAGGCAGGCTTTCTGCGGATGACCAGCGAGAGTTCGATAAGTATTACACCAAATGGGTGAATGACACTCGCAAGAACGACAGAGACGATATTGCGAAAGATGTGGCGCGTATGCGGGAGATCATGGATCGAAACCGCATTTCGCCCGACGTTCCATTCGACCGCGTGGCAAGCACCGGCGCTGCGTACCCGGTCCACGTTTATCAAGGCCGGCTTTCAGCGGATGAGCAGAAAGATTTCGACAAGTACTATACGAAGTGGGTCAATGATACGCGCAAGAATGACAGGGACGACATCGCCAAAGATGTGAGACATATGCAGGAGATCATGGCGCGCAAGAATATTCCTGCGAACGTTCCCTTCGATGAGATTGCAAGCACGGGGAACGCTGAAGAGTCCGCTTCCACCAATGCCTACCCGCCGAGGAGTGAGTGGCGAGACCGGCTCTCTCCGAATGACCAGAGCGACTTCGACAGGTACTACTCGCAGTGGATCGACGACACCCGCCGGAACGACCGAGACGAGGTTAGTAGAGATGCCGGTCGCCTGCAGGAAATCATGACCCGGAACAACATACCCGCCGATGTGCCCTTCGATCGGATTGCAAGTCCCGCGGCTTATCGGGAGAACGGCTATCCAACCGGGGCCGAGCGGGCGTGGCAAGGAAGACTATCGGCAGATGACCAGCGCGAGTTCGACAACAACTATGCAAAGTGGCTCGAGGATACGCGGAAGAACGATAGGGACGATATTGACCGGGATGTGCGCCACATGCAAGAAATTATGGCGCGAAACAGCATTCCGGCTGATGTCCCATTCGATCGAATAGCATCTCCCGATGTCTCTCTGCGGCACTAAGTGTTCTATTGATCCTTAAAACCGGAGGTGCGGACAATCGCACCTCCACCTAGGTATCAGACGGTCGCCAGAACATGCCATAAAGAACATCAGCCAGTTCGCTGAGCAGCGTTACCGAATGCGATCTTATGGCCGATGATGGCATCAACCTTGAAGATCCTGGACACCGGCCCCTCCCACCAACTGGGAGATGAATTCGTTGATTCATGGATATTGGTTGTGTGTTGCGCTCGGGATCTTTCTGACTCTTCCAAAAGCTCAGGGCGAGGATCTGGTCACGCTAGGTATCGGAAAAATAGATACCCGGTCGACGCTGTCAGACTTCGGAATTGCGAAGAGATCATGAATTCCTTATTTTGTTTTTCAGACGCCACGCGATAGTGAGCGAGTCTCGGCCTGTGCCGGGACTGATGAGTCCGCGCCGTTCCAGTGCCTTGATGGTATTGCGATTGGCAGACACGGGGCGAATTTCTTCGTTATCCTTCAACCGCCGCAGAACTGGGTTGCCGCCGAGCGAATCAGTTTCAAGCTGGTATCCGTCTTGGATTTGCGAAAGCAGGTCCTGTTCGATCTTTGTGAGTTTCGGCAGGAGATTATCACTTTTCTTCTTCACCATCGTGGCCCCTTACCTCTTCCGTGACCCCCGCAATGTAACGCCTTGGTCTCCGGTTCAGGCGCGTCCAAATTCAGGTGTATTTTTCTATGCCGCCTTTTCCAGTGGCAGCCCGGCTTCCATCCACCCCTGCTTGCCTTCCGGATAGTGCGCTACGTTGGTGTAGCCCATCGCCGCCAATTCACGGGCAGCGTATTCACTGGCGTGTCAATGCATGTTCGCGCAGTAGGTGACAATGTCAGCGTTCTTGTGGGGCAATAACTGTGGCGCAAGTTCCTTGATCCGTTCAGGAGGAATGTTCAACGCTCCGGGGAGATGGGCTTCTCGGTAGCGCTCAGGCGCGAGGGTCTCGACTATCGTGATTCCTTGTTTCTGGTCGAGCTTAGACTTTAGATCTTTGGTCGAAATTATGTTGTCCATTCTAATCTCCTCAATGCTCAGTCTTAGTCATGCAGAACGCGAAAGCGTGGCCCGATAGTCAGCAGCGAATTTCTCGATGCCTTTGCGCGTAAGCTCGTGTTGAATATCAAACGTTTCCCACGGTTGTTTCAAGTCAAGCTCCTCATAAGGGATTGGTTTACCGGCAGTCTTATATTGGAACTGGTCGTCAGGCATTGGGAAGTTCCTGCTCGCCCACTCTTCCAGGATTTTCGCCGGCACAGTTGCAAGCTCGGTTTGGAGGGCGAAACAGTAGAGCAGGTGTTCGAGACTGCGGATGCTAGCAGCTAAGAGAAGAACGTGACCATCACCCTTCGAGAACATCCGCTTGATGTTCTTCACGACATCCATTCCGTTCTGGCCGATGTCATCCAGGCGCCCGACGAAAGGTGAGACGTAGACTGGTTCCCCTGTGCCTTTCGTTGCTGCGTAGACTGCGGCTGCCTGTTGCTGCGAAAAACAAAGCGTCACATTAACCCTCATGCCCCGCTTGACCGACTGTTGTGCCGCCCGAAGCCCCTCTGCGGTGCATGGATATTTGATGTAGGCATTGGAAATCCACGAAAACATTTCCTGCCCTTGGCTGAACATCTCTTGCGCCGTCGTCTTCTCATCCGAGAAAACCTCGATAGATACTCCCGCGTCGCCGACCAATGGGGAGATTGTTTGAACAATTTTCTTGTATTCATCCATTTCCTCCCGGTTGGAGAGTCTGTGACCTGATGCGAGCAGTTCTTTGATGTGAGGGTTTTTGGCAATCAGCGAAGGGTTCGTGGTTTGTCCGTCGACAAATCCCAGCAATTCCTTAAGCCGCCGAGTCTCCTGCGGGTCGCCACCATCCACCAATATTTTCGTCCTAGGTCGAGTCATTGAATGCTCCTTTCATCTTCCGGGCGTGCGTATCACACTCGTGCGTGCTGGAGGTTATTCAGTCCGTTGTTCCTGTTCGGGGCTGCTTGATCCAAGCCTGATTCGTGTTTGCCTCGATCCGACAATTTGCTCGCACTTCAATGTGACCATTCCCGATGCGAGTCTCAAGACACGGTTGAGGATGCACGGCGGGGCCCTCAACTACATGCCCATCGCGAATGGAAAAGCGGGAGCCATGCCATGGACATTGGATTACGTCGCCGTCAAGCTTGCCTTCCGATAACGGTGCTCCGAGATGCGAGCAAGTCTCAGCGAGGGCAAATATCTGCGCGCCACGCCGGACTAGCAGGATCGGTGTTCCATTGTGCTCGGCACGAACTGGTTTCCCATCTTCTAACTCCGATTCCGACAGTACAGGTACGAACTTGTCCGGCAGCTTTTCAGAAGCAGTATGGTCCACGCCAATCTTCTGGTCATAAACCAGATTCCCGCCCAGTCGCGCCGCAGCGACAGATACGGCATAGCCCAGCGCAGCAAGCCCACGCCCGGTTGTGCGACGTCCTTTGCGTCTGGCTAGAAGCGAGCCTCCAAACAAGGCCACACTGGCAACGTTCAATAATCCGTGGACGAGCCCGATGCGCCGTGCAGGCGGGTCGATGTCCTGCCAATCCGTCAGTCCAGCCGCCGCTGCACCGAACGCGCCAGCAAGACCGAGGGCCACCGCCGCCTCCGCCGCCCTGCCGTATTGACGACGTGCGTCCATGGAATCCAGCGCATCGAGGGCGATTGCGACTGTCCAGGCGCCTATCGGTATGTCGGTAAGAATCACGTGCAGGGGATGCCCGAGCCACGTCCCGTGGAGAAAGTTTTTCACTTGCCGTCCACCCCTGAACCGGAAGGCTTTGTGTACGAGCTGCTGCAAAGCCTCTTCGGTCGGCTTCAGCCATTCCTGCTTCTCGATGTTGCCGATAACGCGGTTGTCCTTCATCGCTTACTCCGGCTGGTGACGGTCTGCGGCGTAGGTTCGATGCAGGGATGAGTCTGCAGGATGTCGAGGGACTGACCCCATTGGTCAGATACCTTTGCAATTGGAAGAGTTGCGGAAGGCGGAAGGGGCCGCCGAATCGCCATTCCGGCGGCCCCGCTTGGGGAAGCCGCATTCAATTTGTAGCCGCAATTTCTCTCAACCGTCGAACAAGTTCCCGGCGTCTCATCTCACGAATTGCAACAGCATCAATTTCTGTCTGGGTCCGAAGTAGGACCGTGAGGCGGCTCCACTCCGCGATTGCCAGCAACTCGGCTCTGAGAACACTCAGCATCAATTTCTTCCTCGTCCTTTTCTCTATACGCGTCTCTCACGCTGGGGATTGCCCTCCCCCTCGAAAAAGCGACTACAGACCCGCCGCAATCTTTTGAAATGGGCGCAGTCAGACCGCGCCGGCGTGCGTGGAACTTCATATATCACAATGTCATCCTGCTTTTCACGATCTCTAGTTGCCAATGCGGTTCTAGTAAGCCGAATGGAGGCGGGTCGCGCTCCTTAAATTCCAGTAAAAATGGTGAAAAATCGCGCCTTTGGCGCTATTTTCCACCCCACAGCGGTTCAGGGATGGGCGAACCGAAAGAACTCGGTATAACCAGGCGTCGGATTTGCCGCTCTTGATTTTGTCCGGCTCTCGGAAAACCAGGGATATGTACCCTCATCACTCGTATCATTAGCAGAGGAAACACCTTATCGCACCCCGCCAATTCGGACACGTCATTGTCTGACATCGAACCTTGGGGTCATGCCGCCCTCCAGCCTTGAAGATCGCATGCGCGTCCTATGCGATTCGAGACCTAAATTCAGAAATGACAGGCAAACGAATTCTGATTCCCGCAATGGCACTTTCCGTGGTTACTTCGATGCACAGGAGTAACCCGCTTTTATGACTGTCGAGCCATTCACGGGAGGCGCAGACTCAGATACGTTCCAGTAGGGTGGAGCGTCGCCTGTTCCATCCGGGGCCAGGGGCGCTCTTGCAGGAGGGGAGTTTGCAGGATGCGCCCCCCTTCTATTAAAAGCTGTCTCGGCAGACTGGTCGTCGTTGGGGGCCGCAACCGCGGAGCTGCATTTAATCCGAAAGGTCTTGATAGTTGGACCCATACCCGTTTGTCCTGCATCTAGTGGACTTATACGGTAACTGTCAGAGAAAACCGATGGCTTTGTCACGCAGAAATTTTCTTCGCCACTTGGGAGTCGGCACCGTTGCCGGTGCCGCATCACGGGGGTCATTTTCCGGAATTGCAAAGGCAGTCGTCCTCGAACCAAGCCGAACAACGGAATTCAGCGCCCCCATTCTGCTGAACAGCAACGAGAATGCTTACGGCCCTTCCAAAAGGGTCGAGGAAGCCATGCGTTCGGCGCTACCCCGGGCAAATCGTTATCCCTTCCGAGAATACGATCGGCTGGTACAGCGAATCGCTTCCTTTCACCGTGTCAAGCCCGAGCAAGTGATCCTGGGGTCCGGTTCGACCGAAATCCTGCGCATCGCCGCTTTCACGTTTCTTGGCGTCGGCAGACAACTGGTGCAGGCTTCGCCCACGTTCGAGGCAATGGAGGCATGTGCCCGTTGCAGCAAGGCTGAAATTCTGTCAGTGCCCCTGAGTCGAGAATACGCCCACGATCTCGAAGGCATGCTCAAGTGTGGCAATGCGTCGACACTCTACTATGTTTGTAATCCGAATAACCCGACCGGCTCTCTCACGCCGCGAAAAGATCTGGAGACGTTTATCGACAAACTCCCCAAAGCCAGTCACGTTTTGATTGATGAGGCTTATCATCATTACGCAGGCGAATCAGACTACAAATCTTTCATTGAGCACCCGATTGACCATGATCGCGTGATTGTTAGTCGAACTTTTTCCAAAGTCTACGGACTCGCCGGCCTACGCTTGGGGTATGCAATCGCTCATCCTACAATCGCTCAAAAGATGCGTTCACACCCAACCATGGCCACCATCAACGAGGTTGCAATACAGGCCGCGATCGCAGCTCTTGAAGATATCGACAGCATGGTGGACTCGGTGAAACGGAATGCGGATGATCGTCAAGAATTCTGCAACCACGCTAGGGCGCGAGGACTGATGCCTATCGATTCCCACGCTAATTTCGTGATGCTGAACGTCCGCCACCCCGCAAAGGAAGTAATCCAGTACTTCGAGGAAAACAATATCCTGGTCGGGCGCCGCGTTCCGCAGTGCGACAACTACATTCGTGTTTCACTTGGTCTCCCCGAAGAAATGAACGCCTTTTGGCGGACGTGGGACATGCAGCCGGCGCGATGAAGCCGAATCTTCGGAACCTGGGGCGCTTGGGCATGTCGAAGCCTAGTACAACTCTTGCTGGTGTACCGCAGCGGAAAATTATGGTTAGCGCCAGCGCAGTCATAATCCTCGTCATCACACCAGAGCAAACCCATTGCTGAAACCGCCTGTGACAGGTCTGGAACGAGGGGTATCGGTCTGGCAGGTCCGCCCAAGGTGCACAGTCCGTAACACCCACAGGACTCCGTTTAGGACGGATCGGCGACTCTTCCAAGGTCGCCCTCGGCCATCACGTCGGAATCGGCAAACACGTGACCTGACGGACGCACAGTGGAGGACGCTCGACCCCCCGAAACCACGAAGACGGGTATTGATGCCGTGTGGCATCCTGGCGCACTGTGTAGTTGGCCAAGCTTGGAGATTTCCTTCCGAGTTGCCGACGACTCACTCGGAACCGACTCGAAAGCGTATGGGTCAGCATTGCTTGCCGCTACTAAAACATTTTGCGCCCATGGATTATGTATCTAATCTAATAGGCTGATATGCGCTACGAACCGGAACACAAGACGCGAACCCGCGATCGTATTGTGCGAAACGCCGCTCGCAAGCTCCGAGCTGAGGGTCTGAGCGGTCCCGGCGTCGCGAGCGTTATGAAGGCATCGGGTCTCACTGTCGGCGGCTTTTACAAGCACTTTCGGAGCAAGGACGAGCTTCTCGCCGAAGCTATCGCGCAGGGATTCGCGGAGTCTAACGAAAAGATCTGTTCTTCCCTGCAAAGTGTGCCGCGCGAGGACAGGTGGAAGGAGATCATTCGGTTGTATCTCTCGCCGGAGCACTGTGATCATCCCGATTCCGGCTGTCCGGTGGCGGCTTTGGCGCCTGAGATGGCGCGTGCCAAACTCGGTGTTAGAAAACGGATTTCAGGCTTGATCAAAGACCGCGCGGAGCGGTGGGTGGACTTCATGCCGGGAGGGACTGCAGCGGAGCGGGAACAAAACTTCCTCGTCATTTTAAGTGCGATGGCGGGCGCCGTGTCCATTGCCCGCATTCTTACTGAGCCTGCCGACAGACAGAAATTGTTGGCTGGCGTACGAGATCACCTTTTGCACAGCTTTTGATTTTTTTTTGCATCGTTTGGATTATGACAATAATCTTATCTGAACAGTTATGAAAGGACTCTTATGAAACTCACTGATCGCACGATCCTCATCACCGGAGGCTCAGCCGGCATAGGCCTTGCTTTCGCCTTGAAGTTCCTCGAACTGGGCAACCAAGTAATTGTCACTGGTCGGCGTCAGTCCGTGCTCGATCAAGTGAAGGCGAAGTATCCGAAGCTCTACACGATCCAGAGCGATGTCGCAGATCCGGAGCAAATCACCGTCCTCGCAGCGCGCGTGAAGGCGGACTTCCCCAAGCTCGATGTGTTGATGAACAATGCGGGCATCATGCTTAGTAAGAACCTCAAAGCCCCGGCAGCCGACCTCACAGAGTTGATGGTGGAAATCGACATCAACGTCGGCGGCGTGATTCGCATGAACTCCGCGTTTGTCGACCTCCTCACAGCTAACAAGGGCAGCATAATCAACGTGTCCTCTGCCCTTGCCTTTGTGCCAGTTCCGGCCACACCGATCTACTGCGCCAGCAAGGCAGCCATCCACTCCTACACTCAGTCGTTGCGGTTCCAATTGGAGGATAGCGGCGTAGAGGTGATCGAACTTATGCCCCCCGGCGTGAAGACCGACATGACGGCAGAACTTGCCGAAGGCGGCATCACGGTGATCACTACGGACGAGTTAGTGAAGCAGTCCTTTGCGTCCCTCAACGGGGGCGCGCTTGAGATTCGGCCAGGGCAGGCAAAACAGCTCGCGTTTATGCGGCGCCTCGCCCCCGATTTCATCGGCAGGCAACTCTGGAAGGCGTCTAAGAACCTGGTTCCGGTCGGGGCATAGAGCCGGTTGCAGTTGGCGCATTTGGAAGTCGCTGCCAGTTGGGACAAAGGAGAGCATTCGTGGCGCAATTGTCTGAACACCCAAGCGTCAAACATTTCTACCAGGAAAGGGCGAACCGGGGTGAGGCCCCAACCGATCAGGTCCTTGATGCAGCTTGGCTCCGGCAGTTGTGCCTGGATGCGGGCGCAGACGATGTGGGTTTTGTTGAACGCGATCGGCTAGAAATTGCCGATCAGAAATCCGAAATTGACAACGTCTTCCCCAGAACAAGAACGCTGATTAGTGTTGTGTGCCGTATGAACCGGGAGAACATCCGCACTCCGGCCCGCTCCATCTCCAATCTCGAATTCCACCACACGACAGACGAAACCAACGAAGTGGCCCGCCGCATCGTCTCGGCACTGGAAGAGGTTGGGATTGGCGCCATCAACGGCGGAGCCGCAGGGTTCCCGATGGAGGCTGATCGTTGGGGATCAAAAATGTGGGTGATCTCCCACAAGCCTGTGGCGGTGGCGGCAGGCCTCGGACAGATGGGGATTCATCGCAACGTGATTCATCCCAAGTTCGGGAATTTCATTCTGTTGGGAACAGTATTGGTGGATGCAGAAGTCTCCCAATATTCACACCCGATCGTCTATAACCCCTGCCTGGAATGCAAGCTGTGCGTTGCCGCCTGCCCGACTGGTGCGATCAGCCCAGACGGTCAGTTCAATTTCTCCGCCTGCTACAGCCATAATTACCGCGAGTTCATGGGAGGATTCAACGATTGGGTGGAGAAGATCGCGGATAGCAAAAGCGCACACGATTACCGCAAAAATGTGTCAGGGGCTGAGACCGTCTCCATGTGGCAGAGCTTGTCGTTCGGCGCCAACTACAAGGCGGCTTATTGCATGGCCGTATGCCCTGCGGGTGAGGACGTAATCGCGCCCTTCCTCACGAACCGCAAGCAGTTTCTAGACGATGTCGTTCGTCCTCTGCAGAACAAACCAGAGACGGTCTATGTTGTTCCCAATTCTGACGCCGAAGAGTTCGTAGCGCGGCGTTTTCCGCACAAGAAGACTAAGCGTGTGTCGAATGGCCTCGCCGGCCAAGGGACCATTCGCGCCTTCCTGCGAGGCTTGAACTTCGTTTTTCAAAAAGGTCAGTCAAAAGGTCTTAACGCTATTTATCACTTCACGTTCACTGGTCAAGACGAAGTGAAAGCAACAGTCGCGATTCAAGACGAAAAGTTGCAGGTTTCCGAAGGCCACCATGGACAAGCCGATCTGCGACTTACTGCCGATACCGAGACCTGGCTGCGATTTCTGCGCAAGGAGGCGAATCTCGCATGGGCGCTACTCCGGCGGAAGATTCGCATCTCAGGATCGCCCACGTTGCTGCTTGCATTCGGGCGCTGCTTCCCATCGTGAAAAGGTACATAAAGGATCCTGCATCGCGACTGGCACGCTGCCAGCGGATCTTCGATGTCATCCCAACCTTCATGATACGGATCCGGGTGAGATGAAAATGGATATCATTGCAGCGCAGTCACGCCTTAGGCGTCCAGCCTAGTGGATGACGGGCAATCCCGGAAGTTATCTGTTCATCCGTGGGATTGGTACCGACAAACGCGCTTGTGTCTGGAAACCCAAGACTTCAAGTTGATCTTGGCAGGTCGGTTATATCGCCGTGGGTGACCGCCGTGGGTGATTTCATCCGCTTCTATTCAGTAACATCTTGCTAAGTCTTGTGGACTGAAGGCGTTCAGGTAACTGCTGCCAAAACCAACATTAGGCTTTTCAGAACTCAACTTTCCAGTGTTTCCAACAACTTCAAGGGTTGCTGTGGGACTGCCAAATACTGGAAAGTACGAGGAAAGCGCAAGAACCGTGGGTGATTCTGAAGGCTAGACGATTCACCGCAGATGGTCCATCAACTTGCCCAAGATCTAGCTTCAGTTCTCCACAAGCCGATTTGTCGGTACCGATTTATCACCCGAAACCAGCGGAGGTCGTCGGTTGTCAGTTCGGAAGGGCATTAGTGACTAGTAACATCGAGAACGATCCAGACTCGTTTGGGCCGGGCCCAAGCGTTACATAGACCATAATTCCCGCGACGGATGGCCCTGACCTCTGGCACAAAACTAGGCGCGTACCAAATTCAGTCACCGCTGGGAGCACCGGCAAGGTCGTTGCGCTCTCCTTGAGAGTGTCTGACGATTCAGGTGAGCGTGGCATGGACAAAGGCCGCCGGCTCACCTTGAAGGAAACGCTATCTCAGACCGAAACGGAATCCGATAGTCGAACCATCGTTGAGCATAATGGTGAAGACATACGTCTGGCCGGCCTTGTTCACCGGAGCCGCCTTGGTGTTGATGTTGTAGATCCACTGTTGTCCGGTCGGATCCCAGCGGAATGCAGTATCCGGCGTGGTGGAGTCAGGTAGTTCATTCACCGTAGTGGTAACGGTCCCGTTGATGGTCTGGATGAGGAGGAAGTTCGATACCACTCCGGGTGTTCCTATTGAGACGCCGTTGGCGTCGCATACCGCGAACTTGGCGGGTACAGTGGCGTTCTGTTTCCAGACACTCGAGCCATCCACGTTGATCGGTTGCCGGATTGTATGACCTATATCGCCGGCGCACAGGCCTCCGGTGGCGTAGAGCACTGCCAATCCCTTGAGCGCCGTGTTGGTAGTGATCGAATAGTTGGAAGCCATGCCGGTTGTGAAGCTGTAGCTTGCAACCGTGATGTCGTAGCTTCCCACGCCGGCTGCGGCCGGCGCTCCGGCTGAAGTGTATGTCACCGTCACGGCATCGCTGAATTTCAGCCCGTTAACCACGCCGGTAAATGCGGTGAAAACCGAGCTGAGCACTTTAGTCTTGCCGCCGTCAGGGGTGATCGTCAGCGGGGCTTGAGTGATCGCAAACGTGACCCCGGGTGTGAAGGTGAGGAGGTAGTTGCTGTTGGCTGACAACGTATCCTTACTAATCGTATAGTTGCCAACGTTTTCTCCCGCTGCGCGTGCCAAAGCTCCGGTGAACACAGTGGCAATCGTGTCGCCCGTAGCCAGCCCGCTGCCACCCACAGTGAAGTTCAACGCCGGATCTGCCGTTGTCCCGTACACTTTGCTTTGTCCCGCGACTGGCGTCACGGTAATCGGCCTGGTGGTGATGTGCGCCGTCGCCGTGGAGCTGGTTGACGATGTGGTTGTGCCTGTCGCCCCTAGCGTGTAGTTGCCGGCTGCGCTCCCGCTGATCGCCACCGTCGCTGTCACTTGATTCGCCATCACTACGTCCTTGCTGTTGAAGGTGCCGCTCGACGCCGCGCAGCTTACGTTCCCGCTCTCCGCTCCGAGAACGCCCGCCAGTGAACAGCTCATGCTGGCGTCCGATTCGGTGGTGTTTCCGTCGTAGGTCTTGTCCGCCGCCGTCAGTGTCACCGTGATCGCCTTGGTTTTGATGTGCGCCGTCGCCGTGAAGCTGGTTGACGGTGTGGTTGTGCCTGTCGCCCCTAGCGTGTAGTTGCCAGCTGCGCTCCCGCTGATCGCCACCGTCGCTGTCACTTGATTCGCCGTCACTACGTCCTTGCTGTTGAAGGTGCCGCTCGACGCCGCGCAGCTTACGTTCCCGTTGTCAGCTGCCAGCACTCCGGTTAATGAACAGCTCATGTTCACGTCCGGTTCCGTGGCCGTCCCGTCGTAGGTCTTGTCATTGGCCGTCAGCGTGGCCGTCAACGGCGCCGTCTTGATGTGAGCTGTCGCGGTTGTGCTGGTCGAGCTAACGCTGGTTCCGACTGCCCCCAGAGTATAGTTGCCGCCTGCGCTCCCGCTGATCGTCACCGTGGCGGTCACCAGGTTCGCCGCCGCTGCCTGTGATGTGTTAAACGTACCGCTCGCCGCTACGCAGCTAACGTTCCCACTGTCACCGGCTAGCACTCCCGTCAGCGAACAACTCATATTTGTCTCCGGTTCCGTGTTTGTTCCGTCGTAGGTCTTATCCGCTGCCGTCAGGTTCGCCGTGATCGGCTTGGGATTCACCGTGAAGCTCTGCGGTACAGGCACAGCAGAGTTGTAGTTGCTGTCGCCTGTCTGATCAGATGTCACGGTGCACAGGCCGGCGCCCGTGATAGTGATGGTGCTGCCGTTGAGGCCGCTGCTCGTGCATACCGTCATCGGGCTGGCCGTGAACGTCACCGGATTGCTCGAGCCTCCTCCAGTTGCGCTCACCGTAAAGGGCGCGTCGCCATAAATCTTGTTAGCCAGCACGCCGAATGTGATCACTTGATTGGCCTTGGTTACATTGATCGTCACGCTCCCATTAGCCGAATTGAGATCGGTAGTGTCGGTCGGGTTGAAGGTGACCGAGAGAGTTTGACCCATCCCCGCGTTCTGCACTGTCCCAGACGCCGGTGAGTAAACGTACGAGCCCGTGGGAAGCGGCTGACCGAAAATTTGCACTTCATCGACCGCGCCCTGGAAATACTGTGGAGTTCCGCTCGAGCTAAAGCCGATATTCAAGCCACCGGTGTTGTTTACAGGCGGCGCTGTTAAGGTGACCGGCCCCTCCGAGACACCGTCCACATACAGGCTCACGGCGTTGCCGCCATCCCAGACGCCGACGATGTAGTGGAACTTGCCGTCAAGAACATTGGCCGGGGAAACAGCTTGAGTGAACGAAGTACCGCCAATGTCGAATTGCAAATGCCCGTTGGAACTGTCAACCTGGAACGCCCAGCCAGTGCTGCCACCGAGCGGATACGACTTATCGAGGACGGTCTCCATGCCGTTCCCGTTCTGGCTACCCTGCATCCAAAATGAAGCGGTGAAACCCGGCGCATTCAAATCGAAGCCGGAGTTGTAGGCGATAGTGACGCCGTCACCCGAAGCATCAGGGAAGCTGAAAGCCTGGTTGACTTCACCGGTAGTGAAAGTGGCGCCACCTTGTACCGTGCCGTTGTTCCCCGCAACCGCGTCGGTGGCGTCCCCGTCGCCTTCCCACCAGCCCGTCAAACTGGACGCGGGCGGAAGCGTGATCGCGTTGAGTTGTGCACTGCTCAGGGCAGTCGGGTAGGTGATGTCCGCAGGGTTGTTCCATACGATGGTCGGGGTCGCCTTCAACACGTTGATGTGAACTGATGGCGTAGCCGTAGCGAAGTCTATCGGGTCCGCAGGTGTGAAGACGGCTGACAAGGTCTGTCCATTGCCCGCGTTCAGGATGGTTCCCGCTTGTGGAACATAAACAAACGCGCCGGGTATCGACGCAGTGGCATTCAACTGCGTGCCGCTGAGCGGCGTGCCGTAGGTGATGTCGGCCGGATCCGCCCAAGTGATGGCAGGCGTCGCCTGGTTTACCAACTGAATTACGCTGCCACTGCTCACCAGATAAATCCCCGTCGGCGTGTAGCAGGCAAAAACCGTGTGCGATCCCGCCGCCAGTGTAGATGAGAACGCGGCCCTACCATTCACGTCAAGTGTGGTCGGGCCGGCCAAGAGCGTTCCTGCGCAAGAACCGTCATAGAACGTAACAGTGCCTGTGGGCGTTCCACTCAAGCTTGTGACCGTGGTCGTGAACATCACCGACTGCCCGAACGTTGAGGGGTTCAACGATGAAACCACCTGCGTGGTGGTCGCCGGACTGATGAAGTTAACGGTCGCAGTCTGGTTGATGGTGATGGAGTCTGACGTGTCCTTTGCGGTGTAGGTGATGTTTTCAGGAACTGTGTCCTGGACCGTGACGGTGGCCTGTCCGCTGGCGTTGCTTGTCCCGCTGATCGTGTTGACGGTGGAGCTGCCGCTACCCGCCATCAACGAAACCACCTTGCCGCTCACTGGGTGGCTGCTTGCATCTTTCAGGGTGACGGTGATGGTCGAAATTGACGTGCCATCGGCAATCACGGACGTTGGGGTTGCGATCACCGTGGACGTGCCCGCGTCGACTGGGCCGACCGTGAAACCCACCGTGGCCGTTTGCGTGACCGCGACGTTGTCCGCCGTATCCTTTGCGGTATATGTGACCGACTCAATCACCGAGTCTTTGACCATGAAGTTAGCCTGGCCGCTGGCGTTCGTTGTTCCGCTGATCGTGCTCACGGTGGAACTACCGCCGCCTGCGGTTAACGAAACTGTCTTGCCGCTCACCGGATTGCTGAGTGCATCTTTTAGAGTAACGGTGATGGTGGATGTCGATGTCCCGTTTGCGACAACCGACGTGGGGCCGGCCACGACGGTGGATGCCCCCGCGCTTACTGTCCCCGGATTCACGGTGAACAAGTTGCTCGTCCCGCTGATGCCGCTATTGCCGCCGATTCCGGTCGCCGTGATAGTGAAGCTGCCGGTGTTGGTGATGCTTACGGTTTGGACGAGAACGCCATTGGTAAATGACGGCGTCGTGATGGGAGCGCCAACCAGCGTTCCGGTCGATGTGAGCATCACCTTGAAGCCGTTGCCATCGAAGGCAGTGACGGTGTTGTTGTTGAAGTCTTTCGCCGTCACCGTGATGTTGAAGGCCGTCCCCGCCGTCTGCGGGCTGCTGATGTTATCGAACGTGAAGTGGTGCAACGCTCCAGCGGTGAAAGTTACGGCGGCTGTCTGGGTGATGGTGATAGAGTCGGTCGAATCAGTGGCCGTGTAAGTGACCGTCTCAGCCTTCGAGTCCTTTACCGTGAAAGTCACAACTCCGGCTGCGCCGGAGGGCCCGCTGGCTGCAGAAATCGTTGAACTGCCAGTTCCCTGCGCCAGTGATACGGCCTTACCACTCACCGGATTGTTGTTCGCGTCCTTGAGTGTGACCGTAATTGTCGAGGTCGTGGCTCCGTCCGCAGTTACTGCTGTCGGGCTAGCTGTAACGGTCGACGTGCCGGCAGTCACAGCACCAGCAGTGAATGTGACGGCAGCAGTTTGGGTGATGGTGACGCTGTCCGTCGTGTCCGTCGCCGTATAGGTTACGGTTTCAGCTTTGGTGTCCTTCACCGTGAAGGTTACGACGCCGCTGCCATTCGAGGGACCGCTTGGGGCCGAGATCATCGAACTGCCGGTGCCTTGCGCGAGGGTTACCGTCTTGCCGCTTACCGGGTGGTTATTCGCGTCGATCAGGGTGACGGTAATCGACGAGGTTGTCGATCCATCAGCCGTCACAGAAGTCGGGCTGGCGCTCACTGTTGACTTGGCCGCGTTGGCTGGCCCGGCGGTAAAGTTCACCGCTGCCGTTTGTGTGATCGTAATAGTGTCGGTAGTGTCAGTCGCGGTATAGGTAACGGCCTCGATAACCGTGTCCTTCACCGTGAAAGTCACAACGCCGCTAGCATTGGAGGGCCCGCTGGCCGCCGAAATCGTCGAACTGCCGCCGCCCGGCGTCAGGGACACGGTCTTGCCGCTGACCGGGTGATTGTTCGCGTCCTTGAGCGTGACCGTGATGGTTGAAGTCGTCAAACCGTCCGCGGTAACAGAAGCCGGACTTGCGCTCACGGTCGAAGCCGTGGCGCTGACAGTTCCGGCGATGAAGTTCACGGTTGCCGTTTCGGTGATCGTGACGTTGTCAGTCGCGTCTTTCGCCGTGTAGAGAACGGACTCGACCGCCGTATCTTTCACTGTGAAGGTCACAACGCCGCTCGCGTTCGAGGCGCCGCTCGCAGCCGAGATTGTAGAACTGCCAGCGCCGGTCGTGAGGGTTACGGTCTTGTTGCTTGCCGGGTGGTTGTTAACGTCGAGAAGGGTGACAGTAATCGTCGAAGTTGTCGAGCCATCCGCCGTCACTGAAGTGAGGCTGGCGCTCACAGTTGATTTGGAGGCGTTGGCTGGACCGGCGACAAAGCTCACCGTTGCCGTTTGGTTGATCGTGAGACTGTCAGTCGTGTCCAATGCCGTATAGATGACCGATTCGACCACGGCATCTTTGACCGTGAACGTGGCTTGTCCGCCGGCATTTGTGGTTCCGCTGACGGTCGTAATTGTCGAACTGCCGCTACCCGCTGTCAGGGCAACGGTCTTACCGCTTACCACGTTTCCCCCGGAGTCTTTGAGGGTCACCGTTACGGTCGACGTTGTTGACCCGTCTGCCGTGACGGACGTTGGACTTGCGGCCACGGTCGAAGTGCCTGCGCTCACTGGCCCGACGTTGAACGTGACCGTAATCGTCTGGGACGTATTGTTCATGGTGAACTTGCAAGTGAGGCTGCCGGTGGTGCATCCGGAGACGACGTTGTAAGCCGGCACAGTCCAGGCACCGACGGTCGATGGAGAGGTCGGCGTTGCAGTGAGTGTGACGGTATCCGTGTTGCCGAAACCGCCGCTGGAGCAGCTGCCGGAGGACGTGCCGCCCGTACTTGTACAGTTGAGCGTTCCTGCGCCCCCGCTGGATGCGACCGTGCCGCTGCCGCTTCCAGAAAAGGCAAGCGACACGACCTTGTTGTCAGTGAAGGTGTTCTGCGCCTGCAAACCCGATTGGCTTCCCAGGGCGGTCAAATAGAATCGGATACCCACGTCGTGCGCATCCAGCGAAAACTGGGTGTTGACGATGTTCCCGTTGCCATCGGCGACGGCGGTCATCGCCGGGTGAGTGTCAATCAGCGGCCATTCCACCAGAGTCATCGTCACCGTCTCGCCTGGCTGCCAGCCTGAGCCAGTGATGGTGACAACCTCGCCTGGAGCATAGTCGTTCTTGTCCGTCTTGATGGTGGCGAATCCATACAGTTCGGTGCTTGCAAGCTTCGTGCCGCCGGCAGCCAGGAAGCGGCCATCCAGGCCTATCGCGCTTCCGGTCATGGCGGGGCGAGCCACGCTCATCGCGCCCGTGGTCTGGAAGGAATCGGTCCAGGGAAAATAAAGTTCAGCAGAACTCAAGTCGGCGCCGCCTGAAGTCCCACCTACAATGAGAATGGAGTTGTTGCTGGGCAGAAGGAAGGCGCTATGTCCGCTACGCGGAATCGCCAGATTTGAAGCGGAGAGGGCGATTCCACCGGTGGCGGGATCAAAAACTTCGGCGGAAGCTAGGTCTTGCGAGCCGTTGCTTCCGCCGATCACCGCAACTTTGCCATCGAGCGTAGTCGTGGCCGTGGCCGACATGCGCGGGGTAGAAAGACTGGAACCAACTCCGACGGTACCGGTGACGGGATCGTAAATATCCACCGACGCCAGCGGGTTGGCGCCATCCGATGTGCCGCCAATCACGAGCACGCGGCCATCGCCCAGTACCGCAGCGGAGTGATTCATGCGGGGAGCGGTCAGGGTGCCCGCGCTAGTGAAATCGTCGTTCAGCGGATCGTAAATTTCTAGGCTGGAAAGCGCGCCGCCCGAATTGTGTCCCCCTGCCAGGAGCACGCGGCCATCGCGCAGAAGAGACGCAGAGTGGCCTGTCCGCGCGTCCAGCATGGCGGCACCCAAAGTCCAGGAACCCGTGGTGGGATCATAAAGTTCAACTGAGTTGGTAATGCCGCTGCCGGTATCGCCGCCCGTGACCAGAACGCGTCCGTCGCCCAAGAGCGTCGCAGTATGGCCCGAGCGCGGCGAATTCATCGGTGCAGCCGCCAAAAAAACTCCGTCGGTGCCCAGTAGGTCGCCGCTACTCACTACTCCGGTCAAGTTCGAGCCACCGGAAATGAGTACCCTACCGTCCTGCAAGAGCACCGCTGCTGCGCCAGAACGCACGTCTCCCATGGGGTTCCAGGACTGCCAGGAGCCCACCGGAACGTTAGGAACGGATGCGGTCAGGAAAAACGCACATAGTAGGACCAGCGTTGATGTGGTGAACAATCTCTTGACCAGGCGCAAATGATTTCTCCCGAGACGGAAATTTCCCTTAGTCCAGAACGTTCTTCTGGGCCCACTGAACCGACTTACTGAAAGGGGGAACGAGAGAGGGAGGCGGATGAAACCAGGAGGGTAATTGCAGGCCAAGGGCCACACAACGCTGGTTAAAGGGATATATAAATCCCTTGTTTGCTAGGTCTTGTTTTCCACTTCAGAGATCGCCCACAGACTGATGCAATGGTTTTGCAAAAAGATGAAACTCGGTGGTAGCAGGGTAGGGGGTGACGGTGCCCGGGTCCCTCTTATCCCGCTCTGGCCCGACTGGCACTTATCGTCCGGGCTGCCGATACAAAGAGTAGAAAAGCATGGCTGCCGAAGGACATCGGCTCAGCTACGCCATGGTTCACGCATCTGCGTGGCCGACTGGAATTTTGTTACCGAATGGATTTCCGTGCGTTCGGGAGACTATCGAATGTTTGTGCAAGTGAAGCGCGGTGGACGCACTAGAGACCGGGTAAGGTTTGCCGACGATTCGCACCCTATATCAGCAACCCACCTCCGAACGATTTTTATTGAAGAGTAGCGCTATGAGCAGTGCAGTCCTAGGCGTTGGTGTCCACAAGCGGCGCACCAGGGCACGACTCGGGCGAACCGGGCCAATTCGAGCCACGGTATTTACCTAAGATGCGCCCTATAAAAAGAACGACGGGGAAAAGGATCCGCTGAATGGCTGGAGGCGGGACCGCAAGCACCTGTGTGTCCCGATGGCGCCAGAGCACGTGCGCGAGATAGAAGAGCGGTGGCCGGCCGTTGGGGCTGGCGTTGAGAACGGCAAACAGTGCCTGGAGGAAGCGATCCAGGTCTATCGCTGGAATTACGTGGCCGCTAAATTCCAACAGATCGTCGCCCGCGTTCCACCAGTGATGACGAACGCCTGCCGGCAAGACTACAGTGCCCCCAGTTGGCACGACGATCTTTTCCCCTCCGACTCGAGCGCCGAGAGTTCCCGCTTTCACAATGCCCTCCTCCCGTTCACGAACGTGCACGTGCAAAGGGGGGCCGTCCGCTTTGGGAGGCAGCGTGCCATCGAGGTATAGGACGATTCGTCCCTCTGCTTCACGCCTGCGGTGCATCCGCAAGATTTCTCCGTTACGGTGGTTCTCCAACGTCAGAAAGTCATCCACGATTCAATCCCCATTTGTGGCTTATGCGCTCCGAAAACAACCTTCTTACGAATCTTATCTTGGGAGCCCGCCAACTCGCAGCAAACCGTTCGCAGAAGTGATCTGACGGTTATTATCCGGCAATCGCACGACGATTCATTTCATCGTGCTCCCCGTTCCCGCTATGCATCTTGACGACTGCGGTTTTATCACCATAGGAATCGGAATACGTACTCGGGCCACCCAGTGCCTCGGCCCAATAGGCGGCGAGTCGCTTGACATGCTGGGGGTGGAAGCCATGGCTGAACGCATGGGCCACGACGTCGTCGGCCATCACCCGCTTATGCCAGGCGTAAGCAAGACGGCACAGCCCGTCGTTGCCACCCGCCGCCTCGAAGACTGTTTGCATGTACCCATGATGACAATCCTTTCTTGCCTATGCAAGACACTGACGCCGGTGGGTCCACGGAGCCGCGACATCCGACGGGGCGCTAACTTTAGCTCCGGGCTTATCACTCACCGTTTAGCGATGGGCGTTTCCGGATTCAGGGTGGATAACGGGCAAACCGGAAGTTGATCGAGAAACGACTGATCGGCCGTAAGTCAGATTGACACTTTTCGGATCTGGAGTGCCAGCGGAGATCAAACAATCAAGCACACAGTTCGCTCACAGAACCGACACAAAGTTTCCGACTCCGCAGTGTACTACCCCGTGGAGAGGAGGTTATTTCAGTAACCCATACACCTCGACTTCGCTTCTGGTGCCGAAATAGACACGCCCGTTCACCACGACCGGGATAACAAAACGCGTGGCCAGCGCCGCACGGTCGCGCTGGCCGTTCTGTTCGGAGCTATAGAGGGGCTGGCCGAGTTTAGTGGCATCGAAGGCGTAAAGCGTCGCGGGGATGTCCGGACCATCCCAGGTTTTCGTAGCGATGGCCCAGACGATCGCGTTCTTGTTGCCATCGGCCGAAATGGAAGGCGTTGCGCCGGAAGTCATGAACTTGGTAGTGGACGAACTATTCGGGACGAGCTTCCCGTTCTTGATCGCGTAGTCGCGTAGATTGTCATTGCTGGTGGCGAAAAAGGCGTGGCCGTTCCAGTAAGCCATTGCTCCCAGGCCTTCGCCGGTCATCTGTATCCGCTGGCGGACGGCGTCTCTCCCGACGTGAAATTTTCCCATTTGATCGCGATCAATCACGTACAGTACGGAATGTTTCGTAGGTTGCAGCAGCAGATGACGATGTGGTCCGGGTTGATCGGGGAGGAGCGTGGGACCGCTGGAGCCGACGTCGGAATCACCTGCGAGGATGCCCTCTTGATCAAACGGGGTGAAGTAATCGCGGACGGCCAAGGATGAGCCGTCGAGCTTAAGAACTGAATCGCCGTAGTCGCGGCCTCCACTGGTTGCGTCGAAGGTGCCGTTGCCGGTGGGCACGTAGAGATTGCCTTCGGAATCGACTGCCGGGCCGGTGTCGGCAAGCCAGATTCCAGCTTCGCTCCCGTCGGGATTGACGTTGAGCACGGCCTTCTGCGTGAGCGTTTGCGGATCGTATGCCATCACCCAGCCATGGTAGGGATCGACATCACAAGAGGATGCCCAGGTCAGATAAACGCTATTGTTGGCGAGCGTGAGCGCGGCGCGTGGGTTTTCGTGGAGAGAGTCGAAGTCGACCTGGCGACCCGATCTGCCTGCACCCCGGCCTGGCACCGATGCTGTTATTAATTTCGGTCCACCGAATTTTTCGACGCCCGTGGTAATCGCCAGTGCGTGGAGATGCTGAAAATATTCGTTATCGCCGGCCGCGTGTCGGATGGCGGTGCGAGCCAACACGTAGAGCGTTCCGGTTTTGATATCAATGACCGGAGTGGAAGTGATGCCAACTTCCGGCCGAATAAATGGACACTGCACCATATCTTCTGCCAGAGGAGTTGCGCCGCGGGACTTGTCGAGAAAACTTACCTGCCAGAGAGGCGGATCGCCGGGACGACTGGCGTCAAACGCGTAGATACTATGGTGCTCCGTGGCAACGTAGAGCACGTCGTGCATGCCTTTGCCTGGGATTTCGACGCCGGGAACGAAGAGCGGTTGCGCATAGACCGGACCATCGACTTTGAAGGCGCCGAGCCTTCCAAACCGTTGGGCATTGACATTCTGCGGTCTGAGAATCTTCTCGTTGAGTGTGGTACCGGTGCGCGCGTTGTCGTATTGCGAGGTTGTGACTTGGGCGCTGCAAAGAGAAGCAAGGACGAGGACGGGAGGAACGAGGCAGATCGCGACAAACTTCATTTAGTCCCCTCCGAAGCAGCTACGGTCTTAGACGATGCAAGGACGCCTCGGGAAGCCGTCCTACTCAATTTTACGGGGGGCTGGTCCAGCTTCGTCCTCTTCGCGGGTAGCCACCCTTGCGTCCTGTGCAAAAGTGGGACTCCCGATCCCCTCTGGTGAAGGTTAAGGCGGCTGGTGTGAATTAGTTTCAAGAAACTCATGGATGACGGCCAATTAGGCAATCGAAGGATGACTAATCGGCCGCAAGTCGGATTGGCGCCTTTACGAATCTGAGTATCCCCGGAAATCTCGCACACGATTCGCAGACAGAATCGAAGCGAAGGTTGCTCAACTTCCGAATAGCCGGCAACACATCCAGAATCCTTGCATCCCTCCCACGAGCTGCACAGGCTATAATGGCGCGCACGAATGGGTCTGACTTCTGGCACGAAACTCGGTCCTTATGAAATTCAATCGCCTTTAGGCGCTGGCGGGATGGGTGAGGTGTATCGCGCACGCGATACGCGGCTCGACCGTACTGTCGCCGTCAAGATTCTCCCGTCTCACCTATCTGAAAACTTTGAGGCCAAACAGCGCTTCAACCGCGAGGCACGCGCCATCTCTTCTCTGAATCATTCCAATATCTGCACGCTCTACGATGTCGGCCACCAGGGTGGAGTCGATTATCTAGTCATGGAGTTTCTCGAAGGCGAAACTCTGGCCGACCGTTTGCGGAAGGGTCCGCTTGCGGCCGAGCAGTTGCTGAGGTACGCCAATGAAATCTGCGAAGGCTTGGAGAAAGCGCACAAAACCGGCGTCATCCATCGCGATCTGAAACCCGGCAACATCATGCTGACCAAGACCGGCGCGAAGCTCATGGACTTCGGATTGGCCAAGACCACGCCAGCCGAAGCTGCTCACGCCTCAAGTTTGACGATGACCTCATGCGGGCCATCGCCCGCCCAGCCGTTAACGGCACAGGGCACGATGCTGGGGACGTTCCAATACATGTCGCCGGAGCAGGTGGAAGGCAGGGAGGCCGACGCCCGCAGCGATATCTTTGCGCTCGGTACGGTGCTGTATGAGATGGGCACTGGGAAGCGGGCGTTTGAAGGCAAAACTACAGCAAGCGTTATTGCCGCGGTGATAGAAAGGGACCCTCCGCTCGTCTCGACCGTGCAGCCGGCGTCGCCGCCCGCGTTGGACTGGGTCGTGAAAACCTGTCTGGCCAAGGACCCTGACGAGCGATTCCAGAGCGTGCACGACGTCAAACTACAGTTGAAGTGGATCGCGGAAGGCGGATCGCAGGCCGGATGGCCTGTCGAAATCGGGGCCCGGCGCAAGAATAGCGAGAAGCTGGCGTGGTCGCTACTGTGCGGCTTTGCGATTCTTGCCGCGACTTTTGCGGTTTGGGCCTATGCGCACCCGCGCGGGCCAGGAGCCGGGACGGTGCTGGCGTTTGTTCCTCCGCCACGCGATACACGTTTCCTGGCTTTCGGTTTTGGGTCGGGACCTGCGGTGGTGTCTCCCGACGAAGCAAAACTGGCATTCACGGTGATTGATCAAAGTGGTTCCATTAAGTTGTGGACGCGGTCATTGAAAGCCAACGATGCCACTGCGGTTCCGGGGACCGAGGGAGCGGCATCGCCGTTCTGGTCAGCGGACGGGCGTTCGCTTGGGTTTTTCGCGGGCGGCAAATTGAAAACCGTGGAGTTGAATGGCGCGAACCTGCAGACATTGGCGGATAGTCCCTCGGGTGGAATAGCGGCATGGGCGCCGGACGGCACCATCCTGTTCCGGCCAGCGTCGAGTTCGCCACTCTTCCGTGTTCCCGCGGCCGGTGGACGGGCCGTGCCGATGCAGGCTTTAAATGCGAACGATTACTCGGAGAGCGATCCCGCGATATTGCCGGACGGGAAACACGTTCTGGTTGTGGTCAGCGACAAAGGACAACACAGCCGTATCGAACTCCAGTCGTTAACTTCGTCAGAGGCCAGGGTCGTCCTTGAAGACGCGCGGCGACCCGCATATGCCGGCGGATTTCTGTTTTTCATTCGGAACCAGAAAATATTCGCGCAACCTTTTGATGCGGATTCCGGGAAAGTTTCCGGCACGGCGACTCCTTTAGCGGATGCCGACTGGTATTCGCTGGCCGGACCGTCGGTGTTGGCATTTCAATCTGTTTCGCATGATACGCGGCTGCAATGGTTTGATATGAGCGGGAATCCGACGGGTACGACTGGCCAGGTTGGTTATTACCTTTCTCCAAAAATTGCTCCGGACGGCAAGCAGATGCTGTTTCTGACCGCGGAGCTCCAGAATCCGGGCGTAACGGATTTGTGGTCGCTTCCAGCGGCCGGCGGGGTCAGTCGGCGCATGACATTCGGTCCGTTCTGGAAAGGCTGGAGCGTCTGGTCACCCGATGGAAAATACATTGCCTATGGCGTGGAAGCTCCGGGTAAAGCCAGCATCGTGCGCAAGCCATCGGACGGGTCGGGCGCCGAAGAGACGCTGCTGACTCTGGGACCAGAGGTCTCGGCGGCGTCGGTTGTGGACTGGTCGCCGGATGGCCGGTACTTGTCCTTTGACGTTTTCAACATCAATCAGGGGCGGAGGGCAAATTGGATTCTGCCGCTTTTCGGCGATAAGAAGCCGTTTCAGTGCGCTCCGGTGGCCGGCGGCGATCAGTACGATGGAAATTTTTCGCCCGACGGTCGCTGGTTAGCCTATTTTTCCGATGAAACTGGACAGCCGGAAGTGTACGTCGTTCCTTTTCCGAGGCGGGGTGGAAAATACCAGATTTCCCATGGCGGCGGATGGATCGTTCGTTGGGACAAGAAGGGCGATCTCTTCTTTTTGAGCATTGGCAACCAACTGATGAAAGCGGAATTGAATCTGAGCGGACAATCTTTGCAGGTGGAGGCTCTCCGCCCTCTCTTCCAGGTGAATCTCGCGGATACGCCCGCTCCTTTGTTCGACGTCACCGCGGACGGCCAGCGCTTTCTCGCAGTAACTCCCGCTCGTGCCGAATCCAGCTCGATCAGCTTGCTGCTTAACTGGCCGACACTACTGCACAAGTAAATTACGCGAGGGAGGATCCTTAGCCGCTCTAAAAGACTCCATCAGACGAGGGATTCCGTTTGGCGGGCGTCTAACAAGCGCGTTCGCCACCTTGGTCTCGACAGCTATGGTCGGTTAACGAGCTACTCGTACCCTATCGGATTGTGGAAGAGTTGCCGACAAACCGGGAGCTGGCCAACCCGGTTACAGATTTAGGTCCAACTTGCCGAGGTAGCTAGTTGTGATTCTCAGTTCACCGATTATTGCTACAACATGAAGAGCTACTGCGCATTCGCAGGCGAAGCAGCTTCGAGGATGTAATCAACGAGCAGTTTGTCACTGAGTGCGCTCGCACCCTGGACGCGGTAGTTGGTTGTCGTGATCACGATTGCCAGAGCTTCATCAGGGAAAACAAGAACCTTGTTGCCGCCAGTGCCATAGATTCCATAGGAACGTAGAGAGCGTGCGTGAGCATGGAAAGTCTGGAGCCACCATAGGTAATGACTAGCATAGCTAGCTGTGAGAGCCTACTTCAGATTCTGCCGCTCCCGCCAAGCAGCCGCATCCATTCGCAGAACCAGAAGACCGTTCAGTGCATTGACGACAGCCTCACGTTCTTCCTGCGTTCCGTTGTGGTCTTTAGCCAGCTCTAGCCGCCGCTTGTGTATTTTAGTCTCTGCTACCCGCACCAGCTCTACCATCTTCGTCCAATCGGTTTCGAGCAGGGCCGCGTTGTAGGAGTCTTGCCAGCTAAATCTGGTCGACAGTTCAAACTCTCGGGAAGGATCAACTAGCTTTTGACTGATAGCCATTTTGGCGCTCCGTAATTCTGCGCAAACTATCTAGCGTAGCCAATGCGTCCCGCAGCGCAGCTTGATCGCCAGTCTGCGCGTTCGAATAGCTGTCTTCAATGCGATCAAGAACAGCATTGCGAGCGTGGGCGATCCGTTCGAGTAATTTCACAAGGTTGGTTTCGAACAAAACAGCTTGGCAAAGCTGCCGCCACTCAGGATGGTTTGTATCGTTGGTATCCATATAGGCTCATACGCCCCGTCGCCCCAATGCTCCTTATAGAGCGAACGAGAAGCCAGCGTCAAGTCCTTTTGATTCAGTACGCTAGCGTACTTTCGGTGTAATCGATTACACGTCTGGGGCGAACAAAAACAGGACGTCGGTAAACGACTGTATTGCAGAAGTGCGCAGTTTGCAGAATATTCCTCCTGCAACTCGGAGGGTGCGATGAAACCGGTACACGAGCGTTCAACAACTCCTCAGGGTTCTTAGAGGTCGTCTTAGGGTAACGAACCGTAATGGCAAAGGGGAGCTGAGCATCGACGACCAGTCTTAGACAACTCTCGCCGCATGGTCGCATCGAACGAGGCGAGCCGGAGGTGCGTATGGACATCCGAACGGTTCTAGTATTCGTTATAGTCTCGATACTGGCGGTTGTCTTCGCCCTTCGGCAGATGCCGAGAGGCGGGCGGTGACACCGGCGGGTCCCCGAAGCCGATGACCCGCTCATTGAGGCGTCGCGGAAGGTGGTTCAACTTCGTAGAATCATCCAGTCCGCGCACGATCGGGTCCAGGGGAATTACTCCCTGCTTCCAACGCATTTCCGTCACACCGAAAAGAACCGTTCTGAACCCCGGAACGAATCCGGTAGGCTTCACTTACCACCCCTCTCGCGAATACGCGCAGCACAGTCTCCGGGCAGCCATAGCCGTCTCTCGCCAAGTCCGTCTTTAGCTCCTCGAAGAGCCTGCTCGAATCCGAGTGAGGATTCGTTTGCTTCTTAAAATGCCGTCCAAATACCTTCCTGTCCAATCGGCGACGAAATTGTCGTTGTCTTACTTCGCACCATCGGCGGAAGGGAGCGAGGGCTCTTTCATGGCCTTTCGTTAACACCCAAGGGTTGGGCGCAGGCTGCACTGATGGTAGCGTCTGGGACGGAGGAAAATTGACATCGTTAGGCTCGAAGAGCGTGGTAGATATTAACCAGCGAGTTGCCGTTTCCAATTCCGCTACGAATAACTCTTGCTCTTGTGCGGTGTAATGTTTTCGAGCGTACTCCCCGAAAAACTCCAAGCCGAAAAGTAAGGGCTCAAAACACAGACTCAGCCATACTTGGTATGGAACTGCACCGGAAATTTCCTGTAATCGTTCAACACAAGCCTGATGGCGCCCGGCAACGCACCAGAAATATTCGTGCGCGATCGCGCTCGCCTGTTTCTCCGCGTGATGTAATTCGCTGTCCATTGCCGCACATTTTTAATTGTAAGTTAAACGTCCAGCGAATGGCTGACGAGAGAATGCCTCAGGCTTCAAACCGGACCCACCCGGGTCCGGCTTTTGTTTACTCGCCGTAAGTCCCGGTTGCGCTCTGCGGTTTCTTTCCGGTGCTCTCCCTGACTTTGTCACCGAACTCCGAAACCTTTTCGGCTATGTTGCTTCGAGTTTCGCCACCTTTGGCGGGTGCGATCAGCAGTCCCACCCCGACGCCGACTCCGACTCCAACTAGCAGCGCACCGACTTTGCCAAGTAGATGCGAATCTTCCTCACCACGAAGCACGTCGCTGGCTCGGCTCACTCGGTCGGATGCGGTGCCATACGTGTCCCTGACTCGGGTTTTAATGTCATCTAAGTTGTCCGGAAGATGGTCACGTAAGGAATTAAGCAGGTTGAGTCCCGCACCCAGCAGGACGCCAAAGAGTAGTTCTTTTTTCTTAAACTTCATTTGTGTTCTCCGACGATAGTCTCGCCGATATGGAGATGCAGAAACCCGGTGAAGTGTTGGCGGAGAGGTTGCACCGCAATTAAAACGCTTGTCGCCCATGATGAGGAAAACGAAAAGTCGATTGCTTTCCGAATATCAACCGGCGGAGAGCATTAACTGGCTAACAAGAATGCACATCGCGTGGTCATTTCTCTAGATTTTCTGTGGATGTAGACACTAACGGCGCTGCCTAACCCTTGCTGCGATCACGCTTGCATGCGCCTGTCCGTTCTCACACCACCAAGTGGATTCTGATTCCTGGTAACGCTCGCGTTTAGGCATCTTGCAACGAAGTGCCATGACAAAGGCCGCGCGCCTCGTTTTGGCGCATGCCACCCGGTGGAAGAAGTGGCTACACAGCATAATGGTGAAGCCCCGGGCGAAACGCGACTGGAACGGGTCGGAGTTCCGTTGGCGGAGAACCCTTCAGGCATGAATGAATTACATGAAAGTCGTAGCAGTACCCGCATAGCATCCGGTCGCAGCATGCCTTTGCGCACGAGGAGCAAACGGAGGCGCCACAATGAGCGCACTCGGCGACCGCGGCGCGGCCGCACCGCCTCTGCGCACCAGAGCCGTATTCGATTGTGCACATCGAAGCCATACCACTTTGGATTCCCGACCTCAAAACGCGGTTTCCCTTGCGTTCGATGCTCAAGAGAGATAAAGCCAAAAGTACAGAGTTCTGTGTAGCGCAGATTTTCTCTCCTTCTCTGCCAAAAACTCCGGGACCTAACTTCGCCCCAAAGCGCAAGTTGCAGAAAAATAAGAAATGGCAGAGTTCGTGCTACCAGATATTCGAGGGACGGAGAGTGCTTTTTCGAGGAGAGCGAAATGCAAGATCGCCAGCAGTGGATGGAACTGTGCCGCCAAGCATCGGTCGAACAAGATCCTAAAAAACTATTAGAACCGCTCAAATCATTCGTCTCTTAGACGAAAAAGAAAATCGGCTGATTCATCGGGCTGCGAAGCCAGAAGGCGACCTCTGATCCTCCAAGGAGACTCACAGTTTTCATCTTCAATATCCGGCGGGCGATTTAGGACGGCAACAACTTGGTACAGACGGCCTCACCGACACCCATACTCCGGGCAATGTCATCGAGGTCACTTTCCGCCGGATTCGAATCGAACCAGGCCTCAATCCGAACCTTGTAAAAGCCGCACTCTGATAGCTCACTTCTACCGGCGATATCAGGCCATCTCACTGCAGCTTCGCGTACTCCGCCTTGGCTTCCTTCAGGATGGGGATGTCGGGATCGGCATCTTTCCAGAGGGCGAAGAAATCCTGATACGCCTTCTTTGCACCGGTGCTGTCGCCCGCGAGTGCTCGCGCCCGCGCCAACCCAACACGGGCCAGCGCGCCAAGAGGAAAATTCAGAACCATTCCTGGGTGGTCAATCAGTTTTTGAAACTCGGATGCAGCGGCGGAGCCTTGACGCGCAACTAGATAGGCTTCGCCCCGCAGGTAGGCGGGATAGAGAGTTTCGGTCTGGAAGGGCGGTGGACTGCCCATTTCATAAGGGGCGGACGCTTGGAGAAGGTTCAGGCCTTGGCCCGAATTGCCGCGGGCGATTTCGATGGCAGCCTTGACGACCGGTAACCAATACACCTTGAGTACGGTATTAGAGGGGTCATTTGCTTCTAATTGCTGGACGAATTTCTCCGCGGTCTTGATGTTACCAGCCCTGGCCTCGGTCAAGGCGGCAAGTAGTTGCACGTCCCGGCCTGGGGCCAGGGTCAGGGCAGCCTCTGCTTCGTGCTGTGCAATCGCACCATTCCCGAACTCAGCCTCGCGGAGTGCGCCATTCACCTGCCACAGGGCAGCCGTCTCCTTGGAATCGGCACGTTTGGCTGAATCTACCGCTCGTCGGGAAAAATCACGAGCGTTGCCCAGTCGCCCGTAATAGGCCTCGGTATCGGCCTGCGCCGAAAGCAACGGATCTTCGTCCCCCGGCTTGCCTGAACCCCAGGTGATCTCTCGCTCCATGGCCGCCGTGTCGCCTCGTAGAAATGCAAGATCATATTGCATCAAATGGAGCAAGACACTCTCTAGATTGCGCGCCTTCGCCTGCTCGAGGACAGCCTTCGCATCATCCGACCGGCCTAGGGCGAGGTAGGCTCCGGCGAGATTTGGATAAGCGGTGATCGCGTTGGGTTCCAAGCGCATCGACTCCTGAGTTGCCAGAATCGATTTGTCCCATTGTCCTAAAGCGGCGTAATTGGCTCCCAAGTTTCCATGAGGCACCATATCCCGCGGATAACTTTGTATCCAAAGCTCATACGTTTGAGCTTCTTTCTCCAGTTCTCCCGTGGCGAAAGCGTAGTAGTCGGCGATGATGCGCATCTTCTCGCGCTCGCTAACCCGATCCCGCAGCCCATATGCCTTCTTGATGTTCTCGCTCGCCAAGCTAGGTTGTGCCAAGTTGGCGTATGAAACGCCAAGACCAGCATAGGCGACGGCAAAGTTTGGATCGAGCTCAATAGCTCGCCGGTAAAAAGGAATGGCTTCTGCATCGCCTTTGGCACGCGCAGTCGTGGTCCCCAAGCTGAAGGCCTTGAGCGCTTCCAACGACGGAGTGGTCGCTTCAATGGGAACATCAAACTTTTGGATCGATGCCAGCGATTCTCCCAACTTGCTGCGCAGCGATGAGGCGGCCTTGCTCAACGCCTTGAGCACGTCTTCCTTGCCTGCCGCCTGCACCTGCTCTTCGGCTAGGGGATCGCCCGCATGGCAACTTGATGCGTTTAGACCGATCACGTATTGGTTTCCTAAGTTGGAAACGGAGCCAGCAATGATAGCTTTGCTTCCCGTGCGCAGGCACAATTCGCGCGCCAAATCTAGCGTCACGCGATCCGTGACCGGCCTCCCCATCAGCTTCAAAGTTTCGCCCACCTTGCGGTCCGAGAGCACGTTTAGAAACGGTGACTGACCCAATTCGACCGAAAGAGCCTGCTTCAGGGCGTCATCAAAAACAGGATCTCCTGTGGTATTAGCAAAGTCAGTCAGGACAATCGTGTCCTTCTCAGTCAGTGCGCTTGTGGAGCGCGAGCGGAGATACAAGCTCCCACCAACCAGTGCGGCGACAAGGAGCGAGGCCGCGAGGACGGGAACCTTCCAATGTCTGCTGCTCTGGCGGCCTGTTGCTTCGACCGCTTTGCTTGCGAACTGGGACGAACCAACGGCAGCTGAACCAGACACCTGCGAGGGGGACTGACCTCCCGGCTGCTGGCTCGTCTCTCTGGCCACTGCGACGGCGCCCGAACTTCCTGCCGCCGCGCGGCCGGTATCCGTCTCCCTCTTGAGCCGCTTCAGGTCGGCTCGCATTTCCGCCGCGCCCTGATAACGCAACTCCCTATCTTTCTCTAAGGCCTTATTGATGATCCGTTCCAACTCGGCAGGAGCATCCGGGTTCAGCCGCAGAGGGGACACTGGAGGACGATTGAGAATGGCTTCGAAAATCGTTGCCGTACTATCTCCGCGAAAGGGCAGTTGGCCAGTCGCCATTTCATAGAGCACCGCGCCGAAGGAGAACAGGTCCGTGCGCGCATCCAACTCCTTGGCTCGGGCCTGCTCCGGAGACATGTAGGAAACCGTGCCTACCGCCGAACCCGGAGTGGTCAGGTTTGGGTCTCCGGCTCCGGTTTCCGTCGCCTCGGTCGGTCTGGCTACCGTGGCACGTATTTTCGCCAGGCCGAAGTCGAGAATCTTTGCGTGCCCACCGCGCTTGGTCACGAAGATATTAGCCGGCTTAATATCGCGGTGGACGATTCCTTCCGCGTGTGCCGCGTCCAGAGCATCCGCGATTTCGATGGCCAGGGATAGTAGCATCTCCAGTTCAAGCGGGCGGTTGCCAATCAGATGCTTCAGAGTCTGGCCATCCAGAAACTCCATGGCGATGAACGCTTGGCCGTTCTCCTCGCCAATGTCGTAAATCGTGCAGATATTGGAGTGATTGAGAGCCGACGCGGCCTGCGCTTCACGTTGAAAACGTGAGAGCGCTTGGGTGTCTTTAGCCACTTCATCGGGCAGGAATTTCAGGGCGACAAATCGGTGCAACCGGGTGTCCTCGGCCTTGTACACAACCCCCATGCCACCACCACCCAGCTTCTCCACAACTCGATAGTGCGAGATGGTCTGGCCGATCATCGACGAAGGAGCCAATGTAGCGCGCCCCATATTAGGCGGACAGCGGGAGCAAGTCAACGAAGCCGGGAAGGAAGGCGGTCTGATGTGGAGATGAGGCCCGATCAAGAAGGCCGCTAGCTCATTCGGGCCATTGCTTTTTCCGATGGACCCGATAATGATGCCTTTTGCCTCCAACTCCAACGAGTTTGAGCGGCCTTGCGATAAGCCGATGACTCCTCTACCTATCTCGCCTGATTTTCCGATGCCTGACCTCGAGGATCAGCTATGCTGGAGTGCTTCTCTCGGATTGGATTTGGCTGATCGCACAGTGCTGGAAGCAGAAGTGTTGATTTGGCTTATTTTGCAGAAAAAGTCTGCCCTAATGCGGCGCTCCTTAAACCAGAAGGAAAGCGACTCGGTTTGATTGAGCACACTCGTGTCGTGAGCTTTCGATTCGTTTCCATTGCCGAACGGTATTTGGTGCGGTGCCTTTAACAATTCGGGCACAGGGTAACTCCAGAGCCGATTGAAGCTGCCTAACCCACCGCTTGCCCGAGCGCTTTTCGAGGGAGAAGGCCGGTTTCCGGACGGGATGCGGTGTGTGCTCCCAAGTTATCAACGGCTCGAAGTACAGATAAAAAGGAAACCGAAGGTGTAGCCTGTTTTCGTGGGAAAAGAAGAAGCCACCGAACTGCTCTCGATCGAGGGACGCGAAGTGCGCGTCACGCACCCGGACAAGCCTTATTTTTCCAGACAGACGAAGCTCTCGAAACTTGATATCGTCCGCTACTACCTGTCCGTCGCGCCCGGCGCTCTCGCCGGGATCCAGGATCGCCCGATCGTTCTTAAGCGGTTCGTGAATGGTGCCGATGGTGAGGCGTTTTATCAGAAGCGGGCGCCTACGGAGCGTCCCCAGTGGGTGCGAACCACCACGTTGTCGTTCCCGTCGGGCCGGACTGCGGAAGAACTCGTGGTCGATAATGCCGCAGGCCTCGCTTGGATCGTCAACCTCGGCTGCATCGAGCTGCATCCTCACGCAGTGCGCTCCGGCAATCTGGACCACCCGGACGAGTTGAGGATCGATCTCGATCCCGGGCCTGGCGTCGGTTGGGCGGACGTGCGCAATGTCGCCCTCGAGGTGAAATCACTTCTTGGCGAAATGGGCCTCGTTGGCTGGCCCAAAACCAGCGGTTCACGGGGGATGCACGTGAACGTGCGAATCCAGCCGCGTTGGACGTTTGGCGAGGTTCGCCGTGCGGCGCTGGCACTGTCGCGTGCAGTCGAGCGGCGCGCGCCGGCATTGGCCAGCTCGAAGTGGTGGAAAGAGGAACGTCACGGCGTGTTCCTCGATTACAACCAGAACGCGAAGGATCGCACTACCTGCTCCGCGTATTCAGTGCGACCGCTGCCGGACGCCCGCGTCTCCACGCCACTGCACTGGCACGAGGTCCCCGACTGCGAGCCGGCCGACTTCACCGTACTCACGGTTCCGAAGCGTTTCGCCGAGTCCGGCGATCCACACTCAGGCATGGACACTGTGCCGGGTTCGCTCGAAAAGTTGCTGGAACTCGCGGCAAAGGATGAGGCCGCCGGTCTCGGCGACGCGCCCTGGCCGCCGCATTTTCGCAAGATGGAAGGCGAACCACCGCGCGTTGCTCGTTCGCGCGCCAAGTCCGCCACGAAAAAGCCCCGGACAAAGGCGCCGCTTCTGGTGGTTGCGAATTCTCCCCATAAGGAAACCGCGCTGGCAGGTCTCGAAAGATGGAAGCGCAAACACACTGAGGTGGCCAAGCATCTGGCGGCGGATGACGTTTTGGTCGACTCTATGCGAGGCAAGTCATCCACATGGACCCGCATCCGAGTGAACCTCCGCCACGTGCCCGAGGAATTACGACCTCCGCAGGAAACTCCTGATCCTGATGAGGACCCGACGCGGGAATGGCGCACGAGCCGTGAGTCAAAGAAGCCTAAGTCCACGAAGCCCGGCACAAAAAATCGCAGTGCAACAGAGCAAGGATAAGTGGGCGTCAGAGACTCAGCGGCCGCCCGCAAAAATCGCCATCAACTCCTGTGGTGGAACCACTTCGAGCTGAGCATAGGTGCAGTCGCTCGGTTTTTTGTCGGTACGCCACCTTCGAAACTGCGCCATGTGACGAAAGCGCGTGCCTTGCATCTGCTCGTACGCGACTTCGACTACAAGCTCGGGACGCAACGGCTCCCATGACAGGTCCTTGCCCTGACTCCAGCGGCTCTGGCCGCCCGGCAGCCGATGTGCGACGTCACCAGCTGCGGGTTCATGCTCGGCCCACCGCTTCCAGGGATGGTTGGCCAGCGCGTCCTGGCGAAAGGGCGCGAGGTATTCTACGAGCTCCGCGCGTTTCTTTTGCGTGAAACTGGCGCATACACCCACGTGCTGCAGGGTTCCCGAATCGTCGAAAAGGCCGAGCAGCAGCGAGCCCACCAGTGTGCGCTCGCCCTTTTTGTGCCACCGAAAACCCGCAACCACGCAGTCGCAATCGCGCTCGTGTTTCACCTTTAGCATCAGGCGCTTGTCCGGCTCGTAAACACCCGAAACCGGCTTGGCCATGACTCCGTCGAGACCCGCGCCTTCGAAGCGGCCAAACCAATCCGCCGCCACCCTGGTGTCGGAGGTTGCCGGTGTAAGATGAATCGGCGGCGTCGAAGATGAGAGTAAAGTTTCCAGCCTATGCCGCCGGTTTTGAAAAGGTTCGCCCCGTAAATCTCGATCGTCGTCGCAAAGCAGGTCGAAGAACACGATTGAGGCCGGAGTTTCCTGGGACAAAAGCTTCACCCGCGATGCCGCCGGATGAATGCGGAGCTGCAGGGCCTCGAAGTCGAGCCCACCATTCTTTGCGATGACGATTTCGCCATCGAGAACGAAGCGAGCGGGCAACTGAGTCTGTAATGGCTCGATCAGCTCGGGAAAATAGCGGTTCAGTGATTTTCCATCACGGCTCTGGATCAGGATCTCATCCCGATCGCGAAAGACCAGCGCGCGAAACCCATCCCACTTCGGTTCGA
>DATAPL010000032.1:0-391225 GCA_036265205.1 Terriglobales bacterium
AAAATCGCTGAGGGTTTCAGTCAGGGTCGGGAGACAACCACCGAAGAAATTGATTTGTGGATTCAATACATGAAACCCGCATGGCATGCGAGCGATGGGTCAAGGGAGAAGGCACTGTTTGAGTGGGACAAGGAAATGAGGCGGCGCGGTCTTGCGAAAAACACCATGACGTTGGAGCAGTTCTTTGTTGAAGGTGTTCGGCCACCCAACAAGGCGTGAGAGTTTACCTGCCATTCACCTGCCATTACGACTGCCTTGCACTGCCTTAGAGCGTCTAGAGTGCCGTCCGTCGCTCTCCATCTAGTTGAAACTACGTTTTGAAGTGTTTTCGAATCCCACTCTCTCCGCCAGTCCCTTTAGTAACTAATACTTACGCGGGGGTGATATCTACAGTGATATTAGAACTGTGGAGCACCCGTGAACCGCGCGAAGTCAGCGTCACCAAACGTGTCCGAACAGCCCGTGGGCTGCGATACTCTCCTGTCGTCATCTCTGCGAATGGCCGCATCAAGCCTGACGCCGTCTACATCGACGGCAAAGAGGAGCGGCACCCCGAGGGCAGCTACTACCTGTCGTGGTACGCGGGGAAGCGGCTCATGCGCGAGTCTGTCGGCAAGGACGCCGCAACCGCAACCGCAGCCGCCCGCCGCCAGCAGAAGGAGGCCGAACTCAACGCGAGGAACAACGGGATCGCGATCCTGCCTGAAGCGTACCGCCGCCCACTGTCCGTCGCCGTTGCGGAATACCTCGAAGACACTGCGGTTCTGCTCCGGCACCGCATCGAGCGATGTACGGCATACACGACTCCGGGCCCGCTCGTCCTGCTGGGCCGAATCGCCTTCGCTTCCGTCGGCCGCCTTCCTCACCGTCGCCACCTGTTTCCGGCCGAATTGAAAAACTTCGCCGTCCCGTGCAGGTCGGCCAGAGGATCGTGAGGATGCTGATTCGGCACTGGATTCGGCCTACGTCAGGCACACAAATCCCCCTGAAGGGCATAGCAGGGTGGAATTGCAGACTGACCGACAGTCAGTCGTTGCAATGGTCGTCAGCAAGAGCGCGATTCTGGACCGCGTCAGTTTGCGCATGAACCTGAATCGTTGCGAAGGTTATGAGGGCGATGTATATCGATTTTTTCATGTTGCCTTCCTTTCCAAGACTTCATCTCTAAGACTTCATTGAGCGAACCGTCGTTCACCAGGCGTGAAAACCTTGGCGATCGATATTGATAGACATACTTTGCCGCTCTTACGCCCAGGACGCATCACGAGATATGCAGTTTCTTCGGTACTACTTTCGGATGTTGCCGGTCGAACACCGCGGAAGACCGAGGAGATGATCAGGATTTGTGGCACGGGGAATGATGATTTTGCGCCGACCAAAGAAGTGAGCGTCCAGCGAGACAGCACCCGGCCCCAGCAGGACAATCGCGAGAGCAATCAAGACAAAATTGAAAGTCGACAGGTTTCCAGCGAAAAGATCTGCTCCCGGCATTGAGTGCCAGAAGAGATTAGCGAAGCAGGCCAGCGCGGATAGCGCTGCCATCACCGGCGTGAGCAAACCCAAAACGAGCGCAGCGCCCGCCACCAGACCCATTGCAACAAAGATCCACGCGAACCTCAGGTCGTGCAACTCGATCGCGCAAGCAGAGGCCCTCATCAACAGGTGCACGCCGATTGTTCCTCGCAACAGCAGCAGGCCGACGGCGGGAAACCCGCCGGGGAACGTGGAATACAGCCGTCGCAAATCCTGCCTCCTAGGCGCGGTGGATTTCTCAACGCCCAGAACAAGACTATGC
Source organism: Terriglobales bacterium (assembly GCA_036265205.1). GTDB lineage: Bacteria > Acidobacteriota > Terriglobia > Terriglobales > Acidobacteriaceae > JAIQFF01. Next base: position 1,796 of record DATAPL010000032.1, read on the forward strand.
CGCCTGGACCGCCTGCGAATCTCCAGAACTTGAAATTCTGCAGTACCACTTTCGAGGTATGACGTTGCCAGGTAGGCCGGCCGGTCTGTGCTGAGCTGGTTACAGATGGATGATGCCTCGCCGAACCGCTATCGTGATCGCCTGGGTGCGATCATTGGCTCCGAGTTTCTCCATGATGTGCTTAATGTGAACTTTTACCGTTCCTTCGGAGATAAAAAGCTTGTCGGCAATGTCGCGGTTCCGGTTACCCTCGGCAATTTGCTGAAGCACCTCGATTTCACGGGCTGAAAGTGTTTCGTCGCTGAGATGGTCTGCCAAATGCGCGGCAATTTCAGGTGGAATACTCTTCTTTCCGGCATGAACTTTGCGGATGGCGTCAAGCAGGTCCTTGGAAGCCATGCTTTTAAGTAGATAGCCCCTCGCTCCCAACGCGAGCGCGCGCTGCATCTCGACGTTGCCCTCGGACGAGGTCAGCATGATGATTCGGGCTTCGGGAAAATCGCTCCGGATCGCGATCATGGCATCGATTCCGTTCATATCGGGAAGACGCACATCCATGAGGACAACTTCCGGCCGATGTTCACGAAATTGCCGGATCCCTTCCTCGCCCGTCGAGGCCTGGGCTACAAGTTGCATGTCGGCCTGATCGTTGATGAGAGTAGCAATTCCCTCGCGCACCAGCGGATGGTCGTCGACGGTGAGGACGCGAATTCGCGTTGATTCGCTCACTTCTTTTGATCCTTGTCCGCTACTCGCGGGGCGCTCTCTCGCTTCGCAGGATACAGCCTGACGAGCCAACTCCAAAATTGTCCTTGCGAGCCCGACTCGAAAGCCTGCTCACCGGGGACCCATAGCTTGACCTCGGTCCCAGCCTTGTCGCGGCTCATTACTCTCATTCTTGCGCCAATCGTTTCTGCCCGCTCTCGCATGCCGGGAAGACCCCAATGGCCATCGCGTCCCGCCCGGATCATCTGGCTATCCATGCCGCAACCATCATCCCGCACCGTGATACGCAAATTGCCCGACACATAATTGACCACGACTTCAATCTTGCGGGCATTGGAGTGGCGAAATGCATTGATGATCGCCTCGCGCACAATCCTGTAGACCTCGCCTTGAATGACCGGGCGCATCGGCCTGGGCTCGCCTTGGGCAATCACTCGAAAATCGACGTTCTCGGGCAGCGCAAATTCCTTCCGGATCCGCGAGAGTGCTTGTTCCAGGTTGTCGGAGTCGGGCAGCGGCGAACGCAGAGATCGCAAGGCGTTGCGCCCCTCTTCACCCACCTGCTTCATCAGAGCGATGACTCTTTGAACGAGCGGCTTGGCGGGCGAGTCCTCGGGTAAGCGGTTGTTCGCAACATCGAGCTGCATCGATGCGCTAAAGATGCCCTGCAGGAGTGTGTCGTGCAAGTCGCGGGCGATCCTTTCCCGTTCTTCCAGACGCTCCTCGAACCGGGTTTGCATGCGCCGGGCAAGTTGACGAAGGCGAAGGATGTAAAGCAGCCATAGCATGGCTCCGGCAGTGACAAAGCAGAGTAACCGAAACCACGCGGTTTGAAAAAATGCGGGAAGGACCGTGAAATCCTGTGTCGCTCCGCTGCTGTTCCAAACCCCGTCGTTATTGCTGGCGATGACACGGAAGCGATAGTTTCCAGGGGAAAGGTCTGAGTAGAAAGCTTGCCGGCGAGCCTCCGGGTCTTGCCAGTCGGCATCATGACCCTCGAGCTTATAGCGGAAGCGTACCTTTTCAGGGGTCACAAGGCTCAGAGCGGTATAGTCGATCTCAATGTCGCGCGAGAGCGCCGGCAGGCGAAGACTTTCCCTGGGAACGTATGCCTTTCGATCGACAATGATCTGCTCGACATGAACCGGGGGAGGCACAATATTCGATTGAAGACTGGCGGGATCCACGACTTGAAGAACATTCTGGTTGGCAAACCATAGCTTTCCATCGGGAGACTTGGACGCTTCCGGCCGAAAGTTGGTCATCCCGGGTTGAGCACCGTCGAAGGCATCCAAGGTTGTTACGCGCAGTCGAACATCAGGCTGGGTCCACCACCGGTCGAGTTCCGAGGGATCGATGATGACAAACCCGCACTGCGTGTCCAGCCACAGAGATCCGCGATTATCACGGATCAACGTCGAAACATCGTCACATGGAAGACCATTCGCAGAGGTCAGTGTTTTTTCCTGGCCTTCTTTCCACCGGAAAGCCCCGTCTTGCGTCGCGCCCCACACCGAACCATCGGATTCGACCAGCAGGTTGCGAATCGAAGCGTTGGCTCGACGATTCGTCGGCAGTACCTCCAGTCGGCCCTGACGGTATCGAGCCAGGCTTCCATTCATCAGTCCCAACCAGATGCCATCTTTCGAGTCGGCGGCCAGTGACAGCACGCGGGGAATCGTCGGCGGCTGAGTTTCTTCGCGGACCTGGTCATCTTGAATGCGAATCAAGGCCGGCCGCGTCACCGCTGCCCAAATATTGTGATCGACATCTTCGGCAATCGCGGTAACAACTCCGAGGGACTTACCGCCGGGCTCGTTGATGGCGTGGAATCGGCCGTTCTCATAGAGCGTTAACCCGTCGTCCACACCGACCCAGAGTCGCCCCCGGTGGTCTTCAAAGAGAGACGTGACCACCGCGCCCGGCAGCCCGTTTTGAGCGGTAATCGCCGAAAATTTGTCCTGGCGATGAACGTCCAGTGCCGGGGAGTTGCCCATCCAGACTGCGCCATCGCGGGTCGCCAGCACTGAGTCGACTCCCTCTGATGTCAGTCCTTCTTGAATCGAGTAGCTGATCACACGGGTATGGTGAAAGCGATCAACCCCCTTCGCCGTGGCTACCCACAGATCCCCCTCCTTGTCTTCGTAGAAACCTTGCACCGAATCGCTCGACAAACCGTCGGCGCTGCCGAAGTGATCGGCGTGACCACCATAGACTCGATAAATTCCCTGGTTGACCGTGCCGATCCAAAGTCCGTTGTCGCGATCGGTCAACAGAGCGGCGACACCAAGTCTCGAACCATCCAGCCCTGGGACGACGTAGTCCTTCCAGACTCCGTCCACCAGTTGCTCCAGGCCCAGCCCTTTTCCCGATCGCCTGATGCCAACCAGGACGGATCCCTCTCCGCCCGCGATTGCACTGACTCCCACAAGCCCCTTATTTCTCCCGAGCTCCTGGTTGTTGTAAGTCTTCAAAGCGCCGGGCTCCCAGCGGCCAATACCAAGCGAACTCCCTATCCATAGGCTGCCGCTGGTGTCTTTGAATAGAGGCTGTGCGTAGGGAAAGGAGATCCCGTCCTGCACGCCATGACAGTGGAGTGCGTCGGCGACGGCTTCGCACAGGGGACCATCCTGATCGTGAATCTGGCTGCGCGTGATCCAAATCGTGCTTTTGTCGTCTTGAACAATGGCCTCGATGAATGCAGTCGAGGTGGCAAGGTTGGTCAGTGCCACATTGTTCCAATGCGCGAGTCCTCTGGAAGTTCCAATCCACAAACTGCCATCGTCTGCGCCGAGCAGAGCGTGAATGCTGTTACTCGGCAGTTTCTGGCCGTTCGGCGATGTCCAGGGGACAAAGCGCACGCCGTCGAAGCGCACCAGTCCACCTTCGCTGCCGATCCACAAATATCCATCTTTGGTTTGAGTAATGGCCTGAGGAGTGCCACGAAAGAACCCATCCTGGGTTCGCCATGCCGTATGCGCATATTGCGAAGTGCGTGGCATCAAATCAGCCGCCGCACAGGGTCGGCAAACCACCACGGAACAGAGCAAAAGGAAAAAGCCGTTGACCCAACCGCGCTTTATCGCGCATCGGATTGGTGTCGGAGAATTGTTTCTCACTTGAGTCCGATCGAGGGCATGGAGAATCACTCGCCCACGGCGATTGCGGAGCAATTTTACTAGAAGGACGGTGCGAACATCGCTCTCGGCATCAACGTCAGGGTTGACATGACTCGGCAAACCAGCAAGACAATCTCAATCCAGCAGCTCAAGCCACCATACGCGGGAACCTTGCCGTTCCGCCTTGAAGCTGCCAAGTATAGATGGAAAAATCGAAACGGGAAACGCGCCTTTCTTTCGTGCTTGCGTTTCCCGCTCTCAATTCGCGCGAGGCCTACTCAACGGGAGACCAGTCGGCAGTCGGATTGAATTCCTGAATCGACGCAGCGATTGTGTTCGTATCCGGACCCAGGTCCCGCTCATAAATAACGCCATCGCGCCCGGTCGTGAAAGTCATGATGCCGGTCTCGCCATACTTGAGCGGAGTCGCCAGAATCGCAAAGCCATCGGACATCTTTCCGTTGACGATGTAGCTCTTAGCTCCGCCGGGAGCCTCGGCACCCTGAGCCGTCAGGATGCGCAGGCTGTAGCCGTCGATGACCAGGGGTTTATCTGGCGATGCGGAGGCTAGCGACGACTTGGGGAATTCGCTGAGGTTCCCGCGTGGGCTTGAGCCCTGTTCCTCCGCCACGGCCCAATAGAGCCCGTCCCGTTCGCCCGCCGCGGTGACGATGCGCTGCGCATACTGGGGCGACGCTCCCCCGTCATCAAAGTAAACCTCCTGTGCCGCGGCAATCGCTGCGCAGGCATCGATCGTCAACAATTCGTTGCGGCCGATGTCGCGCGCCCTGACTTCCTCTGACCCGGCGATGCCGTCGAAATACCATCGCCCGTTGGAATTCCTCGCGAGGGGTACGGGGAAGGCAAAGTTGTCAGCTCCTATATAGAGGACGCGGCTGCCGTCGGTCATATCCACCCAGCGATTCATCTTCGCGTACTTGGCGGCGAAAGAATCCATTGCCGCCTGATCCGACTCCGTATCTCCCGTAACGATTCCCCTTGCGTCCGGCCCAAGGATTCGCGATAAAGCCGGTTGATTCTTGCTCTGAGCCGCCTTCGCCAGCGCGGTGCCGGCCTCGGCCGGCGACTGGAATGTGCTCTGCGCCCCTTCGGCCAGCACAGATTTCTGTGTTGCGAGTCTTACCATCAGGGCTGCGACCGCAAGCACTCCAACGATCGTAACCAGCTTCCATTTCGTTGCCTTGTTCCTATTCGATGTCATTTTCAATCTCCTTTTATGAAGTCTTGATTCCTCGTTATCCGTTAGTAGTTCTTTGCCTGGGCGCGTCTAGCCTTAGCGACGTCGTCCGCCGCCGCCGCCGCCAAAATGATGTGGCGCGGATGCGTGCTCCCGAGCCATGTGCATTTGCGGGCGTCGCCCGCCGCTCATGCTCCTGCGGCCGCGATTGCTTTCGGCGCGGTTGGCAGCGCCGTTGCCGCTCATGCGTGAACGGTTCTGACCACCATCGAAGCGGCTTCGATCATTGGCGCTAGAGTTGTTAAAGCCATTGCTAAGGCCATTCCGATCGCCAAATGAATGCGCCGGTTCGTTTGCCGCCGAGTGCTGGACGCCACCCTCCCCGCCGATCAAACCGTGATCGCCGTTTCGCCCGCCGTTCGGTTGGTCGTGAGTCGGCACATAGCCGGGAGCGTGTTGCACGCCACCGTTCCCGCCGATCAAGCCATGGTTTCCGTTGTTTCCGCCATTGGGCTGATCATGCGGATTCGTGCCAGGAACGTCGTGGTGAAACGCGCCATTCGGTCCGTAGTAGCCATTCGGGTGATACGCGCCGTTCGGACCATAGGGGGTGTCGGTCCCAGGGTGGTAGCCCGGATCGCCCGGTCTCCAGGGATGGTATCCGTTGTAGTTCGTGTTGTTCCAAGTCCGGTTGTTGATATAGGTGTTGTGGTTGTAGATGATGGTCGTATTCCCACCACCGCCGCAGCATCCCCAGTTCACATTCCAGGCGTGCCAGCCCCAGCCGAAACCTCCGCCCCAACCGCCGCCTCCGAACGAAGCCCCGATCGTGATGGGCGTTCCAAAGTAGAGACCGAACCCAGCCACGGGCGGGGCGACGTAATAAGGGACCACCACCGGCGCGCCGTAAACTACAGTCGGGTTGTACTGCGGAACATAGACAACCTGAGGATTCGCAGGTTGAATCACAATCGTGCTGGCAGACGGTTGAGTGACGGAAATCTGACTTGTGGATTGCAGGTTTCCCGCAGCTTGCGCCTTGGCGCGCATCACTTGCACCGCGGCCATCACGTCGGACTGCTGATTCGCAAATGCCTGCCCAAGACTCGACGTCCATGAGAGGTTGTGCGCCAGGTTGCCCAACACCGACGGAAACTGCGTCAAAGCCTTAACGCTCGGATCCCAGGACTGTTCATCAACGTCCTGTGAAAGCGCTGTGCTCGTCAATTCTTTGTTTTGAGCCAGCCAGTCGTCCGCATACGCGATCTGGTCTGTATTTTGAGAAGCTGCGAGCACCTGCGCCACCAGCGCATCGGGGTAGAGCGCGATCGGAGCCACCATCGCGTCGAGTTGTTCCGGCGTCAACGACGTCGGGACTGGCCCCGCTGTCGTCTGCACCACGCTGGCCGGCGTCTGCTGTGGAGCAGATGTCTGTGAAGTTGCTTGCGGCGCGGGCGTGGGCTGAGATACTGGCTCATACTCCGGTGCCGGCGGATTCACTACCGGTTCCGTGTAGCTGACTCCGGTTGGTGCAGCGGCCGGCCCAACACTTGTTCTCACCGCTTGCCACGGGCCGCGCTTGCCATGGATTACGTAAAGTCCCTGAATTTGACCACCGTAAACTTCTCCCCGAAACGTAAGAATGTTGCGGGTCAGGGTGTTGAACATGATGTGATGAACATCCATCCGTCCTTGAATCGGACCGGCCTGTTTTGGACCCTCGAAATAGCCGGTGATCCGGTTCCCGTATTGTTGGATTTGGATATGCTTGATCTCCGACTTGCCATTACCTATGTTGGTCGAGTAGATAGTCCAGCTGCCCTCGACGTTGTCCGGTGGCATTTCCGCAGACACCGTGCCGCAGAACATTAGCGACAACAAGGCAATGAGCGCCCAGCTCAGAGCGGCGCTGATCTTATTGATGACATCTCCGCACGTGACGGCGTCGCCAATTTGCTTGCCTGTTTCGCTCGAGGCCGATGGCGCCAGCTCCGAACCAGAGTTGTGTTCCTCATTTACTTCTATTTGTTTGAGCGTGTATTCCTGCATTTCTCCTCCTCAGATCGAACAGTGAAAGTTCGTTGCAAGCACTATGCCGTTTCAGAAAAAAGAGAACATCTCGCAATAAGAGGTTTTTTAGCTACCGCTGCGGGGCAAGCATGGGATACCACTTTTGGCTATGCCAAAATGCGGCTACATGGTTTCAGGCTTGGGTGTGCAAGCACGGCAGAGTTTGCGAATCCTGCTTGCCGAGTTCGTGCATAGGCAGGAGTGCAAGACGCCTTATGATCGACCGGGCGATTGGACTTTCCCGTCGTCGAGGCTAAGAGGCTCGCCGTTTTCGGGTTCTTTGCCCTGCGCAGCCGCGACTGCGACAGCGAAGCCTTCTTACTTGGGGAGATACTTTCCAGGAACCGGCTGCGGGAGGTCTGTCGGTGGCGTCGTCAGCTGGTGCAGAACATGCGATTCATTGACCGTTATCTGGTCGCGCGTGAGAGCTCGCGCCGCTGGATGACCATATTTCCGATCCCTCCTGTTTTTAACGGGGCGCTGGAAGCCCACTGACCAGAATCTTCACTTTGCTGACTTAGTCGCTCGAGCCAGCGTACTCTCGATGGCACGGCGAATCTCCGCTCTGCGCTCTTCAGTATCGGACCAGGTAGACAGCGGCGCTTTGTGAGAATCAAGCAGGGTCAATGCTGTTTCAGCGTATTGCCGTGCGAGATCCGTCTGGCCGTCCGTCAAATAGGCGTCGGCAAGGTTAAAGTGTGCGTCGGCCGAGTCGGGATAAGCGAGGAGATTCAGCTTGAAAACTTCAATTGCATTCTTGACGTCGCCAGCGCGCTGAAAGTCCGAGCCGATGATGTCACCGGCGACCTCGGGCCATAACTGGGCCTGAGGATCTTTGCGGCGGGCGTCCAGCAATTGCCGCGTGACCTGGGCCGCCCCGCCAGGCGATTGCAGCTGATTCAGGATTGGCGCAGAAGCCAGCCCATCGACCGGAGAGCGGCCGGGAGTCGTGATGAGCGAGGTCACAAACCACTGGACAATAATGCCGGGCAACTCGGGATGAACCCGAAACATGTCAGTCCCGTGCCCGCCGTGGGCGGGGACTCTTCCGGAAGAGTCCTCATACCAGAGCCACGGGGCGTTTGCGGCTTCGGAGTAGTGCACCAGCTTCTTGTTCGGACTGGATGCGGTGACGTAGAGCAGTTTCATCGCATCCTGCGTCGGCGGGTATTCGTCGTCATCGGAGAAGACGAAGAGTTCGGGCAATTGCGATGCCTGATGAAGAAACTGCAACCCGTCGCGAAGAGTTTCGCCCGACATGAGTGCGAGCGACTTGATTTGTTCAGGATGGCGGCGGGCCGCATCGACGGAGTGGAGAACGCCGAGCCAACCTGCTCCTCCCGCCCCAATTCGATTTTTATCGACGCCCGGCCGCGAACTTAAGTACTCGAGTGCAACGTCTACATCGTCAGGCCAGCCGCGCTGGTACTTGCTGCGCTCAGCGTCAGTCAGTTTGCTCAGAGGCGTGCCGCTTTCGCCAAAGCCGCGCAGATCGAGGGTAAGAGTATTGATTCCGGCCGCCGCAAGCTGCGTCGCTACCGGGTCCCACGACTTGCGATCGCGATTGATCTGATGCAGCAGCAGCACGCCGGGACCGGGCCTGGCTGCGGCAAAGTAAGTTGCTTTCAGCGGCGTGCCGTCGGCACCCTTTAGATCGACCGCGCGTGGGGCCGGGTTCTGCGCGAAAGCAACACAACCAGCGGCCAAGATCAGTACCACTCCCGCACATTTCCTCATTCGACTCTCCCCGTTCACCGCTTACGGCAGCGGTGCAACGCTATTTCTGATCACTTCGCCGCCTTTCATCACAAAGTGAACATGCTCCAATTCGGTAATATCAGCGACCGGGTCACCGGCGACAGCAATTAGATCGGCGAACTTGCCTGGCTCGATAACGCCAATGCGGTCTTGCCATCCCAGCATCTCCGCCGCATTGCTGGTGACGGCGCGAATGGTTTCGAGCGACGACATGCCGGCGGCGCGCAAATTCACCAAAGCCGCAATACTGGCCTGGCCGCGAGTTTTGCCGGGATAGAACCAGCACATGTCCGATCCCGCGGCAAATTTAACCTTCGACTGCAAGACTCGCCGCACCAGCTGGTCGTAATGTTGCCTGCCGCGTGCGGCAGAACTCAATCTTTCAGCACGGAAAGCGGGGGAGATTACGATGACTGGCTCGGCGAACTTCAGGTAGCCACCGCCATAAAAAGTGGGAGTCAAGTCAAAATAGATTCCCTTATCACGCATCTGCCTGAGCTGCTCATCGGTGACGTCGTTACCGTGTTCGATGGAATCTGCGCCGCCGTCGATCGCCGTTTGTATGCTGGCGGTATCGACGGCGTGGACTGCCACCTTCAGGTGCTGGCGGTGCGCTTCTTCCACTACCGCAGCCAGTTCAGGAACTGTGAGACTCTCATCGGCCGAGACCTTGATGACGTCAACGTTCTGGAGTTCATTCCGCCGAACTGCCTGCCGTGCACCGTCCACTCCCTCGATGAATAAGAATTCCTGCCGCAGGATGGCATCGCTAAGGGCCGGGTTGAGATTTTGAACATATTCTCCTGGGGTGATCAGCTTACGTCCGGAGGCAAGCATCCTCGGCCCGGGGACGCGGCCAGCGTTGATTGCGTCACGCAGTTCGGTGTCGCCGTCAATCCCCGAATGACCGAGGTTGCGAACAGTGGTGATGCCGCTCTCCAGGTCTTCTCGTGCCAACTGTGCACCCAACAGGGCGCGCTTGCCTGGCGATTCGACGATGGCCAGCAGCAGTCCCGGAGCAAACAGTCCGTTGGCGTGGCGGTCCTGCTCCGCTTCGGGCGGCACAATGATGTCAAGAAACAGGTGGGTGTGGCCGTCAATTAATCCCGGCAGCAAGGTGGCGGTGCCGAGGTCGATGATTTTTGCAGCGGGAGGAGCGCCGATTTGCGAGGGCGACCCAACCTGGCTGATCTTGTCTCCATCGATCAGCACGGCGGCAGGCGCGAGCACATTGCCGGTGCGAGGATCGAGCAGCCGGGCAGCTTTCACCAGAGTGACAGCAGCAGCCGATTGCCCGCGCAACGGCAGCTGTGCCACCAGCAATAACAGCAAAAGCGCTGCGCACGGCCGGCATCGGCTTCGTGGTTCGCAGGGCACAGCGACCTCCGTTCTACGACATACAACGGCGATGCTACTACATTATACGTTTATGTGGCAACTGCAGTTTGGAAGCGAGAGATGGCGGCCGGAGTCAGTGCCGAAGAATGAAACAGCAGGCGGTATGGGCCACGGTTCCATAGATGGCGGCCGCAATGACAGCGGCAAACAGCGAAGCCAGCAACCAGCTTGCGGCGCGGCGCGCCTGCAGCTGGCCCGACAGTCCGGCCAGGCGGTGGCTCAGGTGTGATGAGGCTGTCGCTTGCAGGGATAAGGCTCGATCCGGGACTGCAAGTTTTGCGAGCGCTGCAACCAGATCTGTTCCATGAGCGCGTTGGATGACAGTTTCATCGCAGGAGAGCTCGCGATAGAGCGACATCCTTGCTCCCGCCAGCCAGAGCAGCGGGTGAAACCATACCGCGCACAAGGAAAGCTCGTAGAGTACGCGAATCAGATTGTCGCGCCTTCTTGCGTGGGCCAGTTCGTGAAGCAGGACAGCATCGAATTCCCGCTGATTGAGCAGCCGATCGACGCCCATGGGGAGCAGGATGCGCGGGTAAAAGATTCCACTGACAGCAGGAGCGGCGTGCCTGGCGTCGAAGCTCACCGGGATGCCATCGGTTGTAACGCTAGACGCCGCAAAGCCGGACGGCACACGGTTGGCGCTCGTGAGGTGCGCGCTTTCAGCGTCGCGGCCCTCACGACGAAGGCGCGCGATCAACCGCATCAGCATGATGAGTGTGCCAGCGCTCCATATGGTGGCAAGCACGATCGCGGTGCGGCCTTGCGTCATGTCCCAGATCGGCCCACCGAGAGCAGCGAGCGGCGCGGCCCACTGCAAATGCGGGCCCCAGGCCTTATCAACGGTTGCGCCGACCGGCACGATGAAATTGAATGTGGTGACAACCCAGATCCAATATTTGGTGGTGGCGCTGGCGCCCCGAATTGACGTAAGCAACCACGCGGCCGCGCCGACGGCGGATGCATACAGCAGGTGGACGCTGAAGTAGTACATCACGCGTGCGATATGCTCATGCACGTTTGCCTCCACGGCCGCGGCCGTTCTTATCGGTGCGTGCCGCACTTTGCAGCGCCTTCAGGTCACGCAAGCTGAGGGCGCCATTCTCAAGCAGATTGGAGACGAGAAGACGCGGCGACCCTCCAAACAGATCCAGCAAGTCACGTACCAGCCTGCCGCGGTATTGGCTCTGATTGATGGCGGGCTCGAAGAGCTGGGCGTTGCCAATCTTCTTGACCTTCCGCAACGCGCCTTTGTCCTCAAGCCTGTAGACGAGCGTTTGCACCGTGGTGTAAGCGACACGCTCGTCTTCAGGCAGGCTTTCCAACACCTCGCGCACGGACGCGGTTCCCAGCTTCCAGCATTGTTCCAGGATGCGAGTTTCGGCTTTCGATAGACGCGGCTCTTTCATAATCTCCTACCGATCCCGGCAATGCTACTACAAGAAACGGCATCCCGGCAGATTCTTCCGCCAAAGTTGCTGGTACGCTAAGGTTGCTGCTTCCAATCGGTTCAATGTATGAGGCTGGAGGTTGACTTCGGCTAGGCGGAGGTAATCGAAACCAAGCTTCCCAGATTAGTAATCGCATCGCCCGCTCTTTTCGCAAAGTGCGCGAAAAGGATGGAGAGCCCCGGCCCGCAGAGTAAAGCACGGGCCACTTTGGTCATGCTGTCTTGGGGTCGAACCCGAGATTTTTTATTGCTGCGTCGTTTTCCAGGGTTAGAGGAAAACGGACTTCTTCCCCTCGCTCATATGCGGCAAAACGCTCGTGCAACTGTTCGTGTGTAACTCCTGCTTCACGTCTGAGCAGGACTGCGACTTCACGGAACTCACTCAAATAACGCGGAAGGCCACATTGCTTGCCGTCTTCGTTGAGAATGGAGAGGGACGCGTAATAGGCCTTGTCGTTCGGCTTCCTGGGGTCAACCTTGGTTTCTTTCTTGACCACGGCAGTCGCATTGATGCTCATCTGTGCCTCCTGTCTCTGGCACACCGACGCTTCGCAATCGGCTTTGTCCATGACTCAGTTTCCAAACACCGCGTCAGTCCTGGCCATGATACGCTGCGCGATTGAACCGAGGCTGCTACATGTTTGCCCGCCCTCGGCCTCCTTGCGGCCCTTCGAACAGCATCCGCAAAGTGTGCGAGAAGGATGGGGCGCCCAGCTGTCACCGCCTCGAGTCATTGCTCTGTGAGTTCATCCAGCAGTGACTGCTTACTTTCTCCCCTGACAAACAGGCGCACCAGGACGGCGTAGTTCAGCAAATTCCATAACGTCATGGCTTTGCTGGGCGAGGTGCCTTGCAATCCGCGCAGCTGTTTTATGTCGACTACCTTGGCGGCGATGGCGATGAGCGGTTCCAGCGGGCCGCCCTGCTCTGCCCAGCGGTTGGTGACGATGCCAAAACTTTGTTTGGGACGGGTGAGAAGCAACTCGGGTACACGCAGCTTTCTCGCCACCCGGCGGAGAATGTGCTTCGAGCTTTTTAGTTTTATCTCCCAGGGGATGGAGAACGCGGCGTCAAGTACTTCCTTGCTTTCGAACGGACAATAGAGGATTTTCCTCTGATCCTCGGCGAGCTTCGACCAGACTTCGGCTCCGGTGCCCGAGAAATTCAGATAAAAAATGACAAACTGATCGTCCAGCGGCCGGTCGAGGAAAGGCTGAAGCAGGGAACGCCGGAAACGGGTCACGCCGTCACGAGAAGCTCCGTAGTGAGCCTGAACCCAGTTGAAATCTCCGTAGGCGCCAACTCTCCACACCGGAGAGAGGGAATCGGTGATGGGAAGGGCGAGGTGGTGAATGTCTTCGATGCTTTCGCTTAGCTGCCGCGCCATGGCCCAGCGCCGGGCCAGCAGGCGGAGCGCCAGGTGCGATGGAGGCAGAGAAGCCAGCCTGCGGCGAAGGCTGGGAGTGCGGCGCCACTGGAACTGGGAAGCTCCGCCAAAGGCGGTGTCGGCGGAGACGCCGGTAAGCAGCATGTCGATGCGGTCGGGCATTCCGTGTCGGAACAGAAGATGAAGCAGCACGGACTGAAGGTGATCGAGGGGAGTTTCGGCAGCGGCGAGCGCTTCAATAAAACCAGTCAGGTAATCGCCGGCGGTTGGAACGAACAGAGTGTGGCGGGTGGAGAGCGCAGAGGCCGCGGTCAGGGCATATTTCTGTTCAAGGTTGGTCTCGACTTTGTCGAATGGAAAAGCCGTGGAATAGGTGTTGCGTACCGAGATCTGGTCGCGCGCGATTGTGGATACGATGGACGAATCGACCCCGCCGCTCAGCAGTGTGGCGGCGCGAGGCGCTACCGGCAACAACTTTGATACCGAAGCCTGCAGAAGGCCAGCCACTTCGTCGACCATGGCGGCTTCCGGCCTGCCGCTTATTGGAGACGAAGGAATGTAGCCGAGCCTCAGCTCGCTCACCTGCAAACTATCGCCGTTCAATTGGACGGTAATGTCTCCTGCAGCGGGCACTCTGCGAATGCCGCGGAACAACGTGCGCGGAGGTGACACGACTCGATAGATGAGAAATTCAGGCAAAACCTCGGGGTCCGGTTCGATGGGCACGCCCGCCTGGCGCAACAATGCAAGATGAGTGGACAGAAAGAAATTGCCTTCAGCGTCTACACAATAAAAAACGTGCAAGGCGGAAAGCGGGCGCACGGAAACTTGCAGCGTCCGGGAGAGGCCCTGAAAGCGGGCGGTAACAAACACGTCATCGCCCTCCCGATTTTCGAGCGATGCCAGTAAAGATTCGCAAACCGTGATCTCATCTTCTTGCGGCGAAGTCGATAAACGGGAGAGGAAGTTATCGGTAACGCAGGTAAGGAACCAGCCCGGGGATATGGAAAATTCTCGCGACTGTGCAGACGGCAGGCGTCCGACGACACTTCTCCGAGTCAGGGCTACAAACAGCATTGCTTTGCCGTCCTACACGGTTTGGGGATCTGGAGTTTCGGTGGTCCCGGGCACTGGGAGGCTAACATGGGGTGCGTCCTCCTGAGCAGCTTCTAAGGCACAATCTACTGCATTGTCATCTCCATCAATAAATTTCCGCAGCCACAATTCGAGCACCAGAAAGCGGAAGGTACGATTGCGCGAGCAATCGGAGGACAGTTCGTCGGCGAGCAGGAGATCATGAAGCTTGCTCTCGTCGAAAATCCCTCGCTCGAGCGCGCGGCGGCTAAGGAGCAGACGTCGTGTCAGGGTGCCCAGTTGCCCCCTGTACCAGGCGGCGACAGGCACGGGGAAGCCGAGCTTCTGGCGCCGCGCAACTGAAGATGGCAAGAGTTGTTCGAAGGCACGCCGCAGAGCGAATTTTTCCTCGCCTCCGCAAATTTTCATACCCCGAGGCAGCCGGGCTGCCAGGGACACCAGCGGCGCCGCGAGAAACGGCACCCGGGCTTCGAGTCCGAAAAACATAGTCGCCGCGTCGACCTCCTTCAGGCCAATCTCCGGCAGCCCGAAATGAGAGTCGAGGAAGGTCACCGCGTCGAGCGGTTGTTCGCGAACTACGGAAGGATCAAGCCGCCGCAGGACGGATTCCACGGTTTCTTCCGCAATGCGTGGCAACTTCCAGTCGGGCGAAAGCAGGTCGTTCTTTTCGCTTTCCTGAACACCGGCATAACATGCGAGGAATAACGAGTGCGCAGGCTGTTCGCCATAGCGGCGTAGCATCGCCTGATACCAACCGTAGCCGCCAAACATTTCGTCGGCGCCCTGTCCATTGAGAACGACTTTCACATCCCCGGCGGCACGCCGGGCAAGCTGAAAAAGCGGGATAGCCGCAGGCGCCCCAATCGGTTCACCCATGGCCTCGATCCACTGCTGGAAATCGCTATAGACGCTTTCTTCGGTGGTGACGATGCGGGTGTGATCGGTTTGGAACGCGGCAGCGACGGCATCTGAAAAAGGGAATTCGTTGCCGGGGTCGTTGGCTTCGTCGGAGAAGCCGATCGAATAAGTTTTGACGCGTTCGCGGCCGAGGCTTTTCATGGCGGCCACGATCACGGCGGAGTCAAGCCCTCCGCTGAGGAAAACGCCCACCGGCACATCCGACAAGAGCCGCGACTCAACCGCTGCGAGGACGGCGCCGCGAACGTCGACCACAGCCTGTTCCGGATCGGTGCTGGCTGGATTCGGCGCGAGTTGCCAGTAGGTGACCTCGCGAGTTGAATTTGGGCGGATGAGCAGGTAGTGGCCGGGAGACACTTTTTTTATTGCCTGGAACAGAGTCAGCGGAGCTGGCACATAGCGGAAGACCAGGTAAAGGTTCAGGGCCTCGGGGCTGAGAGTTTTGTCGCTCAGGATTTCGCAGGCCAGCGAGGCAAAGTCGGAGGAGAAATAGAAGTTGCCTTCCTGCTCCAGATAGTACAAGGGCTTGACCCCAAACCGGTCCCGGGCCAGAAACAGGAGTTGCTTGCGATTGTCCCAGATCGCAATGGCAAATTCGCCTTCCAGCAAATGGATGAACTCAGGGCCAAGGTCCTCGTAGAGATGGACGACTACCTCGTTGTCCGAATGCGAGTGAAGCTGGTGGCCATTGGCAAGGACGTGTTGGCGGAGCGCGGAGTAGTTGTAGATTTCGCCATTGCACATCGCCATGATGGCGCCGTCTTCATTGACGAATGGCTGGCGTGCATTCGCCGACAGGTCATTGATGGTGAGGCGGGCATGGTAGAAGGTGCATCCGCCAATCTTGCGCAGCCCTTCATCGTCGGGGCCGCGGCGGCGTAGATAAGGACGAAGCCGCGCCAGCGCTTCGGCGCCGTCGTCTCTGGTGCGGCATACGACGCCCGCTATGCCGCACATGCGGGTACTTTCTGCAGAACCATGGATTCCAGGGCGTTCGCCAGGCGGCTGGATTTTTCCTCGAGTTTCAATGTGGCGGGATTCAAAACCGAGCCCAGAACCTCGGCCCGGAGCAACCCTGCGTGAGGCGATACGGTCGTGCCCAACTTCGGGCAACTGCGCACCAGCAGCTGGTCAAAGCGGCTGGGGAAAATAGCGTCCGCAGGAAGCGGGGTCAGGATGAATCTGCTGTCATCCCAGCGGTAGCGGTAAAGCCCTGACGGAATGTGGCTGACGACGGTTTGGGGCGTATTGCTGCGGTTGTGCAGCACCATCATGGAGGCATTCACCGGTTCAAATTGCGCAGGTTGGGAAGGCTCCGATTGAAAGGCGTGCACCAGCGTCTTCTGCCCGCGTGATAACTGATAACGGCACAGGGCCGGCGTGGAACCTTGAAAGCGTGGATTGATTTCGAGGGCATAAACCGTGTTCGATGCTTCGTGATAAATGAGGTCGACCCCGAAAATTCCGCGGTAACCGGCCTTCATCAGCTCACCGCCGATCCGCGCGGTTGTATCCATAATGCTGCGCCGGCAGGATTCAGGCAGGATCGACATGGCTGAAAAATCGTTGCCGCAGTAGATGAATGGCGACGATCCCAGCGGTTCCTCGCCAACCAACTGAACCGACGGCGGGGCGACATGAACCTGGTTTCCGATAAAAGCATTGACGTTGAAGCTGGGGCCGGGAATGTACGGCGAGAGGGTGAGAAGTTGGTCGCTATAGCGCGCGCATATTGATGAGAGATCCTCGGCGTTCCTTATCAGAAACGTTCCTCCGCCCGA
Organism: Terriglobales bacterium; assembly: GCA_036265205.1. Taxonomy (GTDB): domain Bacteria; phylum Acidobacteriota; class Terriglobia; order Terriglobales; family Acidobacteriaceae; genus JAIQFF01. The sequence goes on from DATAPL010000032.1 coordinate 18,696, forward strand.
CGCTCCGGTGCGAAGCCGCGCCACCAGAGACGATCCCAGCTCCCGGGAAAGCGACTTGTAGTCGCAGGCAGCACAGGGAACCACCATGCTGGGGATTGCCGGAAGGCCGGCAGCGTGAAGCAGTGAAGGCAGGCCAAACTTGTCGTCAATTTCACACTTCAAAGCGAACTGAGCGGCGTGCACGCGCAGGTGCGGATATCTTGCGGCGAACCATTCAAGTTCGGGCAACGAGTGATAGCACAGGATATTTACCGGCCGGGTTTGCTGGGCCAGACGGTTCAGCACCGATCGAAAAGAAGGAACGCCTGCGACGGTTCCCAACTCGTCATTACCCCAGGGAACGCGTCTTCGGGTGGAAGCCTCCAGCGATGAGCAGGGAATCCGGGATGGCGGATCGTCATCGACCGAGATGACGTGGGAGAGCGGCAGGAATTGGTGAAACATTTCATGATCCGACGCGCGCAGGCCGATCCATATATTCAGCGACTCATCGCTGGCAATCAGGGGCGCAACCACCGGATCGGCTTTCTGTGACTCGGCTTGCAACTTGTATTTCTCTCCCGATGAGCGACTCCGGTTCGGACCGGCTTCCGTCGCCAACCACCGGGCGCAGACTGCGCAAAATGTTGCGCGGACCCCACAGCCTGGCCCTAACCAGAAATCCGTGAAAACTCCCGTCTGGCAGCCCTTTCAGGCCACTTTCCAGGCGAAGAGCATAGTACGAGTTGGGGTAGTTTGGAACACAAAAATTCAGCGGTCGCAGGGCCGAGTCTGGTGTCCACCCTCTGGCTAGGCTCAGCTTTCGCAACTCTCTGTGTTACTTCTTTCCTGCCCGGTAAATCCATGCGCCTACGGCCATCAGCGCGACCGTGCCGCCGACAATCTTGAAGACGGCAAGGGACTTGTTGGGATCGTCGGCCGGGGGGATGACGGACAGTAATATGGTGGCGGTTGTGGTCAGCAGGCCGATCACGGAAATCAGGATGGCGACAGGTTTTCCGCCGGGGACGCGGATGATCCCAGCCCCCGCTGGTTCGCTTTGCAGCTTGATCATGGCCGCGAAAACGTACAGGTAAGGAATGAAATAGACGATGACGGTCATGCTGGCGAGCACATCGTATGCGCCTTTGACGTTTGTTCCTGCCTGGCCGAGGAAGATGAACAGTATTCCTACAAAATATTGCGTAAGCAGAGCTACCCAGGGCGTCTTCCAGCGTGGATGCAGCGCGCCGAAGGCTGGAGGCAGGAAGCGATCGATACCGGCCACGAAGGGCAAGCGTGCTACGGCGGCGAGGTAGGCCCCGGCCGCGCCCACGTTGCTGAGTGCGATCAGAAACGCGGCCAACGGCAAGGTCCAGAAGTATCCCACCCGCTCCACAGTTTTTGCGATGGCCTGCACCAGGCCCTGCAGGTTGCTGACTTCGCCCGATGGCAGCGCTACCAGCACCCCAACCGTCCCAATGATGTAGCAGAAAGCTACCGTGACTCCGGCGGCGAACACGGCGCGGGGAATGGTGCGGCGGGGATTCTTAATCTCTCCGCCAAGAAACGATCCGGTTTCACATCCCCCAAAGGCGAACACCAGCAGTGACCAGAAAATAACATCCTTAAAGTGCACGCTGGGCGTCATGGTATGCAGCGTAAACGGGTTCGCCGAACCAAAGCGGTGGTAGGCGATGCCGCCCATTACGATCACGATCAGCGCCGGAACCCACATGGCGATCGCGCCCAAGTTGTGCAACCACTTCCCCACGTCGAGGCCGACGACATTTACCACCGTTGCCAGGGTCAAGGTCAGCAGGGAGAAAATAATGTAGAACGTGGAGTCATTCGAGAGATGTCCCCAGGCGCGCTGCCGCATGTAGATGACATTGCTGGCGGCGAAATAAAGCACGGCGGGGAAATAAGGGAGGTTGCTCGTCCAGTACGCCCAGGCTGACATGAATCCGGAAAAATCCCCAAACGCTTTCTTGCTCCAGACGTAAAGCCCGCCCTCATCGGGGTATCGCGACGACAGTTCTACGACCGATAATGCCAGCGGGACGTAGAACAACAGCCACGCCCCAATCCAGATCACGATGGAGCTGGGTCCGGCGGCGGCCGCAGTGGCGATCCAGCGCAGGCTTACGCCGGTGACTACGTAGAACAGCACGAGATCACCGAAGCCCAGCACCCGCTTGGGCTTGGTCAGATCCTCACCTTCGAATGCAGGAACCGCGGAGATATTCTCAAGCGATCCAGACGGGTTAGGCTGGGGCATCTCCGTGTTCTCCGTATCTTCCGTGATAAATCCGAAATCCGCCGGCCTGCACAGCGGGAGCTGAGGGGTGGGGAAGACGAAACTAGGCGGCCGCTCTGCGGCTCATCCGCTTCCAGTACAAATATCCGGGCACGCCGATCAGCACGATCACGGTGCCAGCCAGAGATTCCATCGGCCGGGTAACGATCGTGTTCAGGGTCCAGGCGCCGCCGATGAGAATATAAATCGCCGGCAGCCAGGGATATCCGGTGCAGCGGTAAGGGCGGGGAATTTCCGGACGCTTCCAGCGCAGAATAAACAGACCGATGACGGTCAGGGTGTAAGACAGCACCATGCCGAACATCACGTAGGTGTAAAGCTGGTCGTAGCGGCCGCTCACGGTCAGAATCGCCCCCCAGATTCCTTGCCCGATCAAACTAAAAGCTGGGGTGCGCCACTTGGGATGAACCTGCGCCATCTTCTGGAAGAAGGCGCCATCGCGAGCCATGGCGTAGTAGACGCGCGCCCCGCTCATGGTGCAACTAGCCATGGCGCCGAAACAGGAGACCGCAATCAAAGCCGAGAGCCATAGCGCCGCTGCCGGAGAGAACAACGCGATCGCAGCCGCGTGCGCAATGGTGTCATGCGTGGCCACTTCGCTGAGCGGCAAAGCATAGACGTAGGTCATGTTCATGGCAATGTAAATGCCGCCGACTACGATCACGCCGAGAACCATGGCCAGCGGCACATTGCGGCGCGGTTCCTTTACTTCGCCGGAAACCCAGGTGATGTACACCCAGCCGTCATAGGCCCAAAACACCGCAATCAAAGCCACCCCGAATGCGGATATCAGTTGTCCCGGACTCAGGCCCATGGTCAGGCTTTGCCCGGGGGCAGGAGCGAAATGATGCCAGTCACCTTTGCCGATGGCGAAGCCCAGAATCACAAACGCCGCCATGGCAGCGAACTTTGCCCAGGTGGCGAGGTTCTGCAGGATTGTGCCCCAGCGCAGGCCCACTACATTGATCCAGGTCACCAGGACAATAGAGATCAGGGCAACCACATGAGCGCGGGTAAGCACGATGCCGGCGGCGGAGAAAACCACGTGTTCCTCAGAAATGAAGGGAACAATTCCGCCCAGATAAGCAGCCGAGGCGACCGATAGAGCTGCAATAGTGCCGCCGTTGGCCACGCTGAACAGCATCCAGCCATAAAGGAATGCCGGCAGGTCTCCGTAAGCTTCCCGCAGGTAAACATACTGGCCGCCGGAGTCCGGGAACATCGATCCCAGCTCGGCAAAGGCAACGCAGGCGCACAGCGAGATCACGCCACCCAGCACCCAGACCAGAAGAAACAGAAGCGGATGCGGCAAGGGCGTGGCGATATCTTTGGCAGTCAGGAAAATCGAAGAGCCGATGATGCCGCCTGCCAGCAGCAGCACGGAGTCGAGCAGCGAAAGTCCTCGAACCAGGCTGGGCTGGGAGTCGCGTTCCGCGGCGGGAGATGGAGTCACCGAAGGCAGGCTCATAGGCGTTATCCCATTCCCAGTTCGTCGGGCGATTCCAGCGGAGTGCCACAGCGGCGGCAAATGACAGCGGAACAATCGCCGCAGGTGAGGGGATCGGTGACTTCCTGGGCGCAGCGCGGACAGTAAAGTGGCTCGGGGTCAGGCTCCGTCTGCGGATGAGGCGCCATGAAGATGGCAAATGTAGCATAGGAGTGGCATCGGCGTCCGCCTTGGCCGCGCACGGCGGCGTTAAAATATGGGCATGCATGAAAAGCTCCCTACTCCCGACGAGAAACTGCAATCTGAGTTCAACCGCTGGGCCGAGGCCGGCGAAGGCGAGAAGATGCGGAACCATCATCTCGACATCACCGAGAAGACCCTGCGCTTGATGGATCTTCGCCCGGGCGAGCGCGTTCTCGACCTGGGATGTGGTTCCGGTTGGGCTACGCGGCTGCTGTCGCGGCTGGTGGGGGAGGGGCCTGAAGGTTTCGGCCAGGTCGTCGGTCTCGATGTCTCCGACGAAATGATCCGGCAGGCGCGCGCGGCCTCGAAGGATTTTGAGAACATCCTGTATGTTTGGGGATCGGCGCAGAAGATTCCCTGGGAGGAGAATTTTTTTGACAAGGTCTTGTCGGTCGAGTCTTTTTATTACTACGCCGACCAGGATCGGGCGCTGGCCGAGCTCTTCCGGGTGATGTCTCCGCACGGGCGCTTATTTATCCTGATCAATTTGTACAAGGACAATCCCTACTCGTTGCAGTGGGTCGACAAGCTGAAAGTCCCGGTGCACGTGCGTTCGGCGGCGGAGTACGTCGAGTTGCTGCGGAAGCATGCTTTCGAAAATGTCGAGTCCCGGCAGATTCCTGATGACACACCCACACCGGATGACTACCAGACTAATTCATTCATCAGTCTGGATGATTTGCGTGCTTTCAAGAAAGTTGGAGCGCTGCTCCTGATGGCATCGAAGCCCGACCTGCGCACCCCGGCACCGGGATATACGATTTATTGAAAATATGCGGGGACAACTGGGCTCGTGCCGGAGTCTGGGGGAAGTTGCGACATGAACCTGCGCGCCGGAACAGTTGTCCCGCACTCAATTTTCCTGTACTCAATAAATCTTCACCACAATTTCCCCACAGATTGTTCGAGCTCTGGGTGCCTGCGGCTCGACGCGGGCGAGGGCGCCCGCGCCACATGGGTTGATTTAGTTTGACAGGCGGTTGTATTTCTTCAGCACTTCGCGCAGGCGGTCGTGGGGTAGGGCGGTGACCTGGCGATCGTTGATTCCTTTCATGGTTTCCGCTCCGACCAGCGCATTGACCACGGCTTCTTCTGTGGCTTGCACGGTGGCTAGAAAAATGGCGTCCAGCCGGTTGTTGGGCAGCATTTTGAGTTCACGAACGCCTTGGGTTTCGTTCGCTCCAGGATTAGCGGTCGAAAACGCCACAAAGATGTCACCGGAGCCGTCGCCCGAGTAGCCGCCGCCTCGCCCCAAGCCGAGAGCGACATGCTTCGCGACTCTTCTTAACTGGGTGGGAAGCAGTGGCGCATCGGTAGCGACGACGATGATGATGGATCCCACGTCATCGTGATAAACGTGGCCGGGTATTTCCTGTCCCACCGGCACGCCCGCAATCCGTAGCTGGCTGCGGCGGCCATAGTTGCACTGGGCCAGCACGCCCACGGTGTAGCCTCCGTACTTGGCATCGACTACCCGGGACGCGGTGCCGGTGCCGCCCTTAAATTCGTAACACACCATGCCGGTGCCGCCTCCCACGTTTCCTTCTTCGATGCGGCCTCCGTGGGCGCTTTCCAGGGCGTGAAACACGTCTTCCGGCTTGACGTGGAATCCGTTTACGTCGTTCAGGTAACCATCCCAAGTCTCAGCTACGACAGGCAACGACCAATAGTAGCCCTCTTCGTCGGCCGGGGCATGTTTTACCCGCCACGCTATCACCGCATCGCGCACCACGCCGACGCTGTGCGTGTTCGTGATCATCACCGGACCGTCAATAAAGCCGAGGTCATCGAGAGCTACCGTGCCGGTCATCTCTCCATTGCCATTAAGCGTGAACCAGCCTCCAAAAACCGCATCGGTGGAATTCTTTCCGCGCGGAAGCACGGCCGTAACCCCGGTGCGGACCGGGCCGGCTCCAACTTTTAGCGGACCTTCGCCGGAAATCAGGGTGGTGTATCCCACTTCCACGCCTTTTACATCGGTGATGGCGTCAAAGGCCCCGGGGAGGCCGTCGAAGGGAACTCCTAAATCGCGCGCTCTTGGTTTGGACTGGGCCCTTGAGGCAGCGGGCAAGAGGCAAAAAGTCAGAGCGAGAAGCAATGCTCCGCCTGATTTCAGCATCCAATATCCTCCATGGTAGTTTGGGGAGTATAAAGTAAGCGAGGGGTCAGACGGTACGATCGTTTCATGCGGAGGACAGGATGGAAAACTGGAAGGTGGCGCTGGTCGGCGGTTCGGCGGGTGTGGGTACGGTCATGTTTTTGAAGAAAAAGTGGACCGCAGGAATCATCCTGGCGGGGGTTGGCTTGGCCACACTGGCTTCGGAATATCCGGAAAAGTTTGAAGAGGTTCGCAGGCGCCTGCCTGACTTTATCGAGCGCGGCAACAATTTCCTTGAAGTCGCCTCGCGCGTGGGAGACCGCCTGGCGGAGGCCGCCGAAAGCCGCTCTCAGACGTGGTACGAGTCGCTGCTCAGTTCGAGCCGCTGAAGAAGTCTTTGAAACCCTGGGGCCTATTCGATGCCCAGAGTTTTTCGGGCGTCCGGGCTCAGCCGCTCCGGGGTCCAGGGCGGACTCCACACCACGTTCACCGTGGCATTGCGGACGCCGGGCATCTGCTCGACGCGTGCCTTGACCTGCTCTCCGATCTGGACGTGCGAAGGGCATCCCTGGGCGGTCAATGTCATTTCCACGGTGACATCCTGTTTTTCTTCCGGGGCGGCCTCAAAACTGATTCCGTAGATCAGCCCCAGGTCGACGATGTTAACGGGAATTTCCGGGTCGTAGCATTGCTTCAGGGCGCTCATAACTTCGTCTTCGGTGATGGTGGCCATGGCGTCTCCTCGAAATCGAGCACTCATGAAGCACTCGCACTGCAGATGAATATTTTACACCGGCCCGCGGGTTCGATGTTTGAAGCGGGCGTTGAAGGTGGTGGCTCAGTTTCAACTTCCTCCATCCTCTGCCAGGCATCATGCTGAGCTTGCGAAGCATCTTGCGCGGGGCCGATGTGCACCAACACAGCTGTCGTGGCGATGCGCGCAAGATCCTTCGGGACTGACTGCGAGTGCCGAACGGGAAAGACGATGAAGCGGAAAATCCAGTTAGGGCTGTTGATTCTGATCGTCGTGACCGCGATTCGCGCCGGCTATATTGTTTACCAGCGCTACTCCGAAAGAGCTGAGGACGCGGCCAAGGCGAGCAAGCCCGCGCCAGCGCTCAATCCTGATGACTACATCGTACCGAAGAAACTCTATCCTTCAGATCTGCTATCAGCCAAGCAACTGACCCGGCAACCGGTATGGATCCGCGAAGGCTATCACCACACTTACTATCCGTACGACATGGCTCGGCGCCACACCGATTTTTCGCACGAGGCCGGCCTGTTGCTTCCCATTCAAAAGCTGGACATCAAAGATGTCGTGCTTGACACCGCCCCGCACTCCGCCCATCTGCACCAGATCATGGCTGTCTTTGAGCAGGAAGGTAAGGCTTACGCGGTTTCTATCGGATCGCTGGTAGGCAGCAGCTACAGCATTTATTCCGACGATTATTTCTTCCTCGAGGATCCTCACCAGCTCTACAAGCACTGGCCTCCGGAGGTGTGGCAAGCCATCGATCAACACCAGGCCAAGCCAGGGATGAGCCAGTTGCAGGTGGACTTTGCGGTGGGCATGGGCACTCTCGACCATGCCAGCGATTCTGCGGTGCAAATTGCCCACTATCCCAACGGCGGCAACCCGGTGACCGTTACTTACCGCAACGGCAAAGCGGCGGAGGTTCGGTCCGGCGAATAGCTGCCGGGTGAAATATCAGTCTGCGGTTCTCAGTTGTCAGTTGCTATTTCACTACCGGCGACTTTTCATTGGCCGGAGCCTGATCGTCTCCGTGAATTACGCCGTCTTCGGCAGCGTAAAACGAGCGGTGCTCGGCATCCATTTGCTTGGGGGTCATGGTCAGATCGAAGCCGTCTTTGTTCGGCTTGAAACCGACCGAGTAGTCGCCGCGGTCGGTTTTCACCATGCGCTTGGTAAACGATCCGGTGTGCACCAGATCGGCTAGCGATTGGGCAAACTTATCGTTCTTTTTCTTGTAAATCTTCTGCGCCCGCAGCACGGTACGCATGTAACCCAGCGCCGCGGCCTCGGAATCCGAGCGCGCTGGATCCCCCTTGAACTTGGGTTGGTAGGTGGTCTGAGCCCCTGCCGCGAGACAGCCCAGCAGTACAAACACTACGCTCCATCGCACCAGCCTGCGATATTGTTTCATCCGCGTTTCCCGTTGTTGCGCTTGGATTTCGAGTCTGTTCATGAGTAGTTATTCGCCTCGTCTTGGATGCACAACCTAGTTACCGGCGTAATCGCTGAAAGCTTGCCAAATGTTCTAATCGCTGGCAATTCCAGTTATTCTAGATCAGCTTATCAACTCAAACAGGGAACCCTATGAAGGCTGCTGCAACCGCTATGAAAGCTTCACCAGCAAAGAAACCGGCTATCCGTCTTGCCGTGGTGGAGAGCGATCCACTGCGCTTCGTGGGATTTCGGGCCCTGTTTGACTCCGAGACTGACTTCGAGTTGATCGCGGCCTCGCTCCCCGACATCGGAAATCTGCCCAATATCGATCTGGTGCTTCTGGGCAACCGTAACGGCCAGAACCTGTTCGATCTTATGGCCAGCCTGAAAGCCAGCCGTCCCGACCTGCGCATTATTGTGACAGGTTCCGGCATGGACGAGGAAACCATATTGAAAGCAATCGCTTCCGGCGCCAAAGGCTATGTGGATGAGGCGGCGTCGCCGGCCGAGTTCGTGCAAGCCATCCGGGTGGTAAATCAGGGCTCGGTCTGGGCTCCGCGCCGCGTACTTTCCATGTTTATCGAGCGCGTAAGCTCGGCTCCGGGACGCATTTTCCCCGCCGGCCGGGTAACCTTTACCGACCGGGAAAAGGAAGTGCTGGAAATGCTGGTTGCGGGCCGCTCCAACAAGGAAATCGGCTCTGCCCTGGGGATCGAGGAGCGTACCGTCAAGGCCCATGTGGCCAAGTTGATGCGCAAAGTCGGGGTGCAGAACCGTATCGCGCTTTCGGTCCATGCCATCACTCACTCGCTGGTGACAGCGAAATAGTGGGAGAGCAAGGGATTACTTTAGGACAATGACCTAGGTAATCTTGCTGGTTCCGAGCCTCAGCCGCATACTCGCTTCACCTACCACAGAACCTGGGAGACGGGGTTGGGAGCGGAGATTTAGGGTCACCGCTACTAGCCCCGATTTTTTTGGTCTTCCTGCCCGCCTGCCTGCCCCCGCTTTTCCTCGCCAAAATCCGTTAAAATCGGTGGCACCAGTTGCAACCAAAATCCATTAGCTCCCGAAAGTCAGGAAGAAATGAAAAGACTTCTGATTCTGTGTGTAGTCGCCGGTCTCGCGTTGTCCTCCTTCGCTGCCGATGAAGAAGACAAGAATAAGGCGGAAGATCGCGTCAAAGCCGCCAGCACCGTTCTGGAAGAAATCGAGTCAGCGCCCGACCAGGGCATTCCCGAAGAAGTTCTGGGATCTGCCGAATGCGTCGCCGTGGTTCCCACCATGCTCAAAGGCGGGTTCATCGTCGGCGCCCGTTTCGGACGCGGAGTTGCCAGCTGCCGCACACCCAAAGGCTGGAGCGCTCCCGCATTTTTCACCATCAAGGGAGGCAGCTTCGGTCTGCAGATCGGCGCGCAGGCCGTCGACCTGGTCATGCTCATCATGAACCAGGACGGCATGAAGAATTTGTTGAGCAGCCAATTCAAATTGGGGGCCGACGCCAGCGTAGCCGCCGGACCGGTAGGCCGCCATGCCTCCGCCGATACCGACTGGAAGCTGAAGGCGCAGGTACTCAGCTACTCCCGCGCCCGCGGGCTGTTCGCCGGGCTCGAATTGAGCGGGGCTGCCATCGGTCAGGATAAAGATGCCACACGCGAGTTCTACGGCCGCATGGTGCCTTTCAAGACTTCGCTGACCGGCACCATCGCTGCTCCCCCTAACGCGTATCCGTTCCTGAATACGCTGGCTAAATGGGCCAAGACGGCAGCCAGTAAATAAGCACCTTCCAATGTGGGCGCGAGCGTCCCCGCTCGTGCTTGTGCCTGGCACGAGCGTGGACGAGCACCAGCACGAGCGGGGCGTTCGCGTCCACATTTGCACCACGGCGCTCGTTTGACAACCCCAGCGCCCCTTGTTACCGTCACCAGTTTCCCCCAGATGCGTCAGCGACTCGAGTACGCGTTAGCCTGGACGTTCATCAAATCTCTGAGTCTGCTGCCGCGTTCCCTGTCGCGGGCTGCCGCCATCTCTCTGGCCTGGCTGGTCTACCTGTTGCACGTGCGTCTGCGGCGCGTCGGCATGCGCAACCTGGCTATGGCCCTGCCGGAAAAAAGCCGCCACGAGCATGCCCGGATTTTGCGTGGAGAATTTACCTCGCTGGGACGTCAGCTAGCCGAGGTCTGCCAGTTTCCCCGGTACACCCTGGAAAACGTAAACCGCGTGGTGGTCTATGACGGCTTCGAGAACTACGAGCGCGCCTTCGCCCGGGGCAAGGGAGTGTTGTTTCTCACCGCTCATTTTGGCGGCTGGGAACTCTCTGCCTTTGTGCACTCCCTGCACGGCCACTGGATGCACGTAGTGATGCGCAATCTGGATAACGTCTATCTGGACCAGTTGGTCCAGCGCTACCGCTCGATGCACGGCAACACCACCGTCAGCAAGGACAACTTCGTCCGCGGCCTTCTCGCGGCCATGAAAGCGGGCGAGGTCGTGGGCATCCTCATGGATACGAACATGACCCCGCCGCAAGGCATATTCGTGAATTATTTCGGCATCCCCGCGTGCACCGCCAGCGGGCTGGCCAGGATCGCCCTGCGCACCGACGCTGCCGTAGTTCCTACTTTTACCATCTGGGACGCCACCTTGCGAAAATACCGGCTGCGCTTTGATCCGGCACTCAAACTTGTGCGCACCGGCAACGATGAAGAAGACATCGTGACCAACACTCAGCTATTTACGAAAATTATTGAAGACTACGTGCGGCGCTATCCTGAGCAGTGGCTGTGGGTGCACAGGCGCTGGAAGACGAGGCCCCCGGGCGAGCCGGGATTGTATTGAAGAGCAGCTTCTAGCTTCTGGCTTCTAGCTTCTGGTGAATCCAGGTTTTCCGAGGCCAGAAGCCGGAATCTCCTTTTCAAAACCAATCGCTGCGATAGGCGATCCACCAGCTGGCGTATGCGATGGGAAGAGTGGCCACCACTGCCCACCATATCGGCAAAATGAAATCTGCGACCAGGCCGAGGACGGTGAAGCTGATCCAGAAGATCTTTTTTTCCATCCCAATATTTTAGTCCTCTGATGGTGCACGGATTTCACCACTAAGGTCACCAAGGTGCACGAAGGAAAGCGCCGGAAATCGTACCTTCGTGCAACTTTGCCTACTTCGCTAGCTAAGGATTTCTGATCCATCGGCCGCGGCCCGGCTTTTCTTTCCCGGGCTAAACGTATACAAAGATGCCATGAGGCGCACGCTCAGGTCGATCGCAGACGCGCTGCAGGTGCCACTCGAGGGCGATGGTGCGGTCGAGGTCAGCGGAATTGCCAGCATCTCGCAGGCCAAGCCGGGTGACTTGGTGTTCGTCGAAGACGACAAGCACCTTCTCCTCGCGCTTGCGTCGCCCGCCTCCGCGGTGGTCGCGGGGTTGTTCGCCAAGGGAAAGGCCGGCGCGAAACCATTGCTGATCTCAGCGCAGCCCAAGCTGGCATTTTCTCGCGCCGCGAAACTCTTGCATGCTGGGCCGCACCATCAGCCGGGGATTCACCCGAGCGCGGTGGTCGATGATTCCTCACGGCTTGGCAAGACGGTGAGCGTAGCGGAGCGAGCCGTCATCTGCGCAAACGTTCAAATCGGCGATCAGACCCGGATCGGTGCGGGTTGCGTAATCGGCGCGAATGCCAGCATCGGCCGCGATTGTGAACTGTATCCCAACGTTACCATCTATCCGGGAACCCGTATCGGCGATCGAGTAATTGTCCACGCCGGAGCCGTGCTGGGCAGTGACGGCTTCGGTTACGTTCGCGATCAGGCGACCGGGCGCTACGAAAAATTTCCCCAGGCGGGCCGCCTCGAAATCGCCGATGACGTGGAAATCGGCGCTAACTCCACTATTGACCGAGGCGCCCTGGAAGCAACGCGCATCGGACGCGGCTCCAAGATCGATAACCTGGTCCACATCGGCCACAATTGCCAGATTGGAGAAGACGTCGTGATCGCCGCGCAAACCGGCCTTTCCGGCAGCATCGTGATCGAAAAAGATGTCGTACTCGGCGGCCAGGTAGGCATTGGGGAACACGCCCGCATCGAAGAAGGGGTGATGCTGGGTGGACAAGGCGGCGTGCTTCCCAACAAAATATTACGTGGCAAAGGCATCGCTTTCTGGGGAACGCCGGCGCGCCCGGTGCGGGAATATCTGAAGCAGTTGGCAGCGTTGGCGCGGCTGGCGAAGAAGTAGTTTGGTCGTTGGCCGAATGCCCACGATCGTTCACGCTTTTGCCAGCGACCAAGCACCAACGACCAGGACTCATGGCAATTATCGTCATCGGCGGGCACTCGCGGAGCGTGGGCAAGACCAGTGTCGTCGCCGGCCTGATTGCGGCTTTGTCGGAATTCAACTGGACTGCGTTTAAGGTCACGCAATACGGTCATGGTGTGTGTTCCGCCAACGGCGAGCCATGTCACTGCGCTACCGATGACCATAGCTGGGCGATTTCTGAAGAGCGGGACCGTGCCGGGAAAAGCGACACCTCGCGTTTTCTGGCTGCGGGAGCGGTTCGGGCGTGGTGGGTGCGAACCGAGCTAGGCCGCCTGGCGGAGGCCATGCCTACGGTTCGTCGCCGGCTGGCGGAATCAGCTCACGTAGTTCTGGAGTCCAACAGCATAATCAAGTTCGTCCGCCCCGATCTCTACCTGACCGTTCTCGATCCCGACACCGCTGACTTCAAGAAGTCGGCGCAGGAGTTTCTGAATCAGGCTGACGCGATTATTCTGCATGAGGGTAGGACCCAAACGGCGGTTTGGCGGGACATCTCCCTGAAACCGGCAGCGGGGAGGCCGGTCTTTCGAATTGCTCCACCGGAGTATGTCACGCCTCAGATCGTCGAATTCGTAAGAGAAAGGTTAGGGAAAGCATAGCCACACCGACACCGAGCAAGCTTTAAAGACCTTTCTCCGTGCCCTCCGTGGTTATCTTGAAATCATGACTCCCGCTCCGCTGAAGCCCGCAGTTTCGATCGACCTCCTGAATCAGCTTGACGTGCGTGTGGGGACAATCCTGTCGGTAGCGGACATTCCCAACTCTGACAAACTCGTCCAACTGCGGGTAAGCTTTGGCGATCACGAACGCACCATCGTCGCAGGAATGAAAACCGAGCGCGAGAATCCGCGCGAGATCGAGGGTAAGCAGGCGCTGTTCGTGTTGAATCTCGAACCGCGAAAAATGCGAGGCGTGACATCGCAAGGAATGCTCTTCGACATCGGCTACGCTGACGGAGTGCGGCCCGTGCTGGCAGTGCCGGAAAATCCAGTCCCCGACGGAACCAGAGCCGGCTAGGATCTCGGGGAATGGCCTAATTCCCAGGCCTTTGCGTACTTCCAGGAAACGTAAATGGCGTGGTAGATATGCAGCAGGAGTCCTTCGCGGCCGTCCAGAAAACCCAGCCGCAGAAAATAATTGTAGAAAAATGTGAGGCAGGGACGGACCGCAATGTTGATCACGCTGAATCCGGTACGCCCTTCGGCCACAACCATCTCCGCACCCAAGGATGAATAGCGGTTCATGTGTTCGATGTAATCGGAAATCGTGGGATAGGAGTGGTGCAGGATTGCACCCTGCTTAAGCGTGGCCGTGCCGCCGCTGACCTTCACAGTTTCGTGCACGGCGCGCTGTTCAAAGCTGCCGGCTCCGCGGCGGAACAATCGCAGCTTCGGGTCGGGCCAGAAACCACCGTGCTTCATCCAGCGGCCAAGAAATTCGTTCTTGCGGGCAATGAAAATCCCCTCAAGGTCCGGGCTGGCTTCGATCCCAATACAATCTTTAACCTCTGTCTCGGCGTCTTGCATCATGAAGGGATGTGCCTCGGCCTGCTGCTGGAGTACGTTTACGCGTTGCAAACTCTCCAGCGTCTTGGCCAATGATTGTTGCAGCTGCGTATCCAATTCTTCATCCGCGTCGAGACTCAAAATCCAGTCCCCCGCCGCCTTCTCGATGGCGGAATTCTTTTGTGAAGCGTAACCCTTCCAGGCTTCTGGAAATATCTTTGCCCCAAACGACTGTGCAATCTCCACTGTCCGGTCGGTCGAACCCGAGTCGACCACGATGATCTCGCCCTGCCCGTCGCGCACCAGCGCCTTCACGCTGGCCAGCGTCCGAGCCACATTTACCTCTTCGTTGTAAGTAATCAGAACGACGGACAGGATCACGCGGAAAGGATAAATCGTCAGCAGGCCCCGGCGGAATGCCCGCAGGGATGCCTCCCAGCTTGACTGGGTGGGGGCGGACACTCCCTTCGACTTCGCTCAGGGCAGGCCTGTCCGCCGCCTTTGACTTTGAATTTAGTGTTAAAAAATCAAAAGTAAAACCACATCAAAATCAAAGCCAACATCAAAAGCGGCGGACAGGGTTGTCCGCCCCACACAAACAGCTACTGTTGCGGCGTTTGCGGCATCACCGAGCCAGGCGCATCTTGCCGCGGAGCCACAAAAGGAATATTCGGCATGTGCGTTACTTCACCACGCTCGGCGTCCGCAATCTGAATTCCGGCATGATCGAGCAGGAGCCCGGTAGAGCGCTCCAGTTCGACCTGGGCTTTCTCATACGCCGCCATCGCCGATACCAGCGTGGACTCGGCTTGCGCCAAGGCGCTCTGGTTCTGCAATACCAGCGTGGTGGTGGAAGCCCCCAGCGCATACTTCTTCTGCTCGGCATCCAGCGACTGGCGGCCCAGGTCAACTGCCGCCTGCGCCGAAGCTACGCTGGCCCGGTTCTGGGTCACTGCAAACTGCGCGTTCCTCACTTCGATGCGCACCTGATTTTCCAGCTGCTGCAGCCGCATCTGCGACTGGCGATATTCCAGCTCAGAGCGAATCTGCGTGGCCTGCGCCACCCGGTTGCGCAGCGGAATGTTCAGGCTCAAGCCCACGCCCTTGTCGGGCGCGGTGGACTCGACCAGTTGGCTTAGCGAGTTGCCGTAACCAACCGGGCCTCCGTTGCGAAACGGCGGTGCTGCCCGGGTAGGATCAAAGCACAGTTCGAACGCCGAGGTGGTACCCGAACAGTTGGGCAGAGCTACATTTCCGCCGATGCCCGTTCCTCCGTAGTACGCGAAAAGGTCGAGGCTCGGCAGCAGCGCGTTACGAACCGCTTTATTGCTGATCTCTGTATTCGACAGGTTGATTCGCGCCTCAGCCAGCTCGGCGCGGTGGCTGAGCGCGTCGTTTACCAGGTCCTGCGTAGGAACTACAGGTTCGGTTTCCGGCAGGTGCATGGTGGAAGTAGGAATGACCTCGGCATCGGCCAGCCGCGGATCCACCAGGGTACGGCTCAGCGCGTTCTTCATCAGCAACTGCTGCAACTGCAGATTGGTGAGCGCGACCGTCAAACCCTGTTGATCGGTGGCCACTGTGCTCTGCGCCCGCACTACCTCGATCGGAGCCAGGGTGCCGATCTCAACCTGCTTCTTGGTGTCTGAAAGAGTCTTTTGCGCGAAGGCCAGCGACTCATTCTGCACTCTGACGTTTTCGTAGGCGAACACCAGGTCCCAGTACATGTTCTCGATCTGATCGACGGTGGTGATAATTTGCAGCCGGAACGCGACGTCGGAGATCTCGCGGTTATTTTTGGCGATGCGGATAAACCGCGTATTGGACGCGAAACCGAATCCCTGCAGAAGGTGTTGCGTCAACCTCGCCTGAAACCCGGAGCTTATAGCCGGGCTGTAAGTAGCGGTGGGATTATCCGTGGTGGTGTGGGTATTGTTGAAGCCCACCGAGATGTTGGTGCCGGTCTTGAACCCTTGCAGGTAGCTGAAGTTCGCCGTTCCCGTATTCTGGTTGGCTACCGGGATGGGGCTGAAAATGCTCGTGGACTGTGCGAATGCCCGATCCATCTGCAGCGTGCCGGTAAGAATCGGATCGAAGCTGGTGATGGCAGGCCCGCTGCCCAAAGTCGAATTCACCAAACCTCCGGTGCCCGTGCCGGCGCCACCCAGCCCGGCGCTGGTGCCGCCCGTACCGGATCCCACCGTTCCGCTGAGGCCTCCGGTGCCGCCGCCCGGCGTCCCCGACACGATGCCGCTGTTCACGCCCAAGGTATTGCTCCCCGCCTGGGCGCGCAGGATATCGGTGTCGGCGATATTGAGGTTGTAGCGCTGGATGGCGATGTCAAGATTGTTCTCCATGGCCAGCGCCACTGCATCGTTCATGGAGAGCATGAGCTTGCCGTTCTGCATCAGCTGGTCCATGCGCGAAGTATTGCTTAAACTCGGCGGGGCCACATGCTGCGACTCGTACGGTGCAATGGGATTAGGAAAGTGCGAACGCGGTTTGGAGTAGTTAGTGGTGACGAACCCCTGCGGCTTCGGACCATCGGGCATGGGCTGCGCCGGCTGGGCCGCAGTTTGCGCCCAACCCATCGCGGTCAAACTGCCGGCGAGGACAACCGCAAGCGTCCCCCGCAAGGTGCGTTGCAAAGCATACAAAAGCATTCGATTCTCTCCCTGCACAGAAACTGAAATGGTGAAAATAGCAAAGGCTTCCTGAAATCAAGCGATGGTACGCAAAAACATGGTCCTGGGTTTCATTTTTATGCCTGTCTTTGTCGATCCAGCGCTATTCCCGGTTCCTCAGCCCTTCAATTGCAACGAAGTAAGGCGACGCCGCGAGCAAGCTGTAAAAGGAACAAATTAGTATAGCCGACCTAACTGGCCAGGCTTCCCGTAGACAGCTCTCCCTGCCAGGTAAAACTTTGTAAAGATTTGCAAGACAATTGGATGATAATCGCCACCGGGAAGACTCCAACAATCGACATGCGCAATCTCAAATTGCTCCTGGCTTATGACGGGACCGAATTCGCCGGATGGCAGGTCCAGCCCGGGGCGCCCACCATTCAGGGCGCGCTGGCCTCCGCCATTGGACGGGTGACCGGGGAAAACGTCTTGCCCCAGGGCTCCGGACGTACGGACGCCGGCGTACATGCGCTGGGCCAGGTGGCTTCATTCGTCACTGCCTCGCCGATCCCGGCGGACAATCTGGTCAATGCCCTGAATGATGTTCTGCCGGCGACGATCCGTGTGCTCGAGGCGGCTGAGATGCCGCCGGAATTCCATGCCCGAAAATCGGCGCGCGCCAAAACCTATCACTATCGCATGCACCGGGCGGCTATCTGCCCGCCCTTTGTGGCCCGCTATGTGTGGCATTATCCCTATCCATTGGACGAAGCTGGGATGCAAGAGATAGCCGCCGGCATCGTGGGCCAACTCGATTTCACCTCGTTTGCCGCTGTCGATCCCGAGCGGGGCCGCGAAGGGGAAGTCTCGAATGTGCGGGAAATTTTCTCCTCGAATTGGCAGCGCCAGTCGGACGAGCTGATTTACACGGTTCGAGGCAGCGGATTCCTGCACCACATGGTGCGTAATCTGGTTGGCACATTTCTGCTGGTGGGCAAAGGCACGATAAAGCCGTGCGATCTGCCCCGCATTCTCGCCGCCCGTGCTCGCGCCGCTGCTGGAGCCACAGCGCCCGCCAGCGGCCTGCACCTGGTAAGCGTGGAATACTAGCTGTCCTCTGTGGCGCGGGGGGCTGTGTGGCGCGGGCGCCCCCGCCCGCGTAAGCTTGAGCCATTCCATGGCTACCGACCTCCACATAGCCGCCCGCAAGGTTGTTTCCGTCAACCCGGCTACCGGCGCGATTCTAGGCGAATTTGAGTGCACGCCGGAATTTGAAGTACGCGACGCGCTGGCTCGGGCTCGCTCCGCGCAACCCCAGTGGGACTCTCTCGGAGTTCGCCAGCGACTCGGCATCCTGGGAACGTTCCAGCGCCTGTTGCACCAGAAGAAATCCGAAGTCGCACAACTGATCACGCGCGAGGTCGGCAAGCCCTACGTCGAAGCCTTGCTTACGGAAGTGCTGGTCGTTCTTGATGCCACCCGCTACCTTTTCGACCACGCCTACCAGTTGCTTCGGGACGAGCCCGTTCCCCACGGCAACCTGGCCATGAAAACGAAATCGGGTCGTCTGCTGCGTGAGCCCTACGGCGTGATTGGCATCATCTCGCCGTGGAATTATCCCTTTTCGATTCCCGCTGGCGAAAGCCTCGCCGCACTGGCTGCCGGAAACGCAGTGGTTCTGAAGCCTTCCGAATTCACCTCGCTCACCGCGATGGAGCTGGCGTCGTTACTCCACCAGGCGGGAGTTCCGCCTGAAATCTTTCAGGTAATTCCAGGGGATGGCGTGACCGGCGCGGCTTTGATCGAAGCGGCGGCGCCCGGCGCCTCTATCGACAAACTGGTTTTTACCGGAAGCGTGCCAACGGGAAAGCGAATTGCCCAGGCTGCGGCGGCGCGCCTGCTGCCGGTCGTTCTCGAGTTGGGCGGCAAAGATCCCATGCTGGTGCTCGATGACGCTGATATTGAAGTGGCTTCCAGCGGCGCGGTCTGGGGTGCGTTTGTAAATGCCGGACAAGCTTGTCTTTCGGTCGAACGCTGTTTCGTGCACCGCAGTCTCTATCAGCCTTTTCTGGAAGCCTGCATACGCAAGGTCCGCCAGTTGCGGGTCGGCGACGGCATGGATCCGGAAAGTGACGTCGGCCCGCTCATCCACCAGCGTCAACTGAGTATCGTGGAGTCGCAGGTGGAAGACGCCCGCATGCACGGCGCACGCGTGCTGGCAGGTGGAAAGCGTCTGCCGGAACTGGGGCCGAATTTTTATGCGCCTTCCGTGCTGGCGGATGTAACACCCGCCATGCGCATCATGACGGAAGAAACCTTTGGACCGGTACTGCCGGTAATGCCATTCGGCAGCGACGACGAGGCGGTCCGCCTGGCAAATGACTCCGATTATGGCCTGGCCGCAAGCGTCTGGACCCGTGATCGCGCTCGAGGAGAAGCCGTGGCGCGCCGTATTCATGCCGGGACGGTGATGGTCAATGACGCCATCTCCTGCTTCGGCATCAGTGAAGCTCCGCATGGAGGAGTGAAGGCCAGCGGCATCGGTCGCACTCACGGCCGTTGGGGCCTGGAAGAAATGGTGCGGATAAAATATCTGGATTCCGATCGCCTGCCCGGAATGAAAAAAATCTGGTGGTACGGATACGGAACGGCTTTTACCCGCCAGATGGAAGGGCTGCTCGACCTGCAATTCGCCCGGTCATGGACGAAGCGCATTGGCGGCGCACTGAAAGCCGCGGGAGCGTTAAGACCCAAGCGCCGTCCGTAATGGCGGGCACTTTGCCGGCAAGACCAAGCCTTCCCATATAGCCCGCCGAAACCCCTTCGAGTAAAATGAAAGCGTGAATCCGGCGGCACCGTTGCCGCAACCACGAGGACTGTAACTTTGGCCACAACCGAAACCGCAACCACGGCGCCCCCGCAACTCCCTCATCACAAAGTGAAAATCAAAAAGCCAGGGCAGCGCTCCTGCAACGAGAAAGATGCGAAAGGCAAGTTCTGCGGCGGACACCTGAAGCGTTGGTTCTACTCCACCGACGTGCTCGAGCAAGCCTGCGGCGATGCCGAACAAGCCTGGGGGCCGGACGCGGAAGTCTACCGTTGCGAGCATTGCAAAACCCTGTATCTGCCCAATCCGGGCGGCGTGCGCGGCCTAAATGTGGCGGGCCAGGGACAGACTTCGGTGTTCGGCCTGACTATCGCGCCAAAAAAATAGTGCAGACCTAAATTCTCCAGCGGCGTGAAGTAATTATCGTGAAGCCCTCGGACCTTATCTACGACTGGAACCAGGTGGACGCTGCCCGGCTGCGCCCCGCGGCCCGGATCATGCTCAATGATGAGACCCTGCGCGATGGGCTGCAATCGCCCTCGGTTCGCGATCCCTCGATTGCAGAAAAAATCCAAATCCTGCACTGCATGGAAGCCCTGGGCATCAACTCGCTCGATCTTGGACTTCCCGGAGCTGGGCCGCGCGCGCTTGCGGATTGTGAAGCGCTTGCTCACGAGATTGTCCGCAACAAAATGAAGATTCGAGCCAACTGCGCCGCTCGAACTCATGAGAATGACATTCGCCCCATCGCCGAGATTGTGCAGCGCACTGGTTTGAATATCCAGGCCGCGACTTTCATCGGCTCCAGCCCAATCCGCCGCTACACCGAGGGCTGGACTGACGACTTCCTGCTGCAGACCACGGAAAAAGCGGTGAAGTTTACGGCATCGCTCGGCCTGGAATCGATGTACGTCACCGAGGATACGACGCGCTGTGATCCGGCGATGGTGAAACGCTTGTACTCGACTGCGATCAGCTGCGGCGCCCGCGCCATCGTCGTTTGCGACACCGCCGGACATGCCACCCCGATGGGAGCTTTCGCGCTGGTGCAATTCGTCATAAAGGAAGTGGTGAAGCCTTCCGGCGAAGCCATTCGCGTGGACTGGCACGGCCACTGCGACCGCGGCCTGGCCATCGCAAATTCCATGGCTGCGCTGATGGCGGGCGCGGAGTGCGTACATGCTTGCGCTCTCGGAATCGGCGAACGCGTCGGCAATACTCAAATGGACCAGATGCTGGTCAATCTGAAACTGATGGGAGTTCCACCCTGGGCGGAGCAAGATCTCACCCGGCTGAAGGAATACTGCCAGGCGGTGTCCCAGGCCACCGGCGTACCCATTCCGGCAAACTATCCCGTGGTCGGCGAAGACGCGTTCCGCACCGCCACCGGAGTTCACGCCGCCGCTGTGATCAAAGCCTACAAGAAGAAAGACATCGACCTGGCCAACGCAGTTTATTCCGGCGTGCCCTCACAAATGTTCGGGCTGGAGCAGATCATCGACATTGGACCAATGAGCGGCAAGTCGAATGTCCTGTTTTGGCTGGAACGCCATGGCCTGCCCGCCACCGACGATGTGGTGGATAGAATCTACAGCCGCGCCAAGGCCTCCGACCACACCCTGAGCGAGCCTGAAATCCGCGAGTGCGTAGATTCCTCCAAGCAGTAAAACCCGCTCCCCACCTCCGCCAGCATTGTAAGATGGCAAAATCACCCTAACTGACAACCGAGAACCGACAACTGGCTACTGAAGTAAGAAAAAAGGGAAATGTAAGACGATCACCGACACCAGTCTTTCCGAAGACTGACGATTAAGACTGAAGACTGAAAATCCATGCCCTCCAGGCCGCATACCGAAGTGTCGGAGCTGTTTCCCAGCGTGCAGCAGGAGGTGTCGAATCTTTGCGCGTCCGCAGAAATCCGGTCGGCGTTTACCTGGTTTCGCGCGCAGGAACCGCAATTTGCGCAGTGGCAACTGGAGTTGGCCCGGATTGCGGCGCCGCCATTTGGCGAAGCGGCGCGCGGCGCATGGCTTGCCGGAAAATTCAAAGAACTTGGATTGGATCCCGTCCAGACTGATGAAGTGGGCAATGTTTTCGGCACGCACGCCGGGTACGGCCATGGCTACGTCACCCTGAGTGCCCACATGGACACGGTTTTTCCCGCCGGCACCCCGTTGAATATCCGCCAGGAAGGCAGCCGCCTTTACGGGCCGGGCGTTTCCGACAACGGCGCCGGCGTGACCGCGATGCTGGCGA
The DNA here is from genome assembly GCA_036265205.1 of Terriglobales bacterium. Lineage (GTDB taxonomy): Bacteria > Acidobacteriota > Terriglobia > Terriglobales > Acidobacteriaceae > JAIQFF01. The sequence continues at coordinate 40,499 of DATAPL010000032.1, forward strand.
TCGTCTCCGTGCTGCGGGCCATGAGCATTGGTCATGCCTTGCCGCTGCTGTTTGTAGGCAACGTGGGCGAAGAGGGCGAGGGCGATCTGCGCGGCATGCGCCATATTTTCTCCTCACCGCGCTGGAAAGATTCCATCCACTACAGCCTGGTGCTGGATGGCGCGGGCTCGGACACGATCGTTGCCGAAGCGCTGGGCAGCCGCCGCTTTGAGGTCATCGTGCGCGGGCCGGGGGGCCATTCCTGGAGTGATTTCGGCGCGCCCAATCCGATTGTCGTGCTTGCCCGGGCGATCCAGGCATTCACCCAGGTTCCGGTGCCGACGTCGCCCAAAACAACATTCAATGTCGGCGTGATCCGCGGCGGCACTTCGGTGAACTCTATTCCGGAATCGGCCAGCATGCGCGTGGACATCCGCTCCACTTCAATGGCGGAGATGGAACGCCTGGAGCGCGCCCTGCGCCAGGCGCTCGACCGGGCTATCGAGGAGGAAGCGCGAGCCGCTCAGTCTGCCCATCCGTCGCCACGGCGGTCGATCGGTTTGAGCCATGAACTGGTTCCGATCGGCAATCGCCCGGCGGGCGAACTCTATGGCAAGGCCCACATCATGCAGGTAATTCGGGCGGTGGACGCGCAGCTGGGAAACGCGGCGCAGGTGCAGCGGGCCTCCACCGACGCGAATATCCCGCTCTCGCTGGGGCTGGAAGCCATTGCCATCGGCGGCGGCGGCACCGGCGGCGGCGCTCATACCCTGCAGGAATGGTTCGATTGCGGCGGGCGTGAGCTGGGGCTGAAGCGCATCCTGCTGACTCTGCTCAGCCTGGCCGGCCGAGCGGTGTAAGGGGCGAGACGTTTTTCTGCCTGCCCCGTCAAATCAGAAGCGAAAGGCGAGAAGTGTTCCACGTGGAACATTGAACGTACTGAAATGTACGTACATGTACTCGTATATGACCGCAATCCCATGAAAATGCTGACACGAACTCTTCAGCTGCTGCCGTTGCTTCTGCTGCAGGCAGCTTTTGTTCTTGGCAGACCAACCCGTGCCGGCGGCGATCAGCGTGGAGGCGAGATGGCGGCGGTTCCCGGAGGCAGCTTCGAAATTGGCATTGACGCAGCAGAGGTTCCGCGCCTGAAGAGCGTTTTTGGCATCAACTCAGCGCGTTTATTCGAGCCCGAAATGCCCCGCCATGCCGTCACGATAGGCAGCTTCTATCTGGACAAATATCCAGTGACCAATGCGCAGTTCAGGAAATTTATCGACGTCAATCCCGAGTGGCGGCCGGAGCGCATCGCGGGCAATCTTCACAACGGAAATTATCTGAAGCAGCGGACAGACGCGGAAGCGCCTGTGGGGAAGCCGGATCATCCGGTGGTAAATGTCAGCTGGTATGCAGCCGTGGCATATTGCCGGTGGGCAGGGAAGCGGCTGCCCACGGAGGCGGAGTGGGAGCGCGGCGCGCGCGGTGGATTGACGGGGATCTATCCATGGGGTGACCAGCCTGTCGACAAGTCCCGCGCCAACTACTCCGGCAGTGGAATTGGAACTACGACGACGGTAGGAACTTATCCGGCCAATGGATATGGGCTTTATGACATGGCGGGGAATGTCTGGCAGTTTGTGGCGGACGAGTGGCAAAGTTATCCGGCGGCGGCGCAGGAAAATCCGATGGCCGGGGGCGACCGATTCACGGACGGGACGTCATTTCTGGAGGTGAAAACGCGGCGTGTGATTCGCGGAGGAAGCTGGGGCGGAGATCCGATCAACCTGTGGGTTGAGTACCGGGACAGCCATCCGCCGAATGGGGCGCAGGAGTTTGTAGGATTCCGCTGCGCGAAGTGAGATGGGCCCGGGGTGGTTTGCTACCCTGTAGGCGTGTCTCGCTCGTTCAAGGCGCATGTTCTTCTGGTCGTGATCACGCTGATCTGGGGCTCGAATTTTGCCGTAATCAAGAATGCGCTGGCGGATATTTCTCCGCTCTTTTTCAACGCTGTGCGCATGAGCCTGGCGGCGGCCGTACTGGTGCTGATTTTTTATCGCGAGCTGCCACGGCTTACCGCGGGCGCGGTGCGGGCCGGCTGCCTGGTCGGCGTGTTCCTGTTTGTCGGCAACGAACTGCAAACCACCGGCCTGAAATATACGACGCCCTCGAAGTCCGCTTTCCTCACGGGAGTCTCGGTGGTGCTGGTGCCGGTGTTTCTGGCGTTGTTCTGGAAACGCGGCATCAACCGACTGACTTCGGTTGGCGTGGCGCTAGCCTTCGTCGGACTGTATCTGTTGACGGTTCCAGCCTCGGCCGGGAGCGGGCTCAACTTGCGCAGCATGAATCACGGCGACCTGCTGACGCTGGGTGCGGCGGTGGTCTTTGCGTTCCAGATTATTTTCATTGAGCATGCCACCCAACGCCATCGCTGGCAGCAGATCACCATCATTCAGGTTGCGCTCACCGCGCTGCTCATGATCTTTACCGCGTCGTTTGGCGAGAAGGTGTCGGTGGTGTGGTCTCCGCGGGTGCTGTGGGGGATTGGGATTACCGGGTTGCTGAGCCTGGCGCTGGCGTTTGCCATCCAGGCATGGGCGCAGCAGTTCACGCCCGCCACTCACACCGCGCTGATCTTCACCCTGGAGCCGGTGTTCGCGTGGCTCACGTCATTCATTTTTCTGGGAGAACGTTTGGGCGGACGCACTGCCCTGGGCGCAATCTGCATTCTAGCCGGACTCTTGATTTCGGAAGAGAAGGCGGGAGCAGAGTCGATGGGAGTCTCTCCGGACCACGCGGCGGTGCCGGCGCAGCATGGGTAGGGGCTGGGTGCTTGGGCCACCCGCCACGCGCTTATTCCGGACCGATCTTCACGCGGCTCATGGAAAGATTAGACACGAGGTTTTCCACTCCGCGGATCACCGCTCTTGCGGTGACCTGCTCCGGTCGGGATGACAGAGTTGGGAGGTCTGGACATCCCCACTCAAGCCAAAATCGGGCTTGAGTGGGCCACCCGTCCCGTTCATGGGGGGTGGGTAACGACCAACGACCAAGGACCCGCCCTTACGGCTTTACTCCCAACTGCCAGAAGAGGAACGAATAAATGTCCGTGCCATCTTCGATCTGTTTGGTGATGGGTTTGCCTTGGCCGTGGCCGGCTTTGGTGTCGATGCGAAGCAGAATCGGACGCTCTTTGCTTCTGCCGTTAGCGGCTTCGGCCTGCATTAACGCCGCCATCTTTTTGGCGTGCATGGGGTCGACGCGGCTGTCGCTGTCGGCGGTCATGAACATGATGGCGGGATATTCCACGCCCGCTTTTACGTGATGGTAGGGCGAATAGGCGTAGAGCCAGTCGAACTGTTTCGCGTCTTCGGCGGAGCCGTATTCCGGGACCCAGAATTTGGCGATCAGAAAATTCTGGTAGCGCAGCATGTCGAGCAGCGGGACCTGGCAAACCACGGCGCGAAACAGGTCAGGACGCTGGGTGATCATTGCGCCCATGAGCAAGCCGCCGTTGGAGCCGCCCTGGATGGCGAGGTGATCCTTGTCGGTAATTTTGTCGGAGATGAGGAATTCGGCGGCGGCGATGAAGTCGTCGAAGACATTTTGTTTTTTATCCAGCATGCCGGCGCGATGCCAGTCTTCGCCGAACTCGGAGCCGCCGCGCAGGTTGGCGACGGCGAAGACGCCGCCGTGTTCCAGCCAGAGATAGCGCGAGCCCACAAAATTGGGGGTGAGGCTTACGTTGAACCCGCCGTAGCCGGTGAGCCAGGTGGGATTCTTTCCATCCAGTTTCAATCCCTTCTTGTGAAAGACGAACATCGGAACCCGGGTGCCGTCTTTGGAGGTGTACCAGACCTGGCGAACTTCAAAGGCGGAAGGATCGACGCCCGGTGTGGCTACTTTGTCCCACAGCGAAGTCTTGCGGCTGGCGAGTTCGACCTGGTAGATAGATGGGGGAACGGTGAACGACTGGAAACCGAAGAAAGTTTCTTTGCGGTCCCAGCGGCCGCCCAGCGCGGCAATGGTGCCGATGCCCGGAAGTTCGATATCGCCGAGCGGCTTGCCATCGAGATCGAACAGCTTCAGTTGCGAACTGGCATTTTGTTCATACTGGGCCAGCAGTTTTCCATCGATCACGGAGAGGCCTTGCAGAATTCCATCCGTGGACGGAATGATTTCTTTCCAGTTGGCGCGGGCGGGATTGGCGGCGTCTACGACAAAAAGATGGAAGTGGGGCGCGCCTTCATTGGTGGTGATGTAGAGCTTGCCGCGAAAAATCTCGCCGGAGTAGTGGAAATCCTGGCCGCTGGTAAGTTCGACAGGTGGAGTTGCGGCTTTCAGGTCCTGAAGAAAAAGTTCGTTTTTACCGGCGGAGCCTTCAAACGCGGTCAGCAGCAGCCAGCGATCATCGTCGTCGGGCAGCTGCGAGATCAGGATTTCCTCTTTCTTGCGGCCTTCGCCCCAGATCAGCGGATCTTTGGCGGGATCGGTGCCGAGCTGGTGATAGAAGATGTGCAGGTAGTAGGCTTCGTCGCCTTCGGGCACGTTGCCCTTCTTGGGATTGCGTCCGTAGTAGAAACCGGAATTATCTTTTTTCCAGGCGACCTGGGCGATGCGAGTGTGATCGATGGTGTCGGGGAGCAGCTTGCCGGTGGCGGTTTCAAGCAGGTGGAGGGTGCTGATTTCCGAGCCGCTGGCGGAAGTGCCGTAGGCCAGGTACTTGCCGTCATCGGAGGGGAACCACCAATCCAGAGCGACGGTGCCGTCGGCGGACATCTGGTTTACGTCGACCAGCGTGCGATCCTTGCCGTGCACGCCTTCGCGCACCAGCAGCACCGGCTGGTTCTGCGTGCCTTCGCGACGTATGTAGAAATAATAAGCGCCGCCGATTTGCGGCGTGCCAATGTTGCCGATGGAAAGCAGCTGGGAGAGCCGCTGGTGAATCTGGTCGCGCCCCGGCAGCGGATCGAGAATGCTGCGGGTGTAGGCCAGCTCCTGGCGCACGTATTCCTGGGAGTCGGGACTGCTGGCATCCTCGAGCCAGCGATAGGGATCGGCGATCTTGTGGCCATGGATGGTCTCTTCGACGACCTCCACTTTGGCCTTGGGCGGACCGGCCGGGGCGCTGGGAGCAGTGCTGTCCCCGGCCCACGCCATCGCTGCCACCAGTGAAAAACACGCCAGCATCCAGAACAAACGTAAGCCTCCTGACATAGGCACCTCGCGCACGGAATGAGAGCGCCAGTTAGACGTCCACCCGCAGCTCAGGTTATCAAAAATAAGCTGGAAAGTTTTTGGTTGGGTCAGTTTGCCGGAATGGCCTTGCGGGAAGAAAGCCCTTAGTCAGTTAAATACCAAGCTTTCAGCAAGTGAGGCAGGATGCTAATATGGATATCGTAAACCCGGGCGACGCGCTTTCAAGAGCTGCGTCCCACGACACTCCTCAGTAGCTCAATGGCAGAGCATCCGGCTGTTAACCGGAGGGTTGTAGGTTCGAGTCCTACCTGAGGAGCCATTCTTTTGGCCTCCTGCAGTCCCCACAGGTTTCCTGGCACGAAAGACGGAACTTGGATGGATTGGCTGAGGCACCATCGACCCGATTTGTGGCAGGTGTGGCCCTGAATTTGTCCGCACCGGCTTCGATTACACGCAATGTTTGATCAGGAGAGTCCGATCGACCATGTTTCTAAAAGCGCCTGTTTTGTGATAATATCGTACTACGATATAGTATGTTTGCAGCCCCGCTCGCTGGAAGCGATGTTGGCTCTCGCGTTGGCCGCAACGGGGGTTTTGAAGGAATCACATGGTCGCTCTAAAGCTTGTTCGCCTGATTGAAAAGCACTCGGAGGAATTGGCACGAGGGTTAGTTCGACAGATCCACACGTCGACACGTTTGGGTGACTTCCATAAGATTCCGCCCACCGAACTGGAACTGGCAGCGGCTGAGGTTTACCGCAATCTGGGTGAATGGTTGTTACAAAAAACGGAACGCGATATCGAGGCCCGGTTCGGGGCAGTCGCGGTGCGGCGAGCGGCCCAGGGAGTGGGCCTGCACCAGTTCGTGTGGGCTTTAATCACGAGCCGGGATTATCTGTGGCAATTTCTTCAGCGCGAAGCTTTTGGGTGCAATGCGGTGGAGATTTATGGGGAACTAGAGTTGTACCGGATGCTGACGCAATTTTTCGATCGCGCTATTTACTACGGGATTCAGTCCTATGACAAGGCTGCGCAGCAACCAAGCCCAAGGGCCAGATATCTCGCGAGGATTCAGTGATGGTCGGAACTAGACCTTCTCGCTAGCGATCGAGTTGGCGATCAAAGCTAGCGATTAAAGGAACCGGGCATGAGTAATTCGAGTAGCAGTGGCAGAGATACGCTTGGTGTTCGACAACTTCGGGCCATAGCAGAGAATTTGTTTACGCTGGCCAATCAACATCGGGAGCATCACAACTACCTGGTGGCGGAGGCACTGTATAGTCGGGCAATGTCCGTGGCGCAACGGGTCGAGACCGTCGACAATGGTGAGTGCGCCCTGGTTAACCGAATCCGAGCGGAGCAGATGTTGCTTTTGAAACACGGTTCGGAGGAGAAGGCGGCCTAGAGCAAATCCAGATGCTCGCCCAAGCCGTTATTTCCACCGTGATTTGATCCAGCCGGGCTCGCGCACATGTTCCTCATCCAGGCGACGCAAGCGCGCGGCCATGATTCCTTGCCTTCCCAGATATCCGACCACATGGCCAGGATCTTTTCGGTCAACTACTGGCAGGCGTCCAATGTTATTGCGCAGCATTTTCGCGGAAGCGTCATGCAATGCTTCATCCGGGTAAGTCACGAGAACGTTGCGGGTCCCGGCGTCAAGTACGGTCATCGACTCATGGGAATCCTTGTCCAGGGCGCGAAAAACATCGGCGCGGGTAATGATTCCCGCCAATTTACCATCCGCACCGGTGATCACCAGGGCCTGATGCCGGGTCACTTCGGGGTCGCGTCTGGCAATCCGGTCCGCCAGGTCAACCAGCCACATATCTGCGGGAATGTAGGGGACTTCCGTATCCATGGTTTGTGATACGGACATTTGTTGCAGCATATCCGCCTCGTAGTCCTGATGTATCCGCAGCCCGCGGCGCACCAACTTTTCGGTCATGATGGATGCGCTCGGCATAAGCAACATGGCAATGCCGGCAGCGATCACCGTGACCAGCATCAGTGGCAAAACAGAGTTGTAGTCGCGGGTTATTTCGAAGGCGAAGATGATGAAGGTGAAGGCCGCCCGCGATGCGGCTCCGAATACGGCTCCCATGGCGACTAATGCGAAAGCTCCGGCTGAAAGGTGTGAACCGGGAAACACTCTATTCACCGTCAGGGCGAAGACTCCGCCCATAGCGGCACTCGACATGAACATGGGCGCGAGCAGTCCTCCAGATGTTCCCGAGCCGAGCGAAACCACAAGTGCCACTGCTTTTGCCAGCATGACGACGATCAGCAACTTCAGGGCTAGGTTAGCGTTCAGGATGTCGCTGATCGTGTCATAGCCGACGCCCAGCACGCGGGGCACGAAATATCCAATGATTCCCAGGCCCAGTGCGCCGATTGCCGGCCACCAAAGCTCGTCAACCGGTAATTTTTCGAACTGATCTTCGGTCCAGTAGAGCAGTTTGCAGAAACCCACCGCCGCCAGGCCGCATAGCCCTCCGAGCAACACATAAAAAGGCAAGGCACGGGGAATATCGAAATCCATGGCCGAGACGGTAAACATGGGGCCGGCTCCCAACAATTGCATGTGGACAGCCGTGGCAATGGTGCTGGCGATGACCAGCGGAATAAATGATCGCGATTTGAATTCAAACAACAACAGCTCGATGGCAAGAATGACGCCAGCAATGGGTGTGTTGAAGGTTGCGGACATTCCGGCGGCGGCACCGCAAGCCAGCAAAACCTTACGTTCAGACGCGGTGGTGTGCACCAGTTGTCCTATCAGCGACCCAACCGCGCCTCCGGTTTGAATGATGGGTCCCTCCGCACCGAACGGACCTCCAGTGCCGATCGCGATCGCCGCCGACACGGGCTTCAGAAACGCAACCCGTGGTTGAATACGGCTACGATTGATCAGCACCGCTTCCATCGCCTCGGGAATTCCGTGGCCCTTGATCTTGGGCGATCCGTACTTCGCCATGAAACCGACAATGATTCCACCGATCACCGGCATAACGATGACCCAAAGGCCAAGGTGATTATTCCGGGCGCTGTTAAAAGCAAAAACGAAGCGATGATAGAAGACAATATTGGTGAAGAGACCAATCAGGTTGTAGAGCAGATAGGCAATGAGCCCTGCCAGAAATCCGATCCCGGCGGACAGGAAAGACACCAAGACCATGCGAAACTCCGCCGGAGCAGCGAGTGCAGCCTCGTTGCTTTGCACGCCAGTGGCGGCGAGTCCCGAGCGGTTCGTGGTGCGCGCCGCAGGGACGTCGGCAGGTTTTATTTCTTTCGGCATAGGTAGGTGGTTCCTGGGCAAGGTTCGGATACGCTGTCATCCAGTTCTTGCAGTGCGTATGGCTCGTTTGAGCGCCGCAATTAACGCCGGTCCCCGCGTTGCAAGTTCGGCCCGGTGGTGCAAGGACAGCTCCCGCAATACCTTTTCACCCCGGGGTGTCAGCGAAACGAACACCTCACGCCTATCCGCATCTCCCCTATCGCGGCGGACATATCCTCTCGCGGCCAACCGGTTCACCAACTCGACGGCGCTGTGGTGCTGAATCAGCAGGCGCCTGGCCAGTTCTCCGATACGAGGGCGCACGTCTTTGGGGAGAGCTTTGAGGGCCAACATCAGCTGATGCTGGCGAGGCTCAAGGCCTGCTTTGCGCACTGCGCGCTCGCTGAAGTGAAGAAAATGACGAATCTGGTAGCGCAACTCAGCCAACGATTGATAGTCGGGAAGAGGTAGCGATTTTGTCGTTCGCCCATTATGTCGTGCCGCGACCATAATATTAGATCGTATCACGATATGTAGCATATACAAAGATTCCTGGACCTACCATCAAAGTGTCTCTCGCGAGAGCAGGACGCTTCGATCTCCAAAGACTCCCGGATCAGGCCGCCTATTGAGATTCGGCGTAGACGCTTTTTACGAATCTGCCGGCATCTGTATTGGGCCAGTCGGGATGTTGGGTTTTGAGGTCGGCGCTGATTTTTTTGCCGGCGTCGTCTGAGGATATGCCCTGGCGTTTGAGGGCGAGCGCCCGGGTGCGGATTTCAGAGATCAGATTTTGCTCGTCCCCAACGAGCGAACCGTCGCCTGGGGCGCTGTGGTCGGGCAAGATTTGGGCGGGGTTGAGGGCGGCTACTTTCTCCAGCACGGCTAGCCAGTTCGAGGGTGTGCCGCCGTCGCCGAAGATATTCGGCATGGTTTTGTTCTGCACTACGTCGCCTGAAATCAGGGTGCGGTCGGGTTCGACAAAAGTGAGCTCATCGCCCTTGGTGTGGGCGCCGCCGAACCACAGCAGGCGGGCCGTGATCCCGCCCAGGTCGACAGTCGCTTCCCGGTCGAAAGTCACGTCGGGCGGGCGCAACACGACGCCCGCGAGCAGATCCTTGTTTTGGGGCGAGAACTTGCTGAACATATCGATCATTTCCTGGCCGTGCTTCTCCATTTCCTGCTGCTGCACTGCGTCTCGGATCAGGATGGTTGAGGGAGGAAAGCCGGGTTCACCGGCAGTGTGTTCGGGATGGAAGTGAGTAGTGGTGAGGAAGAGCTTCTGAGTGCCGGGCGCAAGTTTTGCCGCCACGCGGGCGACTGTAGCCCCGTTTTTCGGGCCCAGTCCGGTATCGACGACGAGGGTCGCGCGGCTGCCGACGACGATGGCAATGTTAGGAAAACCCATGATCGCCCAGACATGGTCGGAAATTTTCGTCGGGTTCTCGGCTACCATGGGCTGGCTTATCTGGGTGAATGCATTGGCGGCGGTTAGTGCAAGCAGGGCCAGGAGTGCTGAAAGGGCTTTCATAACGCCTTCCTCTCTTAACCTTATGTTTTCGATCTTTAGTATTCACCCAAGATTCATCCTTCCCAGCAACTCGCGATAACGGGGGTCGGAGCGGAACGGGTCAAAATACGGCTCTGCGTGCAGGCGCGTAAGGTAGGGATCACGTTCAGCGAGAGCAGCCTGAAGACTTTTGAACATCCTGTCGGCCCGTCCCAGGGCAGCGTAGTAAACCGCAAAACAGAACGGCGACACATACTGGGTAGCGCTTCTTTGCCTGACTTCGTCCATCAGTTTTTCTGCGCGCCCCAGTTCACCGGAGCGGGCGTACGAAGCAGCCAGGAAGCCCGTCGCCAAACTGAACGAAGGCGAAAGCTGCACCGTCTTCTCCAGGCTGACAATCGACTGCTGCAGGGAACCGTTCTGAGAGTGTGCCAAACCCATCCCGAAGTGCACCAGCCAGTAGTCGGGATAGAGATCTACGGCTTTTGCAGCGTGCTCGACCGCCGCGCCGTAGCGGCGCTGACAATAGAGAGCAAAAGCCAGGCAGAAATGGACCATCATCGACAGGGGATCGGTTTCGAGCGCGCGCTGGTACTGCGCTACCGCCTCGTCGAACCGCCGCAACGGGGTTAGAAAATATAGCGCGTAACGGACGCGCACCAGCGGCGGGACGGGATCAACAGCCATGGCTGCCCGAAAATGACGCTCCGCCGAATTCCAATTATATTCAACCGAGCCGGCGATCAGCCCCAATACACTGTGAGCCTCGCTCAATGTGGGATCGATGAGCAGCGCTTGCGCGGCGGCCGCCTTGGCTAAAGGCGCCATGTCGATCATCCGCTTGACGCTGAGGGCGCCTAGACCGTAGTAGAAGACAGCCAATCCGGCGTATGCGGGAGCAAAACCCGGATCGTGCTGCAGAGCCTGCTCGAAGGCTTCTTTGGCCTTGGCCAGGCTCTCCTGGCTGTAGCGCTGATACCAGTACAGTCCCTTCAAGTAATTCTGGAACGCCTCGATGTTCCCGGTGCGATTGGGAGGCGCCGCGATCTTGACCTTCAGAGCATTCCCGATCGCCTGCGAGATATCGTCCTGGATGGCGAAAATATCCGTGATCTCGCGGTCATACTGTTCCGACCAGAGATGCGATTCGTCCGCGACGTTAATAAGCTGAACCGTCACTCGGACGCGATTGCCGGCCCGGCGGACGCTGCCTTCAAGGACCGTTCCTACCCTGAGCTTTTCACCGATGGTGCGCAGATCGTTTTCTTTGCCGCGAAAGGCAAATGCAGAGGTGCGGGCGATCACCCTAAGCTCCGGCAATTTCGCGAGAACGTTGATAATTTCCTCAGCCAAGCCGTCGCTGAAATACTCGTTCTCCTTGTCGGCGCTCAGGTTCAGGAAGGGGAGCACAGCAATCGAAGTAGCTGCTTGCCGGGTTGCTGCTGGGACAGCCCCGACTGCAGAAGTCGCAGCGGACGAGGCTGCCTCGGCGAGGGCCTGCCTGACCTCCAACATGGTTTGAAAACGTTGTGCGGGATCCTTGCGCAGGCAGCGGGTGACGTGTTGCTCGACTGCGGCCGGAATCTCTGCCTTGATCTGGCGCAGAGGCCGAGGCTCAGTGTGCAGGATGGCTGCCAGAGTGGAAATCCAGGAATCGCCCCGGAAGGCACGTTGCCCGCAGAGCATCTCGTATAGAACCAGGCCGAAAGAGAAAATGTCAGAACGCGGGTCGAGCTCGCGCCCTTCTGCCTGCTCGGGAGACATGTAGACCGCTGTCCCCATAATTACGCCGGATTCCGTGCGCAGAGTCGCGGTTTCGGCCTCGCCCGCGGGTAGTGACGGCTCGACCAACTTCGCAAGTCCGAAGTCGAGCAGTTTTGCCCGGCCATCTTCAGTGATGATGATGTTCGCGGGTTTGAGATCGCGGTGAATGATTCCGGCGGAATGGGCGGCGGCGAGCGCATCCGCCATTCCGGCGGCATAGTTCATCACCTGTTCAAGCGCCAGACCACCAGCACTGATCGCCTGCTCAAGGGTCACGCCTGCCACGTACTCCATGGCGATGAAGCAAATGCCGTTCTGTTCCGAGATGTCGTGGATGGTAACGATGTTGGGATGATTCAGCCGGGAGGCGGCCTGGGCCTCGATCAGAAACCGTTGCTTGCGGCCGGGGTCGGCGACCTTCTCAGCAGGCAGGATTTTCAAGGCAATGACGCGTTGAAGCCTGGTGTCGCGTGCTTTATAGACCTCGCCCATCCCTCCTGCGCCCAGGAGCGCAAGAATTTCGTAGGGGCCGATACGTTCCCCGGCGGCAAGGGTCATAAGCTTCCGATTCTAACGTGAGTGAGCAGTCAAATCAGGCAGGAGATTTCCAGGGGAGGACTCGCGTTCGAGGACGGCTTTATAAAAATATCAAGTTGCAACCCTATAATTTTGAGGCGGGTGCAAGCATCTCGGGTGCGAGAGCTACATCTAAACCACGCATCTGGAAGCCGGGGATACAACTCCAGGCTCGGGTGTGCCATCGGAAATCCAATCATGAATAGTCTTGCACGCGATTCAGAGTTATCCCAGACGCAGATCGCGGGACCGCCGTTGCCCGACCAGCCGGTCGCTCTGGGTGATGGTCCGAACGGGTCATTTCCAGGCCGCTCTTCGGGCACCAGAAAATATTCCACCCGCCTGCTACAGAGACTGCGCGAAAGCGAGCTGGTGCTGCGAACCATGGTTGGGGCGTTTCGCGCCCTGCAGCGTATGGGCATAACTGTGACCCCGAATCACTTTTACTGGCCGGTTCCGGACCTGGGCGACCTTGAAACGCGGCAATGGGGAAGCGACGTCGCTCCGGTTGGATTGGATTTGAATCTCGAAAGACAGATTGATCTGGTTCGGCAGATGGCGGCGCGATACCGGGTGGAATGGAGTTTCCCCGAACAGCCAACGACGGCCACGGAGTATCACTACAACAATGGCTTGTTCGAATCTGTCGACGCCGAAATGGCCTACTCCTTTGTGCGCCAATTCAAGCCGTCGCGGATTATTGAGGTGGGAGGCGGATTCAGCACCCGGCTTCTGTCTGCGGCGTTGCGCGCCAATCGCCAGAGTTCCGGAGTGGACGGCGAGCTGATCACCGTGGAACCCTTTCCCAGCCCGGGGTTGGCGAAGATTACTCGACTGATTCCACAGCGCATCCAGGATGTCGACATGGATCTGTTCCTGTCACTGCGAAGCGGGGACATTCTGTTTCTGGATTCCAGTCATGTGGTCAGCGTAGGCAGCGACGTGGTTCGCGAGTATTTGGAGATCGTTCCCAGGCTGCGGCCGGGCGTGATTATTCACGTGCACGATATTTTCTTGCCTTCAGATTATCCGCGCGATGCGGTGCTTTCGAATTTCTGCTTCTGGTCGGAACAGTATCTTCTGCAGGCGTTTCTTACTTTTAATCCACACTACGAAGTGCTGTGGTCGAGCAGCGCCATGCAGAAATATCATGCTCCGGTCTTGCTGGAAAGTTTTCCTCGCTGGGGACACAGCTATCGAAGGATGAATAAAGGAGTGCGGAAGTTCTTGCCGACACTCGATCAGGACCGGGTGTGGCCATCGAGCTTCTGGATCCGGCGAATTTCCGATTAGCGCGTACGGGGAGACGAATTGTCTCGCCCCGGAAAAGTCTTCGCGCGGCCTACTTTTCGGGGACTGCTTTCACTGAAATATTCCTGGCAGTGTAACCGGCGCCATCGAAGTTGGTAGTTACCACGACTTCCGCACCCTCGCGGAGATTGTCGTCGATTCCGGGCGCCTCCGGATTGAAGTGAATGTCATAGCTTTTCTGGTCACGTGAGTCGAGCAGCACCAGCAGCCCGCTATGAAGATCAAGGTGGGAAACCTTGCCGGAAAAAAGAAAAGCTTCGCCGGGAGTAGCGAGGATGGAAACCTCCCGGGCTACGCCCGGACCTTGTAACGAAGGGCTGAACTTGAGAGCGACCAGCGCACCTTCGTGTAAATCGGCTGCCGCCGTGGTCTTGCCGTCGCGAAGCACAACTGCATTAGGCGCGAGCAAGAACCTTGCGGGTTCGCCGGCCAGCACATCACGGAGGCTTAGTTCGCGGGTCCCGGCATCGTAGCTCAGTACCTGGCCATTGCTTTGCCCAGTCGCGCTCTGGGTCACGACGCGCACGCTGCGTGCAAATATCGTGTTTCCAGCCAGGGCGGTGTCGACGTAGACGCGTTGGCCAGTCCGGAGATCGCGAAGAGACGACGCGATTCCGTCGCGATAAAATTGCGTCCGTCCATCGAAAAGTACGGCGATATCGCGCCCGCCAAAAGCGCGGATGACCATCCGATCGCGAATGTTGTCCAGATTTTGGACGGTGCCGCCGATGAGGGTGCTCTGACCGCGGGCCTGCGGCAACAACTCCGCCAGTATGCGATCGGTGTCATTGGGCGCGGCAGGACCGGCGACATCCCGGCTGGGACCGATCACGGCCATGGACGCCGAGGGCGAGGGCGTCTGTGCGAAAGCCATCCCGCTGGCGAAAATGAGCACAATAAGTCGCTTCATAATTACTTAACCCAATTACTTAACCCAAAAAATTACGTAACCCAAAAACTATTTACCAGACCCACGGAGGCAATCCGCGCGCGACCAAGTCGAGCGAGGTATCGATTCGATGCCGGTCCTGCCCGAGAGGTAGCCCGCCAGTGGCCGTCCCGCGCCGAATTTTCGTGGGCTACCGGCAACCTGAATTGCATGGCGGCATCCAAGAATGTCGGCGGAAGCCGGATCTGGCACTCAGCTCTACAAGGAAGGCTCGAATGTCGTGGAAGCGATGGCTGGCAGTTCTGTGCATTTGCGGGGGTTGGGCGGCACAGAGCGCGGCGGGCGACTGGAAAATCAATATTCCCAGGCGCAGCAAGCCGACTCCGGTGCAGAGTTTAAACCGCGAGGGCGTCGACGCAGTTCGCAAACGTGACTTCGATAAGGCCAAGTCGCTTTTCTATCGCGCCTACCTGCTGGATCCCGACGATCCTTTCACCTTGAACAACCTGGGCTACATGAGTGAACTGGAGGGACAGGTGGCTCAGGCGCAGGCTTACTACGCCCTTGCCTCCCGGCAGGGAACAGAGGCTGTGGTCGACCTCGCCAGCTCGCCGCACATGGAAGGCCAGCCTTTTCTGAGCGCAATCAACAGCTCGCAAAACGCCACCCTGGAGATCAATCGCGCAAATATAGCCGCGGTGCAGCTCCTGTCTGAACGCAGAGCTACCGAAGCGGAGCCGCTTTTGCAGCACGCGCTCGAGCTCGACCGGCGCAATGCCTTCACCCTGAACAATCTGGGAGTGGTGAAAGAGATGGAGGGAGATTTCGCCGGCGCATTGCTGTATTACAAGGCCGCCGCCGACATGCACTCCGCCGAGCCAGTGATTGTGACGGAGGCTGGGGCTTCACGAGGCAAGCCGGTCAGCGAGATCGCGGCAGATACCGCCAAAAGGCTCAGCCGGCGGATGAATTCTCTGGAAAGCCCGGAGGTGACGGCGCAGTTGCTGAATCTACGGGGAGTTGCCGCAATCAATCGCAACGATCCGCAAGGCGCCAGCAAGGATTTCCTGCAGGCTTACAAACTCGATCCGAACAACGCATTTTCGCTGAACAACCTGGGCTACGTTGCGGAGATGGGCGGCGATCTGGAAACGGCGCAGGTGTTCTATGAAAGAGCGCGGCTGGCACAACAGGCCAACGCGCGCATCGGGGTCGCGACCCGGCGGTCGGCTGAGGGAGTCAAGTTGTTTGAAGTGGCGGATGAGAGTGATCAAAAAGTCGGAGTCAAAATGGAGAAGCAGAGCGAAGCCCGCCGCCGGCAAACGGGCCCGATCGTGCTGAGGCATCGCGACGGTACGCCGGTGGATGAATCGCCGGAGCCTGCAGCGCCGAGTAATCCCCCGCCCCTGCAGCAGCAGCAGAATCCTCAACCTCCGCAAGATAACCAGCCACAGCAATGACCGGTCGGGTCGCAGCCGGAAACGGCTGGCCCGCGATCGGCCTCCTCAACGTGGTTTCTCAAAGCAGTTGAAATCTGGGCCACGAGTGCCTGCTGGCCGCGCGTTTCAGCTTTGCCCTGAATCCTCGTAGTCGTCGGAGTGATAGTTGTCGGGCTGGTAACCTTCGGACTGAGCGACGCGCGCGCCTTCGGTTTGAGCGCCGGCGGCCGGGTAATCGCCGTTTTGCGCGGGTCCGTTCTGGACGTGGCCATCTCCATCCAGCGGGCTTTGGCCTCGGCTCCAGCTCCAGGAGGAACCGTTAGTGCGATGTAAGACAGGGAGCTGCTGGGAGAATGGCCGCCAGGATCGCAGGAAGGGAAACCTGACAAAGCCGCTCATCGACTGCTTGTAGCGAGCGAGTTCGAACCAGCGAAGATATTGGCGCACAACGCTGGGCATAGTCATGCGCATGGCGGCGGAAAAGTTATGCTCAGCGGCCGCCCGCTGCAAGCCGGGGGATTGCAGAATCGCGACCAATTTATCCGCCAGATCGGCCGCATCGCCCGCCTTGTAGAAAGTGATGGCCATGTCCTCGTCGATGGCCATGCTGCGAAAGTCCTTGATATCGGCGCAAACGATGGGAACTCCGTACTCGCAAGCCTGATGCGCGGGGCCGCTGGAACCGGTGGCCGAATCGTAGGGCATCACCACGATGCTGGTGGTGGCGTACAGTTCAGGAATGGCCTCTTCCGCAACATAGCCGCGAAAGTCGATGCGCGGATTTCCCCGTTGCGACTCCCTTATGGACTCCCAATATCCAGGTTTGGTGTGATGATTGGCTCCGGCGATGACCAAGCGCGCGCTCGGTACCCGGCTTAAGACAGCCGGGAACGCCTCCATCAAGGTTTCCAAGCGCTTGTAAGTCCCCCAGTGCCCGATGGCTAGAATGCGATGGTCGGGATTGCCACGTTTAGAAAAGTCAGGGGGCGTGGGGCGGTGAGCAAAGACGCCGTGCGTGCCCAGCAAAACATTCCGCGCCGAATATTTGCTGATCAGAGTGCGCTGGTAACCCGAAAGCAGGACAGAAACGGAGTGAGCCTTTAGCAGAATGCGAGTTGCAAGGTCGCTGCCTAAGCGAAAGATCCTTTCCTGGCGTACGCCGGCGCTGGCGAAATCGACATGCTCGATGATGTGATGAAGAGTGACATGGGTGCGGTAGCCGAGGGCTCGCGTCAAGGCCGGTACCCACAGGCCGGCAAAGGCGGCCACGGGATGATCCTGGGTGGCAAAGGTGGAGAACACGAGATTAAACCAGACCACGTCCGGGTTCAGCTTGCGTATGGTTTTCAGCAGGCGCACCGGGGTTCTGAGATCGTTGAATTTCCAGCAACGGATTACGCGAAAGCCGGGAAGTTCCTCCTGTGATTTGGCGCTCAACGGTTTGCCGTCTTCGTCCGTGGCAAATTGATAATCAGTCAGTTCGTCAGACAGGATGGTCAGGTCGATGGTTGGATTGCGCTGGAGTTCCCGGGCGATGTGGAACGCGTACTCGTTCAACTGACGGCCGCTGGGAGGAAAAGTCGCAACTAGGCAGATTCTCATTGGGTCCGTGATCTCAAAATAACGTGATACTGAAATAGGGACGGAACTGCTGGTTGTTTCCACCGGTGAAATTGAAGAAGCTTTCCTGCTGCAATCCCACGGTGAAGCGAATCGGGTAACGAAGCAGCACGTGATCGCTGCCGTCGTTGAAGCGGCGGGCGACGGGCATGGCGTAAGAGACGGCGAATCCACTTTGCACCGCGTCATACACGTGAAAGCCCATGTTCCTTGAGTAGGCGACCGAACCCTCGAGCCTCCAGTTCCGGGTAGGGTTGTACTCCACGCTGCCGGTGGGACGGAGGGCCTGGGCGGTCGCGAAATTCGTGTCCTCGACCCGCCAGGCGCGCAGGTCTTCTACAATCGTCCGGAAGCTGAAAGTATCGGAGACCTTGCGCTCCACCCCGACGTAGGACGAGGTAAAGAAAAACTCGCGGATTGCGGGCGAGAATTGCAGATCGCGGGCGCCGTATCCGGTGACCAGCGCCGTTTTCCCCCACGGTCTGCCAATACGGAAGTTCAGTTGTCCGCTCAAGTCCCGGGAGTGCAGGTTGGTCAGGGTAAAAGGTCCCGCCTCACGGATGGCATAACCATCCACCGCGACGATGTTGAAGAACGAACTGGTCGACATGTAAACGAACTGGCGGAACAGGTTTTGATTCATGTCCACCGGATCCCGGGAATCGCGCCGCACGGTTTCCTGTATTCCGGTATTGAAGGTGAAGACGTTATTGCCCAGGTGAAATACGGGGTTCAAGCCGAAATTGAAAGAGTAGTCGGTAGTGTCGCGATCCACGATTGCGTTTACGCTGGGCAACGAAATCTCGCCGCGATCGTTGCGCATCTGGAAAAAGCCACTGGCATCCGGCAAACCATTGAGGTGAAGGTGGTAGGCGCCCGTCCACTGAGTTTCCAAAGACGATCGCGGCAGCGGCAAGGCCGTCCGGCCCGGCACATCCAGCTGCGCATCCAGAGGGTAGACGGTCGAATCTTCAAAAACCGGAGTGACCGAAAATGAGGACAAAAAGCTCACTCTTTTGTTGAGCCGCAATCCTTCGGAGCCCCCCACTTGCAGCATTTGCTGCGTCGCGGTGTCGTCCTCGCCTGCGGCATTGGCTGCTTGGGCGAAGGCAGTCAATGCCTGGGGATCGCGATGTTGCTGGCGGAAGATGTTGGCCTTGGTCAACAGGTAGTCGTAGCTTTCTTCGCTGTCGTCGGAATTCTTGATCAGCGATATCTGGCCTTCCGCCCGCGGCGTGTCTCCGCGTGCCAGATAAGTATTGGCCAGTCCGATGCGCACCGCGGATTCGGGAGCGCCCGCAGCCAGGGCGCGTTCGAAGAAGTTCTGGGCCAGCTGGAAGTCATGCATGCCCAGAAAAATGTCGGCTCCGCGCAACCACTGTTCACCCCCAGGAGGCGGAGCCTCTCCGGCGCGGACTTCCATCAGGCCGAGTGCAATCTGCCGCCGCGCGTCGTCCCACTCACCGTCTTCGGCCATGATCTTACCGATGGCGAGACGCACATCCATGCGGTTGCTGTCGGGGGCCGTAAGCGCCTTGTCGAAACGCTGCATGGCAGCGTCGCGCTCGCCGATGGCGCTCAGGGCTTCACCAGTCGAGACCAGCACGCTGCTGTCCCCGCCCTGCTCCGCCAAAGCAACGTACTGCAGGGTCTTTTCGCGATCGCCGAGGTGCGAGTAGGAGCGGGCCAGGAGGGCATAGGTGATGTTCTTGCCCGGAGAAAGTTTTTCCGCGATTTGCAGTTCGTCGATGGTTTCCTGGTAGCGGTGCAGGCCGTAAAGCGAGTCGGCCAATGCCAGGTGAAGGCCGGTGTCGTTAGGAGAAAACTTCAGGGCGGCGCGGTACTCGGTGGCAGCATGGCTCAATAATCCTTGCTCGCCATAAGCCGTGGCACGAATTAAATGCACCGGCATTGAGTCTCCGAGCGCGGCTTCGGCCAGTTGCACTTGCTTGAGAGCCACGCGTGGACGGTGCAGATCGAGGCTGGAATACGCCAGCCCGAGGTGGGCCTCGCCATTTTTAGGTTCCAGGCGGAGAGCGGTTTCGAAATCGGAGGCCGCGTCGACAGGCTTGTGCAAATCCTTCAAAACATACCCGCGGTTCACATAGGCGGTGACGACCGATGGATCGCGATCGATTGCCTGCGAAAAATCTCTTTGCGCTTCTTCAAGCTGGCCGGCATGTTTGTGAACGTAGCCTGCGAGTAGCGGAATATCAGGCTCTTTCGGCAGCGTCTCCTGATAGCGGGTAGTGAGCGCAAGCAGTTCGTCATATTGTTCAAGTTGAAGCAAGTCATATCCGAGATAGACGACAACATCGCGATCGTCAGGCAGCTTCTTGATAGCTTCCCGGCCCACTTCCGCCGATTGACTGTACTCGCCGATCCACCTGAGATAGCGCTCTTTCTCACGCATGACCTGCGCATCCTGCTGCATTTCGGGGGATGCGTGTTTCAGCCACTCCGCGGCGACGGGATACCGGTGCGCCTCGATGGCGGCGTTCATGCCACCGGCGATGATCAAAGGATTGTCGGGCGCCAGGGCATACGCTTTGCGGTAGTTGGCTTCAGCCTTGGCAAATTGTCGCCGCGATGTGTACAAGTCGCCCAGGGCGAGGTGCGGCACGTACAGGCCCGGATAAGCGGCTGCGAGGCGCTGAAAATATTTCTCAGCCTCCGAGTCGCGACCGGCTTCACGCGATACATAACCGAGCGAAGTGAGGGCGTAGCGGTTCACCGGATCAGCGGCGATGATCTTGCGATAAACCGCAATGGCTTCATCGCGACGGCCGAGCCTGGCCAGCACATCACCGTCAACCTGCAAGGTATTGGGATCTTTGGAATCGATCGCCAAAGCTTCGTCAATGTCGGTGCCCGCGCCGGAAAGGTCACCGGCATTCATTTTGATCAAGGCACGCAAGCGAAGGAAATCAGTCCGTTGTGGTCCCCGTTCGTCCAGGGAGCCGATTTCGGATTGCGCAATTTCCAACTGGCGATGCGCGGAGGCATCGTCGTGCCAGGCCTTGTAGAGTTCCATCAGATTCATGTGCAGCTGAATGCCGTAGAGTGGGCCCTCGGGCGGAGCCTGGGGCAGGCGGTCCAGAGCAGCGCCGTATTCGCGGATGGCTTCCGGCGTATTTTCCTGAAGGCGTGCAATCTCTCCGCGGATGGCGTGGACGCGATAATGGTCGGGCTCGATCGCCCCCGCGCGCTTGAGAAAACTTTGGGCAGGCTTGATGGCGCCGACAACAATCTCGGCCTGGGACGCGGAAAGCTGCAAGGCAAGTTCCTTGGGAGCAGCGTCGGCGGCCTGGGCATAGAGCTTGGCTGCTTCTTCCCGGTTGCCGGAAAGCTGGTAGGTATAAGCCAGTTCGGCTTTCAGTCCGGGGCTTCTGCCCGCGATTGGTTTGAGCGCCGCAATCGCCGCCGGGTAATTTCCCACGTCGCGGTAATAGCCGCCCAACGAGCGCTGCACATCGGGGTCGTTGGGGGCGCTTTTTTTTGCGAGATCAAGATAATGACTCGCCTCGTCGAGCTGATTCAGATGTCTGTAGCAGAGGGCGATCAGAAGTTCGGTTCGAGCGGAAGCCTGAAACTGCTCGGCCCGGCGAAGCGTATTGAGAGCCTCTGGATATTGTCCCGTCTGCAGAAGCATCTCGCCCAGGATGACCTGGTCGCCGGTTCGCTTCGGGTCGGCAGAAATAACCCGGGTGAGAATCTGTTGGGCTTCATTCGCGCGCCCGGCGCGCGCGTAGGCCTGGGCGAGGCCGGAAAGTCCATCGAGTGACGATGGGTTCAGGCGGAGGCCCTGATTGTAGGAGTCGATCGATAGTTGGGTTTTTCCCGCGAGGCGCGCGGCATAGCCTAAAAGGAACCACAACTGAGGATCGTTTGGCGCTCCCTGGGAGGCACGTTGCGCGTAGTCGAGCGCCGCCGCGTACTTGCCATCTTTCAAAGCCAGTTCGGCAGCGCGGGCAAGACGCGCGTTTTGAATGTTCGATCCCCAGCCCAGAGATTTCTGGGAGGCCGGGGCTTGCGCGTTGTCGACTTTCTGGGATGGAGCCGACTCAGGAGAAACTTTGTATGTCTGCGCATGGAGCGATGGGCTGACCGTGACCGCGAGCAAAGACAGAAGCACCCATTTTCGGCGATCCATCCTCAGGTGATTCATTTCCGCCGACCCACCCTTCAGGTAACCAACCTCGAGGTGACTGCCGCAACCGGTCACCGTCTACCCCACAAATTTACGAAGCGCATTGGATTCAGCAGGGAGCCTAAACGTTGGCTGGAAATCAGTGGAGAGAGGAAGGAAAACGTGGTTCCAAGGGCAACCTGAATGTCGGCGGCGGAATCGAACCGCCGTTCAGGAGGAAAATGTGGACAGGGTTAACGTCGTCGCGCCCGCGCCGCGTCCGATACCGCTTACCTGGATTCTCTTAGTGGCGTTTGCTGTTCATGCGCCACTGCTCCTGATGAAGCTTCCCTTAAAGTCCTACGACACGAACTTTCATATTTTCTTTGCGTCGCATTATGTGCACCACTGGTTCGAGCCGTGGAACCCGAAATGGTATGCGGGTTTTTCGCAAACCACGTACCCGCCTCTGCCGCAGCAGTGGCTGGCGCTGATTTCGCACGTAGTCGGGTTGGACATGGCGTACATGCTGGTGCAGTTTGTAGCTATCCTGTTGTTGGCGCTGGGCGTATATCGTTTTGCGTTGCTGTGGGTCGATCGCCGGGCCGCCGCCCTAGCCGCGCTGGCCAGCGTTTTTCTGGGATCGGAATCGTTTCTGGTCTATTCCGCCGGGCAGTTGTCAACCACCTTCGCGGCTCCGTTGTACTTGAATTCACTCCCGTATCTCTACGAATGGGTGCGGCGCGGAAGCTGGCGCTCCTTTTTCAAGGGGATAGCGTTGTCGGCCGCGGCCGCCGCCGCCCACCACGCCACACTCCTGTTCGGGTCACTGCTGTTCGCGCTTCCCGTCCTCGCGCTGGCAGCGCTTGACCGTCGGGAAAATCGCGAGCTCGAGGCATCATCAGCTGCAGGTTTCATTGCCAGGGTCGTGGCTGCGGTGGTCGTCATCAGTGCCGCCATCGTGGTTGTGCTTTTGCCCTTTTGGATCGCGCTGCTCAAGTATCCGGTCACGCAGACACCGATCCCGCATGCCAGCCGGGCAAACTACATTTTGAGCCCCGAGTGGGGCCTGAACTATTTCGTGGTGCCTTACGGTGCGTTGATTCTGGCCTTTCCCTTTATTTTGCTGCGGGGCTCGTCCACGATTCGATTGCGTCCGCTACTGCTGGGCTTCTGGCTGGCATTCCTGCTGGGAATCGGCGGAACCACTCCGGTCGGAAGAGTGCTGCTCGGGCGGGCTTTTGAAGTCATCACCATGGAACGGTTCAGCTACTGGGCCACCCTGCTGGCCTTACCTTTCATCGGGCTACTGGCCAAGGAATTGATCGACCGCTTTCAAATGCGAGCCGCGGTGGGCCTGGCTTTGGCGGCGGTGATGAGTTGTGCGCTGGCGGTAGCGTGGTCAAGTTTTAAACCTGCCGATGCATCCGATCTCAAGGTAGACAGCGTGGCGGCGTGGCTCAATCGCGATGGTCACGACAAATACCGGTACATCACGCTGGGATTCGGCAACAAGATTTCGCGCCTGGCAGTCCTGACCGACGCCAGCAGCGTGGATGGAGAATGGAATTCCGGCCGCATGTTGCCGGAGTTGACCCAGTATGGCGCGGCGGCGCTTACCAGTTCCAAGTATTTCGGCAAGCCTGGCATCGATGCCCTCAGTGCGGTGCTGCGTCACGCCGATCGCTATGGCTTGAAGTGGATTTTTGTTCGCGATTCTTTCTACGATCCGCTGCTGGTTTTTGCCGGCTGGCGCAAGGTCGATAATCTCGAGGAACAGACCATCAACGTTTGGACCAAAGATGGAGTTCCACCGGCAACTCCGCTGAATTCGCCCCAGATGCCTCCGCCATGGCAGGGACTGATGTGGGGGATTTTGCCCATAGGCAGCAGCATCCTGGCAATGTTACTGGTGCTTATTCCCGAAAAGCGCAGGGTCGAAGATCAACGCCCCGAGCCGCGAGTGGATGAAACTCGCGGAAGACAGAAGAAAGACGAATATGTGTTACTCGGGAGGCTATCGTGAAACAGGGTCGCCTGCTTGCGTTCATGATTGCCCTCATCACAGTCGCATTGATTGCCGTGGGCACGATCTGGCCGGTTCAGTCCGCAGCGGCGTTTGCCGCAACCGGACCTCGATTTTTGGGCGATTCGTCTACCCCTCAGGCCGCGGTTGAAAACCTCCTGGAGCAGATTCGGCGAAGAGATTTCCATGCAGCATATTCTGCGCTGGGAAACCAGGCGCAGTTTTCGGAAGCCGAATTTGTGCGCGATCTGATGGGCAAGTATGCCAGTTTGCGCAGCTACGCGAGCCTGGATGGCTTCGACTTAAGCCCTCTCAATGCATCCGCGGACGAGGCTCGTTTCCGAGCCAGCCTGAACTGGTCGAGCGTGGTAGGAACGTTCCAGGATGTCCGTGACTTGCAGGCGGTCAAAACCGATGGCCGGTGGCGCGTAATGTGGCCGATCACCCGCGAGCCTTCGATTCCGCCCCAGGTCATCCCGGTGAACTATTTGCGCTGGGATGTGATCTATCGCGGCGCGCAGGATGACTGGGGAGCGCAGGATGTAGAGTCGCCGCACGTCCGTATCGTGGATATGCATCCAGTCGACCGCGGCGGTGGCGCCGTCATTCTAGGCGAGCTGCTGAATGAGGATGTGGTTCCGGCGTTTGTGACTGTGAAGGCAACCCTATTGGCGAAAGATGGGTCGGCCATCGCTACCGAAGATAGCTTTGACAAAATTTCGCACGTCCTGTTGCCCAAGCAAGTCACGCCCTTCCGGATCGACTTTCCAAAGGTCAGATTGTCGCAGGTCGACAACGTGCGCATCGAGCCGGTGGCCACGCTGGTTGCGGCTTCGGCCGATCCGGTGATTGAGATTGAATCGCAGAAGCTGAACCCGCTGCCCGAGGCTTCGCTGAGCGGCGCGTTAGTCAACCAAAGCGGCCAGGTGGTTAACATTACCCATGTGCTGGGCACTTTTTATGACAACCGGGGCCAGATTATCTGGGTTTCGGATGGGTATGCCAATCGTGCGCTGCTGCCGCAGACGCCATTGCCATTTTCAATTTCTTATCCTGCCGCTCTCGCCAACCAGATAAGCAACTATCGCGTCGTAGCCAGCACCTATAGCGTGGGCCGATTCCAGTGAAGCAGGGAATTATATCCGCGCTGGTAGTGATGATTGCTCTCGCAACCGGATTTCGGCTGGCGGCAAGCGATAGCGATGCCCTGCAGGTGCCGAGAAGCATCCAAGCCGGGGACAGATTATCGATTCGGACCGGCGGCTCCGGTCAGGCTGTTTTGTACATCGCGGGTCCCGGACAGGTGCTGCGCCGCAAGGTTCAACGAGGAGAAACACTGGTGATTAGCCCCGAAGATCTTCACAATGCCGGCCACTATGTTGTGGCGTTGGTCGGGCCATCGTCCAGTGATCCTGGGTCAGCCGAAAAAACCGAGTTTGATGTTGTCTCCAGCCGGCAACCTGCTTCGTTGAGTTTTCTGGCTAAACCTTCGCGGCTTCCGGTGAACCTGCCCGGCGGCATCAGCGGCGTGGCATACGTATTCGATATTTTTCGGAACCTGGTTTTGCAGCCGCTGCAGGTCACGTTTCGTCTTTCAGACGTGGCTGGCACTCCGCAGACGCAAAGCGCGGAGACCCGCAACGGCGTGGCTTGGGTAAAGATGAATTCGGCGACCAAGGCCGGAGCCGCGCGCTTCGAAGTCAGCGTCGATGGGGTGGCCGATAAACGAGTCGTGCAGCAGGTGCCGGGCGAGCCGTGCAACGTCAGGATGAGCGCTCAACGGACCGGCCAGCGGGTTGTCCTCGAGACCGAACCGGTGCATGACTGTACCGGCAACGCGGTCTCGGACGGGACGATTGTGACCTTCACCGAGACACGCAACGGCCGCAGCGAAGCCACCGTCGATGTACCTCTGAAGCGTGGGATAGCGCGGACAGAAATGCCAGCATTGGATGGCGCCGTCGTTTCGGTCGCCACTGGAGTGGCGATGGGCAACGAGATTCGGTTGGGAGGCCGGCCGTGAAGACCGGCCGCCAGAGTTTGAGTACACGCTTCGCCAGGGCTGGGCTGCTGGCGGGCTGCGGCCTGGTTGTCATTTTGTTTTCGGGTTTCGAGCAACCGGCGGTTCGGGTGCAGGGCGCCGACTCGGTCGGTCCGCGGTCGCTGGAGAAGCCTACCCAGACCGCAGTGGTGCGCGATTACCTGTATGCCTGGAAGAGCCTGAGCGCGGCCTTCGAAGCAAATCGAGCTGAATTGCTGGACGCGGCGTTTGTCGGCCTGGCTAAAGAGAAGCTTGGCGGTACGGTTCAAGAGCAGCAACAGTTGGGCATAACGACGCGCTACCGGGATACATCTCACGATGTCAAATTAGTTTTTTACTCTCCGGAGGGATTGTCCATTCAACTACTGGACACAGTGGAATACGAGGTGCAGATTCTGGATCATGGCCAGGTAGAGGCCATTCAGCACGTTCACGCGCGTTACGTTGCGGTTTTAACCCCCACCGAAGTGCGGTGGAAAGTTCGAGTTTTCCAGGCTCAGCCTGAATGAGGCAAGGGTAGGGACGGCAGGTGCACTGGCCACGCCACAGCCGAGCAGGGCAAGTGACGAACCTAAGGAGCGAGCAGATGATCTCGGTAGTCGTGCCTGTCTACAACGAAGAAGAAATCATACCCTTGCTGCATGACGCTGTAGTGAAGGCGATGAGCGAGATCGAAGATCGCTGGGAGGTGGTGTACGTCAACGACGGCTCCAAGGACTCGTCGTTGTCCCTGCTGCGAAACCTGCAACTGAATGACAGGCATATCGTGATCGTGGATCTCTCGCGCAACTGGGGCCACATGGGAGCAATCTCCGCCGGCTTGCAAACCGCAAACGGCGATGCGGTTGTACTGATGGATGGCGACCTTCAGGACCCGCCGGCTGTGATTCCCGATTTTGTGGACGCATGGCATAAGGGAGCGCAGGTTGTGACTGCGGTCCGAAGGAGCCGGCAAGAGCGGCGCAAGGCTTTGGCATTGTTGTTTCCTCTGTTCTATCGGGTGCTGGGGGCTCTTTCCGATTTTCCCATCCCGTTGAACGCAGGAATTTTCGGCCTTCTGGACCGCCAGGCAGTGGACGCGATCAATGCTTTGCGCGAAGGTAACCGCTATTTGCCGGGTTTGCGCGCCTGGGTAGGCTATCGCACCGCAATTGTTTATTACGACCGGCACGACCGGGTGGGCGGTGACGGCAAGCTTTCATTTGTCAGCCGCATCAAGTACGCGATGGATGCGATCACGAGTTTCAGCTACAAACCGTTGCGCCTGAGTTTCGTGTTGGCGGGTCTCGCAATGTTTGTCTCTCTGATTCTCACAATCGGCGCCTTAGCGTCGAGCGGCCTCATTCAGTCGATTGCGTTCGGAATAACTGCCGCAGTTTTTCTGGTGGGAAGTTTCGTTCTCCTGTCGGCGGGGATCCTGGGAGAGTATCTGGGGCGGGTTTATGACGAAGTGCGGCAGCGGCCGCTGTCGATTATCTCCAAGGTTTACGAGGCCGATGCAGTGTACGAAATTGTTCCGGATCGCGCCTTACCGGTGAACGCAAACGGGCAGGGTGATCATCGGAAGGGCGTAATATCCCGCAGCGCCTAAAGCGCAACGCTATGGCGAGGGCACTGCCGTTGAGGCGCTCGGCGTGTCGGGACCGCACTTGGCCAGCCCGCGTTCGATGGCAGTGCCTTCTTCGTAGTCGTTCCAGGTTGCAATCAGCAAAAACGGGGCAGAGGGAGCGTCCTCGCGCGCCAGCCTCAGCGTATCGGAGAAAGTTTTTCCACAACGCTGCGCGATGTAGCGGTGCAGGCCCCAGGACGCTTTGCTGTCATCGAAGCCGGCCCAGGCGGCTGCAACTGTGATCTTGTCCGGATACTTGGACTGCATCTTTTGATAAAAATCGTGCAGGTAATCTTCTCCCCAGTTGCTGCCGTCGCCGGAAAAACCCTTCTTGCCCGGATTCACCCAGGCATAAAAACCGTCAAATACGCCGGCGTAAGGGGTGGAACGGTCCTCATAGATCAGCAATGGCGGCGATTCCCACTGGTTTACCTCGGCGCGCACGCGATTCCAGTCCGTCTCGGTACTCTTGGGAAAGATGAAAATCACCGGACGGCCGTTGTAGGTGAGATAAGCCTCATGGCCGGGGGCGTCGGCGGCCAGGTAGGTTTGATGGAACTTTTCAAACGCCGCCAGAGTGTCGTCCGTTGCCTGGCCATTTTTCGTTTGGGTCTCGTCGTACATCATGGCAATCTTGAACTTCTTTTCCGCGGCAATCGATTGGAGAAGAGCATAGCTGCGGTCCAGGAAGGGCTCGCGGTCTCCATACCAGTCCACCACGAAACCAGAAATTCCCAACTCCTTGGCTTCATCCATCTGTTTGCGCATCACCAGCGGATCTTGCGAGGAATAGCCCACTGAAATGTGACTGGGATGTCCGAACCAGGGTTCGTAAACCGCCAACACCTGGCGTTCGGCTGCAGAAGAGGAAACGTCCTGGCGGAGGCTGGTCCGCATAGCGGTGTGAGTGCAGCCCTGGAAGAGCAGCAGCAGCCCGACCGCATAGGCGAAACGGGACCGCCGCCGCATTGTAGCGAATGCCATGGACAATGGATAAATGTACGTGTCGTTAGAGGGCGCTGGGCTGCGCCAGGTTGCGTCTGCCGGCCGGGCGATTCAAGCGTTGGCAGCCCAGCTTGACCGGCCACAGGCAGCCTGTTTGCTGGTTGCGGCATCTGAAGGGGGCTGCGGGGAGGCAGCGCAGCTTGTGCATCGGCTTGCAACGGGATGAAGGTGTTCGAGTCACTTCGATATCTGGCCATGAGTGGGCGGAGAATTTACCCAGTCAAAAAATCGCTTTCATCGGTCGTGGGAGCCCGAGAGTGTGAACGCTGGTCAGAATACTAGCCTGGAAGTGGAACCAAAGACGCTGCGGGCGCAAGTCCTCTCCGGCAGCTTCATGCTGCTCGCGGGATCAGGTTCGGTCACCGCGATCAACTTTCTGTACAACATTGCGGTGGCGCGATTCCTGGGCCCGGCGGGTTTTGGACACGTCAGCGCGGTTTGCACCCTTCTCATCCTGATCTCAGCGGTAACGCTCTCTTTTCAGATCGTTTCGGCCAAAATCGTGGCCCAGCAGGGCTCGCTGCCGGCCAAGAGAGCAGCCTACCTGGGCTTTCACCGGCGTGCCTGGATGTGCGGCCTTATCGCCGGATTGATCCTGCTGGTGTTTCGCAATCCGATTTCAAGCTACCTGAATCTTCCGAATCCTCTGCTGGTCGTTTTGATGGGAGCGGGAGCGGCGTTTTATGTTCCCCTGGGCAGCCGAAGAGGTTACCTGCAGGGCGCCTGCCGCTTCCAGCATCTGGCGATCAATGTGGTTGTGGAAGGATTGGTGCGGCTAGGGGGATCGCTCCTTTTAATCCAATTGGGATTCGGCGCCACGGGAGTGATTGCAGCCAACGCCGCGGCGGTTGTGATCGCCTACTTTGCCGCCATTCCCACACCTGCGGTCGCCGTAGCTTACGAGTTTGGGACAGTCTCGGTTGCTTTTCGAGAAGGATTGCAAGCCATCGTTTTCTTTGTCGGCGCGGTGATCATCAACAATTGCGACATCGTATTGGTAAAGCACTTCTTCGCTCCAGCGCTGGCAGGGCTTTACGCAGCAGTGGCCCTGGTGGGCCGCGTGATCTACGTTTTGTCCTGGTCGGTGGTAAGCGGCATGTTTCCAATTGCGGCAGGGACTCGCAGTCAAAAGCGGCGCGACCGCGGAGTGTTGACCACATCGCTGCTGCTGGTGCTGGCGATTGGATCTTCAATCACTTTGGGACTGTGGCTGGCCCCGGCCTCAATCTGGAGCAAGCTGCTGGGGGGGCAGTTCGGAGTGGCTGCCGGCCACAGCTTCCCCTACCTGCTGATGCTTTATGCAGCGACTACCAGCCTGTACTCCCTGAGCATCGTCTTCATTGCGTATGAGATGTCCCACAAGATTGCCAACACCGGCTGGGTGCAACTGCTCTTTAGCGGGGTTCTGATCGCGGGTATTTACGGGTTCCACTCTTCCCTGGAACAGGTGATTCGGGTACAGCTGGTGATGATGCTGATTCTGCTGGCGGTAGTGGCTGTTCCCTTCATTTTCAATGCGCTTCTGGGTTCGGAAGATTGGGGCGGCAATCCTGGTTGGGATGAGATCAGGACAATTCGGCGAGTCGCGGAGAACGAAGTTATTGCCGAGTTTCTGAAGACCGACTTTCACAAGCCCGAATTCAGAAAGTATCAGCAAACACTCGGCGAGGTAGTGACCGCCCCCAACTTGAGTGATGCGGTTGAAAACGCGGTGCGCCAGGCGCTTCTGTTTGTTCGCCATGGTGCATTGTGGAGAGAGCTTCCGGAGGGAACGCAGTGGTTCGAAGTGGAGATCGAAAAGAGCGACCTGGAGCGCATTCGAGTCTTTCCGCGAGCGCAGTGGCGAAGAATGGCGCGGGGAAATTTTGGGCTGCCCGACGTTTCACAACGCATCGCCGGGGGCGATTGCAGCGATGTGGCCGATGAAGCTTTTCTGCTGAAGATTCAGCAGTTGCGAACCCGACTGGAAGATGGCTGGTTGCCGGGAGCTGTGCTTCTGATTGGCCTCAACCAGAGTGGACCTTTTACCCTGCTGGATGGCAATCACCGGATGGTCGCGGCCATGCTGGCGTCTCCCGAAGACTTGAGCAGGTTTCGGTTTTACTGCGCTTTATCGCCTCGAATGAATGAGTGTTGCTGGTACGAAACCAATATGGCGACATTGGCGCGCTATGGAACAAATCTGGTCAGGCATTTGGTTTCCGATCCGCATGCCGAGTTGGAGCGTCTGTTGCAGGGATTCTGAGCTGGGATTTTGGAGCGACGTGGCGTCAAAAATCAACAGCGACCCTCAACAGCGCCACAAAATGCTACCAAACGCCCTTGTCGTTACCGGTCAAGCGGTAGGCCAGTAAGGCGGAGATCGCCAAAGGCGGCAGCAGGGGCAGTCTAAATATGGCGCGGAGATCGGCGTGGCGGCCCGCGCTTAGCAATTGGGAGCCGTACAGAGCCGCGGCTGGCCGCTTGGGAACGCGCAGAAACTGGCCACCAAGCCGAACCTGGACGTCAGGAGTCGGCACGGCCGCGAGTACGGCAGGCGGCAGCTCCACTACAGGACCGCCGGAAGCATTCACATATTTCGAGATCAACAGCAGGAACGTGGCCACGCCCAACCAGATGCCACCGAGTTCGGCGGCTTTCTGAAGTTCACGGAAATCGATGGCGCCATCGCCAATCAATTTGGCGAAGTCAGCCATATCGCAGAGCCGGAAGTACAAGTGGCGATACATCCGCTGGAGGGTCGAGATAATGACGCGCTCTTCGGGAGCCGGCACCCGGAAGGTGCGGTCTGCCACCGTCCTGGCAACGCTGCGCTCGATTACCCTGCGGGCCAATGCTTTTTGTTCTCCGGTCTGTCCCAGATAACGAACATGCACTTCAACCAGTTCGGGGAGGCCCGGGAGCTTGAAATTCCACTTGTTCGCCAGGCGGTCGCCCCAGCTGCGCGGTTCCAACCTGGCTTTGAACTGTTCTGTCATTACGTACAATAAGGTCTGTTCATCCCCGCTCGTATAAAGATCAAGATCAGAGCCAAGGTCCGGCCAGTGATCGAGGGATTTGATCACCGCAACGGGCGCTCCGGCGGCTTCCAGCGCCTGACACACCTGGGTGAGGTGTTCCACCGCATTGATAATACGGTCTCGCTCATTGGCCAGTGCTCTCTGGCACCAGGAACGGAGCTGGTCGCGGCCTCGAAGCGTGGCGGCCGCCTGGTCCAGGGTCTGCAGGGCGCGCACGGTCACATGATGTGCATCCGCAAGTCGCAGAAACTCCTTGAGTTCCGCCTCGCCCAAAGCCGATACATAGGCTACATCCGGGTACACCCGCGTCAAATCTGGGGCGGATGAAGTCGATTCATCCCCAGATCCACGAAAAACCAGACTGGAGAGGGTTGCGACGTATTGAGCGTTGCGAGGCAGAGTTAAGGGCATGGAGTTGAAAAGACGACGCATTCGATGTGGGGCTATGCCTAAGGGTTGGCTTAGAGGATTTCCTCAGCCTCTGGCGGAAACCCGGAGGTCCGATGGCGAACATTTGGCCGGATTCCCAACCAACGCCCCCGCCCGTCAAGCCATCCAATGCGCCAAGAGGGGACAACTTGCCCGTAAGCGCAATCATTGTTGTCAGCACACGCTCCTTGCTGGACGAAGCCTGCGATGAAGCATCACTTGCAGATCCGCCCGTAAACCCCAGGACTGCTAAACCAATTGCGTCTCTGAAGATATTGGGACAATCGATCCTGCAACGCACGATCGACAGGTTGCACTCTGCCGGCGTCCGCGCCATCTCCGTGGTAAGCGAAGGCGGAGTAGACCAGAGCTTCATGTTGGGCGCGCTACTGAAACAGGCGAGCAAAGGCTTCAAGAAAGTATTGCTGATCAGGTTAGGCGCCTATGTCGAAGTCGACTATGTCGAGTTGTTGAAATTTCACTATGAGGCGGGCGCAACCGTGACCCGCATCTGCGATGCCGACGGTCCTTTGGATTTCTGGGTGCTGAATCCGACTCCGGTGCTAGGCAGGGAGATTAATCTCGATACGCCCGCCGAGGTCGGCGGTGATCAGCCTCTGCTCTACCTGACGACAGGTTATGTGAACCGCTTGGAGGATGCGCGGTCGCTGCAACGTCTGGCAGAAGATTCTCTCCTTGGTCGATGCGCCATGCGGCCACGCGGAGAAGAAATAGAGCGCGGCGTCTGGGTGGATGTTGGCGCCCGGATCCATCGCTCCGCAACGATACTGGCCCCGGCTTATATCGGGCGCGGCACCAGAGTTCGCGCTTCGGCTTCGGTTAACCGATTTAGCGCGATCGAGGAATGTTGCCTGGTGGATCACGGAGCGGTCATTGAACACAGCTCCATCCTGCCTGACACCTACATTGGAAAAGGTATCGCAGTGGCTCATGCTGTAGTTGATGGAAACCGGTTAATGCATTTGCGGTCCGACATTTCGGTGACGATCGATGACGCAAAGATTATCGGGCGGGCGCCTTCCGGATGGCATTCCTTCCGCTATGGCGACAAGAAGACCGAGCTGCTGCAGCCCGCGCCCAAAGTGGTGGGACTCGAGCCGGTTGCCTACAAACCGCCTCCCCAGCGGCCGGCCCTCAGAATATTTTCGAAGGGTGAAGTATGACCGGGCCAAGTCGTGACCGGTGAAGAACCGCGATAGAGACCGAATCGGTGAAGGAGGAATGATGAGAATCGGAGAACGCCTCACTGCGCGCCTGATCGGCGGATCGCTTGCACTGGCACTGCTGGTTCCCAGCTGCGCCCTCGCTCTTCCGGCACCGCAGAACGCAGATTCCAACCAGCAAGGCGGAGAAGCGGGCCAAACGGCCCCAGCGCAAGCTCAGCGGGCGCCGGCTCAACCTGCGCCGCAGGAACTTCCAAACAGCCCAGGGGCGGCACAAGCGCAAGCGCCAGGAGGGGACAAAGGTGGAATCGCCGCTACGCCTCAGCCGGCGCAGCCTGTTCCACCGCCGCCGCAGAACAGTATTCAGAAACCAGTCGGCACCGCCGCTGCCGAGACCGCAACTACCACGGGTTTTGCGGCCGCCAAGCCGGCCGGAGCAGCCCTGGCGCCGGCCAAGCAACGGCGCGTCCGCACCATTCTGATCAGCGTGGGAGCTGTGGTGGGAGCGGCTGTCGCACTGGGCACTGTGGCGGCCTTATCCAAGGCCACGCCGAGCCGCCCGCCGGGCGCCACTAGATGAAATGCAAAAACCTCAAGGTGTGGTTGAGCAATCAAAGAAAATGTCCACACTGGTAAGCTTTTCCGGGATCGATGGCTCGGGCAAAAGCACGCAGATCGAAGCCCTCTGCAGCCGGTTGCGTGAGGCCGGTCTGAGCGTGCGTGTTCTGACGTTCTGGGACGATATCGCCCTGCTGCGCAACCTTCGCGAGTTTTCGAGTCACGCTGTCTTCAAGGGAGAGAAGGGCGTGGGATCGCCTGGCAATCCGGTGGACCGGCGCGACAAGAATATCCAGTCCTGGTACATGACTGTTTTTCGCTGCTTTTTATATTTCCTCGACGCTCTGCGGCTCGGGATCTCGGCGAGGAGAGCTCGCGCCAGCCAAACGGATGTGGTTATCTTCGATCGCTATCTTTACGACGAACTGGCCAACTTGCCGCTCAAGCATTCTTTGGTACGGACTTATGTTCGCCAATTGCTAAAGCTTGTGCCGTCCCCGGACGTTGCCTGCCTGCTCGATGCGGAACCGGAGCAGGCGCGCATCCGGAAGCCGGAGTATCCTCTCGAATTTGTTCGCCGGAATCGCTTGTCGTACCTGGTTTTGAGTGAACTGGTGGGTGGGATGACGGTGATTGATCCGCTGCCCGCGCCCCAGGTGGCGCAACGGGTGCTGGGAGAAGTGTTAAAAAGGGTTGCTTGCCGGCAAGGTCAATTGATTTCCAATCTGCGCGAACCGGTTGCCGGTTTGACGGCTCCGGTGAACCAGCCTTCAGTTTCCGGGATTGCCCGCCGTTAGCGGACTGTCACTAGGGTTGCGGTCGAAGCCTGGTTCGCACCCGCGCTTCCGTTGACCGCGATTGTGTAAGCGCCCGGGGAGACTCCCACCGAGGATTGCTGCGCCGCGGGCACTGCGGGGGCGGCCCCACAAGAGCTGAACAGAAGAGCCCATCCAATCACCGCGCTGAGAAGCAAGGCTCGGGCCAGACGCTTCTTGTCGCCGAGCACGACCAGGCCGGCAACGCCAAAGGTAAACAGATACGACTCCAAGGGTCTTTTCGGCTGCCTTTTGGGCGGATGATGCATAGGCCCCTGCCCGGCGCGGGTAATGGATATGGTGAGCATGGAAGCGGAGGATTGGGGGGTAATCATCGAGGGCGAAAAGCTGCACGACATTCCCACCGGCAAATCTGAACAGGATAGAGAAATCGAATTTTGCGAGCCCGAGTTTGCCGTCACCATAATGCCAGAGCTGCCGGATTGCCCATCTGCGATGACGACCGATGACGGCGACGTGCTGAGGGAAAGCATCGGCGCCGGTTGCGGCGCTGGTGAAGGTGGCGGCGGGGGCACTGGTGGCGGCCCTGGCGTATCGGATCCGCCGCATTGGGCCTGATATTTCACCGCTCCCGACATCTGGTTACTCAGATTCGGTTTTCCCACAGCCTGCACGAACAATGAATAATTTCCGGAAGGGAGGGAGTAGCTGCAAACGTCGAGCGTGTGCTGGCCATGCTGAATGTCGGCCAGGGGCATGAGGTTTTGGCCGTCAGCGCTCACGTAGACGGTGTAGTGGTCAACCGTATTTTCGTCTCCCGCAACCTGCCACTGCAACGA
The DNA here is from genome assembly GCA_036265205.1 of Terriglobales bacterium. Taxonomy (GTDB): domain Bacteria; phylum Acidobacteriota; class Terriglobia; order Terriglobales; family Acidobacteriaceae; genus JAIQFF01. Next base: position 75,676 of record DATAPL010000032.1, read on the forward strand.
GCCCGCATTAAGATTCGCGGCAATGCTGACGCAATTGTCGATTCCAGACTCGATCTCCGTGCCTTCTTCGTAGTCATTCCAGGTGACCAGTTGCAGGGTTGGGAGCTGATTGGTGGAGTCGTAAATGCTGTTGATCTTGGAAAAAGTCTGCAGCCAGGTCTGACCGCATTGCTGCCCCATGATGCGGTTCAGCCCCCAGGAGGCCTGGGTGTCGTTGAAGCCTTTGTAGGCAGAGCCCCAGGTTTGTTGCCCCGGCGATGCCAGGCCGGTTTTGTAGAATTTGGTCAGATAACTCATGCCGTAGTCCGAGGTTGTGGGGATATCCCAGGAATAAGCCCCGCCACTCAAGGCATGGGTAAAGCCACCGGCATTTTGAAAAAGAAATATAGGATCGCTGGAGAGCGCGGCTTTGGCGGCGTTCCAATCCACTGCGTAGTAGAGGTCGACGTCGAAGTTTGAAACCACTGGCCGGCCGTTAATTCTCAGGTAGGCGGGCGAGGGAAAATAAGTCTGTTCGACGTACAGCAAATCCTGAGTGAAAGCCTGTTGCGGGTTACAGCCGGAACAGGAGTCCCAGCGGATTGCGCCATTGTCCACGAAGATGGCAAAGGTGAAACCCGGATGGCTCTCCGCTTCCTGCATTACCAGCTTCGCAGCCCGGTCGATCTGGTTGTTCGGCCCGTACCAGACCATGACCACGCCATCGAATCCGCGGCTGATCATGTCCGTAATCTGGCGATGTACCTGCGCCGGATCGGACGAGCTGTAGCCGATATTCATGTGATCGGACTGGCCGAACCACAACATCAGATGCGCGAAGATTTTGGTCTGCGCGGCGGGATAGAGCAGAGAGTGAATATCCAGCTTGCTGATATTCCCCGCGCCCAGGTTTCCATTGGATTGAGTGAGAAAGCTATTTGCCGCGCTGGTATTGTTAGCGGTTTCGGCGGAAAGGGTAGTGGTCGGCTTGATCTCCAACTGGTCTGCGCGACAGACAATTGGAATCAGGACCACAAGCACGATCGAAGCGAATAAGCGGCGCGTAAACTTCAAAGCCAACCTGCAACCCGGCCGATTATTCTTCGCTCTTCAGCCCGGTCGAATTACTCGTTGCAGGGATATTAGCGAGAGGTCGGCAGGAAAGCATGATTACGGAGGGGATTGACCTTAGAGCAAGTAGAGGGCGGGTTACTCTCGTCGCTGCTCGCCGGGCCGCGCCCAGCGCGGCATTCGCAGTTGTACTCCGCTTTGCGAGGGCAAAGCGATCTTGCTTACAATGCCGGGGTCACTGGTTACTTTGGAGATGAGAGAAAAAATTGGAAGGCTCGGCAGACGGGAAAATCCGGGGCGCGATCCTGGCCGCGCACGGAGCTTGGTTAAACCCTACGCTTTACCAGTAACTGAAATTCAGCTTGTCCAGATATACGGTGTAGGGAGTCTGCGCGTAATTTCCATCGAGCTGGAAGTTGAGTGTGATGCCCCACCACCCGGAAGGCGCTGAAGCATGAGCATAGTAGAGGTTCAGCGCGTGAGTTACGCCGTTCATGGAAATCGACTGGTAAAGCAGGCGGTTGTCTGAGGTCCGTTGCGCCTGAATGACCACGTGGTTCCAGGCATGATTCACCGGATTGCATGCAACTCCAGTGGACACCCACTTGTTGTTGACGTTGTCCCAGATATCCCATTGATGGCCGCCTGCGATCCGGCACTGGTGCCCATAGATGTAGCTTTGCCCGCTGAAGTACTGGCTGATGTCGAATTCGATCACCTGCGACGCCTCGGTAGTATCGGAATAAAAGTAGGCGTCATAAGTGAAGTTCTTCAAATTTGAAACCAGAGTGTGATTGTTGTCGGGGAGGCCCTGGGTTGATCCCTGACCAATCACTGGATTGGTCCACAAAACATCGGAGTAAGGCACGGTGCCTCCGATAGAAAATTTTGTGGCTCCGCCGGTCTGGGTCATGCCGTATGTCACTTTGGGGCTGCAGGTAGAGCAGATTTCATAAGCCGGGGCCAGTTCACCCCAACCCTTCCATCCGCCGCTGGCCTGCACGTTGTACATCGTGTTTCCGCCCACCTTGATCTGGACGGGAGTGAACGCGGCTCCACCGCAGTAGTCCCATTCTTCGACTACCGTGTTGTAGGTGCCCGGACTCAGCGAAATGTTGGTATTCAGGCTCGCGCCCTGCACCACGAAAACCAGATTATTGGGTGAAGGCGCAGTGTAGATTCCCATGCTGGCAACGCCTTTGGAGCAACTTGTCGTCGCCGTCGCGGCAAAGTGCACGGATCCGCCCACGGTGCTGTTGTTGGCGGGAGAACTCACCAGCACTCCGCTTTGATTGGCCACGTTGATGGCGACCGGGGTGAAGCTTGCTCCACCGCAGTAATCCCACTCTTCGACCACGGTGTTGTAAGTCCCCGGACTCAACGTCAGCTTGGTGTTCAGGCTGGTTCCGTTGACCACGTAAGTGAGCTGGTTATTGACATAAATTCCCATCGAAGCTACGCCGCGGGAGCAGGAGGTGGTGCTGGCGGAGGCAACATAGCTTATGGGAGAAGAAACCGTTGCGCCGTTTCCCGGACTGCTGACCGCCACGCTCGCGAAGGCAGCTGCCGTCAGGGACGCCATCAGACACAGGTATACACAAAGCCTTTTCATGCCTACTGCACTCTCCAGCCTTTTGGGTTTTGCTTTGTCTGAAGTGGGCGCTTAATAACCGTTGATTAACGCGAATTCTATTGACCTGCGCTCCCACCGGCAAGAACAAAGCTCATAACCATCAATCGGAAGTACATCAGGGAGCCGGGTCAAAGAATGGGTCAGGGCTGAGCCTACGATTTGATCGGCTGGATTTAGTCTGAGTCGTGGTCTTTGTGGAGCTTGCTATAGGATTGCGGAGTATGGAATGGTGGGGGTAGCTGGATGCGGGACTGTCGAATATGAAAAGCCACAAGCCCGATTAGCGGCGCGCCTTACGACAAGTCGCCGTCGGTTTTGACGTCCCAAATTTCTTTGCCATCTGCGTCCGGATGTAGTTGCCAGGGGTAAGCGTTCGCGTCCGCCGAAAATCTGTAAAAACTGTCCACCGCCTCGGGGACAGTTTCGAAGACTTCAAACAGCCGATCGACCCGGGTCAATTCCAGAATCACCGCGGACGAGGGAGGCACAGCGGCCAGCTTCAGGTCGCCGTTCCCCTTCATGGCCTCTTCCATGCAGTGAAGCAGCATCTCGACACCAGCACTGTCGATGTGGTGGACCCCGGAGAAATCAAAGACAATTCGGGGGCGTTGCCTCTCGATCAGGGGCGTGATCTCGCGGAGAAAATCCTGAAGGTGTCCCACGGTCAGCTGCTCAGGCAATTGTTTTACCGTTACTGGTCCTTGAGTTGTCATAATTCACATCCGCCATGGATGGCGCTGGCTTGAGATTCCGCGAGCAGGGCAGGAATTGCCGCACTGCCGGTGGCACTTTCGTGCATCGCTACATGTCTTGCATGCCACAGCAAAGCGGCGTTGGCGGTGCGCCGGTAAAGCGCATTAGCAAATTCGGTATCGTCACAGGCTGACTCCAGCCCGCGAAAAGTTTCGATGAATATGTTCTGCGTGAGATTTTCCGCGGCTGCCACATCTGCGGTCAATTGAAGGGTAAGGGAGTAAACCCGCTTGCTATGGGTTTCGAAGAGCTCGAAGCAAGCCTGGCCGTCGCCTTTCTTAGCGCGCTTCACCAGTTCCGCAGTTCTTTCCTGGAAAGATTCTGTCGCAGGAGGGAAGTGCTTTGTCACGGATCCAATCTCAGTAACCAAAAGAAACCTCCAAGTTTTCCTGTTTCTACTCCCGAGCGGCAGCCGCAAACCCACCCAGCCTAGAAGGCGGACGCCAGGTCGTCCATCCGGTTCTGCCTGTAGTCCCACCTGAGCCTCGCTGTACTACATGAAAGAAAAAACGCCACTTGGCCCTCGGTGCAAGCACCCCCTTGGGTTTATGCAGCGGAAAGCAGCTCGGGCCGACCCAGTGGCGGCGATCGGCCCGATATCATGCACTACTTTCTTTCTACCGACGGGTCACTTCCCAATGCCGTTAACGGTTTACATCAATCTCGTTCACGACTTGCCGGACATTTGGCGTGGCCGCAGCCAGCTGTTCGGCCTGGCGGCGTTCTGAAGGGTTGGTAACGCTCCCCTTCAGTGTAATCACGCCATTCTTGGCGTCGAATCGAATGTGTTTCTTGTCCAGACCCTTGGCGATCAGTGTTGCCTTGTAGTTCTTCTCAATCGCGGTGTCCCGATCGGAAGCAATATCCTTGGACGCGGACTCCGCTCCAACCGGCTGGACGCTGATCTCGTTGGCTATGACGCGGTTTCCGGCTGCCGCCTTGGCCACTTCAGTGGCTTGTTGGCGGGCGTCTTCGGAGTGCACTTTGCCTCCCAGTGTGATGGTATTTTTGTCCCGATCCTCGTCGACGGTCACGTCCTGCAATTCCGACTGTTGCAGAGCCTGCTTGACCACGTCTTTGTATGACTGGTTGTCGGCTCTGTAGGTTCCGTCTTGACTTCGTTGATTCGTGCACGCCAATCCAAGCAGTAAAACCGGAACCAGGGCGATCGTTCCCAGAAATTTCGATTTCATTTGAACTCCTTTGGAAAAAGAGATAACAAAAATTCGGTATTGCCTTGGCCCATGAACCGCAACGTCATTGCTTCGCGCAGTATTCGATTCAACCTGGCGTAGAGTAAGGCACGAACCGTCGAGATGCGATCCGCTACATGCTGTAGGCTTGCGGAAAAGAAACGGTAAGCTGGCTTCCAGGTGGTTGGTAGGCCGCAGGCCCGGTCACATTGAGCCAATGTGGTAGGGTTGCCCAGATCACTTTTGATCCGGCGCGGTGCTTTTATCCTTGGCGTCTTTTTGATCCAGAACACAAGTGTCGGAAACCATCTCAATTTTGTTGACCTGAAAATTAGCGTTCGAAGCGGATCCGCTGGTGCTTGTCCTGGCTGATGCGCTGGTCGCCGTCCCTGGCAGAAAGTTGCCGTAAAGCGTCACGCTGTGACCGACATGGGGCGCGAAGTCTTCCGGCCCCGTCAGCGCGACCATCTTGTGGTGCTTGCTTTCGAGAAGGTAGTGGCCGTGTTCAGACCGGATGCAGCCTGTAATCCTGGAGGCGCCGTTGTTTGCCGAGTTCGCCATTGAAGCAGGTTGCGAGTCCTGCTGCATGGATGATGATGAAGAAGAGTTCGGCGATGTTTGTTGCGCGGCCAATCGGACGGCGCATGTTAAAGACGCGCCGAGCATCGCGATCAAAATCGGTCGAAACAATTTCATTGTCGGTGCTCCTAAACTTCAAATGTTCGAAAGGCGGCGGCGGGCTTCTGCAATTGCAGGATAGGCAGGGCCACGTTGTGTACGGGGATGCCCGACGTCGTCTTGCCCTCCAGCGAACCATGATGGGCGTGGCCGTGAAAGATCATATCGGCGCCGTGCCGGTCCACCACTTCGGCCAGCCGCGAGCTGCCCAGGTAAGGGAAAATTTCTGCGGCTTCTCCCTGGATGGTATCCACCACGGGCGCGTAGTGAATGACCACTACGCGTTTAGTGGTTCGCAGTTGCGACATGGCGCGTTCCAGCTTCAAAGCTTCGTCAATCGCGCCCTGCACGAAGGCCTTGACGCCGGTCTCGCCAAATGCGGTCAGGGCGCCTCTTCCAAATCCGCCGGGAAAACCTTTGGTTCCGGCAAAGCCGACTCCGTTATGCTCGTACGCAGTGCCATCCAGAAGCTTTATCCCTTCTTCTGTCATCATGCGCATCAACTCTGCTTCTGAACCACTTTCGTAGTCGTGGTTTCCCAGGACAGCAACAATAGGCAGACGCAGCCGGACCAGGAAGTTCAGGAGTTCTTTCATCTCCGCTGGTTTGCCGTAGTTCGTGAGATCGCCGGCCACCACAAGAAGATCGGCATTATCCTGTACCTGACCGAGCTGCTCCTGGATCACGGCGTCTCGAGGAGAGAAGAAGTGCAAGTCGGCGGTGGCAGCGATTCTCATAACATTGCTATTTATGACGTCGTTTCCCGCTGCAGGCAGACTGTTTGCTCAGGCGGTCTTTTCCTGTCGTCGTGCGCGGTGGGTGCGAAGTTCATCCTTCATTCCCCATTCTTTCACGTCGATGGCGAACATCTTGTCGTCCACCAGGCTGCCTCGAAATTGCGCCGACGGATTCCGGTTGGTTACCTGATTCGAAAAACTTACCAGCAGACGCTGCCATACCCAGTCCGGGACATAGTGGCTGTACGCCGGGTAAACGTAGCGGTACAGCACCAGCGCAAAAAGCAAAACTTCCCAGTGGTCTTTGACCAGCGCAAATACGCGATCCCAGTTAAGCTTTCCCTGGCTGGCGTAGACGATGTGGGCGATGTCAGCGCCGTCAAACCGTTCGCGGCGCACGACGAACAGCTTCGAAGCGAGCAGCTCTTCGGCGGCCAGGACGCGGGCGCGCACATCGAAGATGAAGGCAGGACGCGCATTTTCAATCCACGATCGGTCGACGGTAATCACGGCGTTGCTCATGCCGGTGATCAGATCCACGAAGAATCCGTTGCGGCGGGCTTTGTACAGCCAGACCGGGTCGGTGGATTCGCAGCGGAAGCCGCTTTTTCTGAGACAACGCAACGCCGCCGGCACATCTTCCGGGGCCAAAAATAAATCCAGATCTTTGGTCCGTCGCCAGATTCCGGTATGCACCTGAAGCGCGAAAGCTCCCGACACTACATAGGGAACGCGGCAACGATTCAGCAGCATTAGTGTTTCGCAGAACATCTTTTGCTGCTTGGGAGGAAACTTCGGACGTCGGGATGAACTGACTGGAAGTTTGACCGGCACTACCCTTGCCGTCTTCGATTGAGCTGGCCTCGACTGAACAGACTTCGAGCCGACCGTCTTTGATCGTACCGCTTTTGATCGGACGGGCCTGGCTGAGTTGCGCTTCGAATTGGCAGCCTTGGGCACGGCAGGCTTTGGATGTCAGACCAGGGCAAGACGTTGCCGTTCCTGACCCCGCAGTCTGATCTCGAAGCTAGGTCTCGGCTGGGCGATTGGGTGACACACAGAAGCTAATGAAGAAACGCGAAGCTAGGTGGTGATGATTTCAACTTCGCCGCGCTTGTCGAGTATCTGCAGGCGCACCAGGTTTGCCTGCCGCTCGAGAAAGAGGTCGACGCATGCGTCGCCGATTCTCAAGTCTCGAATCCAGAGTTCCGGAACGGCTTCGGGCAGCGAAGGGCCGTCCAGCCGGATCTGTTTCTTGTCCGCGTTGAGGGAAAGCCCCAGGCAAGATTGCAACAGCAGGAACACGGCTCCAGCGGCCCAGGCTTGGGGAGCGCAAGCCACCGGATACAGAGTCGGCCCTTCGCTGGCACGGCGCTCCATGCCACAGAAAAGCTCGGGCAAACGATGCAGGTCAACAAAAGTGCTGACTGCCAGTAGGCCGGAGAGAATTTCGCCGGCCATGTCCTTGAAGCCATAACGAGCCAGGCCGGCGGCAATCAATGCGTTGTCGTGAGGCCACACTGAGCCGTTGTGATAAGAGATGGGATTGTAGCGGGACTCTCCGCTGCCCACGGTGCGAATGCCCCATCCTGAGAACATGTCCTGACTGAGCAGCGAGTGGGCGGAGCGGTAGGCATGATCGGACTGGGCGATTCCGGTGTACAGGCAATGTCCGGCATTCGAGGCTCGGATCCGGCATTGTCGTTTTTGGCCATCCAACGCGATCGCGTAGGTCGCAATCTCATCGCACCAGAAGGCAGCCTCAAAGCGGGCTCGGAGCGCTTCTGCCTGGGCCTCCAACTCAGCGGCGCGTGCAGTTTCGCCGAGAATGGATGCCAGCCGGGCCGCCCCGCGCTTGGCCGCATAGACGTAGCCCTGCACTTCGCACAGCGCGATGGGTCCCGCTGCCAACGTGCCGTCGGCATGGAACACGGAATCGTTCGAATCTTTCCAACCCTGCTGGACCAATCCATCCTTGGAATGGCGTGAATACTCCACCAACCCGTCGCCGTCGCAATCGCCGTAAGTGTCGATCCAGGCCAGGGCGCGTTGCAGGTTCGGCCATATTCGCTTGATCAGCGCGAGATCGGCGGTGCGGGCATAGTACGAGTCGGCCAGCATGACAAATAGAGGCGTCGCATCCACCGTTCCGTAGTAACAGCCGAACGGCACCTCACCCAGCGCGGACATCTCGCCGCGCCGCATTTCGTGCACAATTTTCCCCGGTTCCGCTTCCGACGCGGGGTTGAGCTCAGTTGCCTGCGTAGCCGCCAGAAACTCCAGAACGCCGCGCGCAATGCCGGGATTAAGCCAAAGACACTGCAGGGCGGTGATGATGCCGTCGCGGCCAAAAACAGTGCTGAACCACGGCACCCCGGCATAGGGATAGTTGTGTTCGGGGTTGCCGACGATCATCATCTCTACGTCGGCTTGCGAACGCGCCAGCCAGCAATTGAAGGCTTCGCTGGAAGAATGGATCTGGGTGAACTCACGCCGGGCCTGGCCGATTTCAGTTCTGGCGGCTTTGCGGGCGGTTTCATAGGATCGCGGGCGCCCATTGGAATTGGGAAGGATCTCGCACGCAATCGTAAGGTTCAGCGTGATTTGAGTTCGAGGCTCGAGATGAGCGTCCAGCTGAAGCTCGCCTGCGGATATCTTGCGTGGCCGCGGCGAGCAGAAGATGCGGGTGCGGCGCACCACGCCGTCCAAGCCTCGATATCCCAATGAGATGGCGTCCTGCTCAAGAACGTCTTCGAGCCGTTGTCCTCGCTTCTGCCGTTTAACTCCACGCACTTCGAAAATGTCCGCGAAGTCGGCGTCGAAACGTAAGCGAAAAGGAATGTCGAGCGGGACGGTCCCGTAATTCACCATCTGAAATTGTTCGTAACAGACGTCATGCCACAGAAACTTTGTTCGCAGCACATGAAGAGTACCTCGGGGAATGACTATTTCCCCATGCCTCGAGATGTCCACGTTGGCCAGGTCCGCGGTGAACAGGGAATTGTCGGCCTTGACTGTGGAACTCAGCATCAGGGGCCGGGCCCGGTCCAGATAAAACTCCATCTGCGAGAGAAAGCGGGTGCCCTCGCAAAAGATTCCCTGTTCCTTTAATCCGACAGTTTCGATGTCGCCGTAGCGATCAAAGACGGCAAAAGTCTTGCCGTATTTCAGCACGCGGGTGCGATCGTCCGCCGGAGAGGATCCGGTGGCGATATAGAAATGTTGAGTTAGGCTGTCGTCGTCCAACTCACAACCTGGTCCGATGTGGACAGAACCGGCTCCGCTTCCAGGAGCCGGTGGTAGAGCGTCAGGTAATCTTCACACATTCTGCCGGCGCTGAAGCGGCGTTCGAAATATTCCCGGCAGCGCTTACGGGCGATGGCTGGGATCGCTTTCACCGCCGCCGCAGCCTCCTGCGCCGTGCTGACCATAAAGCCACTCACGCCTTCTTCCACCAACTCGGGAACGGACCCCCGCGGGTATGCGATCACCGGCGTGCCGCAGGCCATGGCTTCGATCATAACCAGCCCAAAGGGTTCGGGCCACTGCACCGGAGCCAGCAGCGCCAGGGCGTTTCCCAGAAATTCATTCTTTTCCGTGCTGCCGATCTCCCCCACGAATTCCACCCCCGGGCCCTTTAAGAGAGGGCGGATCACGGAGTCAAAATACGCCTGGTCGACGCGATCGATTTTCGCTGCGATCTTCAATTCCACCCCAGCGGCTCGAGCAATCTTGATCGCCTCGTCCAAACCTTTTTCTGGAGATGTCCGGCCAAGAAATGCCAGGTATTTCCCCGGCGCTTGGTGATAACTCAAGCTGGCGAGCGGCAGTCCATGATAGACCGTGCCCTGCCAGTTCAACCAAGGCAGGGGTTGGCGTTGCGACTCCGAAATCGACGCCACCGGCATCGCACGAAACTGTTGATAGAGTGGCACCAGGTCAGGAAGATCCAGCCGGCCATGCAAAGTGGTCAGGGTTGGCACGTCCTCAGTTCGGCTGCGCGGGTAATGCAAATAATCAATGTGGAAATGAATCAGGTCGAAATTCTCTTTTTCCTGGAGCACCCGCTCCACCAGCAGCAGATGATGCGGCAACGGGTCCACGCAGCCCGGCGCCAGACGCAACGACTGCTTGCATAAGGGAACCAGGCGCGCCTCGGTCAGCGAGTCCCCGCTGGCAAACAGGGTTACCTCGTGGCCGCGTTGTACCAGTTCCTCGGTTAGATAGGAAACTACGCGCTCGGTGCCGCCGTAGAGTTTTGGAGGAACGCTCTCGTAGAGCGGTGCAACCTGCGCGATTCGCATGATGAGGCAGATATCCTTCCGTGCCGGCCGGCGGCACTAATCCGATTTAGGGACGATAAAGTAGTCGTCAGAGTCGCGAGAACTTACGCCGCAGGCGCAATTGAAGCGGCGACTCTGATTATGCAGAAGATGGAAAGCCTTATCTATCGGGCCTTCGCTGTAGAGCGGTGGCGGGCTTGGCGTACGGCACGATTGGCGCGGTTCACGATTGGCACGTTAAAGACGGGAACGAAAACAACTCCAAACAATGTTCGCTTTCGAACATTTTCACTACAGCACCTTCTTCCGCAAATTACAGGTAAGGAGGAATTGTTCGATCGAGGATGTGGAACTATGTTGATGCTCATGCTTCATTTCTATTTCCCCATTTGTGATTCCCACACCCAGGCAGGTGCCCGCCTTCGGTTGATAACGGACGCCTGCCTCTCGCCTTCTCGCTGACACAGCTTCTGCCCTGTTTTTGCTACAGACACGCAGTTGGAAAAGTACAGCAGAGGCGGGATTCCCATGCCCCTGGACTTGTCTTACGCTTTCAGGTGAAAAAGAGGCTCAAGCACGTCATTGACGAGGAATATATGCGCCACCATGACCTGCTCCACCGGGATGATTTGCTGAAAGCCGACCTGCTGAGCGAAATCGTCTTGCTCGGCAGCGGCGTGCTGTTGCTAATCGCACTAATCCTGGCTCTCGCGGCAGCGCTGGCGCGCACCCCGGTGTTACCGTGACTTTATCCCTGGTGGAACACAGCAAATTTGAAATTGGCTAAACGCCTGGCGATGCGGGGAACGTAGAACTCAGGACGGTGAGGCTGCTCCACGGTCCGGTCATTTCCTGCCGGCGGCCGTTTCGCGAGGGGGTAGGTTTTGTTGATTCTCTCGATTACTTCCTGCAAAGTGAGCGGTGCCATCGAAATTCTCCGCTTGAGATGTGCCTATTCTGCGGATGAGCCCTTTCGATTTCAATACAGGAAATTCCGTAGATGCGCCTTAAAGCGCAACTGCCCCAGCGCCCGTAATACCTTTTAAAAGCCTTCGGTTCGACGCGCAACATTTCTAAGCAAACTGCTTTCATTGTGCCGGCATCTGAGCTACCCAATAAAGGGTGGAGGCGAACATCAATCATTACAGCATCCGTTGTATTGCGCGGTTTGATGACTCAGTTAGGCTGGGACTTGGGACGCCATGGCGACAAGAATTCTACTGGTGGACGATACTGCCGCCATCCGACGCTCGCTCCGCTTCTGTATAGAAACAGAGACGGATTGGGAGGTCTGCGGCGAAGCCGAAAACGGCAAACAAGCGCTGGAAATCGTCCGAGACCTGCATCCCGACGTTGTGGTTATGGATCTCTCCATGCCGGTAATGAATGGACTGGAGGCGGCGCGCCGCATGCGTGCCATAGCGCCCCAGGTTCCCATTTTGATGTTTACTCTGCACGCCTACCCCGAACTGGTGAGAGACGCGCGCAAGCTGGGCGTTAAAGACGTCATATCCAAATCGGACGGGGTCGGTTCTAACGTAGTGCATGCCATCCGCGCCGCGCTCGCGGCTTAGATCGGGGATCGGCCCTTTGGACCAGGGACCCAGATCGGCTCCCCGAGCCGGTAGGCTCCCGGCAAAGTTGTCCATGGCCTGGACTGCTTTCAGCATGCCGCCTGATCCAGGAAACCCATTCTTTCGGCCGTTGCAAGTACCGCAGCTTAAATACGACAGCTATACGATTGCTATACACGGGAAGCCACTTCCCTGGCGGTCGCCTCCATACAGCAAATACTGTAGAGTCAACCGAAAATTTTCATGTTAACTAAGTGAGCAGGGATCGCTCAGGTCGATTTGCGTTGGTTCTGAGATTGGCGTGCGAATGCAGAAATTTTGTTTGCGCATCGTATTGGATGCCACTCCTCCCCTGACCTGAGTCGCCGGTTCAGCACAAACACGAAACCTGAGATGAGATTCCCGGTTTCGCAAGGGTCAATCCCTCGTCACTTCAGGAGATAAATCATGAAGAGAGCCGATCGCCGCGCCGCCACCGCGCTTGTCAACGGCGAGCCGAGTCCGGGGAATAACGGTCATTCTTCTTCAGCAGTTGCCGAGCAGCCATCCGCCGAACTTAGCGTGATATTGGCCACCCTGCAGACTATGCGGGCAGGGGACTTTTCGGTGCGCCTGCCCGGTTCGTGGACGGGACTGGCGGGGAAAATTGCCGACACTTTCAATGACATCGTCGCGGTGAACCAGCAGATGGCGCATGAACTCCAGCGCGTCGGCCAGGTGGTGGGCAAGGAAGGCAGAACCCGGGAGCGCACGCGCTTTCACGAATCTCGCGGCGCCTGGGGCGAGATGGAGGTTTCGGTCAATACGCTCGTTGAGGACCTGCTCCGGCCAACCACAGAAGTAACCCGAGCCATCGCCGGCGTAGCCCAAGGCAATTTGACCCAGACGGTAAGGCTGGACGTCGACGGGCGGCCGCTGGAAGGCGAGTTTCTGCGCTCCGCCAATATTGTGAACACCATGATTCAGCAGCTCGGCGTGTTTACAGCTGAAGTTACGCGTGTCGCCCGAGAGGTGGGAACTGATGGCAAGCTGGGCGGTCAGGCCCAGGTTCCCGGCGTGGCCGGCACCTGGAAGGATCTAACCGACTCGGTCAATTCGATGGCCAGCAACCTGACCGGGCAGGTCCGCAACATCGCAGAAGTGGCGACCGCCGTGGCCAGCGGCGATCTTTCCCGCAAAATCACGGTGGATGTCCGCGGTGAGATTCTGCAACTCAAAGAGGCCATCAACACGATGGTGGACCAGTTGCGGTCGTTTGCTTCGGAAGTCACCCGCGTGGCCCGCGAAGTGGGCACCGACGGAAAGCTGGGCGGGCAGGCGGTTGTGCCCGGCGTAGCCGGCACCTGGAAGGATCTCACCGACTCGGTAAACGCCATGGCTGGAAACCTGACGGCGCAAGTCCGCAATATCGCCGAAGTAACCACGGCCGTAGCTCGCGGCGATTTGTCGCGAAAAATTACTGTCGACGTGAAAGGCGAAATTCTCGAACTCAAAGACACGATCAACACAATGGTGGACCAGCTCAACGGGTTCGCAGGCGAAGTTACCCGCGTGGCCCGCGAGGTGGGCACGGAAGGCAAGCTGGGCGGCCAGGCCCAGGTTCCTGGCGTCGGCGGCACCTGGAAGGATCTGACCGACAACGTGAACTTCATGGCCAGCAACCTGACCGGCCAGGTGCGAAATATCGCCGAGGTTGCAACGGCTATCGCCAGTGGCGATCTCTCCCGCAAAATTACGGTGGATGTCCGCGGAGAAATTCTGCAACTGAAAGAAACCCTCAACACCATGGTGGACCAGTTGAACCGGTTCGCCGGCGAGGTAACCCGCGTGGCTCGCGAGGTGGGCACCGAGGGCCGGCTGGGTGGACAGGCCAACGTCCCGGGCGTGGCCGGCACCTGGAAAGACCTTACCGATTCGGTGAATTCAATGGCGGGAAACCTCACCGGACAGGTGCGTAACATCGCAGAAGTCACTACTGCCGTGGCCGGCGGCGATCTGTCCCGCAAAATCACGGTGGACGTGAAAGGCGAAATTCTCGAACTGAAAAACACGATCAACACGATGGTGGACCAGCTCAATGCGTTCGCCGGCGAAGTAACCCGCGTGGCCCGCGAGGTGGGTACGGAAGGCAAGCTGGGCGGCCAGGCGCAGGTGCCAGGCGTAGCCGGAACCTGGAAAGATCTCACCGACAATGTCAATTTCATGGCCAGCAATTTGACCGGCCAGGTGCGGAACATCGCCGAAGTGGCCACGGCGGTCGCCCGCGGCGACTTGTCGCGCAAGATCACGGTGGATGTGAAAGGAGAAATCCTCGAACTTAAAGACACCATCAACACGATGGTCGACCAGTTGCGAGCTTTCGCTTCGGAAGTGACCCGTGTAGCGCGCGAAGTCGGCACCGACGGGAGATTGGGCGGTCAGGCCCAGGTTCCAGGCGTCGCCGGCACCTGGAAAGACCTTACGGATTCGGTTAATTCCATGGCCAGTAACTTGACCGGCCAGGTGCGGAACATCGCTGAAGTGGCTACCGCGATCGCCACTGGCAACCTGTCGAGGAAAATAACTGTGAACGTGAGCGGCGAGATTCTGCTGCTCAAAGAGACCATCAACACGATGGTGGACCAGCTAAACGCATTTGCGGGTGAGGTGACGCGCGTGGCGCGCGAGGTTGGCACGGAAGGCCGGCTGGGAGGACAAGCCAACGTCCCGGGCGTGGCCGGCACCTGGAAAGACCTTACCGATTCGGTGAACTCGATGGCCGGAAACCTCACCGGCCAGGTCCGAAACATCGCCGAAGTGACTACGGCTGTGGCCAGGGGCGACTTGTCCCGCAAGATCACGGTGGACGTGAAAGGCGAAATCCTCGAACTGAAAAACACGATCAACACAATGGTCGACCAGCTCAACGCCTTTGCCGGCGAAGTGACGCGCGTGGCGCGAGAAGTCGGAACCGAAGGCAAGCTGGGAGGGCAGGCTCAGGTGCCGGGAGTGGGCGGGACCTGGAAAGACTTGACCGACAATGTGAACTTCATGGCCAGCAACCTGACCGGTCAGGTGCGTAACATCGCAGAGGTGGCCACGGCCATCGCTACCGGCGATCTGTCAAAGAAGATCACCGTCGATGTGCGCGGCGAAATCCTGCAACTGAAAGAAACTCTCAATACCATGGTCGAGCAGTTGCGTTCGTTCGCGGCCGAAGTCACGCGTGTAGCGCGTGAAGTGGGTAGCGAAGGGCGTCTGGGTGGACAGGCCAACGTGCCCGGAGTCGCCGGCACCTGGAAAGATCTCACCGATTCGGTGAACGCCATGGCCGGCAACTTGACGGGCCAGGTGCGCAACATCGCGGAGGTCACGACCGCTGTGGCTCGCGGCGATCTGTCGCGCAAGATCACGGTAGACGTGAAAGGCGAAATCCTCGAGCTGAAGAACACGATCAACACAATGGTGGACCAGCTCAATGCGTTTGCCGCCGAAGTTACGCGGGTGGCGCGCGAAGTCGGCACTGACGGCAAGCTTGGCGGTCAGGCAAAAGTTCCGGGCGTGGCCGGCACCTGGAAAGACCTTACGGATAACGTCAACGTGATGGCGGCCAACCTTACGGAACAGGTCCGCGGCATCGTTAAGGTGGTAACTGCGGTTGCTAACGGAGAGCTGACCCAGAAGTTGACAGTGAACGCCAAGGGCGAAGTCGCAGCCCTGGCCGAAACCATCAACAACATGACCGATACGCTGGCCACGTTCGCCGACCAGGTGACCACAGTGGCGCGCGAAGTCGGCGTGGAAGGCCGTTTGGGCGGCCAGGCGAATGTGCCGGGAGCCGCCGGCACGTGGAAAGATTTGACGGGCAACGTCAACCTTCTAGCCGATAACCTGACCAACCAGGTGCGCGCCATCGCCGAAGTGGCGACCGCCGTCACCAAGGGAGATTTGACCCGCTCGATTCAGGTGGAAGCCAGCGGCGAAGTCGCAGATCTGAAAGACAACATCAACACCATGATCGATAACCTGCGGCTGACCACGGACCGCAACACCGAGCAGGACTGGCTCAAGACCAACCTGGCCCGCTTCACTGGAATGTTGCAGGGGCAGCGCGATCTGACGAGCGTCGGCCGCATGCTGCTCTCGGAGCTGGCACCGCTGGTGGATGCTCAACAGGGCGTCATCTATCAGATGGAAACGGAGGAGTCGGCCGGTCTGGTGCTACTGTCGGCCTTTGCTTCCGACGGCGGGGATGGTCATCTGCGCCGTTTGAAGGTGGGAGAAGGCCTGGTCGGACAATGCGCGGCCGAAAAGCGGCGCATGCTGATCGGCGATCTGCCGCCCAACACCATTTCAATTCGTTCCGGCTTGTTTGAAGCGGTTCCGCGGAGCGTGATCGTGCTGCCAGTCCTCTTCGAAGACCGGGTGAAAGCGGTGATCGAACTGGCATCGCTGAGCGCCTTCACCGCGTCGCACCTGGCGTTTCTTGAGCAACTGACCGCCAGCATCGGCATCGTGCTGAACAGTATTGAGGCAACGATGCAGACCGAAGGCCTGCTGAAGCAGTCTCAGCAGCTGGCCACGGAACTCCAGACGCAGCAAAAGGAGCTGCAGCAGACGAACGAGCAGTTGGCGCAAAAAGCGCAGCAGCTGGCCGAACAGAACGTTGAAGTGGAACGCAAGAATCAGGAAATCGAACAGGCACGGCGTGCTCTGGAGGAGAAGGCCAAAGAGCTGGCTCTCACCTCCAAGTACAAGTCCGAGTTCCTGGCCAACATGTCGCACGAGCTGCGCACCCCGCTCAACAGCATCCTGGTGCTGGGCCAGCAGCTCACGGACAACCCCGATGGCAATTTGACCTCAAGACAGGTGGAGTTCGCGCGCACCATTCACGGCGCCGGAACTGACCTGCTGAACCTGATCAGCGACATTCTCGATCTGTCGAAGATCGAGTCGGGCACGGTGTCGGTAGATGCCGAAGAGGTGTTCTTTGCCAGCCTGCTCGACATGGTGGCCCGTCCGTTCCGCCACGAGGCCGAGAACCGGCGGCTCAGTTTCGAAGTGCACACCGATCCACATCTGACGCGCAGCCTGGTAACCGACTCGAAGCGTTTGCAGCAAGTGCTCAAGAATCTGTTGTCCAATGCATTCAAGTTCACTGAACAAGGAGGAGTAAATCTATCGGTATCGGTGGCTGCCGGTGGCTGGAGTGAAGATCATCCGATTCTTGGGGCGGCTGCTTCCGTGGTCGCTTTCCAGGTCGCCGACACGGGAATCGGCATTCCCTCGGAAAAGCAGAGAATCATATTCGAGGCTTTTCAGCAGGCAGACGCGGGCACCAGCCGCAAATACGGCGGAACCGGCCTGGGACTGGCCATCAGCCGCGAACTGGCCAGCCTGCTGGGCGGCGAGATCCAGTTGCGCAGCACTCCCGGCAGGGGGAGCACATTCACCCTGTATCTGCCGCAAACCTATGTTGGTCCGTTGGCCAATGTTGCCGCCGGAGACCGGAAAGTTGCCGCGTTGCCGCGGCAGTTGGCTGGTGGAGCGGCCGAGCTGGAGATCGAGCGAGTGTCCGATGATCGCGCAAATCTTCTGCCGGAAGACGCCATCCTGCTGATCGTCGAGGATGACCCGCATTATGCCCGGGTGCTTCGCGATTTATCCCATGACAAAGGATTCAAGGTGCTGGTCGCGATGACGGGCGCGGACGCTCTCGCCTTGACTCGTGAATTCCATCCCACCGCTATTTCGCTGGATGTTTTCCTGCCGGACATGCTGGGTTGGACGGTGCTGAACCATCTCAAACAGGATCCGGCGACGCGCCATATTCCCGTTCAGATGCTGACTCTGGATGAAGACAGGAACCATGGGCTGACTCGGGGCGCTTTCGCCTTCGTGACCAAGCCGACTACGCCCGAGGGACTGGAATCGGCCCTGAACCGCATTAAGCAGTACACCGAGCCACGCCGCAAGCGCCTGCTGGTGGTGGAAGATAACCCTGCCGAACAGCTCAGTATTCGCGAGCTGCTGGGGCACGACGATATCGATGTTTCGGTGGTAGCGACCGGAGAGGACGCGCTGGCCGCGGTTACCAGCTCCAGCTTCGATTGCGTGGTGCTCGATTTGCGTCTTCCCGATATGTCAGGCTTCGATGTTTTGGAACGCCTGCGGGACACGCCCTCGTTGAATGACCTGCCGGTGGTGGTGTTTACGGGGAAAGAGCTTTCGCCGGAGGAGGACGCTCGCTTGCACACCCTGGCCCGCAGCGTAGTAGTGAAGGGCGTGGAATCTCCGGAGCGGCTGCTGGACGAGACTGCACTGTTCCTGCATCGCGTGGTCTCCGACCTGCCGCCGGCGAAGCAGAGAATGCTTGACCGCCTGCACCGCTCGGACGATGCACTGGTAGGCAAGAAGGTACTCGTGGTGGATGACGACGTGCGAAATATCTTTGCTCTGAGCAGCGTTCTGGAGCGGCGCGGCATGACCGTATTGACCGCAGGCACGGGACGGGAGGCGATTGCAACACTGGAACAGACTCCGGAGGTCGCCATTGTCCTGATGGACATCATGATGCCGGAAATGGACGGATACGAAACCATGCAGGTGATCCGGCAAAACGGTCTTTTCCGTCGTCTGCCGATCATCGCCCTGACAGCTAAGGCGATGAAAGGCGACCGCGAGAAGTGTCTGGAAGCCGGAGCTTCTGAATATCTGGCGAAGCCGGTCAACACCGACCAGCTGCTCTCCGCGCTTCGTATGTGGCTTCACCGATGAGATCCAGACCCGGTCCTGAAAGATTGAGGGGCGAATGAGCGAGAACGTGAACATCCTGATGGTGGACGACCAGCCGGCCAAGCTGCTCAGCTATGAGGTCATTCTCGAAGAACTTGGGCTGAATCTGATCAAAGCTACTTCGGGGCGCGAAGCCCTGGAGCAGTTGCTGAGAACCGACGTCGCGGTGGTGCTGATGGATGTGAGCATGCCCGAGCTGGATGGATTCCAACTGGCCGAGATGATTCGGGACCATCCGCGCTGCCGCAAGACGGCAATCATATTTATTTCTGGCGTGCACATGAGCGATCTCGACCGGCTCAAAGGCTACCAACGCGGCGCGGTCGATTACATTTCCGTGCCGGTGATTCCGGAGCTGTTGCGGGCGAAAGTCAGCGTGTTCGCAGAGCTGCATCGTAGGGCCTATCAACTGGAACGGCTGAATAAGGATTTGGAGCAACGCGTCGCTGACCGAACCGAGGAGCTGAAACAACGGGCGGAAGCGTTGCAGCAGTTGAATGGCGAACTGGCGCGGAAGAACCAGGAGCTCGATGCCATCGTAAAGACTGCTCCAGACATCATTTTCAGCCGGCAAGCCGACGGGGCGCGGGATTACATCAGCGGTCGGTTTTATGAGTTCACCGGCGCGCCGCCCAGTTCCGCGAGCGGTTTTGGCTGGCTGGAGTATGTGCACCCTGAGGACAGGGATCGGAGCATGTCGCATTGGGTGCGCTGCGTTGAGTCGGGAGAGAATTACGAATCGGAATACCGTATGCGCGGCCGGGACGGGCAATATCGCTGGTTTCGCGCCAGAGCGCTGCCCCTGCGCGATCAGGCCGGCAACGTCCTGCGATGGTATGGCACCTGCGCCGACATTCACGACAGCAAACTGCTTGAAGAATCGATGCGACGGAGCGCAGTCGAACTGGAAAAGATGGTGGATGAACGAACCGCGGCGTTACGCCTGCTTTCCAGCCGGTTGATGACAATGCAGGATGACGAACGGCGCCGCATTGCGCGCGAACTGCATGACGGCCTGGGGCAGGAACTGGTCGCGATCAAGTTGCTTTTGAATGGAATTGTCCGCAACGATTCGCCTCACCTGGCTCCCCAGGTGGCGGAAGTGACCGCCATGATCGACAACGCGGCTCAGCAAATTCGCAGCCTGTCGCATCTGTTGCACCCGCCTTTGCTGGATGAAGTAGGCTTGCTGTCGGCCCTGCGCTGGTATCTCGACGGCTTGACCAAACGCAGTGGCATCGAGACTACCCTGGATATGCAACCCGCCGATTTCCCTCGGCTTGCTCCCGAATTGGAGCGAGCCATCTTCCGTATCATTCAGGAAGCTTTGACCAATGTCTTCCGCCACTCCGGGGCGCAGCGGGGCTGGGTCAGCGTGGCGCAGCGGGAAAATGAAGTAATCGTAAGCGTACGGGATAACGGGAAGGGAATCGCGCATCAAGTTTCGGAGTTACGGCCAGGCAGCATCGGCGTAGGCATCGGCGGAATGAACCAGCGCGCTAAAGAATTTGGCGGGGAATTGCGCGTCACAAATGCTAATCCTGGGACGATCGTCGAGGTCGTCATCCCTTGCCGTGCGGCTGTGTTGCAGGAATCGGTTGCGCCTGCCTGACCGATGGCGGATCATCGAGAACAGCCGCGCCAAGCATGCCTTTTTCGTGCGCAATCCTTTCATCTCTGCTGCTCAAATCCAACCATTCAACTGGCAAGTCGTAACCGACATCGCTTTATGCAAGCGCCCGCATCACAATTGGAAAGATCGTAAGATGTGAGACCAGTGCTGCTGGTGACTCAGCCTGCCCGGAGTGCGACTACTAAATGGCTGGAACTTCGAAGACCGTGAGGCTTGCCCTGATCGGTCTGGCTGTGCTGGTGATCGCAGTGACGGCGGTAGCGGGATTTCGTAATGTGGGCCGCTGGCTGGTGTGCGACGACCGGCTCTCGAGGGCGGACGTTATTTTCGTTCTCAGCGGCGGGCTCCCCTATCGCGCCGAGGAAGCTGGCAAAGTATTTGGGATGGGCTACGCGCCGGAAGTGTGGGTGAGCCGGCCAGAAAGCCCGGCAGATGACCTCGAAAAATATGGAGTACATTTCATCGGCGAAGAAGAATACGACCGCCAGATTCTGATGCACGAGGGCGTACCGGAGTCGGCCATTCATATCCTTTCGGACTCGGCTGTGGATACTGAGCAGGAAGTGCAAGAAGCAGTTCGGGAGATGCGGCGGGCGGGGAAGACCCGGGTCATCATTGTGACCTCTCCGCAACATACTCGACGGGTAAAGGCGTTGTGGAAGAGGTTCGCCGGGGATAGTCCTGCCGTGCTGCTGCACGCTGCTCGCGAAGATCCTTATGACTCCAGTCACTGGTGGCGAAATACCAGAGATGTTTTCTCGGTAGTGCGGGAGACGCTGGGCCTGATCAATGTGTGGGCGGGTCTTCCCGTGCCGCCACGGACCAACTGAGCTTCGCAGATTTTATGCCAGAACCTACAAATGGGTGAGGGTGCCCGTGATCTTGGACTGGCGCAGCGCCCAGGCGAAGACCGAACTGGAGAGCGGCAGCAGGATCACGGCGAAAAGAAGCAGGGCACGCACAGACGGCCAGAGTTGAGCAAAACTGGCGCCGCCGAGAAGAGCCTGGCGCATTCCCTCAAGCGAGTAGGTAACCGGAATAAGCCGGGCGATCCACTGTAGGGGCGCGGGCAATACCGACACCGGATACATGATTCCGCCCAGCAGGCTGGATGCGCCCACGATCAGCCAGCGCGCAGGATTGCCGCGCTTAAATAGCAACAGATAGCTGGTGGAAATGACTCCCAGCCCGGCAAAGGCGAGAATCGAAGCCAGAAGAATCACCACTGCGCCCAGCCAATTGGCCTCGCGGACAGGAAAATGAAACAGCAGCGCTCCCCACGCCAGGTAAATCACCGTCCGCAACGCCAGCAGGACAAACGGATATGCCGCCGAGGCCACCAGAATCATGGTCAGCGGAGTTTCGGTCACCAGCATGGCTTCCAGAGTGCCATTTTGCTGCGCCTCCACGATGCTGCTGTCGAAGGCGCTTAACGATACGGTGAGATAGTCGAAGAAGGCGAAACCTACCAGCGCGAAAGCGAAGTAATCGCTTCCCGCGGGAAGGGCACGGGCAAGCTCGCTATTAGAAACGAAGCGGGAGAGATAGTAAAAAGTGGCGACGCCAAAAAAAGCTTCCAGAATTTCCAGCGTGAAGGCCATGCGGTAGCTGCGGGCGATGGCCAGATCGCGGCGAAAAAAGGCATAGGCCTTGCGCACAATGGCGTGCCGGTTCAGGAGAGCACCTCAGTTTGCAGGCCGGGCGGAGTCAGCCGTTCGAGCGCTTCCTCGAGGCTGACGGAGCCGGTGGCCTTGCGCAGGCCGTCCGGGGAATCGCACGCCAGCAGACGTCCCTTGTCCAACAGGATTACGCGATCCGCCAGTTGTTCGACTTCAGCCAGGGTATGGGAGGCGAACAATACGGTGGTGCCCTGGCGTTCGACCAGTTGAGATTTCAGGAACCGCCGGAATTCCGCGGCCGCTATGGGATCCAGGCTACGGGTGGGCTCATCCAGCAGAAGCACGCTGGGGCGGTGGATCATGGCCCGCGCCAACCCTAGACGATGCACTTGGCCGGTGGAGAGAGTCCGCACCTGGCTCTCTAGGAAATCGCCCATGCCCATCAATTCGCTCAATTCCTCGACGCGCCGGGCAGCTTCGCGGTCAAAGAGGTTATTCATGGCGGCAAAAAAATTAAGGTTTTCGCGCGCTGTCAGCCGGCTGTAGAAGCCGCCATCGGTCGCCGAATGAAATCCAAGATGCGCCCGCACCTGGGAAGCGTTCTGTTCCACGTCGTAACCGGCAACGCTGGCACGCCCGCGGGTTGGAACCAGCAGAGTCGCCAAAACCCGCAAAAGGGTTGACTTGCCGGAACCGTTGGCGCCGATCAGCCCGGCCACTTCACCGGCCCCGACATGGAAAGAAACGCCCAGCAGCGCAGGATGGGTGAGTGGCGCGAAGGGATTGAGAAAAGCGCGTACCCCGGTTTGAGGGACCGGAAAGTATTTCACGATCTCTTCGATCGCCAGGGCGCTTCCTGCCATGGCTTATCGTATACCCTCCGGAAGGCCGGAATCGGGTGGGTTCCGATCGCCTGCGGCAAGATTGTTCAAGAATTTCGATATCGGGAAGCGCCTGCAGAGATAGAATCCCGGACGGCGTGGAGGCACGAGAATGCTCAGCTATTCGCGCGGACCGGATCAACCCCTGTGGGAAAAAACCATAGGGCAGGTGCTGGATCAGACTGTCGAACGTTGTGGCGATTGTCTGGCCCTGGTCTCCTGTCATCAATCAAAACGATGCACCTGGCACGAATTGCGTGAGCTCGCGGATTGCGTTGCCCGAGGTTTGTGGTCGATGGGGATCAGGCCGGGAGATCGCGTCGGTCTTTGGTCAACCAACTGCCTGGAATGGGTCATGGTGCATCTGGGATGCGCGCGGGCAGGAGCTATCCTGGTCAATGTAAATCCCGCTTACCGGACTCGCGAACTGGCATTTACTCTGCGCAAGTCGCGAATGAAGGCGCTCTTTCTCTGGGAGCGGGACAGTCGTGCCGAGTACTCTGAGATTCTCTCTGAAGCGCGTCATGGCCAGTCCCTCGCGCTCGAACACGTGATGGCTTTTGGAACGCCGGCCTGGGAAGAGTTTCTCCGCTCCAAGTCCGAAGTTCACGCCGCGATTCAACCCGAAGACGTAGCCAATATTCAGTACACTTCGGGAACCACCGGCATGCCCAAAGGGGTGATGCTGACCCACCGCAATCAGGTCAACAATGGCTGGATGCTGGCGCAAGGCATGCGCTACACGGAGCGCGATCGTATTTGTGTTCCGCTGCCCATGTATCACTGCTTCGGATGCGTGATTGGAACCATGTCGGCGCTGGCCAGCGGGGCGGCAATTATCCTTCCCAATTGGACGTTCGATGCCCGGGCCGCGCTGCAGGCGGTGCAGGCTGAGCAGGCGACGGCGCTCTACGGCGTACCCGCGATGTTCATCGCCGAGCTGAGCCTTCCGGAGTTCAAGAGCTTTAATCTAACCAGTTTGCGCACCGGGATGATGGCCGGGGCGCCGTGTCCTGTCGAAGTGATGAAGCGTGTGATATGCGAGATGAATTGCCGCGAGTTGACCATCGGTTACGGACAGACCGAGAGCACGCCGGTGGTGACGATGTCGGCAGTCGACGATCCGGTTGAGGTTCGTGTCTCCACAGTTGGCAAGGCGCTGCCGTGCACGGAGATGAAGATCGTCTCGTTGCTGGACGGCAGCACCGTTCCGGCCGGCGAACGCGGCGAAGTTTGCGCTCGCGGATATATGGTGATGAAGGGGTATGACGATGAGCCCGCGGCGACAGCCCACGCGGTTGACGCCGACGGGTGGCTCCATACCGGGGATCTCGGCGCCATGCGTGAGGATGGATACATTCACCTGACCGGCCGGGCCAAGGACATGATCATCCGGGGCGGCGAGAATGTTTATCCGCGTGAAGTGGAAGAATTTCTGTACACCCACCCCAAAGTAGCGGAAGCCCAGATAGTGGGAATTCCGGATGAACGGTTGGGCGAAGTGGTGCTGGCCTGGATACGGCTGAGACAAGGCGAACGCGCCAGCGAGGAAGAGATGCGCAAGTTCTGCGAAGGGCAGATTGCGTACTTCAAGATTCCGCAGCATTTTCGTTTTGTGGACGAGTTTCCCATGACCGTTACTGGCAAGATACAGAAGTTCAAGATCCGGGAGATTGAGGTAAAGGAACGCGGGCTGGAATACCTGTCGGCGCGGGAGACGGCGTAAGCGGGAAGCGCTGCATAAGTGATGGTTTCTACGCCATCCCCGGAGAAGACTTGCATCACAGGTCGGGGAACTGAATGACGCAAGTCTTCCAGCCTGCTGCCAGCGAATGCCGGCAGATTGGGCGGCATCGCGCTCAAGCGGCGGTAGAGGAAGGCTGCATTTGCTTCATCATTTCCATCATTCCCTTTTTCATTTCCTTGGCCGACGGTTCGGCCTTGTGAGTTCCAATCATCCACGTGTACCCATCCGGATCCACGAGATTGCCGCAACGGTCGCCCCAGAACATGTCCATGACCTGTCCCTGGGCTATGGCTCCCAGGCTAACCGCTTTTGCCACCGCTTTGTCTACGTTTTCCACGTAGAGAAAAAGCGCGGCCGGGGAGGCACCGAGCGTTTTGGCGGAGCGTTTGCCCCACTGCACATTTTCCGGTCCTAACATCAACGTGGTACCGCGCAGAGTCAGTTCGGCATGCATCGGTTTGCCGTCGGGCCCGTTCATGATGCCGCGCTTGGAAAAGCCGAAAGCCTTCTGGTAAAACTTTGCGGCTGCAGGAATATCGGAGACGGTGAGCATTGCCGAGACAGCGCCGTATTGTTTCTTGTTGAGGGGATCGATCTTTTTCTTAGCCATAGAGCTCCTCCTTGAGAGACCAGCATTTTAGCGAATCGCGCGATACTACGCATCTGTTTTTAGACGGCTGTTTTCCGAGCTTCCGGCAGCCCTGGAAACCGGTGCTGGGTAGGGGAGAGCGAAGCCGCGCGGGGTGCCGGACGCCTTTCGATGCCGGCCACCGGCCCGTCCCAGGATGGGTTAAACCGCCTGTTGTTCGGCGGGTGGAGCCCTGCAGTGAAGTTATTTCGGGTACCAGTCGAGCAGGCGGACCTCAATGCCGCTGCCTTCCAGCGCTTTTTGAAAGACGCTGAGATCGGACCCGCGATAGTGATAGGGAATGACTACCTTAGGATGAAATGCGCGTACCGCATCCGCGGCTTCCTCAGGCGGCATGGTGTAGGGCAGGTTCATGCAGACGAAGGCCACGTCGATGTTCTTCAACGCCCGCATTTCCGGAACGCCTTCGGTGTCGCCCGAGAAGTAGAAGCGCTTGCCGCCATAGGTGAGGACGTAGCCGTTGCCGCGCCCCTTGTCGTGAAAAAGCTTTCCTGGAGCAGGGCCGCGTTTCAGGTTGTAGGCGGGGATCGCTTCAATGGTCCATCCCTGCCAGGTTTTGCTTTCGCCATTGGCGATGGGTTTGGCGCTGGTGACAGTCTGGACGACCGCGGGCGGCGCCAGAATTTCGGTTCCTGCCTTGCTGATTTCCCTGATGGAATCTGGATCCATGTGGTCACCGTGAATGTCGGTGATAAGAATGAGGTCGGCTTGCGGGCGGCCGGCGAACTTTGTGGGCTTGGCTGGATCAAGATAGATGAACTTTCCTCCTGCCTCGATCAGCGTGCTGGCGTGATTCAGTGGAGTTATTTTGACCGGCCCGGCGGAGGTGGGGAAGACCTGGGTCTCACTGGCGGCATGAGCAAAACCGGACACGAAAAAAAGAGAACAGATGAGAACAGGAATCAATTTCACGGTTGACCTCGCTGCAATCCTAATGATTCTTGCAAAGAAACAAGTTGCGATGCAACCGCCGTACCGTGCTGCACAAGCAATTGCAGTCCGCGTTATTGATTCTGCCGAGATGCAAGATGATGGCTGGCGTAACCATGGCTGAATGGAGAGAGGCTTGCAATCTGTGGAACGCGTGGTAGTATGACGTGACCGTTAACGTACACGGCTTGCATTTAAGCGCATTTTTTGCAGGCACAATAATTCAACATGCCATACCTAAATGACCTTTTGATCGTCTTCACCGGGTGGCTTTTTGCGGCCTTCGCTTACTTCAACAACCAAAGATCCTCGATTTCATTCAGGCGCATGATTGGCTCGGAGATTCCAGTGGACGCTCTGAGGGCGGACAATTCCATAAGCCGGCGGATCTAACTTTATGCCAACCACGGTGATGGGGATTGACGTGGGGACGGGCGGCACTCGTGCCGTGGTAGTCGACGAGAAGGGCCGCATACTTGCCTCCGCGACGGAGGAGCACGAAGCTTTTGCCTCGCCTCAGATCGGATGGGCTGAACAGAATCCCCAAGATTGGTGGCGTGCGTGCCGGCTTGCGGTGCGCGGGGCTCTTGCCGGGGCAGGGCTGCGCGCTGACCAGATTTCCTGCGTAGGGTTTTCGGGACAGATGCATGGGGCGGTCATGCTCGATGCTGCAGACGAGGTTGTACGTCCCGCCCTGATCTGGTGCGATGTGCGCACCGAAAAGCAATGTCAGGAACTGACCGAGAAAATCGGGGCGCAAGCGCTTATCCGCCTTACCTGCAATCCCGCACTGCCGAATTTTACTTTGACCAAGCTGTTGTGGGTGCGTGAGAACGAGCCGGAGAATTGGAAGGCTGTCCGGTCTGTGATGCTGCCCAAAGACTACGTGCGCTTCCGGCTCACCGGGGAGCGCGCTACAGATATGGCAGACGCGTCGGGCACTCTGATGCTTGATGTCGCACATCGGCGCTGGTCCGAGGAGATTCTGCAGGCGACGGGCATGGATGAGTCGCTCCTGCCGCGGCTGTTCGAATCTTCCGAAATCTGTGGACAGGTTTCCTCTGGCGGCGCCGAGGCTACAGGCCTGCAGCAAGGCACGCCGGTTGTGGCGGGGGCAGGAGACCAGGCGGCCGGCGCGGTGGGTATGGGAATCGTCGCGCCCGGTGCTTTGAGCGCAACTATCGGGACATCGGGAGTAGTGTTTGCGGCAACCGATTGTCCCGCTCTTGATGCCAAAGGAAGGCTCCACACTTTTTGTCACGCGATTCCAGGCCGCTGGCACTTGATGGGAGTGACGCAAGCGGCGGGCCTATCTTTGCGTTGGTTTCGCGACCAGTTCGGTGCAGGCAGCGATCCGGATGGGATTAATCCCTACGATCATCTCACGGCCGAGGCTGCCGTCGTTCCGCCGGGGTCGGACAACCTCTTGTGGGCCCCCTACTTGATGGGAGAGCGCACTCCCTATCTCGACCCGAAGGCGCGCGCCGCGCTGATTGGCTTGACTGCTTCGCACACCCGCGGACATGTGGTCCGGGCCATCCTCGAAGGCGTGGCTTTCAGTTTGCGAGATTCCTTCACTCTGTTCGCCGAGATGAGCGTCCCGGTGAAGAGCATTCGCCTGGGCGGAGGCGGCGCGCGCTCTCCTTTGTGGCGGCAGATCCAGGCCGATGTCTATGGGCGGGAAGTTGAGATTCTCGAAGCCGAAGAGGGTGCGGCTTACGGAGCCGCGATTCTCGCTGGAGTGGGCGCCGGGATTTGGGCATCGGTCGATGCCGCGTGCAATGCGGTAGTGAGAGTCGCCCAACATGTGGCCCCGCAACCTGAGGTGGTTAAGCGCATGAACAGTAGTTACGCGGCATACCGCCGCATGTATCCAGCGATCGCCTCGGTTCTTGGAAGTGCTGGTTGAGGAGTTGATGGTGCCGGAGGAAGGTCTTCCCATGACAGGTGGTGACGAGCGGTACCAGCCTCGCCCAGAGCACAAATTTACTTTTGGCTTGTGGACGGTGGGGAATCGTGGCCGCGATCCTTTTGGAGATACGGTGCGTCCGTTGATGCCGCCGGTAGAGCTGGTGGCACTGCTGGCCGAAGTGGGCGCATGGGGCGTCAATTTGCACGACAACGATCTGGTGCCTATCGATGCTACCCCGGCGGAGCGCAAGCAGATCGTGTGCGAGTTCAAAAGAGCCTGCAGGCAACACGGCCTGGTCGTTCCTATGGCTACAGTTTCGTTGTTCTTCCATCCCATCTTTCGCGACGGCGCCTTTACCGCGAACGACCCGGAGGTGCGAGCCTATGCCTTGCAGAAGACGATGCGAGCGATGGATCTCGGCGCCGAACTCGGAGCCAAGATATTTGTCCTATGGGGAGGAAGGGAAGGGGTAGAAACCGACGCTTGCCGCCGGCCGGATGAAGCTGTAAAGCGCTTGCGCGAAGCGATCAATTATCTTTGCGAGTACAACATCGACCGCGGATACGGTTTCAGCTTTGCCCTGGAAGCCAAGCCCAACGAGCCTCGGGCCGATATCTATATGGCAACCACCGGCCATTACCTGGGGCTTATTCCAACCCTCGACCATCCCGAAATGGTGGGCGTAAATCCTGAGGTCGCCCACGAGCACATGGCAGGACTCAACTTTACGCACGCCGTGGCCCAGGCTTGGGATGCCGGAAAGCTCTTTCATATTGATCTGAACGACCAGATGCCTGGCCGTTACGATCAGGATTTGCGCTTTGGTTCTGCGAACCTCAAGTCCGCGTTCTGGCTGGTGAAGTTTCTGGAAGATGTCGGCTACCAGGGCTCGCGCCACTTTGATGCCCATGCCTACCGCACGGAAGATTATGAAGGCGTGAAAGACTTTGCGAGAGGCTGCATGCGAACCTATCTGATTCTCAAAGAGAAGGCCGCTCGCTGGAATGGCGATCGGGAAATTCAAGCCATTCTCAAAGAGCTTAACGCGAACGGCAACGGTTTGCCGGCGACAGCACGCTATACGCAGGAAGCCTCGGCGGCGCTGCTGGCTCATGATTTCGACAAAGATGCGATTGTCCAAAAACGTTTGCCTTACGAGCGCCTGGATCAACTTACAGTCGACCTTCTCACCGGAGTGCGTTGAATTCCGGATGAGAGCGGCCACGCTGGAATTGGCGCTTTGAATCTTGTCCGAGATTTTTCCCCGAGTCCATGGTTTACCGCCTCTTCATTTCAGCCCTGGCAGCACTGCTCATAGGTTGCAGCTTCGAACCGGCGCAGGCAGCTGCGGCCGGGGACGCGTGGTTGCGCTATGCGCCACTGGAAGCCGCTCTGCGACCAAAGTACCAGTCGCTTCCGGCGAAGCTGGTTGTTCTGGGCGATTCCCCCGTGCTCACGACCGCACAAGCTGAAATGATTCGCGGCGTGGAGGGAATGACTGGCAGAACGTTGCACGCCGAGGCGGCTGTCGACCGAAGTGCGATCGTACTGGGGAAGCTGGCAGCGATCCAGGCCGTGGCGCCGGAATTGGCGCCGAAGAGTCCACTTGCGCCCGATGGCTTCTGGCTGGTTGACGCCCCGGTTCATGGCTTCGACTGCCTGATTGTCGCCTCGGCTACGGCGAGAGGAGTGCTCTACGGCGTATTTGCGCTGCTGGGCAAAATGGCGCGTGGCGAAAATATTTCTGCCTTGAATGAACTGCAACAGCCACGCACAAGCATTCGTTGGGTGGATGAGTGGGACAATTTGGATGGCTCGATTGAGCGCGGCTACGCGGGTCCATCCATTTTTTTTGAGGATGGAAACGTTCGCACCGACCTAACCCGCGCGGCCGAATACGCTCGCCTGCTGGCTTCGGTAGGCATCGCCGGTTGCACCGTCAACAACGTAAACGCAAATCCACGGATCATTGACAGTAGCTTCCTCCCGCAGTTGGCACGCATCGCCGACGTGTTTCGCCCGTGGGGTGTGCGACTGGCGGTGTCAGTCGATCTCAGCAGCCCAAAAAGCTTAGGAAAGCTGGACAGCTTCGACCCGCTCGATCACCGGGTCATCGAATGGTGGCGAACCAGGGTCGATGAAATCTACCAACGGATTCCGGACTTCGGTGGTTTTGTGGTCAAGGCGGACTCCGAAGGCCGTGCCGGTCCGTCTTCCTACGGACGTACGCCGGCAGACGCCGCCAACGTCATCGCTCGCGCGCTCAAGCCGCATGGAGGCATTCTTTTTTATCGCGCCTTCGTGTATGACCATCATCTGGATTGGCGCAATCCGAAAAACGATCGCGCCCGGGCGGCCTATGACATCTTCCATCCGCTTGACGGAAAGTTCGAAGAGAACGTCGTGCTACAGATCAAGTACGGGCCCATCGACTTCCAGGCACGCGAGCCAGTGGCGCCTCTTTTTGGCGGCCTGGAGAAAACCAATGAAGGCATCGAACTGCAAATCACGCAGGAATACACGGGGCAGCAGCGGCACCTGGTTTTTCTTCCCACCATGTGGAAGGAAATCCTGGACTTCGATCTGCGGGTAAATGCTGACAAAACTCCCGTAAAAGATCTGGTTGCCGGCAAAGTATTTCACCGTCCGATCGGGGCATTCGTCGGCGTAGCCAATGTGGGCATGAGCGCGAACTGGCTAGGGCATCCTCTGGCGCTGGCCAATCTCTACGGTTTTGGGCGATTGGCGTGGGATCCGAACTTGAGCCCGGCGGCGATTGCAGAGGAATGGACCCGGCTCACGTTCGGCAACGATCCTGTGGTGGTCAAGACAATCACCACCATGCTGCTTTCATCCTGGCGCACTTACGAAAATTACACCGGGCCGTTGGGCGCGCAAACTTTCACCGATATTCTAGGCAGCCACTACGGGCCGGGAATCGAATCGTCGGAGCGCAACGGCTGGGGCCAGTGGCATCGCGCCGATCACCTGGGCATTGGCATGGATCGAACCGTGGCGACCGGCACGGGTTTCACTGCCCAGTATCCGGCGGCGATTCGAGATTTGTACGAGTCTCTCCAGACAACTCCAGATGAACTGCTGTTATTTTTCCACCATGTTCCGTACACCTACCGGCTGCATTCGGGGAAAACTGTAATCCAGCACATTTATGATTCGCATTATCAGGGCGCTGAAGATGCGGCCGGTTTTGTTCGGCAGTGGAAGTCGCTTAAGGGCGGCGTCCCCGATGAGTTGTACCAGGAAGTGCTTGCCCGACTTGAGTATCAGGCGGGCCATGCGATCGTGTGGCGTGATGCGATTTGCAACTGGTTTTGGAAAACCTCAGGCATTCCCGATGCAAAAGGCCGCGTGGGAAATCATCCCGATCGCGTTGAAGCGGAGGCCATGCAACTCAAGGGCTACACTGTGATGGATGTGACTCCGTGGGAAAATGCTTCAGGAGGAAAAGGCACCGAATGTTTGAAAGCTTCAGGATGCACAGCCTCTTTCCGTTTCGACCGGGCCGCCGGAGTGTATGAGGTGGATGTTCAATATTTCGATCAGAACAACGGGGCATCGAAGTTCCGGGTATTTGTCGGCGACCGGCAAGTAGACCAATGGATTGCCAATGACCGCCTTCCCGCGACCAGACCGGGTGGTGATTCTTCCACCCGCCGCACAATTTCCGGCATGACTCTGCACCCGGGCGATGAGATCCGAATCGAAGGGATGCCAGACGGCGGTGAACCTGCTCCTCTGGATTACATCGAGTTGCATGCTGCGGCCCAATGAGACGTGAAAAGTGCCAGCCACGGAGAAGGTCAATGTCACTCGGGTTAAGGCCGTACCTGGCCCTGGCTAGCCTGTGCCTTGCTGGCATTTGGGGCGGCGCGCAGGCGCTAACCACGAACTACGACGAATCAAAAGTCGGTATTTATACTCTTCCCGATCCGCTGATTTTCAACAATGGACAAACGGTGCGCAACGCGCGTGACTGGAAGCGCCGGCGAGAAGAGCTCCTCGAACTCTTCGCGACCAATGTCTACGGCCACAGTCCGCAAGCCCCGAAGCAAGTAAGCTACGAGGTTTTCGATACCGACAAGGCTGCGCTTGGCGGAAAAGCGATTCGCAAGCAGGTAACGATCTATTTTTCGTCCAGGAAAGACGGCCCCAGAGAGGATGTTCTGCTCTACATTCCTGCCGCCGCGCGGCGGCCGGTTCCGATGATCCTGACGCTGAATTTTTCTGGCAACCAGGCAGTGATCAACGATCCCGGAATCAAGCTGCCGAAGGTCTGGAGCTCGAAGACGCACCTGAAGCAACAGGCGTCAGAAGAATCGCGCGGGCGAGACAAGGAATTCGAGGTGGAGAAAATCCTGGCCCGCGGATACGGCTTTGCGACCATCTACTACCAGGATATTGAGCCCGATTTCAAAGGCGGTTACGCCGAGGGCATCCGCCCGGTGTTCTTCAAGCCAGGACAGAGCGAGCCTGCGCCGGATGACTGGGGCGCCATCGGAGCGTGGGCGTACGGTTTGAGCCGCGCCATGGATTATCTGGAGAAAGACAAAGATGTTGACCGGAAGCAGGTGGCGGTGATGGGGCATTCGCGGCTCGGAAAAACCGCCTTGTGGGCGGCCGCCATAGACCGCCGTTTCGCCATGGTCCTGTCCAGTTGTTCGGGAGAGGGCGGAGCTTCGCTCTTCCGGCGCGACTATGGTGAAACTGTGACCAATCTGGTCGACGTGTTTCCTTTCTGGTTCGATGGCAACTTCCAGGGCTTCCGCGGCCATGTCGATAAGCTTCCGGTTGATGCTCACGAACTGATTGCCCTGATCGCGCCGCGCCCGGTATACGTCACGGCTGCGGAGGACGATCGCTGGGGCGATCCCAAGGGCGAGTTCCTGGCGTGCGTGGCTGCCGGTCCGGTTTACCGCCTGCTGGGCGCGCAGGATCTTGGAACCATTGAGATGCCGCCGCTCAACCAGCCGATCATGCACACCATCGGCTATCACTTTCGCACCGGCAAGCACACGGTGACGCATTTTGATTGGGATCAATTCCTCAGCTTCGCCGACATGCACCTGCGCGGCCACTAAGCGGAACTACTTTGCGCCGGCGCCGCTCGTATTCTTCTGCTCGCGTCCTTTGGGCTCGAGCGGCGCTTTCCCTTCTTCGACAGTGATGATCTGATCAACTCCAGGCGCAACGATCTGCTGTTTCAGGCCGCTGGGCCATTGGATTTCGATCTTGTCTACCCGCGTTGCCGGGCCCATGCCGAAGTGAGCGCGCTGATCAGAACTCGAGCCGTAGCTTCCGCCGCTGTATATGTCGACGCGCTGACGAACCCCGCCCGCGGTTAGAAAGACCTTCGCTCCCACACCATCGCGCGGGCTCTTCGGCCCGCCTACCAGCTTGATGGTTAGCCAGTGATTGCCGTTCTTGACCACATTGCGAAGCAGCGTTGGCGTGGAATCAATATTGTTGATGACCACATCGATGCGGCCATCGTTGAACAGGTCGCCAAAGGCTGCGCCTCGGCCCGTGATCACGTCAGCCAGACCGCTTCCCGTCGCCGGCGGCACCTCCTTAAATTTGGTGCCGTCAAGGTTGCGAAACAGTTGCGGGCGCTCGGCCCAGGTGGTGCCCCAATCCTGGCGGTCTACTTCGGGATAAACGTGTCCGTTGACGATAAAAATGTCCGGCAAACCGTCGTTGTCGAAATCCAGGAACCCCGCACCCCAGGCCAGAAAGGGGACGGTGGGCTCGCTTAGCCCAGCCTGGTAGGTGACGTCGGAAAAATTTCCGTTGCCGTCGTTGCGGTAGAGAGTTTTGTAGTCATCGGAGAAAGTTGTGGTGAACAGATCAACTTTGCCGTCGCGATTGTAGTCACCCACGCCGATCGCCATGGACGCCTGCTCGCGCCCATCTTCGCTCAAAGCGAATCCGGACGCATAACCCACATCTTCAAAGGTGCGATTGTGCAGGTTGCGGTAAAGAAAGTTCGGCGTGGAATCGTTAGCCACCACCAGGTCCACCCAACCGTCGTCATCGACGTCGACAAACACTGCTGCCAGGCCGTAATAGCCGTCGGGATCGGAGACGCCGGCTTTGAGGCTTACGTCGGTGAAAGTGCCATCGCCATTATTGTGAAAAAGATGGTCGTGTTCTCCCGGCAGGCCGCGCGGACCGCACATCACCGCGATGCCGCGAAACTGGCAGAAGTTCGGCGGGATCTTACCTTGTCCTGCAATCGGTGGGTGATCAGCGTCGAACTTCACATAACCCGGAACGAACAGATCGAGCAGGCCGTCATGGTCGTAATCGCCCCAGGTCGGCCCAGTCGACCAGCCGCCAAGCGTCACGCCCGCCTTCTCGGCGACGTCGGTAAAGGTGCCGTCATGATTGTTGTGATAGAGCCGGTTTTTGCCGAAGTTGGCAACGTAGATGTCGGGCCAGCCATCGTTGTCGTAATCGCCGACCGCCACGCCAAACCCCCAACGCTCGTTGGCGAGACCTGCTTTGTCAGTGACGTCGGTGAAGGTTCCGTCATGATTATTGTGGAAGAGCATGGCTCGCGGCGGAGGCTCGTTTCCTTTGAATGCCGCGATGGTCGAGCCATTCAGCAGATAGATGTCGAGCCAGCCGTCGTTGTCGTAATCGAGCAGGGCTACGCCGGATCCGGGAGTCTCAATGATGGATTCTTTTCTGGCGGTTCCGGAGCGATGGTGAAATTTGTCGAGGCCGGCTTGTCGGGTGATGTCCTCAAACACGACAGGAGCATTGTCGACGAAGCCCCCGGCGGTAATGGGGCGCGACTGGGAATCCTTAATCGCGGCATGGGCGGTGCCGGTTGAAACACCGCCTCCGCCAGAGGGCGGAGGTTGCTGACTATAACCCGCAATGGTGAGCAACAAGGTTGTCGCTAAGACCGCGAAGTGACGAGCCACTGATGACATGAGGAATTGTGAAATGTGGGCGCGAGCCTCCCGCTCGTGCCAGCTCGCACTCTGCCCTGGCAGGAGCGAGGCGCTTGCGCCCACACTACCTGCTCTATTGTCGGCTACTCCGGCAGTCTTTGCTCGCCGCTGATGGTAAATTCTGCATCAGTCTGGGAAGCGGCGGTCCCCGGTTGTCCCCCGCCCACGGTGACGCGATAGGCTCCCGCCTCCACCACTCGATCTCCATTGCTGTTTACCTGGCTCAGGTCGCGCGCGTCGAGCGCGAAGTGAAGATGTTTGGTTTCGCCGCTC
Organism: Terriglobales bacterium; assembly: GCA_036265205.1. GTDB lineage: Bacteria > Acidobacteriota > Terriglobia > Terriglobales > Acidobacteriaceae > JAIQFF01. Next base: position 110,975 of record DATAPL010000032.1, read on the forward strand.
GCCAGGTGGACCCGAGTGGCGCCGCGAAGCGCGTGTATCGGCCCGCCTGGCGATTTCGGAAACCTCAAATACAGCTGCACGACTTCATCGCCGTCTCGTTCGCTTGCATTCTTCACATCGGCATCGACGTTAAGCGGATCGCCCGCATTGACGGTTGCGGCGGAAAGTTTCAGACCGCCGTACTCGAACTTGGAATAGCTGAGCCCGTAGCCGAACGGATATAAGGGCTGGCCTTCAAAGTAGCGGTAAGTCCGGTTCTTCATGGCGTAGTCTTCAAATGGCGGCAGCTGTTCAATTCCTTTGTAGAAGGTCACCGGTAGCCGGCCAGCGGGATTGTTCTCCCCCGCCAAGGTCTGGGCAATTGCAGTCCCGCCTTCCTCGCCCGAATACCACGCATCGAGAATTGCGTTTGCATTCTCATTGGCCCAATTCACCGCAAGGGCGCTGCCGTTCATCAGCACCACGACCAGCGGCTTGCCAGTCCCTTTCAGCGCTCTCAGAAGATCTTCTTCCGGCTTTGGCAAATCCAGGCTGGTGCGATCTCCGCCTTTGAAGCCAGGCACTTCGACTTCCATCTCCTCGCCCTCCAGGTTCGAGGTGATACCGACCACCGCGATCACAACGTCCGCCTGCTTGGCCGAGGCAACCGCATCCGCCATGGGATCAGGACTCAGACGCGTCCACACCAGCTTCACGCCCCGGGCCCGCCCCTGGAAGTATTCAATTTTCACCTCATAACGGCGCCCTTTCTCCAGAGCGACCTCTGCGATTGCAGGCCGGGAGTCGTGGCTCTTGGGGTCGTCAACGATCATCTTCCCGTCGAGCCAGAGGCGGTCGAGGCTGCCGTCCAACCCCAGCCGGTAGGTTCCCGTCTCGGCCGGCGTGAGAAAACCTGTCCACCGCACAGAATAGATTTTTGTTTTGCTGGTCGTGCCGGGAGCAAAATCGTAGTTCACATCTTTTTCCACTTGCACCCGTTCAGGCGCGCCCTGGAATGCCGGGTCAGAAAAATATTCGGCTTTGAGGCCTGGTTTTTTATCGGAAGTGGATAAGGCCGAGGGCGGCACTGGCTTGTCTTCAAGCAGAAAATTAGTTCCCGGCGTGAATGACACCTGGGCCGCCGCAAACTGTTTGCGAATGCCGTCGAGGGCAGTAGTCGATCGTGATGGCGTGCCGCTGTAGTTTCCCTCCAACACGTGCAGTGACTCGGCCAGGGGCCCCGCAACTGCAATTTTCCTGGTTCCCGTCTGCAGGGGCAAAACGCCATCGTTTTTTAACAACACCATTGACTCGCGCGCGATCTTCAGCGCCAGCTGCCTGTGCGCATCACTGTCGATCTCCGAGTCCGGAGTTTGCGCGTACTTCACCATCGCGGGCGGATCGAACATCCCCAGCTTAAAGCGAGCAGTGAAGAGGCGGCGCAGAGTGACATCGACTTCCTTTTCGCTCAGCAAACCTTGCTTCACAGCATCCACGTACTTCACATAGTCTGAATTGTCGGCGGCCTTCTGGCCGAAGTCGGCGCATTCGTTGTCCGTGCCGCGCTTAAGAGAAACGGCTGCCGCCTCAGCCGTGGTCTGGGTGAAGTGATGTCCGCGTTCGATGTCGGCCACGGCATCGCAATCGGACACGACGTAGCCGTCGAACTTCCACGCGCCGCGCAGCATGTCTTCGAGCAGAAAAGCGTTGGCACAAGCCGGCTCGCCATTGACGCGGTTGTAGGCGCACATCACCGACCCGGCTTTACCTTCGGTTACCGCGGCGCGAAAGGCGGGCAGGTAGGTGTCTTCCATATCGTGCTTGGACACGTCCACGTTGACCGAATGCCGTGATGGCTCGGGGCCGCTGTGCACGGCGAAATGTTTCGGGGTGGAGATCACCTGGAAATACTTCGGATCGTCACCCTGCAGTCCGGTGACAAATGCAACCCCCATGCGGCCGGTGAGATAAGGATCTTCGCCGTAGGTTTCCTGTCCCCGCCCCCAGCGGGGATCGCGGAAGATGTTGATGTTGGGCGACCAGAAATCCAGCCCCTCATAGATGTCGCGTCTTCCCGCCCGGATTGCCTGGTTATGCTTGGCTCTGGCTTCTTTGCCAATTACTGTCGCCATTTCGTGGATCAGGGGCGCGTCAAAAGTTGCGGCCAGCCCGATCGGCTCTGGAAACACGGTGGCGGTTCCGGCGCGGGCCACGCCGTGCAGCGCCTCGCTCCACCAGTCATATTCCGGAACCTGCAACCGAGGAATGGCCCGCGACTGGTTAACCAACTGGGAAGCCTTCTCTTCCAGCGTCATGCGGGAAATCAAGTCGTCAACCCGGACGCTGATGGGCTGGGATGGGTCCAAGCAGACTGGGGTAGTGGCCTGAGCTGCCGCAAACATCGTCAGACACAGGACCGAAACAATTCGGATCCCTGCCGTCAGACCAACGTTGTTGCGCATCGGGGAAGCTCCTCTTGGGCGGTTCTAAAAAACTCTAGTCGACGCAAATCGGTTTGGAGTATAGCATCGTGAACGTACACGTATGGGCTAAATCTGCTTTTACGCAGGCGCTGCCGGGCGGCCTGACGTAAGATGTGGAGTCCATAAGGTAAGCGATGAACCGCCTTCGCGAATGTAGAGGCGCGGGCCATCTGCTGTTGTTCGAGAACTTGAGCATGAAAAAAGAACGACGTGGTATCCACCTGATCGCCGAACTCGCCAACGTTTCAATTGGAACTGTGGATCGGGCTTTGCATGGACGTGGCGGGATCAAGGAAGCTACTCGTCACCGCATTTTGCAGGTGGCGCGACAAATCGGCTATACGCCGAACCTGGCGGCACGGGCCTTGTCGGTTGCGCGCGCCACCGCTTCCATCGGAGTTTGTATGCCGCGGGAGATTCACTTCTTCTACGACCAGCTGTGGAGCGGCGTGCTGGATGAGGCGCGGCGGGTGGCGCAACTCGGCATTCACTTTGTGAACCGGCCAGTGCAGGTGCTAGGCGAGCGCGATACGGAAGCATTCAAGGATCTCGCACAGAGCGGCGTGAATGGAATTATTCTGACCGCGGGAAATCCGAAGGGGCTCAAGCCGCTGATCGATGATGCGGAAGAGAAGGGAATTCGGGTGGTATGCGTTTCCACCGACGCCCCCGAAAGCAAGCGATCGAGCATCGTGTGCGTGGATCCGCGGTTGAACGGATGCCTGGCGGGAGAGTTGATGGGCAAGTTTCTTCCGCCGGGCTCGCAAGTCGCGGTGGTGGCGGGCATGCTGAATACTGAGGATCATCGCAAGAAGACGGACGGCTTCTCGGAAGCTTTTCCGCAACACTGCGCCGGGGGAAAGATCTTTACCGTAATTGAAGGGCACGAAGACGAGGACGAAAGTTTTCAGAAAACCTTTGACCTGCTGCGGCGGGCGCCGAACCTGGCGGGGCTCTATGTCAACACGGTGAACTGTTTGCCGGTTTGCCGGGCGCTGGGAGCGCATGGTCTGGCCGGGAAAGTAAAATTAATTACTACCGATCTGTTCGCGGAAATGGCTCCCTATTTTCACAAGGGCATCATCACCGCTTCCATCTACCAGCAGCCGCATCGTCAAGGTCAGATGGCAGTGCGGCTCATGGCAGATCACGTTACGAACCGAGTTCCTTTCCCTCCTACCATTCACTTAAGTCCAGGCGTAGTAATGTCATCCAATCTAAATCTGTTCCGCGAGATGCGGATCACAGACTTCAGATTAAACGACTCAGCTCTGCGCGAACACGCCGTTCTGTAGCGTGGCGGCGAGTGACGACGCCACCCCGCGTGCGCGCATTTCTGCGGTGCGGGTGAACCACCGATCTTACCTGCTAGTTTTGCCGGCTGCGAACTTCACAGCGACAGCTCTGCAAAGGCCCGGAAGCCTGTCCGGAATCTGGAACAGGGCTAACTTGTCCAAAAATTTTCTTGACAATGAACTACGAATACAGGTACAAGCCTGTCTGCGTCGTTAACGTTACCGGAGCCATGTTAGCTCGGGCAATCGGACAGGTAACCGCGAAGGGATGGAGACTATGATGTCTTTTTCGTCTACGTGCGCCAGAAGTCTTGTCTTTGCAGCGAAACACGGGCGTATCCGCTCCCTGTTGATTCTCTGCATCGTGTTGGTTGGCCTACAGTTTGTCGCATTCGCTCAGACCGCCACCATTGTCGGGACCGTTACCGATCCCTCCGGGTCGGTGGTTCCAAACGTGGCGATTACAGCCACCCACATCGAAACCGGGCGGGTACAGGGCGCCAGGGCTAATGAGTCCGGCCAGTACCTTCTGGCCGATCTTCCCATCGGCCATTACAACCTCAAGGCGGAAGCGTCTGGTTTCAGCGTGTCCACGAAAAGTAACGTGGTACTGAACGTGGGCGATCGCACGCGCATCGACTTCGAAATGAAAGTGGGCGCAACCACCGAGAACATTACGGTCGAGGCCGATGCGGTTCGAGTGCAGTCAGAGTCTGGCGAGGTCAGCGACGTTATCACCGGGCAGCAGGTGACGCAGTTGGCCACCAACGGGCGCAGCATGTACACCCTATCGGCGCTGACCCCGGGAGCATCCAGCCTGCAGGGAGATTTTCAAGTTCCAACTTCGGCTGGCGGCGACGCCAACGTGAGTTTTAATGGCCTGCGCGAAGGGCACAACATTTACCTGATCGACGGTGGCGAAGACGACGATCGCGGCGGCGGCGGCGGTTCCAGCGTCATGCCTTCGATCGATGCTATTGCTGAGTTCCGCGCTCTCACTTCCAACTACAGCGCTGAATACGGACTGTCCTCGGCCGCGACCATCACTTCGGTGATCCGGTCCGGCGGTTCGCAATTTCATGCCGGAGCCTGGTGGTTCGGCCGCAACGACGCACTGGACGCACGCAATTATTTCAACCGTCCACCCGCCAAGGTTGCCGAGCTGCGCTTCAACACCTACGGGTTCAACGCCGGCGGCCAGGTGCCCTTATGGAAGAGCCATCCGACGTTTTTCTTTTACAACATGGAATGGCGCAGCCTGATTCAGGGGCAGACACTCAACCAGACGGTTCCGCTGGTGAGCACTTACGGCGGCGATTTCTCCGCGAGCAGTGCGACTCCACACACCCCATGCGCCGGCCAGTTATCGGCGAATCTGGCGGCACAGTTTACCGCTGCCGGCCAGGCCCTGAGCACCTGCGACGCAACCGGCAAGGTCACCACTGCGGTGCCCTTCACGGGCAATGCGATTCCCGCCAGCCTGCTGGACTCCAACGCCCAGGCGCTTTTGAAGGCGGGAATATTCCCGGCACCGACCAGCGGCGCGCAATTCCAGGGCGGCAATAATTCGCCGACCAACGTGCGCGAAGAAATTGCCCGGGTTGACCACCAGTTCACCGATAAGTTCTCGATTTTCGGGCACTGGATTTCCGAGCAGGTATCGCAAGGTTACGGCACCACCCAGTGGAGCGGCGATAACGTACCTACCGTGGGAAACACTTTCGGCAATCCCTCGTACAGCGCCGTGATTCACACCACGCACAGCATCAGCCCGACGCTGCTCAACGAAGCTTCGTTCAACTACAACGGCAATCGCATCAACATCATCCCCAACGGCCTGGTTGCGGCACCGTCGGATTTCAACTTTAACCGCGTGTTTACCGGGCCCAATGCCCTGAACCGTATTCCAACCATCAACCTGAGCCAGGCGACGGGATCGCAATACAGCGCCAACTGGACGCCGTGGGTCAACGTAGCCGACGATTACCAGATTCGGGACGACATTTCCTGGACCAAGGGATCGCACCAGTTCAAGTTTGGTGCGAGCTGGGCGCTTTACAAGAAAGTTCAGGATCTGTTCGCCGCCACCCAAGGCAATTTCGGCTTCAACGGCTTCTATACGGGCAATGACTTTGCCGATTTCCTGCTCGGCTACGCTAATTCGTATTCCGAGGACGCGGTGAAGGACAACGGTCACTGGAACAACGTTTCCTGGGCCGCTTATATCCAGGACAACTGGCGGGTAAACAACCGACTCACCCTGAATCTGGGACTTCGTTGGGACGGGGTTCCGCACACCTACGAAGCCAACAATCGCACGTCAAACTTCTATCCCAACCTGTATGACCCGTCACTGGCCGCGACCTTCAACCCGGACGGCACCATCAGCGGTCCGGCGGCCGCGCTGGGTACGAGCCCCAATCCCATCCTGCAGGGTGTCCTGTTTTATCTGAACGGCATCGGCATCGATGGCAAGAACGGCATTCCAAAAGGACTAGTGGACAACCACTGGGCAGCTTTCGGTCCGCGAATCGGTTTCGCTTATGACCTGACCGGAGCCGGCAAGACGGTATTACGCGGCGGCTTCGGCACCATGTACGAACGCATCCAGGGCAACGACATGTACAACGCCGGTACCAACGTTCCGTTCAGCGCCAGCGCCGGCTTCAGCAACGTTCTGCTGTCGAATCCGAAGACCAACGTGGCGTCGGGCCAAACCCTCTCGGTGCCGATCGTGGCCTCCAACCTTACCGGCATCGCCCGGAATAACTACGACCTGCCTGTAAGCTACCAGTACAGCCTCGGCATCCAGCAGGCCCTGGGAGGCAGCAACATATTGTCAGTGGCTTATGTCGGAAACCAGAACCGGCATCAGAACGACTGGCGCGAAATTAATCTTCCGGCGCTGAGCGACCTGCCGGCTCTGGTCGCAAGCGGCGGTGCGGGCTACAACCAGGCGGTTCCGTACCTAGGATTCCGCTCACTGCGGCTAGCCCAGAACGAAGCCAACTCGCACTACAACTCGCTGCAGGTCGAACTGCACGCCCGGGTGAGGCACGATCTGACCTTGCAGACCGCCTACACCTATGCTCGCGCCATCGATCCAACGGTCGGCGGGGGAAACAGCTTCGATCTGGACAACGTTTCCAATCCCTACGTTGGACCGAAATTCGACAACGGGCCGTCGATCTTCGACCGCACCCACGTCGCATTCGTCAACTTCATCTACGACCTGCCGATCTTCAAGAACCGTCAGAACGGATTCGTCAAGTCCACTCTCGGCGGATGGCAGGTGTCGGGAATCGTGGTGATGGAGTCGGGTGCGCCCATCAACATCACTTACGGTGGAAACAGCGTTACCAGCATCATCCCCAACCTGTCGGGCGGAAATTCGGGCGTACGACCCGACCTGACCGGGCCGATCAAATACACCAAACAATACGTGCAACAGCCGGATGGAACTTTTGCGTATCAATGGTTCGATCCGTCGTCGTTCGCGGCCCCGGCCCCGGGAACCTGGGGCGATCTGGGGCATGACGCTCTGCGCGGCCCGGGCCGGGACAACTGGAACCTGGCGCTGTTCAAGAGCTTCCTGTTCAGCGAAAGCCGGGGCAGCCGTCTGGAACTGCGGGCTGAGAGCTTCAATCCCTGGAACCACACCCAGTTCAAGGGTGACGTCCAGAACGGCGGCATCAGCACCTCCCTCGGGTCCGGCAACTTCGGCACAGTTACAAATGCTTACGATCCAAGAGTTTTCCAGCTTGGAATAAAGCTGTACTACTAGACGGCTTTTCGGAGTCGCCTATGCCCCGCTCATTCCGCACCCCCGGATGAGCGGGCTTTTTATTTGAAGATTGGCGGCATCCCTAAATTCATGAGCCACGAAGGACACGAAGTTTCACGAAGGCTTGGATCTTAGGGCATCAGTGGCAGCTTGGCAGCGTTGCTTCGCCGGAGAGCAGTGTCTATTCTGATGATCTGGGCATGAACACACTGGCCGGCGGCGTGCTGTCGTCATGAACTATTGCAAAGCAGTGTTGGCTGCGCTCACGCTTCTTCCTTCGTCTCTTGCTTCGCCTCTTGCGAGCGCGCAGAGACCGAGTCCGGCCGACGCCATGGCGCTGGAGCAGCAGGGGAAGCTGGCAGAAGCTGCCGCGGCCTGGCGTACAGTCGTGCAGAACAATCCCCGGGATGCCGCCGCCCTGGCCAGCCTCGGGCTGGTGCTCGCGCGGGAGGGGAAGTACGAAGAGGCAGTCCCTGCGTACAAAAAAGCTATCGCGCTGAATCCGAAGTTACCGGGAGTCCAGCTCAATCTGGGTCTGGCGGAGTTCAAGCAGGGACATTTTCCGGCGGCGACCGCTCCGCTCCGGGCTGCGCTGGCGGCCGATCCGCAAAGCGTTCAGGTGCAGACCCTGTTGGGTTTAACCTACTACGGCGCCAGGCGCTTCGAAGAGGCAATTACCCACCTTCAGCTGGCGGCCAAAGCGGCGCCCGACAATATGGAGCTGCGCCAGGTGCTCGCCGAAAGTTGCTTGTCGGCCAAGAAATATTCCTGCGCCCTGGAAGAATTTCACCAGATTCTGGAGCAGGACCCAAACTCCGCTGCCGCCCACATGCTGGCGGGAGAAGCGCTCGACGGGCTGGCCCGGACTCCGGAAGCCATAACCGAGTTCCAGGCCGCGGCGGCCGCTGCGCCGCAGGAACCGAATGTGCATTTTGGACTAGGGTACCTGCACTGGAAGATGAGGCAGTATGACGAAGCCAAAGCTGAGTTCCAACGCGAACTGGCCTACGATCCCAAGCATGCTCAAGCATTGGCCTATCTGGGCGATGTCGAGATGAAGGGGAACAATCTGGACAATGCGCTGGCCCTGCTCAAAAAGGCGGTAGCGCAACGGAGCGACATCCGGATTGCCTACCTTGATATAGGGGTCATTTTGGCTCAGCAGGGCCATCCTGAGGAAGCGATTGCGGCTCTCCAGCACGCGGTGACGCTTGATCCGTCCCAACCGGACGTCCATCTGCGGCTGGGACGTTTGTATAAGGCGAAGGGAGACAATGCGGCAGCGCAGAAGGAATTTGCTAAGTTGCGCGAACTCCATCAGAAAGCCGACGACGACATTGCCTCCAAGATGTCCGGCTCTTCATCATCGCACTGACAAATGTTGACATTCCAATCACCACCTGGCCCTTCACTCAGGGAGCCGGGGAGGGCAGGACCTGAATGGTGTGAAGCCAGGTTTCCACGGTCTGGGGCCAGGTGGTCACCGGGAGTGATGTGCGGCGCAGGCCATAGCCGTGGCCGCCCTGGGCGTAGATATGCAGTTCTGCCGGAACCTTTGCGCTTTTGAGAGCGAGAAAGTAAACGACGGCATTCTCGACATGCACGGAATCGTCCTCGGCCTGAACAATGATGGAGGGCGGAGTTTTGTCGGTGACGTGGATCTCCGGGTTGGGTGCGAAATTCTGCTCGGCGAGGGCGAGATAGCCGGGATAGACGATCACAGCGAAGTCAGGACGGCAGCTGAGTTGATCGGCAGCATCGATGGGATCGTAAAGGCGCTGATCGAAATGAGTGCTCAGAGCAGCGGCCAGGTGGGCTCCGGCGGAGAAGCCCAGGACGCCGATGCGGTTGGGGTCAATGTGCCACTCGCCGGCGTGGGAGCGCACGATGCCGAGCGCGCGCTGGGCATCCTGCAGAGCCGCAGATGACTTGGGATACGGACCAGTGTCAGGCACGCGGTATTTCAGCAGCAAGCAAGTGATGCCTACGGAGTTGAGCCAATCGCACACTTCCGTGCCTTCGAGGTCGATGGCCAGAATGCGGTAGCTGCCTCCGGGGAAGACCACCACGGCTGCGCCGGAATTGTTGCGAGCGGGCGTGTAGAGGGTCAGAGTCGGAGTTGAGACGTTGCCAAGGCGTATAACCGGTTTGCCGGCGACCATGTGGTCCTTGGCGGTGGTGGTATTTACCTCAGGGCTGGGATTCGCTTGGGCGCCGGGGGCGCCGTGTGGCCAGATTGTCAGAGTGGCATGGTCGGGCGCTGGCGGCCAGCCGGGCGTCTGCGCAGACAGGTTAGTGGGAATGGCGGCCAGGGCGGCGAATAGAAGAAAGCGTTTGCACATGATGAAGGCTCCGGTTTCAAAAATGACACGATGATGAGGTACAGGTACTTTTGAGTCGATCTTCGATTGCAACACCGGTTGCGCTGCCTGCACGAGCGGGACGCTCGCGCCCACATTCTTACTGAGTTAATTGGCGGATCAGCTTTACTTCCGCGGGATCGTACGGAGTTCCGTCCTTGCGAAAGATGTCATGAAACCAGACTTTGGGCTCCGCGGTGTAAGTCTTGTCCCAGGAATCCCAGGGGTAGATGGTTTGCGACTTCCCGTTTACGAATCCCCAGTTATAGGCGCCGACTTTTTCTTTCTTCAGCAGAGGAAGAATCGTGGCGAAGGTGCTGCCCCGCGGGCGGGCCATGTATTCGGTGCAGATGATAGGGCGGCCAAAACGGCGCAGTGAGTCGATGCGCCGCTGCATCTCGGCCGGCGGCTCGTAACTATGAAAGGTAATGACGTCGGAGTTTTGCAGTTGAAAGCTGGCCATCTCGCTTAGTTCGTCGTCACTCGACCAATCGTCTTTCCAGACGCCGCTGGTCAGGGGCTGAGAAGGATTGGCGGAACGGGCCCATTTCCACTCTTCCCGGAGAAGTCGCAATGCAAGTTCGGCTTTGTTGGGCAGTTCCTGCGCCTTGTAGGGAGGATTGTCATTGTCCGGCTCATTCATCAGGTCCCACATCAGGACGCGCGGGTCATCGTGGAAGCGGCCGATCACTCCCACGACATAAGGCTTCAGCTCCTGGTTCCAGCGAGGCTCGTCTTTCAGGATCTCCGCTCCCGGAGCCTGCACCCAGCCGGAATTGTGAACGTGAGGTCTGGGATCGCGCTGGCGCCCGAGCTTCGGGTTTGGATCCCATACCGAGTCCAGGAGAACGAACAGGATTCGAATATGGTGTTTATCCGCAACTTGAAGAAACTGGTCCATTCTGCGCAGAAAGCCGGCCGAGTCCTGCTGCCATAGCAAGTTGTGGAGGAAGACGCGCATGGTGTTCATGCCCAGGCCTTCGGCCCATCCCAGTTCGCGATCGATGGTAGGCAGATCAAAGGTGTCGGCTTGCCACATCTCTAATTCGTTGATGGCGGTGCTGGGGATGAAATTGCTTCCCACCAGAAAGGGCTGGCGGCTATACCAGTCATTGGCCTGTTGGGCCGTCCAGCGGGGCGCGGCGGCAGCGGTCGCGGAGGAAAAAATTCCCAGAAGGATGAGGATTCCGGTCAGTGTCTTGTGCATGCGTCAGGGTGCGATCAGGTTGAACCGCATCACAATATCATTTTTTGGATTCCCGGTCTCTGGGCCCAGCCAAAAGGCGTCATGGTGAACCTGCGCCGGAACTCGCCAGGGCGTAGGGAGCGCTACGGCTGAATAGGAAACACCCGGCGGCGCTGTTACAGAAAAGTGTCGGCGCCCGATCAACTCACGCTCCCCATTGAATCACCGTATACGAACGAGGCGGCACTTCGAATTTTGCCCGTCCGCCCGCGAGCGCGGGTTGGTCGAGAGTTCGCGGAGACACGCGTTGCGGTGAGTCGAAGCTGTTAAAAGCTTTTAGATCGTCACCGGTCAGAAGAACCGAGGACAGCATTTGGGCGGGTGCTTTGTCCTGCCAATTGACTTCGATAGAGTGCGCCTTAGATAAATCGCGATTCAGTATGAACAGCGAAACTTTGCCGTCTTCGGGATTGACGGTTCCCGCCACGTCCAGGTAGGGGACCTGGCCCATCCCAGAGACTTCGTAAGCCGGGGACTCGACCAGAAGGCTGAGCACCGAGCCCCGCGCAAATTGAAGAGCCCAGCTATACGGGTAATAAATAGTCTGCCGGAGCAAGCCGTTGGGGTTGGTCATGATGGGCGCAATCACGTTGATCAATTGAGCCAGGCACGCCAGCTTGACGCGGTCGGCATTACGAATGAGCGAGTTCAGGAAGCCGCCTACCAGGAGCGCATCTTCAAGGTCGTAAACCTCCTCCAGCAGATGCGGGGCTTCCTGACCATGTCCATTGACGGCGTCGCCGGTGCGGGCTCGATACCATACGTTCCACTCATCGAATGAGAGCCACAGTTTCTTCGGAGAACGTTTGTGCCCGCGCACCAGATCGCAGACCGCAACCGTTTCCGCAATCTGCTTCTCCATGCTGAGATTCATGGCCAGGAACTTTGAACTGTCGCTACCGGTTTCATCGGGAGTGTTTCCCACATAGCGATGCAATGACAGACCGTCGACATATTCGTAGCATTGCTCAAGCACTTCGCGGTCCCACTCAAGATACGTAGGCATGAGAGGCCCGCTCGATCCGCAAGCGATCAGTTGCAGGGAAGGATCGACATAGCGCATCTGGCGGGCGGCGTCCTGGGCTTTTAATCCATATTCCGTGGCGGTCATGTGGCCGATCTGCCACGGGCCATCCATTTCGTTGCCCAGGCACCAGTGTTTCACTTTGTAGGGCTCGGCGAATCCGTGTTTTCGGCGCAGGTCGCTCCACTTCGTCCCTTTCTCCAGGTTGCAGTATTCCACCAGCGCCGCTGCTTCTTCGGGCGTGCCGGTGCCGAGATTCAATCCCATCAAGGGTTCGGCACCAACGGCCTTGCACCAGGACATGAATTCGTTAGTACCGAACTGGTTGGTGTTGATCGAATTCCAGGCTTTATCCAGGACCCGTGGCCGGTCCTGTTTCGGACCTACTCCGTCAAGCCAGTTATAACCGGAAACAAAATTACCGCCGGGATAGCGGACGATGGGAACTCCCAGTTGGCGTATTTCGTCGATGACGTCTTTACGCAAGCCATTTGAGTCGGAAAGTTTCGAGCCGGGATCGTAAATTCCTTCATAGATGGCGCGACCAAGATGCTCCAGAAATGAGCCAAACAGGTTGCGGTCAAGGGGCGCGATGGTTCGCCGCGAGTCCACAAAGACCTGGACCGCGGCCTTGGGACTCGACGGTTGCGTCTGGGCAGAGAGAAACCGGCCGCACGCTACATTGGCGGCACAAGCCGCTCCAGCGCTGGCAGATTGACGCAGAAAGTGTCGTCGACTAGCCGAGAACATGGCGATCTCCTGAGGACTGGCGAAAAAAGTTGGGAAGAATAGTAAACGTTTACTGCGTGACAAGCCACAATTTATTCGACTGCGACCAGCCCTATATTTACAGGCCGCTCAATCCAGCCATTGTGGATTCTGGTAGGTGCCGTCGAAGTTATGAGATGTTTTGTAAAGCTCCCAGTCGCCCTTCTGCGCCGCCTGCGACGTCTTTGCCAAAAGCGCGGAAATCTGCTGCTGGTTCAGCGGGCTGAAGGTCCGAGCCACCTTCAGCGCCTGTTGCAGTATGGTGATGGAATCGCAGCCCGTAATCACCACGCTGGTCGGGAGGGTGAGGGCATACTGCAGGCACTCGACCGCTTCTGCAGTTTTGCTCTTGAGAATCAAGCCGTCACCCATCGGCTTCATACCCAGCACTCCGATGTCGTGCTTGACCAGCACCGGCAGAACTTTGCTTTGAAAGCTGTTGTAGTGGGCATCCATAAGATTCAATGGCATCTGGACCGTGTTCAAAGTGAAGTTGTGCGCCAAGGCGGTGTTCAGCATCTTGAGGTGAATGTCCGGGCTCTTATGCCCGGTAAAGCCGATATATCGCACTTTGCCCTTTTGTTTGGCCTCGACCACCGCCTCCATGCCCCCGTTCGGCGCAAATATGAGATCGGGGTCAGAGTCGCGAATTACTTCATGAAACTGGAGAAGATCAATGGTTTCGGTCTGCAGCCGTCGCAATGACTCGTCGATCTGCTGCGTGGCTCCTTTTTTGCTGCGGGCGTCGATCTTGGTCATCAGGAAGGCCTTTTTACGATATCCGTCGCGCAACGCTTTGCCCATCCGGATTTCGCTCTCGCCGCCGTTGTAGTCCCAGCAGTTGTCGAGGAAAGTGATGCCTTCGTCGAGGGCAGTGCGAATAATTCGGACACTTTCCTGCGGGTCACTCTGCATCCCGATGTGATATCCGCCCAGCCCGATGCAAGACACATTTTCGCCGGTGTTTCCCAGAGTGCGATAAGGAATGCCATTTTTGGTTTCGGCTGCCCACGCTCGGGGTAGCAGGCTGCCCACGACGCTGGTGCCGACGGCGGTCCCCAAAAACTCCCGCCGGGTGAGACCATGATCGCTGGCATCTTGATCCGTTGCAGTCGGCTTCGTCATATATAATGGCCTCGCTTTTTCAGTCCATTATCACATCTGCTTGGGGTCAACATCCAACACCTTCCCTGCATACCAGGGCAGGACACGCACAGCGGCCGCGTTGCAAGGGAGTGTCGTTCGTCGCTAAAGCCTTAACCTTTTACCGCGTCTGAAAGGATACAAATCATGACTCTCGGCATGTCTTTATCGACATTCACCTTGGTGCATGTAGTGATCAGCCTGGTGGGGATTGTCTCGGGATTTGTGGTGCTATTCGGACTGCTGACCGCGAAACGGCTTGACGGGTTCACTGCTCTTTTCCTACTGACCACGGTGTTGACCAGCGTAACCGGTTTCGGCTTTCCGTTCGATCACTTGTTGCCGTCGCATAAAGTCGGCATCATTTCGCTGGTGGTGCTGGCGGTTGCAATCGCGGCGCGTTACCTCCTTCGTCTGGCGGGCGCATGGCGCTGGATCTACGTAGTTGCTGCGGTGATGGCCCTTTACCTGAATGTCTTTGTCCTGGTGGTGCAAGCCTTCGAAAAGGTGCCGGTTTTGAAGGCCATGGCCCCGACCCAGTCCGAGCCGCCGTTTCTGGTGGCCCAACTGGCTGTTCTCACGCTTTTCATCGTGCTTGGCTTTTTCGCTGTGAGGAAATTCCAGCCTGAGCTGCGGGCGGCCTGATCGAATCGCATTTTCTCGGTTGACGGAAGGCGAGCATGCTCAGTTTCCTGTTCTTATCCTGCCTATTGGGGAATGGATGACTCGCGTAAACGCGTATCCCGCGAGCACCTCGAACCGTTTTTCCGCCACTTTCTTCTTGGCCGCTTGCACTTTTCTCATGCTGGCCACTTCTTTTTCTCCAGCCCAGAACGCTACGCAGAGCTTCACTATTCAGGTGCATGCCGACCGATCTCAAGGGTCGTTCCCGCCCATCTGGAATTATTTCGGATATGACGAGCCCAACTACACCTATGCTCCCCATGGCCAGAAATTGCTGGGTGAACTCGGAGCGCTTGGTTCAGCTCCGGCTTATGTTCGTGTGCATAATCTGCTGACTACCGGCGACGGCACCGCATCGTTAAAGTGGGGATCGACCAACGTCTACACCGAAGACGCCGCGGGAAACCCAGTCTACGATTGGACCATCGTCGATCGCATTTTTGACACGTTCCGGGCGGCTGGAATCAAGCCGCTGGTGGAAATCGGTTTCATGCCGCGGGCTCTGTCTACTCATCCTGAACCCTATCGCCATAACTTCCCTCAAGGGACGATTTTCACCGGCTGGGCCTACCCTCCGAAGAATTACGAGAAGTGGTCGGAACTTGTATTTCAGTTGGTCCGTCACCTTCGCGAGCGTTACAGCAGCGCCGATCTAAAAACCTGGCTGTGGGAAGTCTGGAACGAGCCCGACATCGATTACTGGCGGGGAACGCCCGAGGAATATTTCAAGCTTTATGATTTCAGCGTGGACGCGGTCTTACGCGCGCTTCCCGAAGCCCGGGTTGGCGGCCCGGACAGCACCGGGCCGGCCAGTCCGAAGGCAACAGAATTCCTGCGATTGTTTCTTGAGCATTGCGCGCATCAGAAAAATTACGTCACTGGGAAGACCGGTTCGCGGCTGGACTTTGTCAGTTTTCATCCCAAAGGGTCAACCCAGTGGCAGGACGATCATGTTCAGATGGGTGTTGCCCATCAGTTGGCTGCGATTGAGCAAGGGTTACGAACCGTGGCATCTTTTCCGGAGTGGCGGCACACGCCGATCATTCTGGGCGAGTCAGATCCCGAAGGATGCGCAGCTTGTTCGGCAAGAAACAATCCGCAGAATTCCTATCGCAACGGCCCTTTGTACGCTGCCTACACCGCGGAGACCCTGAAGGGCATTCTTTTTCTCGCCGGCCGCGAGCACGTCAACGTTATGGGTGCGGTGACCTGGGCGTTTGAATTTGAGGATCAACCGTATTTTGAGGGCTATCGCACTTTGGCCACCAACGGGGTAGACAAGCCGGTGCTGAATGCTTTCCGAATGTTTGGTCTGCTCGGGAACGAACGAGTTGATGCCGACAGTTCAGGGTCGTTATCTCCTGAGGAGATTGTTCGCGACGGAGTTCGCCGACAACCGGATATCAACGTCATCGCCACGCGCAAGCAGGATGAAGTCGAAATTCTGCTATGGAATTATCACGATGACGACCTGCCCGCTCCTGACGCTGCCATTGACCTCTCGATCAGTGGCTTGCCCACGAAAACCGGCCGGGCTCTGCTGGAGCACTTTCGCGTTGATTCCGGCCACAGCAATGCTTTCACGATATGGAACAAGATGGGATCTCCGCAATCGCCGACCCCTGAGCAATACCAGGAACTGCAACGCGCAGGACAACTGCAGCTTCTTGAGTCGCCGGGGTGGGTGCCGATTTCACAGGCTGGCGCGCGCCTGCATGTAGCTTTGCCCCGCCAAGCGATTTCTCTGCTTCGGATTACGTGGGAATAGAGCTGATTTCAATCACGCCGGAATGCTTTACCCACGGCGGAAAAATCCTCATCGCCATAGCCTTTGGCAATTGCCTGTTTAAACACGGCGAGCGCGGAACTCGCAGTCTGCAGGCTAAGTCCCTGGTGCGAAGCCTGGTCGAGGGCGTAACCCAAATCCTTGGCCATCAAACGCAACAGAAAATGCGGGGTGTAGTCGTTGGCCGCGATTCGGGCGGCAGCTCGTTTGACAATTCCACTTCCTGGAGCGCCGTTGGTCAGAATCGAGATAGCTCTTTCCTGGTCGAGGCCTCCGGCATTGATCATGGCAACCGCTTCGGCGAAAGATGCGGCTTGCACGCCGCACATAAAGTTATTGATGAGTTTCATGAGAGCGCCACTTCCCGTCGGACCGAGATGAATCACTTCACGGCCGAGCACCGAAAGAACGGGTCGAGCTGCGGTCAAGGCTGAATCCGATCCTCCAACCATAAACAACAACTCACCCGATGACGCATGCGGTTTCGTTCCCGTAACAGGAGCATCCAGAAATTCGCATCCCCGTTGCATAGCGGCTGCTGCGAGTTCTTTCACCCATGCCACCGTGAGTGTGCTGGACTCGATCAGCACTGATCCCCGAGCTGACCCGGCCAGTGCGCCATTATCACCGAGCCAGACGTTGCGGGAGGCGATGTCGTCGGCCACCATGCCGATCACAACATCGGCACGCGATGCGGCTTCACGCGGAGTGCCGGCCGCCAGCGCGCCGGCGCTCGCGAGAGCCGCCGCTTTTTCCGGATTGCGGTTGTACACGGCCACGGTGAAACCGTTCGAGAGCAGGCGGTTCGCCATGCCGCCGCCCATGATCCCTAACCCGAGAATTGCCACTTGCGGTTTTGTCATGCGTCGCTTCACTCCATGACTTCAAACTTCTCCAGCGCGGCCTCGTTGATGGTCAGACCCAAACCCGGAACATTCTCATCAAGATCGATGAATCCGTCTTTGGCTTTGGGCTCGCCATCAAAGATGCACCAGAACAACTCGTTGCCTACTTCCACGTCAACGACCGGAAAATATTCTGCCATGGGCGAATTCAGGCTCGCCATTACCACATGGTAGTTGTGCATCTGTCCGGCGTGGGGAATCACGGGGATGGAATAGGCTTCTGCCAGCGCGGTAATTTTTCGCGCCTGGGTGATGCCGCCGACGCGGTTGGTGTCGAACTGAATGTAGTCGAGGGCACGAGCTTGCAGCAGATCACGAAAGCCATACAAGGTGAATTCGTGCTCGCCTCCTGCGATAGCGACTCGCCCGTAAGATTTCAACTCGGCATAGCCGCCGATGTCATCGGGTATCACAGGCTCTTCCAGCCACCGCAGATGAAATGGCTGCAGCAGTGGCAGCATGCGCTTGGCATAGTCGAGGGTCCATCCCATGTAGGCGTCGGCCATCACGTCGATGCCGTCACCCACGGCCTCGCGCACGGTATGAACCAGGTCGAGATTACGCTGCATGCCGGCCGCGCCATCTGCGGGCCCCCAGCCGAAGCGAAGTTTCATGGCTTTGTAACCATCTTTTTTATAGCGCTTGGCTTCGGCCGACAGCTCGCTGAGCTCAACGCTGTACAACCGGCTGGCGTACACCGGGATGCGCGGTTTGGTTCTTCCGCCGAGAAGCCTGTACACCGGCTGTTTGGCGGACTTGCCCAAGATGTCCCACAGCGCAATGTCAAGCGCGCTGATCGCGACCATGCCGACTCCCTTGCGACCGAAAGCCATCGTCTTGCGATACATGGTTTGCCACAGGAATTCGATATCCCACGGATCGCGATCGATCAAGAGGGGCTTGAGGTAAAGATCGATCACTTGTTTCGTGACCTGGGGCGCCAACGCTGCATTGCCAATTCCTGCCAGGCCGTCGTCGGTGAAGACTTCGACCACCAGCCAGCCGTGGAAGGTGAAGGTCTGCATGGAAGCTTCAGGCAGCTGCAGCAGGTCTATGGGATTGGTGCAGAAATGCGGTGGCAGGGGAACCGTTTTTCCGCGCCAGCGCATGACCCGAGTACGGATCTCCTTAATCTTCATCGCGAGTTCTCATTGAGCGTTCAGATGGCTTAATTCTCGTTCAATCGCCAAAGACGGGATCACAACTCAAGCTCGCAATCCAAGTCAGGCATTGAACACGGGAGTCCAAACCTGCATCGAAGTCTGCTGCCGATTGGCCCAAGCGTAGTAAGGAATAAAGGTAACTGGAACGCCGCGGCTCCGCACTTTCAGGCCGCTGTAGCGGGAGTATAGAACACCGCTTGAGGCCCGTTCATAGATCACGCCGGCGTGGCGAAGCACTACCACGCCACCCAGCAAATCTGGCTTCAGCTCTGACTGAAATTTCGGTTGCGACTTCTGCTCCAAATCCAATGCGAGATCGGTGATAGCGACGCCTTCGGGCTGGTCGAGCTCTTCCATGCAATAGACCAGCGGTCCGCGCTGCACTGCCACGCGCCCAGTGTCATCCGCGACCTGGGGGTTCGCCTGCAGCACTTGCACCGGCATTTCCAGTTGCAGATGGATAACGTCACCCGGCGACCACAAACGCTGTATGGGCAGATATTCTCCCGGCGTCGATGCTGATATGGCCTGGCCATTGACGGAAACTTGAGCGCGATCCGCCCAGCCGGGGATTCGTAAGTAGAAAGTAAAATTTGAAGGCTGTGCCGGCGTGACCGCGATTTCGATTGTGCCCTCCCAGGGATAGTTTGTCTTTTGTACGATCTTCAGGCCGGTGCCGTTTTCCAAATGCCAGTTCAATTCTGAATTGTCGTACAAGTGGAGATAGATGCCATCGCTGGTCGTGCTGTAGAAGTATCCTGGCAAAGAAGCAAACGTCCGCTCGAGGTTCGGCGGGCAGCAGGTAGTGTCATACCAGGGGTTTCTGATCTTCTCCCCGGTTGACGGGTCGAATGCCAGCGGATTGCGGTAGCAGTACAACGTGCCATCCAGCGACATCCCTGAATTGATGCCGTTGTACAGAGCGCGTTCGATTACATCAGTGAATTTCGCATCGCCCGTGGCCGCCAGCATGCGCCAGTTCCACATCATGTTGCCAATGGCCGCACAGCTTTCTCCATAAGCGCGATCGTTCGGCAGTTCGTAGGCGTTACCGAAAGCTTCGCCGTCCGACCTGGAGCCGACGCCGCCGGTCACGTACATCTTGGTGGCGGTCATGTCGTTCCACAGGGTGTTCAGGGTTTTCCAGTATGCCGCGTCGCCGGTTTCCAGGTAGTAGTCAGTAGCTCCGCAGCAAGCGTACATGGCGCGGACGGCGTGCCCTTCCAGCTTGGTTCTGGCGGTAAACGGAGTTCCGCTGAACATATAGATCGTTCGGTGCTCGGGCAAATGCAGACGATCGTCTCCGCTGAGAATGTAGCCGGCGAGTTCGAGTTGCCGCCTGTCGCCGGTAATGCGGTAAAGTTCGATCAATGCAAGTTCGATCTCAGGATGGCCTGAGACAATCGGTTGCCTGGGCGCGGGGCCATAAGCCGGCATTAAAAAATCGTTGACGAAACGTATTCCCGCGTCGAGGAGCTTGCGGTCGCCGGTAGCCCGGTAATAGGCGATTGCAGCCTGCAGCATGTGCCCGATGCAGTAAAGTTCGTGCCCGGTGGTCTGGGTTTGAGTCAGCATTCGTTCGCGTTTGCGCTCATCAACGTAGTAGGTGTTCAGGTATCCGTTGGGCTCCTGAACCGCAACCGCCTCGGCGATCGCTTTCTCGGCCATGGCACGAATAGCGGGACGATCCCCCGACTGAAGCACGAACCCGACCGCCTCGGTCCATTTATAAACATCGGAGTCGGAGTATACCGGGCCGGTCTGGGGCGCCTGGCTTTTGCCCGCCAAGCGGCGGAAATTGTTCATGCGTCCGTTCGCTTCCAGCAGGTCGTGCATCGTTGGGATGCTTCTGGTTACGTTGATCTCGCGCCGTGGCGCCCAGAAGCCGCTTTGAACCGTGACCGCGTGCACCGGAATATCGCGTAGCTTGGCATGCTGTGACTTGCTGAGATTCTCGATCCCTTGATCCTTCCAGTCGGGGGCGCCGGTCGCCTTCGAGGCCGCACCAGGCTGCTGCGCCTGCGCCGGCGCGGCATCGGTGCCTGCAAGAACGCGGCGCACCGGTAACGAGGTGACAGCGACCGCGGAGGCGGTTGAAGTCAGAAACTGTCGTCGGGAAATGTTTTTTGTTTTGGCCATATATCTTTCGCTGCAACTTCGACTTCTCACTAAAAACGGCGAAAGCATCCCGGAGTAAACTTCATCCGGACGGAATGCGCATTACTACGTTAGTTTGGCTAGAGCTGTCGAACGCCTTAACACCAGGTTGGTGTCGAGCCAATATTCAATCTTCCCCGGCGAGGCTGATTCTTCGGCTACGCAGTTCATCAGGGCTTCAAAGGCGATCCTTGCCAACTCTTTCTGCGACATCTGTACCGTGGTCAGCGGCGGAATGGTAAATTGCGCAAACCGGATATCATCAAAGCCGATGACGGAAAGATCGCCGGGTATTTTGGCTCCCAGATCGTAGGCTTGCCGCATCACGCCGATCGCGGTCATGTCATTCGAGCACAACACGGCGGTGGGGCGAGGGCTTAATGCCAGAATCTGCTCCAAGGCCTGCATTCCGCTTTCCAGGGTGTGGTCTCCTACCACCATTAGGCCAGAAGGCAGGCCGATTTCTTTCATGGATTCCTTGAACGCATCTCTTCTGGCCAGGGCAGATCGCAAGTGCAAGGGGCCGGTGACGAATGCAATACGGGTATGGCGCAACGCGGCCAGATGCTGTACAGCCTGCCGGATGCCGTTCTGATAATTGATGCGGATGTTGGTTACTCCCGGGGCATCGGGCCCGACGTCCACGAAAACCAGTGGCACTTTGCGGAAGCGAAGATGCGCCAGCAGCGAATCTTCCATGCCAAAAGTCAGAATGGCGACGCCATCCACCCGGCGCTCGATCATGCGGCGTACCGATGACTCCATTCTCTTCGGGTCGTGAACGGTCGAGGTCAGCAGAATCTCATAGTTGTTTTCCACAGCGAGATTCTCGAAAGTCTGAACTATCTCCGGGAAGAACGGATTGGTGATCTCCGAGACGATCAGGCCAAAGAGACGGCTTCTTCCCGAAACCAGCGCTCGCGCCTGGGTATTGGGATAGTAGCCAAGCTCATCCACCACTTTCCAAACCCGCTTGGCAAGCTGCGGGTCTACCGTGGGATTGCGGTTGATGGCCCGTGAAACCGTGGCGGTGGAAACTTTCGCCCGGCGCGCGATCTCACGAATGTCCATGGAAGAGTTGGTGCGGGCAGACACAATGGCCTCACTCTAGCATACAAGAACACGTTTTCGAGAGCCGCTTCCGGATTGGCTTGACTTCTACATTTTCGGGCGGATTACGCGGACATGAAGCCTGGGAAACGATTTCCAGAATTTGTCGGATTTGCTGGCGTTCACAAATGTAAGATGGGGCCGGACACCGGCACCTGTGACGGATATCACAAAGTGACCGACGTCGATCTGATATAAGGTCTTCCCATGGACGCGTTGCTGCTGCATCGCCTGCACTTCGCTTTTACCGTTACCTACCATTATCTATTTCCCCAGCTGACCATGGGATTGGCTTTGCTGATCGTCGTGCTGAAGACGATTGCCATCCGACGGAAGGATGAGCGCTATAACGAAGCGGCGCGCTTTTGGGCAAGGATTTTCGCCATCAATTTTCTGATCGGCGTAGTCACCGGAATTCCCATGGAATTTCAATTCGGCACCAACTGGTCGCAGTTCGCGCGCCTCACGGGCGGGGTGATCGGACAGCCTCTCGCCATGGAGGGCGTTTTCTCATTCTTTCTGGAATCGGCATTCTTGGGACTGTTTCTCTTCGGAGAAAAGCGGCTTTCCCCGATGGCTCATTGGGCCTCGGCATTTCTGGTCTTTCTAGGCTCCTGGATTTCGGGATTTTTCATTATTGTCACCAACGCCTGGATGCAACACCCCGTCGCCTTCCGCACTCTGCCCAATGGATCGTTTGAGATCGCCAGTTTCTGGGGCTTGCTGAACAATCCCTGGGCGTTGCTGCAGTACGCGCACAACATGTCCGGCGCCGTTATTACGGCTTCTTTCGCGCTGTGTTCTGTCGGGGCGTTTTACGTTCTTGAAGACCGCTTTTCCGAACATGGCAGGATTTTCTTGCGGGTCGGGGTTATCGCCGGATTGATCTCCTGCGTAACCCAGATTTTCCCCACCGGAGATCTGCACGGGCGTTACATGGCCAAGCACCAGCCCGCAGCCGTGGCTGCCATGGAGGGTTTGTTTGTCACGGAAAAAGGTGCTGGCATTGTGCTGATGGGGCAGCCCGATGAGGAAAGCCGGAGGATTGACAATCCAATCGTGGTGAACGACGTCCTGAGTTTTCTGATCTACGGCACTACCCAGGCAGAGGTAAAGGGGCTCGATCAGTTCCCACGCGACCAGTGGCCCTCGCCGTTCCCCTTGTTGTTTTACGCCTACCACATCATGGCTGGGCTGGGGACGTACTTTGTACTGATCATGACTATTGCAGCTCTGCTTCTCTGGCGCGGCAAACTTTTCAGCAGCAGGTGGGTGTTGTGGCCACTGCTCCTGAGCTTCCCATTCCCCTACATCGCCAATACCGCCGGATGGATGACCGCCGAAATTGGACGGCAACCCTGGATCGTCTATGGCTTGCTGCGGACTTCGCAGGGTTATTCAAAGACCGTTTCAGCCGGCAACACTTTGTTTACCCTGCTGGGATTCATGGGGATGTACACCATCCTTTCGATTTTGTTTATCGTTCTAGTCTATCGCGCCATCGACAAAGGTCCAGTCAACAGCGGACCTGAAGGCATGTCGCACGGCGCTCCGACAGCTGCTGCGTGAGGACGCAAAATGGGATTCGTTTGGTTCTGGCTGGTCGCAGTCATGCTGGTTGCCTATGTTGTGCTGGACGGATTTGATCTCGGCGTAGGCATCCTGCATCCGTTCCTGGCGCGCAATGACGCCGAGCGCCGGCTCATGCTGCGCGCCATCGGCCCGGTATGGGACGGCAACGAAGTCTGGCTGCTGGCTGGAGGAGGCACCCTTTACTTTGCCTTTCCCTTGCTCTACGCCTCTGCCTTCAGCGGCTTCTACCTGGCCCTGATGATCGTGCTTTGGCTGCTGATCATGCGCGGAGCCAGTATTGAGCTCCGAGCCCAGATCAATACAAACGTCTGGCGATCCTTCTTCGATGGGTTGTTCTTCATCTCAAGCGCGACCCTGGCAATCTTTTTTGGAGCCGCTCTGGCCAATGTGATCCGCGGCGTCCCCTTGGCCGACGATGGTTACTTTTTTCTTCCTCTCTGGACTAACTGGCGCGTGGGCGACTCTCCCGGCATCCTGGACTGGTATACGGTGATCGGAGGAGTTGTCGCGCTCGTCGCCCTGGCCGTCCATGGAGCTCTGTACGTTGCGGTAAAGACAGAAGGCGAGCTGCAACAACGTGCGCGGCTCTTTGTCCGGCGGGCGTGGGTCGTCCTGCTTGGAATCACAGTCTTAAGTCTGCCCGCTACCATGATCGCCCGGCCTGACTCGCTGGCAAATTATCGCGCGTTTCCTCTAGCCTTCGTGGTTCCCGTGATCGTCTTCCTGGCGCTGGCAGGCATCCTCTATTACTGCCGCGGCGGCGCAGATCGAATGGCGTTCACCTGCTCCTGCATTTATCTCGCTGTGATGATGGTTGGGGCGGCTGTGGGATTGTATCCGCGACTGCTGCCTTCCAGCGTCGACCCGGCTCACGACATTACCGTGCAAAGAGCTCTTTCCGGACCCTACGCGTTGCGTGTGGGGTTGATGTGGTGGTCCCTGGGAATGGTTCTGGCCTTCATCTACTTTTTTGTCGTCTACAGAATGTTCCGCGGTAAGGTTTCTTTGGAAGATAGTGGTTACGACCACTAAGGAGTTGCTGTACAACTCCGGATCTTGCCTCTCGATTGCGTGAAGCGCCTTCTTGTACCCAACCGCGGAAGAAATCCCGCGGTGGGAAGGTCGGCGATCTGCCTGTATCCCAGGGTCACTCCCCAGAGCGCCGTCATTTGCTAAGATCAGTAACTGAGGGGGATACATGGCAAATCTGAAGGGATTAGAGTCAGTTGTCTCGCAACTAAGATTGGAACGAACCAGTCTGGTCAACCAACTAAGGCATGTGGACGCTGCTCTTTCTGTTCTGGGCAAGTTGGACAACGGACGTTCCTACACCAAACCACGACGCAGAATACTTTCCGCGGCTGCACGAAGAAAAATCGCCGCCGCTCAAAGGGCACGTTGGGCGCGGGTTAGGCAGATGAAGAAAGCGGCTTAGTAGTCCGTCGCTCAGGACAAAAGGCCCGCAGGCTATCTGCCCGAGGGCCTTTCTTCTGGTCCAAGTAAGCTGCTATTGCATTTGCCTGATCATCAGTCATCACCGGGAAACTACCATTCCATGGGAAGACCTACATAGTTCTCCGCCAGGCTTTGCGATGCTGCCCGAGAACTGGTGATGTAATCCAGTTCGGCAAGCTGGCGGTGCCGGTCGAATGGATTTTCGTCGGGGAAGCGATGCAGCATGGAAGTCATCCACCAAGAGAATCGTTGTACTTTCCAGACGCGTCGCAAGCAGGTTTGAGAATACTGGTTCAGCAGATCCTGGCGTTTGTTGGCGTAGAACTCGGCGAGAGCGCGTGCCAGGACGCGAACGTCGGCAATCGCAAGATTGAGGCCCTTGGCGCCGGTCGGAGGCACGATGTGCGCCGAGTCTCCGGCGAGAAACAGCCGGCCATATTGCATGGGCTCGACTACGAAGCTGCGCATTCCGGTGACTCCCTTTTGCAGCACAGGACCTTCGGTGAGGGTCCATCCATCAGACGCGAGGCGGGTGTGAAGCTCGTTCCAGATTTCGTCATCGGACCAACGGCCTATATCTTCGTCGGGCTTGCATTGCAAATACAAACGGCTGATTCGTTCCGTGCGCATGCTGAGCAGCGCAAAGCCGCGATCATGATAGGTATAGACCAGTTCCGACGATGAGGGCGGCGCCTCGGCCAGAATGCCAAGCCATCCGAAGGGGTAGACCCGCTCATACTCGGTGAGAATGCCGGCCGGGACGCTGGGCCGGCAAATTCCGTGGAAGCCGTCGCACCCGGCAATGAAATCGCAGGTCAGTTCGTAGGCCCGGCCATCCTTTTGATAGAGAATCTTCGGATGGATGGCATCAAGCTCGCCCACGCTGACCTCTTCTACTTCGAACAAGATCTGGCCGCCGGCTGCCAGCCGGGCGTTGGTGAGATCTTTAACCACCTCATGCTGGGAGTAGATCGTAATACCTTTTCCGGTCAATTCCTTGAAATCGATCCGGTGACCACGCCCATGGAAGCGCAATTCGATTCCGTAATGAACCAGGCCTTCGTGCTTCATGCGTTCACCGACACCCATCTCGTTCAGCAAGTCCACCGTGCCTTGCTCCAGCACGCCGGCACGGACACGTTCCTCGACATATTGCCGGCTGCGGTTCTCGATCACCACCGACTCGATCCCCTGCAAATGGAGAAGCTGAGAGAGCACAAGACCCGCCGGTCCTGCGCCGACGATTCCGACCTGCGTGCGTGAGGAAATAGACACGAGCTTGCTCGATTGCGGCTGCCAACAGATTATCAAAACGCGGCATCCGAGCTGTTAGACTCGGGCTTCCGTGCGCCAGTCTAAATGTGACGTCCACGCCGATGACATATAAATTCACGAAGAAAACTGGTCCCAAGCGCGGTATTCTTGCTCGTCATTCCCTGAGTATCGCGTCGCTAGCTGTCCTAATTCTTTGGACAATCCTCTATACCGTCTCAGATCCGAAGACCCACTGGGGGTCTTTTTTCGGAAACGCGATTGCCGATTGGTCAGGGGTGGTCGTGATGGTAATTGCAACAAAATATTTGTACGAACGTGGTTCGGCGGAGAGCCGAAAACCGCCGCTGCATTTGTCAGATTCGGCCTGGCAAACAATCAGCAACCATTCGCTGACTATTTTCCTGTTGGTTACCGGCCTGGGCTGGGTCGCCGTATACAAGCACGCCGACCCAGAGTCGAAATGGGGTCAGGTCGTCGGTAACGTGGTTTCGGAGTGGACCCAGATTCTAGGCCTGGTGATTATGACCAAGCGCCTGATTGAGCCCCATTCGAAAGAGAGTGAAAAGTGAGCCGCGGCGCCTCGTCAGATGCGGCCACTCAACGCCAGGATTACAACGATCAGCAAGACCAGTCCCAGTCCGCCGCTCGGGTAATAGCCCCAGCTGCCGCTATACGGCCAAGTCGGCAGAGCGCCGAGCAATAGCAAAACCAAGATAATGATCAGAATAGTTCCCATTGATTGTTCTCCTTATTTGTTCGCGCATTCATTCGCTTATGCAGGCCAAAGCTATAACCACGGCGTTGGGAGAACAATCGGGGCAACACTGTAGCGGTCAGCGAGCGCCGCTGTAGAGCAGGAGAAAAAATTGCGCAAGCAGTAACCGAGTCAATGCCCGGCGGGTTCGGCTGCCTTGGTCTCGGGCCTTCCCTCGTGGGAATCCGGTGGCGCTGAAACATCCTGGTCGCTATCTTTTGAGACATATTGCACGATCAGAGTGATGCGGCGATTGGAGGGGTCCAGCGGGTTGTCTTTCTTGCGCAGCTTCTGATCGGCGAAGCCGCGGACCTGCGAAACCTGATCCGGGCCCAGGCCGTCGTGCTGCATCAAACGCCGCGCTGCATTGGCACGGTCGGCCGAGAGTTCCCAGTTCCCGTAATCGCGCAGTCCTACATACGGCTTGGAGTCGGTATGGCCTTCAATGGAAACCTTGTTAGGCAGTTTCCCCAGTTCCCCAGCCAGCATGGTCAACAACTCTTTGCCGTCATCGCTGGGCCGGGGGCTCCCGCTGTCGAAGAAGGTTCCCGACTCGGTTTCCAGCAGCTCGATGCGCAAGCCTTCGGCAGTAACGGTCATCTCAATCTGATTCTTAAATTTATCGAAATCCCTCATTCGACGGATGGACTTCTGCAACTCCTCCTTCAGTTTGGGCATGTTGTCCTTGGACAAAGAGAAGTTCTCCCCCGAACCCACGAGGTTGGTGCCGACTTTTTTCGATGTGCCCGACGGATCTTTAAAGTATCCGCCCACCGCCTCCTGCACCTGTTTGCTGGTATTGAGCAGCCAGAGCACGATGAACAGCGCCATCATGGCGGTGACAAAGTCGGCATACGCCACCTTCCAGGCGCCGCCATGATGGGCGCCGTGTGCAGCCTTCTTCTTTATGATGATGATGGGACGCGCGCTTTTTTCCACTGAGTTGTCCGGTTCTCGATCTACGCCGACGCGGCTGCTGCGGCTTCGGGCTCGCCGCCCCCGCGGCAGGCCTTTTCGACTTCCTGAAAGGAGGGCCGAACGTGTCCCGGTATGGCGCGGCGAGCCACCTCTACCGCCATGATGGGCGCGGTACCCTTGAGAAACGAAAAAATGAAAACTCGCAGCACGTGAAGATAGGCACTCTCGTCGTCGGCAGCCTTGGTCATGTTTGCGGCCAGCGGAGATACCAAGCCATAGCAAAGGAGAATGCCGAGGAATGTGCCCACCAGCGCGGCCGCCACTTTGTGTCCAATCTCTTCCGGCGGGCCGCCCAACGCTCCCATGGTGATGACGACGCCCAGGACCGCGGCAACAATCCCCAGGCCGGGCAGGGAATCCGCCATCGTACTCAAGGCGGCGATCGGCTGAGTGGCCTGGTGATGATGTACTTCCATGTCGAGTTCCAGAACCTGGTCAAGGTCGAAAGGCTCCATTCCACTGACCGCCATGCGCATGGTGTCGCAAAAAAAATCGCGAATGTGATGGTTTTTTACAAACAGCGGATTCTTCGACAGGATCGGACTTTTGACGGCATCCTCCACATCGGCTTCCAGCGACACCAATCCTTCTTTGCGCGCTTTGTTGAGCAGGTCATACACGGTTTTTAGAGAGTCCAGGTATGCCTTTTTGCCGAATTTAGATCCGCCAAAAACGCCCATCACTCCGGCAGCCATTTGTTTGAGAATGTGCAGCGGATTGCCGATCAGCACAGTTCCAATGGCAGCTCCGCCGATAATGACCAACTCGGCAGGTTGCATCAAAACTTTGAGATTGCCGTGCTCCATCAAATACCCGGCGATCACCGCGCCGAAGACCACCACGATTCCAATAATGGCAAACATAGTCTTAGCTCTTTGAGCTCGCCGCCGCGTCCGATGGCGGTTGCAGTACTGGAACGCAGGCCTCGCGCTCTGCCCGTTCCAGGAGCGACTCGACCTTGTCGCCTGCCTGCACCATGGCTTTTCCTACAGAGACCGTGACCGACAACAGGTCTCCCCACCATCTGATTTCCGAAGAGCTGACACTGGTCTGGATGCTCTCGCCCGCCTGGCTCAGATCGGCTCCGGTGCAGTTGGGCACGATGACTACAAACTCATCTTCATTCCAGCGGCCCAAAAAGCCGGTGCTGGCCAGAGCGCGCTTCATGGTTTCGGCCACGACGTGGAGGATGTCATCTCCAGCTTCACGCCCGTGAGCAATCCGAAACCGCTCCAGGTCGTCTATCCGGATCGACAAAATCCCAAAGGAAAGATCGTATTCGGCAAAAAATGCCAGGTGCTCGCGCAGGTAGGACCGAAGCAACGACTGGTTCATCACGCCTGTGATTGCATCCAGGCAGCCGTGTGCCGCCAGGTTGATCTGGCAGTTGTCGGTTGCGGGTTCTGCAATTTGTTCATCGAAACTTTCTGCCATGCCGATAATCAGGCCTTTGTGATCGCGAATCGGCACAGCATGGAGATGCACTGCTACGCGGTGACCTGCCTTGTGGCAGAAGAAAACGCGGGCGTTGGCTGACTTGCCTTCGCGCATCGTGCCGGTCTGTGGGCAGGCGATACCGCAAAGAACACAGTTCTGCTGGTTGCAATGGACGAGAATGTTTTCGCGGCAGAGGCGGCCGATGACTTCATGGCGCTGGAAGCCAGTGATTCTCTCTGCGCCGTCGTTCCAGAACACGATTTTCCCCTCCCGTCCGACCATGTAGACTCCCGTCGGCAGGCTCTCCAATACGGTGCGGAATATGGTCGGATCCAGGAGTTCGGTCATGGGCCGGGAGTTTTACGTTTCCTCTCCAATCTTCCATCGGCAGGCGCAGACGAAGCTTCAGACGGTCAGGTTCGGAAACAGCGCGACGGGGCAGCCTTCGGCCTTCCGGGGTGGGGCCTTCGACCCACCCGAGCTGCTTTTGCTGCGGATGCAGTGGTTGGCTTCTTATCCGGCCGTCTGCGCTGCCGCCGAGGTTCCCGGCCATGCCGGACTGAGAGTTGTCCGGATCACGTCCATGAGCTCGTTGTTGTCAGCAGGTTTTTGCAGAAAAGCGCAGGCTCCCGCCTTCAAGGTTCGCTCCCGGTTGTATTGCGGATCGCGCGCCGTCAGCACAATCACGGGAATTGTGGAGAGTTGCGCGCTCTGCTGCAAACGGTCGAGCACAATGAAACCGTCTCCCGCGGGCAGGCCGATATCCAGAATAATCAGATCGGGCCGCTCTTTCTGGGCCATGGCAATCGCCGAGAAGCCGTCGGTGGCGTAGGCGGTGTCGAAATGGTTGGCGCGTAAGCGCAGGTTTAAACCCCGTCTGAGGTCGGGATCATCATCTACGATCAGGATCTTCGGTTTATCCACTGTGTTCTCTCCTTTAATGATCGGGCTACAGCGATTGGTCAAAAACGGTTGCTGCCATCGGTGCTCAGTTGGCGGAAGCGTGGTGCCGCCGCAAAGATGCCATGCTCATCTCGGTGATCTCATCGGCTACTTCCTGAACAAACTTTTCCACAGGTTTATGGGCATCTGGCGCCGGCAACTTCAGCTCCACGGACGAAACTTTGAATAGACAATTCGCCTGGAGGTCCTGAGAGCGTTCGAGCTGCGCGAGGATGCGTTTGGCTACCACCTTCGCGCCGTCCTGGTCGGCGGAGACCACCACCAGCAAAGTTTCGCTCTGACTGCCGTCGCCCAGAGCGGGCAAGATGGCGTCTTTGTCCCGGAAGATGCAGGGTTGAATGAGTTGCATGCACTGTTGCCGAATCTTTGGCCAATCGCCGGCAAAGGGCGTAAATCGCGGCGCCAGCTCAACCGTGACGACGGAAACGGCGTCCCGCAGGCGGCCCTGGCTGGTAATCACCGGTGAAAGAAATTTCGCCAGTGAAAACAGCGGCAGGGTGAATGTGAAGGTGCTGCCGTGGGATAGCTGGCTCTCCACCCAGAGCCGCCCTCCGTGAAGCTGGACCAGTTCCTTGGAGATGTAGAGTCCCAGGCCTAATCCCTTGCGGCTGTCATCGATCGAATTTGGATCCTGGTAGAGTCGCTCAAAAATAAGATTCTTGGCCTCGGGATCGATGCCGCGACCAGTGTCGGCGACAGAAATGTAGACGAAGTCGGGATCGGCCTCCATCAGCCGCGCCTTCACCATGACCGACCCATCGGGGGGAGTAAATTTGATGGCGTTATCGATGAGGTTGCTAAGTACTTGCAGGACGCGATTGGGATCGGCATGGACGAACGGGATCCTGGTGTCCACGCCCGCTTCGAGACCCACTCCCTTGCTCTGAGCTGTGGCCCGTAGCATCGAGGTGGCT
This sequence comes from Terriglobales bacterium, assembly GCA_036265205.1. Classification (GTDB taxonomy): domain Bacteria; phylum Acidobacteriota; class Terriglobia; order Terriglobales; family Acidobacteriaceae; genus JAIQFF01. Next base: position 142,231 of record DATAPL010000032.1, read on the forward strand.
TGCCGGATCACGTCGCCGATGACAAGGCCGTGCGGTTCAAGGATGATCTTGCCGGACTCAGCCCGCGTCGCCTCGAGCAAGTCGGTGATCATGGCGCGCAACTGATTCACGCTGCGGAAGACGGTTTCCAGGTGCTCGCGTTGTTCGGGAAGTATTTTGCCCGCCAACCCATCCAGCATGAGGGAAACGAACTGGTGAATGCAGGCCAGAGGGGTGCGCAATTCGTGCGAAACATGCGAAAGAAATTCGTTTTTGAACTGCAGTTGCTGCAGCCGGCTCATGTCGAGAGAGGTCAATAACGCCTGCCGCTCGATCGCATAGCGCATGGCCCGCGCCAGCTGTTTGCTGTCGAAATTGCCTTTCACCAGATAGTCCTGCACGCCTTGATGAACCGCGCTTACTGCCAGTTCTTCATCGTCCAGGCCAGACAACACAACCACCGGCACTCCTGGAGCTTTTTCGAGCACGGTGCGATAGGTTTCGGCGCCGTGGCTGTCGGGAAGATTGAGGTCGAGCAGCACCATGGCCGGAGTGTCGACGATCATGGACGCCAATCCCGTGGCCAGGCGGTTCACACAGGAAACGGCGACGTCGGAATGCGCCTCGACCAGCCGCAATCGGACCAGATCTGCGTCGCCTGGATTGTCCTCGATCAGCAGGATGTGCTTGGTTCCGTTGCTCATCAGTTCTCCTCCCGTGGCAGGCAGGCGCAGCCAATCCAGAATTCTTTCAGCAACTTCACGGCTGTCATCCAATCCTGCAGGGTGGATGGCTTGCTGACATAGCTGTTGGCTCCCAGGTCGTAGCAGCGCTCCACGTCGAGCGGGGCCTGTGAAGTGCTGAAGATCACGACCGGTATGCGGCGCAAGGCGGCATTCGATTTCATCTCCGCCAGAACTGAACGCCCATCCTTGCGCGGCAGGTTCAGATCCAGCAGCACCAGGTTAGGCCGGGTTGCCTTGTTGTACTTGCCCTCGCGGCGAAGAAAGGTCATGGCATCTGCTCCATCGATGGCCGTACTGACATTGCTCGGCCACAAGCTTTGCGACAGCGCCTCGATCGTCAGATCCCGGTCGGCCGGGTTGTCGTCGACCAGCAGGATCTCTGCAGTTTTTACCGTCATCCGGACTCCTGGCCTTCGGCGATTCTTGCGGCGGGCAAGGTAAATCGGAAGATGCTGCCGCCGCCTTCGCGGGGCAGACTCTCGATTTTTCCCCCGTGACGCTCGATGATCTTCTTGCAAATGGCCAGCCCAATCCCGTTACCGGGATATTCGGTGCGGGTGTGCAGGCGGGTAAAAATGGTAAAGATGTTTTCGGCGTACTCGGGAGAAATGCCGATTCCGTTGTCCGCCACGGTAAATAGCCAGACGGAGTCCTGCCTCTGGGCCGAGACGTGAATCACCGGAGTCTCGGGGCCGCGAAATTTGATCGCATTTCCGATGAGATTTTGAAACACCTGTTTCAGTTGCGACTCATTGGCCTGCACGCTTGGCAACGGCTCGCAATTGATTACCGCGACACTTTCTGCAATGGCGGCTTGCAGATCTCTTATGGCCTGGCTGACTATGACGTTGCAGTCGGTATTCTTCAATTCGGTCTGCTGCCGTCCCACCCGGGAAAACGCCAGCAGGTCCTGAATCAGACTTTGCATGCGGGCGGCGCCGTCGACGGCGTAACCGATGTACTTGTCGGCTTGATCGTCCAGTTTGCCGCGATAGCGATCGCCGAGCAGTTGGGTGTAAGCGGCGACCATGCGCAGAGGCTCCTGCAAATCGTGGGAGGCCACGTAAGCGAACTGCTCCAGGTCGCGATTAGAGCGCGCCAATTCCTCTACTTTCTGAGCCAGTGATTCTTGTGCCCGTTGACGCTCTTCGCGGGTTCTTTTGTCCTTGAGCGCGCCGCGCAATGCCACCGACAAGCGCGCCAGGGAATCCTTGAGCACATAGTCGGTCACCCCGCGCTTGATACACTCCACCGCCGTCACATCGCCCAGCACTCCCGACACCAGAATTAACGGGATGTCCAGGCCTTCTTCACGCAAAATGTCCAGGGCCTCGGTGCCTCTCCACTGTCCCAGGTTGTAATCGGCCAGGACTACATCCGGGCAATTCGTTTTTACCCGCAGCCGAAACTCTTCGGCAGTCTGCGCCACTTCGCTGGTGATCTCGAACTCTCCCTTGGTCAATTCGCGCAAAATCAGATCGCGATCGTTGGGGTTGTCCTCCACCAGCAAGACGCGGAGCTGGGGCTTTTCCACCGTCGAGCCTCCAGCTTCTCGACCCAACCTTGTGGCGGACGTACTCATGAAGTCCCTTGCTCTGCCGATCGTCTGGCCAGGCCTGGCGGCGGCAGACGGTTAACCACGATCCAATACAGGCCGACAGTCTTGACTGTTTCCCGGAATTGTTCGAAATCCACGGGTTTCTGGATATAACTGTTGGCCCCCAGGTCGTAGCTGCGAACCAGATCGCGCTCCTCTTTGGAAGAGGTCAGGACGATCACGGGAATCGATTTGGTCCGGGCATCGTCTTTGAGCTGTCTCAAGACCTCGATGCCATCCACCTTGGGTAATTTCAAATCGAGCAGCACCAGTTTGGGCGGATGATCGAAGGAGCGCTCGGAAAATGGGCCTCGGCAAAGGAGAAAGTCCAGCGCCTCCTCTCCGTCTCTGGCGATGAAGATGTTGTTGGCCAGGTGTTCGCGGCGCAGTGCGTGTAACGCCAGGTCGGCGTCATCCTGGCTGTCTTCGACTAGCAGAATGTCGGTTTCATTCGGATTCATTGATCATGCTCCTACGCCTACTCCCGCGACCGGGGTTACGGTTTCGGCGCCCTGCAGCCCGCCGATGGTGAAATAGAAAGTTGCGCCCTTGTCCAATTCGGCCTCTGCCCACACCCGGCCCTGGTGTTTCTTGATGATTCGCTGCACTGTGGCCAGGCCGACGCCGGTGCCTTCAAAGTCTTCAGCCCGGTGCAGGCGCTGAAATACGCCGAATAACTTGTCGGCATACTTCATGCTGAAGCCAACCCCGTTGTCGCGGACGAATATCGCTGGCTGCCCGTTCTCCTGGATTTGTCCGATCTCGATGACGGCAAGGGAGCGGGGCCGGGAATATTTGAGCGAGTTGGAAATCAGATTCTGGAAGACCTGCTTGATCAAAGTCGGATCGCATTCGACGAACGGGAGCTCGGTGATTTTCCATTCCACCTGCCGCCCTTCGCTTTCCGGCTGCAGCAGAGCGATCACTTCCCTGACAATCGAACTCAGCCCCGTCACCTGAAGATTGGGCGTCTGCCGGCCGACCCGCGCCAGGGTCAACAGTTCGTCCACCAGCTGTCCCATCTTGCGCGTGCCTTCCTGAATGCGGTGGAGGTAGCTCTGGGCCTGCGTTTCCAGCGACGGCCCGAACTCCTCTACCAGGATTCCCGAAAAGCCGGCGATGTGACGCAACGGGGCTCGCAGATCGTGGGCGACGGAATAAGTGAAGGATTCCAGTTCCTTGTTGGCTTCTTCGAGCTGGGCGGTGCGTTCCGCCACCCGCCGCTCCAGTTCCTCATTTAATTTCAGCACCTCCTGCGCGGCTTTCTTCCTCTCGCTGATATCGCGAAACGCCACCACTCCGCCGCGCAGCGCCCCCTTCGCATCTTTCAAAGGATGAGCATTGGCTTCGATCCAGGCTCCTTCCGTGAGCGCGGGGTTGCGCACAAACATTTCGGCGGCGCAGGGCTCGCCTTGAATGGCACGCGACAAGGGATTCAGTTCACCTGGGAACGGCGTTACCGTGTCTGGCAGGAAGAGGCCGTAGTGCTGAGTCCACTCCTGACTGGGAACATTGGCCGCACCCAGGCCGACGATGTTTTCCGCCGCCGGATTCCACAGCACGAACTTCCCATTTTCATCGGCCGCGACCAGGCCTTCGCCTATGTTGTCGAGCACGGACTGCAGCAACGCGGTTTGGGTCTGTAAAGCCTCCCGTGAACGGGTCAGTTCCTGCGCCTGTCGCGTCAGCTCCTGCGCTTGCGCGGCCTGGGCGGCTTCAGCGCGTTTGCGCTCGGTGATGTCACGCGCAATATTGGCTGCGCCAACGATGTGGCCGCCGCTGTCCTTGATCGGGGAAATCGAGGCAGAGATGTCAATCTGCCGGCCGTCCTTTCGCATGCGGACGGTTTCGAAATGGTCGAAGCGCTCGCCCTACCCAATGCGCGCCAGGATTTCCGATTCTTCCTGGGCACGGTCCGGCGGCAATAGCATACGCATGGGTTTACCCAGCGCCTCTGAAGGTGAATAGCCGTACAGCCTGGCGGCCCCGGAATTCCAGGCAATGATTGTGCCATCCAGGCTTTTGCTGACAATGGCATCGTCCGACGATTCGACGATATCGGCCAGCCGTTTTCGCGCCTCTTCGGCCTGCTTACGCTCGGTGATATCGGCGCGGATGGCGATGTACTGCCGCGGTTTACCATCGTCGCGGATGAACGGGACAATGGTGGTGTCCACCCAGTAAATCGAGCCGTCTTTGGCGCGATTCCTGATTTCACCTTGCCAGACCTGGCCATTGGCAATGGCGCGGTACATCTGCAGAAAGAATTCTTTCGGGTGGTGGCCGGAGTTGAGAATGCGGTGATTGTTCCCGACGAGCTCTTCGCGGGAATATTTGCTGATGGCGCAGAATTTGTCATTCACGTAGGTGATCGTGCCCTGTACGTCGGTGACCGCAACAATGGCGTGCTGATCCAGGGCGAACTTCTGGTCGGCTAGCTCTTTGCGGATGTGCTCGCTGGCGATGAGGCTTTCTTTCAACGCCTGTTCGGCATGGCGTTGCTCGGCCAGCAGGGTATTCAACGTCGCCGTACGCTCCGCAACCCGCTGTTCCAGCGTCAGGTTCAAACTTTCGAGATCGGACTGGGCCTGTTTGCGTGCGGCCATTTGGCGGTGCAATTCGAAATTCACCGCCTGTAGTCGGGACGGGCTGGGCAATGCCACTATTTTCGGAATCAGGGGCACCAGCATGACTGTGGTCACAACGGACACTCCCGCGGTACCCGCCTTGATCACTCCTGCCAGCAGGTAACTGGCGTGCCAGACGTCCCAAACTTCCATCAGGTGACTGGTGCCGCAGGCCAGGATGAAGGCCCCGAACATCCAAAAGACCCGGTTGAAGGGCAGGTCGCCACGTTTGCGGGCGATGTAGATGAGGGCAACCGGAATGCAGTAGTAAGAAAGCGTGATCAGACTGTCCGAAATAACGTGCAGCCAGACAATGCCCGGATCCCACATGTAGCAATACCCGTGAGGCATGAAGTCGGGGGAAAGCAGACGCTTAAAAAATTCCAAGAATCGCCTCCCCTGTATCTCGACGGGCCGAAGACGACCCTATGCCTGACGGTTGCTTCCGGCCGCCCGCAGACTCAAACATCCGCAAGCGGCGCGCTGTTCCAGGAAGCCGAAGCCCACAGACAAGATCACACCGAGTGCCCATGTATCTGAGTCATCGGCGGTTCAGCGCTCGGCTTTACCGGGAATGTGGCGGGACTTCCAGTCGAAAGGCGCGGATCGCTGACCAGTCGCCAAGCTCAAACCGCTAAAGGGTCATGGTCCTTCAGGCGGGAAGGGCGGTGTGGGTTCGGATAGCGCGGAAGATGCTTCTTAAAGCCAAGTCGGCTCTTGGCCGAAGGACTCAATGTGGTCAGGTGCCCGCGCCGACCGCAGGCGATAGACCGAAGCCAAAGGACCGAAGCCAAAGAACCGAAGCCAAAGAACCGAAGCCAAAGACCGAAGCGATCAACATATTGGGAGCAGACTCCTGCACCGCAGTAGCATCGCCCCCGCGTGTTGGCACAGTCCATTCACGGAGACGAACAATGAAGCCCTTGCGTTTTGATGCCGCGGCCAACCAGCCTCCCTTCGGCTCGGGCGCTGAGTCCGCCTCTGCCCCAATTTCTTCGGGCACGAACTTGTGGGGCAAGGCCGAGGCATTGCGGCGTCTGGGCGGCGATGAGGATCTTCTACGTGAACTATGCCGAATTTTTCTGGAAGAATCGCCCAAGTTGCAGGCGAAGCTGCGAGAGGCGATCGCGCATGCCGATCCTCAAGCCGTCATGCGGGCTGCTCACAGTCTCAAAGGGGAGCTTGGTTACTTAGGCGCAGACGGTCCACTCCAGGCCGCCCGCGAGCTGGAAGACATGGGGCATGGCAACGATTTATCTCGGGCACAAGAGACTTTCACTTTTTTGGAAAAGGAATTGGCCGGTCTGCATCTGGTTATGCAAGATTTTGCCGGAGAGCGCGCGTGAATGTTGCCCCGTCTGCCGAAGTTCCTGGCTCTGCTTCCATTGCGAAGCCGTCGCCGTCCGATAGCGTTCTGATCGCTGAGGACGATCCCATTTTCCGCCGCGTATTACGGGGATGCCTCCAGAAGTGGAACTACAAGGTCGTCGCTCTAGAAAACGGCCTGGATGCATGGACTGCCCTGCAGCAGGAGAACGTACCCCAGATGGCCATTCTGGATTGGATGATGCCGGGTCTGGATGGAGTTGAACTATGTCGCAGAATTCGCAGCCAAGCCCCCGGTCCATACAAATATGTATTGCTGCTTACCGCCAAAGGAGGCAAGGAAGACATCGTGGCCGGCCTGGACGCCGGCGCGGACGACTATCTGACCAAGCCATTCGACCTGAATGAACTGCGCGCACGGGTGCGCTCCGGCAAGCGCATTCTGGAATTGCAGGCGGCGTTGGTGAAAGCTCACGCAGATCTTCAATTCGAAGCGGCTCATGATCACTTGACTGGCGTATGGAATCGCGGGGCGATCACGGATCTGCTGCAGCGGGAAATCCTGCGCAGCGTCCGCAGCGGAGAGCCGGTCGGCGTGATCATGGCGGACCTTGATCACTTCAAGCGCATCAACGACTCGTATGGCCATCCTGTGGGGGACGCGGTATTGCGCGAAGTGGCGCAGCGCCTGCTTGGATCGGTGAGGAATTACGATTACGTGGGCCGCTATGGCGGCGAGGAATTCCTGATCGTATTAACCGCGTGCGCCCCATCCAGCCTCAGCATGACCGCGGAACGGATGCGGATCCATGTTTGCGAGAAGCCAGTCGATACCGCTGCGGGTGCGATTTCTGTAACCATCAGCATCGGGTCGGCGGCACAGCGCGCGGGTAATCCCGATCAGCGTGGAGGAGACGGGCTGGTGCGCGCGGCCGATTCCGCCCTTTACGCCGCCAAAGCCAAAGGCCGCAACCGCGCAGAGTGCGCTCCCGAAGACATGGCTGCCAGTCCTGCGCACGCTGCAGTTGCCCCATAGTTGGGTAGCACGTTGGTGGATTGATTCTGGCACCCAAGTGCCATTCCAGAAAGAACTTCCAGCCTTTATCTTCGTAAGTGAGCAGTTCTGGGGGAGGGCTGCCCGGGCGTCCGGCGACTCGCAAGAGTCGGGACGCCCGTTAAATTTTTACGCGATTTTTTCTTTCCGACTCAGTTTCGCCTAGCGGCGATATTTTCCTACCCACTCCGCCTGGGCCAGGATGCGACCTTGCATCGCCTGTTCCACTTCCTGCTTGCTTGCACCCGGCTTCAATCCCAACTTGGCGCTCAGCGCATACAGTTTGAAGAAATAACGATGAGGCTTTCCCGAGGGTGGGCAGGGACCGTTGTAGCCGATCTTGCGGAAGTCGTTGCGGCCCTGGCGCTCGCCGCCCGGAAGTTCATCAATTTTGTTCACACTCTCAGCCAGAGTGTGGGTTGCAGGCGGCAGATCGAACAACACCCAATGGGTCCAGGTTCCGGCGGGAGCGTCGGGATCATCGGCAATCACCACGAAGGCCTGGGTGCCGGGCGGGGGGTCGGTCCAAGCAAGTTCGGGCGACACATCGGCGCCGTCGCAGGTGAACTTCTTGGGAATGTCACCGTCATTGGGAAAGCTCGTGCTGGAGATCGCAAATGCCATTTTGCCTTCTCCCTGGGTTGCGGCGAGGACTAACGATAAGACCGCTAGGCTCAACCAGAATGACCGGGCGTTTTTCGCGTGCTTCACGAAAGGTGGCGCCTCCGCCATCATCGGAACGAGGTCATTGGGTCGAGATAGTGAAGTTTACCGTAATGCGGGCTTCAGTTTCGACCGCCTCCCCGGACTGCAGATATGGCTTGAAGCGCCACTGTTTCACCGCTTCCCGGGCTGCAGCGGAAAGAATTGCCGGCCCGCTGAGGATATGCAGGTCCTGAATGTTTCCATCCCTTCCGATCAGAGCTTCCAGCACCACCGCGCCCTGCACCTTCATCTGCTTGGCAAGAAGAGGATAGTTAGGTTCGACCGGACGGGAGACGATTTCAGCCATACCGGGAGAGAGATGGACTCGCGCGGTCGCATCGGCCACTCCGCCGGAGTCTGATGGCGTGGGGACTACGGGTGTTCTGGGCTGCAATTCCACTTTGACGGAGTTGGTTCCGGCTCGAATCGTGCGATGCTCATCCCCGGCTACAACTTCAACTTCCAGCGGGGGAAGAACGGCCCGACTGGTGACAACGGGCGCCAGGGCCGGAGCCGGACTTTCCGCCACCGGGGGCGGGGCAGCGTGCGCCTTTGTTTTCAGATGGGTTGGAGTCAGTGACTTGGCGGTTGCAGGCGCTGCCGCAGGAGGAGTTTGGGTATCCGACGGGGTTTGTTCGACCGGCTCAGATTCCGATTGCGCAGCAGGCTCCGGCGGAAACCAGAAATCCCGGTCCTTCACCAAAACTAAAATGAGCGCCAGCAGAAGAAGAGCCAGTGCGATAAGCATCTGGCGGCGTTGCTTCTGTTCCGATTCATCCCCGAATGCAGGGTTCAGTTCCGGTAATTCATTCTCCTCCGGCAAGGGCATTTCGACGGAGCCTCCCGCCCGTGGGGAGACGGGCCTGCCACCTAGTATGCCTTGAAATTTCCTGTGAATCCAGAGAAACCAGCGCCAGGAAGTGGGTCAATTCGATAACTTCCACCTTCTGCGAGCCATCATGCTGAGTTTGCGAAGCATCTTGCGCGGGGCGGTCATGACGATCCGCGGTGGCGATGAAGTCACCAGTTGTCGGTCGCCGGATCAAAGGGCCAGCGACTGACGACCACCGACCGAAGAGCGGTGTGACCTGGGCAAAAAAGAGCCCGGCCACAAGCGAAGCGGCCGGGCGCTGGATGTACTTTTACGCTGACTTTTTCAGGTCCGTGGGAAACGCGATAACCTTTCCCCGTTGCTCCGGGGGGATCCACTTCACTTTCTGTTTGAACCTTGTAGGAATGTAAAACTCAATCACCTGCGCCATAACCATCCTCCGATCCACCGCAGTCCACCCCTCTTCTTGCAATATCACCGCGAAGGGTGTCTGCACAGTTACCTATTTAGATGCTGGATCTCAGGCAAAGTGTCAGGGATGATTCGCGCCGGGGTACGCAACTTTCCCGTAGGAACGGGGTTGAAATCCAGGAGAAAAAGAGTTCAGCAGGCCAGCTGGTCGCGCGTCAACTTCAGGCCATTCAGATTGCCCAGCACGGTTACAGCAATCGATTCGGTCTGGAAAAATTCGTTGGCCAGCACGGTCAATTCCTCGACCGTGACTTTTTCGATGCGTTCAATCAATTCATCCAATCCATAGAAGTGATCGAAGTACATTTCCTGACGCGCCAGGTTGGACATGCGAGCAGTCGAGGATTCCAGCGAGAGCATCAGACTGCCTTTCAACTGGTCTTTGGAACGTCGTAATTCTTCTTCGGGAACCGGTTCAGCCTTGAGCTTGCGGAATTCCGAGACCACCGATTGCACAACCTTGCCCGCAGACTCGCGAGAAGTTCCCGCGTAAACCGAAAGGCATCCGGTATCGCGATAGGGCGATAAATCGCTGTAGATGGCGTAGGCCAAGCCCTGGCGCTCGCGGATATTCTGAAAAAGCCGCGAGCTCATGCCGCCGCCCAGCAGGGTGTTCAAGATGTAGGAAGCATGCCGGTTATCGTGAGCGATGGGATGCGAGGGCACGCCCACGCAGATCTGCACCTGCTCCAGCGACTTTTTGTTGCGCATAATGATGCGCGGCACAACCTTGGGAGCCGGGCTGTGGAAGCCGTTTTTCATCGGCTTCATATGCTCAAAATGCCGCTTCACCAGGTCCACGAACTGCTCGTGTTTCAAATGGCCGGCAGCGCAAATGATCACATTGCCGGGCGCAAATCGCTGCTTGTAGAAATCCAGCACCGGCTCGCGCTCGAACCTTTTTACCGTGTCTTTGGTTCCCAGGATTGGCTTGCCCAGGGGATGATCCTTCCAGAAATTCTGGGTGAAGATTTCGTGGACAAGGTAGTCCGGATTATCCTCATCCATCTTGATCTCTTCCAGAATTACTCCCCGCTCGCGCCCAATATCCTGTATGTCGAAGATGGGATTGAGCACCAGATCGCTCAGCACATCCATGGCGATGGGCAGATGCTCGTCCAAGACTTTCACGTTGAAGCAGATGCACTCCTTGGCGGTAAAAGCGTCCATGTTGCCGCCGATCGAGTCCACCTGGCGCGCAATTTCCTCCGCCGTGCGCTGCTTCGTTCCTTTGAAGACCATGTGCTCGATAAAATGCGAGATGCCATTCCACTGCAGGTCTTCATCGCGCGAACCGGTCTTCACCCATATCCCGATGGAAGCGGAGCGAATATGCTCCATCTCCTCGGTGATCAAGGTCAGCCCGTTGGGTAAGACCTCACGACGGATATTTCGGACTTCCTGAACCATATTTGCTTTCGGCAGGCTCCCGCCAGTTGGAGACCTGAGGGGCGGCCCTTGAATATTGTTGCACACCTGAGCGTGCTACGGCGAATCGGTAGTTTCCTATTTATAATCAATAGCTTACGCGACAATATTTCGAGTTGTAAGAGACTCCCGCCACCCCGTGCGCCCCGATCAACATATCCTCTACAATCGTCATGCAACCTCGCCCGGGCAAGGGATGAATCAGATTGCACACAACTCGCTGCTAGGCCTTCACCTTGCTGAGTTGACCTTGCTGGTGGAGGAGTTTGGTCAGCCCTCCTACCGGGCTCGGCAACTCTTTGAAGGGCTTTACTGTCAGCGGGTTGAAACCGCCGAACAGATTTCGACCCTGCCTCAGGATTTTCGCCGAGGCCTGGCGGAGAGAGGTTTTACCGTCGGGCTTCCGCGCATTGAAAAGAGGTTCGTCTCCAGCGACGGCACGGTTCGCTACCTGGTGGCATATCCCGACGGACAAAGCGTCGAAACTGTCTGGATGCCGGAAGGGGATGGAGGAGAAGCCGGCGACGGCAGCGATGCCGGCAACCAGATCGAAGCGGCGGCGGCCGGTTGGGATCGCGCGACCATCTGTATCTCCAGCCAAGTGGGTTGCGCGGTCGACTGCCAGTTCTGCCTGACCGCCCAGCTGGGTATAAAACGCAACCTGACTGCCGGGGAAATCGTAGGACAGGTCTGCGCGGTGCTCAACGATCAGGGGGTTTCGCCTCCTCATCAGCGGGTCAATCTGGTCTTTATGGGAATGGGCGAGCCCTTCCTGAACTACGAGAATTTCATCAAGGCGGTGTGCCTTCTGGCGGAAGGCGTGGGTATCCCGGAATCCCGCATGACCGTTTCTACGGCGGGCATAGTGCCTCGGATCTATGATCTCGGCGCTGAACCGCTGCGTCCCAAACTCGCAATTTCGCTGAATGCCTCGAACGATGCTACGCGTACCCGCCTGATGCCGATCAACAAGAAGTGGAATCTGGAGAAGCTGATTTCGGCTGCCCGCGATTTTCCGCTACGCAATCGAGAGAAGCTGACTTTTGAGTACGTCCTGCTCGACCAGGTAAACGATTCCGCAGAGAATGCCCGCGAGCTGGCGGAACTGATTCGGGGGGTGCGGGCGAAGGTGAACCTGATTGCACTCAACCCCGGCCCCGGGATTGAATTTCATACTCCCGCCCAGACGCGAGTGCTGCAGTTTCAGAATATCCTGATCGCTGCCGGCATCCCTGCCTTCATTCGCCGGCCGCGTGGACGGGACATTTATGCCGCCTGCGGGCAATTGAAGCGCACCCTGGAACTGGCGACGGCCTCATAATTCCAGTCACTTCCCTTGAGGGCGTTTTCCGCAAGGCCGGTTTTCCCAAACTTAAGTAATGCTGAAAGAGACATAAATGGCTGGCGCCGGGGCGCTTTCATCCGATAATCAGGCGACCATAGGCAGTCGCAGATGTCGACCAACGATTCAGGTGCGTGTTATCACAGCAACCGTTACGATGCAGGCTCGGAATGCGAGCATTGTCAAGGCATCGTGCGGCACGAACCCTGGTGCATCCGCATGAACGGCTTCGTCTACTACGCCTACGAAGTCGTGCTCGATGCCGACAAAATGACCACCGAAGATGCGTTGAGGCTGCACTCGCTGGGCGTCGCCTGGAGCGGAAGAATCTGCGCCGGCTCCTGCAAGACCACCGAATTGAATAGAACTCTCTTCTAGTTTGCCTGGAACAAAATCGGCAAAACGTATTGGACCAAATCGGGAATCATGTCCCGAATTGCAAATCCCGCGTGCTGCGGGCGCAGTCCGCACGCCCTGTTGTAAAATCGGAGGTCCATCACCCAACAAGCTCAGTTTTTCAAGACATCCTCAAGGAGATTAGAGGCGTGACCCCAGGAGGTTTCATTTTGCTGCTGGCGACCGCCGCCTGCATGGCTGGAGCGAACCTGTTGATCAAGACCGGCATCGCGCAGGCGGGCGGGTTTGCGGTATCGATCTCCGCCTTGTGGAAACTGGCGCGGCAGCCTGCCTTTGTGGCAGGAGTGCTGTTGACCGCTGGGGGAGCGCTTATGTGGTTTCGCATCCTGGCGACCCAAAAGCTCTCCACCTGCTACCCGCTGTTCGTCAGCCTTACCTACTTCCTGATTACTCTGGCGGCGATTTATTTTCTGCACGAGCGGATTTCGTTGCAGAAACTGGCGGGGTTGGCCGTCCTGGTGCTGGGAATTGCGATTGTGGCCCGCGGATGAGGGAATGACCACCAGCCCGCAGACCGTTGCTGTGAATTCCGCTAATCCGCCAGATCTGCCAGGGCTTTCCGTCGTGGTGCCCGTCTACCGTAGTGCGGAGATTCTGCCCGAACTGGTGCGGCGCCTGCAGGATGTTCTTCCCGCTCTGGCATCGAGCTATGAAGTGGTGTTGGTGAATGACTGCAGCCCTGACCGCAGCTGGGAGGTCATCGCCGAACTGGCGTCAAAGCATTCCTGGATACGGCCCATCAACCTGATGCGCAACTACGGCCAGCACAATGCGCTGTTGTGCGGAATCCGCGCCTGCCAATACGGCGTGATCGTCACTATCGACGATGACCTGCAGCATCCACCTGAAGAAATACCAAAATTACTGGCGGTTCTTGCCCAGGGTTATGACGTCGTTTATGGAACCCCGGCGCAGGAGCAGCACGGCTTGTTGCGCGACCTGGCCTCGCTGACCACGAAGCTTGCCCTGCAGAACGTGATGGGCGCCGATATCGCCCGGCAGGTGAGCGCATTCCGTGCCTTTCGTGCCGAGGTGGCAAACGCATTCACCCACTATGCCGGCTCCTTTGTTTCCATCGACGTATTGCTCACCTGGGGCACCAACCGCTTTGCCGCTACCCCGGTGCGGCACGAACCACGGGCGCAAGGAACTTCGGGATACACTTTCAGGAAACTGATCACCCACACCATGAATATGATGACTGGCTTCAGCACCATGCCGTTGCAGATGGCCAGCCTGATCGGATTTGCCTTCACCCTGTTTGGCTTTGGGGTGCTTTGCTTTGTTCTGGTGCGATACTTTCTGCAAGGCACTCCGGTTCCGGGTTTTCCGTTTCTGGCATCGATCGTCGCATTATTCTCGGGAGCGCAGTTGTTTGCGCTTGGGATTATCGGCGAGTATCTGGCGCGTATGCACTTCCGCAGCATGCAAAAGCCGCCGTATGTGGTTCGTACCGGTGCCGGCCGCCGCGATTGGGAACAAATTTGACCTACTCCATTCCATTCAACCGGCCCTGCCTCGTGGGGAACGAGTACAAGTACATCGCCGAGGCGATTGCCAACGGTCATGCCTCCGGGGATGGCCCTTTTACTCGCCGCTGCCACGAGTTGCTGGAACGAGAACTTCAGGTCCCTAAGGCGCTGCTCACGACTTCGTGTACGCATGCGCTCGAGATGGCCGCCATCCTCCTCAATTGCGGCCCTGGCGATGAAATAATCCTGCCATCCTTCACCTTCGTTTCGACTGCCAATGCTTTCGTGCTGCGCGGGGCGCGGATGGTTTTTGCCGACATCCGTCCAGACACCTTGAATCTCGATGAAACGAAGTTGGAAGCCCTTATCACACCCCGGACTCGGGCCATCGTCGTGGTGCACTATGCGGGCGTCGCTTGTGAGATGGATGCGATCTGTGCCATTGCCCGACGCCACGGAGTTGCGGTTATCGAAGACAATGCCCATGGCCTGTTTGCCCGTTACCAGGGCAGGTATACCGGAACTTTCGGATGCCTGGCGACGCAGAGCTTCCACGAGACCAAGAACGTGACCTGCGGCGAGGGCGGCGCTCTGCTGGTGAATGATCCTGCCCTCATCGAGCGTGCCTTGATCGTGCGCGAGAAGGGGACCAATCGTAGTCAGTTTTTCCGCGGGCAGGTGGATAAGTACACCTGGGTGGACCTGGGCTCCAGCTATCTGCCCTCCGATCTGCTGGCAGCTTTTTTGTTTGCGCAACTCGAGGCCCGCAACCTCATCCAGAAAAAACGGCAGCGGGTGTGGGACTACTACCGGGCGCATCTGCACACGTGGGCCGCAGAAAATAATATTCAACTGCCGGGCGCGGCGGCGAACTGCGAGCAGGCGTACCACCTGTTCTACCTGATCCTGCCGTCACCCGAGTATCGCGAAGCATTGATCTCGCACCTGAAGGCCCAGGGAATTCTCAGCGTATTTCACTACGTTCCTTTGCATCGCTCAGAGATGGGGTTGAAGTGGTCTGCGCGCGAAGCGGATTGTCCTGTCACTGAACGTGTGAGCGCCTGCCTGCTGCGGCTGCCTTTTTACAACGATCTGACGGAAGCCGAGCAGGCGCGCGTGGTGGCGGCTGTGTCCGCGATTCCGGAGCCGAAGCCGCAACGAATTCAGGAACGTCGCTCGGCATGAAGGCGAATGAAAACGGCGACGAGATTTGCACTTATCTCGACTGGGATTCCCAATTCTTTCAGCGCCGGATTGCCCGCCTGAACCGGCAGCGCCTGGACCAGGACAGCCTGAACCAGGTCAAGACGTGGTGTGGCGCGAACCGGATCGAATGCCTGTACTTCCTCGCCGATTCGGACGACGCCGAAACCACCCGCTTAGCGGAGCACAACGAGTTCCAACAGACCGACGTACGCGTTACGTTGGAGCGGATGCTTGCCGAACCGCAGGTTCCCAAAGCGCTGGGTGAAGCGGTTCGACTGGCTGCATCCCGCGACGTTGCCGCATTGCGGGAGATCGCACGTCATGCCCACCGCCAGGGCCGATTTTATTTCGATCAGCACTTTGGACCGGAACAGTGCGACCTCTTCTACCAGACCTGGATCGAGCGCAGCCTCGAGGGATTTGCCCAGGCGGTTCTGGTAGCCGAGGTTAATTCAGAAGCGGTTGGCTACATCACCTGCCACCTGCGCGATGGAGACGCTCAAATCGGCCTGGCTGGAGTTTCAAACGATTGTCAGAAGATGGGGCTGGGAAAAAAGTTGACAGAAAGTTTTTTGACTTGGTCGGTCCAGCAGTTGGCTTGCCGGGCGACGGTTGTAACTCAAGGCCGCAACGTCCGCGCACAACGCCTTTATGAGAGGAGCGGATTTGTAACCGAATCAGTGAAACTGTGGTACCACCGCTGGTTCACCTTGCAATGATGCGGCTGGTAACGAATGCAGCTCCGTACCATCGTCCCCGCAGCAAATGATTGATCTGAGCACAATCAGCCGCGATCTCGAGCCGACTGCGGAAGGCTACTGGCGCTGCAAGTCATCGTCCCCTGTTTCTTACCCCGATTGGGGAAACCAAGCGTGTTTCCAAATCGAGGATTCGTCTTTCTGGTTTCAGCACCGGAACGCCTGCATTCTGGAAGCGGTGAAGCAGTATCCGCCGCCTGGCCCGCTGTTCGATATCGGCGGCGGCAACGGTTTTGTCGCGAAAGCCCTGCAGGACGCGGGGTTGGAGGTGGTGCTTGTGGAGCCGGGTGCGACCGGAGCGCTGAATGCCTGCCGGCGCGGAGTCCGATGCGTGATATCCGCCACATTGCAGGACGCTGGATTCCTTCCTGCCTCTCTACCTGCCATCGGTCTCTTTGATGTGGTGGAACACATGGAAAATGATCGCGAGTTTCTGCAATTAGTTCGAACCGATTTGTCCGCCGGAGGGCGAGTCTATCTGACAGTTCCGGCGTACCGGGCGCTTTGGTCAGGCCAGGACGAGGAGGCCGGCCACCACCGCCGCTATGGCCGAAATAGTCTCCGCGAGCTGCTGGGGGGAGCGGGTTTTGCGGTCGAGTTGCTGACCGGCATTTTCCGCTTTCTCCCTCCGATCATTTTTGTTGTGCGTTCAGTGCCTTATCGCCTGGGATTGGCGGTATCCGCGGGATCGCAAGACGTCGCAGGTGAGATGAGACGGCAGCACGAAATCAAAAACGCGCTGGTTCGCCGTTCCATACATTGGATGCAACGCCACGAGACCGCTCGCATTCGATCCCGCCGCGAAAGCAGGTTTGGAGCCAGCTGGCTGGCGGTGGCAAGAAAAATCTAGCGGCAGGCGGGGATGATAGATCCTCGTGTAACTTCGTGTCCCTGGTGGTTGATGATTGTTTAGGATCTTACAGGGAAGATATTCCAAGGAAGAGAATGTCGAAACTGAAGATACTGCTTCTGATTTTGCTGCTGGGCGTCTCCGTTGAATTCGTCATTCGCGGCCCGTATCGCTTCCTCGCGCCCCAGTCGAGATGGAATGACCTTACCTATATATACGTCCCGGCGCGGGCGTTAACCCAGGCAATCGATCCTTATGATCCGGCGACGTTCGCCAGCGTCTGCCAGTGTGGCGACTTTGCCCAGGGTGTGCGGACGCATTCGATGTATCCCTGGACGACCTTCGTTGTCATGGCGCCATTAGCGGTGCTTCCGTGGACTGCGGCGTTATATGTGTGGACCGGAATACAGGTCCTTCTGGTGCTGCTTATGATCTGGGCATTGCTCTCGGTGGGAAACCTCGCTGGGATATGGGCTGGCGCTTTTGTCGTGTTCGCTCTGGCCCTGGCGCCATTGCACACCGGACTCGCGTCCGGGAACGTGAGCGTGGCCGCGATCGCGCTGTGTGCGATTGCGGTTTGGCTGGCGGTCTCAAAACACGATTACTGTGCCGGTGCGTTGATCGGGATCGCAATGTGCCTTAAGCCACAGATCGGTATTTGTTTCCTCGTTTACTATGCACTTCGGCGAGCTTGGCGGGTCGCCCTGAGCGGAGCCGGCATGGCTGCGGGTATCGCCGTCGCCGGCGCCGCCTGGCTAAGCTACGATTTTGGCGCGACCTGGTTTCACTATTTCCTGCAAAATGCCCAGGGCTTTGTCGCGGATAACAAGGTGAACGACTTTACTTACGATCAGCCCATGCGATTTACCCTGATCAATTTCCAGGTTCTCTTTTACGCGATCGTAAAAAATGCCGCTTTTGCCAACGGGATTGCTCTCGCGCTTGGGGTAATCATGGTGGGAGTCTGGGCCTGGTTCATCTGGCGAAATTCTTCTCATTCGACCCTGCTCGAGCTGAGCGCCATTTGCGTGATTAGCCTGCTGCCGGTCTATCACCGCTCCTACGACGCAGCGGTTTTGATCTTCCCCATTTGCTGGGGCCTTGGCCTGATGCAGCGGGCCGGACGGATGGAACGAGCCGCGGCGGTCGCGCTATTCCTGATGCTGCCATTTGCCTTGCCGGGGGGCGCTTTCTTGCAGGGACTAGCCCAGCGGAATTATGTTCCCGCAACTTGGGTGGAGTCGTGGTGGTGGAACGCCGTTGCCATGCCTCATGAGATCTGGCTGCTGTTGATGCTTGCGTGCTGGCTGCTTTACCAGCTGCGATTCGCAGGCGATCGTGTACCGCCGCAGGTAGCGTCCTGATTTCTCAAACCAACCAGGACACGAAATTACACGAACATTTGGATATTAAGTGTTTTCTTCGTGTACCCTCGTGTCCTTGGTGGGGGACTCAGGCGCTAGATGCCACAGGCCCGCTGACGCGTTAGCGGAAGTGATGGAATTCAATTTTAGTTCTGCAGGAATAGGGCATGCCCTCGACGGAAAATAATGAACTACCCCGCGGCCGCTGGACGAGCGTGCTTACCGATGTGCATTTCTGGGTTCCTTTCGCTGTCTTGATCGGCGGGTTGATTCTTCTGAAATCCATTCACTGAGGACGGGGCGGAAAAGATGCAATCTGTCGCGGCAGGGTCTGAATCTGCGGTTCACGAAAAAAATTCGCGCCTGCGCAAGCTTCAGGCGCTGGGCATCCTTTCCGGCTTCACCGCCGGGGCATGGCTGGGCGCCGCCGAAGCTCCGACAAAGCTGGTCTCCGCTGGAGTCTCGCCAATCGTTATTTCGCTCATCATGGTAATCGGGGTTTTTCTGGCCCGCTGGAGCTTGCCCGCATTGATCCTGGGGACGTCGTCCATCCGCGCCGACCTGCGCCGCACGCCCCATCTCATTATCTGGGCGCTTCTTGCGGGATGCATCTGGGCGGTCGCGAACACCATGACTATTTTCGCCATTCGCGATATCGGCCTGAGTATCGCCTTTCCTTTGTGGAATTCAAATAGTCTGCTGGGCATCTTGTGGGGATTTATTTTCTTTAACGAGTTGCGCTCCGCGGGCTGGCGGCGCTGGGCAGGAGTGCTGGGCGGCGCATTGGTCATGTGCGCCGGCGCGGCTTTGCTGGCGATCGCATCCTCCACTCAAGCACCGGCCGCGCACTCCATGCGAGGTGTATGGGCCGCCCTTGGCGCCGGCATTCTTTGGGGAACCATGTACATTCCCTATCGCAAAGCATACTTGTCGGGAATGAATCCGCTGTCCTTCGTCACCTTTTTCACTTTCGGTGAGCTCGGCATGATGGCGGCGCTCGCCATCAGTTATCTGGGGCTGGCCCCTCTCTGGCAGGAACTAACCCGAGCCAGGGACGTACTTTTCTGGCTGATGCTGGGCGGCTTTGTTTGGGTCATAGGCGACGTCTTCCAGCAATACGCGGCAAAATACGTTGGCATTAGCCGCGGCATTCCACTGTCGAATACCAACCAGTTCTGGGGAATGTTATGGGGCATTTTTGTCTTTGGAGAACTGCGCGGTAGCGGCAGCTCAACCTATGCGCAGGTTATCGGGGGCTCTCTGCTCATGATTACGGGAGTCGGGGCGATTGCTTTTTCTTCCGCCGGAGGAACCGAGCAGGGGCAATGGAAGGCAGCGGCGCGGCGCGAGTCCCGGCGCTACCGGATCGCGGAAGATTATGTCGATGCCCGCATGCAAGGCAAGCAGGTGGAAGGGGAAGTCCGGCCGCCGCGCACTTGGCTCGACTGGACACTGGTCGCTGGCTCTACCGCTGTTTTCGTGGCGTTTGCCGCCATGGCGCGGGCTCCTATCCTCTCCTTCCACTGGGTGCCAGCCCTGCTTTTGGTCCTGGCAACATTCGCTCTTTTCCTTTTCTGTGGCTTCGCGCTATGGCGGACCACACGCTTCAACTGAGAATCGATGGTCAATCAATCATCCAAGGTCGACCTGGTGGGTGTCGGGCTCAACGCCACCGACACCTTGATTCATCTGCGGCGCTACCCCGCGCTGGGGTCGAAAGTCGAATTTCGCTCCGCCGACATCCTCCCCGGAGGCCAGGTTGCGACCGCAGTGGCCGCGTGCCAGCAGTGGGGTTTGCGCACTCGGTATGTTGGCAAGGTCGGTGACGATCATGCTGCCGCAATTCACCGCGCCGAGTTCGAAAGACTCGGCGTCGAAGCCCACTTGCTCACGGCTCGGGGATGTGCCAGCCAGCAGGCGATCATTCTCATCGACGATGCCGGTGAGCGCACCGTGCTGTGGAAGCGCGACAATGATTTGACTCTTCTGCCGGAAGAACTGCGGCGTGAATGGATCACAGATGCCCGCATTCTTCATGTCGACGGTCATGACACTGCCGCTGCGGTCGAGGCCGCAGGCTGGGCTCGGGCTGCCGGCATCCCAGTCATCGCTGATTTGGACGAACTGTACGCGGGCGTGGAAGAGCTACTGGGGAAGATCGATTTTCTTATTACCAGCCGCGACATTCCCGGCCGCCTGGTGGGCGATTCGGATTTGCGTAAATCGTTGCCTTTAGTCCGGGATCGGTATGGCTGTCGTTTGACCGCCGCAACCTTGGGACAGGAAGGCGTGCTGGCCTGGGATGGCAGCCGGTTCCACTATTCTCCGGCGTTTCAGATTCAACCCCTAGACACTACGGGCGCGGGAGACATCTTTCACGCCGGATTTATCTATGGCCTTCTGCAGGGGTGGGATTTGCCGCGCCAGCTTGAGTTTGCCTGCGCTGCCGCGGCTCTGAACTGCACGGCTGCGGGCGCTCGCGGCGGAATTCAGCCGGTTGAGAACATCGAGAGACTGATCGCCGGCGGGACCCGTCACCCCGCAGCGTTCGATCTCTCAAAATGAATGCGGTAACTGTCCCCGAGGAGCAATAAAGTGGGAGCAGGGACATTGCTTCGCGTCCCATCCGCCTGACCTAGCCCGCGCTCTTTTCCTGAAGCCCAGTCGCCAGAGGAGGCAGCCTCCCCGTCCGGCGCATCGATGCGCAGTCATAGGCATAAACCGCGCCACAGAGAAGGCATACCTGGTAAGCCTGTCCGTGAATGCCGTTGTGCGGCCACGAAAACCGGTGCCGGCAGCACCGCTCGAAAAGCCGCTGGAGGAACGTTCCGCTTACTTCCGCTTTAGGGGTGTCTGACGTCGCCATGGTAGTTCTCAACCTAACCTATGAGCTTCTCCATCAGCGCCTGTTTCTAGTTCATCTGCGGCGGGATTATGGCCAGTGGCTGGTCTCATTACTTGGTTACCGAGGGAGGCGTAATGTAACTGCCTAATGGAAGCTTTTGGGAGGAACTACTGGAATCCCTTTGCCGGCGAAGCTTGGGTTACCTTATTGGAGCGGAGTTCAAGCTTGTAAGTGCCCGCGGCGGCTCTTTGAAAGAGGGATAACTATGCAGAGTGCGAATGCAGCGAATTCGGTACGGCGTAGTTCGAGAGTACCGGTCACCCTTCCAATCGTCGTCACCAGCCTGGAGCCGGCAGCTCCTTTCTCCGAACTATGTGAGACTCTGGTGGTCAGCGCTCACGGTTGTGTTCTGTCGTCGCCCAGCAAGCTGGACGCCGGAGTTCCGGTGCAGTTTCAGCGCAAAGGCGGCCGCGCCACCATGGCTCATGTGGTCGACTGCCAGCCGATGCCCGGCCGTCAGGGCTGGCAACTGGGCGCGAGGCTGGACCGGCCAGAAAACTTCTGGGGATTAAAGTCTTGCCCGGAAGACTGGGCGCGACTGCTGGACATGCCCGCCACCGAGCAGCAGATCGCACGCATGGTGCCGCCCAGAAACCGGGACGATAGAGGCCAGGGGTCGAATCAAGCCGGTACTTCGCTGAAGCTCGTGCCTGACAAAGCAGATCACGATTTGCGCGCGCTGCTCGAAGAAGCTATGCAGCCATTGCAGGCTGAGATTGCCGAACTCAAAGATAAGTTGGCCAAGACATCGCCCAAGCGCAGCCAGTTTGAGATATCGCTGTCACATATTCCGCCAGAGGTTGAAGAGAAGTTGTGGGTACGTTTGCACGAGGATCTGGGCACGCGAGTGTTGCAACAAACCCAGGAACAATCGAAGCAGGTTTTTGGCGAAGCCCGCACGGCAATCGAACAGAAGATAGCGGAAGCTATGAAGGGGTTTCGTTCCCAGGTTGGCGAGCAACTGCAAACAGTTGAGCAAAGGGCTCACGGCATCTCCGAGGAGATCGCAGAAACTGTCGCCCAGCATCTGCAAACGGGAGCCGAGCGCTTCCAGGCGCAGGCCGCGGAAGCTGGAACCCGCCTGGAACGGCAGGGCCATGAGAGCTTGCAGGCTCTGCGCGAGCGTCTGGGGGATGATCATGATGCCTACCGGCGCGAGGTGCAGAAGGTCCAGGCGGCAGTGGCATCCGAATCGTCACGCTTGCAGGGGCAAATCTCAAGCCTGGGTGGCCGCATAGGACAACTGGACGAGATAGCCATCCGGCTGGAGTCCGATATGGAAACCCGCCTTACGCAGATGGCGAATGATCAAATCTCCGGCGCGCGGGTTCAACTCGAGCATGCGGTTGATGTGGTTCTCAAAGAATTGGGATCGCGCAATGCCAAGGAACTTGGTCACCAGCTTGATGAAGCTTGCGGAAAACTGAAGGTCGTCCAGAAGGGAATCGAAGCTTCGGTTTCTGAGCTGGTAAAGACCGAAGTCGCAGCTGCTCTCTTATCGTTTGGACAAACCATGGAAGTGCTGGCGCAGGATTCCGTAGGACGATGGCGCGGCGCCCTGGCTCACGATCTGACTGCGGTGGCAAAGACTCTGGGCCAGCAGTTCCAGTTGGAAACTCTGCCTGGTAACCGGGACAAACAAGAATCGGCCGCCGACTGAACCGCGGCCTGCGGTCTGGCACGAGACCAACCTCTCAGGGGGTGAGGAGCCTGGGGTTTTTCACCCGAGTGTCATTCTAGATTCTCGAGATCTCATCGGTGGCAACTGCTGCCTACGAAACTTCATCTCATTCGTTCCTGAGGCGGCGGTGGTCCCAAGACAACCCGCCGCCCTCTCTGTAACTGGCTTACAATGGGGCGTCGATAGAACCCGAAGAAGGCGGGAGTTTTCGTGCGTCTACTCAGCGTTCGCCTGATTGTTTCGCTCATCGTTGGCGTCACCCTGGTATCGCTTTTTTCCGCGTATTACGAGGTGCGGCAAGAGCGGCAGGGGCTACGCAACGAACTGGAGCGCAGGGCCGAGCTGCTCGGCGAAAGCCTGGTCGGGAACATCGAGCCTCGCCTCGAAAAAGGTTCCATCAAAGAAATCAAGCGCATGGTAGAGCGCTTCAGCAACCGCGAACATCTGGCCGGGCTGGCCGTTTTTAATGCGAAGCTGGAACCGATAGCGGCCTCCTCGCGTCTGACCAAGGACCTGGCGCCTGAGTCCATCGTGGTCCCGCAGGCGATTACACAGAACGCAAAACAGAGCCAGTTTGTCCGCCGCCAAAACGGCTCGCTATATATCCACGCGTTGCCTCTCCACCAGCAGGACCAGGTGGTGGGCGAGCTGGTTATCGTGCACGACGCCAGCTACATCAACGCACAAAGCATCATGGTCTGGCGCGAGACGTTTCTGCGCTCTCTGGTGCAGGTGGTTCTGATTGCACTGACTACGCTGCTGATTGTGCGCTGGAGTATTACCGGCCCGATCGCGCGGGCGGCGCAATGGATGAAGGCACTGCGCGTCGGCAGAGCTGCCGGCACTCGTGCCGGGATGCCCGACCTCGACTTGCTGCGGCCACTGGCCAGAGAGATGGAAACCTTGGCGGAGAGCCTGACTGCGGCCCGCTCCGCCGCGGAAAAAGAGGCGCAACTGCGCGAAGCGGGAGAATCGCTCTGGACCGCGGAGCGCCTCTCCGTGCACGTGCGCGGCAAACTGGCGAACAGCCGGTTATTTGTAGTCTCCAACCGCGAGCCTTTCAGCCATGTCCGCAAGGGCAACTCGGTGCAGGCTATTGTTCCAGCCAGCGGCCTGGTGACCGCGTTACAACCCGTACTTTCCGCCTGTGACGGCACCTGGGTGGCGCACGGCAATGGCGACGCCGACCTTGAGACCGTCGACTCGCGTGACCGGCTGCGGGTGCCGCCTCAGGATCCCAAGTACACGCTGCGCAGAGTCTGGCTGACCAAGGAAGAAGAGGAAGGCTATTACTACGGCTTCGCCAATGAAGGTCTCTGGCCGCTTTGCCACATTGCTCATACCCGGCCGATGTTCCGCGTCTCCGATTGGGAGCACTATGCCAAGGCGAACCAGAAGTTTGCCAAAGCCGTTTTGGATGAAATGTCCGGCACGGAAGCGCCGGTGCTCCTGGTGCAGGACTATCACTTTGGACTGTTGCCACGGCTGGTGAAAAAAGCGCGGCCGGATGCCCGGGTGGCGATCTTTTGGCACATTCCCTGGCCCAATCCCGAGACCTTCGGGATCTGCCCCTGGCAGCGTGAACTGTTGGAAGGGCTACTGGGAGCGGATCTGATCGGCTTCCATATTCAGTCGCATTGCACCAACTTCCTGCAAACTGTCGATCGCACTCTCGAATCACGCATTGACTGGGAACATTTCGCGGTGGACCGCGAGGAGCATCACACCGTAGTCAAGCCGTTTCCGATCAGCGTCGATGTTCCGGGCGGCCGGGTCCAGCCGGAACAGAATGCCTATATGGAACGGGTAGCCCTGTTGCAGGAATCTGGCGTAGAAGCGCTGTTCCTGGGAGTGGGAGTGGATCGCGTCGACTACACGAAAGGTATTCTGGAGCGCTTTCTGGCGATCGAGCGAATGCTGGAAAAATACCCCGTCTACCGGGAAAAGTTTACCTTTGTTCAGATTGGCGCCCCCAGCCGCACCCACATCAAGCGCTATCACGATTTTCTGGCCGACGTGGAAGCCGAATCCGAACGCATCAACTGGCGCTTCCAGACGGGCAAGTGGAAACCGATCGTCTTCCTCAACCGACAACATAGCCACGCCGAGATCGAGCGTTATTACCGTAGTGCGGACGTTTGCCTGGTCACTTCTCTGCATGACGGAATGAATCTGGTGGCCAAGGAGTTCGTGGCCGCCCGCGACGACGATCAGGGCGTGCTGGTTCTCAGCCGCTTTACCGGCGCTTCGCGTGAGCTGCGAGATGCGGTCCTGGTAAATCCTTACGATATTGAGCGCACAGCCGAGGCTATCCGTTATGCCCTGGAGATGGATCCTGAAGAACGGACTGCTCGCATGCAGCGTCTGCGCAAAGTCGTGAAGGAACAGAATATCTATCGCTGGGCCGCCAACCTGATTGCCGAGCTTTGCGACGTTCGTCTCGACTCCCCCAGTGAGGCGGAATTGGCCAGCCGGCGCGCTGGTTCCTCCAGATAAACAAGCGGAGGTTGAAGGCCGTAGCCTCTCCTCGCATCCGCTTATGAAACTGGCGAAACTCCAGCCGAACCGGTCATGGGGCCGGAGTTGCCTGCCGTCAGCGCCGCACCTAGAACCTGGACCAAACTAGAACCTGGACCAAAGGTGACATTCTGCCTTTATGCAACCGGGTGTAATATAAGCCCGTCTTTATTGGCTTCATCCTAAGCAGGCAAGGCAAACCAGACTGTGGTGGTGTCCGGTAGTGTCCGTGTCTCAGTTGAAAGGGAGGAGCCATGCGTGCCTCGCGCGAATCTGCGTCACATAGCTGTAGCCGCAAGAGTTTTTGCCGGCTTGTTTTTCTTGAGATTCTTCTGCTGGCTGCATTTGTAGCTGCCCAAAAGAGTACGACCGCTCCAGCCAGCCTGCCCAAGTACGATCTCCAAACTGAAACCAAAATCAAAGGCACGGTGGAGGAGGTGAAAATGCCTCCCGCCGGCAGCAAGAAAGAGGCAGTTCACCTGGTGGTGAAGAGCGGGGCCGACACCCTCGACGTTTATCTTTGTCCGAAGCCTTTCCTCGACGATATGGGAATGGAATTCACCAAGGGAGACGAAATCTCAATCACCGGCTCGAAAGTCAAGCAAGGCGATGCAGAACTGGTCCTGGCTCGGGAAGTAGTAAAAGGAAACAATACCTTTGTCCTGCGGGATGGAAAAGGTGTTCCGGTCTGGAGCTGACGCCGCAGCGGCAGAAATATCCCCCTGGCGTGTACTTGTGAGTGCGCAGCTCCGGCCCTGCGCGGTAAAATACCCTTCAGGAAGAAAAGTTAGTCCGCTCCGCTGACGCGGCCTTGAACGCCGCTCTTCCACGTCACTGTCGACTCCTCTGGCTCTTTTCGCGGTTCTTCGAGTAGCGCCCTAGATCGCACTCCTGGATTTAGCGAGATGTGTTCATTCGGGAATGGCTGGTTTCCGGTAATGCAGGAACTTGGCGCCGAGCACTAGAAGCCTCCTGCACGAAAGTAAGCTACCCAAGCCCGGAACCCCGTTAGATGATAGGTCAGGTGGTCTGCCCGGAGACAAAAGACCGCGGCACGGAAGACAACCCTCAATGCCTAGCTTCTGCTCCCATGAGTTCTTATGGCCCCAGCGATCCGCCGACGGCGGGTACAGCCAGACTTGCCGTTTGTGCGGTGCGGAGTACCAGTACGACTGGAACACCATGCGGCGCCTGGAGAAGAGGGATGAGTCAGAGAAGGTGCCTCGAGGAGTGCTGCAGGCTCCGAGTGCCAGCGTTCGCCCGCAAAGCAACCCTCGCCTTAAGCTGCTGCTCGAAACGGAACCAGCCTACAGGGTCTTCTTCCGGAACCTGGTCGACCTGCTTCACGACGCGCCGGTTCCAACGGCTGGCTCGTCCCAGCCCACGCCTTTCTGGCGGGATGTCTTTATCGAGTCCCGGATGGAGTGGCGATGGTTTGTGGAATCGATGTTGTGCCATGTCATCACAATTGCCCTGGTGGTGATTGTGTGCCAGCTGTGGCCGCTGCCTGAGCCGTCTCTGCAGCGCAAAATATTCGACCAGTCTTACATCAGCTACTACCGGCCTTCCGAGACTTTTCCGGCGCTGCGAAGCGGGCGGCCGAGGCCTCGCCCCGCGTCGCGGAAAACTGCGGGGTCTGCACATCATCAAGGTTTAGCCCATCAGGATTCTGCGCACCGAGATTCTGCGCATCAGGGTTCTGCGCAGCAGGAAGCCGCGCGCCAAACCATCCGGGTACCGGCCGCGCATGCTGAGGGAAATGCCAAGCTTCCCAGTATCAAGCTGGGCGCGCCTGCCCGGCCCGACTTTGTCGCGTCGAATCCGGCGCTTCCTGCGGTGCCGCTTGCGGCTACCGGACGCTCCCGGCTCATTGCTCCCGGCGAATCAACTTCAGTGGTTGCCCCGCCGCCCGATGTGAACGGAGTCAAGGTCAACCAGGCTGCGGCTCGTCAGCTCGGTCTTCCGCAAGCTTCCATCGTCGCCCCGCCCTCAGAAATCGGAAGTATGTCGTCGAGACCCGCAATGGCTGCGCTCAGGGCTGCCGCAGTTGCGCCGCTGCCTGACATCCAAGGCTCGATATCGAGCCAGGGCTCGATTTCCAGGATTGGGGACATCAATATTGGTCACGCCGATGTGGTTGGTCCGGCGCCACGTCTGCCGGTGGAGGAGCAACGCGCAGGCTCGGGCATGGCCCGGAGTATTTTCGGAGGACAAGGCACGTCGATCGTGCCTCCTCCGCCATCGGTACAACGCTCTGAAATGATTGCAGGAGGGCGCGGAAGCGGGATGTCTGGCACCGGTATCCAGGCTGTGCCGCCGGCTCCTTCTGTGACAGGTGCAGGCAATTCGGCTGGCAGAGGGCGCGGAAGTTCACTGTCGGCGGCTGCGGGTATGCAGGTTGTACCGCCTGCCCCGTCCGCCGCAGGCGCGGGTGATGCCGTGGGTGTGGGCCGTGGAAATACGCTATCCGGCGCGAACCTGCAAGCGGTGCCGCCACCGCCCTCTCTGGAAGGCGCCGGCGGTTCTGGCGGCAGCGGTCGCGGAAGTTCGCTATCGGCTGGCGGTTTGCAAGGCGCTCCGCCAGCCTCGCTGGGACAGGGCGGGGGAAGTTCTGCGGGCGGTGAAGCCATGGTTACGGCCGACAGCCGTCACCCGGATGCGGCCGCGGCATCATCCGAAAGCGATAACGGCAACGAACCCGCATCTGAGGAATTGCCCCTGCGTTTGATTGGATTGGCCCTGGCTCTGCCGAATTCCTCTTATTTCTCTAACTATGAAGTCTTCATTGCGGAAAAAGCCATCAGCAAGGTGGGGTCACAGCTTATAAAACTGGTTTACGTTTCTCTTCCGTATCAGCGTCGCCTGTCTGAGTATGGTCTGGGGCCTGCAAAAGTTTTCAAGCTGCGCGTCAAAAGGGATTCGACCTGCGATGAATCGCTGATGGAAATGACTTGGCCCGAAACTGATCCACGTCCGGACTCGCAGCATGCCGCCGATTCCCCCGCCCTGAGTCGCAAGGATCGGAACGATATGTTGCCCTGCTACCGCACCACTGCGGATGACAATCGGAAAGAGCTTTCCCGAGTTCACTAAGATCCGGCGGAGTGCGATTGAAAAACGGTCGCGGAGCCACAGGCGCGGCTCCGCGCTTCCGCCTTACCCTCGACTTCAATACTTACAGATGGTGAGGACGCTCAACTAGTTCCACAGAATCGTGCTGGCTTAGTGGGACAGCCGCTTGGAGATTAGAGTGGCATGGAATGCGCCACCTTTGTCCCAAGTACCTTTGCAGATCACTCGATCACCGTCCTTCACCTGGGTAACGTCGATGTCGTTGACTTTCTTACTGCCATGCTCCTGACTTACCCATCGCGTCGAGCTGTCGTACTTGACAGTCCGTTCGTCGTTGGACGAACCCACTTTACGTACTGTCAGGGTGGATTCATCCTTGTTGCTGCGAACGACATTTCCCTCCCAACGCGTCTCCTTGGCGGCCTTACCCATGTCGTCGGCCTGAGCCCTCCGCGCCGATACCCCAACCAAAAGCGGGAAGGCAAGTACCGATGCAACGAACACCCTAAGTGCTTTCTTGCCCATGTGACTTCCTCCTTAACTTCTTCACCGTAAGGACTCTGGTGTGTGGGGAACAATATACCCAGGGACGAAAAAGGACAATCCCCTGCCATGGTCGGGGCTATCGCGGTGCCCTCTGATTTCGGTCGAGATCACAATAACGACCGCGTTAAGAGCGCAACAACAGGAAGCAATATTTAATAAGTTGTCCTATTTGGCGAGGAGTAGTAGACTTCCTGCCGTTCCGCGGGGGTATTAGGATGAACGCTCTTCGTCGATCCGGGCGCAGCTTGATTCTTATTGCGCTGGTTTGCCTGACCTGCCAGTCGTTTCTGGTCGCTTCGGATGATTCAAACCTGACCAAGGACCAGATTAAGCAATTCCTTCTAACCGCCAAAGTGATCAAAAGCGAGCAGTCGAAGAAGGGCATCACAAACCCTTGGCGGCTAACGCTCTCGGACGGCACCATCACTCATGACGCATCGTTCCAGGCGGTGGATGTGCACAAAGCCACCATGGAGCTTGCTAGCGGTCCCGAGCTGAATTTCGTCGATTCCTACAAGTACAACATTGCCGCTTACATGCTGGCAGAGATGATTGGCATGGACGACATGCTGCCGGTTTATGTCGAACGCAAGTGGAAAGGCAACTCGGGCTCGCTCAGTTGGTGGCTGCCGGTGAAAATGGATGAGGTGGAGCGCCACAAACAGGGTCTCACCGCACCCGACCCGGACGCCTGGAATGCTCAGATGTACAAGATCCGGGTCTTCGATCAACTGGTCTACGACAATGATCCCAACCTGACCAACGTACTCATCGGTCCGGATTGGAAGATCTGGCGAGTTGATTTCACCCGCGCTTTCCGGCTTCAGCAGAACTTGAGAAATCCTGGCGACCTGGTGCGCTGCGACCGGCACTTGCTGGAGAAACTCAAAGCCCTCAATGGAGACGAATTCCAGGCAAAAACCAAGGGCTATCTCACCAAGAGTGAAGTCAAAGCGGTGATGGCGCGGCGGGATAAGATCGTGGACCAATTTCAAAAGTTGATCGCGGAAAAAGGCGAGAGCGAAGTCCTGTACTGAACCGCGCTTGTATCAAATTGAGCCGCTAAGCAGCCGGAAAGGCGCTTGCTCTTTTAGGTGTCTGGGGCTATTGTTTGTTGCCACAAGTTACATTTTCCCGGGAGACCGGTTGACAAGGAGAAGGAGAACATGGTGAAGAAGGTAATGGCTTTAATGCTTGCCTCGGTGCTTGCATTCCCTCTGGCGATGGCCTTTGCACAAGGCACTCCGGCCGCAGGGAAAGAAGGGCGCTGGGAGGGGCACGTCATAAGGAGCAGCAAAGATCAATCGACCCTGACCGTTCGCAAGGTGGGCACCCAGGATGAGAAGACCGTTGCGTACGACAGCTCAACGCGATGGGTCAGCCAGGAACACGGCAGCAAAAAGGTTAACGACATCGACGCCACCCAGGTAAAGGATGGCGATCGGGTGATCTGCAAAGGCACTTGGGATAAAGACGGCGTGCTCCACGCTACACTTATCTCGAAGCGTCTGACCGGTATGTAGTGGCAGGGTTGTAGGTTGTGCTAAACCATTGATTCTATTAAGTTTATATTTGAATCCGGGTAAGCCAAACTACATAACAGCATGTTCGCCGGTTATTTTACCGGCTTCCCCCGAAGATCCCGGTGTAAAGGCCGTCCTGTGGCGGCCTTTCGCACTTTCTGGCGTTCCCCCCGCCTGTGGGCCAGTTTATTGACTTGTTGAACCGTAACAGCCTAAGATGCAGCGCGATAGAGGACGTCCTGCGGGACTTGTGCCATTGGTTCAGACCCGGCAGGGCTTGGCTGTAGGAGGCAAGATAATGGTCAGCCCTGCGGTCCCGGCGTTTGTCCGCCGTGTGTGTCTGCTCTTGCTCCTGGGCTTGGTTTGCTTGGAGACGGGCTGGTCAGCTCCCGCCAAAGCTCCGGCACCGTCGCCGGACGCACTAATCGCCATCGGGGACGTCCACGGCGACTTCGACGATTTCGTCGCCCTTCTCCAGCACATTGGACTCGTTGACAAACAGAACCACTGGTCGGGCGGTAAAACCACGTTCGTTCAGGTCGGTGACCAACTTGATCGTGGCCCCAAGCCGCGCGAGGTCATGGACCTGATGATGGCTTTGGAGAAGGAAGCTGAGCAGGCCGGCGGACGAGCAATCAGCCTGCTAGGCAATCACGAAATGATGAACATCATGGGGGACCTCCGCTACGTCACCCCCGTCAACTATGCTAGTTACGCCGAGAGCGATTCCGAGAAGCGCCAGAAGTCAGCCTATGCCGACTATGCGAAATGGCGGGATAAACACCCGGAACTGGTTGGAGAACTTACCCAGCCCATGGAGTTGACCGAAGCGGAATGGATGGCGCGACATCCGCTGGGCTTCGTGGAACAGCGGGAGGCCTTTGGTCCGAAAGGGACTTACGGCAAATGGTTGCGCGAGCACGCCGCGGTCGCCGACGTGGGTGGCATGATCTTCTTGCACGGAGGCATTCATCCCGACGTGGCCAAGATGAAAGTGGATGCGGTGAACAACCGGGTCCGCGATGAAATCAAACAGTTTGATTCCACCAAGCAATATTTGCAGGATGAGGGCGTGATCCTCCCGTTTTTCAATCTGCAGGAGATTACTCTCGCCGCCCAGGCGGAAGTCATTGCCGAGCGCAAATCGCGGGTGCCTACGAGCAACGAACGTCAAAACAGGATTATTGAGTTCCTGAAATATTCCGAGTGGCTGGCGGTGAAGCCTGATGGGCCTCTCTGGTTTCGCGGCTACGATCAGTGGACCGACCAGGATGGCGCCCCGCAGGTGAGCAAAATTCTGGACGCCTACAAAATAACCCACATCGTAGTTGGACACACGGTGCAGAGGGGCGGTCGGATCCGGCCCCGGTTCAATAACGAAGTCTTCCTGATCGATACCGGTATGCTCAGCAGCTATTACCCGGGAGGCAGGGCCTCGGCCCTGGAAATCTGCGGCGGCACCAGGTTTACCGCCGAGTACATGGACCAGGAGGTCTTGTTGGTGGATCCGGCGGCGCCGTCGACTCCGGCCGGGGCGCCGGCGGAACATCCTGCAACCGGAGCTGCGGGGACAGCAGCCATGGCTCCAATCCCTATCTGTTCGGCCCCTGCGGCTGCGGCCGCGGCCTCGTCCCAATGACTAGTAGGCCAATGATGGGCAGGCCAATTATCGGTAGGAAGCAGAGAGATTACGAGAGAGGGTTCTGCGGATGAAACGGTGGATCGAGCGTGCGTTGAACGTTCATCCCGGCGATCTGGGGCGGGGCACGCTTCTGTGCTCGACTCTTTTTCTCATCATCAGCGCCTACAAGATTGGCGGAGTGGCTGCCGCTGCCTTGTTTCTGTCGCGCTTCCAGGCCAAACAGCTTGCCTACGCAGACATATCCAGCTCAGTGCTGGTAGGGCTGGTCGTGGCCGTCTACGTAGTCGTCGCCCGGCAGGTTCATTTGCGCAATCTGCTGGTCGGCAGCATGTTGTTTTTTGCCGGCAATTGCGCGGTGTTCTGGCTGCTGGCGCACCGCTATGCAGGCCTGGTGTGGCTCTTCCCGGCGCTGTACGTGTGGGTGAAAGTTTTCGGAGTGCTGGCGCCGACCCAGGTTTGGACTTTGGCAAATTATGTCCTGACTACGCGAGAGGCGAAACGCGTGTTCGGGATGGTGGGCGGCGGAGGGGTTGCGGGGTGGATCTTTTCCGGCTACTTCACCAAAACCGTCACCCGGCATTTCGGCACAGAAACTTTGCTGCTGGGGATGGCGCTTTTCATTCTGATTTGTGGCGGACTGGTTGTCCTGATCTGGCGCCAGGGACAAACCGCGGTTGGGGGCGGACATGAAATCGAGGAGGGAACCGGCCAAAGCGCCCCGCGGAATTTAAACCAAAGCATGCGGCTGGTGTTCTCCAACCCCTATTTGCGGGCCATCGCCGGCGTGATTTGCGTGTCCTCCCTGGTAACCACCCTGACCGGCTGGCAGTTTCTGGCTGTGGCGCAACAAACTCTGGTCAGGAAAGACGCGGTGGCAATCTTTCTCGGGAACTTCAATTTTTATGCCGGCATACTTTCGCTGTTGTTCCAGCTACTGCTGACATCGAGATTTCTGCGCCGGTTTGGCATCGGCACTGCGCTGTTCATGCTGCCTTCCACCGTTTTCCTGGGTTCGGCCGGCCTGCTGATTTTCGGCACCCTGGGTTCTGTGGTGGCGTTGAAAAGCTGCGACCAGGTATTGCGCTATTCGCTGGACAAGTCCACCGCCGAGCTGCTTTATCTGCCATTGCCGGCACGCCTCAAGATCCAGGTGAAATGGTTTATCGACACTGTGGTGTGGCGCCTGGGTGACGGGCTGTCGGGATTGACAGTCCTTCTTTTCGCCACCACCCTGCATTGGTCCGCCCGCCAGATCAGCTGGATTGCGCTGTTGCTGGTAGCTGTGTGGCTGGTGGCAGTTGCCATCGTTCGCAAGGAATATGTTGAGACCCTGAAAGAGAGTATCAGCCAGCATCGGGTGGACGTTGAGCAGGTCTCCACTTCGGTGCTGGACCGTTCCACCGCTGAACTGCTGGCCAGCAAGCTTTCAGCCTCCGATCCCAAAGAGATTCTCTACGCGCTCAGCCTGTTTGAGGTGGAGCGGCAAAGAGCTGTGCATCCGGTGATCCGCAGCCTGCTCAGCCACCCGTCGCCGCAAGTCCGCCAGAAGGCCATCTCTATTCTCGCGGAATCCGGGGACACCACGGTGCGACCGGAGATCGAAAAACTGCTCAAAGATCCAGACCTTAATGTTCGCACCGAAGCTTTGCTGTTTCTCGCCCACCATGCGCACGTGGACCCGCTGGAGCTCATGCAGGACGAAACTGACTTTTCAGATTTCTCGGTCAGCTCGGCGGTCGTGGCCTATCTGGCGCGACCCGGTGAAACTCAGATCCTCGAGGCGGCGCAGCAGATTCTAAACACCATGGTGGGACAGCCAGGCGACGGACGCCAGCGGCACCGGGTAGAGGCCGCCCGGCTGCTTGGCGAGCTGCCGGACCACTTTGACCCGTTGCTTTCTACCCTGCTTTGCGATCCTGACCTGGTGGTGGTGCAGCAGGCCATCCAGTCGGTGGGGAAGCTGAAGAAGCGGCGACTGGTCCCGGAGCTGCTGGATCGACTCGCCCACCCCGAGCTGCGTGGCGAAGCCGTCAAGGCCCTGGGGCAGTTCGGGGACACCATAGTAGGTGCGCTGCGCGACCATCTGGGCGACTCCTCGGTTGCGCTGGAGGCGCGCCGCGAGATCCCTGCCATCCTGGTAAAAATCGGGACGCCGACGGCGGCGGAAGTGCTCATGGCGAATCTTCTGGAGAGCGATACCACTTTGCGCTTCCGCGCTATCTGCGCCCTAAACAAGCTCAGGCGACTGCATCCTGAGATTGAGGCCGACCCGCAGATACTGGAGACGGTACTGGCGGCGGAGATTCTCGGGCATTACCGGTCATACCAGATTCTCGACAAATTGGGCACTCCCGAAGGCGATCAGGATCCGGTTGCGCGTGCCCTTTCAGAATCCATGAAGCAGGAGTTGGAGCGCATCTTTCGCTTGCTTGGCCTGCTCTATCCTCACCTTGACTTGCACAGCGCGTTCCTGGGCGTGCAATCCAAGAATGTATCGGTTCATGACAATGCCCTGGAATTCCTGGATAACGTCCTTAAGGGGCCGCTGCGGGAAATGCTGGTGCCTCTGCTCGATGGCAAGATCACGGTGCAGGAGCGGGCGCATGCAGCGCAAAGACTGGTCCACACGAAAATCGAAAATCAGGAGCAGGCAGTGGCGGCGCTGGTGGCCAGCGACGATCCCTGGCTGAGATCGTGCGGCGCCTATGCCGTCGGGGCCCTCGGACTGAAATCCCTGGAAGGTGAATTGAATCGTTGCCTAAACGATTCCGACCCGCTGCTCAGAGAGACGGCGCGCGCAGCCAAGCTGCGTTTGGAAGCGTTGATCGAGAAAGCCTGAAGAACTTCAAGCTGCGAGAATATTACCGGGAGAACAAAGGAAGAGGCCGTCGCGCAGGCGGCTGAGCGACGGCCCTTCGCCGGAGCCGCTATCTGGGCAGCCGCAGATCTATCCGGGTAGCGTGGAGGACGCCCTTGTCGTCATTGTGACCCAGCGCGATCACGAACGAGCCTTCCTTGAACTCCTCGAATTTAGCGGGCTTCCCTTGTTTGGTCCACTCGGTAGCGCCGTCAAAGAAGACCGTCTTCTCCAAACTCTCCATATTCGATTGCCCGCCGCGAATGCTCATGCTGGACTGGTCTTTATTGATGCGAACAATATGGCCTTGCCAGCGTGCCTGTTTGGCGTCGGCAGGAGCTGCCTTCTTGTCCATCTCGCCCGCCGGCTTCGCCTGACCCGCGAAAGCGAATCCAACCAATAGCAACACCAACAGAATTGTTGAAAGTTTCATAAACATCCTCCTTGGCTTGGCGCCGGCGCGATCATGCCTGCTGCCGTGCGAAATGTTGAATCGTGGAAACCCGAGAGCCGTAAGCCCTGATTACGCGGGGAGTATAGCTCCAGAATTGAGCACAGTAAATCTCATTTCGCCTTGGCTCAGGAAACTGTAGCCCTCCCGGGCATCACAGGTCTGAGGGCCGAGGCCCGACGCCCGGCAACGCCCCGTCCCTCACATGTATGTGCTGGTAAATTCTGCCAAAGCTTTCAGCTTTGCGGACGCCGCGCCGGAGTCGATTGACTTTGCCGCCAGAGGCAAGGCGTCCGCTAAATGGTCAGTCTTTCCGGCCGCGACTAGGGTGGCGGCTGCGTTCAGCAAGACAACATCGCGGCGAGGCGATTTCTTGCCAGCCAGAACCTCGGTAACGATGGCCGCATTGGCTGCGGCGTCACCGCCAGAAATATCTTCAAGCCGGGCGGGCTTCAAGCCGAACTCGTCGGGCGTGACCTCATAGCTGCGCACGGCGCCGTCACGCACTTCGGCGATGCGGGTTGGTCCGGTAATCGTGATTTCGTCCAGGCCATCCAGTCCATGGACCACCAATGCGCGATGAAGGCCCAACATGCTGAGGGCCTCCGCCAGCTTTTCCACCAGGTCAAGGGAATACACGCCGACTACCTGCGCCGAAGCGCTGGCGGGGTTGGTAAGGGGGCCGAGCAGATTGAACACCGTCCGCAGCCGCAATTCGCGCCGGACGGGTTGAACATACTTCATGGCGGAATGCATGCTGGGCGCAAACAGAAAAGTCATACCCACTTCATCCAGACAAGCGGCCAGAGCCGCCGAGGGCAAACTGATCTTCACGCCCAAGGCTTCCATCACGTCGGCTGATCCACACTTTGAGCTCAGGCTGCGGTTGCCGTGCTTGGCCACTCGCACTCCGGCTCCCGCCACCACGAACGCGGTAGCGGTGGATATGTTGAAGGTGCCGCAGGCGTCACCGCCAGTGCCGCAGGTGTCGACCAGGGCATCGCGACCGGTGCCGCTGACGTCCACCATGGAATTCTGGTGAGTGGGCAAAGGGTCCGCGGCGGCGCGGATGGCCTCGGCAAAACCTACAATCTCCTCGACCGTCTCGCCCTTCATGTGCAGGGCAACCAGCAGGGCGGCGATCTGGGCATCAGTCGCGCTGCCCGAAAAAACCTCCGCCATGACCGAACGTGCCTCGTCACGCGTGAGCGATTCACGCTCGTTGGCAATGCGCTGCAAGGCCTCGTTGATCATGCCTGAATTATAAGGGTTCACGACGATGTTCCGGGCGTTGCGGGCGGGACGGCTCGAAGAAAACGTAGCCGCAAAGGGCATGAAGGAACACGAAGGAAGCGCCTGCGAGTGTATATTTTTTGCCAATGCTGCGTGAAACGTAGAGGTGGAGGGAGTGCAGACTACGCTCTGGTACTCCATATCGTTTGCCCTAGTACTCGACCCTTCGATAGAATCAACGTTGCTACCCGCTGCCCTAAGCTGCAAGCCGAGCGTTGCCGATAGGTTCAGTCAGGAATCATTATGAAAATTCATGAGTACCAGGCTAAGGGAATCCTCAAGAAATATGGGGTTGCCGTGCCTCGCGGTGAAATGGCGGAGAGCCAGGCAGCGGCCGAGGCAGCGGCCAGGAAGCTTTTCGAGGCGGGAGCCACCGGCGTAGTCGTCAAAGCGCAGATTCATGCGGGCGGGAGAGGCAAGGGTGGAGGAGTAAAAATCGCCAAGTCAGTGGAGGAAGCGGCTGAGCTGGCGGGCAAGATCCTTGGTATGACCCTGGTGACTCACCAGACCGGCCCCGAGGGGCGGGTGGTGCGGCGTTTGCTGATCGAAGAGACTTTGCCCATTGAAAAGGAACTTTATCTGGGAATCGTAGTCGATCGCGCCCAGGCCCGGCCCGTGTTCATGGCGTCGGTCGCGGGTGGCATGGAGATCGAACAGGTAGCGGCGGAGAATCCGGCCGCGATCCTCAAAGAATATATCGATCCGGGCATGGGGCTGGAGGCCTTTCAGGCACGCAAGCTGGCTTTCGCGCTCGGGCTCAAGGCCGCGCAGATTAATCAGGCAGTCCAATTTATGACCGGTTTGTACCGGGCGTTCGCGGAAACAGATTCATCGCTGATGGAGATCAATCCATTTATCACCTGCACCGATGGCCGCTTGTTCGCGCTCGATGCCAAAATGAATTTTGACGACAACGCGATGTTTCGCCATCCTGACCTTCGCGAATTGCGCGATGTCACTGAGGAAGATCCGCTGGAAGTCGAAGCCTCAAAATATAACTTGAACTACATCAAGCTCGACGGCAACGTGGGCTGCATGGTGAACGGCGCCGGTCTCGCCATGGCGACTATGGACATCATCAAGTATGCGGGCGGCATGCCGGCGAACTTTCTCGATGTAGGCGGAGGCGCCAACGCCGAGCAGGTGACTCACGCGTTTGAAATCCTGTTGAGCGACAAGAATGTGAAAGCCGTGCTGATCAATATTTTCGGGGGCATCCTGCGGGTGGATACATTGGCGACCGGGGTCGTCGAGGCGGCCAGGAAGACCCATATCCAGCTTCCCATCGTGCTTCGTCTGGAGGGCACGAATGTCGAGGCCGGGCGCGAAATCCTGAAACAGTCGGGCTTGAATTTCATTGTGACCGAAACCATGAAAGACGCGGCAGAAAAAGTTGTGGCGGCGGCAAACACATAGCGCCGGTAATACCAAGGAACTCATGAGCATTCTGGTTGATAAGTCGACACGGGTGATCGTACAGGGCCTCACCGGACGCGAGGGAACGTTCCACGCCAAAGCCTGTGCGGAGTATGGCACGCAGATCGTCGGTGGAGTTACGCCGGGTAAGGGCGGCACTACCCACGAGGGCTGGCCCATTTTCAATACGGTGCAGCAAGCCGTCGAGCAAACCGCGGCGGATACTTCGGTGATCTTTGTGCCGCCGCCGTTCGCTGCAGACGCGATTATGGAAGCAGCCGACGCTGAACTGGAGCTGATCGTGTGCATCACCGAAGGCATTCCAACTCTCGATATGGTTCGTGCCTGGGAGTTTTTGCAGGATCGGCGCTCGCGCCTGATCGGGCCTAATTGTCCCGGCATCATCTCACCCGGGCATTGCAAGATTGGCATTATGCCGGCACGAATTCACAAGGAAGGTCCGGTGGGAATCGTCTCGCGCTCCGGCACCCTAACTTATGAAGCTGTATATCAGCTGACCACGCGCGGGATCGGGCAATCCACCGCCATCGGGATTGGCGGCGACCCCATCATTGGGACGAATTTTCTCGACGCGCTCGAACTGTTTAATCGCGACCCGAAAACCGAAGCGGTCGTGATGATTGGCGAAATCGGCGGCAACGCCGAGGAGACAGCGGCAGAATATGTGAAAACCCACATGAAGAAGCCGGTGGTGGGATTTATCGCCGGCCAGACCGCGCCTCCGGGGCGCCGCATGGGCCACGCCGGCGCGATCATCTCCGGCGGCAAAGGTACTGCGGCTGAGAAGATCAAGGCCATGGAAGCGGCAGGCATACGAGTGGCCAAGTCCCCCGCTGACATTGGCGAGACCGTGGCTGCCACGATCGCCGCGATGGCCAGGGCATAATTTCTGGGAAGTGAAGACCAGCAACTGAGATCTGAGAAACAAACCAAACAATGAAAACACTCCAACGCACTCTTACCATCGTCAAACCTGATGCCGTCCGCAAACATGCCATCGGCGACATCATCGAGCAATTTGAGAAGAATGGATTCGACATTCTGTGCATGAAGATGCTCGAAATCTCCAAACACCAGGCGGAACAGTTCTACGCTGTCCACGCCAGCAAGCCGTTCTTCAATTCGTTGACCGATTTCATGTCGAGCGGCCCCATCGTGGTTTTGGCGCTAGAAAAAGAAAATGCCATCGCCGATCTGCGCAAGCTGATGGGCGCCACCAATCCGGCCAATGCGGAGGAAGGCACGATCCGCAAAAAGTGGGCTACCAGCATCGAGTACAACGCGATTCACGGCTCCGATGCCGATGACACCGCCCGCTACGAGTTAAGTTTCTTTTTTGCGGGCTACGAACTGGCGCAGTAGCCACTGGCTAACAACTGAAGACTAACGACTGAAGACAGGTGCTTCATGCCCTTGGTTCAAGTGACAATGCTGACCGGCCGCACGGCCGATCAAAAACGCAAGTTGGCACAGCGGATCACCGACGCCATGGTCGAAGTGGCAGGCGCCCGCCGCGAGGCCATCGTAGTGGCTTTTCACGAAGTGTCGAAAGAGAGCTACGCTTCCGGCGGAGTGCTGATGGCCGATAAAGGGAAGTAGTGGTTTGCTATTTGCCCGCTGTGGCCAGGCGCGCGGACTTCAGCGACGTGCATGATTCCAATTCAAAATTTTAGAATCTGAGATCCGCAATCCCGGCCTCGTTCATTTCGAACGTCACCGTAAGCCTCAACCCAGCGGTTCGAACAAATGGCCTTCGACGCGATCGCCCAATTTTGGTAATTCCTTTTTCGCGTATTGAAGGAAGTGGGGAGTGGCGCGGTGGGCTTCGAGCGCAGCATCGTCCTTGTACTGCTCATAGACAAAAAATCGGCGTCCTTCCGTTTTGTGACGGTGGACCTGATACATGACGCAGCCGGCTTCCTTGCGTGATTCATCGGTCAGCTTGGAAAAAATCCCAGCCATCTCAGCTTCACGGCCTACCTTTGCCATCCACGTTACCGCGAGGACAACCATTGCTCGCTCCATTTCCTGAATTTGGAAATCGCTAGATTCTTGCGGTTGCTCCGGCTTTCTGTCCGGTTAATTCCTGCAGTTGCTGGGCGAATCCTTCCACCAGCATGGTCTGTTCGCGGCCGGGTCCGGTAGAGACCATACCGACCCGAGCGCCGCTCTCCTTTTCGAGAAAGGTCAAATACTCCCGGGCGGCCTTGGGGAGTTCTTCCATCCGGGTAATGCCCAGAGTGGAAGTGCGCCATCCTGGCACGGTGTGATAGACGCACTCGATAGCGTCGTACCCGCTGGCGTGCGCCGGAATTTCATCGATTGCTTTGCCATTCACTTTATAGCCGACACAAACCGGAATCTCGGCTAACTCATCCAGCACATCCAGCTTGGTTACGACCAGCCACGAGGTGCCGTTAATCATGCCAGCGTAGCGCAATAGTGGCAAGTCGAGCCATCCGCAGCGGCGCGGACGCCCCGTCACCGCCCCATACTCGTTGCCGCGGGCCCGCAGCAAGTCGCCGCGCGCATCGAGAGCCTCGGTGGGAAAGGGCCCTCCGCCAACCCGCGTGCAGTAAGCCTTGGTAACGCCGATCACGGCATCAATCGCGGTCGGGGCGACTCCACTTCCGATGACCGCTCCGCCAGAAGTGGCGCTAGACGAGGTCACAAAAGGGTAGGTGCCATGATCGATGTCGAGCATCGTGCCTTGCGCCCCCTCGAACATGACTGACTCGCCCTGGGCGAGAGCCTGATTGAGCAGCGCGGCGGTATCGCACACGAAGGGCGCGACCTTGGCCGACGCTTCCGCATACTCCTGATACATCTTGTCAGGGTCGAGCGGCTCGGAGTTGAACAGGGCATGCGCAATCATGTTCTTCTCGCGACAGGCGTTGTCGATGTGCGTCCGGAGAAGTTTCAGGTCGAGCAGATCGGCCACCCGCAGACCTCGCCGGCCCATCTTGTCCTCGTAGGCGGGGCCAATGCCGCGAGAAGTGGTCCCAATCTTCACTCTCCCGGGGGCATTTTCCGACGCCAGCTCGATCATGCGATGGTAAGGCAGGATCACGTGCGCGCGATTGCTCACGAAAAGACTGCCGTCGACTTTTATGCCGGTCTCGCGTAAGGCGGCAACCTCTTTGAGCAGGGCTACCGGATCGAGCACTACGCCATTCCCAATCACACTGCGGCAGCCTTTGCGCAAAATTCCGCAGGGCACCAATTGCAAAATAAACTTCTTTCCGTTGATGATGACGGTGTGTCCGGCGTTGTGGCCGCCAGCGTAGCGGGCTACAACCGAGAAATTCTCCGAGAGAACGTCGACGATCTTGCCCTTGCCTTCGTCGCCCCACTGCGCACCTACGATGACCGCTGTCTTACCCTTCTTCAAAGCAAGCTCCGTGGAACAGGATGACGGCCACCCTGGCCGTATTGCAAGGCCGCACACACTCTACGCCCGGAAGGACTGCTTCACATTAAATTGCAGGGAAAGGCAGGGCTGATGTGTACCCGCAATGATAACCTGCCGTGCGGCGGATGGGCAATTATGGAGGCGGTCGGCGAGCTCAGTTTGAGCAACCGCACAAACTCGGGGTCATCCTGAGGGGCTCGCAGTCCCGAAGGATCCTGCGCGCA
Organism: Terriglobales bacterium; assembly: GCA_036265205.1. Classification (GTDB taxonomy): domain Bacteria; phylum Acidobacteriota; class Terriglobia; order Terriglobales; family Acidobacteriaceae; genus JAIQFF01. The sequence continues at coordinate 183,965 of DATAPL010000032.1, forward strand.
TCGCCACACTAGCGGGTTCGGTACACATCCGCTCCGCGCAGGATGCCTCGCAAGCTCAGCATGACGCCCGAACCTGGAGAAGTTCAAACTGAGCAACTATTACTGGCAGTTGTCCGTCACCAGTCGTTAATCGTCAGTTATCGAGATAGAGCGGGCTGACGGGCGAGACTGACGACTGTAGACTGCTCCTATGCCTGAACTACCCGAGGTTGAAACTATAGCGCGTGGCCTGGCCAGCCGGGTCTCCGGCGACATAATCGAGTCAGTCTGGCTAGGATCAAAGCCCGAGCCCTTGAAGTCTTCCGCGGCTGAGATCACCGCAACCCTGGAATCGCGGCGCATTGTGGGAGTGCGGCGGATGGGCAAGCACATCGTCGTTGACCTTGAATCTGCAGGTGTGACGCGGCCGCTATCAAAAGGTCTTAGCAGCCGAAGGTCGCCTAAAGTTCGCAGTGGAGAACGCTCGAGAAGTCCCGACCGCAAGGCTGCCAAGGTCGCGTTCACGCCAGAACAAACCGCCCAGTGGATCGTGCACCTGGGGATGACCGGGAGCCTGCTGGTTTGCCAACCCGATGCCGAAATTTCCAAGCACACCCATGCCATTGCCAAACTTGCCTCGGGCAGGGAATTGCGTTTCGTCGATCCCAGGCGCTTCGGGCGTCTGAGCGTGGCGCACGGTTTCCAGGCTGCGGGCTTGGAGCCCCTGGAAGTTCGGTTGGATCACTTCGTGACTCTCTTCCACGGCCGAAAAACACCTATCAAGAGCGCCCTGCTGAACCAGAAACTGTTGAGCGGAGTGGGCAACATCTACGCCGATGAATCCCTGTTTCGCGCCGGAATTCGCCCCCGGCGCCGCGCTGCGTCGCTCACTCGCGAGGACTTGCGGCGGCTGTACCTCGCTCTCCAGGAAGTACTGCAGGAGGCTATTTCGCTGGGCGGTTCTTCGGTTTCCGACTATGTCGATGCCGATGGCGAAGAGGGTTTTTTTCAGTTGCAGCACCGCGTCTATGGCCGGGAGGGCGAGCCGTGTCTGGTATGCAAGACTCCCATCAAGCGCGTGGTCATTGCAGGCCGCAGCAGCCACTATTGCCCCAAGTGTCAAACATAAAGGTCATACTCTGAAATTTGGTACGCTACTTACCTATGTCCAACTTCTCGATCGGAGTCGATCTCGGGGGCACCAACCTTCGCATTGCTGCCGTAAGTCAGCAGGGCGATCTGATGGAGAAGGTTACTCTGGGCACGCGAGTGTCGCTGGGCAAGGACCACGTGATCCGTGAGATGTGCGATGCGATTCGCGCCACGGCCACCAAATATCGGGGCGCCGGGGCGTTGCAGGGGATTGGCATTGGAGTGCCGGGCATTATCGACATGAAAACCGGCATGCTACGCGAGTCGCCAAATTTGCCGGGCTGGGCTGAGTCTCCGGTGCAAGCCGAGATCGAGCAACTCCTGGGAGCGCGGGTGATTCTGGAGAACGACGCCAACGTCGCCGCGCTGGGCGAGAAATGGCTGGGTGCGGCAAGAGACTTTGACGACATGATCATGTTGACGCTGGGAACCGGCGTTGGCGGCGGTATCGTTTTGGAAGGACGCATCTGGCATGGCATGACGGGTATGGCCGGCGAATTCGGCCACATGACCGTAGAACCGGATGGACCTCAATGCGGTTGCGGCAACCGGGGTTGCGTGGAGCAATATGCCTCGGCCACGGCGGTCGTCCGCATGGCGAAAGAAGCGATCGCTTCCGGCCGTGCGCCGGCGCTGGCCACCGCTGCAAATTCCGATCCGGAGTTTAATGCCAAGGCAGTTTATAACCTGGCGATTCAGGGTGACGAAGAGGCCAGGAAAATCTTCGGCCGCTTTGGCCGCGCCCTGGGAATCTGTATCGCAAATCTGGTTAACGCGTTCAACCTTCCCATATACGTTGTCGGCGGCGGGGTTTCCAGCGCCTGGGAAGCATTTTCACCTTTCGTGTTCGAAGAACTGCGGCAGCGCTCCCTGATCTACGCGGCCACCGCTCCCCGTTCCCAGTCTTCAAATGGGCAGGGCGCTTCCGGACAAGTGGACTCCGAAGGCCCGACGCGGACAATCGTTACGCGGGCGTTGCTGGGCAGCGACGCGGGATTGTATGGCGCTGCAGAATTGCCCATGACAAAGACCAACTAGCGTCCAGTTAATATCGTCATCCCGACCGCGGAGCAAAGCGAGAGGAGTGGAAGTACCTGCGTTGCGCCACTGCCTTCAGGAGTTTCTCACCTTCCTCCATGCCCCCAGGAGCGCGTCGTTCTGCTCGGGAGTTCCAACGGTGACGCGGATAGCTTGCGGAGCGCCCCATTGCCCGAGCGGGCGGACCATAATTTCTTTGGCTGCCATTTCTTCAGAAAATCCTGCCGCATCCCGCCCCAACTCGCAATAGAGGAAATTCGCCCATGTTTCACTCAATGCGTATCCGAGTTCTGAAATTTCGCGCATGAGCCGTCCCGATTCGCTGGAATTATTCTCCACAGTTTTGCGGATGTGATTTTGATCCTTAAGCGCTGCCAGCGCCGCCGCCTGGGCCACATTTGAAACACTGTACATGGCCCGTTGCCCGGAAATGCGGGCGACCAGATGTGGCGGCGCAATCCCATACCCAACCCGCACTCCAGCTAGGCCGTGGACTTTGGAGAACGTGCGCAATACCACAACATCGCGTCCTTCACGCACGTAATCCAACGAACGCGAGTAGTTCACGCCGCGCCGGGTGGCGAAGTCGGCACCAAATTCGTGGTATGCCTCGTCCAGCACGAGGACGACCTGCTGTGGAAGCCGGCTGAGTAAATGATCGACCTCGTCCGCTGTGACCAGAGTCCCGGTGGGATTGTTAGGATTCGCCAGAAAAACGACCCGCGTATTCTTGTTCACCGACACCGCTATTGCGCCCAGATCGAAGCCGTCTCCGCGCATCGGGACTTCAATCAATTTCGCATCCGCAGCTTTCGTCGCCATCCGGTAGACAATGAAGGACCGCTCGCTGGTGACTGCGTTCAGGCCATTCCTGAGGAATGTTCGGGCCAGCATTCCCAGAAACTCCGTCAGACCACCAGTGACGAGAATTTGCTCGACACTCACCCCGTGATGTTCGGCGATTTTGCAGCGCAGGACTGACGCATCGTCATCCGGATAACGGCTACAGTCGGCGAGAGCATCCTGCATGGCTTTGACCGCAAGGGGCGAAGGCCCAAACGGGTTCTCGTTGGAATCCAGTTTGATCATGACGAGTGTGGGCGCGGGCGTTTCCGCCGGTGCGTGCCAAGGGAGGCGGCTACTTTACCGCGGATTTCAGGCGCGTCACTTCCTTCAGTGTTAAATGCCGGAATTTCCCTGGAGGCACATCGAGCTGCAGCGGCCCGTAGCGGACGCGCTTGATTTTTTCCACATGATGGCCGACCGCCTCAAACATCCGCCGGATCTGTCGGTTCTTGCCTTCGATCAGCGTCACTTCGTACCAGGGATTATCCGCCTCACGAATCACCTGAATTTTCGCGGGAGCGGTCTTCGACCTCCGCCCTCCTTTGGACTGAATGAATACACCTGATCGCAGTTTCGCCAAACCTTCCGGCGAAGGGGTGCCCGCAACTTTGACAAGGTAGGTTTTGGGAACGTGGGAAGAGGCCTTCATCAGGGCGGCGGCCAGCTCGCCGTCGTTGCTGAGCAGGAGTAATCCCTCGCTGGCATAATCCAGTCGCCCAACCGGATACACTCGCACTCCGACGCCGCGGAGCAGATCCATCACTGTAGGCCGCCGTTCGGGATCGCTCACCGCGGTTATATATCCCTTGGGCTTGTTCATGAGCAGGTAAACATTCTTCTGCGCACCGTGCAACAGCTTGCCGTTTACCCGGATGTGATCTCGGTCGGCATCAGCCTTGCTGCCGAGCTCGGTAACTACCAGCCCGTTGACGGAGACAAGCCCGCCGGTAATGAGCTGCTCGGCTTTGCGCCGCGAAGCCACTCCGGCGGCAGCGATTATCTTTTGCAGGCGTTCAGCAGACATGGGCGGTTTTCAACGATGCGCGCTGGATCCTTCGAGACTAAAGTCCCTCAGGGTGACTTCAGCAAAAAGGAAGTCTGCGTAACTGCTACGCCCGCCGGCCGGTTTATGCCCAGGCCTCGGCTCAGGCGGCAGGGTCGTTCTCGCCCGCAACTCGGGACTCGGTGGAAGCCACTTCGTCCATTTCCGTGCTCTCGGAATCGGATTGAGCTTGCGGAGCGCTGGAATCGGCGGCGATGTTGTTTCCGTTCTCCGCGCCAACTTCCGGCAAGGGCAGCATCTCGCTCTGGAAGGATTCCGCTACCAGCTTTTCGAACTCCTCCATGCTGGGCAATTCGTTCACGTCTTTCAATCCAAAGCGCAGCAGAAATTCCTTGGTGGACTTGTAGAGAATCGGCCGGCCGATCACCGCTTTGCGGCCTGCGGTGGTGATCAGTTTCCGGTCCAGCAGGGTGGCGATCACGCCGCTCGAATCCACGCCGCGAATTTCGCTGATCTCGGGTACGGTAACCGGCTGCTTGTAAGCGATCACCGCCAGCGTTTCCAGGGCTGGAAGAGAAAGCCGGATGGGAGGCTTAAGGCTTTTGGCAAAGTCACGCACTACGTCATGGTGCTCAGGTTTGGTGGACATGCGGTATCCGCCCGCAACCTGGCGAATCTCAATCCCTCGGTGGGCAGCGGCGCAGTCATCAATCAATTCCTCAAGTGCAACCCGGACATGTGACTTGACTTCATCCTCGGTTGCGCCTTCGGCAATGGCAGACTCATTCAGCAGCTCGACAATGTGATCCAGCGTGATCGGCGTTTCCGCCGCGTAAATGATCGCTTCGAGTTTAGCTTTAAGACTCATGATTAACTCCCCGGAGCTCTTGCCGGTGCAGCACGAGCGGGACGCTCGCGCCCACATCAAACCAACGACTGGTGACCAATGCCCAGCGACTGCCCTCTACTTCCAATCATCCCTGACTGCCGCCTGTTCTGCGACAATCGCTTCGAATCTGGTGTGTTTGCGCAGCAGGATCTCGCCAAAAAGCCGGTCTTGCCGCAGCTGGATTGCCTGCAGCCTTACCATCTCCAGCAGCGCCAGAAACATGCAGACCAGCGCCTGCCGTGAATTTACGTTTCGCAGAACTTGCTTGAGGCGCAGAGGCCTGTCCTCAAGCGCGAGCCTGCGCTGCAAATACTCGATCATCTGCCCGACTGTGACGGTCTCCTCGTCCACCTGGAGCATGGGGCGGGAGCGGGCACGCTCCAGAATCTGCTGAAAGGTTCGCACCAGGTCAATCACGTCGGCGGCGATCTCGGGCTCGGTGCCCTCGGCATCCATAAATTCCTTGATCGCCGGGTTGGATCGCACTGCATCTTCAATTTGTTGCTTTTGCAGCAGCATCTGGGCCGCCGACTTGAATTTCTCGTGCTCGATCAGCCGGTTCACCAGCTCCGCGCGCGGATCATCCTCGACGCCCGCCAGGGCGTCGGGGTCGCGCGGCAGCAGCATCTTCGACTTGATGTGAATCAACACTGCCGCCATGTAGATGAATTCGGCCGCAACGTTCACATCCAGCTCCCGTAGTTTTTCCACGTAGGTGAGGTACTGTGCCGTAATCCGTCCGATCGGAATGTCGTAAATGTCGATGTCCTGCTTGCGGATGAGGTCAAGTAGCAGATCAAGCGGCCCCTCGTAAACGTCGCCAACCGTGACCGCGAAGGGGAAGTCGCTCTCCGGCTTCGGCTTCTGCGCGGCTGGCATCTGCACCACAGGCGCCAGCGTGGGGGCCTGTTCTGCCGCGGCTTGGTTTTCGGATGCGACCTTCAGGTTCTCAGCCATGGTTTCCCGATTTGCCACTTCCAGCGCTCATCGACGCGTCGTAGTCGAGCGACATGCCCATCGCCTCCCGCACTTCTTCCATGGTAGCGCCCGCCACCTTACCGGCACGGGATGAGCCTGACTCCAGAATATCCCATGCCAGGCGCGGATTGTCCTCATATTTCTTTCGCCGCTCTTGCATGGGATTGAGGATACTCACCAGGGCATCCGCCGCCCAGCCCTTGCATTCGATGCAGCCGATACCGGCTGAACGGCAGCCCTCGTCCACCTTGTTGATGGTCGCGCGGTCGCTGAAAACTTTGTGCAGATCGCCAACCGGACAAACGTCGGGATTTCCCGGATCGCTGCGCCGCACTCGTGCCGGGTCAGTCACCATGGTCTTGAGCTTCTGCCGGACAACCGGTTCAGGGTCAGTGAGCAGAATTGTGTTCCCATAGGACTTCGACATTTTGCGCCCGTCGGTCCCCGGCAGCTTGGCCGCAGGAGTCAACAACGGCTGCGGCTCGGGAAAAACGTAAGACCCCTTGCGGGTATAGAACATGTTGAAGCGTCGCGCGATCTCGCGAGTGAGTTCGACGTGCGGCACCTGATCTTCGCCGACCGGGACGAAATCCCCTTTGTAAATCAGGATGTCCGCCGCCTGCAGCACGGGATAGCCTAAAAAGCCATAAGTGTTGAGGTCCTTCTCCGTAATATTCTCGCGCTGCTCTTTGTAGGTAGGAACACGCTCGAGCCAACCCAGGGGCGTAATCATGGAAAACAAAAGATGCAGTTCGGCATGCTGGGGAACGTGCGACTGTATGAACATGGTGCAGCGCTCTGGATCGAGGCCCGCGGCCAGCCAGTCGAGCAGGACTTCCATCGAGTTCTCTTTGATCCGCGAGGTGTCGGCGTAATCCGTAGTCAGCGCGTGCCAGTCGGCCACGAAGAAAAAGCAGTCGTACTGGTCCTGCATGCGAACCCAGTTGTCCAGCGCGCCGACAAAATTCCCCAGGTGCAGTTTGCCGGTGGAGCGCATACCGCTGAGTACGCGTTTACGTTGGCTTGAGCGAGAAGTCATCAGAGTCTCAGAAGAACACCGGTGAAAAGTTCAAGAAATGGATTGATCAGCATGGCCAAAAATCTTCCACCCCAGAAAACCAACAGCAGCAAACCGAACGTGCCTGCCATGTCATAGGCGCGAAGCATTCCGGCGGGCAATAGATGACGCAGCACATGACTGCCGTCCAGCGGTGGAACCGGTATCAGGTTGAACACGCCGAGGACGATGTTGATCAGCATAACGTCGAACATCAGCTTGCAGAGCGGTACCAGAAGCGAATTCGTATCTGCAAAATCGGAGCCCGTGAGCGTGCCAAAAACGATTTGCTGTCCGGCGCTTGACGACAATTTTATAAGCAGGAGGATGATGACGGCCGCCGTTGCTACGGCAAAATTGCTGATCGGCCCGACCACGGAGGTCAGAATGTCATCGAGTACTGGATTCTTGAAATTTCGCGGATCCACCGGTGTTGGCTTGGCCCAGCCAAGGACCGGTAAGTGAGTCAGCATCGCCACCGCTGGCAATAGCAGAGTGCCGAACAGGTCGATGTGACGGATTGGGTTGAGCGAAATACGACCTAACATGCGAGCGGTCGGGTCGCCGCGGAGATTGGCCATCCAGGCATGAGCCGACTCGTGAACGCTGATCGCAAGTAGAAAAGCGATCAACTGGAACACGATATCCAGGATGTCGATGTGTTGCAGGTTCATGCGTGATTGGCTTCGATACTAACATGCGGCTCGCTGATTCCGTGCGGCTCTGCACGTCGCAGTCGACACTAAGTTCGACCCGAAAATTAGTGAAACGCGCGGTAAAAGGGGCGGGCCTAGGGTTTTTCCATCGACTTGCGCAGCGCTTCCGGTGCGATCGACTTCACTTTAATCGGTTTGGCTGGAATGCCGCCGACCACGGTGTAGGGATCGACATCTTTCGACGCGACGCCCATTGACCCGACCATTCCGTGCTCTCCAACCTTTACCCCGCTCAGCACGGTTGCGTGATACGTAATGCGCGCCTTCGGACCGATCTCAGTCTTGTGGTTGCTTACAATCATTCCGTCGTTGAGATCATGAGCATGGGAATAGATATTGGCATAGTCCGAAACCGACGACCCTTCATGAATGATGATTTCTCCGCGGTCATCAAGCAGCACGTATTTGTGAATGGTGCAATTGTCTTCGACAGTCAGGTTGTAGCCGAAGGAAAATTCCACGCCATGAAAAATCTTAACGTTCTGGCCGCAATGCTTGAAAACGTGGCGCGCCAACATGGCTCGCATCTTGTGGCCCAGCCAGTGGTTCAGGCCTACCGGCGACCGGTCGTACATCATCCAGAACCAAATTAACGGCTTGCGCTCGCCATATTTCCCCGCGTCTGCATCGCCGTAGGTTTCCGGCTCCAGCGTGGCATTGCGCGGATCGAGAGAGTGGACCAGGGTTTGCACCGCCAGTGGCGAAACGGGATCCGGAGCGACGTAGGGACGGCCGAGATAAAGCTGGTGCAGCGCCTCGCGCACCAAATTGCTACGGTGGTCGACATCGCGGTTAGCGAATTCGCGGTCCAGTTCGTCAATCCATTCGAGGAATGCTTTCTCCGCCGCTGGAACAGGTTTGAGATTTCGATATTCGTATCGGGGCATATTTTGCCTGGCTAGGTAAACGGAACGCTAAAACATAACATACCGCCAGAACCCGCCGATTCCGCCGCTCCGAAAGGGAAGCCTCGCACGATTCGCACTGCCGGTTGAGGGCAATGTTCTATAATGCGCGCCACTTATGAAATCCAAGAAAACCGCGAAGCCGCACCCTATGCCGGTAGATGCGTTGGTCTACCCACGCTTTTCCGGCATACCAACGTTCATGCGGCTGCCTCACATTCCGCGCGCGGAGGACCTCGACCTGGCCCTGATCGGCGTTCCTTTCGATGGAGGCACAACCTATCGCCCCGGTCCTCGCTTTGGCCCGCGCAACATTCGAGTGCAGTCGGCAATGATCCGCCCCTGGAATCCGGTGCTCAAGGTTAATCCGTTTGAAAAGTGGCGCATCGGCGATTTTGGCGATCTCTCCATCAACCCGCTCTCCATTGAAGACACCTACCGGCGTATCACCGATCAGTTGGGCGATGTGCTTCGCGCCGGGGCGCGCTCGGTCTGCGTTGGCGGCGACCATTCCATCCTGCTGCCCATTTTGCGGGCCATCCACAAGCACTTCGGTCCGGTCGCATTTATCCAGCTTGATGCTCACGGCGATACCTGGAGCGGATACTTTGGCAGTCCACATTCGCATGGCACACCCGTGAAGTACGCCATCGAGGAGGGATTGATCGAAGAAGGCTGCGCGCTGCAAGTGGGGCTGCGCGGCCAGGTGTACTCTGAAGGCGATTTCGACTTCGCCCACAAGCATGGCATCAAGATAGTGACTTCAGAAGAATTTCATCGCGGCGGGGTGGAACTGGTCAAGCGTCATCTCAAGAAACTGCGCAGCCGTCCGGTGTACATCACGCTGGACATCGACGTGGTGGACCCCGCCTACGCTCCCGGCACCGGCACTCCGCAGGTGGGGGGCCTTTCCAGCCCGCAGATTCTTGAACTGGTCCGCAGCCTCAAAGGCCTGAAGCTGGTAGGGTGCGATCTGGTCGAAGTTTCGCCGCCATACGACAACGGCGAAATCACCTCGCTGCTGGCGGCGAATTTGCTCTTCGAACTGCTGTGCCTGTTCTAAAGCGCGTTTGAATTGAAGAACTGTCATCCTGAGCGAAGCGAAGGACCTGTGCATCGGGCCTGCGGCGCCCTCGAGGCCTGCAACAAAGTCATGTAAAACGTTCCCGAAAGAATTCTTTGATAACCCTAGCCCGCAAACTCCGCGTCGTCGATTACTTTGCCCTCGGCTGGGGCACCATGGTCGGCGTGGGTTGGCTGGTGGTGATGGACGACTGGCTGCTGCGTGGCGGCACGCTGGGGGCCGTCCTGGGCTTCGCTATCGGCGGTACGCTCCTGCTGCCGATCGGCTATGTCTATGGGCAGCTGGTGGCGGACATGCCAGATGCCGCCGGCGAAGTCGCCTACACTGCCAAAGTGTTTCCCCGTTCGGTGAGCTTTGCCACGGGATGGATGATGATGCTCTCCTACTTCATTGTCTGCCCCTGGGAGGCCGTCGCTGTCGGCAAGATTGCCGGCTACGTGTTCCCGGTGCTGGATTCGCTCGAAATTTACCGCATCGCCGGACGGCCAATCTACCTGCTCCATCTGGCGATCGGTCTGGGCCTGACCGCGATTCTTACCATGATGAACTATCGCGGCGTACGCTTGAGTGCGACCTTTCAGAATTGGACAGCCTTCGGAACCCTGGGATTGTTCGTGGTTTTCGTCGCCTGCGGAGTGAGCAAAGGTTCCGCACAAAACTTTCCGCCGTTGTTTACCCACGGCGGATTCATTTCCGTGCTGCTGGTAATTCAGATCGTGCCCTATTTCATGACCGGTTTTGAATCGGTGGTAAAAGGGGCGGAGGAGGCCAGCCCGGAGTTCCGTGCCCGGGGCTTCCTCAAGGCGATATGGATGGCGATCATCGTGGGCATTGTTTTTTACACTATTGTGATTGCAGCCGTGGGCTATGTGGCTCCCTGGAAAGAACTCACCGGCGAGCGATTCATGACGGCGGTCGCATTCGAGCGCGCGGTTGGCGCGCGCTGGATCGTCAGAGTCATCCTGGCGGCGGCTATGCTCTCGCTCTTGAAAGTGTTCAATGGAAACCTGATCGCCGCCAGTCGCCTGCTGTTTGCCATGGGACGCCGCGGCCTGGTGGATGAACATGTCGCCGAGGTTCATCCCCGGAACCAAACTCCGTCATTCGCGGTGCTCTGCGTTGGGGTCGCTACCGCGGTGTGCATGTTTCTCGGGGATGCCATCCTAGTGCCGGTTTCGGAGGTCGGCTCGGTCGCTGCGGCTGTGGGATGGCTGGCGACCTGTGCGGCGTATTATCAGATGGGCCCAGCCCCGCGCCAGCGCGCGATCGCTGCCATGGGTGCCCTGGTCGGCCTGCTGATGATCCTGATGAAAGTTGCTCCTTTCGTGCCGGGAGCCTTCAGCAAGTACGAGTGGCTGGCGCTGGTGGTGTGGGTAATTCTTGGCGTGTCGGTAGGCCGCCGAACAAGTTCTGCGTAGCTCCGGGGTTTTGCCGGCTGCCGGGCTGGCGTCTCGCCCACGCAGAATATGAAGAAAAAAATGAAGAGCGGAGAAACCAAGAAAAATGAACCGTCGCAGAGCAGGGAAGTGGCAGTTACTCATAGCCGTTTTGTTCCTGGCGGGCGTTCAGCAGCTATGGGCACAAGCTGCGATGCCAAGCTTCGACGTTGTCATCACCAACGGCCACATCATGGACGGCACCGGCTCGCCCTGGTACTCCGGCGATGTCGGCATTCGCGGCGGCAAGATTGCCGCCATCGGAAACCTCAGTGACGCGCAACGCGCTCGCACCATCGACGCCCACAGCGCGGTGGTCGCGCCCGGCTTTATCGATATGCTTGGCCAGTCGGAGTTGACCATCCTGGTCGATCCCCGGTTGCCTTCGAAAATTTATCAGGGCATCACAACCGAAATCACAGGGGAAGGCGGATCGGCCGCGCCCTTGAATGATGCGATCATCCACGCCGACCAGTCGGGCTACGATCACTATCACATCACTCCCGACTGGCGAAGTTTCCGGCAATACTTTGCCCGGCTGGAAAAGCAGGGGATGGGCATAAATCTCGCCAGCTACGTCGGCGCAACCCAGGTGCGGCGCATGGTGCTGGGAGACGACGACAAACAACCTACGCCCGCGCAGTTGGACCAGATGAAGAACCTGGTCGGACAAGCGATGCGCGAAGGAGCGGTGGGTGTGTCCACTTCGCTCGAATATGCTCCAGCGCCCTATGCGAAAACTGAAGAGTTGATCGCTCTCGCCTCGGAGGCGTCGAAATTCGGCGGCATCTACGCCACCCACATGCGCAATGAGAGCGGTGCGGTTCTGCCCGCGATTGACGAAGCCCTGCGCATCGGCCGGGAGGGCCACATTCCCGTAGAAATCTGGCATCTCAAGGTGGCGGGAAAAGCCAACTGGGGGCGGATGCCCGAAGTGGTAGCCAAAATCAATTCTGCCCGGGCGCAAGGCATGGACGTCAGCGCCGATACCTATGCCTACACTGCATGGTTCAATAGCTTCTCGGCTTTCATCCCGCCCTGGGCGCACGATGGCGGCGATGCCAGGTTAGTCGAACGCCTGAAAGATCCGGCCATGCGCGCCCGCATTCGCAAAGACATGATGACTCCGTCGGATGACTGGGACAATGAGTGGGAAGAAATTCCCGGCCCCGAGTCCATTCTGATCGGCGTCGTGCAAAATCCCAAGCTGCTTTCTTTCCAGGGAAAAACGCTGGCCGAGGTTGCGAAAATCCAGAATAAATATCCCATGGATGCGCTTTTCGATCTGCTGATCGACGATCAGGCATTTACCGAGGTCGCTGTTTTTGGCATGTCCGAACCTGACGTGACTCTGGCTTTGCAGCAGCCATGGGTCGCGATCGATAACGATTCGTCAGGAGCCTCTCCCGAGGGGATTCTCGGCCAGGAGCACCCGCATCCACGCGCCTACGGTACCTTTCCACGCATCCTTCGAAAATATGTTCGCGAAGAAAAGAAGCTCACCATGGAAGACGCTATCCGCAAATTCTCCGCGCTGCCGGCCCAGCGAATGCGCTTCACCGATCGGGGCGTCCTGAAAGCAGGCATGTGGGCCGACGTTGTGGTCTTCGACCCCGCCAATGTGCGCGATCTGGCCACCTTCGAAAATCCCAGCCAACTCTCGCAAGGGATGGACTACGTGCTGGTCAATGGCGTCACGGTTATCGATCAGGGCAAAATGACCGGAGCGCTTCCCGGAAAAGTGTTGCGTGGCCCGGGTTACACGCCCTGAGAACTGTCAGCAAAAGCGCCCTTTTTTATATAAGTTGTGAAAGGTTGGTCTGTCGTTTGATCCAATGTCACGACTATCGCTGAGTCAAAGAAACCTTGTGCAGGCCGACGGTGGCGGCGTCGATTCGAGCCGGCAGGGCAAACTGTGAATCGATCCCTACGTTCGGATATTTGGGCTTGAGATACTTCTCCACGAACAGTTGCAGAACAAAACTTGGAACCTCCACGCCATCAATCGAAACGGAATCCACATGAACCTGCCCTTGCCCGTGTGCGCCGGATGCGTGAGCGCTAACCACCACGTCGTGCAAGCCGCTGAAAATGGATAGCAGAGGGTTGTAGGAATTCTTGCCCGCCTTGATTTGATCGAAGTCAACTTTCGAGGTCCCAGTCACTACTCCCGGCTTTTCCTGCAGGACTACTGACCGCACTCCCGCAGGCAACTCGACGTTTCCGGACGAGAAGTACGAATTGATCTCCTGCTCCGTAAGTTCTGTCGGCGTTGGGTCGGGCTTTGCCAACGCTCCATTTTGCTCGAGATGCCGGATCTTACGCTCAGCGCTCGCGGCTGGGCCGGAGTTCGACCCTAAATCGGTTTGCGGCCAGGAATGCCGAATCAGCAGGAAGGGAACGAAAAGAAGAAGGACAAGGCATACCTTCATGGTTTGAGGGCGGCCTGGGTCTCCGACGCCGGACTGATGACCACGCGCGGCTGAGTCAAAGTTCCGGTGACATTGAAGCCGTGTGCGCCGTCGCGGGCAAGTTTGATATCCAGAATCCGGTTCAGAGTTGCAGTGCCACTTAACTGGTAGATGCTGGCCGGGGTCTGTAGTTTGCCTTGCTCGATCTCGAACTTCCCGTTCCTCAGAAGCAATCGGCCCGCAAATCGCGTAATCCGCAGCGGGCTACTTTCGCCGGTCAACATGAGGTGCGGCAGCGAGCCGTCGCGCGCATCGATCTGCAGGCTGGCATCTGTGCTTGCCAGCAGTTCGGCCTTGCTCCAACCGAGCGTGCTGGCGCGATAGACCAGATCCGCGCTGCCGGTGATCCAGTGATCATGCATCGCTTCAGCCACTTGCTCCAGGGCAACTCTCTCCAATGTGCCTGCCCCCTTGTACGCCGGCGGATTCACTGTGAAGTCGGCAGTCCAATCGCCGTTGTGCCGCCCTCCCAGGACGTCGCCGCGCAGGTTGGAAAGCTGCAGCCGGCCCTGATCGAGTTCGACCTCGGCCGAGACGCGGTTCGCCACCAGGTTATGAATCAGGACGCGGCTCGCGGTCAACGTTCCAAGCGCGTGAATGGAGGCCAGGTAGGGCACTTGCGAAGGCGGCGATGGCGCCGCAGACGACAGAAAACGGTACCAGGGCTGTTTTCCGGAAACGCTGTTTGCTACGCCCAGGCGATCAGTAACAATCTCATCGGCGTGAAGCTCGAAGCGAATCGGACAAGCGTGTGGAGAATCGCATCTTCGTGGAATGGTGAGCCCGCCACGCCAGGTATTGCCAGCCGCCAGCACAATCAGCTTCTGAACCTCAGATGTTTCCGGCGTCAGCGAAATACTTGCGGACGTGACCTCGACCGGGTCATTCAATCCGCGTACTCGCGCCACCACCGAGCTGAGCACCGCCGTCCCAGTAACCGAAGGCGCCGCAAAGCCGGCCCAGTTGCCGCTGATACGAAGATTGACCCGCGCCTCGCCACTGGCCGCGGGCTGCGGAGCGGATATTCCCACGGTTCGCGCCGTTGCCAGCAACCGTTGAACTTCAGTATCGCCCTGGACCACAAGGTTGTAACCGGCACGGGTTGCCTGTCCGCGCAATGTGGCGCTGCCGGGCCTTCCCAGGGGCACCGTAAAGGGACCGATGTCAACTCGCTGCTCGAGCGCTTGAACCATGCCGGCCCCACTGGCAACCGACCTCGCCTTCAGTTCAAGATTGCCACTCGAGGAAACCGCAAACGGGATTTTGTCGAGAACGAGTCTGGTGTTGTTGAGCGGCGATCGCACATTCAAGGCCAAAACCTCGCCGCCGCCCCGCCAAACCGGCACGCTGCCGGCCAGCGTCGTTTCCCGTTGCAGAGTCACTTTCGCTTCCAGCCTGCCGGCGGCGATTACATCGGCGGGCACATTCTTTTTTATCCGGCGGGTGAATTCCACCAGCGATTGCACGGGCAGGCCATGGGCCAGCAGCGTTAAGTCGTAATCACGAATCGCTTGCGGAAGAGCTAAATTGCCATTGACCGTAATCTCGCCTTCACCGACCGGCGCGCTGCAGGCTACCTTGGAGAAAACCTGGTCCGCCGAACTGTAGTGTGCGCCGCATCGTGCCCCTAGTCGCAGCGCTTTTTCGGCCGCAATGTCATAGCGACGGAAGTCCTGGATGGAGGCCTCCGAATCCACCGTCAGATCGCCGGGCGTTCCCGTTAGCGTTGCTGAAAGCTTGATAGTCCCTCTCCATCCCTTGTCCTGGCCCCACGCCAGCTTGGTCACCTGGCCTAGCTGAGCTCCCTCCCACTGCATGGTGAATTGCACTGGAGTTTCACGCAGGCTGGCCGAGCGCTGCCACGATCCCTCGAGTTCGAACACTCCGGTGTCGCTGAGGTTAAAATCAGTGCGCATGGGTTGCGCCTTCAGGCGCACTCCCCAGGCGTTTTCCGACTCCTGCCACAAGGCGAAGTTCGCTTCGGTCAGACTGTAAGGCTTCTTTTCAGGTCCGGATTTGAAGTTGATGCGGGCGTGATCGGCTTCAATGTAGGGAAATCCAGGCCGCGGCTCGCTCCTGGTTTTTGCCGTGGGAGCAATCGGCGTATGCGCGGCGCGTTCCAGCAGACTCTCCAGATTCCATCGCCCTTCACCATTCCGAACCAGATTCAGGCTTGGTTCGGTAAGGCTCAGGCGCGCGATTTCCAGCCGTCCTCGCAGCAGGGAACTCACACGCAAGAGCGCGACCACGTCCGACGATTGCAGCACCGGCTCGGCGCCGAACGCTGGGTCATCATCAACCACAAAATTCTCCAGATCGAAGCCCGGCTGGGGCAGCAGCCGCACGCTCACCGAGCCCACTTCTACTTGCCTTCCCAGCGCAAGGCTGATCGACCGCACGATGCGGGTGCGCAGCCGCTGCGCTCCTGGACGCACCAGGAACAGGGCCAGCAACAGAACCACGCCGGCCACCAGCTTACCGTGTTTGGACCGGAGAAAATTCAACGCACCACCTTGAATGTCCGCCGCCACCGGGTTTCGTCAAAAAAGTGCAGCGCTACGTGCGCCAAAAAGCCCAGCCGCTCGCTGATCGCAGTATGCATGTACTGGTTGGGCGGAGTTTCAAACGACCAGTAGATGAACATCGGCCTGCCAATTACATTTTCCTTGGGGATAAATCCCCAGTAGCGACTGTCGTAACTCACGTCCCGATTGTCGCCCATGGCAAAGTAACTGTCGGCCGGCACCACCAGGTCGTCGCCCTGAATGTACTGCGGCAGAAGCTGTTGCCAGTCTGGAAACAGGCGGTTGTAATCGGACGGCGGCACCGCCGGAAAATTATCGCGATAGTCGTTGGGGCCTTCGTCACTGTTATGAATCACGTAGGGCTCATCCAGTTTCTCGCCGTTGCGAAACACCACGCCATTGCGCAAATGGATGCGATCTCCAGGCACTCCTATGATGCGCTTCACCACGTACAGGCCGGGTTCCGCCGGCGAAAGAAAGACCACGATATCCTGGCGCCGTATCTCCCGGTAAGGCATCATGGGCCCCACCCAGTGCGTTGCCGGGGCAAACTGCACCCGGTTGACGAAAACGTGGTCGCCGATCAACAGGGTGTTCTCCATGGAACTCGAAGGAATTTCGAAAGCCTGCAGCACAAACGTAATAATGAACAACCCAGTCACCAGAACCGCCGCCAGCGAGGCTAGAAATTCGACGGTTGTTTCGCGCGGTTTTTCCTCTTGCTTGGTTTCTTTCTTGGCCAATGGACCTTCCTCGCTCAGCGCGGCATTCCGCTCTTATTTGACCACTCGAAACGTGCGATCCCAGCGGGTCATTTGAAACAAATGGGTAGCCGCGTAGGCGAAATGATAGAGTTTATCACCCGGTGTCTGGGTGACCTGCATATCCGGGTCCTGGTTCTTTACCGACCAGTAAATCAGCAGCGGACTTCCAATGACATTCTCCTGCGGCACAAATCCCCAATAGCGGCTGTCCAGGCTTTCGTCGCGGTTATCGCCCAGGACAAAGTAATTCCCTTGCGGAATGATGAGTTCATCGTCCTCGACCAGCTTCTTCATCTCCAGCCACCAGTTTCCTTCCAGGCCGGGAACGGGGAGATTTAACCGCGGGAATTCATCGCGGAAGGTATCGTGAACGCTCGAGCTGTACCGGGCATAAGGCTCCTGCAAGGGAGTGCCGTTGACATACACCTGGTGGTTGATCAACCGCACCCGGTCGCCGGGCACGCCTACCACTCGTTTCACAAAATGCTGAGTAGGATGAATCGGATAGCGGAATACGATAATGTCGCCCCGCTGCACCCGCCGGTAGGGCATGAATGAATCCCAGAGCCCGCCTCCACCGTAGCGGAATTTGTCGACAAGAAGATAGTCTCCGATCAGCAGGGTGTTTTCCATGGATTCGGAGGGAATCTGGAAGGCTTGCACGATGAAAGTGATTACGAAAACGGCGATGACTACGGTCACCAGCAAGGATTGCAGCGAACTCAGCGTGTCCGCTTGCCGATGCTTTTCCATTACTTCCATCCCGGGTCACTGCGAACGTTCATTGCGTTTGGCGCGGCCATTCGACTCCAACGGTACCGTGCCCAGATATTCCAACACCTGGTGGGCGGCGTCCTGCTCCGCATTTTTTTTGGTGGACCCTTCCGCCCGGCCCACAAACTCGGACCTGCCGCCGTGGTCCAAAGGTTGTAATCGCGCCTCTACGGTAAAAGTCTTGCTATGCTCCGGGCCGCGCTCCTTTACCAGTACATAGGACGGTTGCGGCCTTCCAATCGCCTGCAATTTCTCCTGCAGTGCCGACTTGTAATCGGTCACCGGCAGGTTGGTGCCGTTAGACGCAATCCGTTCCAGCTCCGGACTGACGATCGATCGCAGCACAAACTGCCGTGCCGCCTCGAGGCCGCCATCCAGATAGATTCCCGCCAGCACCGCCTCCAGCGCATCCACCAGCAGCGCGGTCTTGTTGCGCCCCCCGCTCTTCTCTTCGCCCCGCCCCAGGTTCAGGTAATGACCGATTTCCAGCTCCTGCGCCACCCGGATAAGATGCTTCTCGCTTACCAGGTGCGCCCGTAGCTTCGAAAGCTCTCCCTCGCGGAAGCTGGGAAACCGGTTGAACAGCTCTTCCGTAGTCACGAAGCCAAGCACCGCGTCACCCAGAAATTCCATCTGCTCGTTATCTCCGACCCGAGTCCCCGCCGACTGCAACGCCTCCAGCTCGCGTGCCTGAGAGCTATGCGTCAGAGCCTGGGCCAGCAGCTCCGTCCGCTGGAACGTGTGTCCCAGCGCAGTTTGCAGGGTCGCAATGTCACGTGCCTTCATGATTTGACGAGCGGCGAGATACACGAATACGGGAGGATCAAAGCCGGCCACGGATTATTCGCGGCCGGTTTAACCATCGCAGAAGCCCGGCGTTCACCGGGTCCTCCCCAGTGCCTCTTTGGCTGGGGTTCGTGAACACGAACTAATTTTTTGGCGCGGGGGTCTGCGCACTGGCGGGCGGCTTGGCTGGCGTGCCGCCGGTCAGTTGCACCAACCGGTCGCGTTCGTTGCGGGACAACGTAGCCAGCGTCGTGCCCTCGTTCTTTTCCGTCAGCTGAACCGCCTGGTTGGCATACTTCAGCGCTTCCGGATATTTCTCCTGCTTGTCTAAAGAGAGCGCCAGCCGCAATACCGCCAGAGGATCCGGCTGGTCCGGAAACGCTTCCAGCGATTTGCGGAAATAACCCTCCGAGTCGGCGTACTTCTCCCGCGTGTACTGGATCGTGCCCAATACGTAGTATGCGCTGGACCGTATAAACCCTTTGTAGGCGTCAATCTTGTCCTGGGGTGTCCCGGGAGGAACCGCAATGTCAGTGTCGGCAGTCTGAATCGCGCGCTGCGCCAGTTTCGTGCCTTCATCGAGGCGTTGATCCTTGTCAAGATCGGTGTCGCGAGTGCGCTCCGCCAGAACTTGCGAGACTCCCACCAATGCTTCCGGATCGTCAGGATCGATCTTCAGCACCTTGCGGCCCATCTCCATCATGTTGTCCGCTTTGTTGGCGGTCTGATAGCTGTGCATGGCCGCGCGGTAAAGAAGGATCCGCAATTCGCTGTCGGGAAATTTGGCGGCAAAATCGTCCGCCGCCTTTTCCAGCGCGGCCGGGTCGGTATTAGCAGCCGCAGCTTTGTAAGCGTCGAACTCGGGCTGCGTCTTGGCCTGGGGCGGCCGTTTTCCGGTGGCCGGCTGTGCCGCTGCTCCCGCGCCCGATTGCGCCGGAGGCGTCTGGGTCTGCTGTGCCGCCATCAATGCGGCCAGCGCCAGTATCACGACTAGCATCGTTGCTTGCTTCATGCTTTCTCCTTGGGGCGAAGTCCAATCTTCCCAATCTTGAAATTTCGATCGCGTCTCTGCAACCCTAGTGTGGATGGCTGCGAGGCTCGTACGGTTGCTGCAATCCTTGCTCGGCCGCCGCCTTGGCCTCGGGCAAAGCTGAGCCTGCGCTTTCCGCTGCGCGGTAGTGACCCAATGCCGTGGCGCGATCTTCCTGCAAATCGTAAATCCTTCCCAGATAAATATGAGACCAGGCCACGACCTTCGGCTCGTGTGCCACTTCCAGCGCCCGCTCGAAGTAGTTGCGCGCGCCCTGGATGTCGGAATTATGGGTTGCCACTTCCGCCAGAATAAAGAGCGCGCGGCCAGGATCTTCGTTTTTTTCTTCCAGCGCCTGCTGCGCCAGTTTCTGCGCTGTCTCCGCATCCCCTGCCGTGAGCCGTTGCTCGGCGGTAAACAGCAGCTTGCCCTCCAGCGGACGAGAAAGATGCAGCAGTTCCGGATCGGAGGTAGTGGCAAAGCTCACCTGGGAGGCTCGCTTCCGTTCTCGTCCCACATCGATGTTCCCAACCAGGTCGCCATACGCGTTGCTCAGGCCGGCTGGGTCTTTTTCAAAGCGCGCCAGTGCTTCGTAAAAGTAGTCGGTGAGAATGAAGCCCTGCTGCTCGGAATTCTCCAGCGCCTGCTCCCGCGCTGCATCTGACCCCTTCGCTGGTCCCGAGGTGCGCACCTCGATTGCACGGATGAAACACTCGGTCACAAGAAGCGAAGCGTCGCTCTTGAAACTTTCATCCATAGGGGCGGTCTTGACCGTGGCCAGCAGCGGCTCCAGGCGCTTCATGGCCGTCGGGTACTTCATCGCCAGCGGGTCCAGCAGGTAGTGCAGATAAGTATGCCGGATCTGATCCATCTTGAGCGATGCATTGGTGCCGGGAGAGATCACGACATAATAATTGGGTCCGTAGTTTCGTGCATTGGTCTGCCCCGGCGCGCCCATGGGCTCGACATAAACCGTGAATTCCCGCCCCAGGCGCGTAGATGACGGCACCTTCAGATAAATTTCGGTGTCGAATAACATCTTGGCCAGCGGCTTGTGGTAGCGGTCCGTCAGAGCCAACAGAGCGTTGTGGTTGCTTTCCCAGATCCCATGCACCCCCGCGGTCTCGTAAAACTTTTGCAGTAACGGCAGAATTCCTATCACCGCCACCGCATCGGGAGGCATGTCCGCCTCTTTCACTTTGGGAGTTAAGTTGGGCGCCGGGTTCAAATAGAGCGCCAGCGACACGAACTGCGACAAGGTCTTCGAAGCATCGGGCGAGCGATGCTGTTCGTAAAACTGGCACATCGCCTGGGTGGCGTCCTGGGCTTCCTGGGAACTCTCGCGGGCGCGAGCCACCTGTGCGCGCACCGCAGATCGCAGCGGGTCGGAGATGTCGAGTTCGTCGTCATACCCGCAGGTATTCAGAGCGGTCAGCACGGTAAATATCGTCTCGCTGGTGTCCAGGGCTACGCTGCTTTGATTTTGTGCCGGCGAAAGCTCCGCCACAAGGGCAATCAAAACCGCGCAAAGCAAGCATCTAAACCGTTTACTCAGGGAAACCTCCTGCGAGGATGGCCAGGCCGTGGGCTGGTATCTGGATCAAGTGTAAGGGGTGTCCGCTGCAGAATCAATCCAGGCTATTGCAGTTTTTTATTCAATCAACGCGTAGGGCGGACACTCCTGTCCGCCGCCGTTGATTTTGATCTTGACCTTGCTATCCCTTTACGCTGACTCGTGAGAAAGACAGTACCGCCCGCCCGGGGGTCGGCCTGCCCATCGACAAAGCCGGACGAAAGGTGGTGAAGGTGGTGAAAATAAGCATGTTCTTCTTCACTTGCGGCAGCAGCGGATCGTCGTCCTTGGAGCCGGAAAGAATGCGGTAATCCTGCACTCGCCCCTGTGGGTCAACATAGGCTTCGATCACCAGCGAGTCGTCGTTAATGGAATCCAGAGCGGTGCCAAAGGCCGACTGCTGCAGTTGCGGCGCGGTGTGGAGCATCAGAGGAACATCGGAATTGTCCGCCTGCAACGGAGCCAGGAAGCCCATGAGCACGACAAAAATTATTACCGCCGCGGTCAAACCTGCGGTAGCCGGAAGCATGAACAGGTCGAGCGCGTGCTGCAACCGCATCTGAGCGCCTTCCATGTAGCGGCGTTTCCGGTAGGCGACCTCCTGCGAAATGGCCACGCGCAGGTTCAGCGCCAGATCGGGCGGCGCCTTGCGCGGGCCCACCCGGGCCAGCAGTTGCTGGGTGTAGCGCAGCGAAACATAATACTGACGGCAGCCGTCGCAACTTTCCAGGTGGCCGCTGAGATCACGCATCTGCCTGCCGGTCACGGCTCCATCGAGATAGGGAGAGAACAGCGGCTTGGCTTGTGCGCAGGTCATCGCGCCACCTCGATCGCCGGAACCGCACAACCGGACTTCGGCTGCTCGCTCGCGGCTTCCGGAACCCGCAACCCGAGTTGTTGCCCGTTTTCCATCACGTAGGCCGTCAAACGCCGTCGCAACGCTTCCCGCCCGCGGGTCAAACGCGATTTCACGGTTCCCAGCGAAACTTGCGTAATCTCCGCAATCTCTTCGTACGACATGTCTTCTAGATCTCGCAAGATTACCGAGGTGCGGTAAGGCTCGGAGACGTGCCGCAATTCTTCCTCAACTCGCAGCCGCACTTCTTCGTGAACCACGCTGTCGAAGGGCGATTCGCTCTCGTCGACCAGCGTGTCGCGCATGCCCATCGCGTCCAGCCCGCTATCTTCCCGTGCCGGCTCAATCGATGTTTCCTGCGCCTTGTGCCGGAACCACCACCTTCGCCGGTTGGAGGCCTCATGCACCGCAATGCGATAGATCCAGGTCTTCAGGCTGGATTCCCCGTGGAAGTGGTTCATTCCACGGAACACTTTCAGGAAGACCTCCTGGGTCGTGTCGGCCGCGTCCGCGGGATCGGTCACGATGCGGTATACCAAACTGTAGATGGGCTGGTGGAATTCGCCAATTAACCAGGCGTAGGCGTCTTCCGAGCCCGCCTTCAGTTCGGCCACAATCGCCGACTCCTCGGCTCGTATCCCCATCGCCCCTGCAAGATCACCCAAGGTGGTTGCTCCCGCCATGATGGTCACGGCGTCACCCCCATTATAGGTTCTTTCCGCCCCGACAACTCAAAAGTAAAATGCGGCCGAAGCAGCATCGAACTACACCGCCACTATGTATATAGACCCCGCCGCGTGCAGCCGGGTTCCACACACACAAGTTCCTTCAATACAATAAGTTAGAGTGGGTGTGACCGGCGTGCGAAAAGTCTTGCACAGGCTGGGAAGCTTTATTTGGGAGTACTTGGCGGCGGTTGCGTCGCTGCAGGCTGGGTGGTGCTGGCTTTGGGTTTGGTTATGGCCTTCTTTTTGACCGGCTTCTTCGCAGGCGCATCATCGTCCACCACGATCTTCTTGGGCGGCTGCGATGCAATGCTCGCTTGTGCGCTCTGCAGGGCCGCGCGCAAGCGGGTTACTTCGGCTTCTTTGGCTCCCGCCAGAGTCTCCATGCGTTCGGCAAAAGCGCGACGCGCTTTTTCGAACCCGCTCAGATCATTTTCGAGCGCCTGGAATTCGTCCTTGGATCCAAACGCTCCGGTGGACTCGGTGACCGAGCCAAAGACGTTGTAAAGCGCATCCAGATTACGATAGAGCTTGAAGGTTGAAGTCAGGCTTTCCGGCGAGGCCTTCAACTCCGTGATCATCTGGGGCAAAGCCGTCTCCAGGTTGCGCTGCACCGATTCCACATTTCCCTGGGTTTGGCGTTTGCTTCCGGAATCAACCTTCCATTTTTCGATGCGCAGCTTGGCCAGATCAACTTGCGCGGCTTGCGAAGCCTGTTCCAACTGCGAAAGCAAACCATTGAGCTGATTAACGGAGGAATAGGACACCGGCCCCTGCGGCGCTGCCAGGTTGGAAGAAATAACCTGGGCGTTGACCGCAAGACAGAGTGATAGCACGCAGCAGGACAAACCGAAAATCGGGCTAAGTTTCATTAGGTCGTCGCCAAGCGTGAATCAGCATACTTAAGTTTACCGGCTTTCGCAAAAAGGGCGGCCCGGTAGAGATGCGGAGGAGGCCCGCCGGGTTTGACTATCAATAGCCAGTAGGCGAGAATTGAATTGCTTCGATCCCCTCGTACAAAGCGGCAGTTTCTCACGTGGGCCTGTGGCGCAGCTGGGAGCGCGCTTCCATGGCATGGAAGAGGTCGTCGGTTCGATCCCGACCAGGTCCACCAAATCTCCCAACAACTTAGGCGGGGCGAGTGGTCGCAGCCACGGGATTTGTGAGTAGTGGGTCAGTTTGAAACTTGCCGTCTTGGGGCGGGTGATCCTGAGCTTGCGAAACGCTTGCCCTGAGCGAAGTCGAAGGGATCTAGCGGGCGGCGCATCGGTGGCTACACGGGATTGTGGCGGGCGCGGGATCCTTGAGGACTGAAGTCCTTTCAGGATCGGTGCAACGATACGGCGACAGTCGGCTAAGCATGAGATCGTCCGCTCCGCAGCACGATTCGCGAAGCGAATCGGCCTGCTACGCTCAGGGATGACAGTGATGTGAGCATACGAATCGACGCTGGTCTCAGGGATTATTGAATCGCTCCAGCTGGATCTTTCAGGGCGAGAGACAGGCCGGCTACTTCGCGCTCCAGCACAATCAAGGTTTCGGAGGCCTGGGCCAGATTTTTCTGGTTCCCCATGTCCTCGAGCTGCTGTGCGGCTTGCGAGGCTTCGACTGCGCCCAGATAGCCAAGTTCGCCTTTGAGGCTGTGGGCGGCGCGCATTACGCCATCGGCGTCGATGTCATCGATGGCCTGTCGCAACTTTCGCAAGTGTTTCGGCGATTCCCGGACAAAAATCTGGCAGAGTTCGCGGAGAAGATCTTCGTCGCCGCCCAAGCGATCCAAAACCTCGGCCTTGCGCCACGGCAAACCTCTGGGATGAGCGGGGGAAGATGCGGACTGGATGGAGGAAAAGCCGGACAGCGTCTTTTCGATATCACTAAAACGGATAGGTTTTGTGATGTAGCCATCCATGCCCGCCTGGAGGCAGCGTTCGCGGTCGCCTTTCATGGCATGAGCGGTCATGGCGAAAATAGGCAGGTGGTCGGGGGCACCGTTCTCATGCTGGCGAATCGCTTCGGTGGCGGCCAGACCGTCCATGTCGGGCATCTGGACATCCATAAAAGCCAGATCAAATTTCTGACTGAGAGCGAACGCAAGCGCCTCTTGGCCGGTGCCTGCCAGAACACAAGAGTGTCCCATTTTCTCCAACACGCGGAGAATCACCGCCTGATTCACGGGGTTGTCTTCGGCCACCAGGATATGAAGTTTGCGGACCGACTCACGCAAGCTATGCCGAGTGACTAGCGGACGCACAGGGTTGTCGGTGTGACCCTGGCCCAACACGGCGAGAATCGCGTTGCGCAAATCAACTTTCATGACCGGCTTGAGCAGATAGGCAGAGATACCAACCTTGCGGCAGCGTTCGGCCTCGCCCGGTCGTCCGCCGGAAGTGAGCATGAGAATGCTGGTTTCTCCCCTGCCCGAGCGGTTCTGAATCTCCTGGGATAACTGAAACCCATCCATGCCGGGCATGTGCGCGTCCATTAAGATGACGGGAAAGAAATCTCCTCGCTGACCGGCTTCTTCGATCGCGGCCAGCGCGGAGGGTCCGCCGTCGACCGCCAATGGCTTCATTCCCCAGCGACTCGTCATCTCGCACAGAATCCGGCGATTAGTTTCGTTGTCGTCAACCACCAAGACCGACAGATCCTGGAGGCTGGAAACCAAGCCGGGGGTAGAGGGCTCAGCCAGCACCGGCTGCTCAGCGTAGCGCACGGTGAAATGAAACGTGCTGCCCTTGCCTTCGGTGCTCTCCAGCCAGATCTTCCCTCCCATCAATTCAATCAAACGCGCACAAATTGCTAAACCCAGGCCGGTCCCTCCATATTTTCGAGTGGTGCTGCTGTCCGCCTGGGTAAAGGCCTGAAAAAGGATAGGGTGTTTCTCCGGAGGAATTCCGATGCCGGTGTCCGAGACTTTGAAATGCAGTTCCACGGTTCCGTTCTGCTCCGACTGCCGGGCGATTTCTACCAGCACCTCACCCTTTTCGGTGAACTTGATGGCATTGCCGGCCAGATTCAAGAGGACCTGGCGCAGGCGCCCCGGATCACCAATCAATCGCGAAGGGACGTCGGCACTTACGTCATAGGCTAGTTCGAGTCCTTTTTCATGCGCTCGCAGCGCCAGAGTCTTGATGGTGTCGCCTACGCAGTCGTAAAGATTGAATTCGATTTTTTCCAGTTCCAGTTTTCCTGATTCGACTTTGGAGAAATCAAGCACATCGTTGATGACGCTCAGTAACGATTCGCCAGAAAATTTGACCAGGAGCAGGTTGTCCCTTTGTTCTTTGGTTAATTCAGTGTCGAGAGTCAGCTCGGTCATGCCAAGAATTCCATTGATGGGAGTACGAATCTCGTGACTCATGTTAGCGAGAAATTCGCCTTTAGCGCGGCTGGCAGCTTCGGCATTGTCTTTGGCTGCTGCCAGGTGCACATTCGTGGCTTCCAACTCAGCAGTACGGCGAGTTACTTCTTCTTCGAGGTTGTTGCGATGATGCTGCAGTTCGTGGTCGCGGTGTTCAATCTGGGCCAGCATGTCGTTGAAGCCGCCCACCAGCAGGCCGATTTCATCCTGGCTGGTCACCGGAGAACGGATGGCGTAGTTTTTCTCGGAGGAAACTCTCTTAGTGGTCCGCACAAGTTCAAGGATGGGTTTTGATACCACCTTTTGCATGCCTGCCGCCAGTGCGAAAGCGGCAATCGAAGAAATCAATAAGGTCAGTGCCATCGCCACCGGATAGCTTCGCAGCCGCGTGGTCATTTCAGAAAAGTCCGATTCCACGTAAACCGTGCCGATCATTTCCTTGCCGAGCCCAACCGGACGAAACTGGAGCAGCCGGCTGTTTTCAAAGAAACTTCCGCCAGGCCGTGGACGCGGCGGAGAGAATGCCGCGTCTTTCCCGTCGCGCACATATGTGGCAAACACATCTCCCTGGAGGGTATAGAGGCAAGCCGCGGTGATCTGAGATTGAGTGCGCAGGGATTGCAGAACGTCTTTTGCAGCTCGCTCGTCATGGAAGGTCAGCGCGGCCGTACTGTTCTGCGCCACCATGTCGGCCAGGGTTGAGACATCCCTCACCATGGCGCGGCGATACATGACGAGGTCATAGGCGACCAGGACGGCGCAAGCCAACAGCAGCGAGACGGTGGTGATCGACAGAATAATCACTGTCAGCTTTCTGCCGATCGACATGTCGCGCAAGATTTTCACTTGGTTTCCGTGGGGAGATCGTCAGCTACGATGAGTTTGGCTACAGTTAACAATCGGGCGCTTATCTTCAGATGTGCCCGTTCTGCTGCCTTTACGTTGATTTCAAAGCGCACCCGGCCATTGTCCAGAACGAAATTGATGATCCCGCCTTTGGCGGCAAAGCCTGCCGTATCTCCAACGGTGAGAACGCTGGCTCCGCGCAGGCCGCGCAGTATCTCCAGCACTTTTCCCGTTTCTGAAGCAGCCACGAACACCATCTGGCAACCTCTGGCCTGCGGGACCGCGGATGGGTGAATGACCTCGATTCTGTGGCTGTTCACGCTCTTGTCTCCAATTACCTCCTCGAACTCATGGCCAAAAGGATCCTGCCCAAGCAGACAAATCTGTAGCGGGGCGTCGGTTCCCGGAAAGGCGTCGACGGGCCATTCCACGAACTTCGCGAAGTTAAAAAGGAATGCCGCCTTGACTTGATATTCAGTGGCGGATTGGGCGAGCGTGACCACCGCCAGGCAACACACGATCGCCCTAATGGCAAGCCTCCAGGTCGGTCGACGGACCGGACGAGAAGAGCAGGGACCATTTTTTATGAACGCCCGCCGCCATTGGATGAGTCGATTCAATTGCGTTTCTCGGTTCAGAAGAGCCAGGTAAATTTCGCGTAAACGCTGCGCTTGATCAATGTGGATCGGATGCTTCCTATGTCGATAAACTCCAAGTGGCGGTCCTTGACGAGATTCTCCCCGACCAGGCTCATGGAGAGCCCTTCCGTCCAGCGCCAGGTCAATCCGGTATCGATGCGGGTGTAAGAAGGAATTTCTTCGCTCTTGAGCCGGTCCACAAAATAACTGGAAATATCCCACGAGAGGTTGTGCCTGAAATCCACGTGCGATCGCAGCTGAGCGTTGTTGACCGGGCTACTGCCTTCGGCATCCTCGACGGAGCCTGCGTCCTGGCTCGGCGCCTCGAGGTGCATGTGAATCTGCTCGAAGGCATAACCCGGGCTTAGGGTCCATCGATCTGTGACCTTCAAGCTTGCCGCCAACTCGAAGCCATGGGCTTCTCCGTGCATCAGGTTCAAATAAGTAAATGGCAACACAAGATGCGGAGGAGTTGGTGAGGATTCGAAGAATGGAGGCGCCGGTTCGGTGGTTTGCTGGTGATCGTAGTGGCTGTAATACGCAGCCAAGTCAATGGAGAAATTTCGAAGCGGTGTGTTTCGATAGCCGGCTTCATACGAGGTCAATCCTTCATTGCCGAACCGGGGATTGCCCACCACGGCGGCCAAAGTTGGAGTGCCTCCGGGCCCGGGAAACCCGGCGAAATCAATTCGGGTAGCGGTGTCGACTTCGGACGGCGTCCGGTAGGCACGAGAGACGGCCGCCCAAAACATGTGACGGGGGCGGGGCGTCCACGCCACGCGTATACCGGGGAGGAGGTTGAAGCCCGTGTAGTAGCTATGGTCCAACTTGGTTCCAACCGTCAGGTAGAGTTTGTCGGGAAGCAGAGAAATCTCGTCCTGGACGAATAAACTGAAGACCTGCATGTTCACGTTGGCGGGATGAAGCGAGAAAGCCAGACTTCCGTCAGTATCCGAGTCGGTAGTGCTGAAGTTGGCTCCCCAAACGATACCCTGCCGGGTACCCCATGCGAAGCGGTGGGTGAATTCGGCCGCAAAGGTTCTGCGCAGTTCCATGAGTTCGTCTTCACGCTTGTAGTTGTCGTAGGAAATGAGGAGAGTGGTACTTGAAGTGGCTGAACAGGTATGGTCCCAGGCGGCCTGCACAAAGCCGCCCGACAAGGGAAACGAAACGTCAATGTCCTGCATCCCCGGCGATGTAATTGAGGGAAGAAAAGAGGCGCCGATGCGTTCCCGGCCGGTGTACAGGTTGCCCTGAATCGTTAAGTTATCGCGGGCAGAGGCGCGGATATCCGTTCTAAATCCGCCGTGCAGCAGATGCCATTCGTCGGCGCCGATTCCGCCATCCGGACCCGGCAGGTGATTCTGATTAAAATATTTCGTAAAAATTCTGTAGTCAATGATTTTGCCCAACCCGCCCCCGTATTGCGCCGTGCCAAACTGATCCAGATTGCCTCCACCAGCCACCACCATGCCGCCTTTGGTGTCCGCGGCTTTCTTGGTGATGATGTTGATCACTCCGTTGACGGCGTTGGCACCCCAAACTGTCGCTCCCGGACCGCGAATCACTTCGATGCGTTCAATGTCTTCCAATGGAAGATCCAAGACGTCCCAAAAAACACCGCCGAAAGTCGGCGTGTAAACATTCCGGCCGTCCACCATTACAAGGAGTTCGTTACTGAAGCGGCCGTTGAGCCCGCGCGCGCTAATAGCCCAGGTGTTAGCGTCAATTTGCGCGACGTCTACTCCAGGAACCATGCGCAGCAGATCGGGAATATTGGTCGCTCCGGAGCGCGCGATGTCTGCCGTGGTGATGACAAATATCGCCGACGCCGTTCGCGATAACTTTTGCTCGGTCTTGGATACGGAGGTGACTTTCGTATTCATGAGGTCTTCCAGACTCAAACTGGTGAGATCTGGAGAAGTTGTTTGCGGCATAGCTGGAAGGAGCAGGAAGACAAGCCAGGTTAAAGGCGCCAGCAGGCGCAAGGCGCGAACGACTTTTCGATAAGAGGCCAGCCCGGATTTGCCGCCGATCATAACGGCCCCACCGGCGAAAGATGTGCGCCCAGGCGCGGGCCTGGCGACGCTTCTGGCCTGGTCGTTATAAACACTCTATTTTCTTCGGCAGGGTGTTATTTTCCCTTTAGCGGACCGGGTGGGAATGACGGTCGTGGAGGGCGAGAGAGTCCATTTTGGGATGTTTTCGACGATGGTTTTCAACGAATCAAAGGGACGGAAACTCGACGCCGATGCGCTGGCACGAATTGCGGACGGGATGGATTTTCAAGGGCAATCAGATTTCTGGCGCTCGACAAACACGCTTTGTTCCTCTGTGCTGGCACTTCGGGGCAGCGAAAGCAAACCCTTAGTGGAACCGCGTGCCTACATGTCGCACATCGGAGTTGGCCAGTTGTCCGTTTTCTGTCCGCAAACGGAGGACAAAATGAAGGAAAACGTAACAGGGGGCGAGGCTGGTTTTCTTTGGTTTCGTCGCACCTAGCCATACGGTGTGGTCTGGCGTACCGAGTGGACTTGCCCTCATAACCCAATGGTGGCGGTGGCGGTTCAAATCCGCCCCCCGGTGTCGCTTGCTCTCGCTCGCTACCGGAACGCTTCATTTCGTTGAGGGAAATGGCATGGAAGAGGTCGTCGGTTCGATCCCGACCAGATCCACCAAATCTCTAAACGCTTTCAGACGGAACGAACCTTGCGACTCACCTCCCTGGGAAATCCTGTACCGCATCAGATCCCGCAACTGGGCCTAGGCCGCTGGCTTGATGTTCTGGTTCACGCAGAAGAAGTTTGTCGGATCGTACTTCTTCTTGATGGCAGCAAGGCGTCCGTAGTTATCGCGAAACGAGGCCTGAACCCGTTCCTGTCCTTCATCCATCATGAAGTTGATGTAGGCGCCTCCTGCTGAATAGGGATGCAGGGCGTCATAATAGTGCTTGCACCATTCTGTAATTTTCCCCGCGTTAGCCGGATCGGGGTCTACTCCGACAATGACCTCCGCGAACAAGGCTTCCCGGAAGCTGTAGGCTGTATCGTTCTTGTTCGCGCGTTGCGCGGCGCCATTGACCGGATAAAGGTGGATGGTAGAAAGCATGGTTGGCAGCTTCGAACCGTGTTCGACGAGTTTGGCAATGGCCGCATCGCTCAACCCGGTGAAATTGTCAGCCCGCCAATACCACTGCAACCCAGGAACAAACAGACCATCAAATGCGCTCTGCACTGCGGGAAATGGCGCTGGGCCAACCGCATCGAGCAAGGGCGTTCCGACGCTGCGCATGCGGCGAGTCGCCTTCTCGGTTTCCTCAGCGGTCCCGGTGCCGCACCAGACAATGGCGCAGACCTTTTTCATATGAAGGCTTGCGGGAAACATTGGTGCAGGAGGGACCACGAGAAAGGCAAAGAATCCATTCACCTCTTCGGGAGCCGTGAGAATGAATTCGCGATACGACTTCAGAACGTCCGCCGCCTGCTCCAGGGGCCAGAACGTGGGCCCGAACTGGACTGTGCTCACCGGATGCAGCCGGAACTCGAATGAAGTTACGACGCCGAAGTTTCCGCCGCCACCTCGTATTGCCCAAAATAGATCGTCGTTCTCCTTGGCGCTTGCGGTGACGAATCGCCCATCCGCCAGAACGATGTCGACGGAGAGAAGATTGTCGATCGTGAGACCGTAGCGGCGCGTCAGGTAGCCGATGCCTCCTCCCAGAGTGAGTCCAGCAACTCCAGTGGTGGAGATGAAACCGCTGGGCGTAGCCATTCCGAAAGCATGGGTCGCATGGTCCACATCGCCCCAGACGCATCCCGCCGCGACGCACACCGTTCGGGCTGCCGGGTCGACCCGAATCCCTTTCATCGGCGAAAGATCAATCACCAGTCCGCCGTCGCAGGTTCCGAGACCTGCGCCGTTGTGGCCGCCGCCGCGAATCGCCGTGAGCAGCCCGTTGTCACGGCCATAACGGATCGCGGCCATCACGTCCGCCACATCAACAGCCCGCACAATAAGCTTCGGCCGCTTGTCGATCATTCCGTTATAGACCTTGCGAGCCGCATCGTACGCGGCGTCTTCCTGCTGTATTAGCTGTCCCCGAAGGGCCGTTTTTAACTGTTCAATAGACTGTGCCATTAGTGGTCTCCCGATTATTTTCTATGTCTTTCGAGGCAATCCGCACAGGCGCTCCGACTCACACGCTCGAAGCTGCCACCTGGGTCTTACCAATCATCGCAACCCAAATGTTAAAACTATTGAGGTAAGCCGATCAAGGCAACGAACGTGACGGCGCTTCGAGTCAAGATGAGAAATGGTATGGAGTAGGTCGTCAGTTCGATCGGAACCTGGTCCACCAATTCACGCCAACCACTGAACTAGTCTTGTTGCGCCACGTCGCCCTGCGAAGGCGGCAACACCATCAGATCTGGATGATCTTTGTCACGCCAGTAAACCTGAAAGCATTCTCCATGTTGCTGCGGCTCCCAGGTGGTGCCGTCCTGGAAGACAATCTTGCGGGGGAATAACGCCCAGCCCAGGATTGCATCGCCGCCCTGCAGATACGCGTTCTTCTGCAGCGTCTGTTCTCCACCCGCCGCGATTGGTCCGGCGACCGGCCAGATCGCGTCGAACGGACGGTGCAGGTATTGCGGCGCCAGAAAGTGTTCCGAGGTCAGAACCCATTCCTTGATTGCCTTCCCGCTGGTGTTTTTCACCGTCACCGAGTATTTGCTGCCTGGAGGATTCCAGAACGTTCCCGAGACAAATTGCATCGGACACGCGCGTGCCGGCGGCTCGTAAATAGTGAATGAGGTCATCATGCCGGCTTCCATGTGGTCCGCCACGTGACAGTGAAACAGCCATACCCCGGGATTATCGGCCAGCATGTCCACCGCCAGAGTCGTAGCCGGGAGTAATTCGACCACGTCAACATTCCGCAACTGGTCGCTCACGACCTTGCCATGCCAGTGTGGAGTATGGATATCTTTTTCGTTACCCATACCCATCAGGTACCAGCGGACCTTTTCCCCTTTCTTCATCACCAGGCCGGGCAGGTTTCCAAACACGTAGCCATTGATGGCGTGGAACTGTCCCGCGTTCTGCCCGCGGAGTTCATCGAAGATCATGAAGGACGTGACAAATTCGCGGTCCACATCTTTGGGGCTGCCATCGGGCCTGGCTTTGCCTTTGGCGGTAATGATGATCGGCCCCATGAGCCCGGTGTTTATCTCCATCGGTCCGGCGCTGTGGGGGTGATACCACCAGACCACGGAGCTGAGCTGTCCCGGCCCCGGCCCGCTGCTCGCGTCGGCGAACCAGTGGTAGGTGTAGCGGCCGTTGGGCGGGACCAGCGAGCCTTTTCCTGCCGGCACGTAGTAGGCGCCCTCGTTGTCTTTGTCGTAACGCAATCCGTGGGGATGAATGCTGTGGGCGCTATGACTGCGGTTGAAGAACTCGACGATGATCGTGTCGCCGACTTCACCGCGAATAATTGGCCCCAGAATTCCCAGCCATTCCGGCTGCGGCTTGCGGACGGTAAAGGTGAAGTCCGTGTACTCGATGTAGCGGATCTTCGGCCACTTGGTCTGTTTCGCCCAGGGTTGCGGAATGGGGCGGCCTTCCACCAGATTGAGCCCGCTGGGCGCATAGTCCCAGGTAACGTCTTCGGCGGCGATGTAGTAGTGGCGCGTTGCGGCAGAGGAAGGTGACGGGAGCAGGCAAAGAAAAAGTACCGGGAGCAACCAGGAGACAATCCTCATTCGTCCATTATCTCTGAATTGCCCTTCCCCGTCGGCATTTCCCGGTAGAGGCGCAGTATTGAGGTGTGGGGCGGACACTCTTGTCCGCCCCACACGCGGGCGGCTCATCTCAGGGCAGATGGTCCATGTAACAGGGCATCGTGTCCGGCTGCACCGGAGGAGTTGGCGGCGTCATCCAGGGAGCGTTCACGAAGTCAAAGAACTCAGTCATATCGATCTGGGCCGCATCGCGTTGGGTGAGGGCCGGCACGCCAAAGCGCGTCTCGATCAGTTTCAGGATTGCGGTGTAGTCGGCAACCGTATGGGAAACGTAATTCTTTTTCGAGAATGGCGAAATCACCAGCAGGGGCACGCGATATCCGGTGTAAACAAAATCGCAGGTTGGTCCGGTGGTGGTGGTGCAGATATCGCCCGGTAACAGGTCAATACTCGTGCTGGGCTTTATTCCATCCGGACTGGGCATCGGCTGGGGAGGCACGTGGTCATAAAATCCGCCTCCTTCATCCCATGTGAGAATGAAAACCGAGTCCTTCCAGTAAGGGCTAGCCATCAATGCATTGATCAGAGTCGAAACGTAAGCCGACCCAGTCTGAATCCTTCCCGACGGCGCAGCGGGATCCACGCCCGCATGCTCGTCAAGCCCCTTGGAAAATCCCGGATCAATCTCTGCTACCGACGGCAGGTTGCCGCTGGTCAAATCCGTCAGGAACTGCGAAGCGGGAGCAAAGTGATCGAGATGGGTGTTGGCGTATGTGAACATGCCCAATTCGGTGCCGTTGCCTAACGGCACATTCTGGTCGTCGGTCACGTAGACTCGCCAGGATATTCCGCCTCCATCCAGGGCTTCAAAAATGGTCTTGTTTGACACCTGCGTCATCGTCGAAGGTAGGGGATACGCGCGCCCGGCGGAAGTAGCTGCCATCAGATACATGCGGTTGGGCTGAGTACGCGTCATCGCCGGCGAGAACCAGCGGTCCGAAGTGCCGAAACTGGTCGCCATAGAGTAGTAGTACGGAAGGTCGGTTGCGTCGTAATAACCCATTGCCCGAATTCCGTTGATGTCATTGAATATGGGATTGCCCGTCCTGGCGTCATGCCCAGCAGTGCGGACGTAGCCGTCCATGGTGGGCGTTCCAGAAACCGAATCGTTCATGTTGAAGTCGACGTGCGACTCGTTCCACGAAGGGCTGGGATTCTCCACGCACTGGGAGAGCATGTGAAATGAAGCCACCAGCGGACTGTTCGCGCTGGTAATGCAATCGTTAGGGGGGAAGGGTTCGGAGAGCGCGGGATCGCAGCCGGGAAGAGCCGGAGCAGGCTGCGAGGGATTGTTAAACTGGGCAAGGCCGTCAAACGCCTGATCGGGAATCCCATTGGCCGCCCAATATTCACGCATCGCACCGAAATAATGATCGAAGCTGCGATTCTCCTGCATCATGAAAATGATGTGATTGATGGACTGAAGGGTCGCGGCAAATGTGGCCGTCGCGGTGGCCGCAGCGCTCAGCGAGACCGTGCATCCGGTCGTACCGGTGCAAGCCCCACTCCATCCCGCGAAGGTGAAACTGGCAGCAGGCGTCGCGGTCAATGTCACCTGGGTTCCCGAAGCGAAGCTTGCAGTGCAGGTGGTGGGACAATTAATTCCAGCAGGAGCGCTGGTAACGGTCCCGCTACCGGGACCGGCGGGGGTGACCGTCAACTGGACTTGTGCGCCTCCACCACCGCCTCCGCCTCCAGTACCCCCGGTCCCTCCCGTTCCCTCACTCACTAAACCCCGGCAACCAGCCAGAAACATGATTCCCAGTACTACCGCGGCTCGCGGAAGTACCCTACGCGAAATCACCATTACATTCCCCCTCCGGAATTTAATGGCGCCTTGGATGGCAGGTTCCGGGGATAGGTTGCAGGGCCAGGAAAGCCTTGCAGAAACGCAATGCCTGGCAGGAGCGGCTAAGGCCGCAAAAACATATGACCGACGGAGGGGTTAAGCGCCCGGGCGGGGCGGGGTTAGAACTCGAAATAGCCGGCGGCGGAGCTTCGGCGGGGGCTGCCTTCCGTGCCCGTGGCCGGAAGCAGGCCAACAATCCCCCGCAGGCTCTCCCATGCCGCCTGGTTGAGAGCGGGATCTGAGCCCACCAGATCGCGAATCATGTTCCAGGCGGCGATATTGAGCGCGCCCTCGGGTGGAGGGCCCATGGCCAGGGATACCGAGCACTGCGGGCAGAAACAGATGCGCTGCGCGGCCGATTTCTGCCTCGGCCTGATTCCCACCGTTTGGGCAAACATATAGACGGCCACCGATTTATGCCCAGCCTCGAGCTCCCGATTGCAGCGAAGACAATATAAGTGTTCCAAGTGGTCCTTCCCGGTGGCCAGCCGCGGCCAAAGGAAAATACTGTCTTCCCACATCATCTGGCACAAGTACGCAGAAAGATTCCCACGTCAGACCCATGTGGTGAGGGTGCCCATTTCTCGCGCTTTTTGCGAGAGGTGGGCACGGGTGGCGCCCGAAATCAGCTTTTCAGGCGGACCCTTCGGGTTTGCCGAACCGTTTCATCCAATGTGACAATGCATCATGCCGAAAAAATTTACCATTGCATTGAACTTACTGGCGGCGGGAACACTGTTGCTCGGACTTGCCCATGCACAGCAGACTTCGCCCGCGAAATCTCCTGCTCCCCCCGCTGCCAAAACCAGGCGGGCTCCCGTGGCCAAAGCTGCGCCACCGCCGCTCATCACCCAGAAGGACAAATTTAGCTACGCTCTGGGGATGAATCTGGGCACCACCCTGCACCGGCAGTCGGTTCCGGTCGACCCCAATATCCTGGCTCGCGGTTTAAGGGACGCTCTGGCCGGCGGCAAAACCCAGTTAACCGAAGATCAGGCCAAAGCCGCGCTGATGGAGGTTCAGTCTGAAATGCGCAAGAAGCAGCAGGAGGAGATGCAGCAGGCAGGCGCGAACAACAAGAAAGAAGGCGAAGCGTTTTTGGCGGCAAACAAGAGCAAGGAAGGTATCGTCACTTTGCCCAGCGGCCTGCAATACAAGATCTTGACTCAGGGTACTGGTCCCAAGCCGACCGCGGCTGATTCGGTAGTCTGCAATTACCGGGGCACTCTGCTCGACGGCACGGAATTCGATAGTTCTTACAAACGCGGCGAGCCCGCGACCTTTCCCGTAAGCGGAGTCATCAAAGGCTGGACTGAAGCTCTGCAGCTCATGCCGGTGGGATCGAAGTGGCAACTCTTCATTCCCTCGGAACTTGCATACGGCGAGCGTGCTCCGGGCCCGGAAATCGGCCCCGACTCTACCCTCGTCTTCGAGGTCGAACTACTGAAAATCCAGGACAAGAACGAAGAAAAGAAGTAGAAGAAAACTGGGTTGATGAAGGATGGATGCCCCATTTCTCGCGTCCTTTGCGAGAAGTGGGGTGCAGCGGCCCGATCGGAAAATGACCGCCCAGGCCTGCGCCAACAAGAAGCGAGCCAGAACCAAGCTGTGCTCTAGTCAGAAGACTCGATCCTCATGCACTCTGCTGTTATGAGTGCTGATCTCATCGATCATCTGGACTTATGTCTGCCCGCGCGCTGGTCAAGCGAAGCCGCGCCGTCCGCCAAATTCTTGCGGCTGGCACAGCTGCGCAAGCTGCGGCGCTGCGAAAAGGTAGCGGCGGTTTGCTTTCGGGTGCGCAAGGACGGCGCAGAATTTCTGCTGGTGCAGACCCGCAAACGGCGTTGGACGTTTCCCAAAGGCAGCACCGAACCGGGCTTGACCCACGCCCAGGCCGCTGCCCTCGAGGCTTTTGAAGAAGCGGGAGTGCATGGCCGCATGGAAGAGGTCCCGTTTACCCGCTACGTGCGTCGCAAACGTGACCGAACGCGCCGCGCAGCCGCCAACCAGCGGAGTGTTTCTGCTCATCTGTGCGAGGTATTGCGCCTGGGCACGCCGCAGGAGTTCAACCGGAATCCAACCTGGTTTTCTCCGGAGAAAGCCAAGCGGCGTTTGCGCGACGAACGCACGCAGGAATACGGGGCCGAGCTGGCTCGTGTAATCGATCGGGCTGTTACCCGCATCGAGCGCTTGCGCAGCGAACGGATGGCAACGCCACCGATCGGCCGCAGTTCGAAAGATAAGGCCAGCGATATCGACATCCTTCGCGACCCTGACCGCAATCGGGACGCACTGCAAAAAGTGCGATTTATCGAAATCGATCAGGCCAAGGTGATTACACTGAAAACCAAGGCGGCATCCGCCGGCTGAAATTCTTTCCACCGCGGTCCTGACGCCCGTTGACCCGCCACACTGCTGTTACGTCGGTAATTTGCCAGGCTGTGACTGGTTTCTTAGTCTCGCAACATAACTTGGGGACAATCTGGTCGCAGGATTTGTGTTTCCGTGCTTCAACCGACAGCCTCGCGCTTAACCCGCAACCCCCGCAAAGCTTCGACCGTGTTTTGCGGAATCGCGATCTTCGTCCTCCTGACATCGATCTCGATAGCTTGGGCGCAAAACTCTCCGAACCTGCGCAAACTGGTATACAAAGTCGCGCCAAAATACCCGCGTGAATTGAGGCAGAACGAAATCGGCGGCATCGTGCGGTTGAGTATCGTGATCAATCCCAATGGCTCGGTAACCAGAATTTCTCCCATCGGAGGCAACCCGATCCTGGTCGATGCGGCAACCCTGGCGGTCAAGCAATGGAAATACGTCGCAGCGGATCGTCCCACCACGACGGAAGTCCAGTTGGATTTCATCCCTCATTAGCCTCTTTCCGCCGGAGGTTCTGAGGCGCGGATTGTGACCCCTGACGGCCATCACGGTGCTACGCTATTCATACCGTCGTTCGAGAAAATTTTGCGTGAGACTCATTCCATAGGCGTTGGAGGCATCGCAGCATGACCCGCACCGGGGCAATCCTTGTGCTCGCCGCAGTCACGTTGGCGGCGTCCCAGATTATGTCCGCGCAGGCCAATGAGGCCACTCCGAAGACCAGGGTCTCGAACTCATGGTCCATCCAATATCAGCCAGCCCAGCTGGTGAATGGATCTCCAGCGGTTTTTAAGGTCACGGCTCCCGTGCGCGTCACTGGGCTCTCGGCAAAATGGCTCGATCATGACGTCTATTTCGCCTACGACAAAGCGGGCAAAGCCTGGTACGGCATCGCGGGCGTCAGCCTGGAGACGCATCCGGGCGTCTACGTTCTCGAGCTGAAGGGAACTACTTCTCGGGAAAGTGAAATTTCGTTTTCCAAGAAAATCGCAATCAGGGCGGCAAAGTATCCCAGCATCGCCGTGATCGTTGCCAAACGCTATACCGAGCCCAGCCAGGAGCAGTTGAAACGCATCCGCGAAGACAAAACCGTAAAGCAGGACGTGTTCAGCCACACCAGTCCAGAGCGCGAGTGGTCAGGAAAATTCCGCGCCCCGGTGGATGCTCCCGTCTCCGACGTTTTCGGGACCCGGCGAACTTTTAACGGCAAGGTTCAGAGCATGCATCAGGGACTGGATTTTGCGGTGCCCAAAGGAACGCCGGTCTATGCAGTGAACGCAGGCACAGTCCTGCTGGCGAGTCCCTTGTATTTCGAAGGCAATTGCGTGGTGATTGATCACGGCCAGGGACTGCTTACACTTTATCTACACCTGTCGGAGATCAAGGTGAAGCCAGGCGATCAAGTCGAGGGCGGGCAGCAAATCGGGCTAAGCGGTGGTACGGGCCGGGCGACCGGGCCGCATCTGCATCTGGCAGTGCGCTGGGAAGGCGTCTATCTTAACCCTGCGACCCTGCTGACTCTTAAGCTGCCTTAGACCTTTGACCACAACCACTCACAGCCGGCCATCCAAAGTTCTTCCAGTCGCTCCAGACGGAACTACTGCCGACCGAATCGAAGGCCGCAAGTTGAGGTTCCTGACCAGGCGGTGCAGATAGTTGGCATGCACCCCAAGAATCCGCGCGGCTTCGGTGTAATTGCCCTTCGCTTCTTCCAAGGCGGTAAGGATAAGATGCTTTTTCAACTGTTTGACGGCGCTGTGATACGTCGCTTCATGCTCTCCGGGCGCAGCGTCTCCTTCCAACACGGACTCCGGTAAATCCTCCGGCCGGATGATATCCGAGACACCCAACACCAGGGCACGCTCAATGGCGTTTTCCAGTTCGCGCACATTGCCTGGCCAGTCGTAGTTCACCAGCCTCGACATGGCTTCGGGTGAAATCTTCTTGGTCTTCACTTTGCATTTGACGGCGAATTTGGAAACAAAATAATCCGCCAGAATCGGAATGTCCTCCGGACGCTCGCGCAATGGAGGTACCACCACCGAGACCACATTCAGCCGGTAATACAGGTCCTCGCGAAATGTTTTCGCCTTTACCGCATTAGCCAGATCCTTATTCGTAGCCGCGATCAGACGAATGTCGACTGCGATAGGGCGCGATCCTCCCAGCCGCTCAAACTCGCGCTCCTGCAAAACCCGCAACAACTTGACTTGCAAAGCCGGCGCCAGTTCGCCAATCTCATCTAGAAACACCACTCCGCCCTCAGCGCTCTCCAGGCGGCCCTTTTTCTGGCCGACGGCGCCAGTGAATGCGCCTCTTTCATAGCCAAACAATTCGCTCTCCAGCAGCCCTTCCGGAATGGCCGCACAATTGATCGCTAAAAACGGCCGGCTGGCGCGTGGACTATTGCGATGAATGGCGCGCGCCACCAATTCTTTTCCCGTGCCGCTCTCGCCGCCTATAAGCACTGTGGCTTCGGTCGGCGCGACTCGAGACAGAAAACGGTAAACCTCCTTCATTGCGCCGCTTTCGCCGACCATGTTGTGCTGCAAATTAATTTCCGCCGCCAGGCGCAGATTTTCCTGCTCCAGCCATTGCAGGCGGCGCGCATTTTCCAGCGCCACCGCCGAGATGCCGGCAATGCTCGCGACGAGTTCCAGGTGGTCCCGATCGAAACGCGAGGAAGGACTGGTAGTGTCCAGATAAATGCAGCCGATTACCTTCTGAAAAACCGTCAGCGGCACGCAAAGCAGCGAACGAACCTGCAGGCTCACCAGGCTCTCCACCCCGCTTAAGCCTCCACTGCCGGGCACGTCTGCGCCGAGAATGGCGACTCCCTCTTGCATTACCTGGCGGGTAATGGTGCGGCTCACGCGCACCGGATGGTGCTTGGCCGGCGCGGGATGAGCAAACAAGGTTGAAAATTTCTCATCGCCGAAGCTGTCCATCAGAATGGCGCCGCGTTCGGCCGGTACAACTTCAAAAATCAGCTCTAGGATTTGCTGCTGCAACTGGTTCAAAGCGGAAATCGAGTGCACGACGCGGCTGATCTTCAGCAGCGCGTTCAGATTCCGTCCCAGCCGGGAGGTGACCGGCAATTCCTTCAGAATGCGGTCCGGTTGAAGATAAAGCACGTCCTGGGGGCGGATCTGGGTGGTTGCCTGAGTGATGGTGTCATCGAATTCCACCGCTCCGGGGCTAACCTCGTTGAGATTTTCTTCTTTATCCAGAAACACGAAAACCGATTCCCCGATCGAAATCTGATCTCCGTGGTTCAGGCGCCATTCCGACACCACCCCGCCGTTTACAAAAGTTCCATTGCGGCTATCAAGATCGCAAATCTTGTACGTATTCCGGTCGCGGCTGAGGACGCAGTGACGCCGCGACAGCGAAAGATCGCTGATTGCCAGAGAGTTAGAGGGATCGCGCCCGATCCGGATTTCAGCATCATTCAGAAAATAGATTGAGTCTGCCAAAGGTCCCGCGGCCGCCTGCAGTCTTGGTTTCACTGGTCTTCGCACCCCACGCGCATTCCCGTTTAACACAATTTCCGGCTTTCTGGAATGCCACCGCATCCTTGTTCCACTATCCGAACGGATAGGCGTCTATCTTGTCGGATAGGGTAACTTGGTCTTGGCTTTGAAATGTCATGCGGATAAATTTCTTTAAGTTGCTAATAATAATTGACTTAACAACATTGTTAGACAAGAAAATCGCTTCGCCGCGATGGCTGAAGACGTGCTTCCTGTCGGGATGTCCGTGTTCTGGCAAAAAGCGATGGGGGAAGCGCTTTCAAGTTCAGCCGGAAGGCGGCGAATCCGGGAATCCGAGGGACCCCCTCATCGGGTTCCCGGGTGAATTCGTTGCCAAAAAGTAAAACCGACCCACAAACTGAGAACGGAAAAACTGACCATTAAGAACTGGTTTTGTATCTCTTTTCCGATTAACTGCCTTTTGAAAAGCCCCCTGGATTTACCCCGACGCAGCCAGGATATTCGAATCTGGGATACCAACCTGCACAGCCACGCCATCGGTGAAAGTCACGGTCTTGCCGGAGATCGCGGGGACTCTTTCTCCCGGCACCAAAATTCCCACCAGGTTAAGCGGATCCGCAGCAGACAGGACGATGGTTTCTCCCGTCTTGGGTAGTTTTCGGGTAGCGCGCAACGATTCCACGGCCACGGGCAGGGCGAACTGTTCGCCGAGAAATCCGTCCACGAAGCGACCTCCCCGAATCTCTCCCCGATCCTCGAGCCGGCGAAAGGCCATCTGCAATTCCCGCCACTTCGGAAGGTTGGTCTCTCGCGCCAGCAGATCGCGGAACACGATGCCGTAGCGCTTCAGCAGCATCCAGCATGTGGCCTCAATCGCACGATTGCGATCCGCCGCCGGGTCTGTATACAACAACGCCCATCTGCCGGTGCTGTGCCGCGGACGCGCCAAGCGTCCGTTGCCTTGCCCGGCGCGGCGCTTGGGATCGATCAGCGAGCGCAGATTATCGAAGCCATCCGCCGTGATCAGTCCCCCGGCGACCAGTTCCCAGAGAGCGGTTTCCACTTCGGCTTTCAACCGCTCGGTGCCGCGTACGATGTCCGCAAAGAACGACGCCCCGCGGCGGCGCAGAAAATCCAGCACCTGCCTGGCAACTTCGCTCAGCCCGCGCACTTCGGGCTGCTCCGGGCCCGGGTCAGCAGTCATCGACCTGCTCGATGCAGCATGATGCGGAATCATCCAGTCGGCCTCTTCGCGAACAAAAAAGGTAATCGGCGCAACACTGGTAGGAATCACCCGGCGCTTTCCCGCAGCGGTGTCTTCCAGTGTGGCGGGATGCGGAGACAACCGTCCCCAACCCACCGCGCCGGTGAGGCAGAGCTGGTCAATCCAAGTGGGATCGTAGTTGGCAATGCGCCGCGACAGAATCTGTCTCTCCCATGCGCTGGCTGGAATCTCAAAACCCTGCAGCTGGCGCAGGATCTCGAGGGTGGCGCGTTCGCCTTGCACCTGACTGCCCGACGCAACATGCTGCCAGCGCAATAGCCAGCGCATAAATTGCGCGGCGGTGACCGGCTCAATCTGCTTGCGCAGGGTGGCTACCGTCAGGCGATGGATGCGCGCCAGCAGGCGACGCTCGCACCACTCGTGGTCAAAATCGTGTGGCGCCGGCCCAGCTGGTCGCGTGGCTCTATCGGTGAATTGTCCCCGCAGGACTGCTCCGCTGGCTTCCATGCGCAGCAGAGCCTTTTCGATCTCGATCGCGGGAAGGTGAAGTATTTCGCCAAGCTGCGGAGCTGTGGCCGGGCCCAGATGCGACATCCAGCCCGTCACCAGAGCGAGCAATGCATCGTCAGAGGAGGGAAGAGCTGTCTGAATCTCGGCCACGGGACGATCAAATGTGGCATTGGAAAAAAGCAGCGAAAAAGTTTTCGCCCGCTCCGCGGCCACCCAGTAATGCCGGCCGGAGTGCTCCGCGCGCACCGCGCGTCCTTGCTCCAGCAATCTATCGAAATATCTTTGCCACTCGATGACGCGACTCACAGGCGGAAAGGCACTCCCGGCCGCTGGGTCGAGCGCAGCTCGACGATCTTGCTCGCCATCAGACAGCGGAAAGAGACCTAATCCTGGCTGGTCACCAAAGATCTGCCCAGCTTCGCTCAACTGCACCGCCGAAGTCGACTGTTCCGGCGCAATTCCCGGCACTGCGATCAGGGTGTGCAACACATCGTGCAGTTCGTCTGCGTCGCGCACATCGGGCCAGGCTTCTTCGCGAACCTGCGCGATGGCCAGGGGATCGAGCTTGCCCACTTCCTCGAGCACCGATTCCGGAAGGATGCGTCGCATCTCCACGGCTCGCGCCCTGCGTTCTTCGAGCGGCGCATCGTCGAGATAGGCATAGGGATTGGCATTCAGAATCTCATGCGAGAATTGCGACGGCACCGGCGTGTCCACCGCCAGGCAGCGGATTCTTCCTTCCTGAATCCCGCGCAACAGCGCTCTGAGACCGTCGATATCCATGGCCTCGGTGAGAACGTCTTTCATCACCTCCGTTACCAGAGGATGGTCGGGAATCTGAATGTCGCCCACAATGTTTTCCTGACACGCGGCAACGTCCGGAAACACCGACGCCAGCAGATCATCCGAGCGCATGCGTTGAATCTGCGGCGGAACTTTTTTGCCGCTTTGAAAACGCAACAGCGCCAGCGAACGGTTAGCGTCCCACCGCCAGCGCGTCCCAAAAAAAGGGGAGGCCAGCGCCGCCTGCTCCAGAACGGGCTGCACCGAATCCGCGTTAAGAAAATGGAAGACATCACCCAGCGGAAAGCTGTGCTGCTCAGCCAGGGCGATGTTCAGACCGTTGTCGGTAGCTGCCGCTTGTAATTCAAAATTGAAGCTGCGGCAGAAACGCTTGCGCAGCGCCAGTCCCCAGGCCTTGTTGATCCGGCCGCCGTAGGGCGCGTGAATGATCAACTGCATCCCGCCGCCCTCATCGAAGAAGCGCTCAGCGATGATGGTGTCTTGAGTCGGCACGTCTCCCAGCACGGCGCGTCCTTGCAGCACGTATTCGATTGCCTGCTCGGCGCCGGGATCGTCCAGGCCGCATTCTTCCTTCAACCAGCTGGCGGTCTCGGCCACCGCGGGCTGGCTTTGTGAAACTCCGACCGGGAAAACATCGCGAAGGCGGCCGCTGATTTCTTTTCGCAGATCGGCTACATGAGCAGAAAGTTCCTGGGTTCGGGCCGGAGCTTCGCCACGCCAGAAAGGAACGCTGGGCGGAGAGCCGTGCGCATCTTCGACCAGGACGCGTCCGGATTTTCCCTCGACGCGCCGGATGCGCCAGGAGGTGTTGCCCAGAAGCATGATGTCCCCGGCGTTGCTTTCCACTGCGAAGTCTTCGTCCAGCGTGCCGACCACAATTCCCTCCGGTTCGGCCACTACCGTGAACAGCGCCGTCTCCGGGATAGCGCCGCCGCTGGTAATCGCGGCCAGCCGGCTGC
This sequence comes from Terriglobales bacterium, assembly GCA_036265205.1. GTDB lineage: Bacteria > Acidobacteriota > Terriglobia > Terriglobales > Acidobacteriaceae > JAIQFF01. The sequence continues at coordinate 228,415 of DATAPL010000032.1, forward strand.
CCCGGCGGGCGCGAAGCTTGCGGTTTACCCGGTCACGATGGATGTATGCGCCGTATCGGCCCCGCCGCGCTGCAATTCCCTCGGAAAGCATTTCCAGGACAGACTCGTAAGTCGCCCGAGAAAGATTGCGGTAGGGATAAGCTCGCTTTACCAGCGCAAACAGCGCATCTTCGTCCCAGCCCCCATCATCATCCGCGGTTCCCGTGTGGCGCAGGCGCCCCGCCAGCGTGTCGGAAGGGGCAGCAGCCAGATGAGCAGCAACTGCCGCGCCATCTGTTTCCCAAAGTGCATTTGAACCCTGGCCTGCGGATGTGGCGTCCTGCATTCGCGGGCGAGGCGCCCGCGCCACATGGGAAGCGCCGCTTTCCGCGGCGCACGCCGCCACAATTTGCTGGGCCAGAATATCCAGCGGCGATTCTGGAATGATCAGGCGATCGAGGTCACCCTGCCGGATCGCGCGCACCAGCGCCGCGCACTCCAGCAGATCGTCGCGAGTGCCGGCGAAGAAGCGACCTTTCGGAATCGCGCCGCGCCAGTGGCCCGAGCGTCCTACCCTCTGCAGCGCTACCGCGATTGCCCGCGGAGAGCTGATCTGTACCACCAGATCGACCGTGCCAATATCGATTCCCAGTTCCAGCGACGCTGTCGCTACCAGGACCTTGACGTCGCCTTCCTTCAGCTTGCGCTCGGCGTTCAACCGCAGCTTGCGCGACAGGCTGCCATGATGCGCGGCCACATTGTCTTCGCCTAGCCGCTCTCCCAGATGATGCGCAATTCGTTCCGCCAGCCGCCGGGTGTTGACGAACACCAGCGTGGAGCGATGCTGCTCAACCAGTTCCACCAGGCGGTTATAAATTTCATCCCACATCTCATTGGTAGTGATGGGACCAAGTTGGCTGGCGGGGACTTCTACCGCCAGATCGAGCTTGCGTTTGTGTCCCACGTCGACCACGACCGGCGCCGCGCGCCCGTTTCCGGTCAGGAAGTGGGCCACTTCCTCGATTGGCTTCTGAGTCGCGGAAAGTCCGATTCGGACCGGTGGCCGGTAGGTCAAAGCCTCCAGCCGTTCCAGCGAAAGCGCCAGATGCGCACCCCGCTTGTCGTCGGCCACGGCGTGAATTTCGTCCACGATTACGGTTTCGACATCGCGCAGGACGGCGCGGCTTCTTTCCGCAGTCAGCAAGATGTAAAGCGACTCGGGAGTAGTGACCAGAATGTGCGGCGGACGCTTCAGCATCGCGCGCCGTTCGTGCATGAGCGTATCGCCGGTGCGGACGGCAGTGCGAATCTCCGGCATCAGCAAGCCCCGCTCGCCGGCCATTTGAAGAATCTCGCTTAACGGCCCCTCGAGATTTTTCTGAATGTCGTTGCTCAGGGCCTTCAGCGGCGAAACATAGAGCACTTCGGTGCGATCGCACAGATTGCCGGCCAATGCTTTGCAGACCAGGCGGTCGATGCACGCCAAAAAGGCGGCCAACGTCTTGCCTGAGCCAGTAGGAGCGGAAATAAGGGTAGTCCGCCCAGCCAGGATGTGCGGCCATCCCTGTTCCTGCGGCTCGGTGGGCGTACCAAACTTGCTTACAAACCACTCCCGCACGAGAGGATGAGCCCAGGCAAGAGAGGAGGGAGAAGCAGACATTAACAGCATTGTAGCATGGCACTTTCGTAAAATATTCGCCCTTGCGGCGGTAGAGAGCTTCCTGCGCGCCCGCTGGTCCTCGAGGCGCCGGAGTGCCGCCGAACGACCCGACAAGCTCTCACCGGGCGGTCACAATTTTGCAGGATCGAGGGTTCGAGGTTCGTTGCCAGGGCAAGGTAGTTCGTCGCACATCCGACGACCAAGTTCTGCCCCCTGTCACCAGCGATTTCATCCGCAGTTTGCGCGGATGCCTCAACGGGGAGGGCTCTCTGATCGAAGCGTGGGAGCGTGAACACAGGATAGAGAGCCGGACGACGAAGTGAGCAAACTTTCCGATCTTGTGGCTCGCCCGCCCATAAGCCGTCGACCGCTTGAATCTTAAAACCACCGAGGAATCGGAACCTGCAGTTAGATCTCGTCGATTGTGCGTAATGGCAATCGAGCCGTTGGGATTTAGCCAAGGCGGTGGTCGAAATATCTGTTGGGAATTGAAGAATCGATTAACCAATCGATTTGACGACAGGAGAGAACTGCGGGGAGCCCGGATTTCACGTTCGACACGGCCAAGTGCTTGCTGCCGGTCGCGACCGCCAAAATAGAAAACCCACCGGCCGTCTGCTTGGGGCGTGCTCGGGTCGACGACCGATGGGCTACCGTTTCTCCTTACTCACCCTGTTGTTTTCAGGAGTATGTGTGGAGTGTAAACCCAACTCAGGCAAAAAGTTGCGTAGTATTTTGTAAATATTTGTAATGTTTTTTTACTCTGGAATCGCCATTGGCCGGGCGTTCATTAACTCCGTGAAACGTGGGTCTTTGCGCAATCCGGCGAACTCGTTGTCCTTGTACACGTCGTCGATTCCTTTGTAGCCTTCTTCCATCGCCCGGCGCAAATACTGCAGCGAACGGTCGGGAACCCCCGCCTTGGCATAGAGTTTAGCCAGCACATAGTAGTAGTGGGCCCGGTCCGCCGGAGACGACATCTGGGCCTGCACTCCGGTATGGGAGGTGCGCTCGAAAATGTCGGGGTCAATGCGCAGAGCGTCGTTATAAGCCAGGCTGGCCTTCTCGAATTGCCTCTTGGAAAAATAGGCTGCGCCAAGGTTGCTGTAGAAGGAGCCGGAATCCTGACGCAGCTTGATGGCCGCTTCGTACTCCTTGATCGCCTTCCCGTACTTTTTCTGCAGGTAGTAGATTACTCCCCGGTTGTTGTAGGCGTCGGCGAACTGGCGATCGAGTTTGATGGCTCGGTCGAAGTCCTTGCCCGCTTCGGGGAAGCGTCCCATCTGCAGCTCGGTGATGCCAATCTTGTTGTGCAGCTTGGCGTTGCTCGAGTCTTTTTCCAGTCCTGCCCTGTAGTAGTCGAGCGCGTCAAGATAGGACTTTTCCATCCGCAGGGCATCACCCCGCTCTTCCAGTTCGGCCGCACCGGCATTTACCGACGGCGGTTCGGCACGCCGCGTCGGAGGAGGACTAACCTGAACCTGTTCTGATGAATGGTTCTGCGCCAACGAGAGAGGGCTGGCACAAATTGCAACTGCCAGAAGGTAAAGCAGAGATCGACGCCCCATATGTCGACTCCTGAAGACAGACAAAATTCCTGAACGCCTGTCTACTGAGGACTTTTACCGCTATTGTCCGCCGGTTTCTCCGGCGGAGGGTTAGACGGTTTGTCATCCTTAAAGATACCCGCAATCTTGCCAAAGAAGCCCTTTTTCTTCTTGTTCGGGTCTTCGGCGGCGTTGGCGGCGGTCCCCGGCTGGGCCACGGGTTGAACCCCCGGCGGTGGGGGCGGAAGGGCCTTCTCTCCGCCCAGGCCGAAGACCCGCGAGAAGAACCCTCGCATGCCTGCACCCTGGTCACACGTCTCGCTGGGCTCGGTGCCGGCAATGAAGGCCACGCTGTAATCTTCCGGACAAGAAGGCGTAGCCAGCAGATTGGTGGTTTTGTCGAGCTGCACATCGACCACGCCGGGTGGCTGGGAAAATGGCTTGGCGTCAAGGTATTGGGGAAGCGTGACCGCCTTCTTCATGAATTCGGCCCAGATCGGAGCGGCGGTCTGCGCCCCGCTTAGACGCAAGTCGCTGTAGTCGTCGTAGCCCACCCACACGATGCAGAGCAGGTTGCTGGTGTAGCCTGCAAACCAGCCGTCATGGGAGCTGCCCGTCTTGCCTGCTCCCGGAGCGGTAAAGCCCCGCTGGCGAACCACGTAGGCGGTGCCACTGTTCATCACTCCTTCCATCATGGTGGTCATCAGGTAGGCGACGCGGGGATCCAGCACCTCCCGCCGGTCTGGTTTGAAATCCATCACTACATCGCCGTTGGCGTTCCGCACCGAGTTCACTACCGTCGGCGAAATCCTCTCGCCGGAGTTGGCGAAAACCGTATATGCCGCCGCCATGTCCACCGGGGTGGCATCGTAGGCGCCCAGCGCCATGGCTGGAGTCGCCTTCACCGAGACGATGCCGGCAGCTTTGGCCAGGTCGGCCACCTTGTCATAACCGACTTCCTCCGCCAGCTTGACCGTAGCGTTGTTGAGGGACATCGCCAGGGCGTATCGGGCGGTAACTTCGCCGTGATACTCCTCTTTGTAGTTGCGCGGCTCATAAATCTGGTCGCCGTAAGAGAAGGTGCTGGGCTCATCCGTGACCATGGTCGCGGGAGTAAATACGGGGTTCGCCCCCTCCAGCGCGGTGTTCATTGCGGCCGCATAAACGAATGGCTTGAAAATCGAGCCCGTGGGACGCTTCGCCACCGCATGATTCAACTGGCTCATGCCATAGTTTCGTCCACCCACCAGCGCCAGAATTTCACCTGTGTGCGGGTCGATTGCCACCAGTGCCACTTGCGCTTGCGGGCCGGGCAGAACCTTGGTCTCATATTTGTTCTTGCCGATCTTCGTTCTCTTGGTGCGCAGCTTGGTCACCTGCTCGTCGACTAGTTTCATGCCGGTTTGCACCGCGGCGGCCGCTGCCTTCTGCAAGTCAGGATCAAGCGTGGTGTAAATCCGGTAGCCCTGATCGTTCATCTGGCGCTCATCCAGCTTGCTGATCAGAGTTTCCCGCAACAGGTCCACGAAGTAGGGGGCGTCGCTCGCTTCCACATTGGGCGGCGCCAGCTTCAATGGTGTGGCTTTGGCCTTCTCGGCATCAGCCTGGCTGATGGCATGAGTTTCGACCATGCTGTCCAGCACCAGGTTGCGGCGCTCCAGAGCCCGTTCAGGATGGCGGTAGGGCGAAAGGTAGCTGGGCGCCTGAATAATTCCCGCAATCAGCGCAGCTTCCGCCGGAGAAAGATCTTTCAGGTCTTTGTTGAAATATGCCTGTGCCGCCTGGGCAAAGCCGCTGATGGTAAATGATCCGCGCTGGCCCAGGTCCACCCGGTTGGCGTAAAACTCAAAAATCTGCTGCTTGCTGAACTTCTGCTCCATTTCCAGAGCAATCATCATCTCCGACAACTTGCGTTTGATGGTCTTCTCCGGGGTCAGGAAGAACGCCCGTGAAAGCTGCATGGTGATGGTGGAACCGCCCTGCTCGTGCCGCTGATGGGTTACGTCAACCCATGTAGCCTCAGCCAGGCGAATGAAGTTAACCCCACCATGCTGGAAGAAGCGTCGATCTTCGATCGCCAGCACCGCATTAACCAGCAGCGGAGGGATGTCATCGTACTTGACTAGTTGCCGTTTAGAGCGCTGCTCCGCGTCGAACAGCGAGGTAATCATCTGCGGCTCGAGTTCGTATGCCGCCAGCGAGGTTCCCTGGCTGACAATGCCGTCGACTTTGCCGCCGTGCACCCGGATGATGGCCGACTCCTGGCTGTGATAGGAGTCCGGGCCGGGCTTGATCTCGATTCCACCTTCCAGCAGGCGATAACTTCCCATCGTCGACCGACCGTTGTCCTGATCGGAATAGCCGGCGTGCCGCAGCTCGGCTGCGATCTCTCTGGGCTCGATCTTTTCGCCTACATGAACCGCATGCGGGATGGCGTAAATCCGGGCAGAATTTCCGAAAACCGGACCCTTGAAGCGCTGGTCAATCATCCGGCCAAACTTGACGTAATAATAAGTAAACATTCCCCCGGTGGCGGTCGCCATGACCAGAAACACCACCAGGGCAGCGCGTATCAGGGGATCGCGGGAGAAAGGCCATTTTCCGGCCTGTCCGTTTTTATTTCCGGTCGGAATCTTGAGTTTTATGGCCACAAATTCGATGGGTGGAGATGCCTCTGCTTCATTAGACGGCGGAGTGCACGCTTTCCGTTATCCCGAGAATCAAATCTCTTTCCTCGGTCAAATCCGGGCCTCCGTCAGTCCGGGCGCTCCGCTTTCCCCGATGGACGTTGAAGGCGCTCAAAGGAAGAGATGCTTCATTTTAACCCGGCGTCCCAGGTTTTGCCGGGTTTGGCAGGTTGGCAGACAGGTACTCCGGTGCGACCGCTGGGTAGTCCTTCCGCCCGCCTCCAGTGTCCCTTCGGCTGGGTACAGGCCCCGCGCCCCTGGCATTAATCGGTTGGCGCAAATGCAACCGCGCTGCTGGTGACGCTCAAATCGGTCACTGTCTTTGTCAGCGCTCCCGTAGTCACGTTAGTGTCGAAAACAGAGAAGGCGGCACCGGTCGAACTGGCGCAGAATGCTTCTCCGCCTCCCTGATCCCACTTGCAACCGGCGACGATGGGCAGGCTGGTGAACGGCGACCCGGTCAGAGCGGTCAGCGCCCCACTGCTCGGGTCCAGACTGAAACCCTCGACGGCGGCGATGTTGCCACTGGAGTCCTCGCCGAAGCTGTAAACGAACTGGCTGCTGGGATGCACCCTCAGATCAAACAACTGGTTCGCGGTCGTGGCGAAAGGGGAACCGCTGACGGGGGCGAGCCCGCCGGTAGTGGCATCGATGGCAAAGACATACAAATTGTTATCGCCGATGGTGCCGCTTAGCCCGACGGCAAATTTGCCGGTGAAGTCAGTGCGCACGCCAGCTACGTTCAGGAGGAACGGGCTGCCGGTAATCTGCGAGAGCGCGCCGGAGTTCTGGTCAATCGAAAAACCGTAAACGGGGAGGAAAGCCGATCCCTGGCCCGCGTAGAGAAATTTGCCCGTTCCATCCACCGCCAGGACGTGAGCGAAATCGAGGTTGAATGCACTGAATGGCGAGCCCGGCGTCGGCGTCAAGACGCCAGTCGTGGAGTTGATCTGAAACACCGAGATCTGGCCGCTGGTGTCATTGCCGACAAACAGGAACCGCCCGGTCGGATCACTGGTGATGGAATCTGCCCCGGCCGTGGCGAATGGGCTGCCGCTGATCGCAGCCAGAGCGCCCGTGGTGTGATCAATCGTGAAGGCCTGAATGCTGAAGGAATCGCTCTGCGGCAGGTAGAGGAATTTTTTGTTGACGATGAACATGTCATTCCCCACGCTGCTGGGCAGCGTCGGCGGAGTAAATGACGTGAGCGGCGCAAAACTTCCGCTGCTGCTGAGGCCGGCGCCCAGAATATCGTTGGTGCCGAGGTAGTACAGGAATGCCGCGCTGTTTCCGCCTCCGCCCGTTGTCCCAGGTCCGCAGACTGTGCCTGGCTTCGTTACTCCCGCCGCGGTGCCGGCCGAGGTGCCGGTGGTGTTGAAGGAAGTGGTTGGACAACCGCCTCCGCAGCCGGCCCAGCCCAACATTGCGATTATTGCCAGCAGGGAAAAGAAAACTTTATTCGCCAACCTCATTCCATCCTCCACAGCCGAGTGTCTGACGTCGCCAATACGCGTTCACGCCTGAGGCCAAGCCACGCTCACCAGTTTTCGGCGCGCCTGCTTAAATACACGGTCCTTGCGCGCGCATTCCGTAATGGTAGGGAGTGACCTAAATGGGAAACAAGAGTACGGAAGTAAGTGGGGTAGCGTTGCAGGTTCCTGCAACAACTGGCGCCTGTCCGTTGAGGTTACGGCTCTAGAGTACGCCCTTGTTCCTGGCAGAAGCGTCGAAGTTGAGATCCAGAGGATAGCCGGGGAGATTCACATGCACGGTGTAAGTAGCTTCTATGCTCACTGAACCTGTGCCCACCACGCCGTTGCGCACCACCTTGATTTGTTCCTTGGTGATGGGAATATCCAGGTCCTGCGCCTTCTTGAAGACCTCGTCGCGTATCACGTCTTCAGTCTTCATTGTGTAGGTAGTCATTTGCGACTCGGTTTTGAGGGCGTCTTCGAACTGGTAGTTGGCGAAGTAGGGCGGCGCCAGGGTGGCAATCAGAATGACTGCGGCAACCATGATGAAAATACCAAAAACAATCTTCATTGCGCGCTCCGTTTCCGGTCGCACGCCGGGACAACCCCCCTAGCCCGCCGACCGCAGATTTCTCGCGAAATATTCGGTTATTGCCGGGATGCTAGCATCCTCAATTTGCCGTGTCGAGCGCCGAACCACTTCCACAGTATCTTCGGTAACCTTCTTTCCCACTGTGACACGAAAGGGAATGCCCACCAGGTCAGCATCCTTGAATTTCACCCCTGGCCGTTCGTCGCGGTCGTCGAGTAACACCTGGTAACCAGCCGCTTCCAGACGGGCGGCGATATCCTCGGCGGCGGCCCTGATCTTCTCGTCACTTACATTGGTGGGCGTGACTACGATCTCAAAGGGCGCGATCTGCGGCGGCAACCAGAAGCCGTTCTCATCGTTGCCTTGTTCTACCGACGCGGTCAGAATGCGCTCGATTCCAATGCCATAACTCCCCATGATGGGGGTAACTTCCTTGCCATTCTTGTCCAGCACACGCGCACCCATGGACTCGGAATACTTGTAGCCGAGCTTGAAGATGTGGCCGATTTCTACCGCGGTGTCAATGCGCAGGGGCGCTCCGCAGTTGGGACAGCCCTCGCCCGCAGCTACGCTGCGCAGGTCGGCATAAGCGGTCGGCTGAAAGTCGCGGCCCGGAGTGATGTTCCTGAGGTGGTAATCCTCCTTGTTGGCTCCGCCGATCAGATTGCTGCGGCCTTCGAGCGCCTTGTCCACCAGCAGCAGTGGGTGTTCGACGTCTTTTATATCCTTTGCCCAGGCGATGCCGATCGGACCCAAAAAGCCCGCCGGAGAGTTGAACAGGTTTTTGATTTCCTCTTCCGTCATAGGACGGGCGGCTTTTCCACCCAGGGCCGCAGCGAGCTTGGCGTCATGCATCTGATGATCGCCGCGCATCAGCAAAACCACGCCCCGAGTCTTCGCTTTGCCAGTCTTGGCGTCGGTCTCTTCGAGCATCAGCGCCAGAGTCTTCATCTTGTTCTTCGGCGAGACGCCCAGAAACTTAGCCACATCCTCAATCGTCTTCATCCCCGGCGTATGCACTTGCAGGGGCTTGCCGTCGCCCGCAGACGCGAGATCCTCGACTGCAGCCAGTTTCGAAACGGCTTTCTCCAGGTTGGCGGCGTAGTTGCATTTTTCGCAACTGACGATATGATCCTCGCCCGCCGGCGTCCGCACCATGAACTCGTGCGATTGCGATCCGCCCATCGCCCCTGAATCCGCTTCGACCACCATGTAGCTCAACCCACAACGATCGAAGATGCGGCAGTAGGCGTCATAATGCTTCTTATAAGAAACATCCAGTCCGGCGGCATCCATGTCGAACGAATACGAGTCCTTCATGATGAACTGCCGCACTCGCAGCAGACCCGATTTCGGACGGGCCTCGTCTCGGAACTTGGTTTGAATCTGGTACCAGATTTGCGGCAACTGCTTGTAGCTGCGCAGCTCCTTGCGGGCAATGTCGGTCATGACTTCTTCATGAGTCATGCTTAGACATAAGTCAGCTCCCTTGCGGTCTTTCAGCCGGAACATGTTGTCGCCCATCACCGCCCAGCGCCCGCTGGCTTCCCATAATTCGCGCGGGTGGATCGCCGGGAGGAAGAATTCCTGGCCGATCTTGTCCATCTCCTCACGCACGATGCCCATAATCTTGTTAAACGAGCGATTTCCCAGGAAAAGATAGGAATAAATCCCGGCAGCCAGCTGGCGGATATAGCCGGCCCGCACCAGGAACTTGTGACTGGCGACCTCAGCGTCCGCCGGAGCTTCACGCAGAGTAGGGATAAAAAGTTGCGACCAACGATGCATAGTTTGGGTCCCGAGGCAGCAGGGAATTGTTTATTGTAAATGATGGCGGATGAATGTAGGCGCGAGCGTGCCGCTCGTGCGGAGTCACCAGTGGCGCTGCAGCACGAGCGGGACGCTCGCGCCTACATCGACGGTCGGGATTTGCGCGGGACGTTGTAAGCCACTAAGCCGCCAGCTGCTTCAAAATATCCTTCCCCAGCTTCTGGGCCTCGCCAAAAAACTTCTGATATTCGACGAACAGCCGGTTCAACTCCAGGGACTTGTCCGCATCGACCCGCTTTCGCAGGATCATGTCTCGCACGTGGACCGGATTGGGAAGGGTAGCGTCTTCGGTAAGTTCTTCCAGCGCCGTGTTGGGATCGTAATGATACATGGGATTGAACCAGTGACAGATTGAATCATTGACACGAGCACATCAAGCACCATTCTTATTGTACTTGGCTGTCAATGACTCAGTGGTGCAATCCCCTACATCATCTCCGTTCCCCACAAATCGTGCAGGTGAACAATTCCCAAAAGCTTGTGGCCGCCGTCAACCACTACGAGCGAAGTAATTTTCTCCTCTTCCATCAAAGCCAGCGCGGTGGCCGCGAATTCGTTTGCGCCGATCGTTCTGGGTTTCGACGTCATGCAGTCGCCGGCGGTCAGGTCCAGCACGTCTTTGCCGCGTTTCTCCAGCAACCGCCGCAAATCGCCATCGCTGATTACTCCCACCAACTTTTCGCCGTCGACCACCGCAGTCACGCCCAGCTTCTTGCGCGACATTTCGTAAATCACGTCCGGCATTTTTGTCTGCGGCGCGACCCGCGGCACGGCCTCGCCGCTGTGCATCAGCGACTCTACTCGAGCCAGTCGCTTTCCCAATTTCCCACCGGGATGCAGATTGGCGAAATCTTCCTCCTGGAAGCCGCGCTTCTCGGCCAGCGTCATCGCCAGGGCATCGCCTAACGCCAGCATGGCGGTGGTTGAAGCAGTGGGAGCCAGTCCCAGCCCGCAGGCCTCCTTGGCCACCGAGCAGTCAAGCGCGACATCCGCCGCAGCCGCCAGCGTCGAGATTTTCTGCGTGGCGCGGGCGCCCTCGCCCGCTAGTGTTTCAGAAACCGCATCTCCGGTCATGCTGATCAAGGGCACCTGCAATCGTTTGATGGTCGCGAGCAACCGCAGAATCTCTTCCGTCTCCCCGCTCAACGAAAGCGCCAGCACCAGATCGCCGCGCACCACCATGCCCAAGTCTCCATGCACCGCATCAACGGGATGCATGAACAAAGCCGGAGTTCCAGTCGAACTTAAAGTGGCCGCAATCTTGCGCGCAATGATGCCACTCTTCCCCATGCCGGTTACCACCACCCTCCCGGCGCATTTATAGATCAAGTGCACGGCACGATCAAAGGCCGCCGCCATGGGGCCGGCGATTCGATCCGCCAGGGCGCGCAAGGCCTCAGCTTCGATCCGAACCACGTTTTCGCCAACTTGTTTCATGCGGAGGAAAAGATGTTAGCACGTGGAAGTGAGGCTTCAGCACTCAGCATTCAGCCATCAGCACTCAGCCATGACTGGTTACTGCCGCGATCGGAACGGAGCGTCATGCGGCTGAGTGCTGAGCGCTGAATGCTCCTCTCAAAAATGATCGTCCATGTGCTGCACCTTCCCGGCCAGGCTCCGCGCCTGGAGTAATCGATCCCAGGGGCCGGCCTGCCAGTTGTCTCTTTGTTTCTCGGTGTGCATCCACGGCGGCAGAATAATGGACAGGTTCAGGGCAATCGCAAGGGCGTACGGTTCATAAAGCGATCGCAAATAATTGAGCTTTTCGTCGAACTCGGGGCCCACTCGCAGTTTCACTCCACGGGCCGCCAGATTTTGCCGCAGCCGGTTCAAATCTTCCGGAATCAACCGGTCGGGAGGATGCGGATTGTAGCGCGCGTTTACTACCTGGGCCAGATCCACCATGGCATGCCGGGCCATGGCAAAGGTGATTTTCGCCTGCTCGCTGCGCAAGCCATCCACGCCGGCAATAACCAGCGCGCTACCGTCGAGGATGGTTATCAATGCTCCCAGCCAGGATTGATTGTTGTGCTGTGACCGAAAAAAACTGAGCGCGGGATAAGAAAGATGGCTTTCCAGCACCTCCGCCGCCCAGCGTTCCCAGTCTTTGAAAATCTGATCCAGCACCGCCTGTTGCGGAGAGCTCCCGAACCGGGCTAACAACTCCGCGGCGGTTGGAGGCGAACCGGCGCGGGCATCGAGCAGCGAGATTTCGATCTCGCGCCGGGAGAATGACGAATAAATCGTTGGCAGATAACCGATCACTACGCCCAAAAAAGCAAACCCCAATCCGGACTCGATCACCGCCAGCGCGCGCGCCACACCGGAATTGGGAACGATATCCCCATAGCCCAGGGTAAAAAAAGTTTCGCCGCTGTGGTATACCAGCAGCCCGAAGGTAATCGGCTCGCCGCTCAAGCGAAAGTGATCTCCCGCGCCGTATTGCAGAAGTGCGAAACCGAAGATCAGCCCGGCCGCCCACAGGGCCAGAAGAAAAATCAGGGACAGAGGACCGAAGTAACCGAGAAAATTTTCCCGGCGTGCCTGACCTTGAATACGCTGCGCCAGCTTTCTGTAGGGAATCCAGGTGCGCCGGTAGAACCAGGAGGAAACGCGAAAGGTGCGACGCACTCGCCGCGGCAGCACCACCGTCTCGAACGCGTCCAGCAGGATAGCGAGAATGGAAAGAGTTCCGGCAATGGCGCAGAAGGTACGCATTCAGGCGAGGGGCGTCAATGCAGGCGCGAGCGTACCGCCCGCGCGGGAGCACGATAGGTCTGGTGGTTTGAGGCCATTACGTAGGGCAGCAAATTTGCACTCCCCGCACGAGCGGGACGTCGCGTTACATGCGGCATGGTAGCAGGTTTAGTGCCCTCCTCCGCCGGCAGCCATGCGAACGGTTTTTCCCGAGGCCGCGGATTGCCGGGCGGCATCAAGTATTTCGGCAACAATCACGTTGGTCTCCAGAGATGAAGCCGGGTCGGGCGCGGCCCCGCCCAGAACCACTGCCCTGAGCATGGTCAGCGAATCGTCATAGGGAGAAGAAACCGGCTTGGCCGCAACCTGTTTTTCTTCTTCTCCCTTCAGACGCACTCGAACATCGTCATGGCGCACCGTGATCACATATCCGGTCTGGCCGTAGACTTCCATATCCTTGCGGTCAAACGGCCAGTTCCACGACGCCTGCAGGATCGCCTGCGCCTTGGGATAGGTCAGGATGACCGTGGCCTCATCTTCCACACGGGTATAGATCTCAGGTTTGATATGTTGAGTCACCGCGGTCACTGAAGTAGGCCGCTGTCCATCCATCAGCCAGGTCATCAGATCTGCGCCATAGCAGCCGAAATCGTAAAGGGCCCCGCCTCCATCCAGCTTGGGGTCGTTGAGCCAGGCAAAGAACTCAGGCCGGACATTGATCTCTTTTGGCCCCTGATGCCCATCGTGAACCACAACTTTTCGTATGTCGCCGATTGCCTTCTCATGAACCATGTCGTAGGCGGCATGGTTGCTGCGATACCACGAGGTTTCATAATTCACCAGCACCTGAATCCTGGATTTCCGCGCCGCATCGGCCATGGCATGAGCGTCATCGGCGCTCACCGCCAACGGCTTTTCCATCATGACTGGGATACCGTGCCGGGCGCAGATCTCGACTACTCGCCGGTGATCGTACGTGTTCGTATAGGCCAAGACCGCCTGCGGGTGCGTTTTCTGCAGCATATCCTCCAGGTCGGTGAACATCAGGTTCGATGCCAATCCGAACTGACCCGCGTAACGATCGAAAAGCTGTTGGTCGGGTTCCGCGATTCCAACGATCTGGATTTCAGGCCGGTGCAGCGAGCGCTGAAAAAATCCCTCGACGTGCCCGTGAACCAGTCCTGCGACCGCCACTCGAAGGGGCTCCGAACTGCCGGAAGTTTGAGCACCAGTAGTTTGGGAGTAAGAGAGCGGAAGCGTCATAAATAGGACGAACATGCTCACGCACGCTACGAAAAGATGTTTCATTTCAGCCTCGGGGTTACGGCGGGAATGGTAGCAGATTCACTGGCACGAAGCCGCTTCACGGGGTCACGTGAGCGGCGGCAAGAGCATTTTGTATCGCTTGCAACTCCTTCAGCACCCCGCGCAGTTTAGTTGACTCGAGCGCGTTGGCTCCGTCTGATTTGGCGTGCAGAGGATTTTCGTGGACCTCCATGAAGATTCCGTCCACTCCGGCCGCGACCGCGGCGCGCGCGAGCACGGGAATGAATTCAGGCTGTCCTCCGCTGACCGCGTGTTCTCCGTCAACCGCAGAGGATGGCAACTGCACCGAATGGGTGGCGTCGAAAACCACGGGCACAAACTTGCGCATGATGGCCAGCGATCGCATATCGACTACCAGATTGTTGTAGCCAAAGCTGGCTCCGCGTTCGGTGACAAAGACGTTGTCATTACCCGCGCTGCGGCATTTATCTACGATATGCCGCATATCGGCTGGCGAAACGAACTGCCCTTTTTTGATGTTCACCACCCGCTCGCTCATGGCAGCAGCCACTACGAGGTCGGTCTGGCGGCAAAGGAACGCCGGGATCTGCAAAATATCCGCCACCTCGGCCACTTTGCCGACGTCAGCGGTTTCGTGCACATCGGTCAGGATGGGCACGTGCACTTCGTCTTTTACTTTTTTCAGAATGCGCAAACCCTCCGCCAGCCCGGGGCCGCGATAGCTGCGAATGGATGTGCGGTTGGCCTTGTCGTAGGACGCCTTGAAAATAAAAGGGAAGTTGAGCGAGCGCGTCACCCCTTTAATCACTTCCGCCATGAACAGCGCATGCTCTTCGCTTTCAATTACACACGGGCCAGCGATGAGGAAAAGCTTCCCATCGCCAATGCGCACGCCGTCAATTTGAAAGGAGGCACTCATTTATCGAACCACGGAGGACCCAGAGCACGCGGAGAAAAGCTGCGTTCGAATTCCTACGCTGCCCGGTGTCCTCTGTGGTTAATTTATCGTCGCGTCACTTTTTCGGGCCGGTGAAACATTTCCACTTCGGAAGCCGCCTTATCGGCTCTGCGTTTGAGACCGTGCTCGTAGGACGCGCCGATAAACGTCTTGAACAGCGGATGCGGCTCCAGCGGCTTCGATTTGAATTCGGGATGGAACTGGCAACCGATAAAGTGTGGATGATCTGGCAACTCCACCATCTCCACATAAGTCCCATCCGGCGTCGATCCTGAAATCCGCAGCCCGCCTGCGGTCAGGGTCTCTTCATACTCGCGATTGAATTCATAGCGGTGCCGGTGGCGCTCGCTGATCTCCAATTTTCCGTAAATCCTGTGGGCTAACGTTCCCGGCTCAATCTTGCAGGTCCAGGCTCCCAGCCGCATGGTTCCGCCCAATTCTTCCACGCCGCGCAATTCGCGCAATTTGTAAATCACGCGGTGCGGTGTGGCGGGATCGAATTCGCTGGAATTGGCGTCCGCCAGGCCGCACACGTTGCGGGCGAACTCGATGCACGCCGTCTGCATACCCAGGCAAATGCCAAAATATGGAACGTTATTTTCGCGCGCGTAGCGGATCGCAATCAGCATGCCTTCAATGCCGCGTTTGCCGAATCCGCCCGGCACCAGGAGCCCATCGTAGTCGGCGAGCTGCTCTTCATAGGTGCGATCGCCCGTCTCCAGTCCCTCGGCCTCAATCCAGTTCAGGTTCAGCTTCAGGTTATGCGCCAGGGCGCCGTGTACCAGAGCTTCTTTCAGCGACTTGTAAGAATCCTCGTACTCGACATATTTGCCCACAATCCCGATCGTGACTTCAGCCTTGGGGTTGTAGACCCGCTGCACGATGTCTTCCCAATCTTTCAAGTCGCGATCCTTGGCCTCGAGCCGCAGGTAGCGCAGTACCAGCGAGTCCACGCCTTCACGCGAGAACACCAGCGGGACTTCGTAGATGGATGCCACGTCCTTGGCGGTGATGACCGCCTCTTCTTCCACGTTGCAGAACAGCGCGATCTTCCCCTTGATGTCCTTGGACAAAAACCGGTCGGTGCGGCAGAGCAGAATGTCAGGCTGAATACCAATGCTCAGCAGCTCCTTCACCGAGTGCTGCGTCGGCTTGGTCTTCAACTCCTGCGCCGCGGCGATGAAAGGCACCAGGGTTACGTGCATGAACAATGTGTGATCGCGGCCCAGTTCCTGCCTCATCTGCCGGATCGCCTCCATAAACGGCAAGGATTCAATGTCGCCCACCGTGCCTCCAACTTCGACGATGGCCACGTCCACATCCTGCGCCACTTTCTTCATTGCGGCCTTAATTTCGTTGGTCACATGAGGGATCACCTGCACGGTCTTGCCCAAATAATCGCCGCGCCGTTCCTTGGCAATGATCTGCTCGTAAATCCGTCCCGTGGTCCAGTTGTTGTCGCGAGAAAGCTTGGCATGGGTGAAGCGCTCGTAATGGCCCAGGTCGAGATCGGTTTCGGCGCCGTCGTCGGTGACGAACACCTCTCCATGCTGGAAAGGCGACATGGTGCCCGGGTCGACGTTGAGATACGGATCGAACTTCATCAGGTTGACTTTTAGCCCACGGCTTTCCAGCAGGCAGCCAATCGAGGCTGCCGCCAGTCCCTTGCCCAGTGAAGACACCACGCCCCCGGTCACAAAGATGTACTTTGCCGACATCGATTCCTCACATGAAATTGTCTTTGAAATTTTGTGCAGGATGGGTGCACGACTGATTATGCCAGAAAAATATTCACGTGACTAGGCGAAGTTTTTGGGTGACATTCACAGTGCTGTTTCATCCAACCTGGAGGCTCGCAGGTCAAAGAAATGCCACGCAAAATTGATGCTCTTCCCAAGCAGCCGGATCTGGATGCCAGCCTGCGGCTCTATATCTATCGCTTCTTCATCGAGCACCAGCGCGCTCCTTCGGTTGCCGCGATGGCCGAGGGGATGTCGCATCCGCTAAGGAGCGTGCGGGCCGCCTTGGAGCGCCTCAGCCAGACCCACGCATTCGTCCTCCAGGAAAATGGCGAGTTGTGGCGAGCGGCGCCTTTTTCTGCCGTGCCGACCGCCTTCCCCGTCAAAATCGGCCGGCGATCTTATTATGGCAACTGCATTTGGGACGCACTCGGCATTCCCGTCATGCTGAAGCAGGATGCCCGAGTCGAGGCTTCCTGCGGCTGTTGCAATTTTGCAATGCCGTTGGGCGTGAAAGACGGTCAACTGCTTCCGCATGAAGGCCTCGGTCACTTCGCAGTCCCGGCCTCCCAGTGGTACCAGGACATTGTTTTCACCTGAAAGACCATGCTTCTGTTCCGGTCGGAACAGCATGTCGACCGCTGGTGCCGCCAGTGGAACCGGCCTCGCGGCGGAATCCTGAGCCTCGATCAGGTCTGGAGCCTGGCGACGGAATGGTATGGCGACCGGTTGAATCCAGCCTGGAGCCCCAAGACTGCCGCCGAGGCGCAATCGGCGTTTGCCGGTATCGGCCTGGTCGCTGACTTCTGGAAGCTGTCGCCTTAGAAGCCGGAGTACACTGGGCAACGGCAGCTTGCATCCAATAAATTGGTTCCATGCGTCAGTCTCACTGCATACTGGGTTGTCTGCTGACTGCAGCCGCAGTTTTCCTGCTGATGGCGATGCCGGTTCAGGCGCAGGAACTGGCCAAGCGGCTCATCCTCAAAGATGGCTCTTACCAGCTTGCCACCAAGTGGGAGGTCAAGGGCGAGCGCGTGCGTTATCTGAGCGCTGAGCGCAACGAGTGGGAAGAGGTGCCGAATTCCCTGGTGGATTGGGCCGCCACCGATAAATACGAAAAAGATCGGGCCGCCGGCAAACCGGCACCGGAAGCGGTAGCTCTTGATAAAGAACTCGAGGCCGAGCGCCAGGCCGATGAAGCCAGGTCTCCTCACGTCGCCCCAGGTTTGCGCCTGCCCGATGACGGCGGCATCATTCTGCTCGATACTTACCAGTCCCAGCCGCAGCTGGTTGAGCTATTGCAGAGCAGTGGCGAGCTCAACCGGAATATTAAAGGAAACATTCTGCGCTCGGCGGTGAATCCCATCGCCAGCTCCAAGCAGATCATCGAAGTTCCCGGATTGCATGCCAAAATCCAGGCGCACGCCACCTTGCCCGCCATCTACGTAAATGTCGAGCAGCAGGACCAGCTTGACAACGCCACTCAGATCGCCGAAAAGAAGCAGCAGGAGAATCTCCCGTGGGACCGTTTTCGCATTGTCCGCCTGCAGGCAAACAAGGACAAGCGCGTAGTCGGGGACATCAAGATCGCGGTTTACGGCAAAGTCAGCCAAGAGCAGAAATTCGTTCCCACCACCGCGGCCAAGCTCACCGGAGGCTGGGTGAAGGTCACGCCATCAAGCGATCTTGAGCCGGGCGAGTATGCCGTCGTCGAGTTACTGGGAAAGGAAGGAATGAACCTGTACGTCTGGGATTTTGGCGTAAACCCGTCCGCCGCTGCCAATCCGACAGCCTGGAAGCCCGACGCCTCAGCAGCGAATCCGCTTCCCGACAAGCCCAGGGAACTGCAGAAGAGGTGAGCGAACTTGGCTGAATGCTGAGTGATGACTACTGAAGGCTGCTTCCCAAAAGCGTTGACCCTCACCCTAGGCACGATTAAACTGGCGTCGATTTTTCCTTGCCTCAGGATTGCCCTTGAAAAGCTATCGTCCCACGCGCCGGCTGCTCGCTGACGTCGAAGGCATTCTCGCCTCCAGCCAGCCCTCTTTCCATCACTCTCCTCTGGAGGATGTAATTGAGCTGCTGTGCCGCGGGCGTCACTATGCTTGGGTCGGAATCTATCTTGCTGTGGGAGAAAACGGATCGCAGCCATCGCTAGCATCTGGCCGTGATGCGCCGGGCCAACTCGCCCTTCCGGAGACGCTCACCAAAATGCTTATCTCAATCCAGTTGGCATCGCGCGAGGTAGGAATACTGAGCGTCGAAAGCAATCACGAGAATGCATTCGGCACCGAAGACCGCATCCTGCTTGAAGGCGTGGCCCACGCCCTCGCCCGCTTCCTCTCCGGCCGGGGAAAATACCTCGCCAGAAGAGCCCGCGAGCGCCCCGCTCGTGCTTCGCGCTGAAGCCGCGAACGGTTCCTTCAAATGCCAGGCACGATTGCCGAAGCAACCATCCTCGCTTATCCTGCCAAACTCGTCGCCTCTTCCTGGATTCGCTTCCATGCCTGCTCCACATGGCGAGGCGTGGTATTCGTCTGGCCAACGCAAAACCGCAGCGCCATCCGGTCTTGCAGCCGGGTGTGGGTCAGGTAAAGATCGCCGCTGCGGTTGAGCCGATCCATCAATGCCTGGTTGCATTCGTCGCCGCCTTTATGACGAAAGCAAATCAGATTCAGCGGCGCAGGCGCCGCCAGCTCGAAGCGTTCATCCTGCCTCACCCAACCGGCAAAATTTTGTGCCATCTCGACATGCTGCCGGATGTGATGGCGCAAACCTTCTACCCCATAATGCCGGATCACGAACCACAATTTGAGCGACCGGAAACGCCGGCCGAGCGGAATCTGCCAGTCGCGATAGTCGATCACCGCCCCAGTCTCGGTTGCTTTATTGCGCAAATATTCCGGCAGCACGCTCAGCGTCTGGATGAGGGCCTTGCGGTCCGCAACATAAAAGCAGTCGCAGTCGAAGTTGGTGAACATCCATTTGTGCGGGTTGAAACAGTAGCTATCAGCCAACTGCAGTCCGGCATGGATGTGGCGAAATTCAGGACAGAGCGCCGCCGTCCCCGACATGGCCGCGTCCACATGCAGCCATAAATTATTCTCCCGGCAGATACGCCCGATCTCAGGCACAGGATCGATCGCATTCGACGAGGTTGTGCCAACTGTGGCGCAAACAAAGAACGGAAGCAGTCCGGCGTTAAGATCCAGCTCGATCCGCCGCCGCAGCGCCTCCGGCCGCATGGCAAAATTTGCGTCGACTTCGATCGCCCGCAGATGCTCACGCCCGATTCCTGCAATCTGCGCCCCCTTCTCCAGTGACGAGTGGGCCTGCGACGACGTGTAGGCCACCAGCTTCCCGTCGCAACCATGCCGATTGCTGGCAAAATTTGTGGCCCGCTCCCTTGCCGCGAGCAAGGCGCACAGCGATGCGCTCGAAGCCGTGTCCTGGATTACGCCTCCGCCGCTGCCGGTGGAGAGAAATTTCTGCGGCAGATCCAGCATCTGGACCAGCCAGTCCAGCATCAGCGTCTCCAGTTCGGTGCAGGCCGGGCTGGTGGCCCACAGCATTCCTTGCACGCCTAGTCCTGATGAAAGCAGGTCCCCGAGTATTCCCGGCCCTGAAGCGTTGCTGGGGAAATAGGCGTAAAAATTAGGCGATTGCCAGTGCGTAATTCCCGGAAGAATCAGCTTTTCGATATCCGCCAGCATGGCGGGAAACGGCTCCCCGTTTGCCGGAGGGTTGACCGGCAGCGACGCCCGAATCTGCCCGGGCTCGGTCCGAGAGAGTACGGGAAACGACTCAATACGCGCGTAGTAATCGGCGATCCAGTCCACCACGGCATGTCCGTGGCGGCGGAATTCGTCGGGAGTCATATGAAAAGATTTATCGCTGGCCATTTGCTCTCCGCGAACAGACTAGTCAGGCGAATCGAAAATCATGGGGTCGTTGCGCGGTCTGGAATTCCGACCTCGTTCGAGTCTTTATCCTGAGAGACTAAAGTCTCTCAGGATGACGCTACTAAGAGGAAGTCGCTGCAAGCTCACGCATTGCCAGAAAATCAGCCCAGTCGCCCAAAAAAAACCTGTGTGTCGTATCCGAACGCTACCCGCCCATCCACCTGATACTCGTCAAATATCCGCCGCAAGTCGCGCAGCATGGGTAGATATGCCGCATCCTCCGCTTGCGGCGTGTAGGAAGACGACAACAAGCGCCCTTCAAGCGCCGAATAATCAAACTCCTGCTGGTAATCGAACCGGCGCACGTGAAACGGCGAGGCCGCAAAAAAGGTCTCGATTTCCTGCGTAGTGCGCTCGTGCCGGACGCTCGCATAATCCGTGCCATAGCGAAGTAGCAACTCCTCGTATTCGCGAAGAAATGGAGTCGATTCCGTTCGCCGCTCGTTCCACAGCAGCACCGTCCATCCCCCGGGCTTGCAAATGCGAATAAACTCACGCCTCGCCTTCTCGTGATCGAACCAGTGCGCCGCCTGGGCCGCGGTAATCAAGCCCACGCTATGATCGGCCAAAGTCGTGGCCTCGGCTGCGCCTGCGACGCTGACAAAATTCGGATAAGCACCCAAAAAGTTTTCTCCAGCCTTGCGCATTTCGGGATTCGGTTCTACGCCGAATACCCGATTTCCGTTCTCCAGCAACATGCGCGTGAAGATGCCGGTGCCGGAAGCGATGTCGGCGATAACTGTAGCCGAGATCAGGGCGCACTCGGTCTTCAGCAGTTCAATTACCTCTGGCGGATATCCCGGACGGTAGCGAACATAATTCTCCACCCGCGACGAAAAGCGGCGAGTCGGGTCGAGGACGGTCATGAAATTAGTTTAGCGCGGCACAAGCCTTGCAGGGCAACAGCGTCCTCTCCGTTTTCCTTCGACTGCAGACTCTTGGGAGCATTGTGCCGACCCATCAACCACCAAGGTCACGAAGTTGCACGAAGGAAATCCATTGGGACAAGTCTTCGTGGTACTTGGTGTCAATAGGTCTACCAGTGCCGAAGCTCGGCTCTAATTCCCCAAACTCCCCCAACTTGCTAAATTAGAAGCTCCCACATGCGCCTCGTGGTCAAAGTCGGAACCAGTCTCATCGCCCCGGGCGGCCGCATCGATACCACGCGGATGCGCGCTCTGGTCGATCAACTCGATCTGTCTCACCACGAGTATCTGATCGTCAGCTCGGGAGCCATCGCTTCCGGCATGGCACACCTCGGTCTCAACCAACGGCCGGCCACAGTGCCTCTGATGCAGGCCTGCGCGGCAGTGGGACAAAGTCTGCTCATGCATACCTACGAGCAGCTCTTCTTCGGCAAAAAAGTAGTAGCTCAACTGCTGCTTTCCAGCGACGACTTCACCTCGCCCGTCCGCTATCGCAATCTGCAGAATGCGTTGCATGAATTGCTGAAGCTCGGGGTAGTGCCGGTAGTGAATGAAAACGACAGCGTCTCGGTGCGCGAACTGGTGGGAGCGTTCGGTGACAACGACGAACTGAGCGCCTTGCTGGCCACCGCCGTCAGGGCCGACTGGCTGCTTCTACTCACCGACGTCGATGGCTTCTACCTTCCCGACGGCAAGCGGCCGCGCCTGTTGCGCACGGTGCGCAAACTTACCCCGCACATGGAAGCCGCGTCCAACGGCAAAGGCGAGCTGGGAACGGGAGGCATGCGCTCGAAGCTGCGCGCCGCCAAACTGGCGAGTGAAGCCGGAGCCAACGTGGCCATCGCCAACGGACGCCACGCTCACGCCATTTCCTGGGCGCTCGAGCGCAAGATCGGCACTTATTTTCCGCCGCAGCGCAGAAAGTCCGCCGATGGCGACTAGTCTGGGAACGCCGACCTCAACCCGCGACAAGCTGTTAAGAGCGCGCCATGCCGCCGCCCGCCTGGCACAGCTCACCACGTCGGAGAAAAACGCGCTGTTGCTCGCCATCGCCGACGCAATAGCGAAAAACGCTGGGAGCATCACTCAGGCCAACCAGGCAGACTTGACCGAATCTGGTCTTACTGGCGCCATGCGCGATCGTCTCTTGCTCACACCGGACCGTATCGCGGCCATGGCAGCCGGTGTCCGTGACCTCGCCTCCCTCCCTGACCCGGTCGGTGAAACCCTGGCAGAGTGGGTTCGCCCCAACGGTCTGCGCATTCGCAAAGTGCGAGTGCCACTCGGCGTCGTCGGCGTGATCTATGAGTCCCGGCCAAACGTTACCGCGGACACAGTCTCCCTGGCCCTCAAAACCGGCAATGCCATCGTGCTGCGCGGCGGCAAGGAAGCGATTCACAGTAATCAGGCATTAGTCGAGATTATGAACGCAGTGCCTGGAGTGCCCGCAGGCGCAATCGAGTTGCTCAATGCCAGTACCCGCGATTCCGTAAACGAACTGATCAAGGCGCGCGGCCTGGTCGATGTTCTTATTCCGCGCGGCGGCCCCGGCTTGATCTCATTCGTGAGCGAGAATGCCACCGTGCCAGTGATCGAGACCGGAGCGGGGAACTGCCACATCTTCGTGGACGAGTCCGCTGACTTCGACATGGCCGACCGTATCGTCATCAACGCCAAGACCCAGCGTCCGTCGGTGTGCAACTCCGCGGAAAAGCTCCTGGTGCACCAGAGCATCGCCTCAAAATACATACCGCGAATCGTGAAGCAATTGCTGGCCAGCGGCGTCGAGGTGCGCGGCGACGAGCAAACCTGCCGCCTGGCGGCTGGAATGCCAGTCCGCCCGGCTGAGGCTAAGGATTGGCAGGAGGAATATCTGCGCCTTTGCATCGCTATTCGAGTAGTGTCCGGCGTCGAGCAGGCAATTGAACACATCAATTTGCACTCCACGAAAAATTCCGAAGCCATCGTGACCCGCGACGAAGCCCGGGCGCGTCAGTTTCTGCGCCAGGTCGATTCAGCCGTGGTCTACTGGAACGCTTCGACCCGTTTTTCCGACGGAGGAGAATTCGGCTTTGGCGCGGAAATGGGCATAAGCACTCAGAAACTGCACTGTCGTGGCCCCTTCGCCCTGGCGGAACTGACCTCGACCAAATACGAAGTCACCGGCGCTGGGCAAATACGATAAAAATCGCAAAGGAGGGCAAGGGACGTTGCTGCATGCGGGCGACATAGCTCCTGATTTCGATCTACCCGTCCTGGTTGGCGGCGTGAAAAAACAGTTCCGGCTCTCCGAGCAGCGGGGCAGCCAGCGCCTAGTCCTGGCTTTTTATCCGCTGAACTGGGAACCGGTCAGCTCGCAGCAACTGGTTACTTACCAGGTGGAAAGGGAAAAATTTGTGGCGCGCCAGGCCGAGGTAGTCGGCATCAGCGTCGATCACATCATGAACGCAACCGCCTGGGAGCGCGAAATCGGGCCGTTCGATTTCCGGTTGTGCAGCGACTTCTGGCCGCACGGTGAGGTCAGCCGCAAATACGGCGTGTTGCGGGAAACCGACCCTTTTGCCGGAGCCAGCGGGCGTGCCATCTTCGTGATCGACAAGGCTGGCAGAATCGCTTTTTGCAAAAATTATCCTATGAACCAGCTTCCCGATCTGGAGGAGACGCTCGAAGCCTTGCGCCGGTCATGAAAATGCCAGCCCGCAAAATACCAGGAGCCCGATGAAATTTATCCCTGCCGTAGTTCTCTTCCTTTTTTTCTTTCCTCATCTGAGCGGAACATCGCAATCCGCCTCGCCGGCCGGCCCAGACAAAATTTTCGGCTTTCGCGACTCCGCCGCCGAAATGGCGCAGGAGACCCGCTTCATGGTCGTGCCCGACCCGAAGCTTGCAGAAGAGCATTTGCGCACTCTGACTCAGGCTCCGCACATGGCAGGCACGCCGGAAGACAAAGCCACCGCCGATTACGTAGCCCAGAAATTCCGCGAAGCCGGCCTGGAGACCGAAATAGTCGAGTACCGGGTCTGGATGAACTATCCCACGGAAATCAGCGTAGACGTCACCCAGCCCTCCGATGTCATCATGCACGGCCCCAGCCGCGAACGCGTAAACGGCGATCCCTACCAGGACGATCCTCGCGTGGTCATGCCCTTCAACAGCATGTCGCCCTCGGGGGATGTGGAAGCCGACGTGGTGTACGCGAACTATGGATCGCCCGATGATTTCCAGAAACTCGAGCAGATGAGAATCGACGTGCGCGGCAAAGTCGTGCTGGTACGCTACGGGCAAAATTTTCGCGGCGTAAAGGCGTTCGTCGCCCAGGAGCATGGTGCCGCCGGGGTTCTGATCTACTCCGACCCTGCCGACGATGGCTGGCGCCACGGCGACAAATATCCGCAGGGCCCGTGGCGGCCTGATACGGGCGTACAGCGCGGCTCCATCGGCTACATGTTCCAGTTCCCCGGCGATCCCACCACGCCCGGGATTGCATCGCTGCCCTCTCTTCCCGATGCCAAACGCACGCCGCCCGATCAGTCAACTCAATTGCCGAAAATCCCCACCACGCCCCTCTCCTATGCCGACGCCTGGCCGATTCTCGAGCATTTGGGTGGGCCGGATTCTCCCCGGGACTGGCAGGGCGCGCTGCCCTTCACTTACCACGTTGGCCCTGGGCCGATAAAAGTGAAGATGCACCTCAAGCAGGATTACCAGCTGCGCACCATCTGGGACGTCGTCGGCCGCGTCCGCGGCAGAGAACTGCCTGACGAATGGGTGGTGGCTGGCAATCACCGCGACGCCTGGGTCTACGGTGCGGTCGACCCGAACAGCGGAACCGCAGCCATGCTGGAATCCGTCCACGGAATCGGCGAGCTGCTTAAATCCGGCTGGAAGCCGAAGCGCTCGATTGTCTTTTGCAGCTGGGACGCCGAAGAAGAAGGCCTGATGGGTTCCACCGAGTGGGGCGAACAGCATGAGGCCGAACTGGCGAATGCCGTCGCCTACTTCAATGTGGATGTTGCCGTCTCAGGCCCCAAGTTCGGCGCCTCATCGGTGCCCACGCTCAAACAGTTTCTGCGCGATGTCACCAAGGTTGTGCCCGGACCCAAGGGCGGCATGCTCTTTGACGATTGGCAAAAATCGAGTCAATCGGCTCGAGACACCGACCGGCGCCCCACCCAGGATATCGGCGGCACCGAACGTGCTCCTGCCGCTCAAAGCAAGTCGGATGTCGCGGTTGGAGACCTGGGCAGCGGCTCAGACTACAGCGTCTTCCTGCAGCATCTGGGCGTGCCCTCAGCCGACATCAGTTCCTCCGGACCCTATGGCGTCTATCACTCCGTGTTCGACAACTTCAACTGGTTCAAGAAATTTGGCGATCCCAACTTCATTTACGAGCAGGAAATGGCGCGCGTCTTTGGAGTCGAAACCATGCGCATGGCCGATGCCGACGTGCTGCCCTACGATTACGAGGAATATGGGAAAGAGATCTTCATCTACATCGACGCAGCCCGGAGAAAAGCTGATGCTGTATTCGGCGGCCGGTCGCCCAGTTTTGCCGAAGCCGCGCATGCGGCGCATCAGTTCGAGCAGGCCGGCGCCAAAATTCTGCGCCGGCAGCAAAACCCGGGCAATGACTTGACCAGGCTTAATCAGAGCCTGCGTCAGACCGAGCGCGCCCTGCTGATTCCCGAGGGACTGCCTAACCGGCCCTGGTTTCATCACGCGATTTATGCGCCCGGGCAGTACACTGGCTATGCTGCGGTTGTGATCCCGGGCGTGAACGAAGCCATCGACAAACACGATCTGGAACGGACCCGGCAGCAGATCGCAGTCCTGGCTGCGGCACTGAATCGCGCGACCAAAGTGCTGGAAGGCGCCCACTGATGATGCCCGGGCATGCGGTTGCGCAAATTCTGAAAACTCTCCCTTCGGCAGCCGCCGCCACCTTTCTCGCGCTGTTTCCGATTGTGAATCCCTTCGGCGGGGTTCCGCTGTTCTTCGCGCTCACTGCTGATTTTCCCGCGAGTGAACGCAACCGCACCGCCATGAAGACGGCCATGTACGTCTTCGGCATCCTCGTAGTCTTCATGTTCTTCGGACGCTTCGTGCTCAACTTCTTCGGCATTTCGTTGCCCGTGCTGAAGGTCGCCGGAGGCCTGATTGTTGCCCATACCGCCTGGGGCATGGTTACGGCGTCTACCCGCATAACGCCCGCCGAGAGGAACGAGGCTGCGGAAAAAAGCGACATCTCGCTGACTCCGATGGCGATGCCGATGCTCTCAGGCCCCGGCTCCATCGGCGTGGTGATGGGCCTGGCGGCCAACGCCGACAGTATGACAACCTACATGGGAATGGTAATTGGGATCGCCGCCCTGGCTCTGAGCGTATTCCTGTTCCTGCGCCTGGGAGGCCCGCTGGTAGCGAGGCTGGGTCCCGGGGCAGTTGCCGGCATCACCAGAATCTTCGGCTTCCTGATTTTTGCGGTGGCAGTACAGTTAGTCTGGGACGGTGCCGCAGACTTTGGCCGCTAGGAAACGTCGTGTGGGGCGGGCGCCCTCGCCCGCCGCTTATGATTTTCGGCGGCTAGGTAACGGCATGATCGGGAGAGGGCAGGTCAAAAGCAGCCGGCGAGGGCGCCCGCTTCACACTGGCACTTGCTTACTTCAAACTGACCAGCTTCTCCACCAGCTCTGAATAATTCTTCTTCTCCAGCCCGTGCACCTGCTTGTTGTACTCATCCACTTTGGAGGAATAATTCATCGAGCAGAATTTCGGGCCGCACATGGAGCAGAAAGCCGCTTCCTTGTAGTAGTCATCGGGCAGAGTTTCGTCGTGCATGGAACGCGCCGTCTCCGGATCGAGTGACAGCGCAAACTGTTTCTCCCAATCGAAGGTGTAGCGCGCGTAACTGAGAGCATCATCGCGATCCTGCGCTCCCGGACGATGCCGCGCCAGATCAGCCGCATGCGCCGCGATCTTGTAAGCGATGATTCCGTCTTTTACGTCTTTATCGTTGGGCAATCCCAAATGTTCCTTGGGGGTGACGTAACACAGCATGGCCGCGCCGTGCCAGCCGATCATTGCCGCTCCAATCGCCGAAGTGATGTGGTCGTAGCCGGGTGCGATATCCGTTACCAATGGACCTAAAGTGTAGAAAGGCGCCTCGTAGCACAGTTCTTTTTCCTTATCGACCTGCTCCTTGATCTTGTCCAGCGGCACGTGCCCCGGCCCTTCGATCATGACTTGTACGTCGTATTCCCAGGCTTTCTTGGTCAGCTCGCCCAAAGTCTTTAATTCGGCAAACTGGGCTTCGTCGCTGGCGTCGGCAATGCAGCCCGGCCGCAAGCCATCGCCTAGCGAAAATGAAACATCGTGTTTGATGAAAATCTTGCAGATGTCATCAAAGCACTCGTAAAGAAAATTCTGTTTGTGATGATGCGCCATCCACTGCGCCAGGATCGCGCCCCCGCGGCTTACGATGCCGGTGATGCGCTTTGAAACCATGGGCAGGTATTGAATAAGTACCCCCGCATGGATGGTCATGTAATCCACGCCCTGCTCCGCCTGCTCTTCGATCACTTCCAGCATGACGTTCTTATTGAGGTCTTCAATCCGCTTCACTCGCGAGATGGCTTCATAAATTGGCACCGTGCCGATCGGCACCGGCGAGTGGCGCAGAATCGCCTCCCGAATTTCGTGAATATCGCCGCCGGTCGAGAGATCCATCACCGTATCGGCGCCGTAATGCACGGACGTGTGTAGCTTCTTCAGTTCCTCGTTGATTTCCGAGGTCACTGCCGAGTTGCCGATGTTGGAATTAATCTTGCACAGCGAGGCCACCCCGATGCACATGGGCTCAAGCTCAGGATGGTTGATATTGGCCGGAATAATCATCCGCCCGCGGGCGACTTCGTCCCGAACCAGTTCAGGAGCAAGCTTTTCCCGGTGAGCGACATATCCCATTTCCTCGGTGATAATTCCGTTCCGGGCATAGCGCATCTGGGAAAAATTGCCGTCCGTGTTCGTCGCCTTGCGGCTTGCGATCCACGCTGTCCGAGGTTGGGGAACACTCTGTCCGTTGCTGCCATTGCCGCCACTGCCGTTGGTGGGAGTCATTACCAATTTTTTCCTTATGAAGTATCTGCAAAAGATTATACGCCGCAAAACCCTGTCATCCTGTCGAGCGAGGCGGCGGCAAAGGCCCCGCGCGGTCGAACGACCGCAGACAATTCACTATCCGCCCTGGCGGACTCCTCGACAGAAAATGTCCGGCACGCCTGATTACAGCGGGATGGGCGTAACATTTTCCGGCCTTGTCCGTCTAAGCCCAGGGCCGTAAACTTTAGCGTTCGTTCCCAACGAGGCCATCCATGCGCGTATTGCGGTTCTTGCCGGCATTCATTTTGCTGCTGGCCGCCAGCAGCTTCGCCCAGAGTCAGCCTGCCTTCAATCCCGATACCATCGACAAGTCGGTTGATCCTTGCGTGGATTTCTACCAGTACGCCTGCGGCAGCTGGCTGAAGACGGCACAGATTCCACCTGACCAGACGTCCTGGGTGAGCTTTGTCGAAATTCGTGAAAGAAACGCTGCCATTATGCGTGACATCCTGGAGAAAGACGCGGTCGAAAGCCCGGGACGCGATACCATCGCCCAGAAAATCGGCGATTACTACGGTTCCTGCATTGACGAAAAGGCCGTCGATGCCCAGGGATTGAAGCCGCTGCAGCCGGAACTCGATCGCATCGCGGCCGTGAAAGACAAGGCGGGGCTGATTGAAGCCATCGCCCGGGTCCATATTATCGGGCCCAACCCCTTGTTCAATTTTTACTCCTCCCCCGACCTGCACAATGCCAATGAAGTGATCGCATACATCGATCAGGGCGGCTTGTCGCTGCCCGACCGCGACTACTACCTCAAAGACGATCCCAAGATGGCCGACGCGCGCAAGAGCCTGGTGGAATACGCCACCGAAGTGTTCACTCTTTCAGGCCAATCCTCGCAACAGGCTGCAAACTCAGCGCAGACCGTTTTGCGCATCGAAACCGCCCTGGCCAAGGCTTCCATGGACCGTACTGCGCGCCGCGATCCCAAAAATCGCGACCACAAAATGACTCGCGAAGAGGCCGTTGCCCTGGCGCCCAACTTCTATCTGAACCGCTACTTTGTCGCCGCGGATGTCCCCAGTTTTTCCAGCCTGAATGTCACCAACCCGGATTTCTTCAAGCAGGTCAACGGCCTTCTGGAATCCGAATCTCTCGACGCGCTGCGCACCTATGTGAGCTGGCATCTGCTCGATGGTGCCGCGCCCTGGCTCTCCCAGCCATTCGTGGAAGCTAATTTCAAGATGCAAAAAGTCCTGACTGGCCAATCCGAGATCAAGCCGCGCTGGAAGCGTTGCGTCAGCTCTACCGATAACGCGCTTGGCGAGGCCCTGGGCCAGCGCTACGTCGAGCAAACCTTTGGGGCTGACGGCAAACAGCGCATGCTGAAGATGGTGGACGCGCTCGAAAAAAGCCTCGACCAGGATATTCGCAACCTTCCCTGGATGACCGAAGACACCAAGAAGCAGGCCAAGGTAAAACTGGATGCGATCCGCAACAAGATCGGCTATCCCGACGTCTGGCGCGACTATAGTTCGCTGAAAATCGTGCGTGGCGACCTCATGGGAAACTTCCTGCGGGCGAATGAATTCGAGGCTCGCCGCCAGATCGCGAAGATTGGCAAGCCCCTGGATCGCAACGAGTGGAACATGACGCCGCCTACCGTCAACGCCTACTACAGTCCTCCGAGAAATGAAATCGTCTTCCCCGCGGGCATCCTGCAACCGCCCTTCTTCGACAAGCAGGCTGACGACGCCGTCAATTTCGGCGGCATCGGAATTGTCATCGGCCATGAACTCACCCACGGCTTTGACGACCAGGGCCGCAAGTTCGATCCGCAGGGCAATCTCCGCGACTGGTGGACGGCGCAGGACGGGGCTGAATTTGAAAAGCGTGCCGCCTGCGTCGCCGACGAGTACAGCAATTTTGTCGCAGTCGACGACCTGAAACTGAACGGCAAGCTGACTCTCGGCGAAAATACCGCCGACAATGGCGGAGCCCGCATCGCCCTGATGGCGCTGGAGCAGATGATGGCCGCCAATCCGGGCGGCACCGCCGCCCAGACCATCGACGGCTACACCCCACAACAGCGCTTCTTCCTCGGCTTTGGCCGCGCTTGGTGCGAAAAACGCCGTCCGGAATACTCTCGCATGCTGGTCAGTGTCGATCCTCACTCACCCGGCAAATACCGCGTGGACGGGGTCGTGCGCAACATGCCCGAGTTCCAGAAAGCCTTCAACTGCAAGGCCGGACAACCGATGGTCCCGGAAAACGCCTGCCGGGTCTGGTAAAGGCTGCACGTGCGTGGATAACCAAGTGCCCTGACAACTGAGAACTGATATCTGAAATCTGACTTTTTGACATGCGCCTTTGTCATTCTGGCGAGTGACCACCGGCGAGTGACCACTGCTGGACCGCCCATCCCGGGTGATGCCCGAACCGCCGAGCCACACAAGCCTCTAAACACCCCTCGCAAAAAGTAGTAATCTGCCCCGGGGCGAGAAAAGAGGTGTAATGAAAAAGGTCAAGAAATTATTGGGCGTGTTGTTAGTGACAGGCGTAGTGATTTTCACCCACAAATTGTTGGCCCAGCAAAAGGGCGGGGAACAGAGAGGTCAACCGCAACAACATCAGGGGCAACACACCGCCCCGCCGCAGCAGCATGGCGGACACGAGCAGGGAGTTGGAGGCGGTCACATTCCGCAGCACGGGCCATCGCCGACGCGCATGCCGGCGGCCAAGCCTCCGCAACATCCACCCCAGCAAGCCGAGCAGCGACGGACATTCCAGGATCAGCCCGGGCATCCACCGGCGCCGCACGTTCACGCTGAGAACGATCGCTGGATAGGCCACGATACCGGCAGGAACGATCCTCACTACCACCTCGATCATCCCTGGGAGCACGGACGCTTCACCGGGCCGATCGGGCCACAGCATATCTGGCGGCTGCATGGAGGCAATCGCGACCGCTTCGACGTGGGCGGCTTCTTCTTTCAGGCTGCGCCCTACGACTACGATGCCTGTGCCAACTGGCTCTGGGATAGCGATGACATCGTGATCTATCCCGATCCCGACCACGATGGTTGGTATCTGGCGTACAACACGCGTTTAGGGACCTACGTTCACGTGATGTATTTGGGGCCGGGCTAGAGGTTCTGGGTCGAAAACAATAGGGCGGACCTCAACTCCGCCCTTTTTTTTGCGCCGGCACTCAGTGCCGCCCGCCAAAGTCCTTGAAGCCCTTGCGCCGTTGCTCGCTGTAGCGGTGCAGCGCGTCGGTGATGATCGGATAAGCTTTCGCTGCCGGCTGAATCTCGTCCACTTCCACGGCTTTGCCTTCCAATTGTTTGTAGTCCTGAAAGAAGCGCCGCAGCATAAGCAAGCGATGCGGCGGCATCTCGCCGGCTTCGTGGTAGGCATTGAATTCCGGGTCCTTGGTCGCCACCGCGATGATCTTGTGATCCTTCTTCCCGGTGTCAATCATGGTCATCAATCCAATGGTGCGAGCCTGAATCAGCGTCAAGGGCACCACCGTTTCCTGACATAGCACCAGCACATCCAGCGGATCGTCATCCTCGGCCAGCGTTTGCGGAATGAAGCCGTAGTTGGCGGGATAGTAAACCGCGGAATAGAGCACGCGATCCAGCTTGATTAATCCGCTGGCCTTGTCGAGTTCGTACTTCACACTCGATCCGAAAGGTATCTCGATGATGGAAGAAAACTCCTGCGGCAGCTTGTCGCCGGGAGTAACGTCATGCCAGGGATGAATCATTCGGCCTCGCTAAAGTCTAAGGGGCTGGCTGCATCCCGCATTATAGATTGACCCGGCAGCCGCCCAATTTCCGAAACCGCTAACCACAAAGGGCACGAAGGTGCACCAAGGAACCTGTAAAGAACTAAGCCTTCGTGTCCTTCGTGGTTAATGCACTTTGCCGCCAGTTTCGAGAACTTCGCCTGTCTCTCCGGACATCTTGACCTGAGCCGGCAGCCAGCATAGAGTCAGTTATTCAGAGAGTGTCATGTCGAGCGAAACCAGCAAATACCTTAAGTTCGGCGGCGCCGTGGCGATCATCCTGGTTTCTCTAGGCTACCTCGCCTACACCGGCGTTCAGGAGAGCAAGAGCTACTACGTCACCATCAAGGAACTGCGTGGCATGGGTGACGGCGCCTATGCCAAGCACCTGCGGGTTGCCGGAAACGTTCAGACCGGATCGATCAAACGATCCGGCACCAAAGTTGAGTTCGTGCTGGTCGAAAACGATCAGCTTCTGCCCGTGGTCTACAGTGGAACCGAGGCTCCGCCCGACACTTTCAAGGACGAGTCCCAGGCCTTGGCCGATGGCAGCTTCGGCCGCGACGGCGTCTTTCATGCCAAACAATTGCAGGCCAAGTGCGCCTCGAAGTACGCGCCCCAACAGGCAGGGCAGCCAACCAAAGCCGCCTCGACAATGTCGAACTAAAGGTGTCGAACTAATTGAGAAACACGTAGGCACAGTCGTCCCCGTCTGGGCGGGCGAGCAAAGCTCGTCGGAGTTTCAAGCGTCCCAGCCGAGGTGAACAGTCTGACCTGTAGAGCCCGAAGCCATTGCTCGTGAGGTCATGGCACCTCCTCGCTCTCGACTTCACCCCCGCCTTCGGCTATCTTCCATTTCGGGTGCCTCCCGTCGTAGCCATCACCGGGGTAATCAAGCAGTTTGGCCGCTTCGCCGCTCTGCGCGGGGTTGAGGCCGAATTTGCCGGCGGGCGCCTGTACGCCATCCTCGGCGACAACGGCGCGGGCAAGACCACGCTGCTGCGGGCTCTCGCCGGACTGGTCCGGCCTACCCGGGGCACCATCCAGATTCTGGGGACGACTGCCCCGCGCGGAATATGCCACCAGCTCGGTTACATGGCCCATCCCTCGCTTCTCTATGACGAGATGACTGGCATGGAGAACCTGCGCTACTTTGCTCGCTTGTACGGCATCGTCGACGAGCAGGGCTGTGCCACTAAAATGACCGGCGTAGATCTCGATCCCGGACTCTCCCGCCCGGTTGCACAATACTCCCAGGGCATGCGGCAGAGGCTATCGCTGGCGCGGGCGCTGTTGAACGATCCACAAATCCTGTTACTGGACGAGCCCTTTTCCAACGTCGATTTGCGTTCGGCGCGCTCCATGGTGGCCCTGCTGGCACAGATGCGCACCGCCGGCAAGACCATCTTTGTGGTCACTCACCAGTCATTTCTGCTGGAAGCGACAGCGGATGAATTCGTCTGGATGGAGGCGGGCCAGATCACCAGCCGTACTATGGAACCGCGGCGCAGCCAAGCTCAATGAGAGACAACTCGCAACCAAAAACCATGAGCGCGGCGCGATGACCCAGCGCCCGCCGGCGGTCGAAGGCGTCACCCGAGCCACTCTGGCTAAAGACCTGCGCCTGGAGTGGCGCTCGAAAGACGCCATCAACTCGATGCTGTTCTTCGCCCTGCTGGTGGTGGTGGTTTTCAGTTTCTCGTTCGATCCTGACGCTGAAGAATCGCGCCAGATCGCCGGTGGACTGGTCTGGGTGGCATTTCTCTTTGCCGCCGTGGTGGCTCTCAACCAGACCTGGGCACGCGAGTTGCGCAACCAGGTGCTGGACGCCTATCGCATTTCTCCCGCGCCGGCTAACGCGCTTTTTTTGGCCAAAGCACTGGGCAATTTTGTTTTTGTCGGGGTCCTCGAAGCGCTGATGACGCCGCTGTTCATTATGTTCTACAAGCTGCGCCCTCTTGGTCCCGCCTGGCAATTGATTCCCGTGGCCGCCCTCGGCACCTGGGCGATCGTAGTGAACGGCACTTTTTTTGCCGCGATGTCGCTGCGCACTCGCAGCCGCGAGATCATGCTGCCCTTGCTTCTGTTTCCGGTTTCGATTCCAGCCTTGCTCGCTATGGTCAATGCCACCACCGCCATATTGACAGGGGAGATGTCGGCCAAGTTCTGGATTGTATTGCTTAGCACTTATGACGTGGTGTTTACTATCGCTTGTCTGCTTTTATTCGAGCTGGTGCTGCACGCCGAATGAACTCAGACTCATTCAGGCCGGCATGAAGCGAGCCTTCCCCATTTTCGCCCTGATCACAGCAGCTCTCTTGAGCTACGCCCTCTATGAAGCGCTGGTGGCGGCCCCCACTGAGCAGACCATGGGCAACGTGCAGCGAATTTTTTACTACCACGTGCCTTCCGCCTGGACCGCCTTCCTGCTGTTCTTTATCAACTTCCTCTGCTCGGTTCAATACCTGGTGCATTCCAGCAAAGTCGCGGACCGGATAACGAACTGGGTCGTGGTCGCCGTCGCAGTGGCGACCTGCGTCGCCGCCTTCGCGATACGCCCGCTTCCGGCCGGGATTGAGTCATCTTCGGTTGCCACTACCGGTCTGGCAATTGCCGCTCTTTACTTCCTGATACGGAAATATTTTTCGGGCGAAAAAAGTGACGTGCTGGCCGTGGTCAGCGCCGAAGTGGGAGTGGTCTTTTGCACCGTGGTGCTGGTCACCGGACCGCTATGGGCGCGTCCGGTATGGGGCATCTGGTGGACCTGGGATGTCCGCCTGACCTCAACCCTGGTTCTATGGCTCATTTACATCAGCTACCTGATGTTGCGCCGCTTCTCCACCAGCAGCGAGACGCCCAAGCTGGCCGCAGCCCTGGCCATTTTCGGCGCTCTCGATGTCCCCCTGGTTTATTTCTCGATCTGGATCTTCCGCACCCAGCATCCACAGCCCGTGATCGGCGGCGGCGGCTCGATTGATCCGCGCATGCTGCACGTCCTGCTGATCAACTGGCTGGCCTTCCTCTGCTTTGCCGGCTTGATGTGCTGGTCCCGCTATCGCCTGGAAATCCTGCAAAGGGAACTGGAAGAAACCCAGGCGCTGGAAGCCTTGCTCGAACCCAGGAGCCCGCGATGAACTTCCTTTACGCCGCTTATGCCGCCACCTGGATCATCCACATCACCTATTTGAGTATCTTGGTGCGGCGCTACAAACGCTTGCAGCGTGAGATCGAAGAGTTGAAGAAAAAGTAAGGGGAAGGGCTTAAACGCGATCGTCTCCGGGAATCCCGGGGCATTGCCAGCGGCTAGGTTCCAAATCTTCCGTCGCTGCTGAATTCGGCAGCGGAGTTCGAGCGTAAGAATTCGTACTCCTCGATCATGGCCGCCACGCCCACGCCAGCTGCGGCCTGGGAAGTCTCAATCCTCACCACCCGCGCAGTAAAACGCACTCGCACCGGCTCCGTCAGCGTTACATGCGGCGGGAATGTCATGGTCACTTCAATGCCCATGCCCTCGGCCAGAGGACGATCCAGGTAGAAAAAGACCCCGCGCGCGCTTACGTTCTGAGTCTCGGTTGAAAGATCACGAAAGCTTTGACCTGCCACGCGAACTGTGGCCGGCAAACGCATATCGAAACGCCGCATGGTGCGCCGCTCGTGTCCATGTTGTAGTGCGGAATTTTCTCGTCGCTGTTGCATGAAACCGAAGCCGGCCAATTTATTCACCCCAAAATCGCGGGCACCATCCACTGATCGGAACCATCCTCGTGGTGCCCAGATTTACTTATTTACCAATAGTTTGCAACAGCAAAAAAGCGCAGGGAACTGACTCGGTTAACGCTCCGGCAGTCAGTGGAGGGGGAGGGGCTCTTTAAAAAACACTAAAGCGAAGCCAGAACAAGTGCACGCCATCGGCCATAGCTGCTCACTTGAAGAAGACATGGCTTTCTGCCGTAAACAATCGACTTAGAGCAACCGTCGCAAATTTACCCCAAAAGCCACAAGTGAAATAATTTGCGCTGATATGGGCGCGAGCGTCCTCGCTCGTGCCACCCGAGACCAGGGCAAAGCCATACGATCACCGGCGCAAGCAACAAGAGAAAGCATCAAGTTGAGACGTAGCCTCAGCCTTTTTCCGCAACGCCGCGGCATCTCCGCGCATTACTCCACGCATCTGACTGCAGCATGCGGAGAAGTGTGCTGGCGGATCGTTGTTTGGAATTCCTGCGCGGCGAAATCATCCTGAAGGATTTCAGTCCCCAGGAACTTGCACTTAAACGAAGCTCTGCCTGAGCGCCGTGTCTTTTGAAGATAAGTTTGACGTGAAGGTAAGTTTCAAGTTGAGCTACCCTCGTGCCGCAGCTTGACAGTCTATCCGTCAGATGTTTAAGTAGTTACTTATTTTTCGCCCAATTTTCTGGTGATAAGTATGCGTGCCGCTTCGTAGATGCGAGCCGGGCTGCTGTTTGTGCGCCGTCTTTCTTCCTCTCCATGAATCGGGACACCCGGAGGAGCTGGTGACATTGAATTTCCGTCGGTTGGGAAGCTACTGCCCTGCCTTGCTTTCATTTGCAACGTTACTGCTTTTAGGAGTTCTGGCCCTGGCCCCGTCGGGCCACGTATCAGTTTCCGCCGCCAACCGCTTGATACCGGCCTCGCGCGTTCCTTCCGAAGGTAGTCTGGCAGCCGTCCCTTTAACCCTGGACCAGCTTCCGCTCCGGTTCGAGCCCAATCAGGGCCAGACCGACGCTCAAGTCAAGTTCCTGGCTCGAGGCGCTGGCTACGGACTATTCCTGACCTCGGACCGGGCAGTTCTCAGACTCGGTTCTACCACGGCTGATTCCCGGAAACCACGTTACGGGAACAGGAAGGCCGAAGGTTCAGTGGTCAGCATGCAGCTTGCGGGCGCCAATGCCTTGGCCGTCAGCGGAGCGGACCCGCTTCCAGGCCGCAGCAACTATTTCATCGGCAACGATCCCGCGAAGTGGCACCGCAATATTCCACAATTTGCTCGTGTACGCTACCACAGTGTTTATCCCGGCATCGACTTGGTGTATTACGGCGACCAGGGAAAGCTGGAGTACGACTTCGAAGTTGCACCCGGTGCAGACCCCGGGCAAATCGCATTCCAGTTACAGGGACCGGAGCGGCCCAGGCTTGACCGCCAGGGCGACCTGGTCCTGGCCGCGGGGAACGGCGAGATCCGGCTCAAGGCCCCGCGCATTTATCAATCGTCAGCATCCGGGCGCCAACCTGTCTACGGACGCTTCGCCCTGCGCGATGACGGCAAAGTGGGCTTTGAACTTGCAGGCTACGATCGCAGCCGGACGCTGGTCATTGATCCGATCCTGGCCTATTCAACTTATTTCGGCGGGGATGGCAATGAAGGCTGTCCGGTCAGCGCCAGAATACTCATCGCCGGAATCCTTTCTCCTCCATCGGGATGTCCTGCGGTGGCGATTGACGCATCCTCGAACATGTACGTCGCGGGCTCGACCGCATCGGCTACCGGTTTTCCGCTCGCGCCTGCCACTCCGCTGCAGGGCAATTTGGCCGGGGCTGCGAACGTTTTCGTGGCCAAGCTGAACTCCGCCGGCTCGGCGGTGCTGTTTTCCACCTACCTGGGCGGGAATGGCACAGATGTCAGCGCTGGAGTGGCGGCCGATTCCGCCTTCAACGTGGCAGTCGCGGGAACTACAACCTCCAGCGACTTCCCGGTCAGCGGCACCGCCTTTCAGGGCACTCCCGCCAGTGCCGGCGCACATGCATTTGTGACCGAACTAAATGCTGCGGGGGATGCTCTGGTGTACTCGACCTACCTTTCGGGCAATGGCACCGAGGCTGCTCGCGGGCTTGCCCTCGACTTCCGCAACAAGATTTACCTGATTGGGGTCACCACCTCGACCCTTCAACCCTCGGCGACCAGCTCATTTCCAGCTACCCTGGGCGCGTTCCAGACTACTTCGCTGGCCACCAGCCAGTTCTTCGTAAGCAAGATCGATCCGGTTCTCATTGGCTTTCCCAGCCTGGTGTATTCCACATATTTCGGCGGCGGCAGCCCCACCAATGGCTCGACCCTGGGGGGTGGGATCGCGGTCGATGCTAACGCGAACGTCTACATCACCGGCGGCACCAACTTCCTGCGTACTGGAACTACCGCCACCGATTTCCCCATCATCAACGCCTACCAGGGATGCCTGGACACGCCGCCCCCTCTGACGCCTCCTACTACGACCCCTAACTGCTCGACCTCCGTCACCGCTACCGACGCCTTCGTGGCCAAGCTGAATCCGGCCGCTGCCTCCGGTTCGCAGTTGTTGTACTCCAGCTATCTCGGCGGCACCGGCGACGACGTGGGATATGGCGTCGCAGTCGATTCCGGCCTGAGCGCGTACGTCACGGGTTCCACGACTTCCACAGATTTCACGCTGCCCAGCGGCACAATCGCGTTCCAGGGCCTTAACGGCGGCTCGACGGACGCATTTCTGGGTAAATTTGGCAATCCCTGCACCGGCTCCGCCTGCACCACCACCACAGTTCCACTCACCTATTTTTCCTATCTGGGCGGCTTGGGCACCGACGTTGCTCTGGGCATCGCAGTGGATACTTTGCAGGGCGCGCGCATCACCGGTTGGA
The DNA here is from genome assembly GCA_036265205.1 of Terriglobales bacterium. GTDB lineage: Bacteria > Acidobacteriota > Terriglobia > Terriglobales > Acidobacteriaceae > JAIQFF01. The sequence goes on from DATAPL010000032.1 coordinate 267,275, forward strand.
CTTCGTCGGGGAACTTTCCAGTTCCCAACAATCCTGTTCAGACCGGATTAAAGGGAGTGGTAAATGCATTCGTGTCCCGCATTGACACGACTGCCACTTCGTCTCTCTCTTTGGGTCACTACGGCACGTACCTGGGCGGGAGTGTCGCCGACTTTGGTACCGGCATTACCACCGACGCGCAGGGCAATAGCTATGCCATCGGTGAAACCGCTTCCGGAGATTTCCCCACTACGGCAAACGCGTTCCAACCCGCCCTTAAGGGCGGCAGCGACGCGTTCCTGAGCAAGTTGGGCCCACTGGTCAATTTGGCCCTCACGGAGACTGTGTTGCCGAATCCGGTAGGCGTTGGCAATAACGTCACTTTCACGTACACGCTCACTAATAGCGGCGATCTCACCACCGGCATTATCTTTACCGACGTTATCTCATCCTCGGGCGCAACTTTCGTTTCCGCCAATAGTTCTCCTGGCCAGACCAGTTGCCCGGCCACCGGCGGCACCGTGACCTGCACAGTAGGAACCTTAAACGGGGGAGCGGTCGCGACTATAGACGTCATTCTTACCCCGACCCAGGCTGGTTCCCTGAGCGATGGCGGCAGAGTGACCGTCTTCGGCACCAGTACTTCGGTGAATCCAGCTCCTCCGCCCGCGGTGGCCGCGGTAAATGATTTCAGCGTAGCCGTGGCTCCTCCCACGCTGACGGTTGCCGCAGGCACGCCCGCCAGCTACACCGTTACCGTGACTCCTACCGGAAACATTCCGGAGACGGTCACGCTGTCGGTATCAGGTGCGCCCACAAGCGCGACTACCACTTTCCCCAATGGCGCCAGCTTCACCAATCTAAGCAGCGGACCCCAAAGCCGCCAGCTGGTGGTCAACACCACCGCCCGGGTCACCACTCCAGCCAGTCTTTTCCCCACCGGGCGGCCTTTTTACGCGGCGCTGTTTCCAGTCTCAGGTTTGGCTCTTTTGGGTGCGGGAATTGGAGGAAAGAAATCGCGGCGCCGGCGCCTGCTCATGGCGCTGCTGCTCGGAGGATTCTTCAGCTTGATTCTCTTTCAGGCAAGCTGCAGTTCGAGCACCACCACCACAACCACGACCGGCACGCCTGCCGGCACGTACAATCTGACGCTGACTGCAACTTCCGGTACAGCGACAAGAACCCAACAAATTGTGCTGGTAGTGCAGTAACCGTGAACCGGTAACCGGTAACTGAAAAATGACAACTGGGTTTAGTCAATCAGAGGTTTGATTCCGGCAGTGTGCAGTGAGGTCTACGAATCAAGCCCCAGCCGTCAGCTTGTGACTCTTGGTCTGCGCAATCCCATACTGGCGGATTTTATACAGCAGGGCTTTGTAGCTGATCTGCAGCAGCGCGGCAGCCTGTTTGCGGTTCCAGTTGGTCTGATCAAGGGCCTGCCGGATGGCTTCCGCCTCCGCTTCGTCCTTTGCGCCGCGAGCCACTGACTTCAGTCCGCCGCTGGTTTCGCCGGCTGCCTGTGGCGCGTCCGGCTTAGCCCCATGCCCGTCATCGCGAGGCTGCAGCTCCTGCACCGCCAGCTTCTCGTCGCCCAACACCAGGTAGCGTTTGATGAAGTTATTCAGCTCGCGCAGGTTCCCCGGCCACGAGTAATCCTGGCAAGCCTGTAGCATGTTGGGAGAGAGCGGCAGTGGAGGTCGCGCGTACTGCTCCGACATGCGCGACATGAAATGTTTCAGCAGAATCGGAATCTCTTCCTTCCGCTCACGCAGAGGAGGCAGCTGCATGGTGAATGCATTCAGGCGGTAGTACAGATCCTCGCGCAGGCGCTTGCTGGCCAGCGCTTCCGGAATATTGATATTGGTGGCTGCCAGAATGCGCACGTCCACCTTGATCACGGAACGGCTGCCCAAACGTGAGAATTGCTGGTCCTGCAAGACATGCAGCAGCTTGGCCTGCAACAGCGGCGGCATCTCGCCGATTTCGTCAAGCAGGATGGTGCCTTTATTGCACAACTCGAATTTGCCCGGCTTGGCGTGATTGGCGCCGGTAAAGGCTCCGGCTTCATAGCCGAATAATTCGCTTTCCAGCAGATCGGCCGGTACGGCCGCGCAATTCACCTTCAAAAATGTGCGATGTGCCCGCGGAGACAGCTTGTGGATCAGCCGCGCCACTACTTCTTTGCCGGTCCCGCTTTCACCCAGCATCAGGACTGGAATATCAACGCCCGCGACCAGCGCCGCCTGGGAGCGGATCTTGCGCATGGCCGGACTGGCGGCCACAAAGAATACTTCGTCTGCCAGCTCTTCGACTTCGCCCGCGAAATTCTGCTGATTCTTTCCCAGGCATTGGTCAATGACCGTGTCCAGCTCCGATTTCTGAAATGGCTTGGTCAGGTAGTCGTGCGCGCCCAGCCGGATAGCCTGCACCACTTTGCGAGTGTCGCTCACGCACGAAAGCATGACCACCTTCAGACCCGGCACCAGCTGGCGCAACTGCTCCAGTGTCTGCAGACCATCGATGCCCGGCATCAGCAGATCCAGCAGCACCAGGTCGGGCCGCAGTCCCTTCTCCACGCGCTGCAGTGCTTCTTCGCCGGTTGAGGCCGTCTCGACCGTGTAATCGTCAACTTCGAGCAGGGTGCGTATATAGCGCACCATTCCCGGTTCATCATCCACCAGTAAAATGTTGACCGCTTCGGTCATTTGTTTTTCCCTTTGCTGGGGGCGGTCGCAACCGGCTTCAGGGGAACGATAAAGGAAAACTTGGCCCCCGCCCCAATCTCGCTCTCTACCCAGATCTTGCCGCCCATTGCACTCACCAGCCGTCGCGCGATGGCGAGTCCCAGGCCCATGCCTTCCGTTTGCGCTTCATTCTGCGGCAGCCGGAAAAAATCGTCGAAAACTTCAATGTGATACTCCGCCGGAATTCCAGGCCCAGTGTCGGAGACGCTTACCTTCACCGAATTCGGCAGCGGATTATTCTGCCGCCGCCGCTCTCCCGGCACTGCCGCGCTGGACACGCTGCGGCGCTCCCACATATACGGTTCCGCGTGCAGCCAAACCGTACCTCCGGCCGGGGTAAACTTTGAGGCATTTTCCAGCAGGTTCGAAATTACCCGCTGCAGCTTGGGCGAATCGAATTCCAGCTCCGGTAATTTATCGTTGGCCAGAAAGTACAGCGCCAGTCCCTTTTCCTGAAAGCGGTTCGACCACAGACGGCAAACCTCTGCCAGACACGGGTTCACGTTGCCCGTCTCGTACCGCATCTTCATCTCGCCGGTTTCAAGGACGGTGTAGCTGAGAAAGTCCTGAATGAATTGTTGCAGGCGTTGCCCGCTGGAGTGCATGTCGCCCAGAATCTCCCGCTGCCGGTCGTTGAGCGAGCCCAGCTTTTCGTTCTGCAGCAACTCAATGTAACCGTTGAGGATAGCCAGGGGAGTCTTGAGGTCGTGGGCCGCTGAACCCAGCGCATTGGTGGTGCGCAACGACCGTTCGCGTAACTGGTTGTACTCCTGCAGCAGCTCGTCGTAGCTCAGACGTCCGGCCGCCGGTCGCTTCGCCCCGGCCCGCTCCGCCTTAGTCCCTGCGGCTTCTGCCTGCCCGGAGAGACACGTATTTTCTGGCACAACCGCCATAAGTGGAAAACTCAATGGTTTGGCTTACCGGGGAGGGGACAAACGTATCCGAGCGCATGAATTCGCTGCCGTTAAATCGTATGACACCGCTTTTCCAGTGTCAACGAAAAATGCAAACAACCAGTCACGAAAGGGAAAAACCTTGCGGTCCTAAGGCTCTCATGGCTCGGAGTTAAGGCCGTTCCGGCAGGCGAATTTAAAGCGAAAATAGTCGCGGGTTCAGCCGCCGGAACCGTGGGATTACCGTCAATCGCCCGTAATCTTCCGGGTTTCCTACCTCGAATGGTACCCCTGACCCCTGTCGTTTGGCCCCCAAGGTGCGGGACAGGGGGTTATCTCGCGTCCAGAGGGGTGGGTTTGAAGCGTCCTGCAAATCGTGAAGTCGATAGCCGCAAATGGCCCCGCCTGCCCGTCGCCATACCCGTTTTCGTACGCAGCCGCGATGAGAAAGGCAAAGACCTGCTTGAGTTCGCCACTGCGCTGAATATCTCGGCAGGTGGCGCCCTGGTGGCTGTACGCCGCTCTTTGCCGCTCTCCGCGCAGGTTTTGCTGGAGATTCCCAGCGCTCCCCTGGCTGCCGCCAGCTCGTTGCCCAAGGCGGCGCGCAACCTGCGCGCTCGCGCCCTTTGGATCACGCACGCCGATGGCTATCACTTGATCGGCCTTAAATTCTCGCATCCGCTGGTCACACAAAGCGCCCGCCGGCCCTCCCGCCCGAGGAAAGTTGCTTCTGCTTTGTGAAAACTTTTTCCCACGCCAGGGCTGCCTTCAGGGCTCCTGCCTTCTCCCCTGCCTGGGCGCGAGCCGCCTCACTGAAAGTCTTGTAACAGTATAACTGCAAGAGACTTAACTTGAGTTCTAGTCATCAATTCCGGCTTTTCCGGGGTTTGGCTCTCGGGGTGCATTACAAGCCTGCGTAACACCGGGCCCCGGGCCACTAGACCATGATGACCACAAATTCCGTCACTTCGCTGGCTACTTCACTCGGAGAGTTTCCTCCCGAGTCCGTAACCTTCGGCCACTCTGAAGTCATGCAGTCGCTGCGCAACCGGATGGACAAGGTTGCTAGCGCCAACGTCCCCGTCCTGATTCAGGGCGAGAGCGGTACCGGCAAGGACATCATCGCGCGCATGATTCATAGCCTTTCGCCCTGGCGAAATGGCCCATTCGTCAAAGTTAACTGCCCGGCGATTCCGGGCACCCTGCTCGAAAGCGAGCTGTTTGGGTACGAGAAAGGCGCTTTCACCGGAGCCTACGGATCGAAACCGGGCCGGGTGGAGATGGCCCATCGCGGCACGCTTTTCCTCGACGAAATCTCCGAGCTGGATCTCGGTCTGCAATCCAAGCTGCTGCAACTTCTCCAGGATGGGCAGTTCTGCCGCATTGGCGCCCAGGAAGACAAGAAAGTCGAAGTACGGGTAGTTTGCGCCACCAACCGCGTGCTGGAAGTGGAAATCGAGAGCGGCACCTTCCGCCAGGATCTGTTCTATCGCATCAACGTGGTCAATCTGCAGATGCCGCCATTGCGCGAGCGCCGCGGCGATATTCCCGATCTGGTGGCATACTTCCTTGAGTACTACAACCGCAAATACAACTGCCGCGCCCGCGTTCTCTCCGGGGATTTAATGACGGCGCTGCAGAAATATCACTGGCCGGGCAACATTCGCGAACTGGAAAACCTGATCAAGCGTTACGTGATTCTGGGCAACGAAGAAGTCATCAGCAGCGACCTGGTTTCACACCAGCAGGAACTTCCCATTCCCGAAATCAACTACGACGGCCCCATCGCGCTAAAGACCATCACCCGCCAGGCCACGCGCGAGCTGGAAAGAAAAGTAATCTTGAAGGTCTTGCAGGCCCATCACTGGAACCGCAAGCAGGCCGCCCGCGCCCTCAGCATCAGCTACCGGGCGCTGCTCTACAAAATTCGCGACGCCGGGTTGCCTCCCAACCGATCTTCCCGCCGCCGGCCCGATCCGCTCCCCGCGCAGAATATCGCCGCCGACTGACAAGCGAGGAGCGTGGGGCGGATAAGAGTGTCTGCCCCACACACTGGCTACACCCGCCAGAAGTCTGGGCGCGGCCTTGGACAACTTTTCCCCGCGTCCGCCTCTACTGTTTCTTCTTTTTCCCAAACAGCCCGCCCAGCGCGTCCGCCGGAGAATTCCCGGAAGGACTTTTTCCTCCCGTCAGTCCTCCCAGCGCTCCGCCCAGGCCGCCTTTCAACTGGCTGCCGACCATGCCTTTAACATCTGGCATGAATTTCGGATCGGCAGTCGTGCCCTGAATGAAGAAGGGAATACTTCCGCCCTTGCCTCCGATGCCCGCGAGCTGCGTCAGTCCGGTTACAGCCCCGCCCGACAATGCTGCATTCATCTTGTAATCGAGCGCCCCGGCAGGACTGATGGTTCCGTTTCCCGTCACGGTGCCCAGCGCTGGGATCGTCAGGTTGATGTTCTGGGTGCGCACCCCTTCCGGCGCCACGCGCGCGTCGGCGCTCAGGTTCTGAATGGAAGTATCCGATCCGGTCTGCGAACCAGACAGCGCCGATATTGCCGACATCTTGGAAGACAGATTGAAGCCGGCCAGCTTGGTTTGCGCCAGCCGGATCGGTCCCGTAATCACCAGCTTGTCGACCGGTCCGACGATGCCGACGTTCACCGAGAGCGTTCCGCCCTGCAGTTTTGATCCCGAAGGCAGAATCACGCCGAGCGCGGGCAGCATCGCTTGGAGGTCATCGACCGGCATATTGTCAGCGTTGAGTTTCATGTTTAGAACTGTCGATTCTCCCTGCGAAGCGTATGTGCCGGTGAGCTTCGCCACCGCCTTTCCCAACGTGACGTCGCCCTGGGTCAGAGTTCCGGATTGCTTGACCAGATCGTAATCGGTTGAATACTTCACTTCCACGGGCCGCGTCGCCGGCGTGCCCTTGACTGCCAGCTTGAGTTTGTCGGCTTCCAGGGTGCCGCTGGTCTTTGCCATTTTGCCGTCGGAGTTGAGAGTGCCGTCAAAGTCTGCGATGCCCGCGATGCCGGTGGATGGGTCGACCAACCCCGAGGCTGTCAGATCCAGACCTTTAATGTGGACCTGGGCTTCGAGCGGAGTCGCGGACGCGTCGCTGGAGTTAATCGGCCCGGCTTTGCCTTCAAGTTTCGCGCTGCCCCCGGCCGGAAGATCCGCGGTGACAGTGAAAGGGAACTGCGAGGTCAGCGAGAAATCGCGCACGCTGATATTCACGTTGGTATATACGTGGGGCTTGATCGACGAATTTGCCCGGTTGATCGAAACCCGCCCGTCCTTTACGTCCAGCTTGTTGACCGACAAATTCGCAGTGGAAGGTGATGACGTGGAACCCGAGGCAGGCGAAGGCGGAGCAGACGAGGGTGCCGCCGCAGATGCCGGCTGGTTCGTGGCCCCCGGCTTGCCGCCCAGGCTGGAAAAATTCCATCTCCCGGAAGCATCACGCAACAACGAAATTTCCGGCTTGTCGAGCGTGATGTCAGTGACGTGCAGCGTTTTCGAAAAAATGAGCGGCATTACCTCCACGCCCACCTTCAAGGACTTGGCGCGGATGAACGGATCCTTGCTGTATGCCGGGTCGTCGGCGATCGAAAGATCCTCGGCTGAAACGCTCCCCGACAGGATGGAAAGACTGAGGTTGCCAACTTTGACCTCGCGGCCCAGCGCCGTCGTGAGCTCCGATTCCAGCTTCGGCCGGAAGCTGTTCACGTTGATCAGAAAGGGAAGGGCGATAACGGCCAGCAGAATGACGACAACTACGATGCCGACGATTTTCAATACGCGTTTCATAACGGAAACTCCTTCGTGAGGCGATGATTCCTGAGTGAGCCGACCTGCGGAGTAAGCCGTGGGACTTCCAACAGTTTACCAAAACGGGAAAATGTGGGCGCGAGCGTCACGCTCGTGCTGCAGCTTCGATGCAGCGAAACGGGAGAAGGTGCAGTATGCCGATCCATCAATGATTTGTCGTCAGAAGCATATTCCTCGCCGGCGCGGAATGAGAAAAGACATTAAAGACGCTATTGCGGTTCCTGTGTCAGCTCCGGATTGGGCGCAGGCCCGCCGTAGAGCTCTTTCTGGCGCTTATCCCGCTGCTCGTTCATTACCCGCGTGGTGGTTTCCATCTCCGCCCGCGCTTCCTGGGTGCGCCCCAATTTTTGCAGTACCTGTCCGCGCAAGTAGTGAACATTGGAATTGTTGGGGTCAATTTTGCCGGCGGCCTCGACCTCGGCCAGCGCCTGAGCATATTTGCCTTCGCTCTGATAAACGCGCGCCAGCTGGTAGTGAGCGCTGCCCAGGCCAGGATCGAGCCGCAAGGCGTGGCGGAGATTTTTTTCCGCTTCCAGGTTGTCTCCCTGAAGCGAGTTCACCAGGCCCAGTTGATCGTAGTTATAGGCCACGTCAGGCTCGAGAGACGCGTCCTTCATAAATTCTGTCTTGGCGCGGTCCAGGTCCTGCTTCTTGAAATAGGCCATGCCCAGGTTGAAATGAACGAAGGGAAGTTTGGGATCGCCCTTCGCCGCCAGCTCCAGCTCCTTGATCGCCGCGTCGTATTCTTCACGATTGATGTGAGCCTTGCCCAGCAGCAGGTGCAACTCGGGAGAATCCTGCCCGGCTTCAATCAGACGCCCCAGCGCTCGCTGCTCCAGCTCCGGATGCGAAGACTTGCCCGCCGCAATGCCCAACACGTACAGATAATTCAATTGAGTCGAAGCCTGTGGCCACAAGGGTTCCAGCATTGCGGCAGCTTCGGCATAACGTTCGTTAAAGAAGTAGCAAAGGCCCAGGAGATAGCGCGCCTGGTAGGAATCTGGTACATCGCGCACGACAGATTCAAAAGGTGTTATGGCGGAACGAAAATTGTTTTGCCGGTAATAGACCAGGCCGACGTTCAGGCGAATGCCCGGCACCTGCGGCAATAAGTGCTCGGCCTTGCGCAACATTTCGAGCGCCAGCGGCCACTGCTTGCGGCGCATGGCGATCACACCCAGATTGGCGTAAGCGCCCGCGGCTTGCGGATCCAGAGCCAGTACACCGCGGAAACTCCGCTCCGCCCCATCCAGGTGATTGGCTTTCAGCTGGATTTCCCCGTCGTGAAACAATTGCTGCGGGTCCGCTGCCTGAGCCGGTGGCTGGAGTGGACGAGCACTCTGCGCTGGGGCGCTGCATACCAACGCGAGCCCAAACACGCCCAGGAGCCTTGACAGTAATTTCACTCTGCTGTAGTGTCCGCCAACAACCGCAAGGAATTCAAGCCGCGCGGATTTCGGACAGTGTCCTGATTTGACGCGTGGGCGGCGGTCCTGTTGCATATGAAGGAGATTAAGAGCTCCATGGGCGCAAAAGAGAAAGTGAACACGATTGCCCAGCCAGTGCCCGAGTTGCCTGTCGCTGATGTCGAACGCGCACAGCAGTATTACAGAGATGCGCTCGGCTTTGACATCGGATGGCTCTACCCGGACAAAGAGATCGGGGCGGTGTCACACGGTAATGTTGCGATATTCTTCCGGAAGAGAAAGCCGCCGTTCGAACCTGCCATTCACTGGGTGTTTGCTGAAGATATCGATGCGTCCTACCAGGAACTGAAGTCGTCAGGTGCCAATATCGTAGATCCCCTGGAAAAAAAGCCCTGGGGATTACGGCAGTTCACGGTAAAAGATCTGGACGGGAACCTCTTCTATTTCCACCATGACTAGCCAGACGTCAAGTCAAATCAGGCACTGGCGGACTTCTGAGGCAAGCAAGCTTTATCGGCCTCGATCTTCGGCGCGAGCATCAAGCAAACTGTATGGTTAAAACATCTGTAATCACCATCCGTGACGTGGCTAAAGAAGCTGGCTTTTCCTCGACCACAGTTTCTATCGTCCTCAATAACGCTCCCCTGGCGCGTTACATTCCCGCCGCTACCAAAAAGCGGATTGAGAAGGCAGCCAAAAAACTCGGTTACCGCCCCAACCTGTTTGCCCGATCCTTGCGCAGCAAGCGCAGCCACACCGTCGGCGTGATGGTCTTTGACATGACCGACCCGTATTGCACGCTCGTCCTGCGCGGCATTGAGAACACGCTTTACCAGTCCTCCTATCTCCCCATGCTCACTGACGTGCATAACGAGCGCAGCCGCTTTGAGCGTTACCTGGAGATGCTGCTGGATCGGCGGGTAGAAGGCCTGATCGTGCTGGCCAACTGGTTGTTTGTGGATGTCGACGTTCTGGCCGATCTCGAGAAGAGCAGTATTCCCAGCGTGATGATTGCGCGCGAGATTCAGACCGACACCGTCAGTTCAGTGATTGTGGATAACGAATTCGGAGGCTCCGCCGCCGTCGAACACCTTTACCAACTGGGGCACCGCAAGATTGCGTTCATCCGCGGCCCCAAAACCCTGACAGACAGCGCTCCACGCTGGCGCGGCGTGCGCTCGTTTGCCAAGGACAGCGGGCTGGAACTTGATCCGCGCCTGATCCTCGACCTGCCGGAGTCGCGCGATCCGATTTCAAGTTTTGAAGCCGGCTACAAATTAACGGAGGAACTGATCAAGAGCAAACGCCCATTCACCGCGTTAATGGCCTTCGACGACATGACCGCATTTGGTGCCATACGTGCAATGGCCAAGGCGGGCATGCGCGTCCCCGAGCACTGTTCGGTCATTGGCTTCGACGACGTCGCTGCCTGCAGCCTGTATAACCCGCCACTCACCACCATCCGCCAACCCATGCAAGCGATGGGCGCGATGGCGGCCAATTTAGTAGTGGAGGGGATCAACGCAGTGCTGGAGAAGCGGGAAGTGTCGGCGGTTCATCGCAAAATGGCGCCCGAGCTGGCAGTGCGGGAGTCTACCCGCAGCCTGCTGTGATCGGAACCGCGCCAAGAATCACCTGGCCGGTGGCCTTTAAAAAACTGATGAGGATGATTTTCCCCGCTTTTTTTCTTGACACCTGCGGTTGATCTACCGCACTATCCAGGCTATTGATACGTTTTAATAAACCCTTTCTTCGAGAATTCGTTCGAATCGGTTCCCAGGCCGTTCGATAAAAAACCGAAAACGCGGTGGCCAGTTGTTGAATCCGGACGATACGCAAGCGGGTTTACCGGCTGGGTGCAGGCAAGGAATCGGCCGGGCGCAGGATAAAAAACGGGCTACGATGCAGCATCGGGTAAGTCTCGGGATCGTCCAATGCGATCGCAAAAACTCAGGGGGTTGGCTATGAAGTCCCGCATATTGTGGTTAGGCGTTTTCCTTTCATTCTCGCTGCTTTCCCTGGCTCAGGATACAGCTTCGATTACGGGCACAGTGACTGACCCCAGCGGCGCAGCCGTGGGCGGCGCACAGGTGACGCTGACCAGTCCCGATCGCGGCATTAACCGTTCCAGTCCAACCAATGAGAGCGGAGACTACCTGTTCGGCTCGGTGCCCAGCGGCTCATACGATTTGGTGGTCGTGGCCTCAGGATTCAAGAAATATCAGGCCAAGGGCGTGAAGCTGGCAGTAGGACAGAAGGCGCGCGCGGACGTGGCTCTGCAAGTAGGAGCGGCCAACACCACGGTCGAGGTCGAAGGCGTAACCGTCGCGCAGGTTGAAACCCAATCGTCGGATCTTTCGGGTACGGTCACCGGCAAGGAAGTAACGCAGTTGGAGTTGAACGGCCGCAACTTCACCCAGCTGGCGACGCTGGTGCCGGGAGTCAGCAACCAGACCGGACAGGACGATGCCAGTGTAGGTGTGGGCGGCAGTGTCGCCTTCAGCATGAACGGCGGCCGCACCGAGTACAACAACTGGGAGCTGGACAGCGGCGACAACATGGATAACGGCAGCAACACCACGCTGAACGTGTATCCCAGCCTGGAAGCCATCGCCGAGTTCAAAGTGCTCACTTCGAACTATGGCGCGCAGTACGGCCGCAACGGTTCGGGCACGGTGGAAGTGGAAACCAAGTCCGGCACCCGCAGCTTTCACGGCGACGCCTACGAATTTGTCCGCAACGATATTTTCAACGCCAACACCTTCCCCCAGAGCAGCGTTCCTCCGTACAAGAAGAACGACTTCGGATACACGATCGGCGGTCCCGTCTATATTCCAGGGGTCTACAACAAGGACCGGAGCAAGACGTTTTTCTTCTGGTCACAGGAATGGCGGCGCGACCGGGTTCCGGCAAACCTGGGCAGCGTGACCGTTCCTTCGCTGGCCGAACGCGGCGGCGATTTCAGCGATATCTGCCCTGGAACCGATTGCCCGACCGATCCTTCCACCGGACTGCCGTTTCCCGGAAACATAGTTCCGGTTGACCCCAACGCCACTGCGCTCATGGGCGAGATTCCGGAGCCCACCCAGGGAGTCAACACCTGGAATGCGGCCCCGACCCTGCCCACCAACTGGCGCGAAGAATTGTTTCGCGTGGACCACAACTTTAACGACAGACTGCGCGCAACTTTCCGCTACATCCACGACTCCTGGGACCAGACCTATCCCACGCCGCTGTGGACCAATGGCACCAGCTTTCCTACCATCCAAACCAATTTCGGCGGACCTGGCGTGAGCATGGTGGCGCGCCTGACCGCGACCGTCTCACCCACGCTGCTGAACGAGTTCGTGGCCAGCTACACTACGGATCACATCACTCTGATTCCAATCGGTGCGTGGCAGCGGCCGGCGAGCATGACCTTCGGCATATTCCCCGGTGCAGATCAAGGCAAGATTCCGGGAATCAGCCTGGGCGGCGGTGGCGTCTACAATTTCGGCGAGGACGTGGGCTACTTGCCCAACGGCCCGTACAACTCCAACCCGACTTACACGTACCGCGACAACGTCACCAAAATTATCGGCAGGCACAACCTGGTATTTGGCGGGTACTTCGTGGCCGCCCAGAAAAATGAGCTGGCCGCGCCCGGGACCGCCACTAATGGCGTGCTGACATATGACACCAGCAATTCGATCAGCACCGGCAATGCCTTTGCGGATTTATTAGTGGGGCGGGTGGCATCTTTTGCTCAAACCAGCGCCCAGCCCAAGTTCTACAATCGCTACAAAATCTTCGAACCTTACTTCCAGGATGACTGGCACGTCACCAGCCATCTGACCCTGAATCTCGGGGTGCGGATCAGCTTGTTCGGAACCTATCGCGATCGCTATCACGCGGAATACAACTTTGATGTCTCCCGCTATGTTCCAGGCGCCAGCAGTACCGATCCAGTGACCGGGCTGGTGATTGGAAATCCATTCAATGGAGTGGTGCAGTGCGGCGTGACCCAGGGCGTGCCCGACAGTTGCATGAAGGGCCACCTGTTCAATCCCGCTCCCCGCGTTGGTTTTGCCTGGGATCCGCGCGGCAACGGCAAGACCGCCATTCGAGGCGGTTACGGCGTTTTCTTCGAGCACACCAACGGCAACGAGGCTAACGCGGAATCGCTGGAGCCAGCAGCCAGTCCGGCGGTGCAAACCACCACGATATTCAACCTGACGGCATACAACCAGATCGTTCCTACGCCGGCCGGCTCGACCACTCCGCTGTCGATGATTTCGATTCCGAACAAGGCAGTGTGGCCCTACGTGCAGCAGTGGCACCTCGACGTGCAGCACGAAATTCTGCGGGGCACGGTGGCAACAGTTTCCTACGTAGGCAGCAAGGGTACGCATCTTACCCGGGTTTTTGATGCCAACCAGGTATTGCCGACACCCTTGAGCCAGAATCCCTACAAGCCGGGAGAGCCTATCGGCGGCGGGATTGATCCCGCGACCGGAGACAATCTGCACGACGACTGCGGCACCCTGACCACACCGAGTGGCGTGCCTGTCACGGGACAAGCCCTGGTCAACCTGCAAATTGCCTGCGGCGCCAACGCGGATATTTTCCGCACCCAGTTCCCGGGTATGGGATCGGTGACTGCGCTGCGCGAGCAATCTTCTTCCACCTATAACGCGCTGCAGACTTCGGTGCGGCACACGATCGGCGGGCTGCAACTCAGCCTGGCCTATACCTACAGCCATTCCATCGATGATTCGTCGTCTGCGAGAGATGCGATCATCCTGGATACCTATGACCTGGCTCGAGCCCGCGCCAGTTCCAACTTCGACCAGCGCCACCAATTCAACCTGGGATACGTCTATGACCTGCCGTTCTTCAAGAATCCTGGATTGACTCACAAGGTTCTAGGCGGATGGCAATGGTCCGGACTGGTGACGCTACAGAGCGGCACTCCGTTCAGCCCCGGCAATGGAGTCTTCGGCGACAACGCCGGAGTGGCGAACGGCATCACCTCGAACTCGTCTCAGTCGTATCCTGATGTCGTCGGCGATCCACGAGCGGGCATCACCAATTTTGCCTTCCCCGGAGGCGGCTTCGGGCCGCTGCTTTACAATCCTTCGGCCTTTGCGGCACCTCGCGGGCTGACCTTCGGTGATATGCCCAGGAATTTTCTGACCAACCCCAAACGCACCAACTTCGATATGGCGGTGTTCAAGCATTTCGCCATCACCGAGAGCGTTGGAGTTGAATTCCGCGCCGAGGCTTTCAACGTGTTCAATCATATTGAGTACGCCTGGCTGGGCGGGGACGGCGGATCGGCGGCTTCGAACAGCCCCTTCGGCAGCTCCAACAGCACCCTGACCTGTTACGGTGGAGCGGGCAATACCGCCGGAGACCCGGGTTGCACAGGGGCCAACGCCTACCTAAGGCCCGCCGCTGCGCACAACGGGCGCATCCTGCAGTTGGGAGCGAAGTTCATCTTCTAGGCTGCGCTGTCATCCAGGTTGCTCTGTCATCCTGAGCGGAGTGTGTGCTTCGCGCGAGCGAAGCACACACAGAGCCGAAGGATCCCTGGCCAAAAATTTCAGTTTGCATCTAGAGAATTTCAGGTCTCGCCAGAACGACGGCTCGAGGAAATATAGGGGTCCACATCGACTTCGCGTGATCATTTGCAAGCGAATGATCTCGCTGCGCTCAGGATGACACTTTGGTCGCGATGGCACTGCATTCACGATGACACAGCGTGGATGATTACTATCCCACCTGCGCGTGTTCCCGGGTTGCTGTGACCACGGTCAAGGCTTGTTCCAGGTCAGCGATCAGGTCGTCGGCGTTTTCAATTCCTACCGAAAGCCGGACCAGTTGATCGGTCACACCCATACTCGCACGATGTTCGGCAGAGATCATGCCGTGTGATGTAAGCACTGGAATCGTGACCAGCGACTCCACCCCGCCCAGGCTCGGCGCCAGGGTAAACAGGTGCAGCGCTTCCGAAAAGCGCTTGGCATCTTCTCCCGTGCCGTCAACTTCAAAACTCAGAACACCGCCGCCGCCGTGCATCTGTCCCATTGCCATTGCACGTTGCGGATTGCCTTCGAGGAACGGGTAGTGAACGCGCCGCACTTTTGTATGCCGGGAAAGGAACTGCGCGATGCGAAGGGCGTTGTCATTCTGCCGCTGCACCCGCACCGCCAGGGTCTTGATGCCGCGCAGCAAGAGCCAGGCGGCATGAGGATCCATGTTCCCGCCCAGCGTGGTGCGGGTTGAATGGATGGTTTCGATGAGGTCGCGCCGGCCGGCGACGATACCGCAGATCAGGTCGGCATGTCCGGCAAAATATTTGGTGCCGGAGTGCATGACCAGGTCAATGCCGAAGTCCGCCGGACGAACATTGATGGGCGTGGCGAAAGTGCTGTCGATAAGAGTAACAAGATTGTGCCCCTGGGCCAGGGCAACGACTTTATTCAGATCGACCACGCGCAAGGTCGGATTGGTCGGCGATTCGAGATACAGCAACCTGGTATTCGGCCGGATGGCGCGGGCGTGCTGATCGTACTCCATGGTATCCACAAACGTGGTTTCGACACCAAACCGGGGCAGCCATTGGCTGAAAAATTTTGTAGCCCCGCCATAGATGTCACGCTGGGCCACCACGTGATCGCCACCTTTCAGCAGGGCAAGGATCGACGTGGTGATGGCATTCATGCCGGAAGAGAAGAGCAGCGCGGCATCCGTGCCTTCCAGATCCGCAATGGCTTTCTCGGCCACGGTGTGAGTGGGGTTGCCATAACGGGTGTAAAACATGTCCGTCGAAGTGGCGCGGACCTGCTGCTCGCTGTCCTTGGCTTCGAATGTAGCGGTCTGGTAGATCGGAGTGGAGAGCGGTCCATTCTTCTTGTGAAGATCGGTACCGCCACGAACCACTTCCGTTTCCGGGTGATGTCCGTGCTTTTTCATGACTGCTCCTTCCCTCTAATCCTCGAAGACATACTGAGGACGCAGGCTTAAGCCCCAGCTAAAGCTGCATCGAACGCCGGGACTCGAGACAGCCAGCCCGCTGAGCGCGGATGGCGCCCGCTGGTGACCTTCTCGAATTCCGCTTGCAGGGCTCTCGTCACCGGGCCCGTTTTTCCGTTGCCGATGGTGCGGAAGTCGATTTCGCGCAGGCCGACGACTTCGGCGGCAGTGCCGCAGACAAAAACTTCATCGGAGATGTATAGCTGGTCGCGGGAAATCGGTTCTTCGACTACGGCGTGACCGAGGTCGCGCGCCACGGCCAGCAGGCTGTCCCGGGTGATGCCCTCAAGAATGGCTCCTCGAGCCGGCGTGTAAATTACCTTGTTGCGTACCAGAAAAATATTCTCGCCTGTGCACTCGGCCACGTAACCTTGCGGATCGAGCATGATGGCTTCATCAAAGCCGGCGCGTTGCGATTCGGTCTTGGCCAGGATCGAACTTACGTAATTTCCCGCCACCTTCGCCTTGGTCATCATGATGTTGGGATGCAGGCGGGTGAAAGAAGCTATGTTGGCGCGAATACCGCGCTCTTTCGCCTCCGCGCCCAGAAAAGCGGTCCATTCCCACACCGCGATGATCAGGCGCGGCTTGCCGCTGTCCACGACCAAGTCCATGGCGCCGTCGAGATAAATGACCGGGCGGATGTAGCAGGCAGAGAATTTGTTGGCGGAGATGGTCTTGTGAATGGCGTCAATCAGGCTGTCGCGGGTCCAGGGAAGATTGCGGAAGCCGACGATCAGGGCGGAATCGAGCAAACGGTCGACGTGCTCCTCCAGCCGGAAAACCGCTGGACCACTGCCGGTCGCGTAACAGCGAATGCCTTCGAAGACGCTGAAACCATAGTGCAAGCCAGCGTTGACGATTGGAACGCCGCTTTTGGCAGCATCTTTTAATTCATCATCCATCCATACGTACTTTGCGGGATTTGCCATCGCCACCTCGAGGAAGCGTGAAACAAAAGTTTCGACTCGTCTTCGTGTCTAGCTGGAACCCAGTTTGCTGACTGTTTTCAGGCAGCACGAAACCATGAGGAATCTCAAGAGTATCGTCGGAAGCGAAATGGGGCAAGAGGGAAGCAGGATTATCGGCGCGTACGATTTAGTACATCTATAATTCGGTTGGTATGGATATGGGACTGAAGGGTAGAGTTGCAATTGTGGCTGCGTCGAGCCAGGGAATTGGCCGGGCAACGGCTGAGGCTTTCGCCGCCGAGGGATGCAGAATCGCCATGTGCGCACGCAACCAAGCGGCGCTGGAAGGCGCAGCGGAGAGCATCAGGAAACAGTACAGCGCGGAGGTATTTTGTCAGGCACTGGATGTAACGGACGCGGACGCGGTACATGGTTTCATAGAAGCTCTGGTGTTGCGATTTGGCGCGGCTGATATTTGTGTGACGAACGCTGGTGGACCGCCGGCCAAAGGATTTTTGGCCACCGGCGCCGACGACTGGCGTAAGGCGGTCGATGCAAACTTCATGAGCACAGTTTATTTCGCTCGTGAGGTCATTCCCCACATGCAGCGCAGGCGCTGGGGCCGGATCGTCACCATCACATCAGTGACAACCAGGCAACCGATAGTGGATTTGGTGCTTTCGAATGCCGTGCGGGCCGCGGTGGTCGGACTGGTGAAGAGTCTGGCGAATGAATTCGGTAAAGACGGGATTCTGGTGAACAACGTGGGCCCGGGATTCACTGCGACCGACCGGCTTAAGGAACTGGCCAGAAGCCGCTCCCGGGCTTCAGGGGTCGCGGAAAAAGATGTGTTCGAGGGATGGGCTGCCGGCGCTGCCCTGCGGCGACTGGGAGAACCCAGGGAAGTTGCCGACACCATTGTATGGCTGGCTTCGGAGCGCGCATCGTACGTTACCGGACAAACCGTGCTGGTCGATGGCGGGTTTTACAAGGGCTTGTAACAAATGTTTCAGACGCGCCTGCTTCATTGAGTTGGTTATTGCAAAGGTCCATTCGTTTTTAGTAACCTGTGCGGACCTTGAAGATTCCAGTCCAGGTTCCATGCGAGGGGGCGACGTGTACCTCATCAGGGCAGTACTCAAAAGATATTGTGTTGGGTTCGCGGAGGCCGGCTGCAAGGGCGGGCTCGGAACCAGCCACGGCGGCTGCGCCGCTTGTCCCTTAAACTTCTGACCGACCGCCTTCGTGGCATTCAAAACATCAGCACAGACGTTGGGGAGGAGTGTATGCCGAGATCATTGGGCAGGTTGTTTTGGATCAGCTTCTTGGGACTTATGTGTGTGGCACAGGCGCTGGGTCAGGGGGGCGCGACCGGGGCGATCACGGGCACGGTTCTGGACCCCAGTGGCGCTGTGGTTACCGGCGCCGAGGTTCGCGTCGTCAACCAGGACACCGGCACCCTGACCCGCACCACAAAAACTGACAGCACCGGCTCGTTTACGGCGACCTTGCTTCCGGTCGGCAATTACACGGTGAACGTGGTCAGCTCCGGTTTTCAGGAAGCCAAATTCGTCAATGTGGCGGTGCGGGTTACCGAGACCACTCGTATGGAGGCCAAGCTGCGCCCGCTGGCGGTGCAGGAAAAAGTTGAAGTGCAGGCGCAGGTACAGACGGTCGATACTTCGACTGCGACCACGGGCCAGGCCATTGACGCGCGAACTATTCGCGATCTGCCGCTGGCCACCCAGAACTTTCAGCAGTTGCTGACGCTCTCGGCGGGAACCAATTCGGATCTGAATGCTTCCGCTTCGCTCGGTCGCGGCGATGTCCGCATTCAAGTAAACGGACAGCGCGAGGACAACAACAACTACCTGATTGAGGGCATCAGCGCCACCGATTATAACGTTGCCGAACTGACCAACACTCCCCTGCCCAGTCCTGACGTGGTACAGGAATTCAAAGTTCAAACCAGCCTGTATGACGCCACCCAGGGTCGCAACGGGGGCGGCAACATCAATGCCATCCTGAAGACCGGCACCAAAACTTTTCACGGCAGCCTGTTCGAATTTTTCCGCAACACCGACCTGAATGCCAACGAATGGTTTCTGAATCGCAGCCAGATCAATCTTGGACTTCCCCAGCAACGCCCCGACATCAAGCAGAATATTTTTGGCGGAAGCCTGGGCGGGCCGGTAGGTAAAGAAGGCAAGGGCGGATTCTTTTTCGTGAATTATCAGGGCACGCGGCAACGCAGCGGGCTTTCCCCGGGCGCGATTGTCAGCACGACCCTGCCCGTGCTTCCGAGCGCGAACCGGGGAAGCGCAAGTTATGCGCAGTCCCTGGCCGACGCTTTTTTCCCGGGAAACCCCAACGTGACGGCTGCTTCCATCGATCCTGTCGCGCTAAAGCTTTTGAACTTCCACAGCGGCCAGTTTAACGATCCCGGCGGATTCCTCTTCCCTACCGCCGATGCCGCTTCCGGCGGCCAGTTCGTTCTGAGCAAAGCGGGCAAGTACACCGATGACCAGTTCACCGCCAACTACGACCGCGATTTCCGCGGCGGCCAGGATCACATTTCCGGACGTTTCTTCTTTTCTAACTTCGAGTCCGAGTTGCCCTTTGGCGCCGGCGGCCTGACAGCTACTTTAGGTGGAACTCTTAACGTCGGGGACATGAACTTTCCTCTTGATCTCCCTGTGCACGACCGCTTTCTGAGCGTGGCGGAAACTCACATCTTCAGTCCGCGGCTGGTGAACGAGGCTCGAGTCGGTTACGTCCGCATCGATAACAAAGCCATCAACGAGCCAATCGTTACGGTGAATGATCTGGGAATCAACCGGCCGAACAGTAACCTCTACAAGACGATTTATAAATTCACTTTTTCCACTTTCAACCTTGGACCCACGCCCGGGGCCGACCAGAGCCAGTTGCAGAACAATCTCACGTTTCTGGATACAGCCAGCTACACCGCCGGAAAACACCTGCTCCGATTTGGCGGACAGTACGACCGCGTAGCTCTGGACAAGAACTTTCCGCAGACGTTTAACGGAGAGCTGTTTTTCTTCCCGTCCAGCCCGAATCCGCTCGCTCCAACCAGCCCTTGCGTTGACGGATGCAGTGACTTCCAGAATTTTCTGTTGGGGCAGCCGGGATTCTCATTTGGCGGCAGCGGCGTTTCCAACCACGAATATCGAATCAATGATTATGGAGTGTTCTTCCAGGACGATTACAAGGCCACTCCCAATCTGACCATCAACGCGGGTCTGCGCTGGGAGTTGTTCGGCGCCGCCAAGGACAATCTGTGCCACATCGGCAACACCGTTTCGGCGCTGGTGCAGCAACAGGTAAGCGCGTTCATTTACCCCAAGTGCGTGGACAAGCTGGGCGTCGCAGGTTTGACCGGTACCGCCAGCGATACCACCATGAACAACAACTATGCCTCCAACTGGGGGCCGCGTTTTGGTTTTGCCTACGATCTGTTTGGTCACCACACCACCTCCATCCGCGGCGGGTACGGGATTTTCTACGTGCGTGAAGATGTCGGAACGGTAGATCAGCTTTCGTTCAGCGCTCCCATTCTCCCGATTACCACTCCGCTTGGAACTCCTGGCGACATGGCGGACATTTTCGCCTCGGGCGTGGGTAGGCTGCCAGTTGGCGGCCAGATTGATCCGGCATACGTCCCGGTGTATTCGCACTTCCTGGGTTTTGTAGACGGGAGCGGCAACCCAACTACTGACACAACAGCCCAGGCGGTATTTGACAATGGTTTCCCGAATCCATTCGGCGATGCGCAACATCCCAACGGAATCTTCGGCGGAAACCTGATCAACCTCTTCGGGCTGGAAGTGCCGCGGCATTTCGTTTCACCCAGCACCCAGCAGTGGAACTTGAGCGTCCAGCGAGAACTGCCTCACAACTGGATCCTGGAAGTGGGTTACGTCGGCACCAAGGGCACGCATTTGCGGGAGACGCGTGATGCCATTCAACCCTACGATGCCAGAATCCATCCGGTCACGGTGACCGCTTTGGATGGCACCCAATACACCATCACGCAGAACAGCTTCAGCAATGCCAATGCGCGGTCCCGGGCTTTCGGACTGGCCACGGGAAATTATCAATTGTTTGCCAGCGACGCCTGGTCGCACTACGATTCTTTGCAGATCACGGCGGGCCACCGCTTCTCGCGATCGCTCCACTTTCAGGCGGCCTACACCTGGTCGAAAGCCCTGGACGCTACTTCCAGCGGCAACACGGCGTTCAATACCGCAATCAACGATCAAACCGACCTGCGCGACTCATACGGACCCTCGGATTTCGACCGTACTCACCGCCTGGTGGTTAACTACGATTGGAGTCTGCCGTTCCTGTCGAAGAGTGAAGGCGTGGTGGGTGCGCTTCTGGCGCGCTGGACGCTGAGCGGAATTACCACCTTTCAGTCAGGGACGCCATTCACGGTGATCGACGCCGGCGGCGGCTCGGATTTTGCCCTGAGCAGTCCAAATACCAGCACAGCAACCCTGAATCCGGGCTTCAGCATTGCCTCCGCGCAAACCCAGGGAGACATTCATAGCCGGATCAATCAATTTTTCGATCCCAATGCCATCAGCGGCGCCCCGGTGATCGGAGTGGACGGAACCACCGGCTTTGGAAACCTCGGCCGCAACACCTTTCGCGGGCCCTTCCAGCAGAATTGGGACGTTTCCCTGGGAAAGAACTTCCGCATCACTGAAAGCAAGAATTTCAAGTTCGCAGCAGATTTCTTCAACATCTGGAACCATCCTATCTTCGCCAGCCCGAACAATATTTTTAACGGGCTGGGATTTGGCACGATCACCAGCACCAAGGGCACGCCGCGGCTGATACAGCTTTCGGGAAGGTTTTCTTTCTGATGGCGCAGCCGGTAAAGCAGGAGCAAGGGCGTATTCCAATGCTTGAGCGGGACCAGGCTGCGCCCGAGCTCGCCGCCTTATATGACGCCCTGCTGCAACAGCGAGGGGTTGTGCCCAACATGTTCAAGACGGTGGCCAACACTCCGGCTTTGGCTTTCGGCTTTGCCGCCCTGCTCAAGCCACTGTTAAGTGACGGAGCTTTGCCTGGCTGGTATAAAGAGTTGGTGGCAACGCGCATGTCGGTGTTGCAAGGCTCGGTGTACGCGGTGACTGCGCATTCTCTCTCAGCCAAACAAAAGGGCGCGACGGAAGAGCACATCGTGGCGGTCAAGGCCGACTTCGAAACTGGACCGTTCACCGACGCGGAAAAACTCGGTTTGCGGTGCGCCGACCGGCTGCATCACTCTGCGCGCGATGTGGACGACGCCTTCTTTGCCAAGTTGAAGGCGGTATTCAACGATCAGCAGATTGTGGAACTGGTGGCTGCTGCCTCGGTCTTCGAATTCTTCCCTCGTTTTGTGGACGCACTACGCATCCCGGTTACTCCCGCGGCAAAAAACAGTTCAGCAGGGCAGGATTAAAAATGCGACCACTGGCTTCCCGCATGTCAGTGATGAGCGGCGAAGGCGCGCTCACCATCTTCGCTCGCGCCAAGGAGTTGGAGCGCGAGGGCCGTTCCATCATCCATCTGGAATTGGGCGAACCTGATTTTCATCCCACGAAGACGGTGAATGAGGCTCTGAAGCGGGCGATCGATGAGGGACGCGATCGTTACTGT
This sequence comes from Terriglobales bacterium, assembly GCA_036265205.1. Taxonomy (GTDB): domain Bacteria; phylum Acidobacteriota; class Terriglobia; order Terriglobales; family Acidobacteriaceae; genus JAIQFF01. The sequence continues at coordinate 289,747 of DATAPL010000032.1, forward strand.
CCGGTTGTGGGTGTGCCGGCTCTGCGCCAGGCTCTGGCCGACTATCTGCGAGAGACCCGCGGCCTCGATGTCTCTTCCCAGAACGTTGTGATCGCTCCGGGCTGCAAGATCGCTCTTTTCATGGCGATGATGGCGCTGATCGATCCGGGGGACGAAGTGTTATACCCTGACCCGGGTTTTCCCGGCTACCCCTCGATCACGCTTGGCCTGGGCGGAATTCCGGTCCCGTTTATTCTCTCCGATAGGAATCGCCTGCAACCTGATCCGCAGGAGATTGCCGGCAAGATTACCCCCCGCACGAAAGTGTTGATCACCAACTCGCCGGGTAATCCGACCGGAACGGTTTACACCGACGAAGTACAGCGGCAGATGGCGGAACTGGCGGTGAAGCACGACCTGTTCGTGCTCTCGGACGAAATTTATGCCCGAATTATCTACGGCGGAAATTACATATCGATGGCCAGCTATCCCGGAATGAAGGAGCGGACGGTGATCATCGACGGCTTTTCTAAAAGCTTCGCCATGACCGGGTGGCGGCTGGGATACGCTGTCGCGCCGGCGCACATTGTCCCGGCGCTCGACATGCTGGCGGTCAATACCTACACCTGCACCGCCGAATTCAGCCAGTATGGGGCTATTGAAGCCTTGCGAGATCGTGAAGGAGCCACGCCGCGCATGGTGGGCGAATTTGCCAAGCGCCGCGAGCAGTTTGTGCGCGATCTGAACCGGGTACCGGGCTTCCGCTGCATCCCGCCCGAGGGAGCGTTTTACGCCTGGGTTAATATTTCGGACGCCGGACTGAGTGCCGAGAAGATTTGCCGCATCATGCTGGATGAGGCCGGAGTGGCGGCGATTCCGGGAGCGGCCTTCGGGCCGGCGGGCGCGGCGTATGTGCGATTTTCTTTTGCATCATCAACCGCCATTTTGAAAGAGGCAGTGGAACGAATTTTGCAGGTGTCTGCGGCCTGGCAAGCGACGCCGGCTGGATCATCGCGGTAGCGGGCGGCTCTGCTGCCGCGACACCTTCGGCGGCTAGGAGAATAGATGAAATTCAGGAACTGGCTTCTACTTGCGGTTTGCGCGGCGCCTCTGACTTCGTTTGGCCAGGCGCGGCCGCTGCCGGGGCCGGATGTGCCACAGATTTACCAGCGGCTGCTGCCGCAGATCGAAAAGATTCCTATCTTCGACCATCATGCTCATCCGGGATTCGCCGATGACGCTGACGTGGACGCCATGGCTTCTCCGCCGGGCAGCGCCGCGCTGCGCACCCGGGACACCAATCCGGAACTGATCGCCGCATCCAAAGCATTGTTTGGTTATCCCTACAACGATCTGTCGCCGGAGCACGCCAAATGGCTGGTGCAGAAAAAAGCCGAACTGAAGAAAGCGCAGGGCACAGCCTATTTTTCCAACCTGCTCGACAAGCTGAACATTGAGCAGGGAGTAGCCAACCGGGCTATGATGGCCGACTATCTCGATCCCAAACGTTTTGTGTGGGTGTTTTTTGCCGATTCGTTCATGTGGCCATTTGACAACCAGCGCGAGCGCGCCCGTAATCGCGATGAAGAGGTTTACATTCCGCTGCAGGAGAAGATGCTGCACCGCTGGATGCAGCAGGAAAATGTGGAAAAGCTGCCCACCGATTTTGCCGGCTATCTCGGGTTCATCAGCCGGACACTAGAGGACAATCAGAAAAAAGGTGGAATCGCCATGAAGTTTGAAGTGGCCTATTTCCGCTCCACCAAATTCGGCGATCCGACGCGGGAGCAGGCCGAAGATGTTTACCGGCGTTTTGTGAGTGGAGGTATTCCCAGCGAGCAGGAGTACCGGACGTTTCAGGATTACATTTTCCGCTTTCTGGTGCGCGAGGGCGGAAGACTGCACCTGCCGGTCCACATACACTCAGCCGTAGGCATCGGCGATTACTTCAATCTCTCCGAAAGCAACATCATGAAACTGGAGAATATTCTCCGCGACCCGCGCTATTCTGCCACCGTCTTCGTGATGATCCACGGCGGCTATCCTTACGAGCACCAGGCCATCTGGCTGGCGGCCATGCAGAACGTGTTTCTGGACACGTCGTTGATGGAACTCGATATGTACCCATCAGAATTCAAGCATGTGCTCAAACAATGGCTGGAGACATTTCCCGATAAAATTACCTTCGGCACGGACTCCTTCCCGTACAACGAAACTTTAGGCGCGGAAGAAAGCTACTGGCTGGGCGTGCAGTCGGCGCGAAGCGCGCTGGCGGCGGCATTGGCGGAGATGATTTCCGAAGGCGAGGTCAGCGAGGCGCGGGCGCTGCAACTGGCGCATGGCTACCTGCACGACAACGCGGTGGGAATATATCAGGAAAAGGTGCACTGAAATGGCAAAGGCGAAGAGAAAAGCGCCGGCGAAGAAGCGCAGCACGACCAAAAAAGCCAGGCCCAAACCCGCAAGACGCGCAGCTGCGAAGAGCCGCGGCAGAAAAATGGAGTTGAAGTACGTGCCCTGGTCGTCGATTGAACTGGAGGATTTGAACCCCCTATTGCAGCGCCAGTTTGTGGTCGGCAACGACATTATGGTGGCACGCGTTCTGATGAAAAAGGGCTGCATCATCCCGCTGCACAGCCATTACAACGAGCAATTTACTTACATTCTGGAAGGTGCGTTGAAGTTCTGGATCGATGGCAAAGAGATTGTAGTCAACGCGGGCGAGGTGTTGACTATCCCTCCGCACATGCCGCACAAGGCGGAAGCGCTGGTGGATACGGTGGATCTGGATGTATTCAATCCCCCGCGTGCCGACTGGATTAACAAGACTGATCAATACCTGCGCGGCGGCAAATAGCTGCTCCATCCCGTATGCTTATACCTGAATGACTGAACAGGCCGCGTCTACGTCGCAACTGGAGCCGGTCGTGTCGCAGCTGCGCTGCATCGGGTGCGCGGCCGTGGGCGAAGACGGGGCTAAGAGCGTCCGTTGCGCCCAATGCGGCGATCTGCTGGAAGTGGTTTATCCCGCGTGGAAGGCGCACGCGCGCGCCGGCGGATTGGATGCGGCTGCACTCAAGAAACTTTGGCGGCAACGCCGCACGTCCTTTGTTGCCCTGGATGAAAGCGGCGTCTGGCGCTTCCGCGAGGTTCTTCCCGCCCTGCAAGACTGGAATCGCGTGATCACCTTGCGGGAAGGGAATACACCCGTGTACGAGTTGCCCTCCTGCGGGCGAGCGGCGGGTGTGCAACAGCTTTACGCCAAGCACCAGGGTATGAACCCGACCGGCTCCTTCAAGGACACCGGCATGACGGTGGCCGCGTCCTTCGCCCGGCAGGGCGGCTTCCGTTGGGTGGCTTGCGCCTCCACCGGCAACACTTCCGCTTCCATGGCGGCTTATGCGGCGCGCGCCGGAATGCGCAGCCTGGTTCTGATTCCGCAAGGTCAAATTACGTGGGGCAAGCTTTCTCAGGCGCTTGACTATGGCGCCGTCACCTGCCAGTTGAAGACCGACTTCGATGGCTGTATGCGTGTGCTCGATGAAGTGGTGCAGCGCATGCCGGTATATCTTTTGAACTCGGTGAATCCGTACCGGCTCGAAGGCCAGAAGACTGCCGCCGTCGAGTTGCTGGAACGTTTTGACTGGCAGCCGCCGGATCACGTGATCGTGCCGGGCGGGAACCTGGGAAATTCCTCTGCGCTGGGGAAGGCGCTTCTCGAAATGAAAGAGCTGGGCCTGATCTCACGACTGCCGAAGCTTTCCGTGATCCAGGCCGAGGGCGCCAATGCCCTGGTGCGAACCATGCGCGAGACCGGCGGAACGAAATTGATTTCGGTTCAGGCTGAGACCATGGCAACCGCAATCCGGATCGGGAGTCCAGCGTCGTGGAAAAAAGCTGTGCGGGTGCTGGAAGCGACCGGCGGCGCGGTGGAGCAGGTGAGTGAAGTGGAGATGGCATTAGCAAAAGCTGAAATCGGGGCCGATGGCATTGGCTGCGAGCCGGCATCGGCGGTGACCCTGGCCGGGCTGAAGAAATTAGTTCAACAGGGATTCGTGAAGAAGAATGAATCCGTAGTGCTGATCCTGACCGGCAACTTGCTCAAGGATCCGGACTTCACGCTCAAGTTCCATCGCGGAGACTTGTTCGCAGGCAAGCCCGAGGAGGAGGAAGCGGAAGCGATTCTCACTCCCCGGCAGCGCGCTCCTATGGTGCTCGATGCCAACGCTGGCGCAGTGATCAAGGCTTTGGAGTATGCCGAGCGGTTCGATCCCAAAGAGTAGCGCCTAGCGCCCGGCGACCGGACGTCTGCATCCCGCGGGAACTTGTGGCGCAAGGTTTTCCTGTTTCTCCGGCCTCTGCTTTACACTGAACAGTCTGAACCAGAGCATCCAACCTTTAGTTGATCAACTCCGCGGCGGCGATTCGCGCGCCCTGGCGCGCGCCATCAGCACGGTCGAAAACCACGCGCCGGGATGGACAGAACTGCTGAAGGGGTTGTTCCCGCACAGTGGGCGAGCGAGAATAATCGGGCTGACCGGCCCGCCGGGGGCAGGCAAGAGCACGCTGGTCGATCAACTGGCACGCTACTATCGCAAGCAGAACCAGACGATAGGCGTCATCGCGGTCGATCCCACCAGTCCGTACAGCGGCGGAGCGATTCTCGGCGACCGCATTCGCATGCAGGAGCATTTTTCCGATTCAGGCATCTACATTCGCAGTATGGCGACGCGCGGTTCGTTGGGCGGGCTGGCACGCACCACCGCGGACGTGGCTACGGTGCTTGACGCAGCGGGCCGCAACCTGATCATGATCGAAACGGTTGGAGTCGGACAGGACGAAATCGATATCGTTCGCCTGGCTGACATCACGGTTGTGATCCTGGTGCCGGGCATGGGGGACGACGTTCAGACGATCAAGGCTGGCATCATGGAGATTGCCGATATTTTTGTGATCAACAAGAGTGACCGCGAAGGCGCCGAGCGGGTGGAGCGGGAAATTCGCGCCCTGCAATCGCTGGCGGTTCGCAACGACAAGTGGACTCCGCCGATTGTGAAAACCGTAGCCAGTGAGGCGATGGGCATCACGGAACTGGCTTCCGCGATTCGTGACTACGAGGCCTACCTGCAAAAAGAGAATCTGGTTCTGCAAAAGAAGGTTCAGAACTGGCAGGAGCGGTTGGTGGAGATGCTGCGCGACGCGTTGCTGGAAAAGGCGCGGGAGGAGTTGGGGGACGGAGCCGTGGCGGGTTACGCGGCTGAGGTTGCCGAGCACAAGCGGGATCCATATGAGTTGGTGGAAGAGATTGTCGGCAAAGTCACCAAGCCCCGCGCCTGATTTTGCGCCTCGCTTTGCACGAGCGGGAGCCATGAGCGAAGTCGAAGTGAAGCCCACGCCGACGTTTTGACAAGGAGATGCGTTGATGTTCAGCATTGACCATATCGGCGTCGCCGTGAAGTCGTTGGCCGCCGCGAAAGGCGTCTACGAAAAGCTGGGGCTGCCCGTCTCTCCCGAAGAAGTTGTGGAGGCTGAGCAGGTGCGCGTTGTGATGGTGCCGCTGGGCGAGAGCCGGCTGGAGTTGCTGGAGCCAACCTCGGAAAACTCGGTGATTGGTAAATTCATCGCCAAGCATGGTGAGGGACTTCACCATGTGTCGGTGCGCGTACCCAAGCTTGCGGCTGTGGTCGAACGCCTGAAAAAAGAGGGTGTGCGGCTGGTGTCTAGTGAGATAAAAGTGGGTGCTGGCGGCCATCGCTATGTGTTTATTCACCCCTCCTGCGCCGGAGGCGTGCTGCTGGAACTGGTCGAGGCAGTGGGCTGACGCCAGGCCCTGCCACGAGTCAAAACGGTGATCCAACATGCTCCTTCTGGCCGCCGACACTTCGGGCAAACACGGCAGCATAGCGCTGGCGCAGTGCGGCCCAGAATCCGCCTGTACCATCATCGAGGTTGTTACCCTTGACGGTGGAACATTCTCCGCACAATTTGTCCCCCAGGTTGCGGCACTGCTCGCGAAGCACAATTTCGGCAAACAGAACATCGACGCCTTTGCGGTCGTTTCCGGTCCGGGCTCTTTTACAGGTTTACGCATCGGACTGGCGGCGATTAAAGGATTGGCGGAGATTTTAGCCAAGCCGATCGCCGCTGTGTCCTTGCTGGAAGTACTCGCGCTTGCGGGCAGCGCGCAAGGTAAGGTGATGGCCGTGCTGGACGCGGGCCGCGGCGAAGTTTACGCCGGCACTTATCAGATCACCGGCCGCCAAGCTCAGCCGCTGAAGGAACAGCTGTTGAGCCGGTCAGAGTTGATTGAGGCAGCTACGAATCTTGTGGTCGTCACTGCTGATCCCGGATTAGCGGAGTTAGCCAGTGACGCTGGTTTGCGGGTTGAAACGGTTGACCTTCCCAGAAGCGACGCCATCGCTCGCCTGGGGTGGCAGAAGATTGTAGCCGGAGAGACTGTTTCGCCTGCCGAGCTGGAAGCAAACTACATAAGGCGCTCGGCTGATATTTTTTCTAAAAGCAATTCTTAGTTTCCACTTGCGGTTTCCAGTTCGCGGTTCTCAGATGGAGAAATTGTCCATTCGTCCGGCGACGCTCAGCGATCTTCCCGCCATGATGGCCCTGGCGAGGCATGCGGCTACCGCGGCACAGTGGACGGTCGAACAATATGAAGCAATGTTTCGTGCTTCCAGTCCGGCCCGGGTGGCTCTTGTCATCGAGGAAGACACTCAGATTCAGGGATTCGTGAATGCGGTTTCGGCCGGAGCGGAATGGGAGATCGAGAATATTGCCATTGCCGGTTCAGCCCGGCGGCGCGGCTTAGGTACTCGTTTGCTGGGAGAGTTGCTGGATATGGCGAGAGCAAAAGGCGCCGAGGCGGTTTTTCTCGAAGTGCGCGCCTCCAACCGGGCGGCTCGAGCCCTCTATGAAAAGTGGGCTTTCAGCGAGAGCGGTCAGCGCCGAAGTTACTACCAGAATCCTCAGGAAGATGCCATTGTGTACCGTCTTTCGTTTGCATGATTTTGCATCAGCTTTGGTGCAAACTTATACACCATGAAAACCTCTTCATAAGGGGAATTTGGCATTGAAGCGGCCGAAGCCCTGTGTTAGGTTAAGGCCGTACCAATGCTCAGGAGGGTCTACTGGATGACTCCAAAGGACCAGCTCTTGGCTAGCCACGAGGAATTCCGCAAGCTGGCACAGGAGCATACGCAGTACGCGCAACGTCTCGAATCTCTCACCCTAAAACGGTACCTAACAGAAGATGAAAAGCTGGAAGAAGTGCGGCTGAAAAAGCTGAAGCTGCGGCTCAAGGACCAGATGGAATCCATCGAGCGGCAATTTCGTATGGCAGTGCAGCAGGGCCAGGTCGCCTAAGCGGCAGCCTCCAGTCTCAGGCGGCAGCCGCCGCAAACGGGGTTTTGTGCTTTAAACCAGGCGCTTGCAAGCGCCTTTTTTATTACCATTTAACTTCGCATCGCGACCAGCCAGCCCCGGTGCACTATAATTCTCATTACTCCCCATGGTTGCTGACGGCTACTATTACGCGCTCGCGCTGGCCGGCGTGGCTGTGCTGATGGGCTGGTTGGCTGCACCCATGTGGGCTCTGCCGGCTTGCCTGCTGGCCTTCTTTTTTCTGTGGTTTTTTCGCGACCCCGAACGCGCGATTCCCGATTCCCAGGGAGCGGTGGTTTCACCCGCAGACGGTAAGGTTACGGACGTATCTTCTGTTCTGATCGCTGGTATCCCGCAGACCCGGATCAGCATCTTTCTCAGCGTGTTCGATGTGCATGTAAACCGTTCTCCGCTGGCCGGCGTGGTTCATGGAGTTCGCTACCAAGAGGGAAAATACCTTAACGCCATGAATCCAGCGTCAGCCGAACTCAACGAACAAAACGTGGTCACCGTCGAAGGTGAGGGGCAAACGGTGGTCTTCAAGCAAATCGCGGGACTGCTGGCCCGCAGAATTGTATTCACTAAAAAACCTGGCGATCGAGTGGAGCGCGGTGAGCGCGTGGGTTTGATCAAGTTCGGTTCCCGGGTCGATGTGTTGCTGGATGCTTCGGCTCGAATGGAAATCAAAGTAGGCGACCGGGTCAAGGGCGGCGCCAGCATTCTGGCCTATCTGCCCGCACCAGTTCCAGCCGCTGCTGTGGCCGCAGGGCCGACGCATCAAGGAGCACTTTAATGGTTTTTGAAGTGCCCGAGGGTCAAGCGCGGGGCAGCGAGGACCGCCGTCCGCGACGGTTGAGCAAGGGCCTGTATATCCTGCCGTCGTTATTCACGACGGCGAACATCGCCTTTGGGTACTACGCTATTTTGCAGATTACGCACGGCACATCCGCCGACGCGTGGCACTACGACAATGCCGCGAAAGCCATTGGGTTTGCCGTACTTTTCGATGGTTTGGACGGACGCATCGCGCGCATGACCGGAACCAGCAGCGATTTTGGCCGGGAACTGGATTCGCTGGCCGATGTCATCACCTTCGGTGTGGCTCCGGCGTTGCTGGCATGGATGTGGGGGTTTCGCCAGCTGCCGACCAATCTGGGCGAGTTGTACAACAAGCTGCTGCAATTCGGCGCCATCGCAAGTTTCCTGTTTCTGATGGCCGGAGCCAGCCGCCTCGCGCGCTTTAACATTAGCAGCAACCCGCAGCCGTCAAATCCCGGCCGTCCCGGCAAAAAATATTTTGTCGGCATGCCGATTCCGGCGGGAGCCGGAGTGATCGCAGCGGTGGTGCATTTCTCCGCCGGCGATCCCATTATTTCCTGGTGGACTGCCATTACTTGGATGCTGATGGTGGTGGCGGTGGGCTACCTGATGGTGAGCACCTGGCGCTTTTACAGCTTCAAGGATATCGATTTCCGTTCGCGGCAGCCCTTTCAGCTGGTGATTTTGTTTGGATTGTTGTTTGCCGCGATCCGCTTCTACTCGCAGTGGGTATTGTTTCTGATCGCGTTGCTTTACGTCTTTTCCGGAGTCTTCTGGCGCTTGAAGTGGATCTTCCGTCGTAAGGGAAGCCCGCCGCCTCCGCCGGCATACACCGAGGCATCCCAGACTTCATGAGTTCGAATTTCAAATCCGTTCCCACGGCGCATCCCGAGACGGCCAGAGCCGGCGATCTTTATCGTCTGGCTATTGTGGGCGCCGGTACGCTTAAGGGCAAAGAAGTGGCCGAGGTGCTGACCGACCGCAATTTTCCTTCCGCTGACATCAAGCTGCTCGATGACAACGAGTCTCTGGGCCAATTGGAATCGGTGGGCGATGAGGTCTCGTTTATCCAGAGTGTGCGCTCCGAGCAGTTTGAAAAAGTGGACTTCACTTTCTTTGCTTCTGACCAGGAATGTACCCGACAGAACTGGAAAAAAGCACAAGCTGCAGGCAGCGCAATCGTCGATCTTTCCTACGCTCTGGAGGATGATGCAACGGCGGAAATCAAGTCGCCATGGATTCAGCGGCAACTGGGCCAGGTGCTGACCCCGGAGTTGCAGCCCGGACCGGCCGTAGTGGCCCATCCCGCAGCCGTGGTGCTGGCGCTCCTGTTGCTGCGGTTACAGAAAGCCGGCGCTGTGAAGCGGGTGGTAGCCACAGTGTTCGAACCTGCGTCGGAGCACGGCCAGAAGGGAATGGACGAGCTCCACGAACAGACCGTGAACCTGCTTTCTTTCCAGCCGCTGCCGAAAAAAGTATTTGACACGCAAGTGGCGTTCAACATGGTGGCGCGTTACGGAGAACAGTCTGTTCCGGCTTTGGCCGCGGTCCAGCGTCGCGTGCTCAAACACTATCAACGCATCGTCGGGAAGGACGCCCTCATTCCGTCCCTCCTCATACTGCAAGCGCCGATTTTTCACGGACACGCTTTTACCCTGCATGTTGAGATGGAAAATCCGGTGGAGATTGAGAGCATCTCCAGGGCGCTGGCAGGGGAGCATGTAACCATCACCGCTCTGGCGGAAGAATCGCCCAGTAACGTGAATGCCGCTGGGCAAGGCGATGTGCTGGTGTCGGTCCAGCCAGACTCGAATCTCGCGAGCGGGCTATGGCTGTGGGCGGCCGCCGACAACCTGCGCGTGGCTGCCGCGACGGCGGTGGAATGCGCCGAAAATATGGCCGCATCCCGTCCCAAGGGAAAGATCCAATGACGGTGGTTGGTGTGGCGCTCTCACCCGCGAAGAGTTCCAAGCACCGCGGACAGGTGCGAATCCCGGTGTTGCAGTTGTTGCTGTTGATTTTGCTTTTTACCACTGCCTGCGGTTACCACACGGCAGGACATGCCGACGCCCTGCCCGCGAACGTCCAGACCATTGCCATTCCAGCTTTCGTGAACCAGACCCAAACCTACAAAATCGAGCAGAAGCTGACGGCCGCCGTCGTCCGCGAAATGATCACCCGCACTCATTATCACGTCCTGAACGAAACCAGCGACGATGCCGATGCGACTCTGCGCGGCACAGTGGTCAGCACCTCAACTTCGCCCCTGACCTACGATTCGCAGACTGGACGAGCTTCGAGTGCGCTGGTGGTCGTGACCGCGAGAGTTACACTCACCGACCGCCACGGCAAAGTTTTGTACCAGAATCCTTCCTACCTGTTTCGCGAGGAATACCAGGTCTCCCGCGAACTTTCCAGCTTCTTTGAGGAAGATTCCCCGGCGCTCGAGAGACTGTCGCGCGAATTCGCCCGCACCCTGGTGAGCAACGTACTGGAGGGGTTCTGACCATGGAGGCCTTCTGATGCGGGCATTTGCCCAGGCTGACAGGTTTGTTTCGGAGGTAGAGGCCCGCAAGCTACGCCCGGTTTACGTCTTTGTCGGCGACGAGGTCTTCTTCCGCAAGCGCTGCCGCGAAGCCATTCTCAAGCACCTGGTGCCGGACGAACTCCGTGACTTCAGCCTGTTTGAGTTCGATCTCTCGGTAACCGATCTGGCTGAAGTTCTGGATCGCGCTCGTACGCCGTCCCTGATGGCGCCCTTCCAGGTGTTCTTCGTGCGTGGAGTCAAGAACCTGTTTGGGCGCGGATCGAACGAAGAGAAACTGGCCGCCATCGAGGCCTACTCCAAGGATCCGAATCCCGATGCCGTCCTGATTTTTGTCGCAGACCACATCAGCATCCCGGCCGATGCACGGCGCATGGAGATGACCGACAAGGAACGCTACGAGCGCATTCGGGAGACGCTGGGACAATATTGCGCCATCGTTGAGCTGGCGCGGGTGGAAGAAAGCGAGGCGGTACGCTGGATCGGTGAATATGGCGATACCCGCGATGTGAAGATTGACGCCGATGCTGCTCGCGAGCTGGTCGATGCTCTGGGCGGCGACATGATGATGGTCTCTAACGAACTGGAGAAGCTCATCCTCTACGTAGGCGAGAAGAAGCGGATCACTCTGGGCGACGTGGAAACCATGGTGCTTGCGGCCAAGCAGCGATCTCTATACGAGCTGACCGACGCGATCTCCGCCAAAGACCGGGTGCGCGCATTACAGATGCTGGACGCGATTTTAAGCAGCGGAGACGGCGACGACGCTGCCATCGGACATATCTACATGCTGGCCAAAACTTTTCGCCAGATGCTGGTGATCCTGGAACGCAATGTGCGCGACCAGCGCATGTTGTGGGCTGCGCTCTGGCAGGGATTCCGCGTTCCTCCGTTCGCGGCGGATGACATCATCAGGCAGGCTCGCCGCTACAAGTCGAAGCGAGAGCTTACCCGGGCTCTCCGCCTGGTGGCGAAGACCGATCTTGCTCTGCGGTCGAATCCGCCCAGCAAGCGATTCGTGCTGGAAAAGCTGATCCTTGATCTGACCGCGGAGGCAAAGCCGGAAATCCCCGGATGGTCGCAGGAAGAGTTGCCGGTCTAGGAACAGTGGATGACAGCAAGAGATGCCTTTCGCATTCTGGTCCAGCTTCCCTGGATCGTATTTCTCATCTACTGGATCGTCGCCTCAATCAAGACACGTACGACCCGCACCAAAGAGTCTTTTGTATCCCGATACTCCATCCTCTTCATTGAAGTGGTCGGCTACGTCTTGTTATTTAGCAGGGAGGCGGGAATCGGGTTCCTGGGCACGCTTTTTATGCCGCGCAGCCTGGCGATCGCGATTCTGGGGGTAATCCTTACCTGGTTGGGCATTGGCCTTGCCATCTGGGCTCGTTACCATCTGGCGGAAAACTGGAGCGCGCGGATCACGATTAAAGAAGATCACCAGCTGATCCGCACCGGGCCCTACTCTCATTTACGGCATCCCATCTACTCCGGTATCGTCCTGGCGGCGATCGGCTCCGGCATAGTCATCGACAGGTGGCGCTGCGTGCTGGGTTTTTGCCTCGTGCTGCTTGGCTATTGCTTAAAAGGCAGGAAAGAAGAAGCCATGCTCAGCCAGGAATTCGGAGACGCATTTCTTGAACACAAGAAGCACACTGGCTTCCTGCTGCCGCGATTTCGCTGAGTGGTTTCCTGAGAGCTGAAAGCCGATCGCCTTACTTCAGCGCATTGACGCGCGCGTTTAGGCGGGACTTGTAGCGCGAGGACGTATTCTCGTGGATCACGCCCTTCTGGACGGCCTTATCCAGGGCAGAAACCGTCTGCCGGAAGACCAGGTCGGCGCCGGCTTTGTCACCTTTGGCTAATGACTCGCGCAACTGGCGCAGGGCGCTGCGCAGGCGGGAGGTGTTGGCTCGGTTGCGAACGCTTCGTTTCTCAGTCTGACGGGCGCGCTTCAGCGCCGAAAAATGGTTTGCCATGTCTGCTTCGTTACCTTCGTTTCTATGGAGAGGTGTTCCGATTGCTGCCGAATACGCTATTTTACGGGAGTAAGTCACGGATGGTCAAACCTTTATGGCCGACGTCCTCGAGCGTCTGAAAATCCTGCTCAACTCTTCCACGCCCATTGTGGTGATGGAGACCGTGGAAGAGATGCGTGCTGTGCGTCTTGTGCGGGTAGCCTGCTCGGCCTTGAACCTGGCCACTTTCGAATGGAGCATCGCGAGCGGCCTAACCCGCTGTGGCAGCGATGTGGGGGAGCTGGTCCCTGAATCGAGCCACATGCCGGCAGGCGGATACGATCCCCACGAAGCCGGCGCCCAGGCGCTTTATAACAGTAAGGAGCCTGCCCAGGCCCTCAGCAACCTGGAGGCGATGTCGCTCGAAGCAGCCTTCGTTCTAAAGGATTTTCATCGTCACATGGACGACCCGGTGGTGGTCCGTCGCCTGCGGGATGTGGGACAGAAATTCTTCACCAATCGCCGCACCGTCATCATTACAGCGCCATCGATCACCATCCCGGCGGAACTGGCCAGCCTGGTCGAGTTTCTGGAGTTGCCCCTGCCGGACAAACAACGCCTGCGCCAGATCATCGACGAGATGAGCGTGAGAGTAGGGAAAACGCGCACTTTGAAACGGACTTTGGATCCGATAGGCCTCGACGCCATGGCGAACAACCTGCTCGGCCTTACCGAGGAAGAAGCTGAACGGGCGACCTCCCAGGCGATCGTGACTCGTTACGGCATCACCAACGAAACCGTCGGCGACGTACTGCAGGCCAAGAAAGAGCTGCTACGGCATTCCGGAATGCTGGAGTTTATTGACGCGTCCGAAGAGTTGAGCAGTGTGGGCGGCCTGGACAATCTAAAACGCTGGCTGGCGCAACGGCGCGGCACCTGGGACGGTGCCGCCCGCGACTTCGGACTGGAGCCGCCGCGAGGCGTCATCATTCTCGGCGTGCAGGGTTGCGGCAAGAGCATGTGCGCGCGCGCCATTGCCGGAGAATGGAAGCTGCCGCTGGTGAAATTCGATACCGCCGCCATCTTCGATAAATATATCGGCGAGACAGAGAAGCGGATTCAGAAGGTATTCCGCGTGGCCGAAGGCCTTGCGCCCTGCGTGTTCTGGATCGACGAATTGGAAAAAATCTTTGCCGGCAGCGGCCCGGATTCGGCTTCGGTCGATGCAGGTGTTTCCTCGCGCATTCTGGCCGCGTTTCTTTCCTGGATGCAGGATCGCAAAGCTCCCGTGTTCGTGGCTGCGACCTGCAACAACGTGACGGTTCTGCCTCCCGAATTGATTCGCAAGGGGCGCTTTGACGAACTGTTTTTCGTCGATCTGCCCAATCAGGCAGAACGTAAACAGATTTTTGCGATTCACCTGTCGCGGCGGAAAAGGAATCCGAGGGAATTTGATTTGGAGCGGCTGGCGGCCGCCGCCAGAGGATACTCCGGCGCCGAAATCGAGGCAGCCGTACAGGCAGCCCTGTATATGGCGTTCGCCGTCAAGCAGGCCCTGACGACGCAGACCTTACTGGATGCGCTGAAGGCTACGGTGCCACTCTCGACCACCCGCTCGGAGGAAATCCAGGGGCTACGGGCGTGGGCCGAGCAGCGGGCTGTCCCAGCCTCAATCGCAGACGTCAAGGCCGAAGGAGCTTAACCCGGCCAACATGTCTGTGTGTGCCGCGGACAAGAGTGTCCGCCCCACATCTTCTCCCCACATCTTCTAATGTCCGGCCGGCACTGATCCGTTCAGCAGACTACGCAGCACCGCCACTTCCGACGCGATTCCCGTGTGTAGTGTGGGATCGACATCGGGAGCGAACAGAGCGGAGTGATTTGAGGGCAAGCTCACGCCACTCGCCCTGGCTTCTGCATATTTCTCCGGATCCGCTCCGCCCAGACTGAAATAGAACGAGGGCACGCCCTGAGCGGTGAAGTATGAAAAGTCCTCCGACGCTAATCCTGGCTCCTCCACAACCACGTTGTCCTGTCCGAGGGCTGAATCCAGAACGCTCTGCATGCGTTGAGCCAGGGCGGGATCGTTGTAAACGGCGTCTGTGGCTTCGTAGCGCTCAATCTTGGGTTCGCGCGGGGCGCCAGCCGCTTGGGCTTCCGCTTTGGTAATCCGCTCGATCGCGGCCAGAACCTGTTTTCGAACCTCCGGCTTATAGCTGCGGACAGTCAGCCCCAGTTCAGCCTGGTCCGGAATAATGTTGTTCTTGGTGCCAGCCTGAATGTAGCCGACCGTGACGACAGCCACCTCGCCGGGCTTTACTTCGCGCGCCACGATGGTTTGCAAAGCTAGCACGGTGCGCGCGGCGATCACAATCGGATCGACAGTGGTGTTGGGCATGGAGCCATGCCCGCCTTTTCCATAAATCGTGATGCGCAGGGAGTCGGCATTGGAAAATCTGTAGCCGGGACCGACACCGACTTTCCCCGCCGGAAGCTCGTTGCCCACATGCAAGGCCAGGGCGAAATCCGGCTTCGGGAAGCGAGTCATGAATCCGTCTTCGATCATGCTCTTTGCGCCGGTGATGGTTTCTTCTGCGGGCTGGCCAATCAGGATAAGGGTTCCGTGCCATGTGCCTTTGCTGTGCGCCATGATGGAGGCGGCTCCCACCAGCGACGCCATATGTATGTCATGCCCGCAGGCATGCATGACGCCGACATCGCGCCCCGAGCTATCTTTAGTGCGGACTTTGCTGGCGTAAGGCAGGCCCGTCTTTTCTTCGACCGGAAGGCCGTCAAGCTCGGTGCGAAACATCACAGTCGGACCTGCGCCATTTTTAAGCACGGCGACAACTCCGGTCCCGCCTACGTGCTCGGCGACGGTGTAGCCGAGATCGCGCAGGTGGGTGGCCAGCTTGGCGGCGGTCTGGACTTCATGCGAGGAGAGTTCCGGGTTCTGGTGAATATCCAGATACAGCGCCCGCGCATCAGGGTAGACGCTTTCAACTTCGCGTGAACCCGCCGAGGTCTGGGCGCAGGCGAGAGTGGCTAACAGGGCAACCAGCAAGGAGTATGTCAATTTCATGGTGGCGTGGATGATAGCTGGAGTGATAGCGATGGCGCAATCTTGGCGAGGCTTCTGGATCTGACGAGCGGCAAGTCGCCTCGCTCCTATGTTGATTCACCACCATTGACTACCCTCGGCGGGCAGGGGTACCCTTTAGCCAATGGCAGTTGCTTGCACTTCGGGGCGAGCACCCTCGGCTGGTTCCACCTCCAGACAGAATAATGGTTTGTCCGCAAGCAGGCGGGAGTGTTTCTGCCGCCGAGGCCTGACTGCATCAACGACGGATTCTCTCGACTCAGCATCTAAGGCGCGGAGGAAGTGGCAAATACTGAATGAAGAAGAGCATTGAAATCAGCCCTAACATCGAAACCCTGTTCGGCACGCGGGATGAGAATCTGCGCCTGCTGGAAGATGGCCTGAACATCAATATCGACCTGCGATCGGATTCCATTGACCTGGAGGGCGCGGCACGCGATGTCGCCCGAGCCGAGCAGGTCTTCGCCGATTACGATCACCTGCAGCGCTCCGGATACACCTTCAACAATGGCGACCTGGGCAGCATGCTGCGGGTCTTGTTGGCCGATCCCAAGACTTCGTTGCGCGGTCTGGCAGAGGCGGGACGGCAGCGCTCGTTTGGGCGGCGGACAGTGCAGCCCAAGAGCGTAAACCAGCGCCGCTATCTCGAAGCCATCGAGAGTCACGACATGGTCTTTGGAATCGGGCCGGCGGGAACCGGCAAGACCTACCTGGCCGTAGCCATGGCGATTTCCGCGCTGCTGGCGAAGCGCGTGAACCGGATCATTCTGGCGCGCCCCGCGGTCGAAGCCGGGGAGAGGCTGGGATTTCTGCCCGGGACTCTGCAGGACAAGATCGATCCCTACCTGCGCCCCTTGTACGACGCGCTCTACGACATGCTGGAACCCGAGAAGGTGGACCGTTACCTGGAGAAAAACGTTATTGAGATTGCGCCTATCGCGTTCATGCGGGGACGCACTTTGAACGACTCGTTCGTGATCCTGGACGAAGCGCAGAACACCACTTCCGAGCAGATGAAGATGTTTGTGACCCGTCTGGGATTCAACTCCAAAGCGGTCATTACCGGCGACGTCACTCAGATTGATTTGCCCAATGCGAAACGCAGCGGGCTGCTGGAGGCGGCCGACGTCCTCAAGCACGTTGAGGGTCTGGCATTTGCTTATTTCGACGACAGCGACGTGGTTCGCCACCACCTGGTGCAGCGCATCATCCGCGCCTATGACGAGCACAAGGCTCGCATCGAGGGTGAGCCCTCACCGCCGGAGTCGAAAACCAACGGCAAGCCCTATGGCCAGGAAGCCGTGCCTCCCGATAAGGATCCCAACTCGTCCTCTGAAGTAGAAAGCAACGAAACGAGCAGGTAAGATTAAGCGGGAGGGCGCCCGGATTCGGCCCTCCTGTTTGTTTTTGGACTTGGGCGGCGTTAACCTGCGAAACCCGGCAGAAGGCGCAAAGAGACTCTTGGTTATCCTACGAAAGCGGGTGGCGGGATTGAGCGATACCGCTCTGGCAAAGTTCGTGGCGCGGGCCGGCCGAGCGATCAAGTTGAAGGGAATAGTCAATGTGCTGGTGACCAGCAGCCTCGAGCTGCGCACCCTCAACCGGCGTTTCCGCGGGAAGGACAAGCCTACGGATGTGCTTTCATTTGTTCCTGACCCGGTAATCGGGAAGGGCCTGGCGGGCGATATTGCAATTTCAGCGGAGATCGCGAAACAAAACGCGCGCCGGCTGGGCCATTCGGCAGCGCAGGAAGTCAAGATTCTGGCCCTGCATGGCGCGCTTCATCTTGCGGGATATGATCATGAAAGAGACCAGGGGCTGATGGCCCGCAAAGAAGCTGCTTTGCGGCAGTCGTTGGGCTTGCCCGTTGGCTTGATCGAGCGGAACGAGGATCGTGGGAAGAGCGAGAAAAGGCGAGTTTTGAGAACCGCCCAGAGGAAAGCCGCGGGCGGGGGCGCCCGCGCCACACCTGCAGGACGGACACGAAAACGATGAACTATGCCATCGCAGCGGCGTTGCTGTTAATGCTTTGCCTGCTGACCCTGGTGTCCTATGTCGACCGCGTTTACAGCGAAGTGGGCAAATTCCTTTCGCGCGAGTTCCAGGCCAACATCGCGACCTTTGAGCAGCAAATCGAACCCAGGCTGGGAGTAAGTCGGACTCGCGCTGCGCTTTCCATGGCGGTGCTGTCGCAAATCATAACCGCAGCAATCGCCTTGCTGGTGGGCTTTGCCGTCTTCCGTGATCGCGCATGGAGCGTGTACGAGATCCTCCAGGCTACCCTGAGCCTGGTCCTCATCGTCATCCTGTTTAACCGCTTTCTGCCGTTTCTCTTCTTTTCTCGTACCGACGGAGAATGGCTCGGACGCTGGGTAGGTCTGCTGAAAGTACTGATCTACGTGGCCTTGCCGGTCACTCTGGTGCTGGGATTTCTGAAGTCGGTCACCGCCTTGACCAAAGAGCACGCGGACGAATCACCCGAGACCCAGGCCGAAGCGGTGGATGCGCTGATCGAAGCCGGGCAGGAAGAAGGCATTCTACACGAAAGCAACCGCGATCTGATCCAGTCGGTGGTCGAGTTTGGCGAGAAGACGGTGCGTGAAGCCATGAAGCCGCGGCCGGAAATCGTGGCCGTTCCCACCAACACAACCGTCGAACAATTCATCGACCTGCTTCGCCACAAGCCATTCTCCAGGGTGCCGGTCTTCGAGGGCACGATTCATAACATTGTCGGCATTGTGTACGCGCAGGACGTGCTGCAGGTGCCGGACACCGAAGCCCACACCCGCACCGTGGACACGCTCATGCGCCGCGACGTCTATTTTGTGCCGGAGAGCAAGCTGGGCAGCGACTTGCTGCGTGAAATGCAGAAAAACAACATCCGCATGGCGATTGTGGTGGATGAATACGGCGGAGTGGCGGGCCTGGTCACCATCGAAGACCTGGTGGAAGAAATTGTCGGCGAAATTCGCGACGAACACGAAAAAATGGAAGTGGTGCGCGAGACCGATCAATCTTACATTGTGCCGGGGAACATGGACGTCGACCGGCTGAGCGAAATGTTCGGCATCAAACCGGAAGGTAAGGAGTCAGCTACGGTGGCAGGGCTGGTAAGCGAGTTGGCGGGACGGATTCCGCACCGCGGAGAAGTGGTGGAGGAAGACGGCCTTCGTTTCGAAGTGCTGGACTCGACCGAGCGCCGGGTGGAGCGGATAAGAATTTCATTGGCTAAGCCCACTCAGATGAAGCTGATATAGTCAGAGTATGTGGCGCGGGCGCGCCCTCGCCCGCGTTTTCGCGCATGCCGGCGGGACGCCGGCGCTACCTAAAAATGGCCTTTCACTCCGGTTTCGTGTGCATTCTCGGCCGGCCTAACGCCGGCAAATCCACCCTGCTTAATGCGCTGGTTGGCGAGAAGGTTGCCATCATAAGTCCCAAGCCACAGACCACGCGAAACCGCATTCTCGGCGTCATTCACGTGCCCAGGCAAAAGGGCAGGCCCGGCGGGCAGGTCGTGCTGCTGGATACGCCCGGAGTTCACCGTCCAGACACTTCTCTCGGGCGGAAGATGATGGCGGAAGTCCGGGAAGCACTGCACGGTTGCGAACTGGTTTTGCTTATCGTGGACGTCACTCGCAAATTCGCCCAGGCCGACCAGTTGGTTCTCGAGATGGCCAGAAAAGCTGGCACTCCGGTATTTCTGCTGCTGAACAAGATCGATTTGCTGCGCGGCGCCAAACAAAAGCTGCTGCCGATCATCGACGACTACAGGAAGCTTCATAATCTCAGGGAAGTCATTCCTCTCTCGGCGCGAAGAAAAGAAGGCCTCGATGTGCTTCTGGAAAAAATGATTCGCTTTCTGCCGGAAGGCCCGCGCTACTTTCCTGAAGACCAGGTCACCGACCAGCCTGTCCGTTTCATGTTGGCGGAAATCATCCGCGAGCAGGTTTTGGTGGAAACCAGCGAGGAAGTTCCGTACGCCACCACGGTAGTGATCGAACAATTTGAAGAAGGAGCCAAACTGACTCGCATCGCGGCGGCGATCTTCTGCGAGCGGGAGGGGCAGAAGGGGATCCTGGTGGGCAAGGGCGGCCAGATGCTAAAAAAAATCGGCACCGCGGCCCGGTTGGACATCGAAAAGATGTTGGGCAAACGTGTGTTTCTGGAGCTTTTTGTAAAAGTGCGGGGAAACTGGCGGGAGTCTCACGAGTTTGTCGAGGAGTTGGACTGGCGTCGCCAGGTGGAGCGTTTGGCCAGCAATCGGGAAGTATGAACCGGCGTCACTTTGCTCGAAGGTGACAATCCCTGTAGAATCCCGGAGCGCTTCTCTGAACCGGAGAAACTCAGATTATGACCGAGAAATCCGAGATTCACAATTTTGCGCCCGGCAACACCAGCCTGAAGCTGAAAGTGACACTGGCCGCAGACCGGGAAGCGGTGGATCCAGTGGTCCAAAGCGTGATGGAATTGGTCAGGCAGATTCACTGCGAGCCTGAGAAGCACGATGCCATCGAGTTGGCCTTAACCGAAGCCCTGGCCAACGCGGTTGTGCATGGCGCCAAGGCCGATCCTTCGAAGATCGTCGAATGTGACGTGGTGTCCAACGAGGACCAGAGCATACTGATCGTGGTTCGCGACCCCGGCCCCGGATTTAATCCAGGAGAAATTCCCAACCCACTGCGCGGCGAAAGCGTCTACTCCGATCACGGCCGCGGAATCTTTCTGATCAACCAGCTGATGGATGAGGTGAAGTTCCTTAAGAACGGCACCGAAATTCATATGATCAAGCGCTGATTAAGCTGTCATCCTGCATTTTGACAGTTGACCTTATTCCTTCAGGGTGACAAATAGGCCTTATTCCTTCACCGCAATTCCCAGGGTTTTCATCTTCCGATACAGATGGCTGCGTTCCAGGCCTAATACTTCCGCGGTGCGGGTGATGTTGCCGTGATTGTCGTCAAGTTTCTTGAGAATGTAATCGCGCTCGTAGGCGGCACGGGCTTGATGCAGCGTGGAAAATTCGCTTCCGATGGAGCGGCGGCTGCCATCGCGGTGGACCAGCGGGGGCAAATGCTTGCGATCAAAGCGAGTCGTGGTGGGATTCATGATCACGATACGCTCGATTACGTTGCGCAACTCGCGGACGTTGCCCGGCCAGGAGTAGCGCATCAGGGTCTCGATAGCATCGTCGGTGATTTCGCGTGGCCGGCGGCCATAGGTTGCAGAAAGCTCTTTCAGAAAATGCCGGGCCAGCAGCGGAACATCCTCCTGCCGCTCGCGCAGGGGAGGAACCGAGAAGGGAATTACGTTCAGGCGGTAAAAAAGGTCTTCGCGAAAGTTGCCGCGGGAAATTTCTTCGTCCAAATCCTTATTGGTGGAGGCGATGAGCCGGGCATCCACGGTGATGGGTTCGTCACTGCCCACGGGCGTGAAACGCTGCTCGTCAAGGGTGCGCAAAACCTTGGATTGGGTCTTCAGGCTCATGTCGCCGATTTCGTCCAGAAAAAGCGTGCCGCCGTTAGCGCGGTGAAACTTGCCTTCCTTATCAGCAGTCGCAGCCGGAAACGAACCCTTGCGATGGCCGAAGAGCTCGCTCTCAATCAAATCCTCGGGGATAGCGGCGCAGTTAAGCTCGACGAACATCTCATTCTTGCGCAAACTCTGCGCGTGGATGGCATGAGCCACCAGCTCTTTGCCCGTGCCCGACTCGCCATAGATCAGCACCCGGCCGTTGGTCGGAGCCATGAGCTGAATCTGCTGTCGTAAGGCCTTCATGGGGATGCTTTCCCCGACAATCACGCTGCGCGGCGCGAGCTGCTTCTTGAGCTCGCGGTTCTCCTGCCGCATCT
The DNA here is from genome assembly GCA_036265205.1 of Terriglobales bacterium. Lineage (GTDB taxonomy): Bacteria > Acidobacteriota > Terriglobia > Terriglobales > Acidobacteriaceae > JAIQFF01. The sequence continues at coordinate 311,398 of DATAPL010000032.1, forward strand.
GGTTGGCATCGATGGCGTGCTTTACCAGGATGAGAGTTTTGTCGATTGAAAGCGGTTTTTCCAGGAAGTCGTAGGCCCCGAGTTTGGTGGCGCGCACCGCGGTTTCAATCGTGCCGTGGCCGGAGATCATAATCACTTCCGGGGCGCTTTCCATCTCCCTGATTTTCTGCAGAGTCTCCAGGCCGTCGATGCCAGGCAGCCAGACGTCAAGCAGGATCAGATCAAAGGCGCGTTTGCGCAAGGTATCGAGACACGCCTCGCCGCTCTCCACTACCGATGCCTTGTAACCTTCGTCTTCCAGCACGCCTTTGAGCGATTGCCGGATGCCGGATTCGTCGTCCACGATGAGGATGTTATGCATGCTGACGGATGGCAGGGCTGGGCACAGCGTCGGGAGCGACCGGCAACTCCACCACGAACCTGGTGCCGATCGGCTGATTTTCCTCAACCCGAATGGAGCCGTGATGATCCTCAATGATGCGGCTGACGATGGCCAGGCCCAATCCCGTGCCACGCTGCTTGGTGGAAAAATAGGGCAGAAAGAGTCTTTCTTTCAGTTCGCGGGTCACGCCATGGCCGGTGTCGGCAACGGTGATTTCGACCGCGTCCCGGCTGGCCACGAGCGAGGTGGAAATCTGAATTTCCCGAACCAGGGAGCCCTGCATGGCTTCGGCCGCGTTATCCACCAGGTTGGCCAGAGCGCGCTTGATGGCCTCGGAATCGGCCATGACTTTGGGAAGCTCTGAGGACAGGAATGTTTGCACGCGAATGCTGTCCAACCTGCCATTGAACATCGCCAGGGTATTCTCCACGATAGCGTTGATGTTCGCGGGGGCGGGCTGGGCTGTGGGAAAGCGAGCCAGGGTGGAAAATTCGTCCACCAGGGTACGCAGGGTTTCAACCGCGCTGCCGATGGTTTCGGCGCAACTGTGGAGTACGTGCAGTGAAGCCGCATCGGGAGGACTGCCCCGGTCGAGATGGCGGCGAATGCGTTCCGCGGAAAGCGCAATGGGCGTCAAAGGGTTTTTGATTTCATGCGCCACCCGCCGTGCCACTTCACGCCACGCGGTTTGCTTTTGCGCCTTGAGCAAATCAGATAAATCTTCGAACACCAGAACATAGCCAAGCCCCTGGCCTCCGTGCTGCAGGGTGGCCACGGTAACGGCGGCGTTGAATGGAGAAGGATGCAACGCCATCTCCAGCTGGGTGGTGGTTGTGCCCATGCGGTCGGCGCGGCGCAACAGCGGTTCTAGATCTTCCAGAACTTCCTGGGGGAACACGTCTCGCAGGGAGGCTCCGATGGCCACATTCGGCCGGGCCGACTCGCCGCCGGAGGGATTAAACATGCGAAGCAGGGCGTGATTTACGTGGGTAATGCGGCGTCCGGCGTCAAGCGAGAGCACACCGGTGGGAATACTCTCCAGAATAGTTTCGATATGCCGGCGGCGCCGCTCCAGTGCAGTATTGGCCGCGCTCAAATCCAGACTGGATGCTTCGATCTGATGGCGGCTAGTTTCGAGCTCTTCCGCCATGCGGTTGAACGAGCGGACCAGGTCGCCGATTTCATCGGCCGCACTGACCTCCACGCGGTAGTCCAGGCGTCCACGGGAAATTTCCTGGGTGGCTTCCGCCAGCGCTACCACTGGGCGGGTCACCAGCTTGGACAGATAAAGGGCCAGCCAGGTGGTGGAGAACAGCACCAGCACGGTCAGCAGCAGCAACAGCCCCATGTAGGTGCGGCGGACCAGCTTTCGTTCGCGGCTAAGTTCCAGATAACGCCGCTGGCTTGCTTCGAGCGATTTAACCGTTTCCGAGAGTTTCTGGGGCAAAGGCATGGCCACCAGAATCAGCCCTCGGTCGTTCACGCGGGCGCCGCCCATGATGTAGTCGGTATGCTCCCAGTTCAAATGCTGGATGGTTTCAGAGGTCACCCGGTCGAGAGGAATCTTGGCTTTCAAAAGCGGCCAGGATGCCGGAGCGGCGAAACTGGCCTCGGCATTGCCATCCTCGATCGCCACCGCGAACCCGCCCTGCAGGGTCGGCTCATGCCGGCGGAATTCGCTCATCACGGTCGAGAAGCTATGGCCGGCGAACGCCCGTTGAGTCTCGGGCAAAGTAGCAATGGACTCGGCCTCGGCCCGCGCGTTCTGCGCCAGGTACTTGGACAGCAGGGAAGCCATCGCGGCAGTGTCTTCCCGCACCTCTTCAACCGGGCGGGAAAACCACTTGTCAATCGACCGGTTCATCAGCCCGTAGGCGAACCAGAACATCATGATCACCGGAAGAAATGAGAGCAGCAGCCCTCCCACCACCAACCGGGTGCGGAACTTCGATCCCAGAACGCCCAGGCGGCGTTCGGCGAACAGCTTAAGCAGGTTGCGCGCCAGCACGAAGGTGAGCGCAACGAACAGCAGAAAAATCACCGCCGAAAGCGCGGCGAAGAACAGCAGTTGCTGGTTGGTGTCGGGATTGAGAAAGGGGAGATCGAAGGAAGACTGTGACAGCAGGATGCCGAACAGGACGAAGATTCCAACCGTCAGGAGAATGATGACTTTCTTCCGGCTGGTTGTTTCCTTATTGCGGGTTGAATTGGGAGCAGGCACTTTATGATTTCGGGCGGAGCAGTTGTGCAGCTCCAGCGTGAACATTCCGGCCCAAGTGCTTCATTATAAGCCTCGAATGTCCAGTTTGACGTTGCGGGATGGAGCTGTCCAGTGCTTCGCTGTACAACGTCTGGACAGCGAACAGTGGGGCAGGAGTCACTAGACGACCGATGGATGCGATGGCCGGTGGGGGCACGACGAGGTCAGAATCTGTTACGAAGGTCATTGCAACACCTGCCGGCATCGGCACCGCACTGTGCCGCGATTTCGCCAGTATTTGAGCGGCTTTTGCGGGAGTCGAATCCGCAACTTACCGCCAGTGCCCAGAGGTCTTACGCACTAAAGTTACTGGTGCCGTAACCCAGTTACGTTGACAATTTGTGTCAACGCGATAGGCTGCAATTTCTCCCCTCGAAAAAGGCCGCACATCGCGCAGCCATCGTTAATCGTTTTTATCTGAGAGCAGATAGGAGATCGAGGTATGTCTCAACGGCTGGGTGATCTTCTGGTTAAAGAGAAGGTCATTACCGCGGAGCAGTTGGTGCAGGCGACCAAGGTTCAGAAAGAAAGCAACTGTCGCCTGGGCTCGGCTTTAGTCAAGCTCGGCTTCCTCACGGACGAGGACGTCACCAACTTTCTTTCCCGCCAATACGGCGTTCCAGCCATCAATCTCTCCTACTTTGAGATTGATCCCTCGGTTGTAAAGCTGATTCCTTTCGAGACCGCGAAACGTTACCAGATCCTGCCCTTGAGCCGGGTCGGGGCGTCGCTGACCATCGCCATGGTGGATCCCACCAACGTCTTCGCCATGGACGATATCAAGTTCATGACCGGCTTCAACATCGAGCCGGTGGTGGCGTCAGAAAGCTCCATCCTCGAAAGCATCGAGAAGGCCTACGGCACCACGCAGCAGGAAGACCTCGAGCAGGTCATGCAGTCCATGACCGAGGTCAACGACGCAGACGTCGAACTGCAATCTGAAGAAACCGAGATGGAACTGGCCGACCTGGAGCGGGCGGCCGATGAAGCTCCGATCGTCAAGCTGGTAAACCTGGTGTTGACCGATGCAGTGAAGCGCGGAGCCAGCGACATTCACATGGAGCCCTACGAAAAAGAGTTCCGCGTGCGCTTCCGTATAGACGGCGTGCTGCAAAGCATCATGTCGCCGCCACTCAAGTTGAAGGATGCCATCACTTCGCGCGTGAAGATCATGGCGAAGCTGGACATCAGCGAAAAGCGCCTGCCGCAGGACGGCCGCATCATGCTGAAAATGAGCCTGGGAGGACGCAAGAAGCAGCTCGACTTCCGCGTCAGCACGCTGCCCACGTTGTGGGGCGAAAAGATCGTCATGCGGTTGCTGGATAAGGAAAATCTGCGCCTCGACATGACCAAGCTCGGTTTCGAGCAGGAGTCGCTGACCAAGTTCGAGAAAGCCATTCTGAAGCCGTACGGCATGGTTCTGGTCACTGGCCCCACCGGATCAGGCAAAACCAACACGCTGTACTCCTCGATTGCGCGACTGAACACGCCCGACACCAACATCATGACTGCGGAAGACCCGGTCGAGTTTCAGCTGGCCGGAGTCAACCAGGTGCAGATGAAGGAACAGATCGGGTTGAACTTCGCGGCGGCGTTGCGCGCTTTCCTGCGGCAAGATCCGAACATTATCCTGGTCGGCGAAATCCGCGACTTTGAAACCGCCGAAATTGCCATCAAAGCCGCGCTCACCGGTCACCTGGTGCTGTCCACCCTGCACACCAACGGCGCCCCTGAAACCATTACCCGCCTGATGAACATGGGAATTGAACCCTTCCTGGTGGCGACTTCAGTCCACCTCATCTGCGCGCAGAGATTGGTGCGCCGCATTTGTCGCGAATGCGCTGAAGTGGTTGAGATGCCAGTGCAAGCGCTGATCGAAGAAGGCTACACCCCGGAAGAGGCCAAGACAGTAAAGATTCAGAAAGGCAAGGGGTGCGCCACCTGCAGCAACACCGGATACAAGGGCCGAACCGGTTTATATGAAGTGATGGAAGTCGATGACGAAATCAAGGAACTGGTTCTGGTCGGCGCATCGGCCCTGGAATTGAAGAAAAAGGCGATTGAGCGGGGCATGATCACCCTGCGCCGCAGCGGCCTGATCAAAGTAGCTGCGGGCATGACTACGCTGGAAGAAGTGGCACGCGAAACCATTCACTGAGTTTGGGGAAGGAAAGGGAAAAAACTTATGTCGCTTTCGTTAAGTGATCTGCTGAAGAGGCTGCTGGAGATGGGGGGAAGCGACCTCCACATCACGACTAATTCACCGCCACAGATTCGCGTGCACGGCCACCTGGTGCCGCTCGATCTGCCGCAGCTGACACCGGCCGAGACCAAGCAGCTGGCCTATAGCGTGATGACCGACTCGCAGAAGCATCGCTTCGAAGAAAATCTCGAGCTTGACTTCTCTTTCGGTCTAAAAGGTCTGGCCCGCTTCCGCGCCAACACCTTCAACCAGCGCGGCGCCACTTCGGCCGTCTTCCGTCTCATTCCTTTCGAGATCAAGTCATTCAATCAGTTGGGACTGCCGGCCATCGTCAGCAAATTGTGCGACAAGCCCCGCGGCCTGGTGCTGGTGACCGGTCCGACCGGCTCGGGCAAGTCCACGACGCTTGCCGCCATGATCGACAAAATCAACACGGAGCGCCACGACCACATCCTCACCATCGAGGATCCGATCGAATTCGTGCACATGAACAAGAACTGCGTGGTGAACCAGCGCGAGTTGCACGCTGACACCAAGAGCTTTGCCGACGCCTTGCGAGCCGCCCTTCGTGAAGACCCGGACGTGGTACTGATCGGCGAAATGCGCGACCTGGAAACCATCGAATCGGCGCTGCGTATCGCTGAAACCGGACACTTGACCTTCGGCACACTGCACACCAACTCGGCTTCTTCGACCATCAACCGAATCATTGACGTGTTTCCAGCCCACCAGCAACCCCAGATCCGGGCCCAGCTGTCGCTGGTGCTGGAAGGCATCATGTGCCAAAGCCTGCTGCCCAAGTCGGACAACAAAGGCCGCGCCATGTGCATGGAAATCATGGTTCCGAATGCAGCTATCCGTAACCTGATCCGCGAGGACAAGATTCACCAGATTTATTCGTCCATGCAGTCCGGTCAGGACAAATTCGGAATGCAGACGTTCAACCAGGCATTGGCATCGGCGTACTTCCAGAAACAGATCACGCTGGAAGTTGCGATGGCTCGTTCCAGCAACACCGACGAATTGCAGGAAATGATCAACCGTGGCGCTGGTCTGAATCGCAATCAGGCGGGAACCATGGCCAAGGGCGCCGCCCCCGGCAAACGCTAGGCGCGCCCTAAAACCTCGCCTTCATCGTGGGCGGGGGACTTGCAAGCGAGCGATGAGTGGATCGGGCCGACCGGAGAACAGGCCCGGCAAAAAACGAATTGCAGTGAGGAGACGTTCACCATGCCAGTTTTCACGTTTTCAGGGAAGAATGAGTCCGGTCAAAAAATCAGCGGCGAGCGGACCGCCGCCAACAAGCAGGCCCTGACCAGCCAGTTGCGGCGCGAGCGTATCACGCCAGGACCCATCCGGGAAAAGGGCAAGGAATTTGTCATGCCCAGCCTTGGCCTGAACAAGGTCAAGACCAAGGACATTGCTATTTTCTTCCGGCAATTCTCGGTCATGATCGACGCCGGCCTTCCCCTGGTGCAATGTCTGGAAATCCTGGCCGCAAACCAGGAGAACCCGGCTTTCCAGAAGACGCTGACCGGCGTGCGCACCACGGTTGAAGGTGGCGCCACCCTGGCGAACGCCATGAAGCTGTATCCCAAGATCTTCGACGACCTCACCACCAACATGATTGAGGCCGGCGAAACCGGCGGTATTCTGGACATCATCCTGCAGCGCCTCGCCCTTTACATCGAGAAGGCTGTCAAACTGCGGGCTGCGGTCAAATCGGCCTTGATCTATCCCGTGTCAGTCGTCAGCCTGGCTTTCCTGATCGTCGGCGCGCTGTTGAAGTGGGTGGTTCCCATCTTCGCCAACCTGTTCATCGGGCTGGGCGTGGCCCTGCCGCTGCCAACCCGCATCGTCATGGGGCTGAGCGCGTTTGTCGGCCAGTTCTGGTGGTTCTTCATCGTCGGCGTCGTGGGCTTGATTTTCGGTACCAAGCAGATTCGCAAACATCCGAAGGGCCGCTACTACTTCGACTGGGGTTTGCTGAAGTTGCCGATTCTTGGCGTTCTGCTGCGCAAGATCGCGGTTGCTCGCTTCACTCGGACCCTCGGCACTTTGATCACTTCAGGCGTGCCGATTCTGGAAGGCTTGAGCATTACCGCCAAGACGTCAGGCAACGCGGTGCTGGAAGAGGCACTGATGAGGGTGCGCAAGGCCATTGAAGAAGGCCGCACCATCGTCGATCCGTTGCGCGAGTCGGGAGTATTTCCCAACATGGTGACCCAGATGATCGGCGTTGGCGAAGCCACCGGCGCCATGGATGCCATGCTGCAGAAAATCGCCGACTTCTACGAAGACGAAGTCGACAACGCCACCAAGGACATGCTGGCCATGCTGGAACCGGTCATCATCGGCCTGTTGGGCGTCATGATCGGCGGCATCGTCATTTCTCTGTACATGCCGCTGTTCTCGATGATCGCCAAACTGGCGGGCTAAGCGGGATGATTCGGGGCTGCCGCATCGGACGCACTGCCGTCGATACGGTGGCCTCCTAACAGCGCCTCTCAGCCGCACTCTGTTCTCGGAAACCGCAAGCGTGGGTCGAGAGCGTCGGCAGTATCGGGGATTCGGGATCTCGCATGCAATCCATGTTCGATGAACGCCTTTGGCTGGCCTGGCTGGCCAAGGTTCGAATCATCATTCTGACACTTCTATTCGGAATCGAGCTGGCCATTGCCCGGCTCACACCCAACCCGTTTCCCCTCCGCCTGTTCATCCATATAGTCCTGCTGTGGTATACGATTTCGATCTTCTATCTACTGCTGTTGTCTTTCTGGGAGGAGCAGCGTGTCCAGGCGCTGCTGCAGGTCGTCACCGACCTGGTGCTGGTGACCATGGTGGTTTACGCCACCGGCGGCGTAGACAGCTCGCTCAATTTTCTTTATCCCCTGGTCATTATTGTGGCCTGCATACTTCTCCCGCGGGCCTGGGCGTATCTGACCGGAGCGCTGGCCTTCATCCTGTATGTAGCCGTGCTGGAGCTGACATATTTCGAGGTCATTCCGTCTTACTCCACCACCCATCCCGGGCTGGGTGCGCTGCAGGCCATCATTTTCGTCAATCTTTTCGGCTACCTGGCGGTGGCCTACCTGGCGGGATTGCTCGCGGCTAAATTACGGCAGGTTGACGTAAAACTGAAACACACTAGCGGAGCCCTGGAAGACCTGCAGGCCCTGCACGAAAATATTATTCAGTCCATCAGTGCCGGGTTGATCACGACCGGACTCGACGGATACATCACCCTGGTCAATACCGCCGCGCAAAGGTTGTTCGAACGCTCCGAAGCAGATGTTCTGGGACAGCCGGTAGGACAACTCTTCCTCGATCGCTTGCCTGAGGTCAGTGAGGAACGGGCGCACGGAGAAGTGCGCTTTGTAGCTCCCGGCGGCTTTTGCAAAACCTTTCGTGTGATGGCCACGACCCTGGCGGTTCCTGGGCGGAACACCATCGGTTATGTTTACACCTTCGACGACTTGACCGAAATCCGGCGGCTGGAGCGGGATTTGCGCATCCAGGACCGGCTTGCCGCCGTCGGCAGGCTGGCCGCCGCAATCGCGCATGAAATTCGCAATCCTTTGACCTCGATTGCCGGTTCGGTGAGCATGTTGTCCGGCATTGCCGACCTCAGCGACGAGCACCGCCAGCTGCTGCAGATCGTGACGCGGGAGTCGGAGCGGCTGAACGGCATCATCACCGACTTTCTGGCATACTCCCGCGGCAAGCAGTATCAATTCGCCTCCGTCGACCTCCTGCCTCTCCTCGAAGACACGCTCACCTTGCTCGAGAACCGCCTGGTGACGGAGAACACGGGCATACGGATCGAGCGGAATTACGCCTACAAGCAAGCTCTGACCATGGCGGACGGCAACAAAATCAAGCAGGTGTTCTGGAATTTTTGCGAAAACGCGGTCCGCGCCATGAGTTCGGGTGGAGTGCTTAAAGTCTCCCTGGAACAGGTTGGCGATGACTGGCAAATCAACTTTGCCGATACCGGTCCCGGCATGAGCCGGCAGCTGGTGGAGAAGATTTTTGAGCCTTTCCAGTCGCAGTTCGAAGGCGGCACCGGGCTGGGCCTGGCCATTGTGTATCAAATTGTGCAGGCCCACGAGGGCAAGGTTTGGGCTCGCTCGAAACTGGGCGAAGGTAGCGTATTTGTGCTGCGCCTGCGGCGCGCGTCCGTAGCGGAAAAGATGACACCTCCGCAAGCTGCTGCAACGTTGCAACTCCAGGCCCGGTCGGCTCAGGAAATTTCGGTGGCAGCCGGGATCGGAGGCCGCGCCCATGGGTAATATCCTGGTTTGTGACGACGAGCGGTCCATCTGCGAAATGCTGGATATTGCACTGCGCCGCGACGGCCACAAAGTCGAGACCGTAAAGTCAGGCGAAGACGCGAAAAAGAAACTAGACAGCGCTCTCTACGATGTAGTGGTCACCGATATCAAAATGCCCAATACCGACGGCATCGAAGTGCTTCGCTACGCGCACCAGGTGTCGCCCGACTCCGCAGTAATTCTTATCACCGCTGTCGACGACTACGAAGCTGCGGTGCAGGCGGTAAAAGCGGGTGGGGCGGCTGACTACATCCGCAAATCGCCCGGCCTGGTGGACGAAATCAAACTGGCGATCAACCGCGCTTTGGAGAAAATGTCCCTCAGCCGGCAAAACTTCGCCTTTAAGCGTGATGCTGCCACTCGCAACTCGCTGGACAATATCGTGGGCGTAAGTCCGGCGATGGAGAAATTAAAGCAGACCATCCGTACCGTAGCTTCGACCCAAAGCACCATTCTGATCTATGGCGAGAGCGGTACCGGTAAGGAACTGGTTGCGCGCGCCGTGCACGTGTGTTCTCCCCGTGCCAGCGAGCCTTTTGTCTCCATCAACTGTGGCGCTTTCCCGGAAACGCTTCTTGAAAGCGAGCTGTTTGGCTACGTAAAGGGTGCGTTCACCGGCGCCAACCAGAACAAGCGCGGCTTGTTTGAGGTAGCAGATCAGGGAACCATTTTTCTTGACGAGATCAGCGAAATGACCCTGACCATGCAGGTCAAGCTGCTGCGCGTGCTGCAGGAACGCAGCGTGCGTCCGGTGGGGGGCACGGCCGAAATTCCTATCGACGTGCGGGTGATCGCCGCCACCAACCGCGATCTCGACAGGCAAGTGGCGGAAAATACCTTCCGGGAAGATCTCTATTACCGCTTGAGCGTGATTCCGGTCTCGGTGCCGCCGTTGTGCGAGCGCCGCGAGGACGTCCCTCTGCTGGTCAACCATTTCCTCAAGAAATATGCTCCCGCCGCAGGCAAGAGCATTCTAAGAGTGAATGGAAACTCACTGGGCGCGCTATGCGGCTACGACTGGCCCGGCAACGTGCGGCAATTGGAAAACACCATCGAGCGAGCGGTAGCATTGGAAACTGAAGAAGAATTGCACGTAGAACTTCCGGCCGAGAAGTCGAAAGCCCGAGCCGCTGCCGCGGGGGTGGGCTTGAGCGGCGGACCAGGTTCGACCGGCTCCGTCTTGCCGGATGGCGTCGACATGGAAAAATATGTTGCCGATATCGAACGCTCCCTGTTGCTGGCCGCATTGGCTCAATCCAACGGCGTGCAGACCCGGGCAGCGGACGTGCTGAAAATCTCTTACCGGTCATTCCGGCATTTAGTGAAGAAGTACGGACTCTAAGCCGTCGGCCAAACCAATAATCCTGCGACACCAGCGTCAATGGCTCTGACTGAAAGCTGATGGCTGATAACTGAAGGCTAGGTTTTCTTCAGCTGCTGCTTCCAGCCCAGAATCCGCGCTCTGTTGGCTTCGGCTTCTGCTTCCGGGATCATTCCCTTCTTCTGGTAAAGGACGGACAAACTGGTGTAGGCCAGCACGTCGTCAGGATCAAGTTCCGCGATTCGCTTGGCTACCGTGATGGCTTCATCCAGGCGACCGAGGTCCTGAAGCGTACGCGCCATGCCGTGCATAGCTTCGGTAAAGGCAGGATCGGCGGCCAGTGAAAGCTGATATTCCGCCAGAGCGCGCTCTTGCTCGCCCTCCGCTACCAGGTCAAGGGCGGCATAGTAATGGTCTTCAGCTTTCTGGCGCGCATCGTCGTCAATCATGAAAACAAAAATCCTCGGCGGAAATCGGATTTTAGCAGGTCGAAAGGCAGTCGTCAGTCGCCAGACGTCCGTACCGCCGGCGATTCCAAGCCGGCGCTATACTTAAACCCATCATGCGCTACATGCTGCGCTTTCTATGGAACGCGACCCGCGGGCATCGTCTAGCCCCTTGGCGAAGTCCTTATCTGCTGTGGCGGGTGGAAACTTATTGCGGCGTGAAAATGCAGCAGATTGGCTTTCTGGAGTTCTGGGAATTCATGTGGCGGGAGCGTAACAATCTCTGGCGATTCCTGAAATGGACGGCCGAAATCGAGCGCTACGTGCACCCCGGTGTAAAGAGATCCTGAGAAGAGGTCGTCAGAAGAGAGCGAAAGCGGCAATCCAGTACAACCGACAATTGATTACTACCGACTGACAACTGGTTTTACTACACTCCGCACTCGTAACCAGCCTTCGCTTCTGATCAACACAGGGCGTTGATCCCAGACTCGAGTAGAATTCAGCGAGCGCCGCCGCTGGCGGCTGCCGTGCCTTGCAGCGAAATGGTCACTTCTGTGCCCTTGCCTGTTCCAACAATCTTGGCGGCGGAACCGCGATCGGCTGCAATCTCCAGGTAACCCGTGCTGCCCAGAATTCCGAAGACCTCACCGGGAGTGCCTTCGGAGTAGTTCGAATGGATCTCGGTAATCTCTTGTTTTCCGATCAGGATTTTGAAAGGCGCACGCTCGGCGGCAAACAGCATGGGGGCGTCTGCCGGGGTGATATTGGTTACCAGATTGCCAAAGCGGTCGACCTTCAGCACCACACCGCGCAGCGTGTTCCCGTCCACCGCCTTGGGCTTGGGGGCGTTGAAGCGCACGAAATCGGTAATTTCATCTCCGAATTTCTCCGGATCTACACCCTTGGCCAGCCAGGCGGCCACCGGAGAGAAAATATCCCGCGCATGGAAGGTGTTGCTCACCGGTTGCAAGAAGTAATGTTCCGCGCTCACATGGCGTATGTGCAGGCGCTCCTCCCGGCCGTAGACCAGGGAAAGGACGCCATTGTCTGGCGCGACAAAATGATGCCGTTCGCTGGTCACCAGGATCGGCCGACGGGCTGTTCCCACTCCCGGATCCACCACTACCAGGTGAACCGTACCGCTGGGGAAGTAAGAATAGGATAGGGCGATGGTAAGCGCGCCATCCAGCACATCGAAAGCCTGTACAGAATGGCAAATATCCACGATGGCTGCGTCGGGAACGATGTTGAGAATGACACCTTTGATCGTTCCAACGAAGTGATCGTTGAGCCCAAAGTCGGTAGTCAGCGTGATGATCGGCCGATTTGCCAAAGTTCCCTCGCGCCCAGGCGTAGTTTTCCCGGAATGCCGAAAGTAACCCGCGATCGAGCGCGGCGTCAAGGCACCGAGGTAATGGTAATACGGCGGCCTCGCACTAATCACCAGGGACATGAAGGATCACGAAAGCCTCAAAGATCAGGGAGTTCCTCTTGGTGTAACTTCGTGGCGTTCGTGGTTCACGGTTTACCGGCCGGTCAAATTACGGAGGCGATCCAGCGCCTGGCTACAAGCTGCTAGACTTATCATCTTTTTAGATTCCTAACAGGGGGCGCCATGCCTTGCAGGAAGCTTTCGTTGTGCGCTGTGGTCCTGGGATTGACTCTGGCCGCGCATGTCGTTCGGGCCGTCGAAACTTACGAGGTCACGATGGAGCGTGGAGTCACCGCCGCTATGCGGGACGGCGTCGTGCTTCGTGCGGATATCTACCGCCCCAAGGCGGAGGGCCGGTTCCCGGTGCTGCTCCAGCGCACTCCCTACGACATGCGCAATAGCGCGGAGTTCGCCTACGCTGCAGCAGTTCACGGATTTGTCGCCATCGTTCAGGATGTGCGCGGCCGTTACTCCTCTGACGGCGACTGGTACACCTTCAAACATGAGCCAGATGATGGCTATGACACCGTCGAATGGGCGGCCGCTCTGCCCTACTCGAATGGCAAAGTGGGCATGTGGGGCGGTTCTTACGTGGGCGCCACCCAGATGCTGGCGGCCATTGCGCACCCGCCGCACCTTGCCGGTATTTGCCCGGTCGTAACCGCCAGCAATTATCACGATGGCTGGACCTATCAGGGCGGAGCGCTCGAACAATGGTTCAACCAGTCCTGGACTTCCGGGCTGGCACAGGACACATTGAATCGCAGCGTGATGAACCAGACCAACGCCGTGGTGGGCGCGTCCAAACTTCCACTCACTGATTATCCGCTTTACAATTTTTCCGATCCCGCGGCCGTACCCGTCTCCACCGCCGCGCTGGCCCCTTATTTTCTCGACTGGCTGGCCCATCCCAGCTACGACGAATACTGGAAACAACTGGCCATTGAAGAACATTTCGCTGACATCACTGTTCCAGTGCTTACGGTGGCGGCATGGTATGACATCTTTCAAGGGGGCTCGCTGCGCAACTACGTTGGAATTAAAGCGCACGGCGGAAGTGAAGCGGCGCGTCGCGGCCAGCACCTTCTTGTGACCATCGGTGGGCACGCGGGCGGCGGGCGAAAGATTGGAGATGTCGACTTCGGTCCGGCGGCCGCCGAATTCGACGAAAACGATATTACGTTGAAGTGGTATCAATACCTTTTCCAGGGGGTTCAAAACGAGTTTGCCGGCAAGCCGGTAAAGATATTTGTCATGGGGACCAACCAATGGCGGGAGGAAGATGACTGGCCTCTGGCTCGCGCACAAAGCACGAAATATTTTCTGCATTCCGCCCGGAGTGCGAACTCGCTCCACGGCGATGGCAGTCTTTCCGCGACCGCCCCGCGATCGGAACCATCCGACCATTATGTCTACGATCCGTCGAATCCCGCGCCAACCATCGGCGGCCCCTTGTGCTGCGATACAAAACATCTGGCGCCGGGCCCCAAAGACCAGCGTCCAGTTGAAGCTCGTGACGATGTTTTGATTTACACCACGCCTGCGTTGACTCAGGACACCGAGATCACAGGCGCGGTCAGCCTCGAGCTTTTTGCTCAATCCTCGGCCGTGGATACCGACTTTGAAGCCAAGCTGGTGGATGTAGCACCGGATGGCTTTGCGCAAAATTTGACAGAAGGCATTGTTCGAGCCCGATACCGCAACTCCCAGGAGAAGCCAGACTTAATGAACCCAGGGCAGGTCTACAAGTTCAACGTCGATCTGTGGTCTACCAGCAATGTTTTTCTCAAAGGGCATGCTGTTCGTCTGGAAATTTCCAGCAGCAACTTTCCTCGCTTCGATCGCAATCTCAATACTGGCGAGGTGCAAGCCTCGGCCCGCCGCTATGTATCGGCCACGAACACCGTCTTACATGATTCCGAGCATCCTTCGGCGCTGATTTTGCCGCTGGTGAAGCCGCGCTGACGGTGAGCGGCTTGGTCTGAATTCTTCCGCTTCAGGAGATCTCGCATGTTTTCTTCTCATTTTCGGGAGTCCGGTTGGCTTGGTGCCGTGCTGTCGTTCTTTCTCCTCGTTCCAATGTTGCCGGCCCAGGCGCCGGTGCACTATGAGCCGACTCTCGAATCGCTAAACCGGCATCCCCTGCCGCAATGGTACGCGGATGCGAAGCTCGGAATATTCATTCACTGGGGGCTATATTCGGTTCCCGGCTGGGCGCCGCTGGTTCACCCCGAGCACGATTTCACCTCCCAGGACTACATCACCCATAACCCTTATGCAGAGTGGTATCTGAACAGCATGCGCATCAATGGCTCGCCGACTCAGGCTTATCACCGCGAACACTACGGCGCAGACTATGACTATTACAATTTCGCGCCAATTTTCGACCGCGAGATCCAGAAATGGAACCCAGACACCTGGGCCAAATTGTTTCACGACAGCGGCGCGAAATATGTGGTGCTCACCACCAAACATCATGACGGATTCACCCTTTGGCCCAGCGCCATTCCCAATCCCACGCTGCCCGCCGACCGTCAGCACGCGACTCGCGACATTGTGGGCGAGTTGACCGCATCCGTGCGCAAACAGGGTCTGCGAATGGGCCTCTATTACTCCGGCGGCTACGATTGGACCTTCGTTCCTGGTCCCATCCGCGAAGCGGCTGACTATCAGAAGGTAAAGCCGCAGAGCGAGGCTTACGGAAAGTATGCTGACGCGCACATGCGGGAACTGATTTCGCGCTATCATCCCGCCGTGCTCTGGAATGACATCGACTATCCCAAGTCAGGCCATCCACTCGAAATCATGGCGGACTACTACAACACGGTGCCGGACGGAGTGATTGACGATCGTTTTGGAGTCAAACATTCCGATTTCAAGTCTCCGGAATATCAGACTCTGGACAAAATCAGCGAAACGAAATGGGAGGAATGCCGCGGGCTGGGACGTTCCTTCGGCTATAACCGCGCTGAAGGAGAAGCCGAGACAATTGCTCCCGACGAGCTTATTTATTTGCTAGTCGATATCGTCAGCAAGAACGGAAATCTCTTGCTCGATGTGGGCCCGGAAGCCGACGGGACCATTCCTCCCGTGCAGATGTCTCGTCTGAAAGAGCTGGGCGCATGGATGCAGTTGAATGGCGAAGCCTTGTATGGAACCCATCCGTGGAAACGGGCTGTGGGCGAGACTTCTGAAGGAATTTCCGTGCGTTTCACCGAGAAAGATTCCATGCTTTACGCCACCCTCCTCGGCCAGCCGAAGGGCAGCAGCATCACGATTAAGTCTCTATCCCCACAGGCGGGTGCGCCCATCTATCTGCTCGGCGAAGCCAAGCCTCTTACCTGGTCGCAGCAGGGTGCTGACATTAAAGTTGATTTGCCTTCGAGCCTTCCTGGAAAGTATGCCTATGTGCTCCGTGTGACCGGTCCCATCTCCTGAGACTCATCTCGAGTTTGATCACGGTCAGGCGATCACCGGTACATTGCTGACTCCGACCGTGCCGAATATGCGCCGGTAGCGTTCAATTTCGGAAGGCGGGCCAAGAGCTTTGGCGTAGTTGTCGGAAAGTTTTACTGCCTGCCGGCCTTCGACGTCAGAAACCTTACAGATCAGGCTGACCGGATCGAACCCGCTTCCGCCGCCGGGGTCGCAGCCTCGAAAATCGTTGGTCAGCAGAGTGCCCCAACCGGCGCTGAAGCGAATGCGCCGCCCCGGCGTCCACTTCTTACGATCCATAAAATCGGCAGCGCAGCGAAAATCGTCCGGGGTTACACCTCTCGCCGGAGTCCCGCCAAAATATGCGTGCAAGCCGAGGATCTCGTCTACGTCCAGGGCGTCGGAAGCGATGATCAGCTTACTTCGCGGATCTCGGCCGCGAGCTTTGAGCCACTCGATGTATTCGTCGCCGGCGACGAAAGGATCCTTGCTGTCGATGCGCTGCCCGGTCCAGTCTGCGGCCCATTCCGGCGCATTCTGCAGGAACTGGGTGGTGCCAAAAGTGTCCGGCAGCATGATCAGAAGTTCACCCTGGTAGGTACGCTGCCACATCTCGAGCACGTGATACTGGGAGGCTTTCAGGGCGTCGTCATCCGGAGCCAGCGCGGCCAGCGCCATGGGAATCTCATGCGCGTTGGTGCCGATCGCTTCCAGATCGTGTTTGTGGGCGAGAAATGCGTTGGAGGTGCCGGTGAAGCTACTGCCCAGATTCTCCGCCATGGCTTCGACCACGTATTCCTGCCATAGAAAACTGTGACGGCGCCGGGTTCCGAAGTCCGCCACCCTGAGCTCGGGGACGCCGCGGAGCTGCTCAATCTTGCCCCAGAGTTTCGTCTTTGCCCTGGCATACAAAACGTCAAGACCGAATTCGCTCAGCCGTTTCAGACTGGCCCGGGTCTTCAATTCGTCGAGAATGGAGAGCGAATACAGCTCCCACATGGTGGTCTCGGTCCAAAGGCCTTCGAAAGATAGATCGAATTGCCCGTTCTTGATCGAGAGCTCGTAATCCGACAATCTGAAATCCTGCTCCAGCCACGCCAGGAATGCCGGTTCGAAGATTCCGCGCTGCCCGTAGAAAGTATTACCAGCCAGCCAGACCAGTTCAGACTTCCGGAACCGTAGCTTGCGCACATGCTCCATCTGTTCATGAAGTTCTCTGAGCCCGAACATGTCCGCGAGGCGGACCGATGTCGAGCGGTTGAACAATGAGAACGAGACTCGCGTCTTGGGGTAATGCTTCCAGATAAACTGCAACATCAACAGCTTGTAAAAATCCGTATCGAGAAGGGACCGGGTGACGGGGTCCAGCTCCCAGTTGTGATTATGGGCTCGCTCGGCGAAGTTGACGATCATCGAATAACTATCCTCAGCTGCATTCCCGCGAAAATCAATTCTAAGGGACGCCAGTCCAGCGACCTAATTTTGAGAGGAGCACAGCAGAAGTAAAACTAGAAGGGTGTCCAGCCCTCGTCTCTCCGCTTTTTGGAGAGACAGGGTGGGGAGTTTTGACGCCAGGCGAGAGCCCACGGACAAAAAACCAGCCCCAGCGGCTGAAGCCGCGCCTTCCCAGGGCTGCTACAGCCGAATTTCGACGGCGACGATTTCGCCAATCTATCCTGATGCCTTCACTTCGTAAGGCCGCATCATTTCGTTGTCCTCGTGCTCGAGAATGTGACAGTGCCAGACGTAGCGCCCGGGATAGCCTTCGAAGCGTGCGATGATGCGGGTGACCATGCCGGGATGCGCCTGCACCGTGTCTTTCCATCCCGCCTCGCTGGGATCGGGCGGCACGGCAGGTCCGATGAACTTCACTTTGCCTTCGGTGTAGTAGGCGTGGGCCTCGAAGCTACGCCGATCCAGAATTTGAAAACGCACCAGGTGCAAGTGGATGGGATGAGAGTCGTCGGTGAAGTTCATCAGGCTCCAGATTTCAACCGAATCCAGGGTTGGGTCCTCGGTGATCGGCATGCTCCAGTGGGCGTTATTGAGCAGCATGGTGGTGGGATTGCCGGCTCTATCATCAACCTCGCCGAGCGTAAGTAAGCGGGTCCTGATCGCGGCAGACTCTGGAATTCTGGGAACTGGGCGCAAGGCAGAAGGCAGAGAACTGGAGTCCTCGGCAACTTTTCGGGATATGCGGAATTGCATGATGGCGAATGAGTCGCTGACAAGTACGATCTGTTCGCCGTCGTGCCCGGCGAAATCGACCACCAGGTCGGCACGCTCCCCCGGAGCAATGGGCAGATGCTGCGATGACAGCGGCGCTGGCAGCAGCCCCTGGTCGGTTCCAATCTGATGAAACTCCTGGCGGTTCGAAAGTGACAGGTGAAAAAAACGTCCATTCGCCGCGTTCAGCACACGGAAGCGATATTTGCGCGGCTCCACGTCCAGGTAAGAGAATAGCTTTCCGTTCACCAGGATCGTATTCCCGAACACCTCGGGAACCCATGGAGTTCGAGGATTGCCCGAGACGGGATAGTAGAGCTGGCCATCGTGATCAAAGGAGCGATCGTAAAGGATGAGCGGAATCTCATACTTTCCCTGGGGCAGGTTCAACGCGTCTTCAAAATCATCGCGCACAATATAGAGGCCGATCAGGCCGGCATAGACGTTGAGCCGGGTGATGCCCAGAGCATGATCGTGATACCAAAGCGTGGCCGCCTCTTGTTGGTTGGGATAGTGGTAGAGCGCTGATTTTCCCGGCACGTACCAATCGTCGGGATAACCGTCGCTGGAGGCCGGAACCCGGCCACCATGAAGATGAGTGACGACCCGCACCTCGGGCTTGTCTGCTTCCGCGCCGTGAATGCTGTGGTCGAGGGGTAGAAAGTTGTCTTGGGGAAGTTCGTTCGCCCACTCCACCAATATTGCCTGGCCGCTGCGTGCTTCCACCGTCGGACCGGGCGAGGTTTCCCCAAAGCCCCAGAAGCGGGTTGGCTTTACGTCGCGATGAATCTTGCTCTCGATCTGCCGCATGGCCAGCCGGTAGTAGGGAATCTGTGTCGCCGGATGATCCGGATCAGCGCGAGTACCGCTGGCAATGGCAACCGGAGGAATGGGCAGGGAATCGACAAACCGGGCGAGCGAATTAACATCCAAAAGCGGCGGCGCGATAATCGCGGTCTTTGCTGGGGCAGATTGAAGTGGGGCGGCCTGAAGTCGAACGGACTGCTGCAAGGCAGGCCGGCTGGCTGCCAGACCGGCCAGCAACATCCCTGAGTTTCGCAGAAACTTTCGACGGGAAAGAGAAGCGGTTTGTTTTCTCATCCTGAAGTTTGAAGTGTGATGTTCTCCTGAAATACCCGGGCAAGCGGAGAAAAATTCCGCACGCCCGGGCTGTACCCGCTCAATCTCAGAACCCCGATCAATGTTTCGTCGGTTCGCCGGTGCTGGGATCCAAAAACAGGCGATCAGCGCCGGGGTGGTGCTGCTTGAAGTCAAACATCTGAGCGATTGAATTGGAAAGCACGTCAAACGAGCCCTGGCCGAGACGTTGTCCGTTAAGCCAGTTGTCCTCGATGAAGTGGATGATGGACGTCTGGTCCGTCACCGTGCTGTCCACGAAGTTTTGCTTGGACCAGGGAGAAATAACCAGCAATGGCAGCCGTGGACCGTAGCCGCAGCGTCCTTGCGCGTGGGGATTGCTGGTGTCGATTCCCGGCAGTGCCGCACTTCCATCGCCGCAGGCGCCAGCAGCGGTCAGCGCATCGGCGGGAGAAGTGGACTGGTTCACGATCGGGCCCATCTGGTGGTCATACCATCCGTCTGAATCGTCGTAAGAGATGACCACAGCCGTGCTGTCCCAATCGTCGGTTTTTTCGAGGAAGTTGACCACGGTGACGATAAAAGCCTGTTCGTCGAGCGGATCGGAGTAGCCGGCATGGCCATCCTGATAGGCCGGCGCCTTCAGGAAGCTGACCGCCGGAAAATTGCCATTCTTCACCGCGGTAAAGAAATCATTAATGTCGTAATTGTGGTTGGCTGAACCGTCATGGCCGATTTCCGAAACCGAACTCGGCGGCACGTGCGTGGGATTGGCGGTCGAGGTGTAGTACTGAAAAAAGGCATGATGGGGAATGTAGTCGGCTGTCGTGCCCGCAACCCCGGTCGAACTTCGCAAGCACCCGGTTGTCCCGTTGGAATTCGTCAGCGTAAGGTCGAAGCCTCCCATGAACGATCCCCAGCTGATTCCAGCTTCAGTGAGCATATCTCCGATGTTGTGGCTCCCGAGAGTGACTTGTCCGCGAGTGGGCGCTGAACAAACGTCGCCAATCGGATCCGGATCGCCAATCACGGTCAGGGTTCCGTTCCCACCATCGGTTTCGTTGCCGGTGCCGTTCAGAAACTGCGTAACTCCGTTGGTCTGGCCGGAAACCAGATTCAGCAGGCCGGGAGTGGAAGGACCAAACGTCGTGTTGTAGGAGTTGTCGCTCATCGCGAAATACTGAGCGTAGTTCCACATCGCTGTGACCGTATTGCCGTCGTAGTAGCCCATTGTCAGGCCGCTTGTGGTCACGATCAGCGGCGGCGCGTTGGGCGGAGGGCCGGCCGTCCCTACCAGCTTCGGAAACAGATCCATCAGCCCGAAATCATATGCGCCCTGCTCGGGTCCGTAGGCGTGGTTCTGATCCGCCGTCGCGGCCTGGTTGCGATCCAGGCGGAAGGGGTTGCTGGCGCCGGTACCGTTGGCGGGATTCAGGTTGGGATTGCTGATCAGCAGCCCGCCCCTTAGTCCATTCACCGAAGGCGTGTTTGGATCGGCATGAAATCGTGGCTCGCCCGCGGGATTCATGGCGTGGGGATAAGTTCCGAAGTAGTGGTCGAAAGAAACATTTTCCTGAAAGATCACGACGATGTGTTTGATGGGGGTTGCAGTACGGTAGAACGACCCGTCGGCGTAGGCTGGCGTCGTTCCCAGGAAAGTGACATAGGCCACCGCTAGGGCCAATAGTTTCCTGGGGGCTTCGGATGCTCTGAGTCCTCTGGACATCTCGTGCTCCTCTGCGAATTTGGCCAGCGAAGTACCTGCAACACATACCCTGGCCCGCACCCCAAACTTAGGTCGCTTGTATTTCAGAACAATTAAGAAATTGTAAAAACTGTGTGAAAAGAACTGCGATAGCAGTAAGTATTTCCTTCAGCTGTGGATTGTTTTTGGAAAAAGCTCTGGCGGTGCGTCGGACCGAGATGGTTGACTGCAGAGTGGCGAGGTTTATTCCGGGGCACGCAAAGAAAAACTAAATTACCTCAAGCCGCAAACCCTCCATCGATGATGTGCACCTGGCCGGTGGTGAAACTGGATTCATCGGAAGCCAGGTACACCGCCAGCGACGCGACTTCTTCCGGTCGTCCGATTCGCCCCATGGGCTGGCGAGCGACGAACTCAGCGTAAGCTTTTTCCACATCACCCTGCGCGGCCATGCGCTGGTGGAGGGAAGGCGACTCGACCGTTGCCGGGCAGATCGCATTGCAGCGAATGCCGCGGCGAATGAAGTCCACCGCGATTGCCTTGGTCAATCCGATCACGGCAGCTTTTGTGCTTGCATAAATAAGCCGGTTGGGCGCGCCTTTGATACTGGACACCGCTGATGACATGTTGACGATGCTGCCCTTTCCCGCCTGCAGCATGGCGGGAAGAAAAGCGCGGCAGGTGCGGTACATGGATTTAACGTTCAGGTCGAAGGAGAAATCCCAATCCTGCTCACTGCACTCGAGAACGGTGCCATGATGAACGAAGCCGGCGCAGTTGAACAGCACGTCGAGAGCGCCCAGCTCCGCAGCCAGTGAATCCACGTCGCGAGTGTTGCGGACATCCAGGCGGCGGATGCGAATGCCCGGCCGGTCCTTACCCAGCGCCGCCAGTCCTGCCTCGTTGATATCGGTCGCCCAGACCAACGCGCCTTCATCGGCGAACGCCAGCGCCGTGGAATGTCCAATGCCCTGAGCAGCCGCCGTCACCAACGCAACCTTTCCCGCAAGTCTTCCGCTCATCGTGTCCCACTTTCTTAAAGGAGTGCCTGGATCCATCACTGGATGGAACTTGCCTTTGTGAAGCGACGGGCAAATCGCGCAACCTGCCGGATAGGATTTCACAATTTGTTGGAAAAGGGGAAATCGAAAGGAGAAAACCCTGCTGAATCTGGATTGCGCGAATGCTATTGGATTGCGAAACTGGCTTGGGTAGGAAAGCTCTCCGGCGCCGGTCAAACCGTACGCAGGAAAACGCTGCTATTTGCGCTCGGGTTTGGAACGGCCGGCCAGCAAGGTCATGAGAGCCTGTTGCGATTCCTTCTGGGATTCAGGGGTGCTGTCGGAGAGGTCTACTCCCCAGAAATTGCTTAGTGGTTGCAGGCATTCAATTCCCGCCTGCAGCTCATTGGGCGCGAGCTGCTTGCTCCAGGCGATTTGAAACTTCGCTCTTTTCGACCCGCGTTGCAGGACGACGATAGCTCCTGGCTGCAGCTCGGTTCGCAAGGCTCCGAGCCGCGCGCCGTTTTGAGTGATGTCGATGGTATGAGCCAGGTGAGTGACGGAGTCAATGGATACTTTTACCGGCAGAACCATTTTCCTGCGAGGAGATTTACGTTTGTCCAGCATCGCCAGATCATTATCGCGGCTCAGCCGGGATGTGGCGAAGTTACCGGGGTAACGGACCAAATGTGCATAGCAAAACAATGTGCATTGCAAAACAATGTGCACTGCAAAACCAAGATAGGCTCTTCAGCTCGCCGAGCGTCATGCCGAGCGGCGAAGGGTCCGGCGTGTAGCGGATATGCGCCGCGCCTGCACCCGTGCGATGCGCGCTAGGTCCCTTTTCGCTTCGCTCAGGGTAAGCTCACCGGGATTAGAAGTTCATTAGGATGACTCCGGATTTCACTGTGAGCATTATTTCAGCGTGATCATCTGTGCAATCCAATCGAGCGGCCCGTTGGCGACCGTAAACGTGGCCTCTGCTGTGCCCGGCGGAACAAAGGGCTCGTCCTCGGTAACGTTGTTCCGCAGCGAGGATTCCCGGGTGAAACCCGGCCCAGCCTGCCCCGCGCCGGGAAACAGGGCGGCCCCGAAGACGAGTCTGGCGGCCGTGGTTGCGACGGCCCCGCTGGAGACGTTGGCATTGTTGGTCATGGCCTGGGCGCTGGTCACGTCGAGCGGGGCGGTCACGCTCGCGCCCGAATATTCGTGGGCGCTGATAGAACGCTCGAAAGCTGCGCCCGGCGTAGAAGAAAATGTCGCCGTAACCACGAAATTTGCTCCACCGGTGACGTTTTTTGCGTACCAGAGTTCCTGCTGCCAGCCTGTCAATCCGCCGACTCCGGCTGTGGGACCAACCGCCCTCTGGTAGGCGGCAGCGGCATTGAAAGTGTCACTTACGCTGGCGATGCTCTGGGTCGCGTTGTTGTACCAAATCCAGACCACAATCAGATCCTGACCGGTCACCGGATTCGTGAATGGTGGGGTAGCCACCGAGATATTCGCGGTGGTCTCGTTTTTCTCCGCCAGCGGTTGCCGCAACACGATGGGCTGGTCGATGGTGTACATCCCAGTTGCGGGTGTGCTTGGATCCGTGTCAGCCGGGACGGTGGCGATGGCGGTAATCAGTTCGCTGTTTGTAACCGTGATCGGCCCCCCGTAGGTCTGCGTGGTGCCGGGCGGCATCCCACTGTCGGGACTGACCGGGGTTGTGCCGTCGGTAGTGTAGTAGATACTGCTGCCCTGGTCGGTTTGCGTCAGCATTACCATCTGCGTTCCGGTGTATTCACCCGGAGGGGGAGAGAATGTCGGCGGATCGGGAGAGGTTGCCGCCGCGCCGGGTTGAAAACCGCAACCGATGAATCGCAGCAAAGCAACCACGGCCAACAGAAGCACGGGCGCCAGAATTACAAATGGATCAATCATCCCTGCTACTCCTCCGGAGCTTGTCCCGCTTTTCGGGGCAGCTCCGTTGCGTTCGTGTTACTTCAGGGCACTTCGTCATTCTTTGAACCACTGCAACTCATCGCGACGCGGTTGCCTGGGGTGAAGCTGATGCAACCGGCTCCGCCGTACCGTGACCATACCGAATTCCAGTGATCATGCCGGACGCATCCGTGACAATGATCGTGGGCCAGATGTTCACTCCGTAAGCAAGCGAGATGTCGCGGTCCGGGTCGGTGACCAGGGTCGCCGAGAATCCAGCTTCGGCTGCGACCGCTCTGGCCAACTCCGATGTGTCTCCGTCGTTAA
Source organism: Terriglobales bacterium (assembly GCA_036265205.1). GTDB lineage: Bacteria > Acidobacteriota > Terriglobia > Terriglobales > Acidobacteriaceae > JAIQFF01. The sequence goes on from DATAPL010000032.1 coordinate 335,497, forward strand.
TCGCAAGCAACATCGGAGGTTTGCCCGCGGATTGCCCCGCCGTTTTCTGCAAGTCTAGTACGGCGGCGATACTCGGTTTCGACGCGCTCTTCCAGAAAACCATGGTGCAGGCCCGTCGAGTAAGTTTGCGTAAAGCCAACTCCCGGCCGGGCGCGTACTCAAACAGGAAGTTGGGCGCGGGCTGGCCAATCCTGAGGTTCACCCGCAGCATGCCGAGTCTCACCGAGGCATTGGGGACCAGCATTTTCTGCAAAGCAGCAGCCAGAGTCTGGCTGTCCAGTGGCCCCTCTTTCTGCCACAACACATTTCCTTTCGGAGCGACGATCAACGTCAGCGGACGCTGCGTGCTTTTTACTCCGAACAGGCGCTCCCACGCGCCATCCTGGTCTTCCGCGTAAATGATCCCGGACGCGTATCGTGCCTTGGCTATTTGGTCAGAACCGAGTACCGCAAGAATGGCGGTGGCCGCGTCCTCGCGTTTGCTCGTGCGCAACGCCTGGGGAAGAGTCTCCAGCTGACTGGCCGATTTATCGTCGGCGAAATGCACAATCAGATTGGGGACGCCGCCGCCGGTTCCGTTTGGCTGCGCGGCTGCATGGCCCACGACCTGGACTAGTCCCTGAGAATCTGGGTAGGTCAGCGCCACCGACGGCAGGGATCCGTTGAGCGTGGTGACGATATTAATCGGGATCAGCGAGACCAAAGTGTATCCGCAAACCGAGCCGACGACAGGCTCAGCCACAACCGGACCAGAGGCTGAAAGTCGCGTACCCCTGACCGTCAGGCACAAGGGCACGAATCCTGATACCGCCGCCGTGGAGGCCATCCAGTCGGTGTATTGCGGAGGAGGTTGCTGGTAAACAAACTTGTTGGGATCGATGAGAAACGGTTGAGTTTGTCCTTCAGTACTCCACTCGTACTGCTGAATGGTACCGCCGGGGATCCAGCTTTTCAGAGCGCTGTAGCTTGGTCCGTGCGGAATAACCTCACCCGGGGGGCCCACGCCACCGGCAGGGATCGGCTCAAACTCCACATACGCGGGCGGCCAACCGGTGACCGCTAAAGACCCGTGCATGATGATCCCTGTGGATCGAATCTCCACCGAGGTATAGGCCAACTGAAATCCCTTTGTCTGAAATATGAATCTCCGGCGCGGCGACGGCAGCAGTGATTCAAGCAGCACACCCAGCGTCGCGTCGGCATTGAAAATTTTGTGGACGGCATCGTACGCCCCGCTCTGGTTGAGCGCCTGATCTTCCACCTGCTTCATGCCATTGGTCGCGCTGCCCCGGAACAGGTTCACGACCCAGCTTGATGTGTCGAGGGAAACATCACCGGGGACGAGATCCGCTGTATCGCCGTCCACCTGCAGGCTAAACGCCAGCTTGGCCGTGAAAGTGAAACTGCTTGGCGCATAGGATTTGTGGCTGGTCTGAACCGCCTGGCCTTGGATGGTCAGCAGAATTTGCTCGCCCGGCAGGTCGACGCTCGCGCTGGTCAGCGTGATCGAGTAGCTGATGTGTACGGTGGTGAACAACAAATCGATCGGGATCGTGAAGCTGTAGGACTGGGCAAGCAGGCTGTTGATAGTCGGCTGAAGAATCGCGCGAAGGTAATCAAGGCTCACGGCGAAGGCAAAATCATCGCTTCCCGCGAGGAAGACATTGTTCATACTGGCCGGATTCCCGGCTCCAGTGTTCATGTTCAGCAAAACGGCGAGGGCGCCTGGAGTTGCGGGCACGGTCTTGAACTGAACCTGCTGAACAAAGGACGGCAGCGTAGCGTTGGAAGGCAGGAAGCTCGTCCTGAGTGCGTTGCGGATCAGCAGATTGATCCCGGCCAAATCTGCGGCGCTCAGCGGCTGGCTCGACCATGCCGGGCTGAAATTGATGTAGGCGTTGTCCGTCTTGAAATCGATATCTACAACGTTCGCGGCTTGCGAAACCACCTGACTCAGCGTGGTCGTGATCTGCAGCTCGCCGCGGATAAATTCCGCCAGCGGACTGGTGTTGGCGTCCGCGAAGTAGCGCGACATGATGTTCATCCGCAGGGTGAAACTCGATCCTGACCCGGGCGCCACCTCAAGCGTTGGCGGGAACAACTGGAGCTGCGCCCTGCCCTGCAGGTGGCTGGGAACAATCGGCACTATCACTGCACCCGCGTTCTCCAGATTTACGACCGGATCAAGCGCCGAATAGATCGGATTTTTGGCGACCAGCTGTCCCGGAATCGGAATCGGCGTCCCGATGCGTCGCTGATTGACGACCGGATCTCCAAATGCGTCCACGCTTCCCACGATCGTCGGACGAGTAAATCCGGAGCCAGGAGGCGGGTTGTCATCCACGCGAATGGTCACCGAGTGGAGAAGCCTCTCGCTGCGGTGCATCGCGGCAATCACCCGGTTGGCGGCTGCAACCGCGAACTCCGCTACTACGTCAAAATCGCCGGTGAGAGCGTTAGCCATCGAAACTCCTCCTCTTACTTCGGCCAATGAGCCAAAAGCGTTGCAAGCGACGCGACTACTATGACGAGAGAGATTGCGTGGTTGATGGTGAGCCTGCTGGCTCCGGAGGGCAGCTCTCGCCCAAACTCCATCACCAGTCGTCCGCCGCCATAGCCAGCCGAGACCAACAAAAACAATGCGCCCGGGAACGGCAAGTATCGCCAGATCGCGACTGCGGCCGCCAGCAGCAGAGCGCACCATCCCGACTCCAGGCACTGGGTCGGAACGCGCCTGTCCCACACGCCCATCAGGTTGGGCAGGTAAAAAGTGCCCCAGCCGCTTGCAGGACGCCCCGCGCAACAGCCGTTCAGCAAACAGCCGATGCGGCCAAACATCATGATGATTAACATGGTGAACGCGCCCACATCCCAGAAAACGCCCAAGGGCAGGCGGAGAGCGTGCAGCAGGAAAACCGAAAACGGCAGGGCAAGAAGCAGCGCGCCATACTGCACTGCGCCGGCCCGGTTGCGATGCCAGATGAGCCGGTAGTTCTGTCGATAGAATCGCCAGTTGGAAGCGACGTACATGAGCCTGGCGCCAGTCAAACCGAGCGCGATTAGGACCAGCATCGCCACAAAAACGCGGAAAGCATCAATACCGGCGATGTGCGCGGCGACATTCCCAGCCACTACCCCGGTCAACAGCCCCACATAAAGCAGAGCCGGGTAACTCCATATCGTGAGAGTCCGCCACTGAAACAGAATCGGTCGCATAACTGCTACTTAGATTGGGCGCCAGAAGGCTCCCGCCAAACCAGCGACGATGGCCAGATCGGCTAGGTTGAACACCGGCCACCAATGTAGATCGATGAAATCGACTACGTAACTCAACCGCAATATGTCAGACAGATTACCCGCCGCCCCGCCGAGAGCCAATCCCAGACTGAGAAGCGCAGGCGTACCTTGGAACCATCCGCCGGAGCGATGCAATAGGACGGCCGAAAACAGAGCTGCAACCCACATGGCCACCAGCGCGGCGCGGGTGCCGTCACTTCTGTAGAAAGTTTTCAGATTGGCTACATACCTTATTTGAACCGGCCCGCACGAAACCGGCCGGTCGCGCACATATAGCTGGACAAGATTCTTGCTGCACTGGTCGAGAACCAGGAGCAGGCCGCCTGAGGCGAACATGGCAAGCACGAGTTACTCCGGCTGTTACTTACGTTGGTGGAGGACCTGATTTGATCTGCCTGATTTACACGACCTTGAAAGCCAAGTCAAGGAAATACTAACTGTGGATCAGCTCAGTTTGAGCGAAGGGCGCGAACTCGATTTTGCGCACATCGCCAGAGTGGCGGGCTCGATGCACACCCGCCCCTCGCAAGATGTCGCAAGCTCAGCATGACGCCTCGCAGAAGGCGGAAGAATTCAAATTGAGCTACTACTATGGTTGCGGCAGGGGTCGTCGTTGTTACTTGCTGTTGTCCAGTACGGCGCGTATTTTATTGGCCAACGCGTCCAGCATGAAGGGTTTTTGCAGCACCGTAACATCCGTGTCGGCTTCCTCGTTACCCAGGCTCGCATGTTCCGGAAAGCCAGACATGTAGAGAACCTTCATCTGTGGACGAAGCGGGGTCAAGCGGCGTACCAGTTCCGGTCCCCCGATATTGGGCATCACGACATCGGTCACCAGCAGGTGAATCTGGTCTTGGTGCTGGCCGGCGATGCGGAGCGCGTCGTTGCCATCGACCGCATGCAGAACGGAGTAACCTTTACGTCGCAGAAATTCTCGAACCAGATCGCGGATGCCATCCTGGTCTTCTACCAGCAGTACGGTCTCAGTCCCGCTCGGAACTGAATCGAGTGGAGTTCGAGCCATCGAACTGGTCTCTCCTTCTTTGTTTTCAACTCGCGGGAGATAAATCTGGAAGGTAGTTCCTTTTCCCGGTTCGCTGTGTACCCAGATCGCGCCGCCCATCTGTTTGACTACTCCATAAACCGTTGCCAGCCCCAATCCCGTACCTTTGCCGGGCTCCTTGGTGGTGAAGAAGGGCTCGAAGATGCGCGCCTGAGTTTGCCCATCCATTCCGACGCCGTTGTCGCTGACCAGCAGCATGACATACTCGCCGGTGGGCACGCCATCATGGGTCCGGGAGTAGGCCTCGTCTACTTTTACGTTCCTGGTTTCAAGGATCAGTTGACCGCCGCGAGGCATGGCATCGCGCGCATTGACTGCCAGGTTCAGAATAATCTGCTCGATCTGGCTGGAGTCGGCCTTGACCCGGCCGAGAGACGGCGCTTGCCGTACACTCAATTCCACCTGGTTTGAAATCACCGGGCTGAGCATTTTGACCACTTCGGCGACAACCTGATTTAGATCCAGGATCCTGGTTTGAAGCACCTGCTTGCGGCCAAAAGCCAGCAGTTGGCGAGTTAGGGCGGCTGCCCGTGTCACCGCGCGCTCTATTTCGAGTGCGTCCTGACAGGCGGGATCGCTCGGCGCCAGCCGTCCGCGCAGTCGCTCGTTGTGAGCCTGAATGAGCATCAGAAGATTGTTAAAGTCGTGGGCCACACCACCGGCCAGTTGGCCGACCGCCTCCATTTTCTGCGACTGTCGAAGTTGGTCTTCCAGCCGCTTGTGCTCGGTCATGTCATAGAGCACACCTTGCATCAGCAGCGGATGGTCGCCTGCCTGGTGCAACATCACTGCTTCGTCGCGGAACCACAGAACTCGTCCATCACGCGCAAACATGCGGTACTCGGCTTGAAACAGTTCGTGAGTTTCCTGAAACCGCCGCTCTGCTGCCAGCGCAATTTCGCGATCGTCCTTATGGATGCGGTTCATCCAGCTCATGGGATTGGAGAGCCACTCCGCTGGAGAAAAACCAAGAATGGATTCGATCTGCGGACTCACGTAATGCCAGGGCCCGTCGGCGCCCAGTTCAGCGATATAGGTGATGGCGGGCAGACGTTCAACCAGCGTGCGATAGCGGTCCTCTGCGGCGCGGAGTTGGAGTTTGGCTCGATCATGTTCGATGGCGATACCGGCCAGATTTGTCGCATGCGTGACGATCTGGAAATGTTGAGGATCCGGGGCGCGAGATTCACGGTAATAAACCGCGAAGGTTCCGAGGGTCGCGCCCTCCTGGGTAGCGATCGGTATAGACCAGCAGGCGCGCAGGCCATGGGGCAAGGCCACGTCCCGAAAATCTGCCCAGAGCGGGTCGGTGGCGATGTCGGAAACTACCACTGGCTGCCTGCGATAGGCGGCTGTCCCGCAGGAACCCACCGACGGCCCAATCTTCACGCCGTCAATCGCGCGGCAGTATTCCGCAGGTAAGCTGGGGCTGGCTCCGCTCCGCAGAGTCACGCCGTCGGCATCAAGCAGAAGAACCGAGCACAGCAAACCTGGATGGCATTTCTCGATTTCGCTGCACAAGATGGACAAGATCTTTGGCAGCGCAGCCCGAGCCATGATCATGGCCAACACTGTCTCATTGAGCCGCGACAAGGCTTCTGGAGAGCTCTGCTGGTCCGTAACCGTTGCCCTGCCGACTCCCGTAGACATACGCCTCCGCAGCGCGGGTGCTTCGAAAAGAATTGGAAAGGAAGCGAGTCAATCTCGCCGGACAGACTTCCCTTGCGTCATTATTGATTACTTATCAGCGGCACTAACAAGTTACCGGCGTAATCACAGACGCGTTGAGAGTGGGGCGGGCGTCGGAGAACCGACCAGGTGAGATCGATCGTCGGGTCGATGCTTGCTTGTGAAGTTATTTGCCCAGGTTAATTCTGTACGGTCGAGCGCCCTGCGTGATTTGCAGCGGGAGATACCGCAGCAATGCGCAGGAATTTAAGGCTGACATTGTCCCTGACGAGATGACAGCTTAGTTTTCCTGCCCGCAAAGCACTGCTTGGTTCTTGTAGGACTGGTAGCCGCGCGCAGTGAGCCGCACAACCCCGCGAGTCTGTTCCTCTATCGACCTTTCGTTTCTTAATGTGGCGACTACTTCCCGAGCCAGGGCTGAGTCCATTGTCTGCCTTGGCAGAGTCACAAACTGGCTGCGATCGGTTTCGTAACGTTCGGCCAGAGTCAACAGGAGTCTTTCGCGCATCAAGTCTCCGTAATCCATAAGGATGTCTCCTGGGTAAATGATAGGTACTACTGGATTTTCTGGAAATGGCCCGTGTGTGCCAAGGCATACCACTTTGGTCACATGGCAATGGCCCCGGATTAAGCCTTTTGAATGAGGTTGAATCTTCAGCCCTGACCGTGGCTGATGCCCTGACTTCCGAGTCCAGTCCGAGTTCGTTCGGTGGCCGCTTTGCGTGCGATAAGGCCGAAGCCCTTGACCCGCGCCGCACGCTCCAGGGCGAGCAGTTGCGCTTGCGCTGCGCCCGAATGCCCGGATTTTGCTTCCAACTCCGCCAAATCCAGCCGGGCGTCCAATTCAACGCCCAGGAGTTGATGGTCGTGCGCTTGCTTAAAGACCTGTTGCGCCTGAGCGCGGGAAGACTCCGGCTGGCCAAAGGCCAGCAGCACGCGCGCTGACGCCAGCGCAAATTGGAGACGGATGAAAAGATTCTGGCTCTTCCGAGCGAGGATTTCGGTGGACTCCACTTCTTGTTTGGCGTCGCCGTGCTTTCCCTGAGCCAGCAAGGCATCAATCAACATCACGTCTGCCGACAGTTCATCGTCGGCCTGTTGCTCGTGGTGGAACTGCTCTCTACATTTGCGCATCGCCGCTTCTGCCTCTACGGCGCGGCCTTCTTCGATGGATACTTCGGCCAAGGCGACCTGGGTTTCCGCGACTGCCTGGTTCTCACCCATCTGGTTTCGCAACGCCAGCGATCCTTCGTAGGACTGGCGTGCTGCGGCCAGATCGCCTCGATCCGTCCAGACCTCGCCTAGCCCGGTCAGCACATAGCCAACTGCATTGTTGTCGCCAGCTTCCTCGGCTGTCGCCTTCGCTTGCTGCAGAGTGGTTTCCGCCGCCGCTAAATCGCCCTGCCGCCGCGATAAATCTCCGAGATCGTTAAGCGCCAAAGCCACTCCGCTTTTTTCTTCGAGAACCTGATACTTGGGAATCGAGGCCTCCAAAAGCTTCCTGGCGCCGTCCAGGTTTCCCCGGATCAGCAGAGCGTCGCCCAGATTGTTTGAAGTTACGGCGACGCCCTCGATATCCCCCACCCGGCGAAATTCCTTTGACGCTTCGCGCCACATCGCCTCGGCCCGTTCAAGATCGCCGGACAGATAGTAGATGCCGGCAAAATCACTCAATGTTCGGGCTTCGTTGTTGTAGTCTCCCGCCGCAGCATATCTGCGGCGGGCCAGTTCGCAATCCGCGAACACTTCAGCTGTCGAGGTGCCGATGGAAGTACCCTGCTGGCAAAGAATTCCATAGACGCGGGCTACGAGAAGCTGTGAGCCCTGCGCGCTGCCTTTTTCGATGGCGCGCTTGGCTGCAGCATGAGCTTTCCCCAGGTCCTGGCTGATCCAGGCCGATGCCTCCTCCATGTCAATCCGCGCGTCGTCGCCGGCAGGCGGAGGAATCCGGCGCAGAGCCGCCAAAGTCAGCAGGGAATCGGCTGGCTTCAGTTGCAACTGGGCCGAGGCCAGTCGCAAACCATAGCCGAGATTGTCAGGAAATAGCTTGAACAGCTCCTGGTAAGCCTCGACTGCCTTGGGCCAATCAAAAATACTGTCGCGATACTGGCCTTCAATGAGCAGGCGTTCTTCTTGAGGAAGGGAACCGGCGAGTGCCCGCGCGCGTTCCGCCTCCGCCCGGGCTCTGGCGCTATAACCCAGATGCCACCAGGCTTCGGACAAGGCTGAGTGGGCGAGGGGGAAATCGGGCTCGGTGGCGACTGCCTTGACAAGAAAGTCGCGTGCCCCCACAAAGTCGAACACCCACAGCCGGCTTCGACCTTCGGCATAAAGCTTGACAGCTTCCTGGTTAGAAGGGAGCGAAACCCGAACGTAGCTGGGGTCTTCCGGAACCAGCGGACTTACTCCGAGACTCTGCCGCAGGCGACCGCCGGCCTGTGACGCCAGTTCAAACAACTGTTGCTCACTCCCGGTGAAAGCTTCTTCGGAGATGGTCTCTCCGGTAATCGTGTCCTGCATGCGAATGTCCAGGCGCAGGCGGTTCTCTTGCTTTCCCGGCAGCAGCGTATAAGTACCCAGGACCACGACGTCGGCGCCAGGGTTTTCCCGCAATCGGTTCAGCGTGCTTTTGGCCAGGGTGTCCGCGTCCTCAAGGGATAAGTCACGCTTGGCCCGGGCCACATCTTCGCCGGAGACCAGCCGCAACCGTCCTCCCGCGGCCAGTTCGGTGCTCAACATTTCGGAGAGAGCAGTGGAGAGCCAGTTTTCTTCCGGGCGTCCCGGTAAATTGCGGAAGCCCAGCACAGCGACGGAGCGGCGAATGCGGTCGGGAGGCAACTTGCCGACTGCTTGGACCATGCCAGATGAGCGGCGTGGAACGGGACGGAATTCATAGACAGCAATTCCCACCAGCAGCAAAACCAATCCTGCAACAACCCCGTAGCGAATGAACCAGGGCTGGCTCCTGACGGCGGCACCGGGCTGCTTCGTCAGTCCGTCATCGATCGTCGAGAGAGGTCCCTCGTGCATCTCCCTTAAATTGCCCGCAGGATATTCGTGGCTGACCGGGGCAAGAAACCGGTAACCTCTGCGCGGCACCGTCTCCACAAAAAGCGGGCTATCGGCATTGTCGTGCAACGCTTCGCGCAGTTTCCGCACTGCCACCCCCAGGCTGTTGTCGAACTCCACGAATGTGTCCTGGGGCCAGAGTCGTCTTCGGACGTCCTCCCGGGTCACTACTTCTCCGGGTTTTTCCACAAGCAGAACCAGCAGCCGGCAGGGCAAATCCTGCAGCTTCACCCGGGTGCCGTCGCGCCAGAGTTTGCCCTCGCCGGGATCAAGCTGGTATGGGCCGAAGCGGTACCGAATTGGGTTTTGGGGAGAACTGCCCATGATGCACTACCTGCAATCTCCCGCACGGGGCGAGAGGTGCCGCAAATCTTACCACGGGAAAACCCCGCCCTTCAGTTAAGACCTCCCCCTAAACCCTTGCCTGATGGCCATTTCCCGGTTAATGCAAGCTTAAAGGTAAGTTTCATTGACTGGGACTGGAACTTGCACCACATTCCAGTTCGTGTCCGCAGGTTGAAAGTTTTGATGAAGACCTCTTCATCAAATCGATTCGAGACGGCCGCGTCGGGGGCGTGGCCGCCCTCGAATCCGATCTTGGTTTGGTAGCGCTTGGGCTATAGCGACGGCGTCTCGCCCACCGTGCGGGAAGTGGCAAAAGAGAAGGAACTAGGGCGCCCCCGCGAGCCCGTAAGTCGTCTCGAGAAATTCGGGTAGACTTTGGATTTGCAACTGTCGATCAAATAGGGAGAAACCGATGTTCCGCATGTGCTGCTCGTTTCCTCTTCTTGCCGTATCTCTGTCAGCGGCGCTGTCCTGTTCCGCGCCAGTCTTTGCCGCAGACGCAGCCTGTCAGCCCGTCTTCGACTCAACTCTCAAGCTCCTCTCGGTTCCGGCCCATTCCTACAGCGTCGAAACTGTGCCTGGCCGCAAATCCCGAAATTCCGAGGCGATCTATGCGAACGGTGTGATTTACATCAACATGAACGGCAAATGGATTCGCAGCCCGATGACGACCCAAGACATGCTCAAACAGGAGCAGGAAAACATTCGTGACTCCAAAACCACCTGCCGTCACGTGCGCGATGAGGCGGTCAACGGCGAAGCCGCAGCCCTGTATATGGCGCATTCCGAAAACGACACCGTGAAGTCTGACGCCCAGACCTGGTTTTCGAAAAGCAAAGGACTGCCGCTGCGGACCGAGGAGGATATCGACACCGGCGGTGGCGACAAGCGTCACATTTCCATCCGTTACGAATATAGCAACGTACAAGTGCCGGCCGGTGTACAGTCGCGCTGAGGCGGGCGCTTCGCGATTCAACTATTTCGCCAGCAGGAAGGAAAAGCCGGAGAAGACATATTCCTGGTTGCCATCTTTAGGAAGGCCTCTGACTTTGCCATTGCGGACTTCTTCCATCGCCTCGACCACGCGTGGGAGATTGTCCGGTTCGGCAACGGGTTCGTTGTGAGCCGGCAAGAGCAACTGAAGCCTGGGCGATAAAAGGGCCAGTTTCTTTACCGACGCCAGGTAGGCATCCAGATCGGTCTCCGGCCGGAACAGCCAGATGGGGCCGGGATAAAACGTGTCTCCGGTAAACAGCAGGCCGTTCTTTTCGTCCAGTAGCGCGATAGCATCCGGCGTGTGCCCGGGGACGGAGATTACCTCAAGGACACGCTCGCCCAGATCAATCTTGTCGTGATCGTGAATCCAGTGAGAAATATGAAATGGCCTGGTGGCATAATCTGCCGCGTTAAAAGCGGGAGGAAGATCGCCGCAGATTTCACCCGGCGCAATCTCCGCCTGGGCATCTGCTTTTGAGCCTTTGGCATTGGCCCGCGTGAAATCGGTATCCATCCCGTAGACGTCCTCGAATCGCCAGTTGTCGCCCACGTGATCATTGTGAGTGTGCGAGTTGACGACAGCGATGGGCAGCGAAGTAAGCCCTTCCGCAACTGCTTTTATGTTGCTGATCCCCATTCCAGTGTCGAACAACACGGCCCGTTTCGCGCCGAGAATCAAATAAGAAATAATCTCTTCCGCTTGATGTGGTTCATAGATGGCGAAAATCCCGGGTCGAATTCGATACACCTCGAACCAGGAATCTTTGATAGCTATCCGCTCGAGGTGCCGGTAAGCAGGTCGCGGAAGCTGACGGCACCACTCCGGCTTTTGTGGTGTGAGCGAACTGAGAAGAGCAAGGGCAAATATGACCAGCTTCACTCTATTTTCCCCACACTGTGTTCAGAAACAGGTAGCGGTCCCTGGCGCTGTCTTTTTCCGCCTTCGGTTGCGCCGTCAGATACAGCACCTCCCAACCGCTGGATGCCCGGTACGCCGGCCACGGCGGCAAGCCCGGACCATTGGGATTTCCGGAGATGGCAAAGTTTGTCCAGTAGGCCTGCATCAGGTCGCTCAGCGAGCGGTCTTCGGGACGCCAGGCGATTCCAGCTTTCGAATCGAGGGCGCCAAAAACATACTCGATCTCGGATGAGTGATACGCGCCCCGATCGGGAGCATTCGGGTCAGGCGGCGGACCCAGATCGAAGCGATAGCGATACATTGGCTGTTTACCGCTGGCAGCCTGGGCTTCGAGCCATCGCCAGGTCGACCATGCGATAAAGCTATCGCCGGCCAGGTCTTTGAGGGAACGCCGGGCTTGGGCGTAATCGTTGGCCGGATTATCACCGGGGTAAAGGCGCAGAAATTCGTCCGCTTTACCGGCAAAGTCTTTGGCTGCGGTGGCTTTCAGGGTTTCAGCGGGGGTTTCTCCGGGCACCTGGGTAAAGCTGCCTTCATCGCGATTCCAGCCAGCCAAAAGCGGAACGTCATTCTGTTTTCCTTCAGCGAAAATCGCGGACACCTGCTCGGGCAGGAAGTACCCATCGACGTCAGGAACAAAACGAGGTTTGCCGCGGCTCTCGATTTTGTACGAGGCTTCTAGAACCTTTTGCGCGGGAAGGGCGCGCAATTCCTTGAGCGACTGGACGCCGAAAGACGAGTTGGCAAATTCGGAATCACTGCGGGCGCGTTCCGCCATCGGCTCGAAAGCCAGGGCGCTGCGGGAGAATGCCGCCCCGCTTTCACCAATAGCTTTGTGAAACAAACTCTTCGCGAGCGGGGATGCCATGAGCGCGCTCACGGAAGACGATCCCGCGCTCTCTCCGAAGATCGTCACATTCGCGGGATCGCCACCGAAAGATGCGATGTTCCGCTGCACCCACTCAAGTGCGGCCACCTGGTCGAGCAGGCCGTAATTTCCTGCCGCTTTTTTTTCGGACTCGGCCGCCAGTTCCGGATGGACGAAGAAACCGAAAATGCCCAGGCGATAGTTCATGCTGACAACCACGACCCCACGCCGGGCCAGCATCCCGCCATCCTGCCGCGGTTCGGACGAGCTTCCGGCCATGAATCCGCCACCGTGGATCCACACCATCACCGGCAGGCTGGATTTTGCGTTCTTCGCCGCGGTCCATACATTCGCCGACAGGCAGTCTTCGCTGATGCCCGGGTCGCGGAAAACCATGTCGGAATAAACTCGGCTCTGCATGCAGCGCGCTCCAAATTCTTTGGCCGAGCGAATTCCGGCCCATTGCGCCACCGGCGCGGGTGGCTTCCAGCGCAGTTCGCCCAGCGGGGGTGCGGCGTAGGGAATTCCGAGAAATGTGCGCACCGGCCCGCTCGCTTTACCCTCAATTGTCCCGCTGTCGATTTTTACTTGCAGGCCAGCCGGCGCGGCTAAGGCTGATTGCACCATGGATGCTAGGAAGATGCTCGCTAAGAAGATGTTCGAAACGAAGATAATCGCATTTCTGCCAGGCATGCCCGTCTCCAGGAGGCCTGAAAGATATCACAAGGCAGATTGCCCAAAGTGCAGAAAGCCTCAATGCGTGGCTGCCACGATTTCCAGAACGCGCAAGCCGTAATTTCCGTCGACCACTACTACTTCTCCGCGGGCAATTAGTCTGCCGTCCAGCAGCAGGTCAGCGGGTTCCTGGATCTGGCGGTCCAGCTCTACCACCGAGCCCGCATCCAGTTCCATTACCTCTCGCAACCGCATGTTTCTTTTTCCGAAGCGCAGCGTGACGTCCAGTTCAACGTCCATTAGGAGATCGAGTTTGGAATCCGGAGCGGCTTCCTCGCTGGATTTTTTTTCCTGGACCGGACGCAATGCGGCAACCAGGGCCGAGCTCAACTGCCATTCCATCAGCAACCGGCATGGAGTTCCCGCGGCTGAAACAATCCATCCGCGGGCTCCCGCAGACCAGGTGGGAGCGAGGCTCGATTCAATCCGCAGCTGGGTTTCGCCCCGGCGTGAGCTTAGTGCCGTGGCGGTTTGGCCGGCGGCTTGACGCAGCAATTCCTCGAGAGCATCGCGATGATCCGGTTTCAGCTCAGCCGCCGCATCCTGAGATTCCTGCATGAACAGTTGTCCCAAGGCGAGCACCACCGTTCGCGGTACCCGCAGGCTCATCTCGCCCCGCAGCGATCCCGCGGCCACGGCGGTGACTTGCAGGTCGTGTTCTTCCGCGCCCGGAGTCTCGGGCGGCGGCGACGGGACTGAATCAAGCGCGAAAGCGGCGCCGGCAATCTGGCTGAGCACCTGGCCCATGTTCTCGACCCATATCTTTATATAGTCGCGAACATCGTTGTCGGCGGCTGGCTGGGAGGAGGATGCCTCAGTCATGAATTTTTCCTCTTTACTCCGATGTTCTCTTGCAGGCTGCGCGAAAGAAGTTGCGCGGCGCGCGTCCCCCCGCGCCTGGCCACGGTGGCTGTGAACATTTCCTGGCCAGCCACGAACAAGGTTGCGGGAGACTGCGCGTTGCGTCCTAGCGCCAGCAAATTTCCCGGGGCCAATTCCGCCAGCGTGCGCAAAGGCACCCGCAGCGCGGGCATGGCTAGTTCGGCTTCAAAGGGACAATTCAGCAGGGCAGTGCGCAGGCGGCGCTCCGACTCGACACGCATGCGCGGTTTTGCCGTGCTGCTTACGGAAACCTTGCGCAGCAGGCTGTTCGACACCAGCGCCGGCACCACCAGATTCAAGGCTCCCCGGCTGTCCAGCAAAGTGATCTCGAAACTCAGCAAGAGAATCTTTTCCGCCGCCGGCATCAGTTGTTCCGTTTGTCCAGGATGTTGACGATGCTCGAATTCAACCTGCAGCGACAGCGCCTGCCACGCGCTCTGCAGCTCGCGGCAGAGAATGTGCATCACCGTCTCCAGAATCTGTTCCTCGATTTCGGTGATCCCGCGCGCTGGAGCTTCTCCCTTTCCTTCGCCTCCAAGCAGCACGTCGATCAGGGGATAGGCCACCGCAAGATCCAGCTGCATCAGCACCGACACGTCCACCGGCATCAGCTTGCAGGAAGCCAGGTAGGTGACTTCGGGGATGCTTTGCAGGAATTCCCCGTAACTCAAGTATTCCCCCGAAACCAGCGCCGCTTCGAACTGAATCCGCAGATAGGCGCCCAGGGAGTGAGTCAGGTTACGGGCAAACGTCTGATGCAGGCGGTTGATGGCTTGCATCTGATCTTGCCCGATTTGACCAGCCAGGCGTCCATCCCACAGGACGACCGTAGGGGCGTTGCTGGCCGGTGCTGCGGCTTCGGCGCCGGGGCGGGCGGCGCGGATCAGGTTGTCGATTTCTTCCTGGCTTAAGACTTTCTTCATGGAATCCGCGAGCTGCGCCGCTCTTGAAGCCACAGCAAATCAGTGGCCACCGCAGACCTTCGCAGAAGTTGGATCGTGATGGCTGTATCCCGCAGAGAATTAGGGACTACTCATTAGAGAGTGCCAAAGAGAGGGCCAATAAGTTCTGTGGCAGCCGGGTGCCTTAATTCGCGTTTTTTGCGAATGAGCGGGTGACCGAGCCCTCTCCCATCCCCAAACCGGTTGACCTGACGATTCTTGATCTCCAGCGGCCACTCCCGAAAGTTTACCCGCACCCGACTCGGTTCTCCGTAGAAATACGCCCGAAAGCTGCGGGTGGGCCAACCGCCCCGCCGACCTGCCAATGTGAAATGTCTCTCGATTCTGTTACAAAGAGCGCATGAACGTACTCTTTATTGGAGGCACTGGTATCATCAGCAGCGCCTGCGCTCGCCTGGCGGTGCGGCGCGGCCTCAACCTTACCCTGCTTACCCGGGGACAACACGCCGGGGCTACGGACGGCGCGGAAACAGTCACGGCCGACATCAACGATGCCTCTGCAGTCGCACGTGCGCTGCGTGGACGGCGTTTCGATACCGTAGTGAACTGGATCGCATTTACTCCTGCCGACATCGAACGCGATGTAGAACTGTTCCGCGGGCGAACCGGGCAGTACATTTTCATCAGTTCGGCCAGCGCCTATCAGAAACCCAGCACCGATTATCTGATCACCGAGTCGACGCCGCTCGCCAACCCGCATTGGGACTATTCCAGAAACAAGATCGCCTGCGAAGACCTTCTGCTCAAAGCCTATCGCGACGAGGGATTTCCGGCGACGATTGTCCGGCCTTCGCTGACCTACGGCGAAAATCTGATTCCACTGGTCATCAATAGCTGGCAACGCTCCTACACCGTGGTGGATCGGATGCTCAAGGGGAAGAAGGTCATCGTTCCCGGCGACGGCTCCTCGCTCTGGGTGATCACCCACAATAGCGATTTCGCCAAGGGATTTATCGGCCTGGTGGGCCACGAGCAGGCCAGCGGCCATGCCTTCCACATCACCACCGACGAGGTTTTGACCTGGGACCAGCTCTACCGCACCGTGGCCGCTGCGGCCGGGGTCGAAGCCCGTATCGTACACAATCCATCGGATTTCATGGTGGCGTGTTTGCCTGAGATGGAAGGCACCCTGATCGGCGACAAGTCGGTCAGCGTGGTATTCGACAACAGCAAGATCAAGCGTTTCGTTCCGGAATTCGTAGCCACCACCCGTTTTGCGCAGGGCATTCGTCAATCCCTCGACTGGTTCGATGCCGATCCCGCCCGCAAACTGATTGACGCCGAAGAAAGCGCCGTTTGGGACAAGCTGATCGAAAGCTACGAAAAAGGTCTGGCGGAAGCAGCCGGTCGCTTCCGCTGAGCACCCAGGTCTGCACACCTTCTCCGGGCAACCACCTGCCAGCCTGTAGGAATCCAAGCCACGTTTTTCCGGGATACTTCCAAGTCAGGTCCGGTAAAATTTCTCAGGTTTAAGTGCGGTCGACTTGCTGAGGCGGGTTTTTAGCCGCTGAGTTCGAAATGCCAAAATCGAGTTGTAACTCGACCGCCAAAAACTGCGGCAGCATCGTGAACTGGCTTGGGATATCCCCGAAACCGGCCAATCCAAGCCACTTGTAGCCGATTGTCGATTCTGGGAGGGGCGCTTGTAAAAAAAACAGAAAAGGGGTTGGCATCGAGCGCAAGATGATCTATCTTGGCAGGCACAAAAGTTAGGTTCCTCGGGGGCGGAAAACTAACCAGGCACCCGTAGTCAGAATCCAACGCGGTGGCGGTACTCGGGCCCAGGTCATCCAACCTGACGTCATTCGCGCCGGAACAATTTCCCTCCGTTCCCTGGCATCCTGCTGGTTGTGCATCAAGTCGTTCCTATGGATTCGAAGGAAGGGCCAGCCGTGAGACCTCCACGCCCGCTTGTTTTCCTCCTGTGTTTATGCTTTGGCTTGTCTGTAAGCGTTTACAGCATCGCCTCCGATTCTTCCTCTGACACCACCACGACGGTCCAGTCGCCCGCGGTCCCCCAACCGCAACTCACCGCCGGAAGCTCGGTGTCGATCCCGGGACCGTTGCGTTCTTTCCTGCGCATGGCCGGCATCAGCCAGAAGATCTCGGCCGACGAAGTCCTGCCCCTGCTTTCCCGAAATATTGCCGTCGAGGGCTATCAGGGACGCAAAGACCGGCAGGGAACTCCCACCGAGTTCCTGATCCTGTTGAAGCGCTACGTTGGGCAGGCCAGAGACCTGGTTGCCCTTGCCGGCCCCGAGGCCGTGCTTAAGGTTTCGGACTGCGAGCAGGCGGCTCCGCTGCTTTCGATTCTGGGTTACCGGCTTCACCAGGGCTGTGGGAAGAACGCCACCCTGGAGACGGCAGAGCCCGAAAAGGCCTTTCTGACCATCGATTCCGGCTTTCCCCTGGCTCAGCTCGAGGAGACGCTCCAGGGAGGCAAGCCGTTCATTTATCCCTTCCCATCGTCCCAAGTGCCATTGTTGTTCTCCGCCACCGACTGGACGCAGATCGATTCCGCGGAGAAGCACGCGGGAAATGACGTTCTGATGTCGTTATTGGACGATCCCATGGTGGCCCGTCTGTACTGGGCAATGGCCCGCATGGATAATCAAACCGGCCTGGCACTGAAGGAATTGGCCGGAATTTCCCGCTTGCTTCCATTCGCTCCGGTCCTCGATTTTTATGGCAGCCACATCGCCATCCGTAATGGACGGGTGATGGTGCCCGGGGGGGCCTCTGCGGAGCCGGCCTGGAAGGATTTGGCCGGGGCGAACCCTGAGTCGGCAAAGGATTTTATCGCCCGCCTGCTGGCCAAAGACGATGGCTGGCTGGCCGCTTATTTCGATACCCTGTCCCGCCTGCCTTCCACGCAACAGGCCTATTTCACCGAAGCTCATCGCTTGCCGCGCTTCTACGACGCGCTGCGCGGGAAAGATCTTTCACCGGGCCCGGCTCGACCGGTATTCCGGCCCGATCCCGGCCTGCTGCTGCTGGTCACCCGCCTGCAAATCGATGCCAATGGCCAACCCAGCGTCCCTGGAGGTCTGGAGGCCTGGCAGCAGATTCTTCGCCAGAAAAGCGAATCCAAAATTGTCCACCAGTGGGCTCGGCGCGCCGACCACTGGAAAAGTCCCGATCAACTGGTGGAGGCGATGTTCGCGTTTTCCCGCCAGAGTTCTGACGACGGACCCTTGCCCACCTACCTTATGCTGAGCGCGATCGACAGCGGACGCCCGGCGGAGCGGCGCTTGAGTGCGCCGACGGTGGTCGCGCTGGCCGCCAAATTTCCCCGCTACGGCAACCAGTATCTGATTTTCTCCGAATTCCAGGGATTGGGTGATGCCTCCATCACCCGCTTCCTGGAAGTGGCCGACTCGCTCGACCATATCTCCAACGTGACCTTACGGGCCAACGCTTTGGGTATTTTCCAGGCGAATGTGGGCCTTTGGCAGATACTGGCTCGGCAAGGGCAGATTTCGCCGGAAGACTTGAATGAATCCTGGCTGAAAGTCATCAGCCCATTCGCTCCCGGCGTCACCTCTTCTGCTCACCTCTACGATGCCGCTGAGGCCTCCATCCACGATCTGTGGCGGGCCGCTGCCGGCCGTCCTAATCTTTCCCAAGGTGAGGTGATCTCGCTCCTGGCTGGTCCCAGCCAGTCTCATCCCGCCGGACAGCAGGTACGGCAAGAACTGGCCAACCGCATTCGCTCCGTCATGGAGGGTCAGCGCCTGGTTTCGTTGGACACGCTGCTGGCACTGGGAGACGGTCTGAACGAGTTGGCCCAGGGAAAGCCCGTCGGCGATAGCTTGATTCCGCTGGCTGGGGAACTTAAAGAATTTGAGATGCCTCGGCCCATGTTCACCAGCAGCGAGCGCAGCGAATGGGCAGCGGGTTTCTACAATACCCGCCACAGTTCTCTGCAGACGCGAACCGACCTGATGAAAATCATCAAGTCGCCCAGCTCGCACAAAGATTTGGTCGACGCCCGCGGCATCGTCACGCCCTTCCTGCGAGACACGCTGGTGGGGTTGAATTACGCGTACTACGAACCGCCGGGAGCGCAGATTCTTCTTAACAATCCGCTCTACGTACGTTCGCATGACTTCTCCGGTGAAATGGCGATGGGAGGCGGACAATCCTGGCACGTGCCGCATGTTTTCGGCTCCGGCTTGCCGGCTGGCGGGGGAGCGCACCTGGCCGGTTCTTTGGCGGATTTGCCCTTTGTGCTGGCGGAAGCGGAGCAGGATTTTATCGTTCCGGAAAATGTGCAAGCGCTGATTTGGCACGAATTGGTGCCCGGCCTGGTCAGCAGCGCGACTCTCCCTCGCTGGTGGGGAATATCTCCGCACGAATTGCACGCCGTCACCCTCTACCAGCGTACCGGGGAAGAACTGATCGCAACCGCCGCCCGCGACGAGAAGGTGCGCGCCACGGTTTTGAACATTCTTTCCGAGCGCATGGTCCCGATCCGCTCCGAGCGCCTGGAGAAGTCTCTGCGCGCTGGAGCCGCAGACGAAGCTCTATCGCGGGTCATGCCCGGCGAAACCTTCTATCTGGCGGCTGAATTCCGCCGCCGGTTCCCGGATCAGGGCGACGCGTGGGGAAAGGCGGGCGAGGAGTTGCAGAATCTCTCCACTCGCTACCCCGCGGAGACGAGTTGGAAACGTTTATCGGAGGACTTCGGGGTTCCCCATCCCGCGCTGGCGCAAAGCT
This sequence comes from Terriglobales bacterium, assembly GCA_036265205.1. Taxonomy (GTDB): domain Bacteria; phylum Acidobacteriota; class Terriglobia; order Terriglobales; family Acidobacteriaceae; genus JAIQFF01. Next base: position 355,041 of record DATAPL010000032.1, read on the forward strand.
ATTCCCGCGAATTGCTGAACCTGCAGCCATTTCCGGCGTTCATGGGTTACTCGAGCCGTTTATTAGCCGAATCATGGGACTCCAATAATCTGTACTGGGCGCGCCTGGCTGACGAAATGGGCTATCCTCCGGTTATGCTGAACCGTTTGGTTCCGGAGCTGACCTACCGCATGGTGGAGAAGATTTTCGCCACCGATTTTGAGGACTGGCCGGCGATGTTGCGGGCAATGCGCGAAACCGGCGACGAGTTTCGCCAGGGCAAGATTTCTTCATTGCCAAAGGTAGCTTTAAGTACGGCAGTTCAGTAGATATAGAGCCCGGTAGAAGGTCTGACGACCCCCGGCGAGATAAAAAGAGCACGGGCGGATAAATGGCAGGCACTATGGCAAAACGATTCCTTCTCTTTCTGGTGGTCATTGCGGCATTTCTTTCCTTTTCCCCTGCTTGGACGGCTGCGCAGGAAGACGAAACCAGCATCAAGGTTGAAGTCGACATGGTGCAGTTGAACGTAGCGGTGATGGACAGCAAAGGGAACTACGTGACCGGTCTGAAGCCCTCGGACTTTGTAGTCACCGAGGACGGCATACCACAAAAAGTTGCCACCTTCGGCGAGGGCAACGAGGCCACCCGCATCGTTACCGCCGGTGCGGGCGGAGACAAGCCCGGTGAACTGCGCATCCGTTCGCAAAATGGCGCGGCAGATTCAGACGCATCTTCCGAACTCGGATCTGAACTGGGATCGGTCATGGCGGGAGCCAATGTTTTTATCCTGTTCGATACCAGCAATTACATGTACCGGGGATTTGTCTTCGCCCAGGATGCGATCGCCGAGTTCGTGCGCTCCCTCGACAATCCCGACCGCGTAGCCTTTTATTCCTACAGCCGCGATCTTTCCCGCGCCACCACACTTACTCCCGACCGCAACCTGGTATTGCGGGGAGTGCGCACCACGGTCGCCGGCGACGATGCCGCGCTGTACAACGCGCTGCTGATGACCCTGAAAGATGCCGGCCAGAATACCGGGAGAAAAGTGGTAGTCGTCTTTTCCAACGGACCGGATAACGCCAGCATGGTGCCTCCGGAAGACGTGGCCGAACTGGCACAGTCAAAAGGCATTCCTATTTACATGATCAGCACTCGCGAGGCTAAACTGGAACCGGTTTCGAGCACCGTCTTCAAACGGATGAGCGCTGCCACCGGCGGAGAGGCATATTTTGCCAAGACCTGGCGAGAACAGCAGAAGGCCTTCGCTTCGATCCGCAACGATCTGGCCCACCTCTATTCCGTGAGCTACTATCCTCAGCCCAATCCCAACCGCGGCTGGCGAACCATCACGGTTAAATTGACCGGCGAGCGTTTGAAGAAGTGCCGCATCCGCACCCGGAATGGCTATCGCCCGCAGTCATCGCGAGTCTCCGCCGAGACGGTAGCATCTCCTTCCGGAATGGAACCGACGTCGGCCTCCTCGAACTGAGATCCTGACCTCGGTGCAGTCTGGTGACTCTCTATAGTGGCTCGGCCTTCTAATGCCGGGCCATTCTTCTATTATCTGTTATCTGTGTTCCGCAACCGTATCGATGCTCCGAAAATCGCATCTACGACCAGCATCGCCTGGAGGATGAAGCCTCCAATCGCCTCGAAAAGTGATATTGTGATGCGGTTTATACCGTACAGTCTGACAGCCTTGGAAAAGCCCAAGCCAGTCGCTGGGGAGAAGGCTGAGAAAACGTTTGCTATACAGTCTCGGCGTGGATTCTTGTTTCCACCGTCGACGTTAACGGAACAGCAATTACGCAGGTAAACTTTCCGCTTGGATTGACAAAGACCATGGCGTGTTCTACCTTCATTGGTTTGCTGTGGTAAACGATTACCGATTAAATCCGGCAGTTTTGCCACCTACAACCTGATATGCTTCTGCCGCATTTAAGACAGGAAGTTCTCGAAGCCAATCTCGAACTGGTGCGCAGGGGTTTGGTGCTTTACACCTTCGGCAACGCCAGCGGAATTTCCCGGGAGCAGAAACTGGTCGTCATCAAGCCCAGCGGCGTTCCCTACGACAAGATGAAACCGGAGCATCTGGTGATCACCGATCTGGCAGGCAAGATGGTGGAAGGCGATCTAAGGCCGTCCTCCGATCTGCCCACCCACCTCGTGCTCTATAAAGCCTTTCCCGGAATCGGAGGCGTGGCCCACACCCACTCCGAGTACGCTACTGCGTGGGCGCAGGCCCGCAAGCCCATTCCATGCTTTGGTACCACTCACGCCGACTACTTTCACGGCCCCGTCCCAGTGACGGCGGTCATGAAGAATAGCGAAATCGCCACTGAGTACGAGAAAAATACCGGTCACGCCATTGTCCGGGCATTCAATAAATTGGACTACGCCGCCGTCCCTGCGGTGCTGGTGGCCAACCATGCTCCTTTTGCCTGGGGTCCTGACCCGGCGGCGGCCGCGCACAATGCGGTGATTGTGGAAGCCGTGGCCCGCATGGCATTTCTGACCACGACCATCAATCGGGTAGCGCGGCCGGTTGGCAAGGGCCTGCACGACAAGCATTACTTGCGAAAGCACGGATCGAGTGCGTACTACGGGCAGCCAAAGGACAACAAATGATCCCAGCCATTGCCATTTTTGCGGAAAAGCAGCTTGTGCATCTGTCTGCCGTGGATGTGGTGATCATCGCGTTCTATTTCGTACTGGTTATCGCAATTGGGTTTTACCTGAAGGGCCGGGCTAATACCGGCGAAGATTTCTTCATGGCGGGCCGCGAGATGACGGCCTGGGTGGCCGGTCTCAGCTTCCTTTCCGCCAACCTGGGCGCCCTCGAATTGATGGGCTGGGCCGGGTCGGCTTATCAATACGGCATTCTTGCCACTCACTGGTACTGGATTGGCGCCATCCCGGCGATGCTGTTCCTGGCGCTGGTGATGATGCCGTTCTATTACATTTCCAAAACTCACTCCGTCCCGGGATACCTGAAGCTGCGCTTCGGCGAACCCAGCCGCGCCCTGTCTGCGGTTTCATTTGCATTTATGACGGTCCTCATGAGCGGCGTCAACATGTTTGCCATGGCCAAGGTCATGCAAATCGTGCTGGGCTGGGATATTAATTTCAGCATCTGGGTCTCGTCCCTCACAGTCGCCATCTATGTAACGCTCGGCGGACTGCGCTCGGCAATTTTTAACGAAGTGCTGCAGTTCTTTCTTATCTGGGCAGGCGCGCTGCTGATTCCGATTCTCGGACTTTACGAAGCCGGGGGATGGGGCAACCTCAAGATCCAGATTGCGCAGCGAGCCTCGGAGCAGTACGTCCATCTCTGGTCGGGTTTGGGATCGTTCACGTCCAATCCGATGGGAATTCACTGGACCGGCATCGTATTCGGCCTGGGTTCGGTGATCTCGATGGGCTACTGGACGACGGACTTCCTGGTAGTGCAGCGCATTCTGGCCGCGAAGGACATTCGCAGCGCGGAAATGGCGCCGATCATCGGAGCCGGATTCAAGATGCTGGTTCCGATCATCGTGATTCTCCCCGGATTGCTGGGCTTGGCCGTGCTGCCGGTAAAACTGGTTCCGGAATCGGTAGCTGCCGTCACCGGAGGCCACAGCTACAACGACGTGCTGCCGCTCATGCTGGCCCGCTATTGTGGTCCAGGTCTTCTGGGTCTGGGAATTACCGCACTGATCGCAGGCTTTATGTCCGGCATGGCGGGAAACGTTAGCGCCTTCACTACCGTTTGGACCTACGACATTTACCGTCCGCTGATTAACAGCAAAGGCACCGACCATCACTACGTAAACATGGGCCGCTGGACCACGGTGATCGGTGTGTTGATCAGCGTAGGCACGGCATACCTGGTGATGCAGTTCGCCAGCATCATGGACTACGTGCAGGCATTGTTCAGCTTCTTCATCGCGCCGCTGTTCGGCACGGTCATTCTGGGAATGCTCTGGAAGCGGGCGACGGGGGCGGGCGGCTTTTGGGGACTGCTGTGTGGAACGCTTTCTTCCATCGGTATGTGGGCGTGGGTCAAGGTGGATCCTGCGGCGTTGCGCTACGTTGCACTCTCGCCCCACGCCAAAGCTCTGGCGCAGGACATGTACCAGGCGCTGTGGTCTTTTATCGTTTGTGTCGTCGTCACCGTGGTGATAAGTATGGCGACCAAGCCAGTGCCTGCAAGCCAGTTAGCAGGGCTGGTATATGGAGAAACGGAAATTCCCTCGGTAGGGGATGTCCCGCTTTACCAGAAACCGCTTTTCTGGGCTAGCGTGGTGGTGGTGGTGTTCTTCATACTGAATATTATTTTCTGGTAAACAGAGATAAGGTTTGAGTGGCGCCGCCGTCCAGGCAGGGTGCCGGCGCTGCACGTAAGAGAATGAGGTGGGGCAATGATTTCTATCTGGTTCTTCATCGGCGTCTCGCTGGCGGTAAACGGTGCGCTGATCATGGCTGCGGGAATCTACCAGGTCATAAATCCTCCAGCTGAACCCGGAATCGTTTTATTCAATTTGCACGCTAACCTGTGGTGGGGAGCCGTGCTGCTGGTCATTGGCCTGATCTATTGCATCAAATTTGCTCCCCGGCGGCAGGCCTGAGGCGAAAGGTTTTACAGGGCTAAAGTATGGCGACCAAAAAAATGACGATGGGCCTGATCGTGGGCAACCGGGGATTCTTTCCCGACCATCTGGCCAAGAGCGGACGCGAGGAAATGCTGCGCGTGCTGACCGCTGCCGGAATGGATGTGGTAGCGCTCACTCCGGAAGAAAGCAAATACGGTGCGGTGGAAACACGGGAAGAATCCCGCCGATGTGCGGACCTTTTCAAGCGCAATCGTGACCGCATTGATGGCGTCATCGTGACCCTGCCCAACTTCGGGGAAGAGCGCGCCATCGCCGATACCTTGCGCCTGGCCGAGCTGCACGTGCCGGTGCTGATCCAGGCGACGCCGGACGATCCCAAGAAGATGACTATCGCTTTCCGCCGTGACAGCTTTTGCGGCAAGATGTCGGCCTGCAACAACCTGCGGCAGTATGGCATTCCCTACTCGATCACGACTCTCCACACCGAAAGCCCGGACTCGCCCGAGTTTGCCAAAGACCTGCAGTGGTTCGCGGCAGTCTGCCGTGTGGTCAATGGCTTCCGCAACCTGCGCGTCGGAGCGATCGGCGCGCGTCCTACCGCATTCAACACCGTCCGCTACAGCGAGAAAATTCTTGAATCGCAGGGTATTTCGATCGAAACGCTCGATCTTTCTGAGGTGCTGGGCCGCATCGAGCGCATGAAAGACACCGACGATGCCGCCCAGAAAAAATTGGCCGCAATCAAGAAATACGTGGACGCGAGTAGCGTTCCCGAAGCTGCCCTGATCAAGATGGCCAAGCTGGGCGCGGTCGTCGACCACTGGATGGCATCGACCGAAGTGGCTATCAGCGCGGTGCAGTGCTGGACCTCAATCGAAGAGAATCTCGGCGTTGTGCCTTGCACCGTCATGAGCATGATGAGCGACGGGTTGCTCTCGAGCGCGTGCGAAGTCGATATCTGTGGCGTGCTTGGCATGCATGCGCTGCGCCTGGCGTCGGAAACCCCTTCGGCGCTGCTCGACTGGAACAACAACTACGGCTCCGATCCCAACAAGGCGGTCTGCTTCCACTGCTCCAACCTGCCCAAACATTTTTTCCGCTCGGTAAAAATGGATTTTCAGGAAATCATCGCTGGCACTGTCGGCAAGGAAAATACCTTCGGCACATGTGTAGGCTTGATCAAGCCGGAGAAAATGAGCTTTGCCCGCTTCTCCACCGACGACACCGCGGGCAAGATGCGTGGCTACGTGGGCGAAGGAAGATTCACCGACGACCCGCTGAACACTTTTGGCGGCGCCGGCGTGGTCGAAATTCCTGAGATGCAAAAGCTGCTGCACTATATCTGCGAAAACGGTTTCGAGCACCACGTCGCCGCCAACCTGTCGAGCGTGGCGCCGGCGGTATACGAAGCCACCACCCGATATATGGGCTGGGACATGTATTCGCATCCAAACGATCACCAAGGCTGCTGATGGCAATCGTCGCCGGCGTCGATTTTGGCACTCTGAGCGTTCGCGTCTCCATCGTGGACAGCGAGCGCGGGCTGCTTGACTCCGCCGTCGCCGAATATCCGCTCCACCGCAAGCGCGAAGACCCGGAATATGCCACCCAATCACACGATGACCACATGCGCGCTCTGGCGGCGGCGACGCGCGAGGCAGTAAAAAAGGCAGGAATTTCGGGCGACCTGGTTGAAGCCATCGCTCTCGATACCACTGGCTCTTCGGTCATTCCGGTCGGCAAAAATCTGCAGCCGCTTGGCGAATATTATTTGTGGTGCGATCATCGCGCCAAGGGCGAGGCGGCGGAGATTACGGCGGCAGCTCATCGCGAAGGACTGGAAGCGATCAACTGGTGTGGTGGCGTTTATTCCTCGGAGTGGGGATTCTCCAAACTCCTGCACTGGCTTCGCCACAATCCGTCCCAGCGTTCGGAATTTGTCTCCGCCTTCGAGCATTGCGACATGGTTGCTGCCACGCTGTGCGGCATCAACGATGCAAAAAAAGTAAAGCGAAGCATCTGTGCCATGGGTCATAAATGGCTCTGGAACCGCGCTCTGGGTGGCCTGCCGCCGGAGTCGTTTCTGGTTAAGGTAGATCCGCTGCTCAAGGGCGTGCGCGAGAAACTAGACGGCGAATATGCCGCCTCCGACCAGATCGCAGGAAGGCTGACCAGATATTGGGCTGAGCAGCTTGGCCTGAAGCCCGGCATTCCGATTCCGGTAGGCGCGTTCGACGCTCACTGGGACGCGATCGGAGCCGGTTGCGCCACCGACGATATGGTGAACGTGGTCGGTACCTCGACCTGCATCATCGGTATTACGCCATCCGTAAATCTCGTTCCCGGTGTCTGCGGCGTGGTGCAGGGCAGCGTTCACCCTCTCCGAACCGGAATCGAAGCCGGACTTTCAGCTGTCGGGGATATCTTCAATGCAATTGCCACCCGCGCCGCTACGGATGTCAAGACGTTGAGCCGCGGTCTGGAGAACTATCGCGCCGGCCAAACCGGACTGCTGCGCATGACCTGGGACAACGGCGATCGCACCGTGCTGGTAAACCCAAACCTGCGCGGAATCACACTCGGCTGGAATTTGCAGAGCACGGCGCAGGACGAATTATTCGCCGCCATCGAAGGCACTGCCTTCCACACCCGCGTAATCCTGGACCGCATGGCCAGCCACGGAGTGCATATCAAGCGCGTGATCAACGCCGGTGGAATTCCGCAGAAGAACGACGTTCTGAATCGCGTCTACGCCAACGTGCTGGGCCGGCCCGTGCTGGTTCCGAGCAAAAGCGTCACCAGCCTGGGTTCGGCGATTTTTGCATTTCTCGCTGCCGGAACTTTCAGGACCATCGAGGAAGCCCAACAGAAAGTGTGCCCGCCCACCCGGGTCTTTGAGCCCGACAAGTCCGAGCAAAAAGTCTACGAAGAGATCTACCCGCTTTACAGCCAGCTTTACTTCTCTTTCGGCGACCCTCAAAGGAAAGATCTTGGGGAAGTGCTGCCGGCTCTGATTCGCGTGGCCGAGTCCGTCCACAAGGGTTCGCCGGTGGCGGCAGACTGACACGACACAGCCATCTGTCATCCTGAGCGCAGGCTGAGACCGCAACGCGGGATTCAGCCGACTCGCATGACCCCCTACTTGCGTTGCGATCCTGCTGTAGGGATCTTTCGACTGCACCGGCTCCGCTTAGGGTGACATTCCAAAAGCTACAGTTTCAGAATAACGTTTCAGGATGCTCTGCAACGTGATTACTGACCATCCGGCCATCGCCCTGCTTTAGAATTATCCTCCTTGCCGCCCGCGCTAAAATCCGAGAATCTCCGCGTGGTCCTGGTCGACACGCGCAATCCCCTCAACATTGGGGCGGCGGCTCGTGCCATGAGTAATTTTGGCGTTCTGCGTTTGAGGGTGGTGAACCCTTATGCGGTGGCGTTTCGCCAGGCAAAATCCGCGGTCGGCGCCGCAGCACTGTTGGAGGATGCGGAAGAGTACAAGAGCGTCGCTGAAGCCGTCGCCGACTGCACGTTGGTGGTGGGGACGACCGCAGTGCGTCACCGGGAATTGCAGCATCCGCTTCGACGCCTTGAGTACGGCGCGCGCTTGATCCGCAAGCGCATGCGATCCAGTCGCGTCGCCCTGCTGTTTGGCTCGGAGAAATACGGGCTTTCGCGGCGAGACCTCAGCCACTGCCATTGGCTGATGCGCATTCCTACCCGCGACGAACACATTTCGATGAACCTGGGGCAAGCGGTCGCGGTCTGCCTGTACGAACTGATCCGCGACGATCGGGTGGCGGGTGTTTCCGAGGCGCTGCCGCTGGCGTCGTCCGTCGAGGTCGAGCGCATGACGGCCGTCCTGCTCGATATTCTCAGTACAAGCACCCACATGAGCGCGGACCGGGCGCCCGCCACCGAAGAAAGGGTGCGCCGCATGCTTCGCCGGCTCAAGGTTACTGCCCGTGACGCCGAAGCTTGGCTGGGTATCTTTCGCCAGATTCTCTGGGAGATGCGTTATGGGAAACGGCCGGCGGGCTGATTGTTCCATCGGGGTTTTCCCGATCGCGAAATCATTTACACTAAATCAAATGACCGATCGGATTGTGTGCTCCTGCGTGACCTGCCCTACGTGCGGAACCTGGGTGGTGGTCGAGCGGGAGGTAACTCGGGAAACGAATAAGGAGAAGGTCAATACGACCTGCCCCGCGCCGGAATGCGGTAGGCAATTCGCCTTTGCCGTCGGCGAAACCAAGGTTTTTGAGCTGCCCATGAGCCTCTTTGAGCGCCGCCATTTCTTTCGCTCGGAATTGTCCTGATTCCGGCAAGGATTCCACTACGTTCCAAACAGGCTGTAGAGCAAGATAGCCAACACGATCAGCGCGAAGGTTACGTACATGTTGTCGCGCTCCGCCGCGAATCCGAAAACCGCAAGCGCAACCCGGGCAACCGGCGTCGCGATCAGGAAAAGCAGCCCCAGTTGAATGATGCCGCGGCCCTGTAATGCAAATGTGTCCTGCAACACGCCTGGGATGTTGCGCAGATCGCTGGGTTCGCCGCGAAAGAGCCGGTAATCGGCAGGCTCGCTCCCGTGCCTGGCCAGGTAAACGACCGCCCCACAAAAGACGATCAACGCGGACAGGAGCACGCCCGCCCGCAGCAGGTTGCCGACGAGATTCTCGACTTTTTGGTCGTTCCAGACCGGCAGGCTGATCCGCTTCACATTCGTCCCGCTAAGCCTTTGTAGATCATCTGTGCTCCCAACGAAAGAATGACCAGGCTGAAAACCAGGCGTAGCCACTTGGTTTCCGCCTGAACCAGAATGCGCGTTCCCACCAGCGATCCGGTAAGAACTCCTAACATCACCGGCATGGATAGCCCGGGATCGATATAGCCGCGGCTTAAATAAACCCCGGCGCTGGCGGCCGCCGTCACGCCAATCATGAAATTGCTGGTGGTGGTGGAAACTTTAAAGGGAATTCGCATGGCTTGATCCATGGCCAGCACCTTTACCGCGCCTGACCCGATCCCCAGCAGACCGGAGAGCGCGCCCGCGCCGAACATGAGGCTGAAACCGGCTGGCACCCGGCGAACGAAATAGTGGCGGATGCCTTCCGGGGTAGGGAAGCTTCCGTTCAGCTTCAGCCGCGTGGCCAGAGGGTCAGGTATCTCATCGCTCTTCAGCCGGACTCGGGTTCGCGCCGACAAGTACGCGGAATAAAGCAATACTGCTCCAAACACGGTTGCGATTGCGGAAGTGGAGACTTTTGTCGCGAGGAAGGCTCCCGCCAGCGCCCCCAGCGTGGTGGCAATCTCAAGAAACATTCCGATTCGGATGTTAGAAATTCCCTCTTTCACGTAGGCTGCGGCCGCGCCCGAAGAGGTGGCAATCACCGAAACCAGTGAGGCGCCGATAGCGTAGCGGATATCCACTTTGAAAAATAGAGTGAGCAAGGGGACCAGCACAACCCCGCCTCCCAGTCCGGTGAGGGAACCCAGCAAACCGGCAATGGCCGACCCCATCCACACCAAGCCGGTGAACTCCCAAACCGTCATCGCTCCTCCTAACAACCAGTTTGCCACAAGGGTTGCGAGCCGATAGTAAGCACAATTGCACTTTTCTGCCGAAGTCCGGAGTCATCCTGTTGGACCTCAAATCCCGAAGGGCTTGCCATGGCGAGTTGAAGCGTCTATGACTCAGTATCCATTGTGCCCGGATGCCGCGCAGTTTCAGCATGATGCCGCAGACCGAACACAGAGTTCAAACGGATCCGACGATTTTTGGCGTGCTCAGGCCATAACTCTCACGTAGAATAAGAGATTCCCAGTGAAAAGGGAGTATTCATGAGAATTGAATTGCTGGCGTTTTACGGCGGCCCCGACCAGGTAATGACGGTCACATCCGGGCTGGCCAGCGTGCTCGGCCTTCTGTTGTTGTTCTGGAACAAGGTAGTGGGACTTTTTTTCAAAATAGTGCGGATATTTCGCCCCTCCAAATCGGCCGCCATGCCTGATACTTCGAAAGATACTCCTAAAGGAACTCCGTAATTCCGGATCCACTCCTTGCGCAAAAAAGCGATCGTCATCGGCTTGGATGGGCTTGAGCCCGGCATTGTGGAAACTATGCTGGATCGTGAGCAGCTTCCCAATCTCGCCAAAATCCGAAGCGCCGGCGCATACTCCCACCTGAAAACAACCTACCCTGCACAGACTCCAGTAGCCTGGTCTTCGTTTGCCACCGGAACCAATCCTGGAGGTCACGGAATTTTTGATTTCATCTGCCGTGATCCGGAAACTTATTTGCCCGATGTCGCCTTGACCCGCTTCGAGCGGCCGAAAAGCATGCTGGCTCAGCCCCGCGTGCTAAACCGGCGCCAAGGCGTACCGCTGTGGCTGACCCTATCGCAGGCCGGCGTCCCCAGCACGATTTTGCGCTGCCCCTGCACCTTTCCTCCGGATAACTTCCAAGGCCGGATACTGGCCGGAGTCGGCGTTCCCGACCTGCGCGGCAGCCAGAGCAAAGGTACGTTCTACACCCAGGATCGAAACACGACTGCCCAGGAAAACGAACAACTCGTTTTTCTCGAATCAGGTTCTGAGATCGCTTCCCGCGTAATCGGCCCGCGCAACACCAGGACGTCGCCGCCCTCGGACGCGGTTTGCGAAATACGCCTGCAGGTCGATAAAACGGCGGGCAAGCTCATCATTCAGACCGGAGGTTCGCCCTCCAGGATTGAGGTTGCACAGAGAGGCTGGAGCGAGTGGGTGCGCTTCAAGTTCAAACTGTCGATGCTGCAGTCGGTAACAGGCATCGCGCGGTTCTATGTTCGTCAGCTTGCTCCGACTCTGGAATTTTATGTTTCCGCAGTCAACTTCGATCCCGCGGCGCCCATGTTTCCCGTCTCAGCTCCGGCGGATTACGCCAGCGAACTCTCGGAAAAAATCGGGCTATTTTCGACGCTGGGCATGGCGGAAGATCATAACGGCTTGAACAATGGCCGTCTGGATGAGGCGGCCTACCTGGAACAATGCGAACTGGTGATGGGCGAGCGTGAGCGCGCCATGCGCTTCGAGCTTGACCGCTTCACCGAGGGCCTTTTCTTCATGCTCTTCGACACACCCGACCGCGTGCAGCACATGCTGTGGCGCTTTCGCGATCGCGAGCATCCGAATTTTGAACCCGATCTCTCGCCTGAACTCGCCACCAGAATCGAAGAACATTACCGCCGCTGCGACGCATTACTGAGTTCGGTTTTGGAGAAAGTCGACGAAAATACCCTGCTGATCGTCCTGTCCGATCATGGCTTCGGAACCTTCCGGCGCGCTTTCGATACCAATACCTGGTTGTGGCAAAACGGATTGCTCTCGGTTAAAGATGGGCGCAAACCCCATCCGGAGGCGGGCGACGGCTTTTCCGCCATCGATTGGTCGAAGAGCTACGCTTACGCAGTTGGACTGGGTGGGATTTACCTGAACCTCAAGGGCCGCGAAAGCGGCGGCATCCTCGAAGAGGGAAGCGAAGCCGAACGGGTGCGGCGTGCGATCGAAACCGGCCTGGCTGATTTTCCCGACTCGCAGACCCAGCGCCCGGCGATCCGCAGTGTATCCCGCCGGGAGGAGTTATACTCGGGAGCGTTTGTGGGAAATTCGCCTGATCTGCTGGTCAATTTTCATCGCGGGTTTCGCGTCTCCTGGCAGAGCGCCGTGGGAGGGTTTTCGCGCTCCGTGCTGGAAGATAACCTGCGCCGCTGGAGTGGCGATCACATCGTCGATCCGGAGTCGGTTCCCGGCATTCTTTTCATGAATCACGCGCCGCAACAGCATGGAGGGCAAAGGCAGGCACGAATCATCGACCTGGCGCCCACCATCTTGAGTTATCTCGGCGTGGCTGTGCCGGAATCCATGGAAGGCGCGTCCTTGCTCTGAAATTGAATCTGAAAACGTGACTCTGACGAGCTTATGATTTTGACCAAATGAAAATCTGCGTGCTCGGCCTCGACTGCGCCGCCCCAGAGATAGTTTTCGGCGACGAGCGCCTGGTGAACCTGCGCCGCTTGATGGACCTCGGCGTCTACGGGCGGCTGCAGAGCGTGACCCCTCCCATCACCGTCCCCGCGTGGATGTGCATGAGCACCAGCCAGGACCCGGGTTCGCTCGGCCTCTATGGCTTCCGCAACCGGTCTGATTATTCTTACGACAAGCTGGCCTTTGCGACTTCGGCATCCATCAAGGCGCCGGCGATCTGGGACGAACTGGCGAGGCAAGGAAAAAAGTTGATCATCATTGGCGTGCCGCCGAACTATCCTCCGCGGCCGGTGAACGGCATCAGCATCGGCTGTTTTCTTACCCCTGACACGGTCAAGAACGACTTTACCTTTCCACCGGCGCTTAAAACGAAGATCACAGAGTTGGTTGGCGAATACCCCGTCGACGTGAAAAACTTTCGGACCGACAAAAAAGAGCAGCTCAAGGAAGAAATTTTCAATATGAGCCGCAAACAGTGGCAGGTTGTACGCTGGCTGCTTAGCGGGCAGGAGTGGGATTACTTCCATTTCGTGGATATTGGCCTCGACCGCATGCATCACGGCTTCTGGAACTACTTTGATCCCAAGCACGCGCAGTTTGAGCCGGGCAATTCCTTCCAGGGCGCGATTCCGGAATATTATCGTTGGCTCGACGAGCAAATCGGCGCCGTTCTCGAACTACTGGACGACGAAACTATCTTGCTGGTGATTTCCGATCACGGTGCGCAAAGGCTCGATGGGGGATTCGCCATTAACGAATGGCTGATTCGCGAAGGACTTTTGGTTCTGAACGAATATCCGAAAACGCCGACGCCATTCGAAAAGCTGAACGTGAACTGGGGCAAAACCAAAGTCTGGAGCGAGGGCGGCTATTACGCCCGCGTATTTTTCAACGTGCAGGGGCGCGAACCGCAGGGAGTAATTCCGGCGTCAGAGTATGAATCGTTCCAGAACCAGATGAAAGCCCGGATGGAAGCGCTGCCTGGCCCGGATGCCGTGCCGCTAAAATCCCTGGTCTTCAAGCCCCAGGAAATTTATCGCGCAGTACGCAATGTAGCTCCAGATCTGATCGTCCATATTGGCGAGCTTTACTGGCGTTCGATTGGCACGGTTGGGCATGCCAAACTTCATCTGCAGGAAAACGATACCGGCCCTGACGGCTGCAACCACGCGCAATTTGGCATGTTCATATTGGTTGCGCCCAATTGTCCGTTAAGCGGCGAGTACCAGGGCGCACACCTGCTGGACGTTGCTCCCACTCTGCTGGACCTGGCGGGATATGAAATTCCCGAGACGATGCAGGGACGCTCCTTGGTCGCTGGCCTGGAAAAGAAAAGCTCCGGCAGCGGCCCCGACGGCGAGGCCGAAAGAATCGTACATGATCGGCTGGCTGGACTAGGGTATGTGTAGTGGGGCCGCAGAGAAACGATTTACTGGATCGGCAGAAGCACACGACTTGAAAGCTGACAGGCTTGGCGTAGCCTCATCAGTTCTGCCGCAATGCCGCCACGCGACATTGCTTCAATCTGTCAGCAATCTTGTTTGGAGGAACGATGCCCAGAAACTCGCTGTTACCCATATCGATCGCTGTCTTTCTACTTTCCCTGTTCGCACTCGCAGCGGATCGGCCCACGTTCGACGGTAAAAGTTGGTGGGATCAGATAAAGATCCTCGCGGCCGACAATATGGAGGGCCGGGACACCGGGAGTCCGGGCCTGGAAAAAGCCGAAGCATATACCGTCGGGCAATTGAAAGCTGCCGGGCTTCAACCCGCCGGCGTAAAAGGTTTCTATCAACCAGTGAAGTTCGAATCGCGGCAATTAGTCGAAACCGAATCCAGCGCCGCTCTGCTGCGCGGTGGCAAAACTGAACCGCTCGCTCTTGGCGAAGATGCGATCTTCAGCACGCGCGTTGACCTGGCTCCTTCGGTCGACGCTCCCCTGGTGTTTGTTGGGTACGGTCTGAGCATTCCAGAGAGCAACTTCGACGATCTCGCCGGGCTCGATCTTAAGGGCAAAGTGGCGGTTCTGATCACGGGATCACCCGAGCAGATCAGTTCGGCGCTGGCTTCCCATCATCAAACTGCCTTGGAACGCTGGAAGCCTTTTCGGGAGGCGGGCGCGGTCGGAATCATTTCGATACCCAATCCGGCTTCCATGGACGTGCCCTGGTCGCGCATCGCATTGAACCGGCTGCATCCCAGCATGGAACTGGCGGGGGCGGAGTTCAACGAGACGGAAGGCGAGAAGCTCGCGCTCTATTTCAATCCGGCCCATGCCGACAAATTATTTGATGGCTCCGGCCATACCTTTCAGGAGCTTGCCGGTCTGGCGAAAGATCGTAAGCCCTTGCCGCATTTTCCCTTGACCGTATCCATCCTGGCCAAAACCAAGCTGCTGAAGAAAAATGTGGAATCGGCAAATCTTGTAGCCGCGCTGCCGGGAAGCGATCCGCAGTTGAAAAAGGAATACGTCGTGTTGTCGGCGCACATTGATCACGTTGGCATCGGCGAGCCCATCAACGGCGACCGCATTTACAACGGCGCCATGGACAACGCTTCCGGCGTCGCCGTGTTGCTCGACGTAGCAGCCTCCCTCAAGCAGCATCCCGAAAACCTCAAACGTTCCCTGCTGTTTGTGTTCGTCACCGGCGAAGAAAAAGGGCTGCTCGGGTCCAAATATTTTGCGGCCCATCCCACCGTGGATGCGAAATCCATCGTCGCGGATATCAATATCGATATGTTCCGGCCGCTGGTGCCGCTGAAGCTGCTAACGGTGTTGGGTTTGGCCGAATCTGACCTCGGCGACATGGCCCGTCAGGTAGCGGAGTCCGATGGCGTTTCCATCCAACCCGATCCGCAGCCCTTGCGAAATGTATTTGTGCGCAGCGATCAATACAGTTTTATTCGTCACGGCATCCCTGCGCTGGCACTTGATATCGCGCCAAGCACTCCCGAAGAAAAACAGATTTACGCCGATTGGTTGACCCATCGCTATCACGCTCCTTCAGATGATCTGGGCCAACCGGTTGACCTGGCTTCGGCGGGAAAATATGAAGAAATAATCCGCCAGCTCATGATCAAAGTGGCAGACGATCCGCAACGCCCGCAATGGAAGCAGGAGAGCTTCTTCCGCCGCTTTGCCGAAACCGCCAAAAACTAAAAGAACAAAAAACTGTCATCCTGAGTGTAGTGGATGCTTCGCAACGCGAAGCATCCACGCAGTCGAAGGAGCCCCACCGACTCCACAACTGCGCGTTCGAACCTGAAGAAAAAAGGAGGTCATGCCGCGCAAGAAGGTAGGAAGGCTAAGATTCCGTCGACCGCGGGGGTTCACGCGAGAGAATGGAGAGCTGCACTCAAAACAACAGGACGTTTTTCCCAGGCCTGAAGGCAGCATTTAAGCCATCTGCCCGCGTCCAGAACCCGCCGGCAAACGTTCACTCAGCAGGGCTAACAATTCATTGCACATGAGAGGTCCGCATGCCAGAAGGCCGGATAGCAACGGCGAGCGGTTGTTACATCGCAAGGCAGAATTCTGCAGCGTGCCGACAAATCCGCCCGCGCTCATGATCAATGCCGCTCCGCCGGCGATGTCCCATTCGTGCTTTGGCGTGAGCGTGAAAGTGGCATCAGCCAATCCAGCCGAAACCAGAGCCAGTTTGTAGGCCACAGATCCAACTGCGCGGATCTTCATGGCCGTCTTCTGAAATTGCGTCCACTCTCCACGCCTGGTTTCACTCCGGCTGGCCAGGACCAGGGCGCCTTCGAGACTGGCTCGCTGGCTGGCTCGAGCCGTCTTTCCGTTATAGGTCACGCCCGCATCAAGTGACCCCAAAAAAACCTCGTTTGTCGCCGGATTGCAGATTCCTCCCGCTACAGGAACCCCTTCTTCCACCATCGCAACGGAAACGCAGAACTCGGGAATGCCGGCAATAAATTCGCGCGTGCCATCGAGTGGATCCACGATCCAGACGCACTTTCTTTCCAGCCTCGACAGATCGTCCACACTTTCTTCCGATAGCCAGCCTTCATCTCCACGCAACAGCTCCCGGCGCAGCACGGAATCAATCGCTCTATCAGCTTCGGTAACGGGATCATGCCCGGCCTTGTATTCCGCTTCAATTTCTCCCGGAGTAAAGCGGGCAAAGACCTGGCGTGCTGCGTCCAGCGCTGCCTGAATTCGATGCAGAGTCTCGGCTTGAAAAGCGCTATTCATGAACGGGCTCTATCGCCTTGGAAGGCGAAATAATTTCGCAATGGAGCAACGAAAAAACAGCGGACATTCGCTCCGCTGGGCAGGTGGGCACCTGCCCCTACGTGGTTCGTGGGCTATACCGGCTCGCCGATTGCGCCCACGAAGCCCTCTCGCTCGAGATGCAGAATGATCTCCTGCGCAGCCTCTTCAGGCGTCAGATCGGCCGTATTGATCACAACCTCCGCGTCTTTTGGTTCTTCGTAAGGGTCCGAAATTCCGGTGAACTCTTTCAGAATTCCGGCCCGAGCCTTGGCGTACAGGCCTTTGCGATCGCGCTGCTCGCACACTTCGACGGATGTCGATACGTGCACCAGGATGAACCCGCCCAAAGGTTCGATCAGGCCCCGCACATGCTTGCGGGTCGCGTCGTAGGGAGCGATAGGCGCGCAAATGGCGATGCCGCCGTTCTTCGTGATTTCCGAAGCCACATAACCGATGCGCCGGATGTTGATATCGCGATGCTCCTTGGAGAAACCCAGTTCAGAAGAAAGATGCTTTCGCACCAGATCGCCGTCGAGAAGGGTTACCGGCCGGCCACCGGTTTCCAGGAACTTGGTCATCAATACATTGGCGATGGTCGATTTGCCCGATCCCGAAAGGCCAGTGAAGAAAATCGTCACACCCTGCTTGTGTCGGGGAGGGTAGCTGCGCCGCAATTCCTGCACCACCTCCGGATAAGTAAACCAGCCTGGGATGTCGCGCCCCTCATTCAGCCGTTGACGCAGTTCCGTACCCGATATGTTGAGCACGCGCGCACCTTTGGGCACTTCATCGTCCGGGAAGTACTTATCTTCATCTTCCAGATACACCATCATGTTGAACGGCACCATGGTGACGCCGATATCGGCATGATGCTTTTTGAAGACCTCCTGCGCCTCGTAGGGACCGTAGAAAGGCTTGCCGTCAGTGTCCTTGCCCGGGCCGGCGTGATCCCTGCCTACGATAAAATGCGTGCAACCATGGTTCTTGCGAATCAAGGCGTGCCACATCGCCTCGCGCGGCCCACCCATGCGCATGGCCAGCGGCAGCAGAGAAAGTTTCACCGTTGCCGGCGGATACTTCGACGTCAGCAACTGGTAACAACGCACCCGGGTGAAATAATCCACGTCGCCCGGCTTGGTCATTCCCACCACAGGGTGAATCAAGAGATTCGCCTCCACCTGCTTGGCTGCGCGAAAGGTTAATTCCTGATGAGCCCGGTGCATGGGATTGCGCGTCTGGAAGGCAACGATCCGGCGCCATCCCAGGCGCGCAAATTCGGCTCGCAGTTCCGCCGGAGTCAATCGCAACGCCCGGAAGTCGTAGTGCGCCGGCAACTGAATGCCCTCAACCCGGCCGCCCACATACCAGGGATTGGCCTTGTTCATCGCATAGTCCGCGCCCGGGTGGGCCTTGCTGTTGCTGTTGAAGACTGCCTGGGCTTCAGCCTTGCGATCAGGCTGCCAGATGTCCTCGACGTGCAACACCGCCAGCATTACGCCTTCAGGGTCGCGCAGGGCAATCTTGCTGCTGCCCGCTTTCAAGGTTTTGGCGAACTCCTCAGTGACGTCCAACGTGATCGGCATGGGCCAGAGCAGCCCGCTTGACAAGCGCATGTTGTTACACACGCTTTCGTAGTCGGCGCGATTCATAAATCCGCGCAAGGGCGAAAAGCCTCCACTGATCAGCAACTCGAGATCGCAGAGTTGGCGCGGAGTCAGGTCCCATGAGGGCCACTCGCGCGAATGAGCTTTCAGTTGATTGGCGGCTTCCGGTTGGGCGATGAGATCGACAAGTTCTCCACCGTGCGGCGGGATAAGATGACTGCTCGAAATGGTCAAACCCTTGGGCCTCCTGGAATTTTTGAGAGTCTTAATGCGCCAACAACGGTGCGGCGGCAGGACAGGCTAAGAAATCCTGCATTAGTTGATGTGAGAAGGCTGTTCCGGTTGCACTTTTTCTCTAGCCGGTTCTTCGGAGGGCATCTGCAGCGCGACCGAGCGCTCCTTGATGGAGTACTTCAACAGACACCACAGGGCGCGAAAGCCGTCCTTCCAGCCGATCTTTTTGCCTTCTTCATAGGTGCGGCCCCAGTAACTGATGCCTACTTCGTAAATTCGCAGCCGGCGTTTGGCCACCTTCACTGTGATTTCGGGCTCAAAGCCAAAGCGGTTTTCCTCGATGGGAATGGCCTGGATAATCTCGCGGCGGAATACCTTGTAACAGGTCTCCATGTCGCTAAGATTGATATTGGTAAGGCAATTCGAAAGCAAGGTAAGCAGCCGGTTTCCCACGGAATGCCAGAAGTACAGGACGCGATGCGGACGGCTTCCCAGAAACCGGGAACCGAAAACTACGTCCGCCTTGCCCAGTATCAACGGGTCGAGCAGAACGGGATAGTCCGCCGGGTCGTATTCCAGGTCCGCATCCTGAATCACCACAAAATCTCCTGTGGCCTCCTGAATGCCGCGCCGCAACGCTGCTCCTTTGCCCATATTTTTTGGCTGCAGGAACACCCGCAACGCCGGATGCCGGCTCTTCAGTTCATCCAGGATTTCCAGCGAACCATCGCGTGAGCCGTCATCGACGCAGATGAGTTCCATCTCCAGGGGAACGGCAAGCACCCGCTCGACCACGGTTCGCAAGGTGCGCCGTTCGTTGTAGATCGGCATTACAACCGACAATTTCACAGGCATGACCGGTTATGCTTTCCAGTTTAAAGGAATCTGGCCAGCCATTATCCAACACATCGCGGAATTTGAACGGTAATCAAGATCGTCTGAAGCAAATTCACCAACGTTCTCTGCCGGGAACCGCCAGCAATATCGGTGTGACTGCATTCGACGACGTTTATAGCGGCGTTATCGCAGATATGACCTGAGGTTAGCAGGCGGTCATCAGGTAAAAAGTGTAATTAGTTCCGGTTTTGCCTTGAGATTGGGGAAAAATTTCTCGCAGGGATTCATGCTTAGCTTGCAGATAAAGAACTTAGCGCTATTCCCACCTGGGACCGACTGTGCCGAAAGGAAGGCACCTTCGGCAGTTTCCCGCCGAAATTCGGACCGTCCTGCAGTGGAAATTGTTTACCTCCCCTCTCACCTCGGCTGGGTCTGAAATTTACAACTACAGAATGCCACTGAATCGGCTAACGAGCAAAATTCACAAATCGCCGTATATCGCTAAAAACAAGCAGTTTGAGATAAACGTAAGACAGGCCCGCAGGAGCCGTTCGAAGCACCTCGTTGCCGGATAAGTTGAACTCGCATTTTCCGAGAAAAAGCGGAAATCCACGGCCGGCTTGGCAGTACGCATGCTATGACTTTTGGAAGAAACCCAAATATTTGGAGTATTAAGTGCTTCGGTTGCCCGTAGCGGCTCCGCGCACGAGTTACTTCTAGTCAGACACGCCCGACTCGGGCCCGAACCAACGAACCAGGGGGAAGTCGGAATGAAGGAGAGCTCTATTCGGCTAGGTCCGCGCGAGCAGCAGATTGCGGAACTGCTGCTCCAAGGTTGCGACAATTCGGAAATTGCCCGGCAGCTCAAGATGGCCAGACGCACGGTCAAGGCGCACTTTAATCGCCTTTTCCTTCGCTTTGCAATCACTGGTGGTATCAAGCGAGTCAAGCTCGCAACAATCCTTTATCGGAGGCAATTATGTTCGGAGAGAAGCGTTACGGAAACCGTGTTCCCAGCAAGCGAGAGCAGCGAGTCATCGAACTCGTTGCCCAGGGACTTAAAAACCGGGAAGTCGCGAACGAAATCGGAACCACAGAACACGTCGTCAAAAACTACCTGCGAATCATCTATGACAAGCTCGGCCTCTGGAATCGAGTCGAGTTGGCCCTCTGGTACGAAGCGCGGCGCCAGGAAATCCCGGCGCATGCCTGAGGTGCCTACACCTGAGGTGATGGAAAGTTGGGAACATAGTGTTCTTGATCTCGATCAGAGTTCCGCGCGCCGCAACCTTCTTCAGCGCTGAACCGGCTTCAAGGATACAAAAGCAAACGACCTCCGTGCAGCGGAGGTCGTTTGCTTTATGCCATTTCCGAGAGGTTGAATTATCTATCGGCAGCCGCTGGATTCAAGCCGCTGCAACTGATCCGCCGCCTGGGCCGCCCCTCGCTTGCTGGCGGCAACCAAAAGTAGCCGGGCCTGATCGCAGCTCTTGGGAACGCCATCGCCTCGCAGATAGAGATCCGACAACAAGACCGCTGCGGTCGTGTTCTGCTTGCGCACCGCTTTCCACAGCAGCTTGGCTGCTTCGGAAGAGTCTCGCACTCCCATGCTGCCCCCTAGGTAGCGCTGAGCCAGCCGCAAATCTCCCGACCCGCTGTCGCCTTCAGATGCAGGCGACGTTGGTGGCGCCAGCAGTGATGATTTTTGCGAGGCCGGCTGAACCGCTGTATGGCCGCCGTGTGCGTCCGCGACGACCTTGCCGGGCTGGATTACCGAAGTTTTGGACTCGGCCGGAGCGCTTTTAGACGGCGGTGTTACAGCTCCCGATTGCTCAACCGGTAGTGGCGCCGCTGGAGATGTGGCTTGCGTCGCCGTATTCGTGGCCTCCGTCGCCATTCGCGGCTGTGGTTTCGGAGCCCACTGCAGGTAGGCAAAGCCGGCGATTGCGATCATCAACCCGCCCACTACATATTTCCATGCCCGCCGGGGCGTGGCCGGAATCGAGTAAAGACTGCCCAGCGAGCGGTCTCGCAGCCATTGCACCTCGTTCTCCGCAGAGCTTGCCAGAACCTCGCGGACGGCTTGAACCGTAGCTGATGTCCCCTCCGGTTCGAGCGCTGCGCCACACTGGCGACAGAACTTATGCGCTGGAGGATTGTTATGCTTGCAGGCGGAGCAAACAATTTCTTCAGATCCCGTCAATGGATGATGCCCTTCCCGGCGAGCAGGTTCAGCAACCAGAGTCTGCAGAGTTTCGCTTCTGATTTCCTGGAGAAGCTTGCTGATGGCCTGATCGCGTTTCTCCGGTGGATTGCCGAAATAGACTTCTGCCCAGCGGCTAAGATTTCGTTCCAGAACTGGATTTGACAGCGGGTTCAACTCCGAATCTGGCGTCTTCTCCCAGAGATATGGCACGCGATTCTCCCCAGAAAAACTCTAATAAACATTGCATCCCGGCCCCGAGTTGTCAAACCTTAGATGTGGAAAAATAATCCTGTAGAGGGAAGCCGAGGAAGTCTACCCGCCCACGCGAAGGCTTGACCTGTTACCGCCTAACGGATGGTTGAGGCCAGCTCAGCGCCATTCGGATCGGACGCGGGGGCCGCGAGCTGCTGACGACCAAGCCATCGGAAAATCATCGTTCCGGCGAACGCTCCGAAAAGCTGTGCCGCCATGAACGCCGGAACATCGACGGGCCGAATCCCGGCGAAGGTATCGCTTGCAGACCGAGCCAGGGTGACAGCGGGGTTCGCGAAAGAGGTCGAGGCGGTGAACCAGTATGCCGCCGTGATGTAAGCGCCTACGGCGTAGGCTATTCCCGAAGGCCGAAAACGCGAGCATCCCCAGATCACAAATAGCAGTCCGAAGCTGGCCACGGATTCACTCCATAGTTGCGCCCCACCATGCCTGGCATGGGTTGAGGCAAAGAACGTTGGCAATCCGAACATCCAGTGAGCCGCCGCCACTCCTGCAAATGCGCCGGAAAACTGAGCTGCCAAATACCCCGGCGCGTCACGCCAGGAAAATTGGCTGGCCATTGCCAGTGCCAAAGTTACTGACGGATTCAGGTGAGCTCCCGATACTGCTCCCAGCGTGAGGATCAGAACAACCAGGATCGCTCCCGTGGCCAGCGTGTTCGCCAGCAGTACGATTGCAAGGTTGCCTGCGGCCAACCGTTCTCCCATGATTCCCGAACCAACGACCGCTGCCAGCAGGCAGGCGGTTCCCAGAAATTCTGCAACCACTCGACCGCGCAGGCTGAAGTTCATTGCTGACCGATCTTATCGATCTCCCGCTTGAGCGCCAGTCGGTCAAGACTGGCCAGGGGAAGGGAAAGAAACAGGCTGATGCGCCGGTCCAGCGTGAAGTAAGCATCACGGAAGGCGCGCTCGATTTGTTCGGCTGTGCCATGCACCGCGGCCGGATCGGGAATACCCCAGTGCGCGGTCATGGGTTGGCCGGGCCAGACCGGGCAGACCTCCTTGGCGGCGTTATCGCATACGGTGAAGACGAAATCGAGCGGCGGTGCGTCAGGTTGAGAGAATTCGCTCCAGGGCTTGCTGCGCAGACCGTCGACGGGCAGGCGAGCGCTCGCGATTTGCCGCAGCGCCTCCGGTCGAACCGAGCCCGCGGGATGACTTCCTGCGCTATAAGCCGTAAACGTGGGCCTGCCTTTGTGATTCAGGAGGGCTTCCGCCATGATGGAACGCGCGGAATTTCCGGTGCACAGGAATAGAACATTGTAGCGTTTTGAGGTCATCGACCATCTCCGTCGCTATCCGGTGAACACCCAAATCTCTACTGGCAGCAGGTCGGACCGCAGCAGGCAGGCGGAGTCTTGGACAGTGGCTTCACTGCACGCACGAAAGCGCTCATGAATTTCTCGTCTACCTGAGGCGCGATCGCGTCCACGTCCACCCCTTCTGCGGAGAGAAACTCCCGCGCGTCTTCCACGCGGTAAATTCGCGTGGGCTCAATTTCGATCTGTTCGAAACCAGCGCCCTGGAGCTTCTCGCGATATTCACGTTCCTCCAGGGCGCCGCCGACGCAACCTACCCACAAAAGAATGTTCTGCCGGATCGCCGGCAAGATCTCGCCTCGCGTGACCACATCCGACACTGCAAAGCGACCCCCTGGCTTGAGCACGCGAAAAGCCTCGCGTAGCACGCGATCCTTGTCAGCGGAAAGGTTAATGACACAATTAGAAATCACTACATCGACAGAATTGTCTGGCAGCGGAATCTGTTCAATCTCCCCCCGCAAAAACTCTACGTTTTCTGCGCCGGCCTTGCGCT
The DNA here is from genome assembly GCA_036265205.1 of Terriglobales bacterium. Classification (GTDB taxonomy): domain Bacteria; phylum Acidobacteriota; class Terriglobia; order Terriglobales; family Acidobacteriaceae; genus JAIQFF01. Next base: position 378,851 of record DATAPL010000032.1, read on the forward strand.
TGTTTTCATTGGCCAGCGCGAGCATCTCGTCAGTCATGTCGAGGCCGTAGGCTTTGCCGGTGGGGCCCACTCGTTTGGCTGACAGCAGCACATCGATGCCGCCTCCCGAGCCGAGGTCCAGCACTACCTCTCCCGGATTAAGTTGGGCCAACAATGTGGGGTTGCCGCATCCCAGCGAAGCCAGCAATGCCTCCGCGGGAATTTGCCGCGCCTGAGAATCGTCGTACAGATCGGCAGTGATCGGATCGCAACCCGTGCCATTGGATGCGGTGGCGCCACAGCAAGCACTGCCGCCGCGGTTTACCCGCAGCGCGGCTTGTCCGTACTTTTCCTTCACTACGTTCCTGACGTTGAGACCGTCCATGCTGATTCCCCCTACTTGCAGATTCGAACGATGTCCTGCGGTTTCAGAGCCTGATTACGGGTACAACACTCGGCATACAAAAACTGCAGCAGTTCCTGCAGCGCCTCCGTATTTGCGGTGTAGCGCAGAAAAGTACTCTCCCGGCGCACGTTAACCAGGTCTTCGTTTCTAAGCTTGTCGAGATGATGGGAGAGAGTCGAATTTGGAATATCCAGCTCTTCCTGGATCTCCCCCACCACAAGTCCGTCCGGATGGGCGGAGAGCAACAACTGCATGATGCGAAGCCGGGGTTCAGTCCCCATGGCGGAAAACCTGTCGGCAAACTTAGCCACCTGCTCGGTATTCTTTCGGATTTGCGCCGTTGCCATATTTCGATATTTGCAGAAATACGGACGAATGTCAACAGACAAAGATGTCGCTAATGATGTCGCTAATGGAGAGAAAGCCTAAGAAACAAGATCATTGGAGCGCATGGTCGGAGCCGGGAAACTCCGGCCAGAAAATCGAGGGATTTAAGGGCAGGCTTTTCGGTTGGCAGGCTCAAACTGATCCTGCTGGGCGTCCCGCTGTGTGGCCATTCTTCCGTCCGGAGTCTTGCCGTATAAGTCACTGCCGGGGCAGTGGTAAAGGGCGGTGTGGACGTCGACCCACACCTGGGTATCCGGATTTCCCATGTACGCTGGGGCCGCTGGCGCCTCGGCGAGTCCGAGATTTACCAACAGGGTTTCGAACATGGTCAGATGAGCTTGAGGCGGCCCCTGCTTTTGCACCGTCGCAGATGCATTGCCCGCCATGGTAGTGGTGGAGGGTCGAATCCCCCAGCCCGAAATCACCAGCAGCAGTATTAGGACTGCCAATCCGATATAGATGTTTGCCCGCCGCCGCTGCCACTGATAGGCGAGCCATTCGGTTCGGGAGCCCTTCACGGTTTCCAGCCAGTGTTGAGCTTTTTTGGCCGAGCTCCACGGATAAGGCTGCAGCTCAACCGATTGCGCCACCGGCACTTCCGCGGGAACGATGCGGAGCGACTCCGGACCTGTCGTCACTATGGCATGAGTCTCCACTGGCGGAGCGAACTGATCCGGCGGGAAACCCAGGTCGCTGCCGGTCGCTGGCGCAGGTGCTGTCACTCCGACGACACTGCGATTTGTCGTCGATGCTGCTGGCGGTTCCACAGCCGCCGGAGCTGACGCTGCCTGAACCGGCTGCGGGACCGCTCTTGAGCTTCCGTATTTCTCAAGAAATTTCTCCAGGCTTAAAGCGGGATCCTGCTGGGCTGCGCTCAGCTCGATAAGTTCCTGTAACGACGCCGGCCATGAGGAGGCCGCATCGCCGGCGCCCCCCTGCGGTGCCGCAGGATGCGAATTCCCATTGGTGGGAGCCTCTGCTCCGTAGGGCGTAAGCCATGGCGCCGCAGTGTGATCCTGAACTCCAGCGCCCGAAGTCCTCGACCGCGCAGCAGCCTGAGGCCGGGCGGTTCCACAAATGCCGCAGAAGGACTCGGTTTCGGAAAAGAAGTTGCTGCCGCACACCCCGCAAACCTCCGCGACTGGCGCTGCGGAGGGAATCGCTTTCGGCGCTGCTCCAGGGTGCGGCCGCGTTGCCGGTAAACCGCTGCTTAGATCCTCAATCGAGGATTCGGTTCCCAGCCGTTCCAGCTGAGGCTTGATTCTTTCCAGAGCTTCCAGCATGCTCTGGCGCTCGGAAGCGAGCGCGTCTTTCCACTTCATACGCGCCGCTGTCACCATGGCCTCACTCAACAGGCCGGCCATTAATTCCGCGGTGCGCAAATCGGATTCGCGAAAAGAGTTGGCGCGCGCAAAACGCAGCTCAAGCACGCCCGCCACCTGTCCGGCGTGGTACACCGGCACTGCAATGAATGCTTTGACCTCGCGCTCCTGAAAAAGCCGGGAGCGCGATGCCGAGCCAGCGATGGCATCGGGATAATTCAGCGCGTTGCCTTTGCTGAGACAGTCTGCGGACAACGCGGCATCCGGAACCACGCGCGTCCCCAGGTCCCGGCTCGCCGAGCCAGTGGCCCCGCGATAGACCAGCTGTCCCTTTTCGATAATTCCGATCGCGGCGCCGGACGCGTTGGTAATTTGTTGTACGCGTTCCGCCACCAGTTTGGCGGCAGCTTCCAGATCCAGCTGCAGGGTCTGGATCAGCTTTTGAGTTTCTACGATGGCGGAGAGATTTTTTGCGAAGTCGGCATGGACTTCTTTGGCCCGCAGACGATCATTGTGCTCTTGCAGCACATAGGCCGCGGAGAGCAATTGCTGGAACGAAGCCTCGTCCAGAAGAGGCTTGCGTTGCGGGCTGGTAGCAGTTTGTGTCACGAAAGCAAGTACCCCGCCAGCCGGTGAGGGATTCCGGAGAATCTATTGTAATGCAATCCACAAACCAAACCTCGGCACGAAGGCATACAAACTCTTGGATGGCACGACTGCGCTGCAGGGAAGGGCTCCGATGTAACTATCTGTAAAATAGAGGTTTAGTCGGTTACCAGCGGGCTTCCCGAGACGCGGGCAAAGCCCACACACAGGCACGAAGATGCATATTCTTAGACCGGCCCCCTGAGAAGCTGCAACATTCTGCACTTTCAGCTGCAGCAGACGTCGTTTCGCGTCGAAGCAGCGGCAACAAAGTTACTCCTGAGCAGACCAGGTTACTTCGGATCGGCTTGCCCGGTTACTGAGATAAAAGTGCACCGCGGGAGTGATGATGAGCGACAAAATCATTGACACTGAAATGCCGCCGATCACCGCGATCGCCAGAGGCTGCAGCATTTGCGAGCCGGCTCCCAGGGCGAAAGCCAGTGGCAACATTCCCGCCACCGTGGCCAGCGCAGTCATCACAATCGGTCGCAAACGCCGCCGACTGGCTTGCAGCATTGCGTACTCGCTCGAAAATCCCAATCCGCGGAACTTCTGGTCCGCGTCCAGCAGCAAAATTCCATTCTTCGCGACGATGCCGACCACCATGATCATTCCCATGAACGAGGCGACGTTGAAAGTAGTACGAGTGAGGATCAGCGCCAGGAATACCCCGGAAGTCGAAAGCAGAGCGGAAGCCAATATTGCCAGCGGCGCCGCGAACGAGCCAAATTCGAACAGAAGAACGATGAAGACCAGAATAATTGCCAGGACTAGAACGAAAACCAGGTCGCGAAAGGATTTCTGCTCTTCCTTATATGTCCCGCCATATTCAACTCGAATGCTGGCCGGCAGATGCAGACCTGCAACCGTCTTTTGCACCGCCGCCACGGCGCTGCCCAGGTCTGTGCCTTCCAGGCGGGCGGTTACTGAGACGTCACGCAGCAGATTTTCCCTGCGGATTTCAGTTTGCGGCGGCAGCTGAATGATGGTTGCCAACGATCCCAGCGTCGCTGTTTTGCCCGTGCTGCTGGTCAGCAAAGTATTGCTTATGGTTTCAAGAGAAGCCCGGTTGTTCTCCGGAAAACGGACTCGCACTACATACAAGCGGTCATTGCTGACCACCGGAGTCGGCGCCGGTTCTCCTTCCAGAATCGCCGAGGCGTCCACTGCGAGCTCTTCAGCGGTAAAGCCCGCCCGCGCGGCCACAGTCGGATCGATCTGAAAAGTCAGTGCCGGCCCGCTGATGGTATTTTCAATTCCGTTGAGAACGTCGACTACTCCGGGAATCTTGCCGATCGCGGTGGCCACCCGCGGCGCCCAATTCTCCAGCAATGCGGCATCTGGCGAAAATAGTTTGATCTGCACCGGTTCAGGTTCGCTGGTGAGATCGCCGATCATGTCCTGCAGGACTTGCACAAATTCCGCCCGGACTGCCGGTTCCTGGGCCGCTACCTTCGCCCGCACCTCTTCCATTATCTCGTCAATTCCGCGGCTGCGATCTTGTTTCAGTTTCACCAAGATATCGCCGCGGTTGGCTTCCGTGACCGCCGCCAGTCCTAATTCCAACCCGGTTCGCCGCGAGGTGCTTTCGACCTCAGGTGTGGCCTTCAGAATCTGCTCCATGGCGCTCACCATTCGATTGGTCTCCGCCAGAGATGTCCCCGGAGGCGTCCAGTAATCCAGGGTGAATCCTCCTTCGTCCATCTCCGGCATCAGGTCGGAGCCGGAATAGCGATAGCAGACATAGGACACGGCCACCAAAGCTATGCTCAAACCGGCGAGCCATACAGGTTTCGCGAGCGCGCGGCGCAACCAACGCTGGTGGAACGAGATAATCTTGCGGAAGAATCCGCCCAGGGAAGCCTCCTCCGCGGCCAGCAAGCGTTGTACTGATCCCTGCTCCGCTTGCGCAGGGCCGGAAGCAGATTCAGTGCGCATGCGTCGGCGAATAAGATATTGACTCAAGGTCGGCGTCCAGGTAAGCGCCAGGGCCAGCGACGTCAGCAGGGACACGCCCATGGTGATGGCAAGAGCCCGGAAAAATGTTCCCGTAACCCCGGTGATCGAAATCAACGGCAGAAATACCACGATGGGCGTGACCGTCGAACCGATCAGCGGAATGGTGATTTCCTCAAGGGCGCTGTGAATGGCCTGCAAGCGGCCTTGCCCGGAATCGCGGTGGATGACGATGTTTTCCACCACCACGATGGCATCGTCAATCACCAGACCGACCGCAGCCGCCAGCCCGCCCAGCGTCATCAGGTTGAAGCTTTGACCCAGAAGTTTGAGTGCGATGAAGGTTACCGCGATCGTAACCGGAATCACCAACCCAGCCACCACCGAAGTGCCCCAGTCGCGCAAGAAAACCACCAGAATGATGGAAGCCAGAATTAGCCCGAGCAGAATGGCGTCGCGCACACTCTTGATGGAATCGGTGACAATAATCGACTGATCGTAGAAGGGTCGTATTTCCACGCCGGGTGGCAGGCTGCGACGAATCTCTTCCACCCGGTCATGTACTTCCTCCGCCACTTGAACCGTATTGCTGTCCGGTTGACGGTTAATGTTGAGCAAAACCGCGGGTTTGCCGTTCGCAGTCACGATTGTGTAGACCGGCTTCACTCCCGGAGCCACCGCCGCCACGTCGCCGATTCGAACGGGAATCCCGGCCGCGGTGTTCTTGACCACGATGGCGGAAATCTCTTTTGGCGTACGCACCTGGGCGCTAACCAGCCCCAGCACCAGCTGGTGATTGCGCTCAAAAAGCCCCGGCGAATCGATCAGGTTGGTGCGCCGCACCGCATCCAGAATGTCGGTAACGGTGACATTCGCCGCCAGCAGTTTGGCCGCATCAGGCGTGATATGGAACTCGGGTTCCTGCCCGCCTTGCACGAGCACGGTGGAGACTCCATCCAGCCGGTTCAGCCGTGGCTTGATGTCATAAGTTGTCATCTCCCAGAGTTGCGTCTGTGGAACCGTGTCCGAGGTCAGGCTGTATCCGATGATGGGAAAGCTGGCGAAAGTCATGCGGTTCGCCACCACCGTCGCGGTTGGCGGCAGGTCCGGCTGAACTCGTGAAATGGCCGCATTCACGTATTGCAGGGTCTGAAACATGTCCACGGTCCAGTCGAAGAACAGATCGATCTCGGCTGAACCGCGGCTGGTGACCGACCGCACTTCCAGCAATCCGGGAACGCTGTTGACCCCTTCCTCGAGGCGCCGCGTGATGGTCACCATCATCTGATCGGTGGGCATGACGCCGTTATCCACCGCGATCAGGATTCGGGGAAAGTTGGTGTTGGGAAATACTGACACCGGGATAGTGAAAGCCAGATAACCGCCCAGCAGCGCCAGCGTCAATATAAGGAAGACGGTTGACTTGGAATGGCGCGCAAACCAATACGCTGATTGTGGCTCAGTCGTGGACTCTGGCGCGCGGCTAGTTTCCATTGGGGCTTTGCGCCTCGACCTTGGTATTGTCGGGCAGGCCGTAGGCGCCGGCTGCAACGATGCGATCGCCGGCTTGTAAGCCTTCCGTGACCTGGACTTGGTCGCCCTGGCGGATTCCCACCTTTATTTCTTTCTGGTGGGCGTGACTGTCCGCGCCGACCTGCATCACCGAGGTCGTCCCGTCCTGCCCCGTCAGCAGCCCTGCTGCCGGAATTACCAGGGCGTCAGGAATGGTTCGTGCCAGCATCGCAAGTTGCACACTGGTTCCGGGCTTTAGACGCCCGTCCGGATTTTTCGCTTGTACCCAGATTTCGACAGTGGTGCTGTTTGCATCGAGCGCCGGGCTGACCACAGTAATCTTTCCCGCAAATGGATTGGCTTCGCCTGGCACCGTAATCGAGGCGGCATCGCCCACCTTGAGCAAAGCGGCTTCGGGTTGGGGAATATGAGCTTTGGCGATGACTTGCGAAATATTCATCACCGTAAGAAGGGTTGCGCCCGCCGCAGCCATCTCTCCCGGATAAAGCGGACGCTCCGTCACTACTCCGTCGATGGGGCTGCGGATCTCCGAATAACTCAACTGCGCCGTTGCCCCAAGATATTTCCCATGAGCCGATTCCAGCTGGCCTGCGGCCGATTTCAGTTGTTGCTGTTTTCCCACCGCCAGCAGGGCATCGAGATGCTTCTGGGCGATCTCATACTGATTTCTTGCGTTGGTAAGGTCCACTCCTGCCTGGTCAAGTTCTTTGCGTGGCATTGCGCCTTGCTTGAAGAGATCCTCGCGGCTGCTGTAAATCTTCTGCTGCGCGGCCAGCAGTTCCTTGGCGGCCTGGGTGTCGAGTTGAGCTTTTTGAACCTCCTGCGGCAGTTCTGACGCGGTGGTCGTGGCGTAGGCCGCCTGCGCCTGGTCATAGGTCCCCTTGTTCTCCTGGGCCGCAGCGGAGAGATCACGGTTCTCGAGCACGGCCAGCAACTGCCCTTTGTGTACCCGGCTGCCGCGCTGAATGTAGAAAGTTTTCACCGGCGCGCTGATCTTCGGCGTAATCGCCGCCTGGTCCATGGGGAAAAGCACCGCTTCGGCGGTCACCGTAAGCTGCATCGTCTTTTTTTCGACGGTAGCCACTTGCACGGGGACGGCTGGTTCTTTCTCACCAGAATTCCGGCTGCATCCCGAGAGGCCGAGCAGCGAAGCGCTGCTCAGTAGAATCGCGAAAGCCATCTGCTGCTTTCTCGATCGCCTCCGCGACGGCCCTCCCTCCGGCAAAAGCGGCACCCGTGCGCTTTTCATGCTCAGAAATTTCCCGTGAGCGTCTGCAGATTCGCCAGCGCTACACGATACCTGGATTGGCCGTCGTCGAAACCGTTACTGGTCAGGGTGGCGGTATTTTGTGCGTCCACAACTTCCAGCACGGTGGCTTCTCCTGCCTGGTATCGCAACGCAGTCAGCCGCAGGCTCTCGGCTGCCAGCTCCGCCGACTGGCGCAGGGAATCCAGTTCCAGGCGGGCAGTCTGTGCCTCGGCGTACAGCCCGTGCAATTTTGCCAGCAGCTGGCGCTGGGCGAAAGTCAATTCCACTCGCGCCTGCTCCTGGCGCAAATCCGCTTGCTTCAATTTGCTGCGATTGGCTCCCCAGTTCCATACCGGCAACTGCAGGGTTGCCGTGGCAGCATAACCGAGATTGCGAACGGGCAGCTTCGATGCCGGATCAAACTGGTTGGCGGCGAAGCGGTTGGCGTCGATGCCATAAAAATAATCAAGCTTGAGCGCAGGCAGGAACCCGGACCACGCGCCTGCAACTTCCTGTCTGGCCACTTGCAATGCGCCCATCGCAGCCCGCAGCTCGGGATTTTGCCGCGCGGCTGCGGCCTGCGTCTCCGCCAATCCGGGCAATGGCTCCGGAGTTTGCAGGTCGTCGACTACGGCGAAATTCTCGTTGAAGTCGGGGAAGAGCAGCACCGCCAGTTCCAGCCGGCTGCGCTCCATCTCCAGTTCCGATTCCTGCAGGTCGCGCTGTTGCTGCTGGGAAAGAATCTGCGCCTTGATCACATCCGAGTGCGCCACCTCTCCACCCTGTTCGAGTTTTTGACTGATATCCAGAAAGTGCCGGCCCTGATCCGCGGCCTTCTGCGCTGTGGCATACTTCCGCTGCGCGACCAGAAATTGATAGTAAGACTGCACCACGGTCACCACCAGGCCGCGGGCCGCAATCTCCGAGCGGGCCCGAGCCACTATCTCGGCGGCGCGGGTGCGCCGGTAGTCGGCGATTCCCTGCAGCGAAATATCCTGATGAATATTGCCTTGGCTGATGTACTCGTGCACCCCGTTGGCACCGATGTATCGCCCGGTAGCTGTGCCATTACCCTCTGTGTAGAGAAACCCCGCATTGTAGTTCACGCCCGGCAACAGGGCAGCGCGCCCTTGCACTTGATCCTCTTTGGCCAAACCGTGCTCCATTAATGCGGCGCGATATTCCGGACTGTTTTTCCGCGCCCGCGCCAGTGCATCCTGCAAGGTCAAGGTCAACGGAGCAGAACTCCCGGCCTGGCCGCCGCTGGCATCGGCTGGGCTGGGAGCAATTTGAGCGGACGCGGTTGAGATCAGGCTCAAGGGGGCGACCATCAACAAAATCATTTTGCCGAGACTGCGCCTGCACAGATGATCAGACATAGATTTCACCATGCTGCCCGGTGGGCGGATTGCAGATACTAGCCGTGTCTATATTAAGAGAAGCTGAAGCAGCGCTTGTCCATGTGGGGCCGGGTGATCGAAAGCCGGGTAATATCCAGATGATTCAACCACGAAGTACACCGAGGTACTAACCCTTGGGTTCTTTTTCGCGCCCCACCGGAAGCTCTACCGTCATGCGCGTTCCTTTACCTGGGGCACTTTCTGCTGTGATACTTCCGCCGTAGGCCTCCACCAGTGCCTTTGCAATTGCCAGGCCCAGGCCAAATCCCCCGGTCGCGCGGGTGCGAGACGGATCTCCGCGATAGAAGCGGTCGAAGATGTGAGGCAGATCGGCAGCCGAAATACCCGCACCGCGATCCTGAAAAATGACCTTCGCGCCATGCTCATCGTGCGCCACTTCGACCTCAACCGAGCCGCCCTCGGGGCTGTAACGCACCGCATTTTCCAGCAGGTTCGTCCACACCAGTTGCAAGTCTTCCGGATCGGCGCGGAAGGGAACCGGTCCATCGGTCGCAAGTTGAATGGCGGTATGGCGCGACTCGGCCAGACTGCGGATCCTCTCCACCGCTTCCTCGCAAGTAGCGTTGATGTCGATCCGTTCAAACTCGCGCCGCCTCCCATCCTGCGCCCACTGCTCGGCCCGGGCCAGTCGCAGCATCCATTGCAGAAGTTGTTCCAGGCGATCCAGATCCTGCAGCGCGGCCTGCAGTCCGGCGCGATATTCTTCCGAGCTCCGCGAACGCTGCAGCAGTGATTGCAAGGTGGTCTTCAGCACCGCCACCGGAGTCTTCAATTCATGCGCGGCGTTGCCTAAAAACTCCCGTTGCTGCACGAAGGAATTTTGCAGCCGCGCCAGCATCTGAGTCATCGACTCGGTCAGCGGACGCAGTTCTTCGATCTCTTCCGCTTCTTTGGGCGGCTGCAGCTGCCAGCTTTTTGCGGATACGCGCGCCGCCTGTTCGGCTAAGGCCTGCAACGGCGAAAGCCCCCGCCGTATCCCCCACAACGCCAGCCATCCCGTCGCTCCTAGCAGCAGCACGCTCACCAGCGCAATAAATGCGCCAGCAGCTTTAACCTGCTGGCGTATTCGTATGGTCGGAGAAGCGTAGACAATGGTCAGGGTTTGGGGCTGAAACGCCTTGCCTTCCTCACGATCCAGGATCGGCAAGTGCTGCACCCGCGAGGCGTGATAGGGCACCCCCGCGAAGGTGAAATTCCAATGTTGATTGGGGCCTGGCTCGAACTGCAAGCCGTCGGGCCAGTCTTCCGAATGAGTCAGCAAGCCCGTCCGGTCGGCCCACACCATAAACTGGTCGGGATGATTCGGGTCGATCGATTCGGGAAGCAGGCTGTTGTCAAAATAAACATTTCCGCTGGCATCTTCGGTATAACGCACCAGCGCCGCCACGCTCATGGTGCGCGCCTCCATCCCGGCATCGAGCGAAGACAGCAAACGCCAGTAAGTGACCAGCACTCCTGTGATCAGCAGACCCGCAGTCAGAATCGCCTGCGAGAGCACCACCGTGGCGATGAGCCGCCGTTGAATGGAATCGCGCCGCATACTTATTCTTGCAGCATGTAACCCTGCCCGCGCAAGGTGCGGATCAGCTGCCGCGACGAGCCTTCGTTCAGCTTGCGCCGCAGGCCGGAAATATACACTTCAATCACGTTGCTGAATTTCTCCCAGTTGTAATCGTACAAGTGCTCCAGCAGTTCGGTCTTCGAAACCACGGCGCGCGGACGGTGGGCCAGATACTCAAGCACCCGGTACTCCATCGCCGTCAGGGTGATCGCCCGCCCCCCCCGCTGCACCGTGCGGTTCACCGTGTTCAGCTCCAGATCGCCGATCACCAGCACCGGAGAAGGTTGCCCCTTGCCGCGCCGGATCAGGGCCTTGGTGCGCGCCAGCAGTTCGCCCAGATCGAAAGGCTTGGTGAGATAGTCGTCGGCACCGGCATTAAGCAGCGCAACCACCGACTCCTTGTCGTCGCGCGCAGTGATCACCAGCACCGGCGTGTGCTGTCCGGACTCGCGGATTCGCCGCAGCACTTCCATGCCGTCCAGTTTAGGCAACATCAGGTCCAGCAGCATGACGTCGTAAGCATTCGACTCCGCCAGAAACAAACCTTCCTGCCCGTCTCCCGCCACATCCACAGCGTATCCCGCACTCTCGCGCAGGCTGCGCGCCACATTCTCCGCCAGCCGGGGTTCGTCTTCCACCACTAGCACCCGCATAGTGCACCCGTGCCGCGCGCCCCGTCGGCAGTGATTTTGTCCGCAGTCATTGTTTCGCTCGTCATCTTTATATATATGACTCTATATATATGACTCTATCCCCTCAGGGACTCATCTCGCAAAAGGAACCAACATCGCCCCGTCGAACACCCTGTCATCCCGAGCGAAGCAGCCACGCAGTCGAAGGACCCCTACCCGCTCTAGCGCAGAGCCCCGATCCTCGCAGAGCAAAACAGCCGCGCCACCTCATTACTAAGCAACGGTGGAGATTCCCTCCTTCGAATCGGCAACCGGCCCGCGCGATCGCCGCTACACTGCGGCTCTCCCATCGCGACGTGACCCGTTGCGGGACAAGCGCTCCCATTTCAGACCCGGGGTTCCGCACCAACGGTCTGGACGCTGAACCAAAATGTAGCATTCACAAGGCTTTGTCCTTCCGTGCGCGCCGGTGAAGCTTTGGCGAAGCACTTGCTCTTTGGTAATTATCCCTTGACAACAAGTAGAACAAATGGCATAATGTCTGAGTAAGAGGACGCCATGAAAGCTAAACAGAGCATCCCCAAAGAGTTGCGGTACACCGTTGAACAATTCAACGAAGAATTCCCCGACAATGATTCCTGCCTTGAGCGCGTAATGGAAATGCGCTATCCCGGTGGGCGGGCGGAATGTCCTGAGTGCAAGAAGGTATGCAAGCATCATCGCGTCTCAGGGCGCACTGCATACGCTTGCGACTCATGCGGCCACCACATGTATCCCTTGGCTGGAACTGTCTTTGAGAAGAGCACCACATCGTTGCGTTTGTGGTTCTACGCGATGTACTTGATGGGATCGACTCGCTGCGGGATCTCCGCGAAACAGGTTCAACGGGAAACTGGGGTTACCTACAAAACCGCATGGCGGATGTTTCGCCAGATTCGCTCGCTGCTGTCCGAGACTGGCATGCAACTGGAGGGATCGACGGTGGAAGTCGATGAGATGTATTACGGCGGATATCGCAAAGGCGGCGGCGGTCGTCAGCTTCGCGGGGACAAGGGTGAACCCGTCAAGACTGCTGTTGTTGGCATGGCCGAACGCCACGGGCGCGTCAAGGCTGTCGCAGTCTCCGACACCAAGAGCGCGACTCTGCTCAAGACTGTGCGAGAGTACGTCCTTCCCAAGAGCACCGTATTTACCGACGAATACAATAGCTATGACGGTCTGAGAAACATGAAGGAAGGCTACACTCACGAGCGCATCCGTCATGCATCCAAGGTGTACGTC